>CAWEOT010000006.1:0-340249 GCA_963810775.1 uncultured Gammaproteobacteria bacterium
CGTCGCGATGGGCGCCACCGGACTCGCGGTCCTGCTAAAGGTTTTTCCGTCCGCGTTCAATGTCGTGCTGTTGCTCGGAGCTTTGTACGTGGCCTGGATCGGCATCTCTCTGCTGCGCAGTCGCGGATCGTTCAGCGCAGCTTCCCAATCTTCATCGCGCCCACCGTCCGCGACGTTCCGACAAGGAGTGCTCACGAGCCTGCTGAATCCGAAGGCGTACGTCTTCATGCTCGCCATCTTTCCGCAGTTCTTCCGTCCCGACTATGGAACGCTCTGGGTGCAGGCCGGCGTGCTGTGGCTGATCATCGCGGTGACGCAGGCAGTGGTCTACGGGTCGGTGGCATTGCTCGCGGCGCAGGCGCGTGGCTGGCTCGAGACGAATCCCGCGGTCAATTCGGTCCTGGCGCGCAGTGTGGGTGCAATGCTGGTGCTCGCCGCGATATTCACGGGGTACGAGGGATGGCATCGCTTCTGAGCATGGCCCTCTCACCTGACCGAGCCCGCGCGAGGGCCGCGCGGCGGGCGGCGCAGGTGCGCGTGCAGCCTGGGCAGGTCCGAATCGCGGATCTGGTCGCGCTCCACGTCCTTGAGGACCCGATGCAACCACTTGCGATCGAGTTCGCGCTCAGCTGCCAGGTGATCGAGGAGATGCCGCACTCCGCTGCCGGCGTACTTCCCGCTGCTGACGCGCCGACCCGGCAGCCGCAGTTTCTGCGGCTGCCGGGCTGATGATTCCTCGGCGGGCCATCCTGCGATTCGCGCCTGCGATAGATGCCCACCTCGCGACAGATTGAGGTGACGGCGCCCCTTGCGCCGCGTGGAGGCAGCAGATGAGATCTCAGTTCAGAGCCGGCTTGGCGGTAGCACTGCTCGCTGCGGCAGCGTTGCTTGCATCCGCTGGTGCATCCGCGCAGGAATGCGCCGCTCGCGCTGTCACTTCATCGGCTGCAGAGGTGTACGCAAGCCCGCCGCGTTTCGCGACCGGTGTCGGCTGGCAGGGCTTGCAGATCGAGCGCTTGTCCCCAGGCGTGCCGATTTTCGTGTGCCAGGAAAGGGCGGTGGAATTCGGCTTGAGCACCCGCACCTGGGTGCAGATCGGATATCGCGCCGCCACTGGTAATTGGCGCCGCGGATGGATCTCCAAGGAGTCCGTGAGCATGGCTGTGCGGACGGATGGCCTGATGAAACGACTCTACGCGTTCGTTCCGTCCACGAACGCCTTGGTTCTGTGGGCGGCGGGCGATGCCGGAATCGATTCGGTAGCCTGAGTGGCCGCAATCAGCGACTGCAAAGCTTCGAGGTCGACTGGTTTTATCAGGTGGTGATCGAAGCCCGCCTCCCGGGCGCGCCGGCGATCTTCGTCTTGCCCCCAACCCGTCAGCGCGACGATCGAAGCGCGCGGCTCCTGTCGCGACGAGCGCAGGCGACGAGCCACCTCGTAGCCGTCCATGCCAGGCATGCCGATGTCGAGCAACACCATGTGCGGACGCCAGGTCTCGAAAACCGCCAGTGCTTGCGGCCCATCATGTGCCATCCGCACTTCTGCACCCGCTTGATTAAGAAGCATGCACAGGCTCTCCGCAGCATCGCGGTTGTCATCCACCACCAGAATTCTCGCCGGCGCGACGATAGGGATCGCGAGCCTGATCTCCTCGGGATTGAGCTGCTGGGCGGGGCTCAAGGGAAGGCGAACAGTGAATCGGCTGCCCATTCCTGAGCCTTCGCTTTCAGCCTCGACCCGTCCGCCATGCATCTCCGTCAACCGGTGCACGAGCGCGAGGCCGATCCCGAGCCCGCTCTGATTGCGCTTCGCACTCTGGTTCCCGCGCGCGAAAATCTTGAAGAGTTGCGGCAGTAGCTCCGGCTCGATGCCATCTCCCTGGTCGCTGATCACGACAACGGCCTCCAGCGATTCGCGCCTCGCTTCGACGGTGATTGCGCCGCCGCTGTCGGAATACTTCGCGGCATTGTTGAGAAGGTTGCGCGAACACCTGCGCAAGGCGGACGGGATCCGCCTCCAGCACCATGGGCTCTTGCGGGATCGAAACGGTCAGACGATGGTTTCCGCTACGAATGAGAGGTTCGCTAGCCTCGATCGCATTGCGCAAGGCGATATCGAGTCTCACCGGCTCCTTGCGCAGCTCGATGCTGCCGCCGGTGATACGCGACACTTCAAGCAGATCGTCGACCAGCCGCACGAGGTGACTCAGCTGACGCTCCATGATTTCCATCGCCATATCGGCTGGTCGCAGCGCACCCGTAGCTCGGGAGATCTTCAGCACTTCAAGGGAACTGCGTAACGGCGCCAGCGGATTGCGAAGTTCGTGCGACAGCGTCGCCAGGAATTCGTTTTTGCGCTGGTCTCCTTCCCGCAACCTACGGTGCATCTCGGCCGATTTCATCAGTGTGCCGACGCGCACCAGCAGCTCGCGTGAGCTGAAAGGCTTCACCAGATAATCGTCGGCACCGTGACCAAGTCCCTCGACACGTGCCTCTTCGCCGGCGCGCGCCGAGAGAAGGATCACCGGAATCGAACGCAGACCAGGATCAGCGCGCAGCTCGCGGATCAGGCCGAACCCGTCAAGCTGAGGCATCATGACGTCGGAGATGATGAGGTCGGGTCGGCGCGCACGTGCGGCGTCCAGGGCGGCGCGACCGTCGGCGACTGCGTGTACCTCGTAGTCTTCGGCGAGGAGCCTGCGCACGTACTCACGCAAGTCCGCGTTGTCATCCGCCACGAGGACTCGCTGCGCAGTATGCGGTCCGGCCGGCGCTTGCACGCGCTCCGCTTCAGGCAGCCAGCCCAGCGCCTCGGCGACGTATGCGTCGGCGCGCGAAGCGGTAGCGGCAGTTTCGCGCTGCGCCTTGACGTGCTCGGCTGGAAGATGGGCACTGCCCTTCGGAATCGCGACCGTGAAAGCGGTCCCCTCTCCCAGCTTGCTTTGCACGGTGATCGACCCACCATGCAGTTTCACCAGTTCGTTGACGAGCGCGAGGCCGATGCCGCTTCCCTCATGGCTGCGACCCCGCGCATCCTCAACGCGGTGGAAGCGTTCGAACATGCGCGGCAGCGACTCTGCAGGAATCCCGGTGCCGGTATCGCTGACTATGAGCTCCACGCGGTTTGCGGCATCCCGCATCTGCACCGAAATTGCGCCCTCAAAAGTAAACTTGAAGGCATTGGAAAGCAGGTTGAGGACGATCTTTTCCCACATCTCCTGATCGACGTAGACAGCCTCCGCCAGCGGCGGGCAATCGACTGCGAGACGGATGCCCGCACGCTCGCAGGCCGCGCGAAAATTGCTCGCCAGCTCCACGGTCAACATCGGCGAGGTCGGTCGGCTGATACGAGACACGCGTGCGCCCGGCTTCGATGCGCGCGAAGTCGAGCAGAGTGTTGACCAGCTTGAGAAGCCGTTGGCCGTTACGCTGCGCTGCTATGAGCACCGCCCTGCTTTCCGGCAGCATGTCTCCTGCGGTCTTCGCCAGAACGTCCTCCAGCGGCCCGAGTATCAGGGTGAGCGGCGTCCGGAATTCGTGGCTGACATTACTGAAGAAAGCCGTCTTCGCCCGGTCGAGCTCGGCGAGCGCGTCGACTCGACGGCGCTCGTCCTCCAATGCCCGCACGCCGGCGATGGCATTCGCAATACTGGAGCCCGCGAGGCGGAAGAAATCGGCGTAGTCGTTATCGAAGCTGCGCCGTGGGCTGATGCCGAGGACGACGTACCCATACGGCTCCTGACTGGGGGTTGCGATCTTCAGCACCACCGCCTGCTTCACCGCTTCCGGCCACGGCCCACCAGGCAGCGTCGTCCACGACGCGTCTGCGAGCATCAGCTCCGATTCATCGCCCACGGGCCAGGAGTCGCCTCGGTTCGCACGGCCTATTCGCTCGGGCGCGGCGGTACTGTCCGCGGCGAGCCCCGTTGTTGATTCCAGGTATGCCGAGCCCTCCCGCACATCCCAGCGGTAGAAGGCTGCGAACGGAACATCCTTGCTGTAGGGCTCCAGCACCGCGGCCGCGTTGCGAAACACATCCCCAACGGATGAAGCTCCATTGCCGACGCGCCCGAGATCGCGCAGAGCGCCGAGCCTGCGCTCGCCGATGATGCGGCCGGTGGTTTCGCTGACGATGCAGAACAGTCCGCCGACACGTCCGGTTTCGTCCCGCACCGGATCGTAGGAGACATCGAAGTAGGTTTCTTCGACGTAACCATGACGCTCGAGTCCGAACAGATGATCCTTGGCCCAAAACGCCTCGCCCGTGTTGACGACGCTTTGGAACAGCGGTTCGAGAACGTCCCACACCTCGCTCCAGCATTTCCTTGCCGGCATCCCTAGTGCCGCAGGATGCTTGGAGCCGAACACCGGGCGATACGCATCGTTGTAGATTGCAACGAGCTCGGGTCCCCAGAAGAGCACGATCTGTGCCTTCGACGGCAACAGAATGCTGACTGCGCTGCGCAGGCTTTGCGGCCAGGTGTCGATGGGACCAAGGGGCGTGCTCGACCACTCCTTGGCGCGGATGAGAGCGCCCATCTCACCACCACCTACCAGCCAATCTGCTGCCAACGGTCGGGGCGTTTCCATGGAGCTGTGTGGCTCCCGTAGCGGTGTCAAGGTTCGGCGGCTGTGTGGCCGCCGGGAGAACGTCGATCCAGGCGTGCGGTTTTTGTATTTTCTGCCGTGTGAAGTGCAGCAGTGAGCGACGCGCTGAGCTAACCGCTCGTTGGGGGCGCGTCGTGTCGTAGACGCCAACCGAGGGCTCTCGGCGTCAATCCGGTAGCTATCAGTTGCATCGGACACCAGCGCGACAGGCCGCGCTGTGATAGCTGGATTGACCGCCCTTGGCGACAGTTGACTGCGCGAGTTTGTTATGAGCACTGCGTGCGTTCCGCACAGCGATGCGCCTCGTCGAATGATATCATAGAAGCAGCGGAAGAACCCGAGCAAGACCGAATCGCTGAGCTTGGACCGGCTACGCTTTATGCAGCGCTGAGCGATTCGTGGTCTTCAACTAAGTGACGCTCCCAGTCGCCAAACGATTGCTGTTCCAACTCGGGCACATGATCAAGTGGTCCGCTCGGTTTGGCTGGATGGGGGTGCCTCTGTCTTTCAGGATACAGCGGGACTTTGTGAATCGCTGCTGGACCGCACAAGCCAAGGATGGCTATGAAACGTTCGTGCGTCTCGCGCATTGTCCCGCTTGTACCCGTCGTTCTGGGTCGCCGTGTTGCTCACCAGCGCTTGTGCGTGTGGGGCTCGTTTTCCCCAATGACGGTGGTTGCGAATCTTACGATGGTCGCCGCAAAAGACAAGTGCCTGGCGCACCGTACGTCGATGGCGTTTACTGGACGCTTGATGTCGAGATCATGTTCTATGCTCTCGTTTTCTTGTTGATCGTCACGCGCCAGATGAGACGTGTTGAGACAGTGGCTCGCCATGGCGCCGGTCCTGTAGCCGGCGGTATTTACAAGCCTCTCGCCTCGGATGTACGGACAGTCGCGGGCCGTTCATTGACATGAGCGGATGCTGAAATCTGCATTCCTGATCCGCTCACGCGCACTTGGCGGACTTCTCGCGAGACGCTTTGCAATTTCACCCGGACGCGTTCCACAAAGTATTCGGAGCATGTTCTTTGCGTAAGGTATCGCGCACTATCGTGCAGCAGAGCGGCTTTGCGACGAAATCTACCCAATTGTCTGTACAGGTCGTGACGGCAAGCACCGTTTTAGCGTTCGGCACTCATTGTTCTTGGCTGTTGCGCTCCGTCGCCTTCGCCTTCCTGACCTTCGTTTGTGGTACTGGCTCGGAAGTGCTCACCTACCCGCTCATATCTTGTCGCAGGCAACGTGATAGGTAAGCATATCATATGCGCAACTCGGCTTCAGCCCATGGATGAACTGTAGCGTGCGTGATTTCACAGTCTGCTATGAGTCTGTTTGAGCCACGATCATGGCGGGCGGTGCGATCGAACCAGCGACGCCTGCTCGGCCTGTGAAAGCATGCTCTACCGCTGGCTAACCGCCCCTTAGGGGGCGCGTAGTGTAACCGCCCTCGCCGCTTGTTAGAAGTCGCACGCCGCGAAAATCCCATGCAGCTCAGAAGTTGCACGGCGACGTTAGCGGCGGATTCAACGCGGGCACGGTGTCTCGGAACTTCACGCCAGCCTGACGCAACTCGCCAACGAGTTCTTCGACGCGCTGCGGCGAAAGCGTTGCGTCTTTCTGATGAAACACCCAGTCGATGTCTTCCACATAGTGACGCGATTCTCCGCTGCGTATGAGCCCATCCTTGATGAACCACAGGTTGAAGTTGATCGACATCGGTTCTTCCGGATAGTACGGCTCACCGTGCGTCGCGAGCAGCTCGCCATCGACGTAGTACTTCACGGTTCGTGCGCCCACCTGCAGCACTAGTGTGTGCCAGCCCTCGCGACTCCCCTGCACCGACTGACTGGTATTCACCTGCAACCATTCCGGTTCCGGGCGAAATGTTTCCCAAGTCGTCGCATAGAGTGTGAGTGCTCCTCCGCCCCAGCCGCCGTTCGGGAGGTACTCGAAATCGAGCTCGCTGTAATCGGCATCGAGCGGCGCCTTGAGCGGGCTGATCATGTAGAAGGTCTCGACCACCTGGTCGCCGTCCGGTCCGGCGGCTGGCGCGTCATGAAAGCGGACACGGGCCGCGTAGGTTCCCTCGTAGTACTTGCGCTGATGGCAGAACTGCGCCTGGCGCGTCGTCGTGCCATCTGTCGTGGCCGTCATGCGCACCAAGAAGATTACCCGCGTGATCCGGGTCCGCAACGCCCAGAGTCACGTTGCCACTCCAGAGTGCGCCGGTGATTCCGGGCCAGCCCGGCTCAGTCCGCAGGATCCAGCCATTGCGCTCGAATTCCCGCGGCGAGGTGTAACTGAAGTCATCGAACAGCACCGGCACGAGAGTCGGCGGCGGACCGCGGTGAGGAGAGCGCTTCGTGTCAGAGCCGGAATTCATGGTGGTTTCACTCATGCTGACCGTCGCTTCACAGCCGACGGTCGCAAGCAGCACTACCAGAAGAACCAGCCGCGGACCGAATACGCTCACTTACGGCACAGGCAAGGCGGGCTTGAGTGTCATCAGCACCACCGCAACGAGCGGTGCCAGCGTCGCGACCGAGCCCCAGAGCGCCCAGCGTCGACGCAGTGATTCATAGCGCGGCCAGTCGAACTGACCAGCGCCGCCGGCACGCGCAAGTGCGGTGATCTTGCGCTGTAAGGGGCCGATCCAGAACATGAATGAGAGGCCGGAGATGATCAGCAATACGAGGCCCCAGAAAATCCAGCCGGTGCGGAGGATGGGAAAGCCTCCGGTAATCGCGGCGGCGAGGCCCGCGATAGTCAGCAAGGTGACCCCCGGCATCGTGAACCATCGGTCGCTGCGCGTGATGCCCTCGAAAGCATGCGCGATGATTTTTGGATCGCGCGTCGCACCGGCATGGTATGCCCAGAAAACGCCCGTGATGATGTTGCCGAGGAACAGCACGACGCCAATGACGTGCAATAGCTTCCAGATCAGGTACACGGCACCCTCCAGTGAACAGGCGTAGTTGTAGTGGCCTTCGAGGCCTCAGCCTTCGAGCGCCTTGAGCAGCTCTTCGGTCTTCGCCTTCATCAGGCCTGCGTCGCCGCGCGACTCGACGTTAAGCCGCACCAGCGGCTCGGTGTTCGAGGTGCGCAGATTGAAACGCCAGCCGTCGAATTCCATCGACAGGCCGTCGGTGTAGTCGACGCTTTGCGCTTTGGGCCTATAGAGCTTCTCTATGCGCTGGATGGCAGCTTTCCCGTCCGGAAGCTTGCGATTGATTTCACCGCTCGCGGGAAACAGCTTGATCCGCTCATCCACGAGCGCCGAGAGCGATTTGCCGGACTCGCAGATGATCTGCGTTACCAGCAGCCACGGAATCATGCCGCTGTCCGCGTAGGAGAAATCGCGGAAATAGTGATGGGCGCTCATCTCGCCACCGTAGACGGCATCCTCGGTCCGCATCTTTTCCTTGATGAACGCGTGGCCGGACTTGCACAGCACCGGTATCCCGCCCAGCGACTTCACGATGTCCACCGTGTTCCAGGTGAGCCGCGGGTCGTGAACGATCTTGGCGCCCGGGTAACGCTTTAGAAACGCCGACGCCAGCAACCCGACGATGTAGTAGCCCTCAATGAACCGGCCGGCTTCATCGAAGAAAAAGCAGCGGTCGTAGTCCCCGTCCCACGCGAGACCGAGGTCCGCCTGGTGCTTGCGGATCGCCTCGATCGTCGGCGCACGGTTCTCCTCCAGCATCGGGTTGGGCACACCGTTTGGAAAATGGCCATCCGGCTGGTTGAACAATTTGATGAACTCGAACGGCAGGTGCTTTTCGATCTGGTCGATGACTAGCCCGGCCCCGCCATTGCCCGCATTCACCACGATCTTGAGGGGCTTGAGCTTGCTGCGCTCGACATAGCTCAGCAGGTGCTCGAGATAGCTCTTGCTGGTGTCGAGGTCCTGGTGACGGCCGGCGCGCGCCGGCGGAGCGAACTCGCCTCGTTCGGCAATGGCGCGAATATCCTCTAGCCCGGTGTCCGCGCTGATGGGCTTCGCTCGCTCGCGCACCATCTTCATGCCGTTGTAATCCGGCGGATTGTGACTCGCCGTGACCATGATCCCGCCGTCGAGGGATTCATGGAAGGTGGCGAAATACACCCCTTCGGTTCCGACGAGGCCGATGTCGACGACATCGACGCCCGAATCGTTGAGTCCCTTGACCAGGGCATCGCGCAATTGCGCGCTCGACAGGCGGATGTCGCGGCCCACCGCGACCTTTCGGGGTTTCACGAACTCGGCGAATCCCCGGCCGATGCGATAGGCGATGTCCTCATTGAGCTCATCCGGCAGGCGGCCGCGAACATCGTAGGCCTTGAACGACGTGATCTTCATTTCGATCCCTTCAGGAAATGGAACGCACGCCGCTCACGACGCAATTGACTACATGCGCGAGCTGCTCGCGCGTCAGCTCGGGATAGATCGGCAGAGCCATCGTTTCGTGCGCCGCGCGCTCGGACTCCGGCATGTCGCCTTCCCGGTAGCCGAGATACGCAAAGCATTCCTGCAGATGCAGCGGCACCGGGTAGTAGATCTCCGTGCCCACGCCGCAATCCGACAGGTACTTCCGTACCTGATCGCGCTGTCGGCACGCGGATCACGTATTGGTTGTAGATATGCCGATAGCCCGCACGTGCCACCGGCAAACCGATCCTTGATTCGCCCGCCGCCTTGAATGCGGAATCATAGAAGGCTGCGTTCTCCTGCCGTCCGCGCGACCAGTCGTCGAGATGGGTCAGTTTCACGTTGAGCACGGCCGCCTGAATCTCATCGATACGAAAGTTCCCGCCGATGAGCGCGTGGTAGTACTTGGGCTCACCGCCATGCACACGCAGGATCTTGAGACGATGGGCAAGCTCAGCATCATTCGTCACGCACATGCCGGCATCGCCAAAAGCGCCGAGATTCTTGGTCGGAAAGAAGGAAAGACAACCGATTGCTCCGATCGCACCCACACGGCGTCCTTTTGGATATTCCGACCCGATCGCCTGTGCCGCATCTTCGATGACCTGCAGGTCAAAGCGCGCCGCGAGCTCCATCAGCGGATCCATGTCCGCGGACTGACCGTAGAGATGCACAGGCATGAGCGCTCGCACGCGACCGCCGGTGTGTCGATTGACGAGTCGTCCCTCGCGCTTTTCACACTGGCTGGTGAGAAACTCTTCGACAGCCACCGGCGAAATATTGAATGTACCGGGGTCGATGTCGACATAGATGGGCCGCGCGCCCACGCGCGCAATGGTCCCGCCAGTCGCAAAAAAAGTGTAAGGGCTCGTGATCACCTCATCGCCTGGCCCGATATCGAGCGCCATGAGCGCGATCAGCAATGCATCGGTGCCCGAAGAAAGGCCAATCGCGAACTTCGCCTGGCTGTATTCGGCCACGCGGCGCTCGAGCTCGGTCACCGCCGGTCCCAGTATGAACATCTGGCTCGCGCACACGCGTGCGATTGCGGCGTCGATCTCCGATTTCAGTGCCTGATACTGCGGTTTGAGATCAAGCAGTGGCACCGTCATTGCAGCGGGTCGGACAGCGGCGTTCATTACGTCATCTCCTGCGCATCCCGAGGTGCCGGGCTCCGCGACATCGTCTTACTTGTTCGTTCCTTCACGGCCATAACGATCCTCGAAACGCACGATATCGTCCTCGCCCAGATAGCTCCCGGACTGCACCTCGATGATATGCACGGGAGCAGTTCCGGGATTTTCGATGCGGTGCTTGGTCCCGACCGGAATGTAGGTCGATTGGTTTTCTTCGAGCATGAACACTTCGTCACCGCGCGTGATGCGCGCGGCACCAGCAACGACCACCCAATGCTCGGCGCGATGGTGATGGAGTTGCAGCGAAATCGAGGCGCCAGGATTGATGGTGAGTCGCTTGACCTGAAAGCGCTCCCCGGAATCGAGGCTATCGTAGCTGCCCCAGGGTCTGAACACCTCGCGATGCAGTAGCGCTTCGCCACGCTGCTGCGCCTTCAGCCGATTGACGAGCAGCTTCACGTCCTGAACGCGTGATTTGGGCGCGACCAGCACCGCGTCCTTGGTCTCCACGACGACGTGATCTCCGAGGCCGACGGTCGCGACCAATCGATTTTCAGAGTACAGAAAGCAGTCGTGTGTATCCTCGGCGATGACATCGCCATGTGTGACGTTGCCCTGAAGGATCGGTTCGCGATGCTTCATGAAGCGCTGCCCACGAGCCGACATCGCTCCAGCCCGCGTCGAGCGGGACGACAACCGCGTCGCGCGTTTTCTCCATCACCGCGTAGTCGATCGACTCGCTGCGGCAACGCTCGAATTCCGCCGCCGACAACCGCGTGAATTCCAGATCCACCTGCGCCCCGGCTACGGCCTTCTCGCACACGTCGAGGATGTCCGGCGCGAGACGTTTGAGCTCCTCGACATAGCGGCGAGCCTTGAAGACGAACATACCGCTGTTCCAGAAGTACTCGCCTGATTCAACGAACTGACGTGCACGCCTCGTGTCAGGTTTCTCCACGAACTGGGCCACCGGGTACGCCGGTCCCCTGCCTCCGGCCCGACGTATGTAGCCATAGCCGGTCTCAGGGCTGCGCGCGACAACTCCGAAGGTGACGAGTTTTCCCTCGCCCGCCTGCGCCAGCGCAATGCGCGCGGCGGCATGGAAAGCCGGCACATCTTCTATGACGTGATCAGCTGGAAGGACCAGCAGAATTGGATCGGCCTTCGCATCGGCCTTGAGCGCGACGAGCGCCGCTACCGCGACAGCGGGGGCAGTGTTACGCCCAACGGGTTCGAGAATGATGGAGCCTGGCGCGGTGTCGAGCCGACGCAACTGCTCGGCAACCATGAACCGATGTGCCTCGTTGCACACGACGATTGGAGGCCCGAGGCTCTCGAGTCCCTTGAGCCGCGCCACGGTGTCCTGGAGCATCGTCCGCTCCGAAACCAGGGGCAGGAGCTGCTTCGGATAGAGCTCACGCGACAGCGGCCACAATCGCGTACCCGAGCCGCCGGAGAGTATTACCGGGATGAGCATGTTCGAGTTGCAGTGACAATGCGCAAACTATTGCGTTCGCGGCAATTGTACGCCAGGGGGCGACACCGGGACTTCAGTTGAGCTCCAGCCGCTTGCCGCGACCAATCCCATAGTAAGTGATGCCGAGCCGGGCCAGATACGAAGGATCATAGAGATTGCGACCGTCAAAGATCACCGGGCTCTTGAGCTGTGACTTGATGTTGTCGAAGTCAGGACTGCGGAACTCCTGCCACTCGGTCACGATAGCGAGCGCATCTGCACCCGCGAGTGCCGCGTTGGCATTTTTTACCAAGGTGAGTCCCTTACGATCGCCATAGGTGCGACGCGCCTCGTCCATCGCCACAGGATCGTAGGCCTGCACGGTGGCGCCGTGCTCCCACAGATCCTCCATCAGCGCGCGGCTCGGAGCCTCACGCATGTCGTCCGTGTTGGGCTTGAATGCCAGGCCCCAGAGCGCGAGCGTACGTCCGCCCAGCTTGCCATCGAAGTGCCGATGAATTTTCTTGAAGAGCAGCTCCTTCTGGCGCGCGTTTACATTCTCGACCGCCTCCAGGATCGCGGCGTCGTAGTTGAGTTCCCTTGCCGAGCGCGACAGCGCCTTCACGTCCTTGGGGAAGCACGAGCCGCCGTAACCGCAGCCGGGATAGATGAAGCTGTAACCGATGCGCGGATCCGAGCCGATGCCGACGCGCACCTTTTCGATGTCAGCACCGAATCGCTCAGCGAGGTTCGCCAGCTCGTTCATGAAGCTGATCTTGGTCGCGAGCATCGCATTGGCCGCGTACTTGGTGAGCTCAGCCGAACGGATATCCATCACGAGGAGCCGATCATGGTTGCGTGTAAAAGGTTCATAGAGCAGGCGCAGCAACTCGGTCGTCCGGGGGTTGTCGGTGCCAATGATTACGCGGTCTGGTTTCATGAAGTCGGCGATGGCCGCACCTTCCTTCAGGAATTCCGGGTTGGAAACGACATCGTATTCGACCGCCACAGTGCGCTTGGCGAGGGCTGCAGTGAGACTCGCGCGAACCTTGTCGGCAGTGCCCACGGGCACCGTCGACTTGGTTACCACGACCCGATATTCGTTGATGTGCTGGCCGATGGTGTTGGCGACGGCGAGCACATGTGTCAGGTCGGCCGAACCGTCCTCGCCCGGAGGCGTGCCCACCGCAATGAGTTGAAAGAGCCCGTGCGCGACACCTTTTGCGGCGTCGGTGGTGAATTCCATGCGTCCCGCTTCGGAGTTGCGCTTGATCAACCCGTCGAGTCCCGGCTCGTGGATCGGCACCTCGCCGCGCTGAAGCCGTGCAATCTTCTTCGCATCGACATCCACGCAGACGACGTGGTTACCCGCGTCGGCCAGGCAGGCGCCCGTAACCAGACCGACATAGCCGGAGCCGAAGATCGTCACGCGCATGGCAGATGCCTTCTAATACGCTGATTGAACGAGAAAAAGAGGCGCGGAATGTAACGGACCGATGCCGCCAAGTAAAGCGCAGGAGGGCGCGCTACGACGAACCGTATCGCGCTGCGAATCGAAACGAGTTCAATGCCCTGGCGGGGCCGGGGAGGCAGGAGTCGACGGGTTTTTGGCGGCTCGACGCGCGGCAAGTTCCGTCACTTTGTGGTCATCGGCGGCGGCCACGGCAGCGAGCGTAACGCTCACGCCCGAGTGCTGCTGCCAGACAAGGTCTTCGATCCCGGCGCTCGGCTGATACTCAGCGATCGCGTGCAGGAGCAGCTCGCGCGCCCTGCGGCAATCGAACTTGCGCATCGCGACCAGCAGGTCATCCAGCAGCGTCAGCACTCTCTCCCAAGGCAACGAATGCTCCATGGCGCGCATGATCATCGCGTGGTCTGTGCCTGCGACGTCCTTGCCGATCAGGAGCTCCTCAAAGAGCTTTTCTGCCGGGCGCAGTCCCGTATAGGCGATCTCGATGTCGCCGTCCGGATGATCCTCATCGCGAACCGTGAGCCCCATCAGGTTCACCATGCGCCGCGCGAGATCATCGATGCGCACGGGCTTGCCCATGTCGAGCACGAACACATCGCCGCCCTTGGCCATCGAACCTGCCTGGATGACGAGCTGCGCGGCTTCCGGAATCGTCATGAAATAGCGGATCACGTCCGGATGCGTGACGGTCACAGGGCCACCGCGGCGGATCTGCTCGTGAAATAGCGGCACGACAGAACCCGACGAGGCCAGAACATTGCCGAAACGAACCATGCAGAAGCGCGTCTTGGAGCCCCGCTCCTGCATCGCCTGCAGCACCAGCTCGGCGAAGCGCTTCGTGGCCCCCATGACATTCGTCGGGTTGACGGCCTTGTCGGTCGAAACCAGAACGAATGTCTCGACGTGAGTTTCGAGGGCCGCTTCCGCCGCATGCCACGTCGCATAGACGTTGTTGTGAATGCCCTCGATCATGTTCTGCTCGACGATCGGCATGTGCTTGTAGGCGGCCGCGTGATACACGGTCTGTACGCCATACGTCTGCATGATTTCGCGTACGCGATACTTGTGATGCGCGTTTCCAAGCAGGGCAATGATCTCAACGAGCAGACCTTCGCGGGCGCTGGTGAGCCGAAGTTCCTTCTCGATGTTGTAAAGAGCAATCTCCGACATCTCGAGCAGCAGTAAGCGTTTCGGCGCGAGTAGCACGATCTGGCGGCACAGCTCTGAGCCGATCGAACCTCCGGCACCCGTAATCAGCACGGACTTTTTCTCTATGCAAGCGCGTAGTAATGCAAGGTTTGGCGGAACGGGATCGCGTCCGAGCAGATCGCTGACCTCCACCTCATGAATTTCATCAACGCGCGCCCGGCCGGCGGCCAAGTCGCTAAGATCCGGGATTGTCTGCACATGTGTACCGAGTGACTCGAGGTGCGCCAGAATTTCGCGGCGACGACGCCGCGTTTCAGACGGCACGGCGAGGAGGATCCGGGTGATACTGAATTCGGGAATGATCGTCGGCAGCTCGCTCGGCGAGAAAACCTCGATGCCGTTGATGACGCTGCCATGAAGCGCATGATGGTCATCAACGAACGCGACAGGCTTGAACTCCTTGCCGCTCTGGAGCGCCACGGACAGACGCACCCCTGCTTCTCCGGCGCCATAGATCGCCACACGTTCGCCCGCGCCGTTCGCACTCTGGAGCGCGAGCCGAACGAGATATCGGCTGCCGGCCACATAAAGAAGAGCGAGTGCCCAGTAGATTACCAAGGCACTGGTCGGGACCATCCGATGCGCAAGCGTAAAATTGAGGAGAGTGACCAGCGCGACGGACAGAGTCACGCCGGCGAACACCGCCAGGACGGCCCTCGCCCCGATGTACCGGGTGACGGCGCGATAGAGACCGAGCCTGGCAAAGACGGGCAGGCTGGTCAGCAGGACGACGACGTAAAGCCACCCCCTGCTGCCGAAATCATGGTCGACAGTACCAAGTCTGAGTGTGATAGCGGTGTATAGAGCCAACGGGATCATCACCACGTCGGCCACCACCATGATGAAACGCTTGGTGCTGCGAGGCAGCTCGGTAATGAGCTGCAACCAGCGAGAAATAGTCGTTCTTCGATCCTTCATCGCGGTTCACTTTCCTGACTGTGGCGGCCGGATTGCACCACGGTCCGGCCGTTTTCCGCTTTCGTGCGATCCCTGATCGTTACTTGTTCTGCAAAAGGGCGAAGGCTTCACCCGCACGGTCGGGGAGATCATAGCACCAACCTTCATAGCGTGTGACTTGCACTAAGGTGATCCCCGAAGAGCGTCGCCAAAGAGTGACAGATGAATTCGGCGCCACCGACCTATCGGTGCTCAACGACCCGTGCGTCTTCGATCCCTGCCGGTCGCCGCATTCGGCGTCCGGCACATGTAACAACTACCGACTCGCTTGACGTAGGATCTCTCTTACGACGTGTCCAGCGCGCGCCATATGCTCAACCTCGAGCGTTGGGTGTACTAGCAGCGCGACACTTGTCTCCCCCAGCTCGCGCGCCACAGGCAGGCGTTGCATGCTCCAATCTCTTAGGTCACCGAATGCCTTCTCCAGATAGATTTCGGAGCAAGATCCGGAGAAGCACGGAATGCCCGCCTCGCTGATCTCGCCAACAATACGATCGCGCGACCATGCGGACTTCAGGCCACTCGGATCAACGAAGAAATAGAAACGGTAGAATGCATGCTCAATGTGGGATGGCGGCGATGGCATTCTTACTGCACTGATGTCCGCCAAGTGCTCCTTCAGGATTGCGGCATTCCGCTGACGTATCGCCACCCACGCGCTGAGCTTCCCAAGTTGCGTCCGGCCGATCGCCGCCTGCATCTCCGTCATCCTCCAGTTCGTGCCGAAGGATTCATGCAGCCAGCGAAACCCCGGGGCGTGCTGCTTGTTGTATACGGCCTCGTAACTCTTGCCGTGATCCTTGAACGCCCATGCGCGTAGCCAGGCTTCCTGGCTATTGAGCGTTAGCATGCCCCCTTCTCCACCCGTGGTTATGATCTTGTCCTGACAAAACGAAAAGCCGGCCGCATGTCCAAGGCTGCCCACCTGATGACCATGGTAGCGAGCACCACACGCCTGAGCGCAGTCCTCGACGACTGTCAGATTTCGATCGCGAGCCAACTGCATGACTTCGTTCATCTCACACGGCCAACCAGCCAAATGCACGACGATGATCGCCTTGGTTCGCGGGGTGAGCACGCGCTCGATCGATTCCGCAAAGATGTTCTGACTGTCCCGATCTACATCTGCAAATCGCACTTCGGCACCACACATCACGGCGCAGCTTGCAGACGCAATGAACGTCCGTGGAGTAGTGACGACCTCATCGCCAGGCCTGATGTTGAGACATCTCAGAGCCAGCTCAAGGGCTACCGTGCCATTGGCTAGCGCAATTGCGTGGCGTGTTCCGACATACGACGCGAATTCTCGCTCGAACTGGCGCGCCTCTTGGCCAGTCCAGTAGTTGACTCTTCCGGAGCGCAGCGATGCGTCAACCGCTGAGATTTCATCCGCGCCGTAGGCTGGCCAATGCGGAAAAGAGCTCCGATTGTCCACGTGTTATATGCCTCGCGCGCCCACAGCTCAGTCATTCAGGACCGGCAAGGGCAGCCACCCACTCTTGCCTTTGATCTCGCCCACGCCGGTTGAGATCGCCGCGAGCTGTTGCGAGATAACAGCTATTTTCACGTCCTGCGACCAGCTTCATGTCATCGCCTCGCAGTTCTGCCGAGTAGTCATCCGGGAGCGGCTTGTCCATTGCATACGTCAACTCGCTGTTCTCATTGTAGAATCGGCCGCTTTCAGGAACGGAGGCAGCGCATTGAACTGGCGCATGAAGTGCATGGCATTCCATCTGCTCGGCCACGCGCCTGCTCTGTATCGAGCAATACAGCGGGCGAGCGGCCACGGAAGCCTGGCAGTCACGGATACGTACTTGCGGCTTCACCAGTGGCACGTCGCGAACTATCGCCGCGTCCATCCTGGCCGCGCTTTTGAGTTCGGCGCCGGCCGTCACTTCCTGAGTCCGCTGCTGCTGTCGAATGCCGGCGCGACGGAAGTTCTGGTTTACGACATTGAGCGCCTGAGCAGCGCCGCGCAAATCAACCACACGATCCGTCAGCTGCGCTCGAAAGTCGGAGGCGACTGGCCGGACATCACTGACTGCGGGGCTGACCTTCGTCGCAAGTACCGCATTCGCTACTGTGCGCCGGGCGACGCCAGGGCAACCGGATTGGCCGATGCGAGCGTGGATTTCGTTTGCACGACGAGCACGCTCGAGCACATCCCGGCCAACGACATATGCGAGATCCTGCGCGAGTGCGTGCGCATCACGCGCATCGGTGCAATCTTCAGCCACGTCATCGACTACCAGGATCACTACAGCTACGCCGACGCTGCAGTCGGGCCGTTCAACTTCTACCGCTTCAGCGAGCGAAGCTGGCGTATTTGGAATCCGCGCGGCCACTTCCAGAATCGACTGCGGCATAGCGACTATGTGCGGTTGTTCGCTGAGCAACCTCTCGAAGCGGTCGACGTCTTGGCATCGCAGCTGGATCTGCCGATCGCCATTGACCGCGAGTTTCGCCGCTATACTGATTTTGACCTGCGTACTCATAGCGCGTACTTCATGCTCAGGCGGGTGTGATCTACCGCCAGGCCGGCGTCACCGTCGCGCTGCCATCGACGATTCGCCAGCCGCGGTCATTTGCGTATCTTCGCGGGAACTCCGAATACTGTTACAGCCTGGGCGACGTCGCTCACGACGACACTGCCTGCGCCGACGATCACGTCGGCGCCGATCGTGATGCCTTGCCGGACGCAGGCGCCGATGCCGATCCAGCTGCGCGCACCCACCGAGACGTTACCGGCCAGGTTTGCCCCGGGCGAGACGTGCACGGCGTCGCCCAGATTGCAGTCATGGTCGACACTCGCGGCGCTGTTCACGATGCACGCAGCTCCGAGCACGGCACCGGGATTGACGACAGCTTGCGCGAAAACGACGGTCCCCGGTCCGATGCGAGCATACGGGCTGACGGCCGCAGACGCATGCGCGATAACCGCGGGCGCGCGCTTAGCCTGCATGCAGCGGGTGTACAACGCCCATCTCGCCCGATTGTCTCCGACGCCGAGCGCGACAGCATCGAAGCGCGAGGCGACATGCTCGAGGTCGGCCAACGCTCCGACGACCTCGAAGTCGAGCAGCCGTGGCTGTGCGCGGTCGTCGAGGAACGCGACCGTGTCCCACAGCCCCGTGGAAATCGCGGCGTCGGCCACGACCCCGCCGTGGCCGCCCGCCCCTACTATCAATAGCGAGCTCACCGTTGCCTTCCTGTAAAGCGCTCGACCGTCGCATCCCCCGCTTGATTGACGCCGCGGGCCGTCAGCACACTGAGCACCGTCAGGCAGAGGATCTTCAGATCGAGCATCAGGGATCTATTGTCCACGTACCACACGTCGAGTCGAAATCTGTCCTCCCAGGTCAGCGCATTCCGGCCGTTCACCTGCGCCCAGCCCGTGATGCCCGGCCTGACCTCGTGACGACGGGCCTGCTCCGGCGAATACACGGCCAGGTACTCCATCAGCAGCGGCCGGGGCCCCACCAGGCTCATCTCGCCGGTCAGCACGTTCCACAGCTGCGGCAGCTCATCGAGGCTCGTCCTGCGCATGAAGCGTCCGAAGACGGTGAGCCGCTCGGCATCCGGCAGTGCGTTGCCGCTCGCGTCGCAGGCGGCGCGCATTGTGCGGAACTTGCGCAATATGAACGGCCGCGCCGCCCGGCCGGGTCTAACCTGACGAAACAACACCGGCGCGCCCAACTGCAGCCGCACGAGCGCAGCCAGAGCGAGCATCACGGGCGAGAGCGCGATCAGTGCGAGCGACGCCAGCAGAATGTCCATGCCCCTCTTCAGCATCGCTGCTCAGCGCGCGGCCTGGCCGGGCCTTTCGGCCACGGCTTCGGCAACAACTGCTTCGACGCGCGCCGCGAGCTCGTCTCGGGAGAAGCGCTGCTCGGCCAATCGTCGTGCATTTTCGCCGCAGCTCCTCACCCGCCCCGGCTCGCTTGCCAGCGCCTGCAACTCGAGCGCTGCCTGCTGAAGATCGCCCGCGAGCCGGATTCCCGCGCCGGCTTCGTGCAGCAGGTCCGCTTGCCAACCGCCGTAGTTGATAGCTACGCAGCAGCCAGCGGCGAGCGCATCGAAGAACTTGTTGGCCGAATTGCTTTCGAGCTCGCGCACGGGCACGAACAGCGACGTGGCGACGTCGAGAGCGGAGAGCACCGCGGGGATCGCGGTCTTCGGCATCTGCGCGATCATGAAGAAGTTGCGATTGAGCACGCCGAGCTCGCGCGCCAGCGCCGCGACCTGCTCGCGCTCGTGGCCGTCCCCGACGCACAGAAACACGAACCGGGAGTCCCCGCGCAACGCCGCCGCGAGCCGCGCCAGATACCCGACGCCGTTTGCCCGACCGAGCGTACCGGTGTACCCCACCAGGATCCGCTCGTCGGCGATGCCCAACTTCTGCCGCAGCGCCCGACCGCGCGCGGCATCGCGCCGAAACAGGTCGAGGTCCGAGCCGTTCGGGATCACGCTCGTGCGAGCGGGCGGATAACCTGTGCGCACGACGCCCTCCGCCATCCCGGGCGACAGCGCTACGACGCGCGCGGCGTTGGCGTAGGCAAACCGTTCGAGCCGGCGCGCAGCCCACAGCGAGAGCGGATGGCGCAGCGCTCCCATCGCTGCCGGCACCTCGGGCCACAGATCGCGCACTTCGAAAACCATTGGGATTCGTTGACGTCGAGCCGCGTAGACGGCGGGCAGTGCGATCGTCAACGGCGTGCTGGTTGCGAAGACCACGTCACCCTTCAGGTGCGCAGCGCGGCGCGCGGCCGCGAACGCGAACCGGCAGAACGCGCGGATGCGCGCGCCGTAGCCCATGTCGTTCGAATAAGCAACCGGCAGCCAATGCACGCGCATACCCGCCACGTCGCTGGTGAACCACTCCCGCGTCGCGGATTCGTCGCGCCACGACGTGACCATTTCGACAGTGTGACCGGCCGCGACCAGCCGGCGACCGATTTCGAAAGACCGGGTGCCGCCGGCCATCTCGAGCGTAGTGAAGTACTGATGCAGGTAGATGATGCGCATTGGCGAATTGCGGCCGCCGAAACTCATTGTATCCATCCCTCGTAGCGGCGCATCCACAGCTCCAGCGAGAACGGCGCGAAGATCTCGCGATACCAGATCGAGCCACCGCCCACCGGCTGCTGCCGATAGCGCTCGTACTTCAGGCGCAGAGCAGCGCCGTCCACGATCCCTTTCCGGCATAGCAGACTCTCGGAAGAAAAGGCATCCTCGACCGGCTGCCGCAACTCGTGCTTGAGCCACTCACCATGCGGATTGGAGAAGCCTTGCTTGTCCTTGCGCCACGCCACCTGCGGCGGCAGGAAGCGCTGCATCGCCATGCGGAACGCGTACTTGGTCCAGCCTCGGCGCAGCTTGTACGAGTCGGGCGCGCGCAGCGCCAGGTCGATCAGCCGGGAATCCAGGAACGGCAGACGTATTTCACGGCTCATCGCCATCGACATGCGATCCTCGTAGTGGCAGAGCGACGGCACCGAGTAGCGCTTGATGTCCTGCACCTGACGATCGGCGAGCGAGCCGGGCCCCAGGCCGAGCGGCAGCGCCTGCCATCCCTGCAGCGACGGTCCTTCGATCGAAGATTCCGCCGCTGCGCCGGCCGTCAGCTTGCGCAGCAATGGCACGTAGCGTTTCGCGTCGGCGAGATCGAACTGGCTGACGATCGTCCGGTTCGCCACGAATCCGAGCAGCACCGCCGCAGCACGCAGGACAGCGCCGCGCCGGACCAGGGACTGCAGATAGAACCCGAGGAACTTCCGATAGCCCAGCAGAATCTCGTCTGCGCCCTGGCCGCTCAGTATCACGGTCAGTCCCAGTTCCTTGGCGCGCTCCATGAGACGGTAGTGCGCGAGCGCAGAAAGCCCGGCCACCGGCGCATCGTTGTACCAATTCACCGTCGACAGGTCTGCGACCAACGACTGCGGCGCATTGCGCAGCACGATCCGGTGCGACTCCCTACCCAGGTGACGCTCCATTGCGCCGATGTGGACCGACTCGTCGAAGCGCGGATCGTTGCTGACGGCGGACAGCAGCCGCGGCGCTGCGGCGCTGCCGACCAGTTGCTGCGCGACCGCTGCGATCGATGACGAATCGATTCCGCCGGAGAGCAGGACGCCAACCGGCACATCGCTGCGCAACCGCAGGCGCACGGAGTCAACGAAGGTGCTGCGCAGCTCTTCCGCAAACTGAGCAGCGGTCATGCGTGCGGGATCGCCTGCGTAGGCCGGCGCCCGATAAGCAGTCGGAACGAGCACCCGCGGATTGCGATCGAGCCGCAATTCGAGCACGAGGCAGGTGCCCGCCGGGAGCCGTTGAATGCCGCGGAAGAACGTCTGAGCGGAAGCATCGCTCAGTCCCTGAAACAAGAACTGCCCGACACTGTCCCGATCGAGCGCAAACCTGCGCCCCAGCAGCGTGAGCAGCGTCTTGATTTCCGACGCGAACGCGAACATGCGCCCATCGCGATAGTAATAGAGCGGTTTCTCCGAGCCGGCGTCGCACGCCAGCACGAGTCGCTGCTGGTTTCGGTCGAGCCACGCGAACGCTCCCATCCAGTTGAATTTTGCCAGCGCCTGTTGCGGGCCCCAGCGATGCAATGCCGTCAGCAGCACCTCGCTGTCGGACCGGGTGCGAAACTCCTCGCCGGCGCGCGCGAGCTCGTCGCGCAGCTCCAGGTAGTTATAGAGCTCGCCGTTGTAGATCAGGCTGCCCTGCCCGTCGCGGTAGCTCATCGGCTGAGCGCCCGCTGCCGTGAGATCGATGATCGCGAGGCGCTGGTGCGCGAAAACCAGCGAGCTGTGTGCGAAGGCAAAGCGCTGGCTACCGCTGCCGTCCGGGCCGCGATGACTCTGCACGCGGGCGGCGGACTCGATCAGCGCATCGTCCAAATGCACCGACGGGTCAGACAGAATGCCGAAAATCCCGCACATCTACGCTTGCGTCAGCTGTTGGCAGATCTCTTCGAACTTCGTCGACCACACGCGGTGATCGAAGCGCGCGGCCCGCTGCCGCGCTCCCTCGCACAGCTTGCGCCAATAGCCGCTGTCCGCGTTGAGCGCATTCATGGCAGCGACGAAGGCGCGCGTGTCCCCCGGCTCTATCAGGATGCCGCACTGCTCGTCGACGATCTCCGGTATCGCCAGCCACCTCGTGGTGATCAAGGGCAAGCCGTGCGCGAACGCCTCGGCGATCACGCCGGGATAGCCTTCGCCGGGATGAAACGTGGGCAGCACGAGGCAGTCGTAGTCCCACAGCGTCGACTCGACCTGCGCATGCGTCAGGAACCCGCGATAGTGGACGCGTCCCATGCCGCGTTCCTGGACCGCTTCGGGCGTGTACTCGTCGAGCGGACCGTAGATGTCGATGGTGCAGCCGTCGGGAAGGTGCGGCGCCGACTCGAGGATCGTTTCCAGACCTTTGGTCCGCCACAGATGGCCGAGGAACACGAATCTGCTGCAAGCGGTGCGAGCGTCCTGGGCGATGCGCCGTTGCCCGGCAGCGTCGCGGGCGGGCAGCTTCACGTACGTCGAAAACCATTCGAGCTTGCCGCGTGCATGCGGGCGCAGCTGCTCGATCGCACGCAGCGTCTGCAGCAGCACGACGTCGGCCGAGAGGATGGAAGCGCGTATCAGTGCCCGGCCCAGCACGCCGCGCTTGCGATAGAAGTCGCCGAACGATCCGCCGAATACGCGCAGCACGGTCGGGGTCCGGGCGAGCTTGCTCAGCACAACGATCGCCGGTCCCAGCAGGAACATGCCGCGATCGCTGGCATGGAATGAAACGACGTCGACCTTGCGCAGATTGCCGATGAGCGTCAGCAACGTTCGCGCCGCCGCCGCCATGTTCGGCAACAGACGCGAATGCTCGACCCCACGCGACGTGTTGAGCAGCTTTACGCTGAACCGGCGATGCGCGCCGAGATCCTCGACCAGTGTGGCGAAATGCCGCGTGTCGCCTCCCATCGGCGGCGGCAGCGGGCCGATCAGCAGCAGCCTGATCATTCGGCCAACGTCGCGACCAGGAAAGCTCCGCTCGTCGTCAGATCGTCCTCGGAGAGCCCGCGAAACCCGGCAGCCAGGTCCCGGGCGCGCAGCGTCGACGCCGACCGGACGCGGGTTTCACTGACGATCCTGAAACCCGCCTCGCGCAGGAGCTTCACGTGCTCCGAGTGAGGCTCCCGATTCAGCAGGTACGGCCGCCGTCCGACGATCAACTTCCAGAGGAGGTCCGAGTACGTCCAGTGTCCGTTCCACACGTTCGCCTTGCCGTGACACTGATAGTCGATCTGGTGCGACATCACGCCGTCGCGCTTGAGCCAGCGCGACATTGCTTCGTACACGCTCCGCAGCTCCTGCACGTGCTCCAGAACGGCTTGCGAATAGATCATGTCGACGCAGTCGTTCTCGATCACCGTCTGCTCTGCCCAGGGCGCCTTGTAGAGGATCCGCGAGTCCGCCGCGTCGGCGCGCTCCACGGAGCTTCTGATCTCTGCGACGCGCTGCGACCGCAATGCCTCGCGCAGATGTCGCTCGTCGAGCAAGTGAGCCGGAAACTCATAGCTGCGCAGCTTGGGGTACAGGAGCGGGAATTCGCTCTCGCCCGGCACGGGCGTCGCGCTGCTCGAACAACCGCACCAGCTCGTCGAATATCCGCAGATTGCTCCGCAGATCCGAGTACGGAACGACGTCGAGGGCATAGTATTTTTCGGCCCCGCACAGCAGTGCTGCGAGACCGATACCGATGGAATCGCCGGGACCGAGCTCCGCGACGACGGTCGGCAGACCTGCCCCGAAGGATTCGTTCGCCAGGATCAGGTGGCGGAGCCAGACCGCGTAACAGTAGCGCGCGGAATCCGTGCCTCCCGTCCTGCGCATATAGTCGTAGCCCGGTATGTAGGTCGCCAGACCCGACAGCACGGCCTTGGCGCCCAGTGCGTTCGCAGGCAAACGCAGCATCAGGCACCTTGCCCTGGGCTCGGCTTTTGACAGCGGGCTTCCACGCCGTTACCGCCCTTGGCGACCCAAACGCTGCCGGCGTGGAGCTCTGCAAGCGTGGCTGCGATCGCGCGCGGCGAGCGCAGATGCTTGTAGTAATCCGTCAATGAGTCGTGCGTGTCGAGCTCGGCCCACTCGTACTGCAATTGGTCGCTGAGTTGCGGCAGGGCATGGTAGTACGTCAGCAGCGGCGAGAACCTCGACAGCACTATCTGCAACGGCTTGACGTTCCGGACTGCGCGATGCAACGGAAAGAACATGCGCGTGATCGCGCGGGTCGCCTTGACGCCGAACTGCGGCGGCGTGCGCTTGAGAATCGGCCGCAGCAGCAGTGCCGTGAACTTCGTGTAGGCGGCAAGCGATGGGGCGTAATGGTCGATGACCAGCCAGCCGTCGGGCTTCACCTGCCGGTACAGGTCGGCGATCGTTCGCTCCGGATTCTTCGTGTGCTGAACCACGCCGAGGCAGATGACGACGTCGTATTGTCCAGGCTGGAACGGCAGCTGGTTGATGTCGCACTGAATGATCCGGTGCTGCTCGGACTGCGGACAATTGACCTGGTTCGACTCGACCGCCGCGCTCAGATCCGTGGACGTCACGAACGCCGCCGGCAGCTTCGACAGGATTTCCGTGAAACGCCCTGCTCCGCAGCCCGTCTCGAGAACCTCCAGTCGTTGCGACGGCTGCTGCAGCTTCGCCCACAGCTCCTCGCCAAGGCAGCGTCGCAAGCGATCCGCGGAGATCGTGGTCCCGGTATACGAATCCAGCTGCGTGACGCGGTACTGTTGCCACTGCGCGCCGAATCCATCGGCGTAGTTGCTCGTCGAGCTCAGCAGCCGCGGGATCCCCTGCTGCACAGCATAGCCGTGACCGGCAGCAGCGCAGACCAGCCCGCTGTCGCCCGGCCGCAGCTCCGACAGGTCGACCGGGCAGACCGCGGCAGGAAACGAATCCGATTTCGCGAACATCACTGCGCCGCCGCTGCGTTGTGAAAATCGACGTTCGACGTGTTCGCCCAGATCATGAAGTTCAGCACCTTCCACAGCATGTGTGAGCCGTTGCGCTCTCCCGCGCCGGTTTGCGCGAACAAGCCACGGATGTAGTCGATGTCGAGAACCGCCGGATGGCGGCGCGCGAAGCTCGACAGATGGTCGAAGAACAGCGGCTGTAGCGCGCCCTGCAGCCACGCGCCGAAAGGCACTTCCAGACCGGTCTTCGGGCCATCGAGAACCTCGTCCGGCACGACGTTGCGTAGCGCCGCCTTCAGCAGCCACTTCTTCCTGCCCCACGGTATCTTGTCGCGGACCGGCAGCCGGACGACGAAGTCGAGCAGGTCGTGATCCAGAAACGGGACGCGCACTTCGACGCTCGCAGCCATCGTCGAGCGGTCCACCTTCTCCAGGTACGTGTCCGGCAGCGTGATCAACAGATCGAGCATCGACATCTGGTTGCCCAGGTCGCGTTCGCGAAACAGCCGCTGACACTCGCGGTGCCGTGCGAACGGGTCCGATTGCTCGACGCGCGCTCTCACTGCAGGCGCGAAGATCGCGCCCGGTGTCGAGGATCGATCCTCCGTCGTCAGCAACAGCGCCATCACCGTGGCAGGGTCTTCGGCAGCGAGCGCCCGCAGGTAGCGGCGCACCCGGTGCTGCAAAGCCGACTTCGCGCCCGCGCTCTGCAAGCGTTCGAGCAGACGCGCTACACGGCTGAAGACGGCATAGTATGTCAACGTCGAATAGCGCCGGTACCCGCCGAACAGCTCGTCGCCCCCGTCACCCTGCAGCACGACCTTAGTATGAGCGCCGATCTGCGCTGCCATGAGGTAGAGCGGAATGTTGGCCGCGTCGGAAAACGGCATGTCGTGATGCTGAACGAGTCTTTCGACCAGCTCACCGATCGTTGCACCGCGAATATGGAGCTCATGGTGGTCGGTGCCGTAACGAGCTGCGACGCGCGCCGCCTTCGGCAACTCGCCGCCGTTGCCCGCGAAATCGAAATCCACGGAGTACGTCGCGAGACGGCCCTGATAGTGGCGCGACGCGAAGGCGACGATCGCGCTCGAGTCCACTCCGCCCGAAAGGAACACTCCGACCGGCACGTCGCTCACCAGTTGCCGCCGAACGGCTTGTTCGAGCAGGCGCCGCGTTTCCGCGATCGCCTCCCGGGCGTCGCATCGCACGTCGCGTTGCGCGGACTCGGCCAAGGTCCAGTACGGCTTGATGACGTGAGCGAACGTGTCCAGGTCCAGTTCCAGGTAGTGTCCGGGCGGCAGCTGCCGGATACCCGCGAACAGAGTGCGCCCGCCCAGAGGGTTGCCGTAGTACAGCCATTCGTGCAGCGCAGGCATGTCGCAGGCGCGCGGACCGGGATCCAGCGCGAGGATCCCCTTGAGCTCGGACGCGAAGACCAACGTGTCGGCGCGCAGCTGCAGGAACAGCGGCTTGATGCCGATCCGGTCGCGCACCAGCCAGACCTTTCGCGCGTGCGTGTCGTAGATCGCGAGCGCAAACATGCCGTTGAGCTTGCGCAGCGCGCCGACCCCGTGCTCGGCGAACGCTCGCAACACGACCTCGGTATCCGACGCGGAGCGCAGGCCGTCGAGCCGGTACTCGCTCGCCAGCTCGCGGAAGTTGTACATCTCGCCGTTGTAGGTGATCACGAAGCGGCCATCCGCCGAACGCATCGGCTGATGACCGGCGGCGGAGAGGTCGATGATGCTGAGGCGTGTGTGCCCGAAGAAAACGCTGTCGTCGCGGTAGTGACCCTGTCCGTCGGGCCCGCGGTGACGGAGCGTGCTCAGCGCGCGCACGCAGTGCTCGATCGGCGGCGCCGGCTGCGCACGCGTGACGATACCGAGTACTCCGCACACGTCCGTCAGTGCCCCGACGAAGAAGCGGCATGCGCGGGCAACAGGATCCGCAGATACTCGCGAGCAATGCGATCGTGAGCAAAGTCCTGCGCTCTGTGTCGCACGTCCGGCTCGCCGTCGGCATCCAGCGCTGCGTCGATCGCTGCGGCCATGGCCGCATGATCTCCGGTCGGCACGAGACGTCCCCACTTACCCTGCTGCAGGATCTCCGCCGATCCGCCGACGCAATCGGTGCTGACGACGCGTGTCCCGCACGCCAGCGCCTGCATGAGCGCGTTGGGACAGCCCTCGGTCAGCGACGAGCTGACGAAAACGCGCGCACGGCGCATCCACGCGAAAGGATTGGCCAGGAATCCCGGCAGTGCCACGTCCTCGGTCACGCCCGACGCTCGGACGACAGCTTCGATCTTGGCGCGCTCGGGACCTTCACCGAGGATGACCAGACGGCAGTCGCGCCGACGCCGGACGAGCGCGAAGGCCCGCACCAACGTCGGATAGTCCTTGAGCACGGTGAGGCTGCCGACGCTGACCACCAACGGCATCCGCGGACTGCACCACGGATGGTCGACCGGCTCACGGCTCAGCGCTTCGATCCACTCGAGGTTGAGCGGGTTGTGGATCGTCGTCAGCTTGCCGTCGCCGCGCAACAGGCGCGCCACGTCTGCGGCCGCCACTTGCGAGTTCGCGATGATCGCGTCGGCCATCGGGTACGCGCGCTTCATGAGCTGCAGCACTATCCAGCTGCGAAACGAGCCCTCCCAGTCGAACACTGCGCTGGCGACCGATCGCATCGAGACCACACAACGCGTGCGTCCGCCCGCGAGTCGGCTGGCTGCAACCGCGACGACATTCGCGTGATCGAGGGCGGACAGCATGACCGCGGGTCGCTCCACGCGCAGGTAGCGGACCAGCCTCGGCAATGCCGCCATTACGCCGCCGGCGCGCAGGTCGATCAGTCGCACCGCGGGAGCGACCTCGCCGAGGTACGGGCCTCGTGCGCGGGCCAGGACCAGGTCGACGCGCAGGCCGAGCCGCGCGAATTCGTTCGCGAGCTGCACGAACACGCGCTCTGCGCCGCCGCCGGCCAGGGAAGGCAGAAACAAAGCGATGCTGTCGGCGGTCACCGACGCGCTCATCGCGATGCAGCCAGCCAGGACTGGAACATGAGCAGCTGCCACACGCCGTCGCCCTCGACGGAAACGCCTTGCACGTGTCGCAACCATCTTTCGCGCACCCGGCGCGGATCGAGAATGCCGTCGCGCCGCAGGCGCGACTCGTCCAGGAGATCTTCTGCCCAGTCGCGCAGCGGTCCGCGAATCCATTCGCCGACCGGTATCCCGAAGCCCATCTTGGGCCGCTCGATCAGCGCGTCGGGAAGGTACTTGCGCAGCAGCTGCTTCAGCAGCCACTTGCTCGCACCGTTGCGAACTTTCATCGCCAGCGGCAGGCGCCAGGCAAACTCCACCACGCGATGATCGAGCAGCGGCACACGCGTCTCGAGGCTGACGCTCATCGCCGCGCGATCGACTTTCGTCAGAATGTCGTCGGGCAGGTACGTCGCCGCATCCGCATACATCATGGAATGGTAAAGGTCCGCGTTGCGCAGCGTCGGCGCCGCCGCGACCTCGCTGCCATCGCAGTCCAGGACCAACGCAGCAGCTTCGTCGGACTGCGCGATCTGCGCCGCGTAACACTCGGGCGCCGTCGCGGCCGACAGGTACGAGGCCGCCCTGCCCGCACGCCAGCCGGCTCGGGAAACCGGACCGCAGCGATTGACGGTCCGGCAACCCGCAGCGAGCAGTCTGCGGACCGTGTGCGGAATGCGGTCCAGCGTTCGCCAGATCTCGACGGTTCGTGCATAGCGCGAGTAGCCGCCGAACAATTCGTCGCCACCGTCTCCCGACAGGCTCACGGTCACCTCGCGACGGGCGAGTTGCGACACCAGGACAGTAGGAATCGCGGAGCTGTCGCCGAACGGCTCGTCATACAGGTCAGCGAGCGTTGGAATGACGTCCATCGCCTCGCGGGGCGTGACGTACAACTCGGTATGGTCCGTGTGCAACGTCCGTGCGACCGCCTGCGCGTACTGCGCCTCGTGGTACGCCGCTTCGTGAAAACCGATCGTAAATGTCTTCACCGGACGAGCAGACTGCTCCTGCAGCAGTGCAACCACCGTGCTCGAATCGATGCCGCCGGAGAGAAATGCGCCGAGCGGCACGTCGGCGACTCGCTGCAGCGACACCGCCTGAGCGAGCACTGCTCCGAGTCCTTCGAGCGCTTCGGCGTCGCTGCCGACGAACGGGCTCGCAAGCCCGGACTCCGCGGCATCTCGCAAGGACCAGTACTGCTGCGGCTGCAACGCTGCGCCAGGAGCAGCTCCGGCGCCGAGTTGCGCATAGGTCCCCGCCGGCAGCTTGCCGATCCCGCTATAGATCGAGCCCGGCGCCGGGACGTAGCCCGCACGCACATACGACATCAGCGCTCGGCGATCGATCTGCGCACGCATCGAGGGATGCAGGCGCAGAGACTTGAGCTCCGATGCGAAGACGAAGACGCCAGCCTGCCAGCCGCAGTACAGAGGCTTCTCGCCCATCCGATCGCGCGCCACGCTCAATACGCGCTCGCGTCGGTCCCACAACGCGAACGCGAACATGCCGACGCTCTTGCTGAGCGTGGCCGCGATCCCCCAGCGCTCGATGCCGGCAAGCAGCGTCTCCGTGTCGGAATGACCGCGCCACGACGGGCCGGAGCCGGCCGCGTCCAGCTCCGCGCGCAGCTGCGAATGATTGTAGATTTCGCCGTTGAAGACGATGACGAAGCGGCCCGACGGCGAATGCATCGGCTGATGCCCGGCCGGCGACAGATCGACGACGGCGAGACGCCGATGGCCCAGCGCGATGCCGACAGCGCCATCCACCCACGAGCCGGCATCGTCGGGTCCACGGTGCGCGAGCACTCGCGCCATGTCCTCGACGATTTCCTTACCCGTGGATTCGCCGAATCCCGCGGGCTGAAAGAATCCAGCCAGACCGCACATCGACGTTAGACGGCCTCGCGGTCGCGTTCCGCAGCTGGGCGGCCGCCGCTCACGTCGCGACCTTGATCCAGCTGCACGACGAATTCACTGCAGCCGTGGCTGGTGTTGCGCTTGGCGCCGATCAAGGAGAAGCCGCGCGCCTCGAGGTATGCCGTGAGCACTTCGAAGCTGGCGAACTCGTACGGTAATCCGCCGAACCAGTCGATGCGATCGTGCCGCGCGCTCATGCCGCGTTCGCGCCGGTCGCTCGCCAGCGGCGCAAACGCGACCATCGGTTTGAGCCTGATCGTGTACTTGAGGATGACGAGCAGGCGGACGACAGCGCCGGCAACAGTGACGAACGGTCCCTGCAGCCACCGCGGCAATCGGTTGTAAAAGGCCTTCGCGAGCCACCACAGATGCGACTTCCAGCCTTGATCGTTGTAGATCGCGATGTACAGCTTGCCCGTCCCGCTCGCCACGCAGTTGATCGCCCGCTCCAGGGCCAGCCACATCGCGCCGGTGTGATGCAGGACGCCCCAGCTGTAGACGACGTCGAAGCTTCCCAGCCCCGCCATGTAGGCGCGGTCGAGCACCGAGCCGACCTTCGATCCGCCAGTTCGCGTCGTTCGCGAAGTAGCGCTTCCGCAACTCCAGCGTGCATGCCACGGACTGCGGATCGAAATCGAACGAGTGCACCTCTGCCCCCAGGCGTCGCGCGGCAAGGCTGAAGAGTCCCGAGCCGCAACCGATGTCGAGGAAGCGCAGTCCGTCGAGGCGCACGACGCCGAGCATCTCCCTCAACGACGCTTCGGCGTCCACGATGCGCGTCTCATCGAGGTCGTTGAGAAAGCGTGCCCAGTTGGCGCCGAAGGCAAAGCGCCCGCCCGCCTGCATTTCGCTCTGGGCACTCACTGCACGCTCCCGTCCAGGCCTGCGGCGGACGCGCAGGATCGATCCTCGGGCAGGAGTGACGCTTGCCACAGCGCCATGATGCGGTCCTGGTGAAATCGCTGCGCCACTCCCCGCGCTTGCTCGCCGAGGCTCGCGCGCGTGCCCGGGCTCTGCATCAGTTCACGCATGGCCTGCGCCAGCGCTGGCACGTCTTCGACCGGCACCAGGCGACCGTTCAGCCCATCCCGGATGAGGTCGGCTGGACCCGCCGGGCAGTCGGCGCTGATCACGGCAGCGCCGAGCGCCATGGCTTCGAGCACCGCGTTCGGAAATCCTTCGAAGCGCGAGGGCTGCACGACCAGTCCTGCGCGCGCCAGCCAAGCCTCGACGTCGCGAACCTCTCCGAGGAATCTCACGCGGGCAGTCAGCTGCAGTTCGTCGCGCAACGCTGCCAGCGACGACCGCTCCGCGCCCTCACCGAGGATCACGATCTGCCAGTCGGCAAATTCCGCGGCGACGCGCGCGAACGCTCTGAGCAGCAGGTCGAAGCCTTTCTGGCGGACGAGCCGTCCGACCGCGACGATCACGGGCTGTCGTTCCTCCGCAAGCGCCGGCAGCGTACGCAGTCCATTGGGAATCACGCGCACCGTCGTCGCGCACTTGCGCTCGAGCCACTGCGCGGTCTCGCTGGTTTGTGCGACGACGTCGTCGCACCAGCGATACAGGACGCTCCTGAGCAGGCGCCAGACGGGCCGCACATTCGTATCGTGGGCCGGATGCGCTCGCTCGGACACGACGACGCGCACTGGCAGACGCGCCGCGGCGAGAATCGTCAAGACGTTGTTCTCCGCTATGAAACTCAAAACCACGTCCGGCCTGTGCATTTTCAGGAGTGCACGCAGCTTCCACACTCGGGTCAGGACGGCTGAGAGCGTGCGCAGCGGGCGACTCGCAGAACTAACATCGATATGAACGCGACGAACTCGTTCGTCCAGGTCATAGAAATCCCCGGACGGCGCGCCGTTCCACGTCGCTAGGGTGACGTCCACGCCGAGACGAACCCAGTAGTTCGCCATGTCGGCCATCTGTCGCTCTGCGCCGCCTGCGCCCAAGCTCGCGCTCACGAGAAAGACTTTGCTATTGCTCAAGCGCGATGCCCGCGCACTAGCGCGATGCCGTCGAGTGCTCGCCGGCCCGGCCGGCAACTGCCAGGAACGAGTGGCCGCAGAAAGGGTCGAGCGAGCGGGTGAGAGCGACGCGCAGCACGCGCTTGACGATCGAGCCCTTCGACCCGAACAGCCACTCGATCTGACGTTTGCAGGACTTCATGTCCTCGCGCATCGAGATCTCCGCAGCCCGGCCGCGCCAGCTCAGCAGCTCAAAGCCATGGCGTGCGAGCCGCGCCGACACGTCGTCGCGCGCGAGTGCGAATTGATAGAAGAGCTCGGGCTGGTCGGCAAAATCGACGGTCGGATAGTCGTGCCTGCGGGCCTTGAATCTGCGGTACGGAGAAAACCAGGGCGCACTGAGGAACAGGTATCCGCCACGCCTGACGATGCGCGCCGCCTCGGCCAGGATGCCATCGTAGCCGTCCCAGAAATGCTCGATGACGCCGATCGACCAGTAGCCATCGAATGAACCGTCGGGGAAGTCGAGCGACCTGACATCGCCCTGACGCACGTCCAGCTGCGGATAGTGCTCGCGTGCCCGCGCGACGACGTCCGCGGCGAAGTCGACGCCGACCGCGGCGAATCCGGCATCGGCCAGCGCCTTTACCTTGTCGGCACGTCCGCACCCGCCTTCCAGCACGCGCGCGCCCGCCGGCAGATGCGTGCGGGTCACGACTAATACGTCGTCGCGCGGACTCACGGCCGGCGGCTTGCCTTGTGCACGCCAATGCGCGTCCCAGTACTGAGGCGTCGCCTGTCGATGCAGATATACGAGGCGATCGGCAGCGGGTGAATAGACCACCTGTCTCATGCAAAGCGCTCCGACGGCAGCGGCTGATCGCTTCGCTGCACCGAAAATCTTCGCAGCAGAGCCATGCTGATCCCGATGAAGAGCGCAAGAAAGCTCTGGTAATACAACGTGCCGGACAACGACATGAACACCTGGCAAAGCACACCTGCCAAAACGAGCGCACGCAGGCTTTGAACGGCGGTATATCCCGTGCCCGACAGCCGCCACAGCAGCGAGGCGAACATCGCGTAGAACAGCGAGAAGCCGATGAGGCCGAAGTTGTAGAGCAGGTCGATGGGCGTGGAATGAGAGGTGATGCCGTAGTCGGCTCTGAACGCCTCCACGCCATGCCCGAATACCGGATTGGTGGTCCATCCCACCAGCCCCTGTCTCTCCCAATACTGCCGCTTGCCGTAGCCGCTGTAACCGGCGACGTCGTCTCGCGCGCTCAGCACCTCCAACCCGATGGACACTCGGTCGATGCCCGTCTGCACCCTCTCGACGACCGCATCGCTGGAGACGAGCCCATATGCGATCGCAACCGTCGCAACGCCGATGACCACGGCGTTGCGTCGCACGCCCTTGAGCGCCTGGTTGAAGTAGACGAGGCCCGCCCCGGCTGCCCCGAGCAGGATTCCAAGATTGGTCTTGATCGACGTCGTGGCCGCTATGTGAACCAGCAGGATCAGCACAAGTGACAAGGTGATCAGGCGCGACCGACTCGACCAGCCGAACGCGAGAGCCGAGAACAGGCCAAAGAGATACATCGCCGCAATTGCGTTGTACGAGAAGTCCTCGGGATAGGCAAAGGGAAACCCTTTCGCGTAGGTATACCACGCCGCGCCGAGGAGGAAGCCGGCTAGCAGTCCCTGCAGTACCGTTCGCAGAGCATGAAAGGCGACCAAAGACGCCGCGAGTACCATGATGAGCAGAAAATTCACGGCCGGCACCAGGGAGTTCCTCCCCAGCAGCGGGTCCGGCGCCCACAGCAGGGAGATGAGCATGTACACGACGAGGGCCGCATACAACACGCATTCGCGGCCGAACAGCAGACGCGGGCACGACAGGACATGCATGAACAACACACCTACGAGCACTACCAGGAGCCACGGCGAACTGAACGAGTCGACGTAGATCGCGTTCAATACGGGCGCCAAGCTGGCGCACACCGCGAGCAGCAAGGTGTAGACCCGCGTTACCGTCCGCGCCAGCTCGACAACTGGAGGGCGCGACGCTTCGAGCGCTTCGCTCACGGTTCTACTCGCAGGGTCGCGATCATCGCTGGCTGATCACTCGCGCCGGAACGCCCGCTACGGTGGCGTTCTCGGCAACCGATTTAGTGACGACGCTGCCTGCGCCGACTATGGCATTGCGATGGATACGCACGCCGTCCAGGATCCGCGAGCCGGCGCCCACCCAGACATTGTCGTCGATGGTGATTCCGTCACTGGCTACTCCGGCCCTGTGCAGCGGGACATCGTCCGAGCCCGGGTTGTGGTTCGCTGGAATGATAACCGTGTGGGCGGCAATCCTGACGCCGTCGCCGATCCGCACTCCGCCATGGCCGTACACGATCGTAAAAGGATTGATACTGCAGTTGTCGCCGATGCAAATATGCCCGCCGTAAGTCATCAGCATCGAGAACGGATGCACGTCGCAGTTCCTTCCTATCGTTATCGAACCGCCATCGCATACGCGTACCACGCTGCGCGCCGAGATCCACGAGCTCGGATGAACGTACACGGGCCTGCCCATGAAGCGGCACGCGTATTCCATGCGACGCGCGAGCGTTCGCGCCCGCGCCAGGCATCGTGCGCGCAGGGACGCGGCCGTCATCGTCATGGTGCCAGCTCCGATACGTTCTCAGACACGTTGCTGCCTGCCGGTCGCGAAGTGCTGCTTCAGCGTGCCGAACAGTCTCACGTAGTCATCGATCTCCCGCTCGGTCCGCCTGAGGGTCCAGTCGTTGTGGCTGGCGTGCGCGAACGGAGCCAGGTAGGAGGCATACGCCTGCACGATCTGCTCGCGGCTCGGAACCGGTTGCGCGAGCTTGCGTCGGACCAGCGCCGGTAGATCCGCCAGCGCGCCCACGCGCGAGGCGCTCGGAAAGATCGCGACCGGTGAGTCGCCGAGCATGATGACCGGCCGACCCAGCAGCGCTCCCTCCAATCCCATCGTGCCGTGAATCGCGACGACCAGAGCGGCCTTCTCGATGAAGGCTCGCGTATCGGCGAACGGCCTGACGAGCTCGACGCCCGGCAGTGCCCGCAGCCATTCCAGTTGCTCCCTGGAATACTTCGCGATGTCGCTCTTGTGAATCTTTACCAACAATTTGTGCGACGGGGGTATGGCCCGCGCCAGCACCTCGATGACCCACATCTGGTTGCTGAAGAACGGCGCCCAGACATCGATGGACGATTCGGGCTGCATGTGCAACCCGAATATCACGTACGGAGCAGCTGGAGGAACCGCCACAGTAGCTGCTCGCGCAGTTGCCTTGCGAGCTGAAGCTGCGCGCCGTCGCTTGCGCCAAGCTGCCGCGACGCTTTGACCTTCTACCGACTCGGTGAACTGCAAGAATTCCCGCGCGCGCGTCTTGGCGACTCTGCGCATCACCATCGACAATCGTGCCGGAACCTTCGCGATCTCTGCGGCGAGCGACAGCGGCGCGGGCTCGATGTATGCGGGCGCCTGGACGCTTCGTGTCTCGAACCGGCGTAGTGCCTCATCCGCGAAGTCCGTGAGCTCCCCTGGATGCCGCGGCGGGGCAACCTGCACCCGGGCCGCTGGCGTCATGCCATCGCAGAAGCAAGCCAACCCGGGCGGGATGACACTGAAGTTCAACGCGAACCAGGGGATGTTCAACGACCGGGCGACTGCCAGGGCAAGACCGCCGTGAAGCGCATCGAAACCGCCGACGATCACGCCTGGGCGGATCCGGCCGAACAGGTCGATCATGCGCCGTGCCAGAAAGGTCGCATATCTGAGGGCGTCCTCGTAAGCGACCTTCGACACGATACGATCGCCCATGATCATATTGTGGAGGGTCGGAATTCCCTCGCGCTCCAGCGATGCCAGCAACGATCGATCGGCGGCAGGCATCGGCTGACGCACGCGCTCCCGTAGGAAGTGCATGTTCGGACGGCGCTCCTGCTGCGGCCAGTCATCAGGTACATAGCTCGGATGCATGATGTGGGAGAACCGCTCAGCGCTGCGCGCTTCGACCGGCAGCATCAACTCGGCGAGGATCGCTCGATCCCACCCCACCGTTACGATGTGGAATTCACCGTGCTGCTTCATGTGCACTTACAGCCGATTGCCGCCCAGATCAAGAATCTCTCCTTGCCATCCCAGCTGCCGAACGCGCGGCAGGATCTCATCGACGAACGACGACGTAATGACGAGCAGCGGCGGATCGGGCGTCGCCGATTTCGCCTGTGCAAACGCGACTTGCGGGCTGACGATTTCGCGCGTCGAGCCCGCATAGTGCTTCCCGACCTTGGCGGGATTGCCGTCGGTCCACAGATCGGGCTCGCGGCCAACCATGCTCGCGAGGCAGGCGCCCGCGCTTCCTGCGCCCCAGAATACGAGCCTGCGGCCGGCGAGCAGACCCTGCAGACGAAGTCGCTGTCGGGTCACTGCTTCCTGCAGCCCGCCCAGAGACGGCGTAGGCGTCTGCGCAGTCGTCGCGCCGCGCGCGAACCAGGCAATCAGATTCCCGGGCGCAGTGACCGCGGCGCGTTTCAGCCCCCAGCCGTGGCGCGCAGCGAGCCGCGTCAGTGAGCACAGCGAAAAAACATGGATGTGCTCGATGTGGAACGGCGCGACCGAGCCTCGCGCGGCGTGATGATCGAGGCTCGGCGTCTCCAGCACCAGGTCGGCCGTCGGCGTCGCCGTTGCATTCAGTCCAGCGAAGAAGTCGCCGAACTCGAAGACGTGCTCGATCACGTGCCGGGCGTAGACGAGGTCGACCGGATCGATATCGCGTCGCGCATCGCCGCGCCAAAGAACTGCTCGCGCACATCGAGCCCACGCCTTCTCGCCACCGCAGCGTTCTCATGATCGGGTTCGAACGCATACGCACGGGCGGCGCCTGTTCGTGTCTTGAGTTCGGCGAGTACATCGCCATTCGACGCACCGATTTCGAGCAGAGCCTGCCGTGGGGTCGTCAGGCCGAACCTGTCCAGCGTTGCGAAGAACTCACTGCGAAATTGCACGGCGATCCCGTCTGGCACAGGCGTGTAATAGTGGCTGCGATAGATCTGCTCGAGCAGCATCTTGTCGAACTCCGGCTGCCACGCATGAGCGCAGTCGGCGCAGGCAACCCACTTGAGGTCGACCGCGTGCGGCGTCGGAATCGTGACCTCAGCGCTGACCGGATGCTGGTAGATCGGCTGTGCTGGCAGCGCAAGCGCAGGCCGGCCGGTGCCGCTGCAGACTGGGCAGCGCGGTTGTGCGCCTAGCACGTCGGCGGCCTTCATTCGATGTCCTCCCAGCGCAGCGGCTCTCCTCGTTCGATGTTGCGCCGGGCCCGCCGACCCAGCACTGACGACAGACTGCGCGGCGGCAGACCCAGTCCGGGCCGGATGGCGCGTATGTGTTCGGGCCCGAGGGTCTCGCCTGCTGCCACCGGCGCAACGACGAACAGGGAGCGCGCGTGCTCGGCTCCGGGGCGACGCGCGCGCGTCAAGATCCCGGCATCACCGAGTGCCTGCCATGCTTCGCGCACTGCGCAGACCAGCGCCCTGAATTCATCCGGCTCCAGGGAGAACGAAGCATCCGGCCCGCCGTCGGATCGCGCAATCGTGAAGTGCTTCTCGATCAGCACGGCGCCGCGCGCCACCGCAAGCACGGCGGCCAGATGGGTCAGGCTGTGGTCCGAAAGACCCACCGGGCAGCCGAGCTCGGCCAGGCGATCGAGCGCTCGCAGATTCATGTGCGCGACGTTCGCGGGATATTCCGAGATGCAATGGAGGAACGCGACGTCGCGGCAACCGGCACGCCGCAGGACGCGTAGCGTTTCTTCGACGTCGGCGATGCTCGCCACGCCGGTCGAGACGAGCACCGGCCGGCCGGTTGCCGCCACAGCCTGCAGCAGCGGATCGTCGCAGATCTCGAACGATGCAATCTTGTAGGCAGGGCAATCCAGGCTGCGCAGCAGCTCCACCGCGCGCTCGTCGAAAGGCGAACTGAAGAGCGTGACGCCGCAATCGCGCGCCACTTGGAAGAGCTTTTCGGTCCAGCTGGCCGGCAGCGCTATCTGCCGATAGAGCTGATAGTAGTTCATCCCTTCCCAGGGCGGCGTGCGGATCATGAATTCGGGCCGGTCGCAATCGATCGTGAGCGAATCCGCATCGTAGGTCTGGATCTTCACCGCATCGACGCCGGTCGCCGCGGCCTGCTCGATCAGCCGGCAGGCGCGCTGCGGATCGGCCAGATGATTGTTTGAAATCTCGGCGATCACGTAGGGCGGATGGCTGGGCCCCAAGGGGCGTCCGTCAATCTCCATACACCGAGCTCCTGAAGCAGAATCCGACAAAGGGAACACCCGCTGCGATCGAAAACTCCGCATCGACTGCATCGTCGCCGACGTAGACCGCGGGCAGCGAGGAACGCCAAGCCGCGAGCTCGCCCCATGCCCAGGCCGATGGTTTCAGCCGATCCAGTTCGCGCGGATCGCAGTAGACGCACACGTCGAACATGTCGCTCAAGCCCAGCAGCACGAGCTTGCGATGCTGCAGCTCCTGATAACCATTGCTCACGAGCGCGAGCCTGCAATGCGCCGAGCGCAGAGCCTGCAAATGCTCGCGCAGGCTATGCGCGCGCCGCAGCTCCAGCGCCGGGTAGTCGTGGAAGCGCCTTGCGCATTCGCCGCCCCACGACTGCGGCAAGTCATATCTCGACAGCAGATCGTCGAACAGACCCGGGCGATGGCGGTCGGTTTCCCGCCGCAACCACAGCGCGTGCGTCAATCCTCGCAGCCGGCGTCCGCTCTCCTGGCGCAGCCAGTCGGCGACTGCGGCGAGTGCAGGTCTCTCGAAGTCCCGGGTGTCGTACAGCGTGCCGTCGAGATCGAAGACGATCCTGGGCACGCTTGCGATCCGGGCGAGCAGCTCCGCAGGCTGCGTGACTGGCGCGCTCACTGCAGCAATGCTCGTCACGGCAAGTCGCCTTCCGTCCATTCCTGCCAGTAGCGCCACACGCGCAGCTCGCGCGCCGTGCCGGACCACGTTTCGCCCTTCCAAAGCGCAATCGTTGCCGCGAATGGATCGCAACCCGCGAGCGCCGAAAAGATGGCACTACCAGCGAGCCGTGGATTGAGCTCAATGAGCCAATCGGAGCCCCCAGCATCCCGAACGACTTGAAAGTTTATGGCGTAGCGGAAGTGCCAGCGCTGGCCGAGCCGCGCCGCCAGCTCATGAAGCCTTGCGTCGGGCCCGACCGTGCCGATCGTCGACACACCCGCGGCGCGAATGCGTCGCCGTGCGGAGGTAGCGACGAGGCGTCCGCTGCGATCGAAAACCGCATCGACGGTAAATTCCTGGCCGCTGATCGCCCGCTGGAGCACGCCATCGCGCCCACGCAGCGCCTCGAGCATTCGTTCGTCGCGCGCCTCGATGACGCCCTTGCCGCCACGGCCGTGGCGAGGCTTGAAGAAGGCCGGCGCGACGTTCGTCTCGGGTGCCACCGGCAGCCCCGCCTTGACACAGGCGCGCTGGAAGCGGCACTTGTCGACACAGTCCTGCACGACTTCGGGATCTGACACCGCGATCCGCGTGCGAAGCGGTTCCGGCAACCGGTCCCAGCCTGCGGCGATCGCCAACAGCTCCTCATCGACGAACGGCAGAAAGATATCGACCTCCGCGAGCCTGTCGCAGAGATAGTCGAGATAGCCAGGCGCCACGGCCGGCGGAGCCAGGTGAAAGACGTCGCAGAAACGCCTGCCGAGCGGCTGCGCATCGGCGCTGGCATCGAGCCCGACTACGACGTGACCGAGCGAGCGCAGGTGGCGCAGGATCGATACGGCGGCGGGCGAGGCTGCGGCACTCATCATGACGCGCATCGTCAGGTCAACTCCGCGATGCACTGAACCGACGGATCGAAGCGGTACGTTGCAAGCCCGCCCCGGTTCGCCGAGTCCTCGACAAAGCCCAGACGCGCGAAGACGGCCCTGGAAGGTCGGTTGGACTCCTTCACATCGGCGCGAAAGACGGTTCGCTGCGGATCGCGAAAGTGCTGCAGCCCGAGGGCGACTAGGTGCTTCGCCCACCCCCGCCCGCGAAACGCGGGATCGACGGAGTAGTCGATTCGTACCTCAGTGTCTTCCCGATCGAAACGGATCTGCCCGACCGGCAGTTGTCGCGCCTCCAGGACGAGCAGCTTGCTGCGATCCGAGCCGAGCCGGGCATCGAACCATTCGCGGTGTTCCCCCAGGGTGATGTCGTGCGTTCGCAGCGACTGCCTACGTGTTTCCGGATCATTCACCCACGAGAAGTACAGCAGCATGTCCTGTGGCCCCGCAGGCCGTAATCGCAGGCTCGCCACAGGTGTCGGGTCGAGATGTTCAGCGACTCGCGCCGCGCCGAGCCCATCCACTATCAGCTGGCTGCGTGCGGACAAGCTTGCCAGGGCACGGGGGTCGGCCATGCAGTCCCTCGCTGCATCGCGTATCGCAGCATCGCCAACCTGGCCGCTCGTGCCGAGATAGCGAATGAGATCGGCAGCGGCCAGCGCTGTGCAGGCCGGTTCCTGGTTGTCCGCAATGCTGATGACCACGCTCGGCAACCCCAGGCACAGTCGCTCCCAGGTCGTCACGCCGCCGGCGCCTATGGCGAGGTCAGCCTGTGCCATCAAGTCCGCGAGATGTGGTCGCGGACCGTGCAGACGGGTGCGCACACGCGCGGCTGCCTGGCCTTCCAGCGCTGCCCGATGCGGATTGTTGGCGCCGACGACGACGTCGATCTCCAGGTCCGCGAATTGCGGGTCGCACAGCGCAGCGAGCGCAATTCCCGTAACGTTCTGTGGGTCCGATCCTCCGAAGAAGACCAGCACACGTCGCACTTCGCCGGTACGGGGCTGCAGGCGGCTGCGATATTGGAGGTACTCGGCTCGCAGCAGCGCGTAGCGCGGTCCCATGATTCGCCGACACTCCGCTGGAAGCAGGGAGCGATAGCGCTCCGTCGTACGGTCGGAATAGTTTTGATCGAGCAGCAGATCGCACTCGTGCGGCCGGTTCGCGAGGTCGTCGATCACCATGAGATTCGCCGCGTGCGGCCGCGCACTGCGCTCCCAGGTTGCATCGAAGTCGTAGTGATCGACGATCAGCCAGTGGGGCCGTTCGCCGCGCAACGCCGCGACCGTCTGCTCCGCGTCCGCCTCCTGGAGATCGTCCGCGTCCGCGGCAAGCACATCGACAGGTATGCCACGCTGCCGGAGCAGCTCGATAAGATGGCCGCGATGAGCGCGACAGACGAATCGCACCCGCGCGCCTCGTTCAGCCAGAGCGTCAGCCAGCGTCAGGCAGCGCATGAGATGCCCGGTTCCCATGCGGTTCGACGCATCGACGCGAAAGACCGCCGCTATGATAAGTGTCGCCCCAGAATGAACGCTTCTGCCGCGTCTACACCGACAGTCGCCCCGCGCCAGCGCGCCAGGTATTCGATCGCCTCGCGTGAACGCGGGTGCGGCCAGCTGCGCAGCTCGCTGGCATAAGCTTGCAGCGCTTCGAGCTTGCGAGGCAGGAACGCCGAGATGTCGACGAACCAGTTCGGCGTAAAGGCCGCGCCCGACCCCGGCAGCTGCCACTCGGTGCTGGACGGGACCTCGAACGAAAGCAGCGCCTTGACCGGATTGCCACGCTGCGGCCGCGCGGCCACCACCGTCGCCTCGTGAACGCGCCGGTGGTCGACGTTCAGATCTGCGGCGTGATGCGTGAACACCGTGGCAGGATGATGTCGTGCGATGAGCGCTTCGACGCGCTTCACGACCTCGAGCAACGCGATCGTATCGAGGCGGTTGTCGGGCAGGTCGCCGAAGGTCACCGACGCCACCCCGAGAACGTCGCAAGCCCTCTGCGCCGCCGCGCGGCGCGCCGCGAGCTCGGCATCCTGCGCCGGCGCACCCGGGCCTGCTGCACGCGAAGAAACGCCGTCGGCGAAGAAGGCGACATGAACCGCCGCTCCCTCGGCGGCAAGCCTTGCGATCGTGCCGCCGCACCCGAGAACCTCGTCATCGGGGTGGGCGGCGAGCACCAGTACCGGGCTGTGCATCATCAGTTCAACCGCTTGAAGCCGCTGTGGCAGACCGGACCGTGGAGCAGGCTCATGACATCCCTGCCCTGCTCGCACTCCTTGATGAGCGCAAAGACCGGATCGAGCGCCTCAAAGAAGCCGGCCACGATCTGCGGGCTGTGCTCGGTGCACACGTAGACGCTGGTGCCGGCCAGATAACCCTTCGCCAGCATCTCCTGCGTGATGAGCGTCTTGTACTCGAGGACGTCGCGGGCTATTGAAAGAGAAGCCAGTCAGCGCAGGCAGTCCGCTGATCGCAATCGGCAGGCCATGCTTTCGCGCCAGCGCCTGCCAGCCGGCGGCGATGTCCGCGTCCGGTCGCGGTGATCCGCTCCCAGGATCGCACCCGCTCCATCACCTCCAGCGTCTTGAGCGCAGCGGTCGGACCGATGCGCTCGGTCCAGAAGGTGCTGCTGATGAACGTGCGTCTGCGCGGCCTCCATGACCTCGCGCTTGCCGATCGCAGCAGTGATGGCGTAGCCGTTGCCGAGCGCCTTGCCGAACATCGCCATGTCGGGCTCGACGCCATAGAGCGTGTGCAGGCCGCCGAACGTCTGGCGAAAGCCCGACGTGCATTCGTCGAAAATCAGCACGATGCCCTTGTCGCTGGCCAGCTGCCGGACGCTCTGCAGAAAACCCGGCTCGGGACCCATGTTGCGCGAGACTTCCATCTTGATCACGCCGATGTCGTGAGTCGCGCACCAGCGCCTCGCAGCTCGGCGAAATCGTTGTAGCGGAACGGCAGCACGCTGCCGCGCAGGTTCTGCGGCACGCCGCTCGGCTCCAGCCCGGGAAGCAGGTGGCCTGCGAGGTTCTGCTCGTCGCCGAGATTCGCCGCGAGGTACCAATCGTGCCAGCCGTGATACCCGCAGATGGCGACTTTGTCGCGCCCGCTGGCCGCGCGCGCGATGCGGATGGCGATCGCGTTCGCCTCGCCGCCGGAGCGCGCGAAGCGCACCATGTGCGCCCAGGGGTGAATTTCGACGAGCCGCTCGGCGAGATAGACCTCCTCGGGGCAGTTGAGCGTGGACATGTTGCCGGCCGCGATCGTCTGCCGAACCGCCTCGTCGACTTCCGGATGACCGTAGCCGAGCGTGTTCGTGCCTATGCCCATCAACGACATGTCGATGTACTCGCGTCCATCGAGATCCCAGACGCGACAGCCCTTTGCCTTGCTGAAGTACGCCGGCCACTGCTCCGGCAGGAACATCTCGGCCCGCTTCGACAGCAGCATGTTGCCGCCGGGAATGACCCGTTTAGCTCGCTTCCACAGCTTCTGCCCGCTGCCCGAGCCGCGTGCCCTCGTTGCGGACCAGGTGCCGATTGCCTGCGAACCACTCGGGATGCTGTTCGCGCAGCGCCAGCACCTCGAGCCATCCAAAGTCGCGCCGCGGATGAAAGTGGCCGAACACCTTCTCGACCACGCCGAGGTCTTCCGGCTCATCGACCGTCCAGCGCTCGCCGGACTCGTCCTTCGGATTCGCGTGACTGGCACGGCTGAAACCGTCGGAGTTGCGCAGGAAAGGCGTGACGTGCTCGCGGTCGGTGGCGCTCGTCGCCTGGCGCCAAGCGGTCTGCAGCGCCTTGGAGCTGAACACTTCGACGTCCAGCCCATCCGGGTACGTCGGCGGCAGAATGTTGGCCGCATAGTCGGCGCCCGAGTCCTGGAACGTGGCGATCACTGCATCGACGATCGCAGGATCGATCAGCGGGCAGTCTCCAGTGATGCGCACCACGACGTCGGCCGTGGCTTCCTGCGCCGCGCGGTGATAACGGTCGAGCACGTCATGCTCGCTGCCGCGATAGACCGCATGACCGAGTTCCCGAACATACTTGGCCAATGAGTCGTTACGCGGATCATCCGAAGTGGCGAGCACGATCGCGTCGAGACGACGTGCCGCCGCGAGACGCTCGAGGAGCAAGCCGATCAGCGGCGTGCCGCACACCGGCTGCATCACTTTCTGCGGGAACCGCACCGAGCCCATGCGGGCCTGGACAATCGCGACGATCTTCAAGAGGCGCTCCATCGAGACGGGTTGACCAGGTCGAGGTCTTCGCTGCTCAGGCTCACGGGAGGCGCCACCGAGGGTGCCGCCGCGGCCGCAATGATCTCTTGCAGATGCTGCGGGCTATCGACGCCTACGACCACGCGGTCGACTCCGGGATGCGACAGCGCGAAGCTCAGACACGCCTGCACCGGTGTCAGCGCCTGCTCGACCAGCCAGCGCTCCCACTGGTCCCACAACCGCCGCCAGCGATCGAAGCGTGCGGGCCGCAGTCCGGCGCCCATCAGCAGCAGGCCCTGCAAGAAAACCGAGCGCACATGAACCTCCGTGCCCGCCTGCTGCAACCGTTTCAGCCAGCCCGACCTGGCGAGTCGCCGGTCCACGATGCTGAACGGCGCCTGGACCATGTCGAGCTGCATACGGGACGCGAGGCTGTCGAGCTCCTCGGGCGCATAGATCGAGATGCCGGTCTTGCACACGATTCCGTCGCTCTTCACCTCGGCGAGTGCGCGGCCGAGCGCTGTGCCGCGGGGCCCCAGGAGATCCTGCGGACGATGCAGCAGGAATGCATGCAAGGTGGGAACCTTCAGCCGCTCCAACGAGCCGCGAATGCAGTCCCGCACCCAGACCGAAACGTCCACGCACGACTCCGGCACCGCCGGCAGCTTCGAAACGACCTGCCATCGACCGACCCCGATTTCGCCGAGCCGCTGCTCCGCTTCGCCGTACGCCATGGCAGTGTCGAGCGTATCCATTCCCGCAGCGCGCGCGTACTTCAGGATCGCCGCGGTCTCGTCCCTGCTGACCTGTCCGGCCCTGTTCGCAACTCCATAGGGCAGGCCGAACTGCACCGTGCCGAGTACGAGACGATTACTCGCTGCGCGCGAGATTCTTGCGCAGCACCGATGTCGCGACCCATTCGTCGGGATCGTCGGTGTAGCCACCCGCGGAATGGTGCCGGAGCTTGTGCGAATAGCTCGTGTACGCGGGATGCCAGGTGAAGAGCGTACGGTAATCCATCTTATGGCTGTAGAGGCCGGCACGATGGTGATACGCGCGCCGCGACGGCACCGGACTCTGGAAATCGTGGATCAGCATCCAGCCGGGGTTCTTCAACACCCGGTCGGCTTCCTGGGCAATGCGAAACAGGTCCTCGCGATCGCAGAGGTAGAGACAGAAACCGAACATGACGACGTCGAACGCCTCGTCGGCGAACGGCAGCTGCTCGGCCGTCCCGCGCTGCGCTGTGACTCCACGCGCGTTCGCCGCCTCGATCGCCTGCGCCGAAGGATCCAGGCCGCAGCAATGACATCCGCCGGTTCTGCTGCAACCAGGCCAACCGCACGCCATCGCCGCAGCCGATCTCCAGGATGCTCGCGCTGTCCAGCGCCAACGCGCTGGACAAGCCCAGCACCTCGACGATCAGCGGATCGGACTCACCAACGTTGCGCGGCGCGCTGCCGCCGACATTGCGTTCGAACCATGCGTCGCCTTCGGATTCCAGGAAGACGTCTCGCTGCTTCATGTCGTCGTTCGCAAGCGCCTGGCGCAGACAGTCCACGACGCGATCCTGCTGCGACTCCGTCAAGCGCGGCGTACAGCGGCAGCGTGATGGCCTCGCGCCGTGCGCCTCGGCCTCCGGATACTGCCCCGCCGAAAGCCGAGCGCGCGGTAGTAGGGCTGCAGGTGGACCGGGATGTAGTGCACGTTGACGCCGATGCCGCGCGCGCGCAGTCGATCGAAGACCTGCACGGCGGCTCGTCGGCGCCGCGCGCCGCGCTCCGATGCGGACGACGTACAGGTGCAAGGCGGACGCGGTCGTCCGGATGACTGCGCCGGCAGCTGCAGCGGCAGACTCGCGCAGCGCCGCGTCGTAGCGCGCGCGCGAGCTCACGGCGGCGCGCGACGAAGCTCGTCGAGCCGCTGCAGCTGGCTCACGCCGAGCGCGGCCTGCATGTCGGTCATGCGGTAGTTGAAGCCGAGCGTCGAGCTGCTCGTAGTACCAGGCGCCGTCGCTGGTCGCCTTCGTGCATCTGCGCCGGCGTCGCGCGTGATGCCGTGGGTGCGCAGCAGCTGCATGCGCGTCGGCGAGCTGCGCATCGTTGGTCAGCGCCATGCCGCCTTCGGCCGGTGGTGATGATCTTCACCGGGTGGAAGCTGAACACGGTGATGTCGCTGTACGCGGCAGTTGCCGACCGGCTCGCCGCGATAGCGCGCCGCCGATCGGCGTGCGAGGCGTCTTCGATGATCGCGGAAGCCGTAGCGCTGCGCCAGCGCACTGGATCGCCGCCATGTCGCCGGACTGTCCGCCGAAATGCACCGGCATCGACGACCTTCGGCAGCGCGCCCGTCGCGTTGCGCGCGCTTCGAGCTTCTGCGGCCAGCGCCGGCACGCTCATGTTGTAGGTGCGCGGATCGATGTCGACGAAATCGACATCGGCGCCGCAGTAGCGCGCGCAGTTGGCCGAGGCGACGAAGGTGATTCGGCGACGGTCCACAGGCGATCGCCCGGGCCCGAGGCCGAGCGCCAGGCAGGCGATGTGCAGCGCCGAGGTCGCGCTGTTGACCGCGACGGCGTGGCGCGCCCCGACCTGTCGCGGCGACCGCCTGCTCGAAGCGCGGCACCGCCGGACCCTGGGTCAGGCAGTCCGAGCGCAGCACCTCGATGACCGCGTCGATGTCGGCCTGGCGTGATGTCCTGGCGGCCGTACGGGATCATCGCGCGCCCGCCAGATGGTTCATCGCACGATCTCCTCGACGCTCGAGGAAGTGCGGATTCCTGCCGGAGTTGTACTCGAAGCCCTGCTCGACCGGTCGTCCCCGCTCGCCCAGCTTGTTGACGTGAAAGATCGGCCGCCCGCGAGAACTGGATCGTCGGCTTGATCACGAAGTGGTCGTCGAACTCCAGCGTCAGGTGCGAGTCGTCCGCCGGGCACATGATCTCGTGCAGCTTCTCGCCCGGGCGGATGCCGACGATCCGTGTGCGGCAGGCTCGGGCGCCATCGCCCGCGCCAGGTCGACGATGCGCACCGACGGAATCTTCGGCACGAAGATCTCGCCGCCGTGCATGCGCTCGAAGTTCTTGAGCACGAAGTCGACGCCCTGCTGCAAGCGTGATCCAGAAGCGCGTCATGCGCGCGTCGGTGATCGGCAGGTGGTCGCCGCCGCTCGCGATGCAGCTTGCTGAAGAACGGCACCACCGAGCCGCGCGAGCCGACGACGTTGCCGTAGCGCACGACGGCGAAGCGCGTGCCTGTGCCCGCCCGCGATGTTGTTGGCCGCGACGAACAGCTTGTCGGAGGCGAGCTTGGTCGCGCCGTAGAGGTTGATCGGGTTGGCCGCCTTGTCGGTCGACAGCGCGATGACCTTCTCGACGTCGTTCGCGAGCGCCGCGTGGATGACGTTCTCCGCGCCGTGGATGTTGGTCTTGATGCACTCCATCGGGTTGTATTCCGCCGCCGGCACCTGCTTGAGCGCCGCGGCGTGGATCACGAAGTCGACGCCCTGCATCGCCTGCGTCAGCCGATCGCGGTCGCGCACGTCGCCGATGAAATAGCGCATGCAGTCGCTGATGGAAGTCCTGCTGCCATCTCGAACTGCTTGAGCTCGTCGCGCGAGTAGACGATCAGCTGCGCGGCTTGTAGCGCTGCAGGATGCGTCCTGACGTACTGCTTGCCGAACGAGCCGGTGCCGCCGGTGATCAGGATGGATTTGTCGTTGAACATGTCTGCCTTACTGCGGCGCCGCTCAGCTGGTGGCCGCTACCTGGGCCATTTGCCGGAAACTGTGACTGGACTGCAGCAGCTGCTCGTACGATCCCTGTGCGGCGACGACGCCGTTCTCGAGCTGCACGATGTTGTCGCAGTACCGTACCGTGGTGAGCCGATGCGCGATGAGGAGCACCGTGAGGTCGCGTCGCAGGCCCTGGATCGCATCCATGACCGATTGTTCGGTGACGTTGTCGAGGGCGCTGGTGGCCTCGTCCAGGAGCAGCACGCTGGCTTCCTTGTAGAGCGCGCGCGCGATGCCGATGCGCTGGCGCTGCCCGCCGGACAGTTGCACGCCGCGCTCGCCCACCAGCGAGTCGTAACCCTGCGCACGGCTCTCGATGAAATCGGCGATCTGCGCCTGTCGGGCGGCCTCCCTGACGCGCTGCATGTCGATCGCCTCGCGCGGCACGCCGAACGCGATGTTCTCCGCGACCGTCGCATCGGCGAGATAGATGTTCTGCGGCACGTGCGCGATCGTTCGCTGCCATGCCCTGATGAGAGAGCCGCTCACCGGCTGCTCATCCACCAGGATGCGGCCTTCGGTCGGCGTGAGCAAAGCCATGAGCAGGTCCATGGTCGTGCTCTTGCCGCTGCCGGTGCTGCCGACGAAACCGATCCTCGCGCCTTTCGCAATGACGAGATTGAGATCGTTCAGGACCCAGGGGCGATCGGCGGCGTAGCGGAACCGCACGCGGTCAAAGCGAACCGCGGTCTTGAACTTCAGGGGCGCGGGTGGTGGTTGCAGCTGCTCCTCGGACATGGGCTGGTCGAGCAGATCCAGCGTGTCCGCCAGCACGGCCTGATTCCCGGCGATGCTCGCCCAGGAAGCAAACGCCTGCTGCAGGCCAGGGAGCATCCGTTGCGCACCGAGCGCGAGCGCGCCAAGCACCGGCAGCGCCGCGCTGATGCCGCCAGGCTGGCGGCTCAGAGCGTAGGCCAACGCAGCAATCATCACCATCCCGAGCGACTCCATCGCAAAACGCGGGCTCTGGCCGATGAAAACATTGACACCCTGCGCGCGCCGCAGCCGCCGATCCGCCTCGCTGTACACCTGGCAATACACCGCCTGCGAGCCGTCGAGCAGCACGTCGCGAATGCCGCCTAGCCCTTCCTGCAGCGCTTTCACCACGCGCGTGTGCTCGTCGGCGATGCGCTGGCTGTTACGGCGCAACTTGCGTCGGGTCAGCCAGGTGATGGCGGCGTAACTCACGCCAAAGCCCACGGCGGCAACGATGGCAATCAGCGTATCGATGGCGAGGAGCATGGCCAGCACCGCGATGAGCAGCAGCATGGCGCTGAGCATCGTGACGAACGGCAGCATGACGCCGAGCATGGTGCCGCCGATCTTGATCGTGATGCCGCTGATGACCTCGCTGCTGCCGCGGGAGATGTGAACGCGATAAGGCTGATGCAGCGTGCGACGGTATACGTCGACACTGAGCTCGGCGCCGGCGGTGAAAGCAAACCGCGTGCTCAGCCAGACCACCAGCATGCGCACCGCACCGGAGGCGAGCGCGGCCAGCACGAACGCAATCGTGAGCGGCAGCACCAGCTGGTCCGCTGCGGTGAACCCCAACGACTGCGCTGCGTCGCGAACGATCCGGTACTTGAATGCCATGTCCGGAGCCGCGAGCACCGCCAGGAACGGCAGCACTGCGCCCAGGCTGACGATCTCCGCGAACACGCTGACGAGCATCAGGATCAGCAGCACCGCGAACTCACGTTGGCGACGCTTGCTCAGGTGATGCCACAGGCGTACCAGCAGAAAGCTGAGTGATTCGACTTGCTTCACTACGCGACCCGACCTCTAACGTGCGGCCCGGTATCTCCGCCACATGCTGTGCGCAAGGGCCAGGAAGAAGCCGATGATCACCCCGAGGACGCCGCCGCTAAGCGCTATGAGCGTGCGGCGCGGCCATACGCGCCGCTCGGGAGTGACTCCCGGATCGACTACCGTGAATGCGTACTCGCTGCGCGCATTGGCGAGCATCAGCGTCTTCATCTCGGCCTCGACGAGGCTGTACATGACACCCTGCAGCTGGACTACGTCGGTCTTGGCGATCTGATCCTTGAGGTACTGGATGTTGCGGCTCGAATCGGTCAACGCACGGTTGCGCAGGATCTCGTTGGCGAGCGCCACGTATGCGTTTGCCCAGCGCGCCGCCAGGGCCGGCTCGCGCCAGTCAATCTGGATCGTCGTCGTCTGAGTGTCCTGGTCCTCGGTGATCTTCAGTACGGTTGTGCGGAACTTGTCGACGGCGAACCAGAGCGTCGCATGCTCCGTTGCATTCGGCAGCAGCTGCGGCAGCAGCCGGTACTTCTTCACGAATTCCTCAGTCAGACCACGCGAGTGCAGAACCGCCTGCGCTTCCGGACCCGGACCGCCGGCGCCGAGCTTGATTCCGGCGATGCTCGCCAGGCCGCCGAACTGGCTGGCCAGCAACGAGCCCGTACCCATGTTCTCGCCTCGCGACGCGGTGACCACCACCTGCGCGCTAAAAACCGGCGTCGTGGTCAGCGCCACGACGATCGCCCCGAGGCCGACAACGACGGCCACGGCGGCAATGAAAAATCTGTACCGCCAGGCCAGCTGCACCATCGCAACGACGTTGACCTCGTCGCGATCAGCGCGGCCCGCGGCTGCTTCCGTGGACATCACTTATCACCTGCCTGTTATTGATTGGTATCACGCAGAATTGAGGATCGAATCGTATCGTTGCGCCCGGGGCGCCGTGGATCGACAGGCCAACGTATCGGGCACGCTACCGCCTGCCAGGTGACTTGTCGCGACTGGCATCTTCATCAGCGTGCCGCTGCGCGCCGCCACGGCCGGTCACCCGGCGTCGCGACGCGTGGCTTCAAACGTCCTCGTGCCGCGCCGCTTCGCGACGCATTTCCTCTATCTCGACGCGCAGCGCCTCGTACTCGAGCACCTTTATCTTCAGATACTTCAACGTGAGGCTCGCCTTGCTTTCCAGTCCGCGCGGCGTCAGCAAGTACATGTACGCAGCCTTGTTCTGGCTGTTCTTGAAGTTGGTGGCCTTGATCCAACCCTTGCGCATCAGGGCCTGCAGGCAGTAGTTGACCTTGCCGAGGCTGATGCCCATCTCGCGCGCGACTTCGCGCTGGCTCATACCCGGATTGGCATCGAGCAGGCGCATCAGCTTGTAGTGGACGTCGGTCGCCATCAGTTTTCCATCAGGTGGCACTCGAAACCACCGAGTGCGACTCCAGCTGTATAGGCGTGTTCTCGCCGAGCAGCTTGAGCAGGATCACGACCCGGTCCTCGCCGGCTGCGCGCTCGAAGATGCCGTCGAATCCCTGAAAGGTTCCCGCGACGACCCTGACGGGTGAGCCGCGCTTGAGCGGCGCGACGTCGGCCAACCGGTGCAGGCCGGTCGCCGGATCCGCCCTGCCCTTGAGGGCGTCGACCATGCCCTGCGGCACGAGAGCCGGCTCCAATCCGAAGCGCACGATGCTGGCGACTCCGATCGTCGAGCGCACCGGCGCGAGCGACTGCCGCGCGGCATCGAGCTGCACGAACAGATATCGCGGAAACAGCGCCACGACGCGCTCGATCCAGCGCCCGCGACTGACAGTCCGGCGCAGCAACCGCGGGCAATACACGCGGTAACCCTGGCGACGAAGATTGATGCTCGCGGTTTGCTCGCCCTGCGCCTTGGTAAAGACGAGGTACCACGGCGCTCGCGGCTGGCGCAGCGATGCATCGCCAAAAGCGGCCGAGCAATCGGCTGAGCTCACGCGGTGTCTCCTGACCGCAGCGGCATGAGCCAGCATGGCGCCACGTTGCGTTCACTAATTGAACGCAACGAGTCTATGGGCATGGTCCGACCGTGTCAACGCTAGAAGGAGTTCGCGGCCGCAGCAGCTCGGCGCGATAGCGACCCCCGGCGATAGCCTAGAAAGAATTCACCGCGGCGACGGCCACGGCCAGGTTGTAGATAATCGTCGTCACCGCCGTCCACAACGGCAACGGCCGCATCTTGCCCGCGTTGAGCGGCACTACAACCGTATCGCCGGGCTCAATTCCCTCAGATCCCGCCTTACTGAACCAGCGATTACCCGAACCTGCAATGACGCTGCCGTTTGCGCGGACGACGTAGACCCGGCTCTCGTCGGCCTGCTTGCTATAGCCGCCGCTGAGATTGATGTAATCCTCACGAGACAGGTCACTCGTATAGCGATGAGAAGTTGCGTTCGGCACTTCTCCTATCACTGAAACCTCCTGACTTTGCTTCGGCACAAGCAAGCGATCGCCATTTTTGAGCATGATGTCATCGGGTCCAGCGACGTTTCCAGCCTGGATCTTGTCGAGATCGATGACGAGTCTCCCTACTGCTTGCGAACCCTTCAATTGCTCCAGAAGTCCTTGTCCCACTACAAGCGACTGCGTGCCCGGGATTCCACTTTGAGCGCCCTGCAATGCGAGGACCGCGAGATCCCGCTTCAGTTGCTCGGTCAGGCGATCCAATTGGTCCTGCTCGCGTTTGCGCAGCTCCTCGCGGGTGAAGATGGCACCTTTTGAAAAGGCCAGGTCACTCAGGCCGCCAGCTCGTTGCAACACTGAGCGCATCGTTTCGCCGCGCTGAATTGGATAGACGCCTGGAAAACGGACTTCGCCTTCGATGGTCACTAGTTCCAGCTCACGCCACTGGGGCAATTCCTTGATGTTGAGAGCGTCGTAAGGCTTGAGGAGGAGGTTCGCCGCCGCGTCGCCCCGCAGTACCGCGGCCAGATCAATGTCGATCAACTCGGTCTGGCGGTATTCGCCGTTCACAGCCTCATAGCGAGAAAGCTCTGCCTTACCGCCGTAAGCCGCATCCTCGAGACTGCCGCCGGCGCGGATCAGATCACTTACGCGCATGTTGCGTTCGAGCGGGTATTGACCCGGCGCCCGTACACGGCCACCGATGATTACCGCTTGAAGCGGCTCCGAATAGGTCGCCTGAGCTCGCAGGTCATCGAGGACATTGCTGACGACACGATCACGTCCGGATTGCAGGTCGAACACGGTGAGCTGATCACGCGGCTGCAGAAGAACGTCCTTCTCGGATCCTGGTGCAGCGAGTGCTGCGGCCAAGTCCGCCGACACCACGCTCACCTTTCGATCCGGCGGCAGCTCGCGACGGATGAGAACGTAATGTGTATCTGCACCGGGCTTCAGCTCCTCGAATCGCAACACATCGCTGAGCCGCAAGCCTTGCCGATACTCAAACGGCTGAGACTGATAGACGAACCCCGAGACAGTCACGCCTCCATCGAGCACGTCGCGAATCCGCAGCACTCGCAGGAAATCTCCATTTTGCAGTGTTTCGGATCGCGCACTGGCCGAAGACAAGTCGATGTTAGTGACGACCCGCTCGCCATTCTCGTTGCGGCGCTCCAGGCGGGCCTGGCGTTGATCGGCTTCGGGCGTCAATCCCCCGGACAAGTTGATCAGGTCGCCGACCGAAGCTTCGTTGCGAATCTCGTAGATCGCTGGACGAAGGACCTCACCGTTGACGGATACCGTGTTGCCGATGGGTGGAATAAAGACGACATCGCCGGCCAGCAGCCTCACATCGTTGCTCGTGTCACCTCGCAACAGCAAGTCGTAGAGGTCGAGGCGCCTGACGAGCTGGCCGCTGCGCTTGAGCTGGATGTTGCGCAACGAACCTGAGCGCTTGATCCCACCGCCTGCGAACAACGCGTTGGTCACGGTTGAAAGGCCGCTGACTGTGTATGAGCCGGGTTTCTCCACCTCACCCAATAGAAAGATCCGGATCCCGCGCGTCTCGCCCATCTGCACGTAGGCACGCACCCCGATCATCTGTCGCGCGACTTGGTCTTCGATGGCCGCCTTCACGGCAGAAAACTGTTGACCGCCGACCGTAACAGGTCCGATCTGCGGAAAGCTGATCTGCCCGTCGCGGCCCACCGTGAATGTCTGTACGCGATTGGTATTGCCGAAGAGCTGAACCCGCAACTGATCACCCGGGCCCAAGATGTAGTCCGAGGGAACGGGGACATCGGTTGCCGGCGCGAAACTCGAAGTGACGTCGGTGAACAAGTCGTAACCGAAGGGTCTGAGCGCCTCGTCGCCCGCCGCTTTGATATCCAGGCGCGTGACTTTGACGGTGAATTCGACCAGATCCTTGTCGGCGCCAAGGCGCAGGGCCGAAAGTCTTTCGGTCAGTCCCAGCATCGTGATCGGCTCAAATCCCGGCAGGGTCAATTGCCCGTAGCGATCCAGTCGGTAGGGATTGCGCTCCAGGATTCGATCGCGCAGTGCTTCGAGACGTTCGGTGAGCCTCGCGGGCCGATCTTCGCGCTTGCGGAGCCTGAGATCGATGATCAGTGAATCGCTTTCCTTGAAGGGTGGCTCGTTGAGATCCTGCAGTGCCTTGAGACGCTCCAGTTCCTCCTCCGCGCTCAGTGTTCCGACCGTTCCTTCAGTCTCGGGCGAGAGCGGGCGCACCTTGCCGCTCGTCGTACTTCGGCCCGAGGGTGTAGTCGTTCCCCGTTCGGCGCCGGTCGGCGTCTCAGCACCCTGCTCGCGAGACTTGAGATATTGATCGATCAAGGCCTGGCGCTCTTCCTCCGGAAGATCCTGCAGGATCTGCAGCTGTTCTTCGGTCAACTCAGGCGTCGACTCAGGCGTCGACTGAGGCGTCGTCTGCGCGCGCGCCAGGGCCGTGACTGCCATCGCGCCAAGCAGCATCGCGACTACGCTGAACCAACGAGCTTTGCGCACGCCCCGCATCAGAACTCCCTGACCCACTGCCCCATCACGCGCCATTCGTCATCCTGCGATGATAGCGAGCTGACTTCGCGGCTTTCAAAGCCAGCTCCCGCCACCAGCCGCCCGCCAAGCAGGTCACGACGATAGAACAGGTCAATGCTTTCGACGTCCGTAGCCAGTGGCGCAAGCGTCTGGGCCGTCTCTGGCGCTGTTGTGGCATCACGATTCAGCTTTGCATCTCGGGCGACCAACTCCCACGATGCGCTGCCAGGGCTGACGTAGAGGACGCCAACAGTCGTCAAGCGGCTGTCGGAATCGATCGAATGGCCAATGCTGCGTCCCCGGAATCGATAGCCCACGGTATAGATGCTGCTCTCGTACGCGCAGTCGAATTGCGGCACCTGGCGCGAAAAGTCGCAAGCAGTATCCGCGTATTCCACGTGCAGGCGATAGCTGCCGGCACCAATCGAGCCCCATTGTTCGACGCCAAACAGGCCCAGAAACTTGCTGGGAAGAGCGCCGGCCTCATCTTCTCCAATTAACTGTCCGTAAACCGCAAACGGTACTGCGCGCCACGGCGAGGAAAATCGCGCGTCGTAGCCGGCGAGCTGGTCGCCCGGCTGCTGCGACAGATCCTGATCGTTGTCGTTCCCAGTGAACATATCCCAGAACGTGCCGAGGTCGCACGGGCGCGCCTCGCCACAGATCAGTGCGGTGCGCGACAAGCCGATCTCGAGATGTTTCCACGGCTTGAACGTCACCCGCGCCTCGAAGACTCGCGTGTCATCGAAATCCTCGCGATGCGACTCGAGCGCGCCCAGTCCAATGCTCGCTCGCCACGGCCCCAGCCACTTCAGCACTGGGACATTGAATGGATCGGAGTAATTGCGTTCCAGAGTGATTGCGGGAATCGGCCGCGCGCTGCTCGACAGAATCAGGCTGCCATCCCAACCAGGGCCCCACCAGCGGTCCATGTAGCCCGCGGACAGCATCATGTTCCAGACGGTTACCCCGATGTAAGAACCGTCCGGGCGCCACGTCTGGTCATCGTCCGCATCTGCAACAGCTGTCGCTTGAGCGCGAAACGCGAGGTACTTGCCGGTCCAGGCGATGCCGCCTTCGATTTCGCCGTCTTCACGAGGCGTGGCCGCAAATCCACGCAGCTCGTCAGGCTCATTCGTCCCCGCAACTCTCGCATGAGCCTGGAGCTCATTCGTACGCATCATCACCCGTGCGGTTCGCTTGAGTCGACTCAACGCCCCTTGTTCGCCGGCAGTGAGTTCGCCGGGCTGATCGAACCCATTCACGTCACGGGCGATGTCAGGCCAGGGAATGGGCCACTGCGTAATCGGGCCTTTGATGACGCCCGCATCTGCCAACATCTCAATGTCATGACGCGCGACCTCATCTCCCGGTGCCAGCCAGGGATCCGCAGATGAAAATGATGGCAGCAGCATCGATGCGAGAAGCAGGTTCCAGGCAAAGTAAAAGGGACGAGGCACGATCGCGTTGTTCTTTGTGCCTCGCACCGCCAGACGCGCGTGCCGGAAGGCTTCGGTTTCATTCTAAGTTACTGAAAATAGCCGCAAAGTCTACGGACACAGGCCGTCAGGCGCAACCACGATTCGGGTCAGAATCGATATTCATAGGTAATGAAGGCATGCACCGTCTCATCGATCTGTTCCGTGATTTGATCGTCCGCACGATCGAATCCGAGCCCTATCCTGAAATCGCTCTTCACTCCTGGAAGGACTGCAGCCAATTCAACTTCCCAAGCATCGACCGGTTCCTGGGCGGCTGTGTTGATGGTATCGGGAACTGCTCCGCCTCGGTTCAGCTCGGCATAGCGAACCAGCATTGACGCGCTCCAGGCGCGCGGCGTCATGAACTGCAACCCGAATGTGTAACTCCTGCCATCGCCATCCATCGAATGGCCGACCGGACGGCCGTAATATCGATACCCCTCGATCGGAAACAGGTGATTTGTATACGCGCAATCGAACACAACTGACGCGCCTCCTGAACTGTCGCCGCAAGTCGTGTAAGCAACCTCGCCATGCGCCCGCCACATGAAGCCGTGCTGCGTAGCCCACCAGCTCTCAGCACCCCAAAGAGTTAGTTCCCGGCCGATGCGAAAACTCGTGCCGCTGAGGTCCCCGGACTCGCCGGTCTTCTGATAGTAGAAACTCACAGGAAACCATTTCGCCGGGGATCCCCAGCGAAAGCTGTAGCCTCCCAACTGATTTCCCGGCTCCTCCTCGGGGCTCACCACCACGCCTGCGCTGTCTTTGCCCGTGAGCACATGCCAGAACGCATCCAGATCGCAGGGCAAACCTTCCGCACACCACTGCGCCGTCCTTTCCAGCGCGAACTCGAAGCCGCGAAACGGATGCACGGAGCCGATCTTGACGTTCGAGAACGGCCTGAAAGACAGCCGCGTGCCAAAGAGCAGGGGGTGATCGCGATCTTCGCGGTGTTCCTCCATTCTTCCCATGAAGGTCGTAAAGCGCCAGGGGCCGATCCAGCTCAGCCACTTCGACTCGAACGGTTTGGAGGACTCGCGATCGAGAGCGATCGCCGGAATCGGACGCGCGTTATTCGAGAGCAACAGGCTTCCGTCCCAGCCGGGGCCCCACCATCGATCGAGCCAACCTGCAGTCAGGAGCCAATTACCGAGGCGCATCGAACCGTACGTGCCATCAAGCCGCACATCTTTGTCATCATCGGGGTCGGATACCAGTTGCACCGCCAAACGTCCGGCGAATCGCTCGCCGGCGTCGCTCAGCGTGCCACCGATCTCACCCTCTTCACGCGGCGTGTCTTCGAAGGTTCGCAGCACGATGGGGTCCGCAGCGACGGAGATGTGTCCCGTGGTCCGGAATGCGTCGCGACGAAACATCGACAGTCGATGCTGCACGCGACCGATCGCGGCGAGCTGACCTGCGGACAGGTGTTCACGCCCCTTGACGTTTTCCAACGCCCAGGCGATGTCGGCCGACGGGATTGGCCATGACGTCAGAACGACATCGATGACTCCGGAATCCACGAGGTACTGAATGTCGCTTCTCAACGCGCTGTCGCCAGCATCCAGCCAAGCCTCGGCATTGACGCTGGAAGCGAAGAACAGGGACAGCGAAAGGAGTACGGCTCGTCCTGTGACTGCGGATTCGATCAAAGCCTTGTGAAGGCTGTCCGTCATCCACTCCGCTCCTTGGGCAAAGCGCGCGAGATTAGCGTAACGGACGCGGAGCGCAAGCTTGCGAATGACGCGCAAGGGAGACAACTCAGCTCATTTGTGTTGGTGCGCGCTGTATTGTCTCTCATCGCCAACGAGCTACGTACTCCAGTAGCCCGCTCAGCTCGTGCCCGCTTGCGATTGCCGGCGCCGGATCAGTCACGACCGGAATCAGTTTGTCCGCGACTTTCTTGCCGAGTTCCACGCCCCACTGATCGAAGGGGTTGATATCCCAGATCACGCTCTGCACGAATACCTTGTGCTCATAGAGCGCAATCAACTTTCCGAGTGTGAGCGGATCGAGCCGCTGGAACAGCAGGATACTGTTTGGACGATTGCCCGGGTGCACTTTGTGCGGCACGAGCTCCCCGAGTCTCGCCCCCACCGCGCCGCCCGCCGCCAAGTCCTTGCGCACCTGCGCTTCATCCTGCCCTGTCATGAAGGCCTGCGCCTGTGCGAAGCAGTTCGCGAGCGCAAGGCTCTGTTGATCAGGGAAGCCGCTCGAACTTTGTACCGGCGCGAGGAGGTCGAGCGCCACGTCCGCTGTGCCTTGATGAAGCAGCTGAAAGAATGAGTGCTGTGCATTTGAGCCTGGCTCGCCCCACAGTACGGCTCCGGTGTCGTATTCAACGTCGTGCCCGTCGCGCGTCACGCGCTTGCCATTGCTCTCCATCTCGAGCTGTTGCAAGTAGGCCGGCAAGCGATGCAATCGCTGATCGTATGGCAGGACTGCATGGCTCGGTATCGCCAGGAAATTGCGATTCCAGACGCCGATCAGCCCGAGCAGGACCGGCAGGTTGCGTTCCAGCGGTGTCGATGCGAAGTGTTCATCCATCATCCGGCCGCCGTCGAGAAACGCCTGGAAGTTCTCCGTACCGATTGCCAGGGCAAGCGAGACCCCGATCGATGACCAGAGGGAATATCGACCGCCGACCCAGTCCCACATGGTGAACCGCAGCGCAGGGCCAATGCCGAACTCGTCCATCGCACGCTGGTTCACGGACACCGCGGCGAAGTGTTTTGGCAGTGCCGCCGCGCCGAGGCGCTCGACAATCCAGCGACGTGCCAGCTGCGCATTCGACATGGTCTCGAGCGTCGTGAGGGTCTTCGAGCAGATGACCACGAGCGTTGTTTCGGGGTTTGCGGACGCGATGGCATCCGCAAGCTGGCAGCCATCGACATTCGACACAAAATGCATCTCGAGCCCGCGCGCGCGAAATCTCGCAAGGGCTTCGACTGCCATCATTGGACCGAGATCGGAGCCTCCGATGCCGATATTGATTACGGCCTCGAACTTCTTGCCGGTATGACCTGTGACTCGTCCCTCGTACACGTCGCGCACGAAGCCAAAGACTTTCTCCCGCTCGACCTTGACGTCGCGCATGACGTCGTGACCGTTCACGAACAGCGATTGATCCAACGACCGGCGCAGTGCCGTGTGCAGAGCTGGCCGGCCCTCCGTGTTGTTGACGGGCTCACCAGCCAAAAGAGCGACGATCCGCATCTCGAGCTCGCACTCCCGTGCCAGCTGGATGAGGAGCGCAATCGTTTCAGGCTGCAGCCGTTGTCGCGAGAAATCGAACAGCAGATCGATGGCTTCACGGGACAGGCTGACGAAGCGGCGTGGATCCGCGGCAAACATGTCGCGCACCTTGTGTGCGCCGAGTTGCTCGCGGTGCTGTTCGAGCGCCTGCCAGGCGGGAAGATTCAAGCGCGAAGAAGCGGCCATGGCCGAGAGCCTTGCTGGTGCACCTGCCGAGAGTATTGCAGGAGCGCGGTCGCGGGGGTATCCGTCGGGCTTATCTGGAAGCTTCAGTTGGTTCGGTAATAGCCCCGATACCACTCGACGAAGCGCTTCACTCCGACCTCCACGGGCGTCGCCGGTTTGTAGCCAACCTCCCGCACCAGGTCCTCGACGTCGGCAAAGGTATCCGGAACATCGCCTGGCTGCATCGGCAGCATGTTCTTGATCGCCTTGCGCCCCAGCTCCGCTTCAATCACCTCGATGTAGCGCATCAACTCAGTCGGGCGATTATTGCCGATGTTGTAGATCCGATACGGGGCGCGGCTGGTCGCAGGATCCGGCGCATCACCGTTCCAGGCTGGATTCGCCTTCGCCACCCGGTCCGAAGCCCGGATCACGCCTTCGACGATATCGTCGACGTAGGTGAAGTCGCGGCGGTGATTACCATAGTTGAAGACATCGATCGGCTTGCCCGCGAGGATACTGCTCGTAAAAAGGAACAGCGCCATGTCCGGCCGACCGAAGGGTCCGTAGACTGTGAAGAAACGCAGTCCCGTCGTCGGCAAGCCATGCAGATAGGAATACGTGTGCGCCATGAGCTCGTTGGCTTTCTTGGTCGCCGCGTATATCGAGAGTGGGTGATCGACGTTTTGGTGCACCGAGAACGGCATCTTCGTGTTCGCGCCGTACACCGAGCTGGTCGACGCGTACACAAGGTGCTCGACGCCTGACTGTCGGCAGCCCTCGAGGATGTTCATGAAACCGACCACGTTGCTGTCGACGTATGCGTGCGGGTTGGTGAGCGAATAGCGCACGCCCGCCTGCGCTGCGAGGTGAATGACACGCGGAAACTTTTCGCGCTCAAACAATGCCACCATCCCCGCGCGGTCCGCCACGTCGAGCTTGACGAAGCGAAAGCGAGTATTGCCCTCGAGCTGCTTGAGTCGGGCCTGCTTCAGCGTGACGTCGTAGTACTCGTTGAGATTGTCGAGCCCCACAACCTCATCGCCGCGATTGAGCAGCGCGCGCGCTGTGTGGTAGCCGATGAAACCGGCTGCGCCGGTGACGAGAATCTTCACGCGCTACAGCCTTCCGTCAACTTCGTGCGGTCGGAACACATACTTGATGTCGTACAGGACGTGATCGCGCTTGGCCAGCGCCTTGATCTTCGCGAGCCCCATGTCGCGAAACTCCTTGTGTGCAACAGCCATGACGATCGCATCGTAGCCTGACTTGCGCGGCGTCCTCACAGGCTTGAGCCCGTATTCATGCTGTGCCTCGCGTCCGTCGACCCAGGGATCATAGACATCCACCTTGGCGCCGTACTTCTCGAGCTCACGCACGACGTCGACCACCTTCGAATTGCGCACGTCGGGGCAGTTCTCCTTGAACGTCATTCCCATGACGAGAATGCGGGCGCCCTTGACGTGGATCCGGCGCAGATTCATCCGTCGCACTACTTCGCTCGCCACATAAAGCGCCATGTTGTCGTTGAGCCGGCGCCCCGCGAGGATCATCTCCGGGTGATAGCCGATCTCCTGTGCCTTGTGCGTCAGGTAGTACGGATCGACGCCGATGCAATGGCCCCCAACCAGTCCCGGCCGGAAGGGCAGAAAGTTCCATTTGGTACCCGCGGCGAGTAGTACTTCCTCAGTGTCGATGCCGAGCCGATTGAAGATCAGCGCGAGCTCGTTAATGAGCGCGATGTTGACGTCGCGCTGTGTGTTCTCGATGACCTTCGCCGCCTCTGCAACGCGGATGCTTGAGGCGCGATGGGTCCCGGCCGTGATAATCGTGCCGTAGAGCGAATCGACGAACTCGGCAATTTCAGGCGTCGAGCCTGCAGTGATCTTGCGGATCGTGGTCAGCCGGTGCTCCTTGTCGCCGGGGTTGATGCGCTCCGGGCTGTAGCCGGCAAAGAAATCAGTGTTGAACTTGAGTCCCGAGTGCTTCTCCAGCACCGGCACGCACACCTCTTCGGTACAGCCGGGATATACCGTCGATTCGTAGACAACGACGTCGCCCTTCTTCAGGACCTGCGCCACCGTCTCGCTCGCCTTGACGAGCGGTGTCAGGTCGGGCCGCTTGTAGTTGTCGATCGGCGTCGGCACCGTGACGATGAACACGCGGCAAGTCTTGAGGTCCGCTGTCCTGCTGGTGAACCGAAGCCGCGTCGCCGACTTCAATTCTGCTCGCGTCAGTTCGAGGGTGCTGTCCTTTCCCGCCTTGAGCTCGGCGATGCGCTGCGGCTTGATGTCAAAACCGACCGTATGAAGGTGTTTGCCGAATTCGGCCGCGAGCGGCAGCCCTACATAACCCAAACCAATGACGCCGATCCGACAGTTCCTCAAGGCAGGCACGCGCTGACTCCGATGAATTCGCATTGGTTGTTGGCACTCATTGTCGCGAATTCAGCGGGTTCTCGGGCGAGAATTGGCTCGCAAGTCCAGAGCCTCGGCATTCAAAATCGCGCCCCCACACCGCCCGAGACCTGGTCGATGGTTCTCAGGAACCGCTCGTGCGCTTCGATCTCTTCCGCGCTGGCCCGAACAATGAGGAGCGGCACCTCCGCCCTCACCGCCCGCGGAATCGGCTGCACGCGGATCTGGCCCGTCGCTTCGGCTCCACCGAGGATCAGGGCGCCCTGCCCACCCGTCATGGCCAGGTACACGTCGGCGAGGATGCGCGCGTCGAGCAATGCCCCATGCAGCTCGCGATGCGAGTTGTCGATCGAATAGCGCTTGCAGAGCGCGTCGAGACTGTTGCGCTGGCCGGGGTGCATCTGGCGGGCGAGTACCAGCGTATCGAGTACCGTGCACAACGCATTCATCGGCGAGCGCGTACCCTCGAGGCGACGCAGTTCCATGTCCAGAAATCCGACGTCGAACGGCGCGTTATGGATCACTAGCTCGGCGCCCGCGACGAAGTGCAGAAATTCCTCCGCGATCTGGGCGAAGCGCGGCTGGTTGACGAGAAACTCGTTCGTTATCCCGTGCACGTTGCGCGCGCCGTAGTCGATCTCGCGGTCAGGGCATAGATAGCGATGAAAGTTGCGCCCGGTGTGGCGCCGATTGATGAGCTCCACGCAACCGATTTCGATGATGCGATGGTCGAGTCCCAGCTCCAGGCCGGTGGTTTCGGTATCAAGCACGATCTGACGCATCGAACCCCACTAGCTCATCGATTGCTTCGTTGGCAAGTCTATCCACGCGCTCGTTTCCTGCAATGCCCGCATGCCCTCGCACCCAGTGCCATTCGATCTCATGGCGCTGGCTCAGCGCATCGAGTTCCTGCCAGAGATCCACGTTCTTCACCGGCTGGCGGGCCGCGGTCTTCCAGCCGCGCTGCTTCCATTGCGCCAGCCACTCGGTAACTCCGCGCTTCACGTACTCCGAATCCGTGTGCAGGCTGACCTGGCACTTGCGTCGCAAGGCTTCGAGGGCGCGAATGGCAGCGGTGAGCTCCATGCGATTGTTGGTCGTGTGATCCTCGGCGCCCTGGAGAACCTTCTCATGTTCACCGGAGATCAGCACGGCAGCCCAGCCCCCGGGACCTGGATTGCCGCGACACGCACCATCGGTCCAGATTTCTACGTCTTTCACGAGCGCATTCGCGGCGTCGGCTCGACCAGCCCGCCGACCATCGAACGTCGTTCGCGCCATTTCGGGCGGACGGGTGTGAGTGTATAGGTGCGTTTGCGTGCCTTGATGAGGTACGCGCCCGCCGGCAGCAGCCGATGCGGCGTGAATCCGGAGGCTGTCACGGAAATCGAAGCGCCACGTCGCGGGGTCAGCGGCAGGCGGTACAGGTAGCGGCGCACAGCCGTGACTTCAAAACCGAGCAGCGCAAACCAATCGCGCACCCGGCTCTCCGGAATGAGTCTCGCAAGCCCTGGCGGAAAGCCTTCACTCGAAAGACGATGCCTGGCACCCCAGGTTCCCATCGCGCTGAACCCGAGGACCAGGAGCTGGCCCTCGGCCACGAGGACGCGGGCGACCTCACGCAGCACCGCGTGCGGATCGGTGTCGGTTTCCAGGGTGTGCGGCAGCAGGACTGCGTCGACGGAGTCCGAAGCGACCGGCAGGGACTCGGTCTTGCAGAACACCTGCGCCTGCCCTGCCAGTGCGGAACAGATCACAGTCTGGCGCTGGGTTCTGGCCGCGGGGAGGTAGGTTTTCGGATCGCCCCATGTGCCGATCTGCACGAAGTGGATGCCGAAGACATCGTCGAGCGCCTCATTCAGCACCTGCCGTTCGTGTTCGATGAGAAGCCCACCGAGTGGCGTCGCAAGCCATTGGCGCAGGCGATCGGCGCGTTCAGCCATCGTGGACTGGTTCACACAAAATCAACGTTTTATAGGGGAAAACCGATGGCAATTTTGAGCCCTTGAAGTTAAATTCGCGAGCAATTCCACGCACATCTGCCCACACGGAATGGGAGCCATGCTCGAGGCGACGCCGGTCAGGGCATTTTCGGACAACTACATCTGGATCATCCACGGCGCCCGTCAGCACGCACGCGTCGCTGCGGTGGATCCTGGTGAGGCTGGCCCGGTAATTTCTGCACTTGAGCAGCAGCATTGGCAGCTCAGCGCGATCCTCGTCACTCATCATCACCCCGATCATGTCGGTGGAGTTTCCGAACTGGTGGAACGCTTTCACGTCCCGGTCTACGGACCGGCGGGCGAGAAGATACCTGAACGGACCGTGAGCGTCGCGGGTGGCGCGCGGGTACATCTGCGTGAGCTCGAGCTCGACTTCGACGTCCTCGACATCCCCGGCCACACGCGCGGCCATGTCGCATATTGCGGACACGGTGCACTGTTCTGCGGCGATACGCTCTTCAGCGCGGGTTGTGGGCGGCTGTTCGAGGGCACACCTGCCCAGATGCAGCGCTCGCTCAACACGCTGCGCGAACTGCCGCCCGATACGCGCGTCTACTGTGGACACGAGTACACGCTCAGCAATCTGCGTTTTGCACTTGCGGTGGAGCCCGACAACGGCGCCACGCGCGAGTACCTGGAGACGGCAAAGGAGATGCGTTCCAAGGGCCGCCCAACCTTGCCGTCGAATATGGCGTTGGAGATCGCCGTGAACCCGTTCCTGCGCTGGGACGAGCCGACCGTACAGAAGTCGGCCGAGCGCAAGGCGGGACGCTCCCTCGACAACCCGGTCGAGGTGTTCGCGACGATCCGACAGTGGAAGGACGGGTTTAGCTGATCGAGGGCCGAGAATTGACCGAGCAATACTTTGGTCGCGTCTTTCTGGCGACCCTGACGACATTACCGCTGCTTCTCTCCGCCTGCTCCAGTGTGGTTCGCGGGCCGGAGCCTGACGCAAGCGTCGTGGCTGCATCCGTTGCTTTACCGCCGGACTATCAGGCGCCCGAAGACCCGAGATTCACGCTGCAGCCAGAAGTGCTGGCGGCGGCCGAGGCCATCGCCGCAGCCCCAGCCGAGGAGCCGACATCGGTCCAGTACGCGGATCTCTTCGATCGCATGCGCGCCGGCTTCGCGCTGCCGGACGAAGAGGAAGTGGCGATCGATGTGCAGATGGCGTGGTATGTGAACCACCCCGACTACATGGAACGCACTTTCGGGCGCGGCCAGCGCTACCTGTATCACATCGTTTCCGAGCTCGAGGCGCGGCACATGCCGTTGGAGCTCGCGCTGCTGCCCATAGTGGAAAGTGCCTTCGAGCCGTTCGGCTACTCGCGCGCACGCGCCGCGGGACTGTGGCAGTTCATTCCTGCCACCGGCGTACGCTTCGGGCTGAAGCAGAACTGGTGGTATGACGGCCGCCGCGACCTGATCGAATCCACCCGCGCCGCGCTCGATTACCTGCAGTTCCTCAACACCGAATTCAACGGCGACTGGCTGCTCGCGATCGCGGCGTACAACTCCGGCGAGCTCAACGTGCATCGAGCGGTCCAGGAGAACCTGAAGCACAAGCGGCCGACCGATTTCTGGCATCTGAAACTGCCGAAGGAAACCCGCGCGTACGTGCCGAAGCTCCTCGCCATGCGGCGCATCGTCGCCGATCCGGGCGCAGTAGGGCTGGAGTTCTCCACGATTCCCAATGAGCCGTACTTCGCGCGCGTGGAAACGGGCGGACAGATCGATCTGAAGCTCGCAGCGGAAATCGCGGGTGTCGAGAACGAAGAGCTCGCATACCTCAACCCGGCTTTCAATCGCTGGGCTACCGACCCCGACGGCCCGCACTTCCTGCTGCTGCCGGTCGATACCAGTGAAGGATTCCGCGATGCGCTGGCGCAGGTGCCCACCCAGGACCGCGTGCCTTATGCGAGCTACGATGTCGCGGCGGGCGAAAACATCACCACCTTCGCTAAACGCTGCGGCACGACGGTTGCCGTCGTGCGTGAGATCAATGGCCTGAAGGGCACGCGCCTCAAATCGGGCGAGGCACTGCTCGTACCCGCAAGCGGCGGGGCTCTACATCCGAAGATCGCGGCCGCAGCGGCTCGCGTAGACGGACGCGCGCCAGCCACGCGCGGCAACTTCCATGTCGTCCGTCGGGGCGAGTCTCTCTGGAGCATCGCCCGCAGCAATGGCATGAACGTGAATACGCTCGCGAGTATCAATGGTATGGCGCCCGGCGACACGCTTTCTGCCGGAAAGAAGCTGCGCCTTCGCGGCAGCAGCAGAGTAGTAGCAGCAGTAGCCCCTCTTCCAACGCGACAGTGCTGGCCGCCATTGGCGAAGCGATGACTTATACCGTCAGGCGCGGTGACACTCTTTACGACATCGCGCGCCGCTTCAGCGTGTCGGTGGCGCAGCTTCTCAACTGGAACGGCCTCAGCAAGCACGATGCTCTGATGCCGGGCCAGCGATTGGTGATGTACGTTACCGGCCGAGCAAGGACTTAATCGCAGACTCTCGATCCCCGCTCCCCGACCCGCTCGGCTACAATCCCTCGCATCATCACATTGGGAGCCCTCTCATGGGATTCCTTGCCGGCAAGCGGGCCTTGATAGTCGGGCTCGCCACCGAACGCTCCATTGCACACGGTATTGCGCAGGCCATGCACCGCGAAGGAGCGGAGCTGGCCTTCACATATCTCGAGCGTCTCAAGGACCGCGTCGTGGAGCTCGCCGGTGAGCTCGGTTCGACGCTGACGATGCCGATGAATGTGGAGTCGGACGAGGAAATCAGCCGCGCGTTCGCCGAGCTCAAGCGTCGGTGGGACAGCGCCGACATCATCGTGCACTCGGTCGCTTTCGCTCCACGCGAGGCGCTGGCCGGCGGGTTCGTCGATAGCACTTCACGCGATTCATTTCGCGTCGCGCACGAGATTTCGAGTTACAGCCTGACCGCCCTGGCCCGCGAAGGTCGCTCATTGATGGCGGGGCGAAAAGGCGCGTTGCTTACCCTGAGCTATCTCGGGGCGGTGCGCTCCATTCCCGCGTACAACGTCATGGGACTGGCGAAAGCGAGCCTCGAGGCGAATGTACGCTTCCTTGCGGCGGACCTCGGTCCGGCAGGAATCAGGGTGAACGGCATTTCGGCCGGTCCAATCAAGACGCTGTCTGCCGCGGGTATCGCCGGATTTCGCAAGATGCTGGCGCACGTCGCGCACACGGCACCGTTGCGGCGGAATGTGACGCTGGAGGATGTCGGCAACGCCGCCGCCTTCCTGTGCTCGGATCTCGCGGCCGGCATCACCGGAGAGATCCTGTACGTCGATGCCGGCTACAACACCGTTGGGATGAGCTTCGGCGAGGAACCGGCGAGCGACTGACGGTCAGCTCGACCATTCCGCCGGCGACTTCGGAATTCCCTGCTCTCCCTCCAGGCGCGCGACGATCAGCGCGCAACATGCGTCGGCAAAGACGTTCACCGTCGTGCGGCACATGTCGAGGATCCGGTCGAACACCAGCAGCACACCGACCGCTTCTGCCGGCAGGCCGACCGCGGTGAGAATCACCGTGATTGCAACCAGTGACGCTGCCGGAATTCCGGCAATGCCCATGGAGGTGATGAGCGCGAGCACCACGATCGTGAACTGGTGACCGAAGCTCAAGTGCAGGCCATACGCCTGGGCGATGAACATCGCCGCGGCGCATTCATAGAGCGCGCTGCCGGCATGATTAAGCGAAGCGCCAAGCGGCATCACGAAACCCGTGACCCGGTTCGATACGCCGACCCGGCGCTCGGTGCAATCGATGCTCATCGCGAGCGTCGCGGACGATGAGGCGGTCGAGAACGCGGTCAGGAGCGCTGGTGCCATCGCGGGAAACATCGGCCACGGGTTCGCCCGTCCAGCGAGTCGCACGAGCAGGGGCAAGAGAAGGAATATGTAGATCGCAAGGCCAGCCAGTACCGTGGCGCTGAAGACCAGCAAGGGGCCCGCAGCGCCGAACCCCGTCTTCGCAACAGTGCGTGCCGCCAGGCCAAAGACCCCGATCGGCGCGAGTCGCATGACGAATTCGGTCATGCGCATCATCACCTGGAACACGCCCTGCCAGAACCCGATCAACGGTTTCGCATGCTCGGGCGCAATACGCGAGAGAAAAAATCCGAACAGGATGCTGAAAAACACCAGGCCAAGGAGCTTGTTGCTGAGCGCGGCCTCGACGATGTTGGGTGGAACGATGCCGAGCAGCGTGTCGATGAGTTTGCCCGCGCCAGTCCCCACCGCGCTGGAGACGTCCTGCGACGAAGCCTCGAAAGCCAGCAACTCGCGCGCCGGAACTCCGTCGACGATTCCCGGCCGGACAATATTCGACAACGTCAGCGCCACCAGCACCGCGATCAACGTGGTGACGACATAGAACAGCAGCGTCTTGCCGCCGAGGCGCCCCAGATCGCGCGCCGAGCCGATGCCTGCCACGCCGCTGATCACCGACGACATGATCAGGGGCACGACCAGCATCTTCAGGGCGTTGACGAACAGGGTGCCGAGGAAGTCGAAGATCGAGATCAGTGGAAGCCCGAAAAGCGACGCTTCGGGGCCGACCAGGTAACCGCAGAACCCGCCGACCGCGATCGCGATCAGAATCTGCCAATGGAGCGGGATCCGAAAGATCAGGTTCGTATTCATGTCTAACCGCCGCAGTGGAATCGTGCGAGCAGCCAACCCGGAAGGAACGCCCGCCTACTCGAAGATCTTCGTGTTCTTCGTGACCTTGGATTCAGCGCGCAATGCCTGCATGTAGCCCGTGACTTCGCGCGTGCCGACCCGTGCGTTCAGACCGCGTTCCCGGTTCTGCTGATCCTGTGCGGCCTCGACGGAGGCGTCCTGTCGCACGCCGGAAAACGCCAGCAGTGCTGCATCACCGTTGCCGAGTGGCACCGACTGATAGCGCGCGCCCGACTCCGGCGCAGGCGTGGCGAAGAGTGCGTTGCGCAGCTCGATCGGGAGCGTGGTATCGGTGCGGCCGAGATATTTCGGCCCTTCTGCCTTGAGCTTGCGCTGAGTGGCAACCTCATTCCAGGTCGTTGCTCCGGCGCGCAGCTTCTCGGCAAGTTCCGCCGCCACGCGCCGGGCACTGGCGCTCGCTCCCTCCCGAATCAAGTGCTCCACGATCTGCGCACGCACATCCGCAAGCGGCTTCTGTTTGGGCTCGACTCGCGACACTACGTGCAACACCACGATATCGCCCGGGCTCAATTCGACGGGCTTGCTGTTCTGTCCGTTGAGCACGTCGTTGTTGTCGAAGATCGCCGTGATCAACTCGTCGCGGCGCCCGAGCGGAGCACCGCCCTCACGCGTAAACGCGGCGATTTCCTGCACGGGTAACGACAATTCCTTACCTACCGCATCAATATCGTCGATATGCTCAAAGGCCTTGTCTGCGAGCTGTTCCTGGCGTTCACCGAATACCTTCTCGGCTTCCTGCTTGCGGTACTCGGCTTCGAGCTCCGCACGTACGTCCTGGAGCACCTTCTGCTTGGCCGGCTGGATGTCGTCGAGACGGATGATGTGATACCCGAACTGGGTGCGTACCGGACCTCGCACCTCGCCTGCCTTCATGCTGAAAAGCGCGTCAGCGAACGGGCCGACGAAGAAGCTGCGTTCCGCCCAACCCAGATCGCCGCCCTGTGCCGCCGAGCCTGCATCCTGCGAGACCTCGCGGGCGAGCTTGGCGAAATCGGTTCCGGCATTCACCTTAGCCAGGATGTCCTCCGCTTTCTTGCGAGCAGCCGTGTCTTCTGCGTCTTTGGCAACCTGGACGAGGATGTGCCGTCCGCGCCGCCGTTCCGGCTCGACGTAGCGATCCTTGACACTTTCATAGTAGGTCGCGAGCGCTTCGTCGCTGACTTTCACCTGCGCGGCGATGTCGTCCACCTTCAGCTCGATGTACTTGAGCGCGACGGTATCGGGCGTCATGAAATTCGATTTGTTCTTTTCGTAGTAGGCATTGACGGCGGCATCGTCGGGTATCGACCCGGCGGCGAAATCGGCGGCGGGAATCAGCATCCAGCTCGCTTCGCGCTGTTCACGCTCCAGCGCCCGCGCACGTGTGAGCTCGGCCGGGGTTACAAACGCGGAAACGGCCAGGCCGTTCTGCAGCTGGGAAATCTGCAAGCTGCGGCGCTGATCTGCTTCGAATGCAGCCGGCGAGATGCCCTGTGCCTGCAGCAGACGCATCGCAGCTTCCTGGGAGAACTTGCCGTCGACCTGAAATTGCGGGATCTCCTCAAACGATTTCATCACCTGCTGATCGCTGACGCGATAACCGAGCTGCGTGGCGTGCTGCATAATGATTTCGTTGCGGACGAAAGCCTCCAGGAGTTGCTCCTGGATCGTGCTGCGCATTTCGGGCGGGACATCCTTGCGCAGCTGCTGCTGGTACTGTGCCAACTGATTCTGGTAGGCGCGCCGAACTTCCTCGGCGGAGATCTTCGGGGACGGTTTCCACCATGGCCAGTCACTGCTCGCGACTTTGGCGGCATAGCTCGCAGCGCCAAAACCGACATTAATGCCCCAGAAAATGAACGGCACGCCGATGAGGCCAATCACGATGGCCGCGATCCAACCGGTGATCTTGTCGTGAATCTTCTGCAGCATGCTCAGACCTCGATTTCAGCGGCCGCGAATCCTACCACAGAGGCTGAAAAACGCAGCTCGGCGCTGATACCTTAGTTCGCGAAACGGTGCGCAACCGGCGATGCGGCACGTGTGCTCAGTTCGGTGACGCCGAGAGCAGTCGGGGAATGAGTTTCAGGTCCGCGACGAAGAGTCGATAGGCCGCGTCTCGCTCGCCATCGTCCGCGATTCGCAGGATCGCGGAGGGATGAATCGTTGCGAACACCTGCGGCGCCAGATCGCTCTTCACCAGCTGACCGCGCTGTATCGATACCCTGAACTTACTTCCCAGTAATGCACCGGCAGCGGTGGCACCGAGGCAGACGATGACCTGCGGTTTCACGAGCTCAATCTCGCGTTCGAGCCACTGATAGCAGGCCGCGATTTCCCGTTGCAACGGCTTCTTGTGCAGCCGACGCTTGCCGCGCAACAGCCACTTGAAATGCTTCACGACATTGGTCACGAATACGCGGCGCCGGTCTACTCCCGCATCGATAAGCGCCCGATCGAGCAACTGGCCTGCCGGCCCGACGAATGGATGTCCCTGCACGTCCTCCTGGTCGCCCGGCTGTTCACCGATCAGCATGAGGCGCGCATTTGCGGGTCCCTCACCGAATACCGTCTGGGTGGCGTGCTGCCACAGCGCACAGGCTTTGCAGGAACGTGCGGCGTTCCTCAGGCGACGAAGCTTTTCTTCATCGCTTCTCGCCATTGCCGTCGCGTCCCTGCTGGGCATCAGCAAGTTGACCGCGGCACGCGGAAGCAGTTCTCGCAGGTGGGCTTAGGAAGGTTGGCGGAGCGGACGGGACTCGAACCCGCGACCCCCGGCGTGACAGGCCGGTATTCTAACCAACTGAACTACCGCTCCGATTTGGTGGGTGCTGAGGGGATCGAACCCCCGACCTTCGCCTTGTAAGGGCGACGCTCTCCCAGCTGAGCTAAGCACCCGATTCAGCAGGCCAATCTGGGAGGGCGCGTAGTGTAAGGGGAGAGGCCGGGCCGTTCAACGATGCCCGGCCCCGAGCTTCAGTGTGCCCGTTTCCCTGATCGTCGCGCGCGCTTGTCACTGCCGGCGGCGACCAGGCGCGGCTTCTCTCCCTCGGCCGCTTCGGGTTCTGCGGCGACGACGGGTTGCGGCATGTTGCGCATTGCCACCTGCAACACCTCATCGATCCACTTCACCGGCTTGATCTGCAGCTTTTCCTTGATGTTGGCCGGAATCTCCACGAGGTCCTTGGTGTTCTCGTCCGGAATCAAAACGGTCGTGATGCCACCGCGATGCGCCGCCAGGAGCTTTTCCTTCAGCCCGCCAATCGGCAGCACTTCACCGCGCAGGGTGATTTCGCCGGTCATCGCCACATCCGAGCGGACCGGAATGCGCGTCAACGCCGACACCAGTGCGGTGCACATGCCGATGCCGGCGCTCGGGCCATCCTTTGGCGTAGCACCTTCCGGCACGTGAATGTGCACATCGTTCTTCTGGTAGAAGTCCTGATCGAGCCCGAGCACTTGCGCGCGGCTGCGAACCACGGTCATCGCCGCCTGGATCGACTCCTGCATGACCTCGCCGAGCTGGCCGGTGTGGATCAGCTTGCCCTTGCCCGCAACTACTGCGGCTTCGATCGTCAGCAGCTCGCCGCCCACTTCGGTCCACGCAAGCCCCGTGACCTGCCCGATGTGATCGGCCTCCTCCGCCTTGCCGTAGCGGAAGCGGCGCACGCCGAGATACTTGTCGAGGCTGCGCGGCGTGACGTTGATCGCCTTGTCAGACGGCTTGATCAGCAGCTGCTTGACTGCCTTGCGGCAGATCTTGGAAATCTCACGCTCGAGATTGCGCACGCCCGCTTCACGCGAGTAGTAGCGGATCATGTCGAGGATCGAGCCGTCGGAAACCTTGAGCTCCGAGGGCTTGAGTCCGTTGTTCTTGATCTGCTTCGGCAGCAGGTAGCGGCGCGCAATGTTGAGCTTCTCGTCTTCCGTGTAGCCGGGAATGCGTATCACTTCCATGCGATCGAGGAGCGGCGGCGGAATGTTGAGGCTGTTCGCCGTGCACACGAACATTACCTGCGAGAGATCGAAATCGACTTCCAGGTAATGGTCGTTGAACGAGGAGTTCTGCTCCGGGTCGAGCACCTCGAGCAGCGCCGAAGACGGATCGCCGCGGAAGTCCATCGCCATCTTGTCGACTTCATCCAGCAGGAAAAGCGGGTTGTGAACCGACGCTTTCGCCATGTTCTGGATGATCTTGCCGGGCATGGAGCCGATGTAGGTGCGCCGATGACCGCGGATTTCCGCTTCATCACGCACGCCGCCCAATGACATGCGCACGAATTTGCGATTGGTTGCACGCGCGATGCTCTGGCCAAGGGAAGTCTTGCCGACACCCGGGGGGCCGACGAGACACAGAATCGGGCCCTTGAGCGTATTCACGCGCTGTTGAACAGCTAGGTACTCGACGATGCGCTCTTTGACCTTCTCGAGCCCATAGTGATCTTCGTCCAGCACCTTCTCGGCGCGCACAATGTCCTTGTGCACCTTGGTGCGCTTCTTCCACGGCACCTTTACCAGCCAGTCGACGTAGTTGCGCACCACGGTGGCTTCCGCCGACATCGGTGACATGAGCTTGAGCTTGTTGAGCTCAGCGGTGGCCTTGTCGCGCGCTTCCTTGCTCATGCCGGCCTTGGCAATCTTCTGTTCGAGCTCGGCCAGCTCGTTCGGGCTGTCCTCCATCTCGCCCAGTTCCTTCTGGATCGCCTTCATCTGCTCGTTGAGGTAGTACTCGCGCTGGCTCTTCTCCATCTGCTGCTTGACGCGGCCGCGGATGCGCTTCTCGATCTGCAGCACGTCCATTTCGCCTTCGATGACTGCGAGCAGGTGCTCCAGGCGCTTGCGCACGTCCTGGATCTCGAGCACCTTCTGCTTCTCGCCGAGCTTCAGCGACATATGAGCCGCAACGGTGTCGCCGAGACGTCCAGGCTGCTCAATGCCGGCGAGCGAGGTGAGGATTTCTGGCGGCACTTTCTTGTTGAGCTTCACGTACTGCTCAAACTGCGAAATCACCGAACGCGTCAGCACGTCCATCTCGCGCTCGTCGTACTGCTCCATGTCGGGGAGCGCGGTGATCTCGGAGGCGAACATTTCGCCCGAGTACAGCTTGTCGATCCGCGTGCGCTCGACACCCTCCACCAGTACCTTGACTGTGCCATCCGGGAGCTTGAGCAGTTGCAGAATCGTCGCGACCGTGCCGATTCGATACAGGTCGTCTGCCTTCGGATCATCGACATCGGCCTGTTTCTGCGCGATGAGCACGATGCGCTTGTCGGCCTTCATCGCCAGATCCAGCGCCAGGATTGATTTCTCCCGCCCGACGAACAGCGGGATCACCATGTGCGGGTAGACGACCACATCGCGCAGCGGCAGCACCGGCACGACGTTCTCCGGGGGTTTCTCGATCTCGGTGTCTTCGGTAGTCACGATGTCAATCCTTGGAGCCGCGGCGGCGCTTGCGGCCTGCTGAGTTCAGCCGGAGAAAGGGGAAAGCTGAGGCGGACAGTGGGGGTTCGCGCACTGCTTTTCAACCGGGCAGCGCGCAAGGTCTCAGGAACGGTGCCAGGCTCAATGATGGTGATCGGACCCCGTCGGTCGGCGGTGATCTTCCACTGCGGCCAGGCGGCCGTCGTCGGAGCGATGGACGATGTACGGTTTGCGTTCACCTTCGATTACCGACTCGTCGACCAGAATCTTTGCGACATTACGCATCGACGGCAGTTCATACATCGTGTCGAGCAGCACATTTTCGAGAATTGTTCGCAAACCCCGCGCCCCGGTTTTGCGCTGCATTGCCCGATGGGCGACGGCGCGCAGGGCGTCGTCCCGGAACTCGAGATCTGCGCCTTCCATCTCGAAGAGCTTGCGATACTGCTTGGTGAGCGCGTTCTTGGGTTCCACCAGGATCGACATCAGGGCGCCCTCGTCGAGCTCGTCGAGCGTCGCAACGACCGGCAGGCGGCCCACAAACTCCGGGATCAGACCGTATTTGATGAGATCCTCGGGCTCTACGTCGTGGAACAGGTCATTGCCGTGCGGGCGGGCGTTCACTTCGCGCACATCAGCCATGAAGCCGATGCCGCTTTTCTGCGTGCGGTTGAGGATGATTTTTTCAAGTCCTGCGAACGCTCCACCGCAGATGAACAAGATGTTGCTCGTATCGACCTGCAGGAACTCCTGCTGCGGGTGCTTGCGACCGCCCTGCGGCGGAACCGAAGCGATCGTACCTTCGATCAGCTTGAGCAGGGCCTGCTGGACGCCTTCGCCCGACACATCCCGGGTGATCGAGGGGTTGTCAGACTTGCGTGAAATCTTGTCGATCTCGTCAATGTAGACGATTCCGGTCTGCGCCTTCTCGACGTCGTAGTCACACTTCTGCAGCAGCTTCTGGATGATGTTTTCGACGTCTTCGCCGACGTAGCCCGCCTCGGTAAGCGTAGTGGCGTCCGCAATCGTGAAAGGCACGTTAAGAAGCCGGGCGAGAGTCTCGGCGAGCAGCGTCTTGCCACAACCCGTCGGCCCAATCAGGAGGATATTGCTCTTGGCAAGCTCGACATCGTCCTTGGCGCGCTCTGAGCCGCGGTTCTGCAGCCGCTTGTAGTGGTTGTACACCGCGACCGACAGGACCTTCTTGGCGCGCTCCTGCCCGATGACGTACTCATCGAGCACTTTCTTGATCTCGTGCGGCTTGGGGAGCTTGTCGCGGGTGCGCTCGGCGCGTTCCTCGAGTTCCTCGCGAATGATGTCATTACAGAGTTCGACACACTCGTCGCAGACGAACACCGAGGGTCCGGCGATCAACTTGCGTACTTCGTGCTGACTCTTGCCGCAGAACGAGCAGTACAGCAACTTGCCGTCGTCGTGCTTAGCTCGTGAATCTTCGCTCATCCGCGGTCCTGGTGTCAGTATGACCCTTTAAAAATCATGCGCTTACGCACGAACGGTTGCGCAAACTTATAGCACGCGGGCTGCCTCGAACGCAAAACTCGGGAAAGCCCTGAGTCCGGATATAAGACTCCGTTCAAGTCTTGGCCACCGCCTCCATCGGCAGGTCACCCCGTGTCTCGAGAACGTGGTCGATGATCCCATACTTCACGGCCAACTCACCGCCCATGAAATTGTCCCGGTCGGTGTCAAGTTTGATCTTGTCGATTGGCTGGCCGGTATGACGGGCGAGAATGCTGTTCAGCCGATCTCGGGTCTCGAGGACCTCGCGGGCATGAATGTCGATGTCGGACGCCTGGCCCTGAAAGCCCGCCAGCGGCTGGTGAATCATCACTCGTGAATGGGGCAGCGCGTAGCGCTTGCCCTTCTCCCCGCCAGCGAGCAGGACCGCGCCCATGCTGGCCGCTTGGCCAACACAGATCGTGCTCACCGCCGGCCGGATGAACTGCATCGTGTCGTAGATCGCAAGACCCGCGCTCACGACACCGCCCGGGCTATTGATGTAGAGCGCGACGTCCTTTTCAGGATTCTCGGATTCCAGGAACAGCAGCTGCGCGACCACGAGATTGGCCGTGTAGTCCTCGATCTGGCCGACGATGAAGATCACGCGCTCCTTGAGCAGGCGCGAGTAAATGTCATATGCCCTTTCTCCGCGGGCCGTCTGTTCGACGACCATCGGGACCAGGTTCAGCGCGCGGATGTTGGGTGTAGTCATGGTTCAGTTATGGGTTCCGGTGGATGCTAAGACAAGGGTTACAGCTGTTCGTTGGCTCAGGTCCCGAAATTCATGACGGCCTTGAAGTTCGTCGGCTGATCCGTGGTCTTGACGCGACCAAGCAACCAGTCCACGACCTGGTCTTCGAGCACCAGCATCTCGACCTGTTGCATCGCTTCGCGGTTCTGGCGATAGACGTTAAGCGCTTCTTGCGGGTCCTTATATGTAGAGACAACATCCTCGAGCCGGGCGCCAACCTTTGCCTGATCCAGCTCGATTTTCTCGGTCTTGATGATCTCGTTGATCAGCAGTCCCAGGGCTACACGCCGACGGGCGGGTTCGACGAAGGGCTCACGCGCCGGTATCTGCGCGGCATCGCGCACCCCCATACGACGGGCCGTGTCGAGCTGCATTTCGCGAACCTGCGATTCGACCAGCGCGGCCGGTAATTCGATCGGATTGGCGGCTACCAGCCGCTCGAGCACTTGCGATTTCAGGCGCATCCGCACGTTCTGCTCGAGCTCGCGACGCATGTTCTCGCTCACTTCCTCGCGCAGCTTCGCAATCCCACCCTCGGCAACGCCGTACGCAGCACAGAATTGCTCATCGAGCGGCGGCAGCTCGGGTTCCTCGACCTTCTTCACATCGACCCCGAACTGCGCGGTTTTGCCCGCGATCGCCTTGGAGTGATAGTCATCGGGAAAGCGCACGCTGATGGAGGCCTGCGAGCTGGCGTCTCTGCCGATGAGCCCGGCTTCGAACTCCGGCAGCATGCGTCCTTCACCCAGCACGATGGCGACATCTTCACCCTTGCCGCCATCGAACGGCGTGCCGTCAATCGTGCCAGTAAAGTCGATCGTCACCCGGTCGCCCGTACGCGAGCTGCGCTCCGCCGCTTTCCAGTTCGGGCGCTGCTTGCGCAGGCTTTCGATCATCGCATCGACGTCTTCGTCGGTGACGTTCGCCACTGGACGTTCGATGCTGATGCCGTCGAGCCCCTTGATCGTGACTTCCGGAAAGACTTCGAAGATCGCCGTGTACTTGAGATCCTGGCCCTCGCCGACACTGATGGGCTCGATGCGCGGCCCACCCGCGGGGTTCAGTTTCCGCTCGGTCACCGCTTCGGTGAAACTCGACTGCAGGAGCTCGCTCACGACCTCACGGTGAATCTGGCTGCCGAATTGCTGCCGTATGACCTTGAGCGGTGCCTTGCCCGGGCGAAAGCCCTTAAGGCGTGCGGTGCGGCTTACGGTCCGCAGCCGTTCATCGACCGCCTTTTCGATCCTGGACGCCGGAACGGCGACTTCCATGCGTCGCTCGAGCGCTCCTGTCGACTGAACTGAAACCATCATCGCTCCCGAACCTCAGGTATTTGACAGATCGCCGCAGTCACTCAAGGGGCTCTCTTGAGGGAGTTGCTGGCAGACTGGTGCGAAAGGAGAGACTCGAACTCTCACGGGTTACCCCACCGGCTCCTAAGGCCGGCGCGTCTACCAGTTCCGCCACTTTCGCCCGCGAATCACTCCAGCCGTGCGAAATTCAGGGCGGGATTATAGCCGAGGCGGTCTATGATCGTCGGGCAGCAGGCCGGAGGCCCTGGCCGAGAGTCCAGGCCTCTTGCTCCCGTATGCACCAAAGTACTAGTTCCGCGCATGAAAGCGGGCTGTAGTATTCTCGCTAGCTCGCACTGGTAGGTCTCAAAGGGGAATCAATATGAAAGCATGTGGGAAGGTGGTTGTGCTGGCATTGGCAGCGATTCCGTTCGTGGCGTTCTCCGCCGACGAACCCAAAGAGGAGGCGCTCAGTTGCGTCAAGGATGTCAATTACAGCCACGAGTTTATGGAGCGCTATCCGAATGCGGCGCCAGCGTGCCGCGAAGTCGTTGTAAAGGATGGCCAGAAGTGGGTGCATTTCATAACCAAGGTCAAGAGCGTGAAGAAGGGCCAGATCACGGTGGACGTCCTGAATGTGCGTGGCGACTCACTCCAGGCGGTCACTATCGCTCCTGCGGCAGACGCCAAATTGAAAGTGGGCGGCAAGGACACGAAGTATTCGTCCCTGCGTCCGGGTGACACACTCGACTTGTGGATGCCCGAGAGTCGACTCGGGTTCTACTCCGAGCCCGGCGCGGCCGAAGTGTCGGAGCTTCCCATCGTCGGCAGGGAAAACCCAAAGGAATAGCGCTGCCGTTCTTGTGATTCCCGGCGCGGCGCGCGTATCGCGCCGCGCCGGGAATCAATCGAGTTCTCTCGGGTCCGCTCCGGCGCGGCCGAGATCCCAAACGCGGGATCTTGATCCCCTGCGCCATCTGCCCCCAGCGCGGAAAATCTGTTACTTCGGCGGTGACACCGTTAGCATTGGCGGCCGGCGGGGGACCACGTCGCCGCCGGGGGGTCGCAAACAACCAATAGAAGGCAACGGCCCCAGCTTCTGACCATTCGAGGTTTCCTTAGAAGCACAAATATCTCTCCTAAAAAATCCGGGAGGTCACGTCATGCCAGCACTATTCGCGTTGTCCCTGAGCATCGCTGTCCTGGGAGCAATCTGGGCCTACCTGGCCCTCGGTCCGCTGAGCCCCTTGCTCGTGTGGGCCGGATTCATCGCCTGGGGCTGCTTCTTTCATAGTGGCGGAGACACCAAGGCGCTCGTGAAGACGATCTGTGGTAACGCCTACGGCGCTCTCATCGCATGGATTGCATTGCTGCTGATCTTCAAAGCGGGCGTTGGCGGCGCCGGAACGGCTGCGATCGCAGGCGTCGTTGGAGTGACCGTTTTCTTTCTGGTGATCGTCGCCTCTATCCAGCCGCTTTCTGTGGTTCCGGCGAACGTCTATGGCTACGCCGCCACGGTCGCCTATTCGCTTCATCAGGCATCGGCAGCGGGCGCTTCGCCCGACGAGCGCGGTACCGGGCCCCTTCAGAATCTGACGACTGCAGGCCTCGAGAATCCCCTCGTGCTGCTAATCGTCTCCATGGCGATCGGTGCACTCTTCGGGCTGCTGTCCGGGAAGCTCGCGGGGGCGCTCACAAAAAAGACGTGATCTAAAGCGCAACCGGCACGGGGTGGGCGGCACGGCCGCTCACCCCGACCGTACGCATCATGGAAGGCGAGCAGCAGGTCGCGCTAGCCATCGCGGACGAATGGGCATGGGACGCGGTGCGCAACGCGATCCCTCGCTCCGCGGACGTTGTCATCATCGGTGGTGGGATCGTTGGCTGTTCCGCAGCGTACTTCCTCGCGAAACAGGGCGTGTCAGTTGCCCTGTTCGAAAAAGGCCGGGTAGCCGGAGAGCAATCCGGGCGCAATTGGGGTTGGGTGCGCCAACAAGGCCGATCGCCCATCGAGCTGCCACTCATGATGCGCAGCCTCGGTCTCTGGCTGCACCTCTCCAGGGATCTCAGCGAAGACATCGGATTTAAACAGGGCGGGTCCCTTTACCTCGCAGAAGACTCGTCGCAACTCGCGGAACTGGAACGATGGCTGGTCGTCGCGCGCGCGCACGATCTCGATACACGGTTGCTGTCGGGTCGTGAGCTCGAAGGGATTCTAAAGTCCGACGCAAACAGGTGGGCGGGAGCACTGTACACGGCGAGCGACGCGCGCGCAGAACCCAGTCGTGCGACAGCGGCGATTGCACGCGGGGCGCGTCGCGCTGGGGCTCAGGTGGTCACGCGTTGTGCGGTTCGCGGCATCGAGCGTGCTGCTGGTCGCGTGCGTGCAGTGGTCACAGAGCACGGGAACGTGGCGACTCACGCAGTCGTCTGCGCGGGAGGCGCGTGGACGAGACTATTTTGCGGCTCTCTCGGAATCAGCGTGCCGCAGCTCACCGTGCTGGGCACGGTCGCGCGCACGGCGCAGACCAGGCAACTACTCGAAGGGGAAGCATGGTGCCCGCAAATCGCGATCCGTCGTCGAGCCGATGGCGGATACACAGTTGCACACGGCGGATCGTTCCAGCACTCGCTGACGCCGAGCAGTTTCCGGTTCGCAACCAAGTTCTTTCCCGCATTCCGCCAGGGCCATGGGTCGCTGCGTCTGAAGTTGGGGGTTGAGTTCTTCAGGACCCTGACGACACCCCGCCGCTGGGACCTCGATGTGCCCTCGCCTTTCGAGCGCGAAAGAATGCTCAATCCAGCGCCTGAGCAGAAGGTTCTCGTCCAGGTGCACGGAGCGCTCGATCGCTGGTTTCCGGAGATCGCCAAAGCGCCGTTCGTCGAAACCTGGGGTGGCCTGATCGAAGCTTCACCCGACGTACTGCCGATCATCTCGAGCATCGACGGATTCGAGGGCTTTTTCATTGCCAGCGGATTCAGCGGCCATGGGTTCGGCATCGGACCCGGTGCGGGTAAACTGATCGCCGACATGGTGAACGGCGTGGCACAGCGGGACGACCTATCCGCATTTCGCCTGGGTCGCTTCTTTGACGGATCACCAATCCGTCCCGGTCCTGCAATCTAAGAAAGAATGGCCACATGACTGAGGACCACACGGTACCCGCGCGAGAGCTGAAGCCAGCGCTGCCGCGCCAATTCTACGGCAGCATGGATGTCTTTCGACTCGAGGCAGAGCGCATCTTTTACGAACAGTGGTTCTGTGTCGGCCGTACGGATCAGGTCCCGATGCAGGGCGATTGTCTACATGTCGCGGTGGCGGGAGAAGACGTACTGGTCGTTCGCGGCCGAAACGATGAGCTGCGCGCCTTCTACAACGTTTGTCGACATCGCGGCAGCCAATTGGTCCGTACGCCGGCGTTACCTGATGTCGCGGCCCCCGACGCCATCAATTCCGCCCGGCTCAGCGGCGCCGTCACCTGTCCCTATCATGCGTGGACTTACAACCTCGATGGCACGCTTCGCGCGGCACCCTTCATCCAATTCGACGCCAGCTGCCCGAAGGAAGGCTTTTCGCTCGTGTCGATTCATCTGGACACGTGGGGTGGGTTCATTTTTCTGAATCTCGCGGAACAGACGCCACCGCCGCTGCTCGAGCAGCTGGCCGAGCCCGTACGCAGACTGGCCCGCTACCCGCTACAGGATCTGCGCCGCGGCGCACAGCTGGTTTACGACGTGCGCGCGAACTGGAAGGTGATCATGGAAAACTACAATGAGTGCTACCACTGCGGCCCGGCGCATCCCGAGTTGTGCGCGCTCGTGCCCGCGTTTCGCGAGCGTGGCGGCGCGGGCCTCGACTGGGACGATGGGATTCCCCATCGCGCCGGAGCGTGGACTTTCACTGCCACGGGAACATCGACCCGCGCGCCATTTCCCGGCCTTTCGGAGAAGGAGAAGACCCATCACAAGGGCGAAATCTGCTATCCAAATCTGCTTCTCAGCGCCGCGGCTGAGCACGTGGCCGCTTTCACGCTCTGGCCGAAGGCGCCGGATCTCACACGCATCGCGTGCGAATTCCTGTTTCACGTCTCCGAGACAAGCTCGGCCGGGATTTGACCCGCAGTGATGTCGTCGACTTTTGGGACATTGTGAACCGGCAGGATTGGCGGATCTGTGAGGGTGTGCAGGAGGGAATGCGCTCGCGCGGCTTTCGCGGCGCGTTCTATGCGCCGATGGAGGACCCGAGCCTCGACATCCGGCGCTACCTCGAAAAGCATCTCGGCGACCTGACGCAGATCGGCTAACGGGTCGGAACGAGTTCGTGACCCGCAAGCAATACGACGTTGTCGTCATTGGCGGCGGGCACAACGGTCTGACGGCCGCCTTCTATCTGGCGCGCGCCGGACTCAAGACCGTGGTACTCGAACGGCGCGAAATTCTCGGTGGCTGTTGTGTGACTGAGGAGATCGATCCGGTCGCGGCTCCCGGCTGCCGTGTCTCAACCGCCTCATACATGGCGAGCATGCTGCGGCCGGAAATCATCCGGGATCTCGAGCTCGATCGGCTGGGCCTGCGCATGGTCGCGGCGGAGCCAACGGTTCAGGCGACGACGCCCGATGGCATCGTACTCCCCTGGTGGAGCGATCGTGGACGCATGAGAGAGCTGCTGCTGCGATTCGCACCGAAGGACTGCGAGCGATTCTTGTCTCTGGACGCCGAGCTCAGCGGACTGGCGCGACATCTCGAGCCTCTGTTCATGCAGGCGCCGCCGGATCTACAGCGAAGCGGATTCGCGGGTCTGCGCGAGTTGCTCCGATTCGCACTCAGGTTTCGGCGCTTGCGCGGACGCGAGATCGCCAACCTCGTGTCATTCACGACCGGGAGCCTGGGCGAGTTTCTCGATCGCTCGCTCGAATCCCCTCACCTCAAGTCGCTGGTGCTGGCCAACAGTCTCTATGGCAAGCACGGCGGGCCCTACGATGCCGGCACCCTCTTCGGTCTGCTGTTCCATCTGCTGGGTGGCGGGCAGGAGGCCAGGCAGGGCTTTGTCGGCCACGTCATGGGCGGTATGGGCGCCATTACCAACACAATGGCGGCGGCATGTCGGGCGAAGGGAGTGGAACTGAGAACGGCGACGGCAGTGAAGCAGATCGAGATTCGCGACGGGCGCGCGGAAGCAGTACTTCTCGAAGATGGAACTGAAGTCGGTGCGCACATCATCGTGTCGAACGCCGATCCCAAGCGCACTTTCCTCGGGCTGGTGCCGCCCGGAGAAATGGACGCCGAGTTTCTCGCCGACGTGCGCGGAATCAAGATGGATGGACCCTGCGCCAAACTCAATCTGGTGCTGAGCGAGGAACCGAGACTCCGTGGCATCGATCCCACCGCAAACGCGCTGCAGAGAGCGCAATTCACACTCGTTCCCTGGCTCGAAGACGCCCAGCACTGCTACGAGCAAGCGCGACACGGAAGGATTTCCGAGCGACTCTGGATCGACTGCCTCGTCCCCTCCCTCGTCGATCCATCGCTGGCGAGCCCTGGTCGTCACGTGATGACGTGCTTCGTGCAATACGTGCCGTACCACCTCAACGGTTCGAACTGGAATGCCGAACGTGATCGCCTGCAAGACCAGATCCTCGCTCAGCTCGCCGAGTTTGTGCCTGCGGTGAAGCAGTCGCTCGTAGCGAGCCGGCTGTATACGCCCGTCGATCTGGAAGGTGTGTTCGGAATCACCGAGGGCAATATCTTTCACGGTGATTTGCGACTCGATCAGCTTTTCTTCATGCGCCCGGTGCCCGGTTACGCGCGTTATGCGACACCGGTACACGCGCTGTATCTGTGCGGCGCAGGCACCCACCCAGGCGGCGGGGTGACAGGAGCGCCGGGATTCAACGCCGCGCATCGAATACTCGCAGACCTGCGCAGCGACCGTAGTCTGCGTCGGGCCATGAAGGCGTGAGGTGCCCATGAGCTTGCGAGCCTTCCCGGTGCGCTACCGAATTCTCTCGGTTCTCTTCGTCCTGAGCTTCATCAACTACCTGCTGCGGAACAATCTCTCGGTCGCCCTTCCAAGCATCCGCCAGGAATTCGGCTTCAGCAGTGCTGAACTTGGCTGGATCCTGGGGAGCTTCAATTTCGCCTACGCGCTGTTCCAGATTCCGGGAGGCATCTTTGGCGAGGTGTACGGTCCCCGTCGTGCCCTGACGATCATCGCTGTGAGCTGGGGCGTACTGACATTCCTGACCGGCTTTGCGCCCGCGCTGATGGCGGCATCCGCAACGGGTGCCATCGTTGCGCTCATCATCGTCCGATTCATGCTGGGCGTGACAAATGCTCCGATGTATCCAGTCAGCGCCGGAACCTTCGCCAGCTGGTTTCCTGTGGGAAGCTGGGCCTTCCCCAACGCTGTGGGAAGTGTCGGCCTCGTCCTTGGCCAGGCGGCGATCGGCCCGCTGGTGACGCTCTTGATCATCAAGTTTGGATGGCGTGAGTCTTTTTACATGCTGGCACCGCTCGGAGTTCTGGGTGGCGCATGGTGGTACTGGTACGGGCGCGATACGCCGGCGCAACACCCCGCGATCACGCATGGCGAGCTCGACTTGATCAACGCGGGTCGCGCACCGGTTGATCCGAACACCACTCACGACCACAACTGGCGCAAGGTGCTCCTGCAGCGGGACGTGTTGCTACTCGCGTGCAGTTATTTCTGCATGAACTATGTGTTCTACATGTTCTCGAATTGGCTGTTTATCTATCTCGTGGAAGCACGAGGGTTTTCGCTGCTGGAGAGTGGGCTGTTGTATGCGCTGCCGTTCGTAACCGGTGCAGTGCTGGCTGCGGTGGGAGGCCTCACCTGCGACGCGTTGTGCCGGCGAATCGGCGCGCGCTGGGGATGCCGGCTTCCCGCGATGACAGGACTCATACTCGTCGCCGTATTTCTGCTCGTGGGCGCGTACTCGGTGAACCCGTACATGGCGGTCGGCATGCTGTCGCTGTGTTTTGGCTTCACGCAGTTCACAGAAGGTGCGTTCTGGTCCGCCACTACCTATGCCGCAGGCCCGCATACCTCAACCGCGACCGGAGTGCTGAATACGGGCGGCAATGCAGCGGGGTTTCTCGCACCGGTAATCGGAGTGATGGTGGATCAGCTCGGCTGGCTCACGACACTCGCAAGTGGTTCGTTGTTCGCACTTGCAGGCGCGATGCTGTGGTTGTTCATCGGCCGACAGAGCGATGCGGTATTTGGCACTTTGGGCGTGTCAACCGAGGCGGGGCCGATCGCACGGCCACGCTCTAGCGCGTCTTGAACGGTGGCCGCGGCACGGGCTTACAAGCCGATGCGTCGAGTCCGCGCGCATCGCCACTACGCACGAATTGCGCTTAGAGTCCCGGGATGCAATCGGTCACGTCTGCATGTCCCTTGCCGCGCAGGACGACTTCCAGGTGATTCGAGAAGCCTGGCGCCGCATGCTCCATCATCCAGAGTGGCGAAGCGCCATCCAGGTCGCCCGATACAAACAGGCTCGGCACCGCTGACCGCAGCGGCGTCCGATAGTCCGCCGGATGAGAGACATCCGGCCATTGCTTGCAGGCAGCCTGCTGCTGACGGGCCCGATAGTCGCCGAGGAAAGTGCCCTTCGTTTCCCGCACGATGTCTTCTTCACGCATGAATGCGACGTCATCGTTGCATGTGATTGAGAAAAACAGGCCGAAACTCAAACCGGCGTCGGCGCCGCGGGCATTGGACAGTACCCCTTCGACGAACGGACCGAGATCTCCGATGTAGGCCCGGTGAATCATCCACCGCAGCTCCGCAGCAGTAGCGGGGCGGTAGTTCATCGAGCGAAACCACTCTATCACTCGGCCGCGACGGATTGGGAAGGTGCCGGTGCGGCCCGGAATCGCGACGCGCACTTCACCCAAGTCCAGCCGTGCCATCACCTGACGGAATTCCTCTCGCAGGTTCGGGAACGCGGTATTGCACGCCGACTCGGCTGCGCATGCTTCGAGCGTGCTATCGAGGGCAACCTGCGCCGACTTCGCCATAGTGAGCGGTGTTATGACGTCGATCGGTACGACACTGCCGAGATACGCCGTCCGCACACTTTGCGGATAGGTACGCATGAGGACCTGGGCAGCCCGCGTTCCGTATGAGCCGCCGAATACGTTCATCTTTCCGTAGCCCAGGTCGCGTCGCACCTGCTCGAGATCTTGCGCAAAATGCGTATAGGTGTATTGCGTGAGGTCGGCGCGCGCACTCAACTGACGTTCGCATCTTTTCACTGCGGCGGGCGGAAAGAGGTCGCGCAGGCTCACCGCCGGATCGTCCGCTGCGTAGAGGTCACAACGGAGCGTGCTCGACCGGCCGGTGCCTCGCTGGTCGACCAGCAAGATGTCATGGTCGCGGCGCAGTGGCGCGAACTGTTCCGCGAAGTACGCGGCCTCGCTGATCGCCGCTTCTCCCGGGCCGCCCATCAACGGGACGAGCGGATCGGCCTGCGCCCCTCCCCGGTGGCGGGGATTACAGCCACGCCGATCTGCAGGCGGCGGCTTGGTTTAGTGGGGTTCTCGGGTACATCGAGCGTGCCGCAGCGCCCGGTCTCTGCCAGGCCCGGAAGTTTGCACGGCGTAAGAACGATAGAGCTCGTCGGGCGCTTCGGCAGATTCTCAGATGTCGCCCCGTTCGCGATGCCGGCGCATTGAAGCGCTACCAGTGTCGTGAGCAGCAGACGCACGGGGAATCGCGTAGCCCAGCGATGGTCGTCTCGCATTTCGATCAGTTGCTCAACGATGGACGATCCAGATCGCGAGCAAGGCGACGTAAGTGACGGATTTGATGGTGGGCCATATAGGACTCGAACCTATAACCAACGGATTAACCCGCTGACCTCGTAGTACTCGTTCACATACCAGAACGTGCAGTCATCGGTAGGATCGATGTTCATCGACGTATAGTCACCCCAGCGGGAGTTGGTAGTTGTCTGCACGCCCGTACCGTTGATGACGACGCGCTCGCCCTGAGTCATCTGACCCTTCGGGTCGCCTCTCAGCCGCCCCGTATAGCGGATTCCCGGGAACACGTCCGTCCCGTTGACGACGCTGTAGCCCAAAGCCATGTTGCCCTTGTGATCCATGGCGATGCTGCCCATCCAGCGGTGAACACCGTCGTTAGGGGCGTATGTTCCCTGCTGGTGGAGCGAGTACTTGCCGTTCTTGCCGCGGCGGATCTCGTACCAGCGCGCGCCCGCGATACCGGGTCGGGCTTCTACTGACTGGTTCGTCACTAGAGTCTCGTAGTCATCGAAGTTGCGATAGGCCAGTCGCCAGGTCGGCCGCTGCCGGTAGGACAGGATGTCGAGGTACTGATTTCCCGCAACCCCCGTTCTTCACGTTGACCAGCTGCGGCTGACTTTCGCGCTACTGTCAATGGCACATCGCGAAGCGCAGGTGAAAGATCGAATGCCACCGCTGCGGAGAATTCCGGCGCTGGACTCTTTGGCAATGTTGGCGGCACTCCACTGTGTGCCATTACGGGTATGGAGACGGCAACGAAACAGAGCATCGTCCGTCGAGCGATTCCTTTTGAAATGCGAATTATCATGCTTATCTCCCTCTAAATTCTCGAACGACAAATGAGCATGCATGCGATCCGCTATGCACAGCGCATTTAGGAGGGCGAATTCTGATATCAACATGTCGGAGTAGGCCGTTTCTTGTGAGTCTTGGCTCCTCCCAGAAATACATGGGGATGGGAAGTTTAGTAGAGGGCGTCGGGAATGCAAGGTCGAGGTAAGACCCGACACAGGATGTACGATCCGAACAATTTGATCCGGCCGAAGGCCAACATTTAATCGGCATCGTGACGCGTGGTGGGCCATATAGGACTCGAACCTATAACCAACGGATTAAGAGTCCGCTGCTCTACCAATTGAGCTAATGGCCCGTCTCGGCGGGATCCTTCGCGAGGGCGCGCATTCTACCGGATCACGCCCGCGTTGGCGCAAGCGCGCCGTTGTTGGCCGCGTCGCGCCCTAGCGGCACGGGTTTTCGGCGTCCACAGGCTTGTCTGGCAGTTGCTCTAGAACTGGTTTTGCCTCCGCCTTCGCCTCATCGCTCGCCAGTCGTGCCACCGGTTGCTTGATGTCCCCGGTGACCTGGACCAGCGGCGCATCCTTGAGCGGCCCATGCTTGAGCGTCGGTTTGACGAGCATATCCACCTCGCCAGTAGACAGGGCCAGCGAGCCCATGCCCCGCATTCGCGTCGTCTCGGTGTCGATCCTCAGATCATTGGTGACCGCACGTCCGTTGCGCAGATCGAATTGTCCGCCCATGCACTGAATGTGAGTCGCCTTACCTTCGGCCGGCAGGGAGAACACGAACTTCAAGAGCCCCTTGGACCAGCGTTCGACCTGATCGATCGGTAGCTGCGCCGGCCCCGCATCGATGCGCGCAGAACCTTTCAGGTGATCGAGCCACTCATCGACGGTATTTCCCGTTGTCATAAACGTCGCGGTCGCATCGGCTTGGCCACCTGATGCCTCACCTTCGGTGGGTACGTCCATCCACGGATCGAGATCCATACCTTTTGTGTTCACCGTTCCATCAATCTGCAGTCCGTCACGCGCGGGCTCGGCTTTCAGCTTGGCTACGACCTTCCCCGTGCCCCACTCGCCCCGGTCGATGTCGAGTCGATAAGCGTCCCCATCTTCTACGAGATGCCCGCGAACATGCGGCTCTCCCAGCGCGATGCCGTGCCAGTGGCCAAGCTGCGCACGCCCTTCGACTTTCAGATCAAAACCACGCAACTCTCGCGGTTCACCGACGGTACCGGCAGCGGCCACCTGCACCTCTGGGAACCGGAGGGTCCCTTCGGCGCGCCAGGGGCGATTCCGGCGAAACTCACTCCAGCTGCCACCCGAAAACTCGGCAACCGGTTTGTGCTCATCCTCGAGGTATATCGAGACGCTGGTAGAGCCATAGGCGGGAAGATGCGCGGAAACGAGCGCAATCTTTTGTTGAAGAGTCTTTCCGCACAGGCCTCCGTGACAGGAGAGTTTCAGTCGCCGCACCGTGATGTCGTCAACGTTCGTCACGTGGTCAATCGCCGCGAGCGCTGGACGCCAATCGCAACGTGCACCACGCCGCATCGATACACAGAGTTCGGCGTCCGTCACTTCGAGTCGACGAATCGACCACTTGTCAGACAGCAGGGGCAGCAGCTCGAGCCGCACACTGATGTCCTTTGCAGCAAAAGCGTCCACCTTTGAGTCGCCATCTCCCTGGCGTACGTGCACATCTTTCGCGTTGATGCGCGGGCGCAGCGACATCCGCATTGTCACGGGACCGTTCACTGAAACCGCGAGTCCGAGCAGGCGTGACAGTCGCTGCTCGACAAACTCCTTTTGATGACGCACCGGAAGTGCGTGGCGCGAGACCGTGACCAACGTGATGGTGATGACGATGAGTACGACGATGATGGTAAGGATCGCGAGGCGCCAGGTCCGGAGGCGCAGTGGGAGGAGCATTCCCTTGCTCGCAGCAGGCATCGTTACGGTTCCTTTGGTTCGTCTTGATATTCGACGAACGCTGACGACATCGGTTCCAGACTTTGAACCGAGTCGTCAGTGGAAGATGGGGTGGACGATGGGACTCGAACCCACGACGGCCGGAATCACAATCCGGGGCTCTACCAACTGAGCTACGTCCACCACTGTCCTGGTGCGCCCGGCAGGACTCGAACCTGCGACCCTCGGCTTAGAAGGCCGATGCTCTATCCAGCTGAGCTACGGGCGCGCAGCCGATCGCACAATAGCCGTCGCATCCAGATGCGTCCACGCGGCCGGGTAGAGGTGGTCGGGGCGAGAGGATTCGAACCTCCGACCCTCTGCTCCCAAAGCAGATGCGCTACCAGACTGCGCCACGCCCCGATCGATCTACCGCCCTGCACGGGGGCCGGAATCATACGGATGAGTCGCTGGAGGGTCAATTTACAAGGCGATCAGCACGAACATCTATTTTCTTCGCCAGGTCGTGCCCTTGGATCCATCTTCCAGGACGATTCCGGCGCCGGCCAGCAGATCGCGGATTCGATCCGATTCCTTCCAGTTCTTCGCCTGGCGTGCCGCGACTCGATCCTTGATCAGCTGCTCAATCTGCGCGTCAGTGAGCTCGTTGCCTGCCTGCGTGCCAGTGGCCTGCTTGAACCATTGCTCCGGATCATGGCGCAGCAGGCCGAGAATTCCGGCGAGCTGCCGCAATTGGCCGGCGAAGGTTCGAGCGTCCGACGAGCGACCCTCGGCCTTAGCCGTATTCAGGTCGCGCGCGATTGACTGCAGGACCGCAAAGGCTTCAGGCGTATTGAAATCGTCGCTCATCGCGGCCCGGAACCGCTCCAGCGTCTCGCCAGTAACGTCGGCTGTACTCGGCTCTACGCCACGCAGCGCGGTGTAGAGGCGATCGAGGGCCGCCTTCGCCTGCAGCAGGTTCTCCTCGCTGTAGTTGATCGGCGCGCGGTAATGCGTTGCCAGCAGGAAATAGCGCAGCGCTTCCGGGTGATGGACCTTGACGACGTCGCGGATGGTGAAGAAGTTGTCGAGCGACTTCGACATCTTCTCGTCGTCGATGCGCACGAAGCCGTTGTGCATCCAGACGTTCACGAATTTCGTATCCAGCGCCGCGCATGACTGTGCGATCTCGTTCTCGTGATGCGGAAACTTGAGGTCGACCCCGCCGCCATGCAGGTCGAAGTGACTTCCCAACACCTGGGTCGACATGGCCGAGCACTCGATGTGCCAGCCCGGACGTCCCCGGCCCCACGGCGAATCCCACCAAGGCTCGCCCGGTTTTGCCGCCTTCCACAGCACGAAATCGAGCGGATCGCGTTTCGCCGGATCGATTTCCACACGCGCGCCGGCGCGCAGATCCTTGAGCTGCTTGCCGGAAAGCTTCCCGTAACCAGGAAAGCTGCTCACGGAATAAAGCACGTCGCCATCGTCCGCGACGTACGCATAGCCCTTTTTAACGAGCTGCTCGACCATCTGGATGATCGCCGGCAGGTATTGTGTCGCCCGCGGTTCATGGTCCGGCTTCAGCATGCCGAGTGCCGCGCAATCCTCGTTCATCGCGTCGATGAAGCGGGTGGTCAGCGCATCGATCGGCTCCTTGTTCTCAGCGGCCCGCTTGATGATCTTGTCGTCGATGTCGGTGATGTTGCGGACATAGGTCACCGCGTAGCCGAGCGAGCGCAGATAGCGCACTGCCATGTCGAACACCACGAGCATGCGGCCGTGGCCGACATGGCAGTAGTCATAGACGGTGATGCCGCAGACATAGACGCCAATCCGCCCCGGCTGCAGGGGAACGAATTCTTCCTTGGCGCCGGTCAACGAGTTGTGGATCCTGAGAGCGTGCATATCAGTGCGCCTTGGACCACTTTTCGAGGCGTCGGCGCGCGGTACTACCCGGCAGCGCCTTCAGCAAGGGCGCAAGTTCTGGCCCATGCAGGCGACCGGTCAACGCCACTCGCAATGGCATGTATAACTCCGGACCCTTGCGGCCCGTGGCCGCCTTTATGCTTGCACCGAGCGCTTTCAGATCCGGGCCGTGGCGATCGAACGCGTTCAGCGCCTCGCTGAAGAATGAAGTGCCTGCATCGCTTACGACGCGGCGGTCTGAATCGTTGAGCGGGGGCAGCTCGCCATAGACGATGCTGACCCAGGGCAAGGCATCTTCCGGCAAAACTACGTTGTGCCGCACCAACTCCACGAACTCCTGCAAATGCGTCGCGTCGATGCTCGCGGCGATCGTAGGCATGAGCCAGCTGACCAGCAGCTCGATCGGCGCTCTCGACAATGCTTCCTTCTGCCAGTGAACGAGCTGCGACTCGTCGAAGCGCGCTGGTGCCCTGCCGAGGTGATCGAGCCGAAAGTGTGCGGGCATCTCCTCGAGGTCGAGCCAGCCCTCCTGGTCTGAGGTATGACCGAGTCGAAAGAGATGATTGTTGATGGCCTGAGGCAAGAATCCGCGCTCGCGAAACTCGCGTACGCTCACGCTTCCATGTCGCTTCGACAGCGGAGCGCCGTCCATTCCGGTGAGTAGCGCCACGTGCCCGTACCGCGGAATGTCGAGACCGAGAGCCTCGAGCAACAGGATCTGGCGCGGCGTGTTCGTCAGATGGTCGTCGCCGCGCAATACGTGCGTCACCCCCATCAGGGCATCGTCCAACGCATTGCAGAAGAAGAACGCCGCGTTGCCATCCGCACGGCGCACGATGAAATCGCCAATATCCTCGCTGGCAAAGCGCTGGGCGCCGCGCACGAAATCATGAAACTCGACGCTCCTGCCCTGTGGAACACGAAAACGCAGGCTGGGCTTGAGACCGCTCGCCAACTTTGCATCCCGCTCGCCCGCCGAAAGCTCGCGGCAGGTGCCCGCATAGCGCGGTGGCCGACCGGCAGCGAGCTGTGCCCGACGCGACACTTCAAGCTCGAGTGGCGTGCAGTAGCACGGATACACCAGGCCGGACGTTGCCAGGCGCGCGAAGTATTCTGCATATATGGCATTACGCTGTGACTGGCGATACGGCTCGTGCGCTCCGCCGATGTCCGGACCTGCATCCCAGCCCAGGCCCAACCAGTGCAGGTCGTCGATCAGCTCGGCCAGATACCTCTCAGCGCTGCGCTCGAGATCCGTGTCCTCGATGCGCAGCAGGAACTGCCCCCCGAGCTGTCGCGCCAGCAGGAAGTTGAAGAGCGCCGTGCGTGCATTGCCCAGATGCAAAGACCCTGTCGGGCTCGGCGCAAAACGTGTGACCGCAGGTCGCGTCATGGCCGGCTATGGTAAGGGAATCGTCTAACTGCTGCTCCGCGTTCGTGGATCACCGCTCCAGAATTTCAGAGCCGGGCTTCTAGCCCGCGGGGTGCGGCTTCCCTACACTTGGCACCCTCACTGGCCCGGACTCGCTCATGAAGCACCTCGCTCCGCTCATTCTTCTCCTCTTCTCCATGGCTGCGATCGGCGAGGAACCTGCTGAGCCTGCCCCTGCTCCGACTCCTGCACCAGCGCCAGCAACCGCACCAGCACAACCGACGCGGGTGCGCTTCGAGACCACGATGGGCAACTTCGTCGTCAAGCTCGATCCGGTGCGCGCCCCGATCACCGTCGAAACCTTCCTGCGCTACGTACGCGAGGGACAATATGAGGGCGTGGTGTTTCATCGCGTGATCGCCAACTTCCTGGTGCAGACTGGGGGCTACGACACCAACTACGAGCTCAAGCCCGTGCACGGGACCATCGTCAACGAATCCGGCAATGGGCTGCAGAATCGTCGCGGCGCTGTGGGCCTGGCGCGCACCGATACCCCGCACAGCGGCACGTGCCAGTTCTTCATCAACCTGACGGACAATCCGGATCTCAATCCACTGCCGACGCGCTGGGGCTACGCTGTCTTCGGTGAAGTCGTGGAGGGAATGGAAGTCATCGATCGCATCGGCAACTACCCGACCGGCGCGGTCGGGCCATTCAAGGAAAGCGCGCCGCTGAAGCCCATCGTGATTCAGAAGGCCGTGCTGCTCGAGTAGCTCACATGAGAACGCTGTTCGTCTCGGACCTGCACCTCGACGCTCAGCACCCCGAAATCACGGGGCAGTTTCTGCAGTTCCTCGCAGGCGAAGCACGCGAGGCCGCGGCACTCTACATCCTGGGCGACCTGTTCGAAGTCTGGATCGGCGATGACGATCCCGAACCGGAAAAACAGCGTGTCGTCGCCGCGTTGAAGGAACTCACTGCAGCAGGCGTGCCCTGTTACGTCATGCATGGCAACCGGGACTTTCTGCTCGGCGAACGCTTCTGTGCGCAGAGCGGCTGCCGACTGCTGGCAGATCCAACCATCATCAACCTGCACGGCGAGCGGGTGCTGACGATGCATGGTGATGCGCTCTGCACCGACGATCATGCGTACCAGAAGCTGCGCGCCATGGTGCGCGACCCGGACTGGCAGGAGATGTTCCTGGCGCTGAGCCATGACCAGCGCCTGATGCTCGCCGAACAGGCGCGCGCCGGCAGCAAGGCTCACATCGCACAGGCGATGAGCGCCATCATGGATGTGAATCCCCAGGCGGTGCTGGCGGCGATGCGGGCCGCCGACGTGAAGCTGCTCCTGCACGGCCACACGCACCGGCCCAACGTCCATCGGTTCGATCTCGACGGCTCACCTGCCGCGCGAATCGTTCTCGGCGATTGGCACGAGCAGGGCAGCGTGCTGCGCTGGGATGAAAATGGCTTCGCCCTGCAGAGCCTGAGCCGACACTAGATGCCCGCGTTGTCCGGCCGTTGCGGCATCGCTGTGAGCTCTGCTTCGAGATAGACCGTGCAGGCGTCCGGATTGCGGTAGTAGGGGCCAATCGGCCGAAAACCCAATGCTGCGTAGATCGATTGCGCCACCGCCATACTCGGCAGCGTATCGAGGCGCATCCGTGCATAGCCACATTGCGCGGCTCGCTGCATGATCACGCGCGCCAGGGCTTCGCCGATTCCATGGCCGCGAAACTCCGGGCGCACCCATAGCCGCTTCATTTCGCAGATCTCGCTCTCGAGCGGCCGCATCGCGACGCAACCCGCAATCGAGTCGTCGCTCCAGGCGAGCAACAAGGCACCACGTGGCGCGCCGTAGGCGCCGGGAAGATCCGCCAGCTCGTGTTCGAAGTTCTGGAACTCCAGATCGATATTCAGCCAGGCGGCATACTCAGTGAACAACGTATGCACGATCGGCAGCGTGGCTGGATCAGCGTCAACGATTCGCAGGGTCACCGTGCATCACCGCATTCAGCCCGCGCTGGCGGGCACACCTGAGTGAAAGCGGAACTGAGGATCGGGCGCTTCGATCAGCTGCGCCTCCAGCTCGGCGAGCTCGCGCTTTCGGGTATCGATGTCGCGATCCGCGGCGGCTCGCGCCGCAAGGTCGAGGTAAACCTCGAAGTGCCGCACTTCAGCTTCGGCGAGGCCAGTGTAGAAGCCCCGTAACGGCTCATCCAGTTCCGGCGCCACGGCCGCGAAGCGCTCGCAGGAGCGCGCTTCGATAATTGCACCGCAGATCAGCAGGTCGACGCGGCGGTCGGGCTCGTTGGTGCGCACTGCACGGCGCATCTTGTCAGCGTAGCGACCCGGTTTCAGGCGACGGTACGGCACGCGCAGCCTCGACAGCATGCGCTGCACCTGTTCGAAGTGACGCAACTCCTCGCGTGCCAGCCGCGACAACTCGGAAGTGAGCGCAGGATCGTCAGCGTACGTAAAGATCAGACTGAGAGCGGTCGAGGCCGCTTTCTTCTCGCAGTTCGCATGATCGAGCAGCAATTCCTGCCAGCGCGAACGGGCGGCTTCAATCCAGCCGGATGGGGTCGCGACACACAACAGATCGAATGGGTCTGGAGCCGAACTACCGTCCGGCGCACGCACCGGTGTCACGCTCACGCCCCGACTGCGGCTTGTTCAACGCGCTCGTTAGTCAATTCGTCGATCGCCCGAATCAGCTCGTCGGCGGTCTGGTACCGGGCGCTGGGCTCTTTGGCGAGCAGCTTGTGCACCAGTGGCTCGAGGTGTGTCATCTCGTCCTCGAGTGGCGGAAGCGGCGCATGGCTGTGCTTGTAGATCACGGCCATCGGCGTGCCGGCAAGATAGGGTTTCTTTCCCATCAGCATCTCGAAGAAGATCACGCCGAGACTGTAGATATCGCTGCGCTCGTCCACCTCCGCGCCATGACCCTGTTCCGGGCTCATGTAATACGGTGTGCCAAAAATCTCGCCGGTCGCGGTGATTTCTACGTCCAGCTTGAGCTGCTTCGCGAGTCCGAAGTCGATGAGCGCCAGCGAGCCATTGGGACGCAGCATGACGTTGCCTGGCTTGAGGTCGCGATGCAGGACGCCGACACCATGAATCGCCTGCAATGCGGAAGCCATCTGCCTCAGATACACGAGTGCTTGGGTGGGCGTGACTTTCTGTCGCATCCTCGCACGCAGATCGCCGGCACCGAAATACTCCATCGCGATGTACGCATGATCGTCGGCGATACCCAGATCGTAAATGCGCACCACGTTCGGGTGCTCGACCTTGGAGACCACTTCGTATTCCTGCAGGAACCGGTCAAAGGTGCCCCTGCCCTCCGAGACATCCGGTACCTGGCTCAATACCTTCAGTACTACCAGCGCTCCGACGCGCTCGCTCTCCGCCAGATACACCGTCGCGATGGCGCCCTTAGCGATAGTGCGTACATGGCGCTGGCCGCGAATCGTAACGTTACCGAACCGGTAGGCTTGTTGTAGCTGTGCAGTTCCGCGCAACAGGGTCAGCTGCCGCTTGCGTTTGCGAGTCGCCTCGCGCAGCGCGCCGATGAAACGTCGGTGATCGATCTTGGTCTTGCTGATACACGCTTCCGCGCCGGCGCGCAGCGCGGGCAGCACTACCGCATCCTCGCTGGTCGGGGTGAGGAAAATAATCGGTGGAAAACCCGGCCGCGCGCTCAACTCGGACAGCCAATCAATTCCTTTCTCGCCGGCCAGATCCTGATCGAGGACGACTGCGTCGAAGCCCGCCGCCGTGAACTCTGGCGCGAGCTTTCCGTCAACAACGGGATCACGCTCGGTGATCGCAGCGTCGGGCCATTCGATAGTGATGTGATGGCGCAGAAGCTGGCGGAACACCGCTTCATCGTCGATCAGCAGAAGCTTGACCGTCATGCACTGCGACCCGGATGCGCGCTGTTAGCGGCGCATTCAATCACATCGGATTGCGGGGCGCGAATGTGATGCCCGTCACACATGCCTGATGCCGAGCACCAGGTCACCGACATTGGTTCCGGTCGGGCCGGAATGCACGAGATCGCCGGAAGCCTCCAGAAAGGCTCCTGAATCGGCCCTGGCGAGGCAATCGTCGGCATCGAGCCCACTGAGCGTTCCGCGTTCCACGGTTTCGCTGTCGACGATCGCTCCGGCGTCAGAGGTCGGGCCATCGGTCCCGTCAGTACCGGCGGCGAGTAATGTCAACTCATCGTGCGATACCAGGAGCCGTGCTGCCGCCAGCGCCAGATGTTGATTGCGCCCGCCGCGACCCGGTTTCGCAGGCAGACGGACCGTCGATTCTCCACCCCAGATCCGCAAACCCGGGGGGCCCACTTTGAGCTCATGGCAAAACCCGGTCGCCAGCTCGATGGCATCACCTGCGAATCGTCGTAGATCTCTGCCGGTCGCGAAGCCCATTGCACGGCCAGCCAGCTCTGCCGCGGCGAGAGCGTCATCGAGCGCTGCTATCACCCGCCGTGTGATCCTGCGGGATCGGACCAGAGGGTCAGCCGCCGAAGCCCGGGCCAGGAGTGCGTTGAGCCATGACGGCAAGCTCGACGGTAGCAGCTCCGCTGCTGGCTCGCCCACAAGGCCCGAACCGATCACGTTTGGATCGTCGCCTGGAACATCCGAGATCAACAGGGCCAGTGCTTCGCGCCCGCCGAGATGGCCCATCAGGCGACCGCCTTTGAGCAGCGAGAGGCGCTTGCGAATCGAATTCAACGCTTCGATGTCCAGTCCGCTTGCGAGTGCCCAAGTGTTCAGTTGCTGCAAGTCTTGCAAGCTCGTGCCGGGAGGTAGCACTTCGACGAGGCTTGAGCTGCCGCCCGAGATGAGAAACAGGATGCGTCGATCCGACGGCAGCGATGCCAACAAATCGAGCAATCTAGCACCCGCCGCAAGTGTGTTTTGGTCGGGCACCGGATGGCCGGCCACCAGCTGTTCGACCTGTGCATGGGAATCGAGCTCGGCAGGAAAATGGCCGGCCTTGGAAATGACCAACGCATGTGCGGCCAGTGATTGCAGCGCGTCGATCGCACCGAGTGTCATCGCGGCTGCGGCTTTGCCGACGGCAATGATCTGCCACGGATCGCCCGCTTGCATGTCGGTCAGCGCTGCGCGGACTCGCCGACGACCGTCTACAGCGGCAAGCGCCTGTTGCCAGATACCGAGCAGCAGCGAGTGCCCGTCATACATGGAACTGCACGAATTCGCCGCCGGGGCGAATCCGGGCGGTCAAACGGGACGTACAGCGCGCAGGGTGCGGCGGCGCTCAGCTCGGCGGCGTGACTTGGCCTCGTCGGAGCGCTCACTCTGCAGTCGCTGCAGGTATGCCGGCGTGACATCCCCGGTGACGTATTCACCGGAGAAGCACGAGGTATCGAATTCTTCGATCTTGGCGTTGTCATGACGCACCGCGTGCACCAGATCATCGAGGCTCTGATAGATGAGCCAATCCGCGCCGATGATCCCCGCCACTTCTGCATCGCTTCGATCAGCCGCCACGAGTTCCGAAGTCGCGGGCATGTCGATGCCGTAGACGTTGGGGAACCGAACCGGCGGCGCGGCGGAGGCGAAGTAGACTTTGCGAGCGCCCGCCTCGCGCGCCATCTCGATGATCTGTGCTGAGGTCGTGCCGCGCACGATCGAATCATCAACCAGCAGCACGTTCTTGCCGCGGAACTCAAGGTCAATTGCATTGAGCTTGCTGCGCACCGATTTCTCGCGCTGTTCCTGCCCGGGCATGATGAAGGTGCGACCGATGTAGCGATTCTTGATGAAGCCTTCCCGGTATTTGACGCCGAGAAGCTGTGCGACCTGGACTGCGCTCGTGCGGCTGGTATCCGGGATCGGGATGACCACGTCGATGTCGTGCTCCGGACGCTCGCGCCGGATCTGCTCCGCGAGCCGCTCGCCCATGCGAAGGCGCGACTTGTAGACCGAGATGTTGTCGATGATCGAGTCCGGCCGCGCGAAATATACGTACTCGAAAATGCACGGCGTATGCCGCGCGCCGGCGACGCACTGCTGCGCGTAGAAGCGGCCCTGCTCGTCGATGAATACCACTTCGCCAGGCGCCACATCACGCATCAGCTCGAAGCCCAGCATGTCGAGAGCGACGCTTTCCGACGCGAGCATGTATTCGGGACCCTTGCTGGTATCGCGCTTGCCGATCACCAGCGGTCGAATGCCGTGCGGGTCGCGAAAGCCTAGGATGCCGTGCCCGATGATCATCGCGACCACCGCATACCCGCCGCGGCAGCGCCGGTAGACCGCGCTCAACGCGGCGAAGACGTCGGCCGGCGTAATGCGGGGTGTGCCGACGCGCTGCAGCTCGGAGGCAAACACGTTGAGCAGCACTTCGGAATCAGATTCGGAGTTGAGGTGGCGGCGATCTTCGCGTACCAGTACCTCGGCGAGCTCAGCCATATTGGTAAGATTGCCGTTGTGTCCCAGGCAGATCCCGTACGGGGCGTTCACATAGAACGGCTGCGCCTCTGAAGCGCTGTCACACCCTGCCGTCGGATAGCGCACATGGCCGATCCCGACGTTTCCCTTCAATTGCAGCATGTGGCGCTGCTGGAATACATCGCGAACCAGGCCGCTGCCCTTGCGCTGAAACAGCTCGCCTTCCTGGGAGGTCATGATGCCCGCGGCGTCCTGTCCACGATGTTGCAGGACCGTCAACGCGTCGTAGATACGCTGGTTAACGACGGAAGTTCCGACCATGCCGACGATGCCGCACATTTCAGTTCGCTCCCGAGGGTAACTTGGGCTCAGGCAGTTCCACGTCGTCCGCGATAGAGCGCATCCATTCGCCGACGATGCTCGCATAAGGCATCAGCGTCGAACGCTTCCACCAGGACTCCTCGTCGAGCTTCACGAGCTGTCCCAGAATCGCAAACAGTCCGACGATGACTGCCCCGCGCAGCAATCCGAACAATATGCCGAGCATGCGATCTATGTTGCCGAACGGCGAGTAGTGCGCGAATCGGGTCACGAAGAATCCGACCACGACTCCCAGCAGCACGACTCCCACCAGGATGATCAATCGCGCGACCCACACTCTCACTTGGTCGTGGGCCAGGAGACCTCCCAGATGTGGCTCGAGCACACCAGCGAAAGTCCATGCCAGCCAGACCCCGAGTACCCAGGCGCCCAGCGAGATCGCCTCGCGCATGAAGCCGCGCCAGGCGCCCACGAGCGAGGAGATCGCAATGATGCTCAGGATGATCCAGTCGGCGCCGTTCATGCAGAGCGCAGATACTCCGCCTTCGAGAAGGCGCGCATTCTAGCTGAACTGATCGACGGCTTCCCTCGTATCCGGCAAACCCTGATGCAGTCCTCACTTCGCGAGATCAGAGCTCCGACTTGAGGGCGCAGGTGTGGAGGATCAAGAGTTGGGCAGGACCACCGCCTGGCGCCCGTCACGGCGCAGGCGTTCGGCAAGATTCTCGGCGCGCGCACGCTCCTGCTCAGGACCCACTCGGACCCGATAGCGAGTGCGTGTTCCGGAGCCCAGCCGCGACACGAAAGCCTTGTAGCCATGCGACTTGAGCTCACCCGCAAGGCGTTCGGCGTTGTCCTCGCTCGCGAAGCTGCCGAGTTGGACGACCCAAGCTGATTCGTCACCACTATCAGCGCTGCTGCCACTCGGCGGGGATTCGGTCCTGCCGGGCGCCGGTTCCTCATTGGGTTGCGGGGCTTCCGGCTCCGATGTCGATTCCACGTGAACAGTCTCGGTCGGAAGGTCATCCGACACGGCGGGCGGCGCCACCGGAGGCGAGCTGTCAGTCGCACTCGGCGCAACGCGGGCGGTGGGCGCAGCTGAGATCAATGGTATAGGTCTGCGCGGCGCCGCCCTCTTTAGATGATTTCTGGCTTTGACGCGGCCCCGACAGCATCTCGGGCACGAGCAGAACGATCAACGCCACCAGGATGAGTGCGCCGATGAGCCTTGCTTTGACTCGTGTCTCCATTGGGTTAGCGCCCGCGGCGCGCGAGTATAGCGGATGGGCTCGACTCGCGTTCCAGCCATTCGAGCGCGGGGCCGACTGTCTGAAATGAGCCAAACACCACAATGCGATCACCGGCTCGCCCTTCGGAGCGCGCGATGCGGCACGCCTCAGCGATGTCTGCTGCTTCCAAGCAATGGTTGTCCAGTCTCGGAGCCGATCGTGCGCGAAGTTCAGCGGCACTCATGCCTCGTGGGCCGGATGTGCCCGCGGCAATCCACTGATCGACGAGTGGCAACAGCGGCGCGACGAGCGCTGCTGCGTCCTTGTCCCTGAGAACGCCCACGACCGCCAAGGTGCGGCCACTGGAAGGCAGCGTGCGCAGGTTCGTGGCCAATAGCTCGGCAGCCTCCAAATTGTGCGCGACGTCCAGGATCCACTGAGGATCTCCCGGGACGACTTCGAAGCGTCCCTTCAATCTGACTTCGCGCAAACCGCGAGCAATGGCGCCCGCTTCGATCGGTAGTCGGCTGCGCAACGCAGACAGCGCAGCGATCGCAGCCGCCGCATTGGCAGGCTGCCGCTGTCCAGCCAGCGCGGGAAGCGGCAGGTCGTGCAGACGCCATTGGCGGTCGGCCCATTCCCAGCTGGCGGTTGCCGTGCGGAAGTGAAAGTCGATGCCCGGAATCCTGAGTTGCGCGCCCAGCGCGTGCGCCGCTGCAAATACCGATTGCGGCATGGCCGCACTCCCGAGCACGGCGGGGCGTCCGGCACGAAAGATGCCGGCCTTTTCGCGCCCGATTTCCTCCACCGTGTTGCCCAGCCATTCGCAGTGATCGATTGCGACCGAAGTGAGCAACGCCACGTCTGCATCCACGATGTTCACCGCATCCAGACGCCCGCCGAGACCGACCTCGAGCAGCACTGCGTCTAGCGATTCACGCTGAAAGAGATGCAAAGCGGCAAGCGTGTTGAACTCGAAAAAGGTAAGGCTGCGATCGCCTCGGGCGGCATCGATACGCGCGAACGCGTCGATCAACTCATCATCCGCGGCCAGGCGGCCACTGACCCTGATGCGCTCGTTATAACGCACGAGGTGCGGCGACGTGAATGCGCCAACGCGATAGCCAGCGGCGAAGAGCATCGCCTCGAGAAGTGCGACACAGGAGCCCTTGCCATTGGTGCCACCAACCGTTACGACCGGGCACTTGAACTGCCCGAGGCCAAGGTCCGCCGCCACGTCGCGGACGCGCTCCAGGCCGAGATCGATGCTGCGCGGATGCAGCCCCTCCTGCCATCGCAACCAGTCATCGAGCGTGCGAAACCGCATGCGTGGGGCGCCTGTCTACGTCGTGTCAGGCGTGCTGCCGTTCTGGGGCTTGTTGAGTAACAACCGCAGCAGCTCGGCGATCCGGTCACGCAGGTCGCGGCGATCGACGATCATGTCGAGCGCTCCGTGGTCAAGCAGAAATTCGCTGCGCTGGAATCCTTCCGGAAGCGTCTCGCGAACGGTTTGCTGAATCACGCGCGGCCCGGCGAAGCCAATCAGGGCCCGCGGCTCGGCCAGATTGACGTCGCCCAGCATTGCGAGGCTGGCAGACACGCCGCCCGTGGTCGGATCAGTAAGCACAGAAATGAAGGGCAGTCGCGCTTTCGCCAATCGCGCCAGAGCGGCGCTGGTCTTCGACATCTGCAGCAGGGAATAAAGCGCTTCCTGCATCCGGGCGCCGCCGCTCGCGGAAAAGCACACCAGCCCCATGCGATGCTCCAGGCAATGATCCACGGCGCGCACGAAGCGCTCGCCTACTACCGAACCCATCGAGCCGCCGAGAAACCGGAATTCGAACGCAGCTGCAACGACCTCCAGCCCCTTGAGCGTTCCCGCCATCACGATCAGCGCGTCCTTCTCACCGGTCGAGCGCTGCGCCTGGGTCAAGCGATCGCGATAGCGCTTGCTGTCACGGAATTTGAGCGGATCATCCGGTTCCACGCCGGCCGCCAGCTCGCTCGCAGAACCGGGGTCGAGGAACTTCAGCAGGCGCTCGCGCGCGCCGATGCGGTTGTGATGACCGCATTTCGGGCACACGTGAATATTGCGTTCGAGCTCGGCCCGGTAGAGCACGGCGTCGCAGGCCGGACACTTGATCCAAACGCCCTCGGGCACCGAACGCGTACGCCGCTCGGTCTTGATCCGCGAGGGCATGATCTTCTCGAACCAGGACATTCGCTCTCCCCGGGTGGCGCTAGCGATTCGCGCCGCGGGGCATCATAAACGATGCGCCTACTGCGCCCGTACCCGTACTCAGTGGCAGGCCGAACCGGTCCGGGTAGCGGACCGTCGTCAAGTACAGGCCGGCGGGCGGCGCCGTGGCAGCGCCGAGCCGACGATCCCGCGACTCCAGCACTTCACGTGCCCAGCCGACCTCGGCCTCGCCACTGCCGATGCGAATCAGCAGACCCGCAATGTTGCGCACCATGTGGTGCAGGAAAGCATTGGCGCGCACATCGATGAAGAGGTGATCGTCATGGCGCGTGACGTCGATCGCCTCCACGCGCCGGATCGGCGTGCGCGATTGGCACTCGGAGGACCGAAATGCTGAGAAATCATGCTCGCCGATTAGCAGCAACGCTGCTGCCGCCATGCGTGACGCGTCGAGTGCTCTATGCACCCAGCAGGCACGTTGCCGTTCAAGTGCCGGCCGCGTCGACCGATTCAGAATCACATAGCGATAGGTGCGCGAAAGTGCCGAATAGCGAGCGTGGAACTCGTGCGGCACTTCCGCCGCCCACTGCACGCTGATGTCGTCGGGCAGCGCTGCGGTTGCGCCCAGGACCCAAGCGCGTGGCGCTCGCACAGCCTCGGTATCAAAGTGAGCGACCTGTCCAATCGCGTGCACGCCGGCGTCGGTACGCCCGGCACAGGTCAATGTAACGGGATGATCGGCAACGCGCGAGAAAGCGCTTTCCGTGACGGCCTGAATCGAAGGGGAATGCACCTGGATCTGCCAACCGGCGTAGGCACTGCCGTCGTACTCCAGGCCGACCGCGAGCCGGGTGGTCTCGGACATTCGCCTCCGGATGCGCCCACCGGGCGCTGAAACTCAGCCCGGGAGCGACTCGATAAGGCGCTGGGCTTCCTGCTTCTGGGTCGCGGATCCTTCCTGCAGCACCTCTTCAAGAATGCTGCGTGCGCCTTCTGGATCGCCCATGTCCATGTAGGCACGCGCGAGGTCGAGCTTGGTGCCCACCTCGCTCATGGTGACTGGCTCAAGCTCCGGCAATCCCATCTCGTCGGCAGGAATGCGCGCCGTTCCGGTCGGCGTGCGATCCCGATCGTGCTTAACCTCGCCCACGTCGAGATCCAGATCAGTGGCCGCAAGGTCTTTCGTGCCGAACACATCGGACGCGAACTGGTCTTCCTCGGCACCCTTGCGCGGCTGCCTGATCGTGTCAGAGGTGAGCGCGGCTTCCAACTGATCCAGATCAAGGTCCATCTCTTGGCCGCCGGTCCGCGATATTTGCGCGGTCGACTCGCTGTCGATCCTGCGGCGCCGTGCGGTGTCACCGGTCCCGTCGCCTGGGAGGGCGCGGTTGCGCGCCGTCGTCGCGGAAGTGTCTCGCTCCGGCGCACCAGGCAACGCCATCGTCGCCGCCAGGGTCTTGTCCTCGAGCACCCAAGTGCCTGTGGGACTGATCTTGGTGTCATCCTCATCCGCGAGTCTGCCGCGACGCGCTTCGGCTTCGGCGAGCAGGCGGCGGGACTTCTCATCGAGCCCCGCCAGCATGGTCGGCGCGCTCGACGGATGATCGGTCTCTTCCATCGGATCGGACTGCGCCGCCTCCAGGTCATTGAGCTCGAGTCCCAGGTCATCCAGTGCAAGCTCGGCCGTCTGATCGGGGCTGGTTTCATCCTTGCGAAACAAGGCTGAGTCGATCTTTTCCTTGATGGTCGGCGAATCGCGGCCGCGCAGCGCGGTGGATTCGACAGTCGGCGCATCGCTGGACCGATAGGTTTCGGTTTCGATGGTCGGTGTTTCCATGGTGCGCGCAGTCATCTCGCGCGTCGTCGCGCTCCCATCGGAGATGCGCGTCGGCTGGTCCTCGAGAGGAAAGTCGAGGCCCTGATCCTTCAGCACGGGAGATTCACCGGTGTCGACGGTCGCCTCGTCCCCACCGACCACCGTACCCAGGTCGAGATCGATTGCGCCGCCCGCTTCGCCTTCCGGCGGCCCGAGCAGATCGAGATCGACGCGGTTCTCGCCACCCTCGAGATTCAGGTCGACATCAGCTGCAGCTGCGCCGGCAGCGCCGGCGGCCTGCGCGAACATCGGATCGTCCGGGCTGATCTGCCGGCCCATGATGGCGATCTTTTCCCATTCGCCAGGACCCGCGTCCTGACGTGTCTGCGCGAGTTCACGGGCTGCCTGCAGAAACGCGTCCTTGTTGCCCCATACGAAGAAAATCTCCAACAGCTTCAGCTTGAGATCACGGCGCCCGGGCTCGCGCTCGATCGCAATGCGCACCAGATCGGCGGCCTGGTCATAAAGACCATACGCCATGTGGAAGTCGGCCTCAGCAAGCGGATCGCCCTGGTCAAGGTTGATTGCAGTTTCCGAGCTCAGCGTATCGTCAGCGGTCTTGCCGCGCGCCGGCTCAGCCTTCGGACGCTCTGCTCGGGCAGGTTCAGGGGCCTTCGCGATCTTGGGCTGCTGGCGCTCGCCACTCTCTTCGACGAGGAAAGTATCGTCCGCTGGGCGCGTCGCACGCACAGTCGTGGTGACGGGCTCTCGATCCATCCGCGGCTCGCGCGCTGCGCCGGTGCGAGCGGCATCAGCGAGGCGCCCGAGCTTCGAGAAGTCCGGTTCGTGGCGGCGGCGCCTCGCAGCGAGCCACAACAGGATCAGGAGCAGCAGCGCAGCCAGCGCGTAGTACCAATGCGCAATGACCCAATCGAGAACCGAGGGCTTCTCCTCGACTGGCGCCTGCGGCGCGGGTGGCTTGGGCTGTTCGGCCGGCGTTGGTTGCGGCTCGACGGGGGCGGTGGTCGTTGCCTCGGGCGGTGTCTCTGTCGGCGCAGGCTGGGTCTCGATCGGCGCCGGAGTGGGTGTCTCTGCCGGAGCAGGAGTCGGTGTCGGTGCGGGCGGCTGCGCAGGCTGACCTAGCTTCTGCTGGAGCTTCGCGAGCTCTTCATCCTTCAATTGAAGCATGCGACGCGATTCGTCGAGCTGAGTCTGAAGCTGCTGAACCTTGTCGCGCAGTTCCTGGGTCTGGGCTCCCGCAGCGCCAGTCTGCGTTGCGGCACCTTCGCCGCCTTCCGTGGGTGTCACCAGCCGCAAACGTTCGCCGGCCGGTGCGCCTGATGCAGCGATGCCCCGATTGGCCCGCCATTCTGCGTAATGGCGGCGTACCTCCGCACTCGCTTCGGAGTCGCCGATTGCTTCGAATTGGGTGTCGCTCGGCAGGCGCAGGATCGCGCCGGCATGCATATCGTTGATGTTGCCGCTGAACGCCTCAGGATTGGAGCGATAGATCGCCATCATCATGCGGTTGACGTCGGAGGTCGCTCCGGACTTCAGTCCGCTCGCGATGCGCCACAGCGTGTCGTTGTTGCGGACGGTGTAGCTCGAGCCCGCGCTCAGGCCCGAAGACACCTCCGGTGCACGACTGACCCCACTGGGTGGCGCAGCCTCTGCAGGCGGTTCAGGCGCACGCTGTACGTCTCCGCTACGCGGAGTCTCCGACTCACCCGCCTGCGGCGCAGAGACGGGCGCACTCGCGGCTTGCTCTGCGCCTGGCGTGTACACCGGCGGGTCGAGCAGCATCGTGTACTCGCGCAGCAGCCTGCCGCGCGACCAGTTGACATCTACAAGCAGCGTCAGGAAGGGATCGGGAACCGACTCGCGCGAACGCACGAGCAGCGCCGGCCGGCCATCGCGACCCTGCCCCACCTTGAACTCGATTCTCGACAGAAACGCCGAGCGCTCCAGCCCGTAACGGGTGAATGTCTCCGGGTTCGCGAGAGTCGCCCGCAAGGACGTCAGCTCGTCTGGCGCTGCACCCACCAGCTCGATCTCTGCATCCAACGGCTCGTTCAGCGCCGAGTTCAGTCGGATGTCACCGAGACCGAGGGCGAAGAGCGCCGTGGGGCAAGTCAGCAGAAAAAGAGCAATCAGGCGCTGGAATGTTCCTGTCATCAGGGCTCCCTGAAGAGCGGGGCGTGGATCTCTAAGTCCACTTTGTACAGCAACTTGTGAGATATAGTTCACATGCCTCGGAATTTGGGGCGAAACTATATCTTATAAGTGCTCGGCAACCAAAATCTCGGCGATCTGCACACTATTCGTAGCTGCGCCCTTGCGCACGTTGTCGGCGACGATCCACAGGTCCAGCCCGCGCTCATGGGAGATATCTTCCCTGATTCGGCCCACATAGACCGCGTCACGGTTGGCAGCTTCCGTTGCCGCGGTCGGGTAACCGCCCGGCCGGGGCAGATCGAGCACCTCCACGCCCGGTGCCTTCCTCAGTAACTCACGCGCCTCGTCAGCCGTGATTTTGTGACGCGTCTCAATATGAACCGCTTCTGAGTGCCCGTAGAAGACTGGCACCCGTACGGCCGTGGCGTTCACGCGGATGTTCGGGTCTTCCAGGATCTTGCGGGTTTCCCAGAGCATCTTCATCTCTTCCTTGGTGTAGCCGTTGTCCTGGAACTTGTCGATCTGCGGCACGCAGTTGAACGCGATCTGCTTGGGGCTCACCCGGTTCGCCACCGGCTTGCCATTCATGAGCGCCGCTGTCTGGCTCGCGAGCTCTTCCACGGCGTCCTTGCCCGCACCCGACACCGATTGGTAGGTCGCGACGTTGATGCGCTCGATGCACGCGACATCGTGAATCGGTTTCAGTGCGACGACCATCTGGATCGTCGAGCAATTGGGATTGGCGATGATATTGCGATTGCGAAACAGCGCTACGGCGTGTCGATTGACTTCGGGCACGACCAGCGGAATGTCGTCGTCGTAGCGAAAGTGCGCGGTGTTGTCGATGACGATGCAGCCCGCCGCCGCCGCCTTGGGAGCGAAATCTGCCGAGATTTCGCTGCCGGCCGAGAACAGGCCGATGTCGGCGCGCGAAAAGTCGAAGCCCGCCAGCTCCTCAACCGCATAGTGTCGGCCACGGAACTCGACACTCCTGCCGAGCGAGCGATTGCTGGCAAGCGGAAACAGCTCCTTCACCGGGAAGCTGCGCTCCTCCAGCACCTTGATCATAGTTTCGCCGACCAGGCCGGTCGCTCCCACGACCGCCACGCGCCACTCTTGAGCCATCGACGACCTTCGCTGAACAGCAGTGCATCACCTGCCTGCGCCACAGTACCTGAATCAACGGCAGTCGATAAGTGTCCTTCGCGATTGCGACAGCGCTCGAGGGGCGACAGTCAAGAGTGTGATCAGCGTCGCCGGCTGATATCGGGCGTGGGCGACGAAACGTCCGCGTTCTGCGCCCGATGGCGCAGGTAATGGTCCATCAACACGATCGCGAGCATCGCCTCGGCGATCGGAGTGGCGCGCAATCCGACGCACGGGTCGTGTCTTCCGGTCGTCGAGATCTCCACCGGCTGCCCCTGGACGTCGATCGTCATCCCCGGGATGCGAATGCTCGAAGTGGGCTTGAGCGCGATGCTGACCTCGAGGTCCTGACCCGACGAGATCCCGCCGAGCACACCGCCGGCATGATTGGAGCGAAAGCCCTCGGGCGTCAGCTCGTCGCGATGTTCGCTGCCACGCTGCGCGACGGCTTTGAATCCGGCACCGATCTCGACTCCCTTCACGGCATTGATGCCCATCATCGCCCCAGCGATATCGGCATCGAGGCGGTCGAATATCGGCTCCCCGAGTCCCGGTGGTACGCCGGTCGCGATGACGGTGACGCGCGCGCCCACCGAGTCGCCCTGTTCGAGCAGCTTCCAGATGAAGGCTTCCAGCTCCGGCACTCGGGCCGGGTCCGGACAGAAGAACGGGTTCGAATACGCGCCGGCAGGGTCCTTCGCCTCAAGCTCGAGCGGGCCCATCTGCGCCAGGTATCCATAGATTCGTACCCCCAAGCGCTCACGCAGGAATTTCCGCGCCACGGCGCCCGCCGCAACGCGCATCACAGTCTCGCGTGCCGAGGAACGACCACCCCCACGATAGTCGCGGAATCCGTATTTCTGCTGATAGGTGTAGTCCGCGTGGCCCGGACGAAAGCGGTCCTTGATCTTCTCGTAGTCGCGCGAGCGCTGATCGGTGTTCTCGATCAGCAGCCCGATCGGCGTGCCGGTGGTGCGTCCTTCGAAGACACCCGAGAGTATCCGCACCAGGTCCGCTTCGCGGCGCTGGCTCGTGAAATGAGAGTTGCCGGAGCGGCGACGATCGACGTCCGGCTGAATGTCCGCTTCGCTGAGTGCCATTCCTGGAGGACAGCCGTCGACGATGCAGCCGAGTCGCCACACCGTGGCTCTCGCCGAAGGTGGTGACCGAAAACAGCTTGCCGATCGTGTTGCCGGACATAAGAGATGAGTCGCTACGATTTTCATCTGAGATCTGCGTCTTCCCGCCAGCTCGCCGCGCTGCGCCTTCAGCTCCTCCCGAGTCAGCACGAAGACTCCCCCACCACCGCGCTGAAACTCGATCCAGGTGAACCGGACGCCCGGATAGCGCCTCTCGAGCGCCCGCTGCGTGTTGCCCACCTCAACGACCAGGATGCCCCCTGGCTGCAGAAACGTCTCGGCTTCCCGCAGGATCCGCGCGACTGCATCGAGTCCCGAAGCTCCGCTGCGCAACGCGATGGCTGGCTCAAGTCGATACTCCGCTGGAAGCGAGCGGAACTCCCGCGTGCCCACGTAGGGCGGATTGCTGACGATGATATCGTACCGGCGCGAACTGCTCGCACTGAACAGGTCGCCGCGCAGGACATCCACGCGGCGCGTCAGGCGGTGCCGTCGGACATTGCGGCGCGCCACTACCAGCGCCGGTGCCGATATATCGACAGCATCAACCCGGGCGCGCGGAAAGCGCCGAGCAGCGGCAATAGCGATACAGCCACTGCCGGTTCCGATGTCGAGCACATGGCGCACGCGTCGCGGTTCAACCCAGGGCGCAAAGCCCTGCTCGATCAACTCGGCGATCGGTGAACGCGGCACGAGCACACGCTCATCGACATAGAACTCCAGGCCCGCAAACCACATTCGGCGCATCAGGTAGGCCGCCGGACGGCGCGTGCGAATTCGCTGTGTGATCAGCCCACTCACCCGCTCGCGACCGCGTGGGGAAACGACGCGCGTGTAAGCCTGTGGCGCCTCGTCATGGCTCAGGCCGAGTGCGTGGAAGACGAGTGCGGCCGCTTCATCGAACGCGTTGTCAGTGCCGTGTCCGTAGGCGAGATTGGCGCGCTCCAGCCGCGCACAGCTGGAGAAAATCAGTTCGCCCACGGTTGGCGCGGCTTCTCGTGTATGGCGTTGGCGTAGACCCAATGCGAGTTCTCCTCCCTGCTCAGCACTGTAACCAATGGCCCCGATTCTGGGGACCCACAAATATGATGTGGGATAATCGCCCGCATGAAGTGGTCGACCACCTGGGCACTCGTCGCGACGCTGGTTCTGGCCGCAGTAGCGGGAGCATGGCTGGGCGCGCGCACCGGCCCGCCTGTGGCCCTGCAATTTGGAACGCGCATCGATCCGCCTCAGCCACTGCCGTCCACCAAGCTCACCGGGCAGGACGGCGCGAGTTTCGATCGCTCGACTCTGCAAGGACACTGGAGTCTGATGTTCTTCGGCTTCACCCATTGTCCGGGTATCTGCCCGACGACGCTGACGACGCTCGCGCAGACCAGGAAGCAGCTAGAGCGGCCTCGATTCCGATCAAGTGCCGCAGGTAGTGCTTGTCAGCGTCGACCCGGAACGTGATACGCCGGAGCAGATGGCAAAGTACGTGGCACAGTTCGATCCGAGCTTTATGGGCGTGACGGGTTCGGCCGCCGCGATCGATGAGTTCACGGCTGCGTTGGGCATCGCTCACAAGAAGATCGGACCGGCAAGCGATGACTACATGGTCGATCACACTGCAGCGATCATGATGGTCGATCCACGGGGTCGCCGGGTTGCAGTCTTTTCCCCGCCCTTCACTGCCGAGCATCTCGCCGCGGATTACCTGCGCATGCTGGGTCGCGGCTGACCGCGACGCATCGATACCATGGACTCACCTGAGACTCCGGGATTCGGCGCGCGCTTGTTTGTCGCGATCCAATACCTTCTGCCCCACCACTTGCTGTCGCGCATCGTTTTCTGGGCGACCCGTCGTCAGAGCGTGGCGTGGAAGAACGCGCTGATTCGGTCGTTCCTGCGGCACTTCGATGTGAACATGGCCGAGGCCGCTGAACCCGATCCCTTCGCCTACGCAAGTTTCAACCTGTTCTTCACTCGGGCTCTGCGACCCGGGATACGTCCCGTGGCGACGGCGATATCCGCGATCGCGTGCCCCGTCGATGGGTCGGTCAGCGCCGCTGGAAAGATTGAAGATGACCTGCTGCTGCAGGCGAAGGGTCACACCTATTCTCTGGACGCTTTGCTGGCGGGGGATGCCTCGCTGGCGCGCAAGTTTCGTGGCGGACGGTTCGCTACGCTTTATCTCGCTCCGCATAACTATCACCGAGTTCATATGCCACTTGCCGGCACATTAGCGACGACGACACACGTACCCGGGCGGCTCTTCAGCGTGAACACTGTGACCGCGGCACGAGTGCCAGGTCTTTTTGCGCGCAACGAGCGAGTGATCTGCGCCTTCGATACCGAGTACGGGCCGCTGGCCGTGATCCTGGTCGGCGCGCTTTTCGTCGGCAGCATGTCAACCGTGTGGGCTGGCGATATCACCCCGCGCAGGGGCCGACGCCCGAGCCAGATTGCCGCCAACGCCCGGCGCATCCACCTGGAGCGCGGCGCTGAGCTGGGCCGATTCAATATGGGTTCGACGGTGATCCTGCTGCTGGCAGGAAATGCGCAGTGGACTGACTCGCTGGTCGCAGGGAGCTCAGTGCGCGTCGGCGCGCATATCGGGGTCGCGAAGGCCGCAAACGAGGTGCGCCCGTGAGTCGCACCGAATGGAAGCCCAATGCAGATGTCCGCACGCTGCAATTACGGGCCTCGCTGCTCGCGATTGTCCGGGACTACTTCCGCACCTCGAACGTCATGGAAGTCGAAACGCCTGTACTCGCGCGTGCCACCGCAACTGATGTGCATATCCAGTCGCTGCGTACGCGTATCGCCGGTCAAGGGGAGTTCTATCTGCAGACCTCGCCTGAATACGCGATGAAGCGACTGCTCGCTACGGGCGCAGGAGACATCTATCAGATCGCGCGAGTGTTCCGGGATGGTGAACACGGCACGCTCCACAATCCCGAATTCACGCTGATCGAGTGGTACCGGCGTGGATTTGATTCGATGGCACTGATGCACGATGCCGCCCAGCTCCTGGAACGTCTGCTGACGCCGCATCGCGCGCTGCGCGCGCCCGACTGGCTGACTTACAGTGAAGCCATGCGCAAACACGCGGGCGTGGAACCGGCGTCGGCGAATGTCGAGGAGTTGAAAGCATGCCTCGCCAGCCACCAGATTTCGCTGCCACGTGGCATGGCGGCAGATCGCGACGCGTATCTCGACTTGATCCTTTCTACTGTTGTGAGCCCCCAGCTCGGCCGCGGCGGTTTGACGTTCCTGCACGAATACCCTGCCTCACAGGCAGCCCTTGCACGACTCAAGGCGAGCGATCCCTCCGTGGCGGAACGCTTCGAGATCTATCTCGAAGGGATCGAGCTGGCGAACGGGTTCCATGAGCTCGCCAACGCAGCGGAGCAGCGCGCCCGCTTCGAAGCCGATCTCAAGTTGCGGCGCTCGCGAGCACTTCACGCACCACCGATCGATGAGCGGCTGCTGCAGGCACTCGGCTTTGGCCTGCCGGATTGCTCGGGGATCGCGCTCGGATTCGACCGCGTCGTGATGCTTGCTGGCGGAGCTGCCAAGATAGAACAGGTTCTTGCATTCTCCATCGAACGCGCCTGAAGGGATTTTGGCCATGGAACAAGACACCCCCGCGATCGACTTCACGCACAAGAGCAGCGGCTACGAGGAGCTCGCCAGCCAGCTCTCTGGCTTGCTCGCAGGTGAGCATCACCGCATTGCCAACGCGGCAAACATGACCGCGCTCATCTACGGCGCGCTACCGAATGTCAACTGGGTCGGGTTCTACTTCCTCGACTACACGGAGCTGGTCGTGGGCCCGTTCCAGGGCAAGCCGGCTTGCGTGCGAATTGCGATGGGGCGCGGCGTATGCGGGCAGGCGGCTGCACGACGCGAGACAATCGTGGTGCAAGACGTGCACGCATTCAGCGATCACATCGTCTGCGACGTCGCTTCGAATTCAGAGATTGTCGTGCCGTTGATCCGCAATGGCGAGCTGCTTGGCGTGCTTGACCTCGACAGCCCGAAGCTGGCGCGTTTCGATCACGAGGATCGGGCTGGACTCGAGCGGCTGGCGAAGATCTATCTCGATAGCCTGTAACGACGCGCTTATTGCTTGGCGCGCGAGATATAGGCGCCTGAGCGAGTGTCAACCCTGATGACCTCGCCTTGGTTGATGAAGAGCGGGACGCGGACCACGGCGCCAGTCTCGAGCTTCGCCGGCTTCTGGCCGCCCGTCGCGGTGTCACCGCGTACGCCGGGATCCGTCTCGACCACTTTGAGCTCGACGTGCGCGGGTGGTGTGACTACCAGCGGCACGTTGTTCCACAACGTGATGATGCAGACATCCCCATCCTTGAGCCAGATCGCGCCCTCGCCGACGACCGACTTCGAAGCGGCGTACTGCTCGAATGTCTCCGGCACCATGAAGTGCCAGAAATCCCCATCGTTGTAGAGGTACTGCATGTCCGAGTCGACCACGTCCGCGGCATCGACCGACTCGCCGGACTTGAAGGTGCGCTCGATGACGCGTCCGGTCTTCAGATTGCGGATCTTCACGCGATTGAAGGCCTGGCCCTTGCCGGGTTTTACGAACTCATTTTCGACAATTGCGTACGGGTCTTTGTCGAGCAGGATCTTGAGCCCCGCACGGAATTCGTTGGTGTTGTAACTGGACATCGCCTCGAGGCTCGTTGGGCCCGGAATATGGCATCCCGGGGGGTTCTGAAGAGGGCGCGTATGGTAGCACGTCACAAGTTGTTGAAATCGGGGGTGCTACAATCCGCGCCTTCGCAGGGGTCCTTTCAGGGTGGCAATGAACGCGAACGCAGCATCCGCTTCGGGCGTTCCCGATCGCAAGGCGAGCACATTGAACGAGCAGGCTGCCGTGCCGATGATCGTCATGACGCGCAGCCAGGATCACGTCGAAGCCGTCAACAGCACGCTTCGCAACGCCGGCCATCCCGCACACTGCACCTGGATTTCGGATATCCGTGACCTCGGCGACGCGCTGACACAGATCAATCCGGAGATGTTGCTCGTCTTCGTGGAGCCCGGTATCGAGCTGGGCTCGGTCATGAAAATACGCGCGCAGTTCGGACCCGAGGTGCCGGTGCTATTCGCACGCGATGGCATCGATGAAGAAATGATCGCGGAGGCCCTGCGCCTCGGCGCCCAGGACGTCGTCTCGCTCGCCAACCGCAGTCGTCTGCAGTCGGTCGTGAGCCGCGAGCTGCGCGCCTTTCGGCTGGAGCGTGCCCTGAATTCGACGCTGTCCTCGGCGCGCGAGTACAAGAAACAATTGCAAGCCTTCATGGCGGGCTCTGCCGATGCGATCGCGCACGTGAGCGACGGCATCATCGTCGATGCCAACCCCGCCTGGCTCGAGCTTTTCGGTTTCGCCGAACCCGACGAGTTGATTGGTCAGCCACTGATGGATCTCTTCGAGAGCGAGACCCACGCGGCGCTGAAGGGCGCATTGGTCGCCTGCATGCAAGGCAAATGGTCCGACCACCAGTTGCGGGCCAGCGCGCAAATGAGTGATGGTTCCACACTCACTCTGGAGCTGCAGGTCGAGGGCAGCGAATTCGACGGCGAGCCCAGCGTGCGGGTGTGCGTACCCTCGCCCCGAAACTCCGGTGGGCAGGAGATAGAGAAGGAGCTCAAGAACGCGGTACGCCGCGACCCATCGACGGGCTTCCTGCACCGACGTTACCTGATCGAGGAACTGCAGGTGCGCCTGGGCGAGCCGGTGAAAGGCGGCGTACGTCAACTGGCCTACATCAAGCCCGACAAGTTCAGCAGCATCCAGGCCGACATCGGCCTATTGGCGAGTGAGGACTTCCTGGTGGCCTTCGCCGAGCTGCTGCGCGGTCAGCTCGCTCCGAATGACCTCGCGGGACGTTTTGGCGGCAACAGCTTCGTCGTGCTGGTGGAACGCGGTGCGGTGCGTGACGTTGAGGCGTGGGCAGATCACATCGTGAAGCGCGTAGCCGGAAATGTGTTCCAGGTGGCGCAGAAGTCGTTTTCAGCCACCTGCACCGTGGGGTTGGGCGTACTCCCGCCGGCGAATACCGACGTAGGCAGCGCGCTCACGGACGCAGCCGCTGCCAACAAGCGCGGTCGTGACGAGGGTGGAAGCCGCATCTACACCGTCGACAAGGCTGACACGGATACGCGCGTCCAGGCCTACGATCAGATCTGGGTCAAACACATCAAGTCTGCATTGATGGAAAACCGTTTCCGTCTGGTGCAGCAGCCGATCGCCAGCCTGCAAGGCGAAGACAAGGGCATGTTCGACGTGCTGGTGCGCATGCTCGATGAGTCCGGCAAGGAAGTACTGCCATCCGAATTCATGGCAGCGGCCGAGCGCAACGACCTGATGAAGAACATCGACCGCTGGGTGATCGGCGCCTCGATGTCGTTCTGCGCCGCGCGCAAGCCCGAGCGCATTTTCGTGCGCCTTTCCAAGGACAGTGTGCTGGATCGCTCTTTGGGTCCATGGCTGCAGAACCAGCTCAAGGCGATCCGCATCGAATCGCAGCGCATCTGTTTCCAGATCACCGAGGAAACGGCTACGCAGTACCTGAATCAGACCAAGGAGCTGGTGCTCACGCTGCACAAGCTGGGATTCTCCACCGCACTGGAACATTTCGGCGCGGGGCGTGATCCGCTCGCACTTCTCGCCGCCATACCTGTGCAGTTCATCAAGGTCGATGGCTCCCTGATGCAGGGCCTCGCCACCAACAACGAGCTGCAGCAGAAGGTCAAGAGTTTCGTCTCGGTGGCAAAGAAACAGAAGATTGAGACGATCGCCGAACGGGTCGAGGACGCCAACACCATGGCGGTGCTGTGGCAGCTCGGCATCGAGTTCATCCAGGGCTACTTCGTCAACGCGCCCGAAGAAGTCATCATCGGCAGTCGATAAGAGCAGTCCGATCCGGCCATTGGGTGGGGGGTTGTGCCAACCCCGGGCTGATCACGCTCGATGACGGTGCCATTGGAAGATGCATCCCCGCAAACATTGCCCGCCCGGGTTGGCACAATCCCCCCGACCGCAATGTCCGAATCGTCCTGCGCCAATGTTGAGGAAGCTTCGGCTACGCCTCGTTAGCAAGGAGCGCGACGTCCGGCGCTGGGTAGATCTGGCGGGCAGTGCTTTCCCCTGGCCCGTTCTTGCTTGATTACGCTGAAGAGAACGTTCCCGTATCCCGCGAAAGCTGACGCCCGCAATTGCGATAGGGCTTCGTTCGTGTCGGCCGGGGGAAAGCACGGCCCGCCAGACCTACCCAGCATCTTACGGCGGTGCTGCTTCGAGCCGGTCGACCTTGCGCCAACCCCGCGGCAGCATCGCGCCGCGCTGGCCACGTGCGCCCCGGTAAGGCTCGAGTTCCGCAAACGACAGCGTCATGCGTCGCTCGCCGCTCAGGACGACGAGTTTTCGATCCGAGGGCAGCACCGTCATGGCGGTGAGATATTCCTCGCGCGCCGCAAACTTCTTGCCCGAGATACCAAACAGCTTGTTGCCCTTGCCGCGCGGTAGTTCCGGCACTTCGGCGACGGGGAAGACCAGCATCTTGCCGTCCGAGCTCACGACCGCGACCAGTGATTGAGGATCCGCAGGTACGGGCGATGCCGGCAGCACCTTTCCGCCTTCAGGCACTCGCAGAACGAGCTTGCCGGCGCGGTTGCGCGAATGCAGTTCCTTGAGCCGAACGGTGAAGCCGTAACCTGCATCGCTCGCCACCAGCCAAAGATCGTCAGGCTCGCCGATCAGCACACCAGCAAACGTGGCGCCATCCGGCGGATTCAGCCGCCCTGAAAGTGGCTCACCCTGCCCGCGCGCGGAAGGCAAGGTGTGTGCAGGAAGGCTGTATGCACGGCCGGTGCTGTCGAGAAACACGGCAAGCTGAGTCGACTTGCCGAACGCCGCGGCCTGGAATTCATCGCCCGTCTTGTAGCTGAGCGCCCGGGAATCGATGTCGTGACCCTTCGCGGCCCGCACCCAGCCGCGCGTCGACAGCACCACAGTCACGGGCTCAGTGGTAACAAGCTCGGTTTCATCGATCGCCTGCGCGGCTTCACGTTCGACGATCTTTGTTCGCCGCTCATCGCCGTGCTGCTCGGCATCGATGATGAGCTCCTCGCGCACCAGCTTGCGCAACCTGGCCTTGCTCTTGAGCGTCGCTTCGAGGTCGTCGCGCTCGGTTTCGAGCTCTTTCTGCTCGCCCTTGATACGCATCTCCTCGAGCTTTGCGAGGTGCCGTAACTTGGTCTCGAGAATCGCCTCGGCCTGCTCGTCGCTCAGCTTGAAGCGCTTCATGAGCACCGGCTTCGGCTCTTCCTCGCGACGGATTATGCGGATCACCTCGTCGAGGTTGAGATAGACGATCAACAGGCCGTCGAGGATGTGCAGGCGCCTCAAGACCTTATCGAGGCGGAATTTCAGTCGCCGCGTGACGGTATCGAGCCGGAACTTGAGCCACTCTTCCAGCAGCTCTTTGAGGTTGAACACCTTCGGCCGACCATCGAGGCCGATGACATTGATGTTGACCCGATAGCTGCGTTCCAGGTCCGTAGTCGCGAACAGGTGCTGCATGAGTTGCACCTCATCCACGCGGTTCGAGCGTGGGATGATCACCAGTCGCGTCGGGTTCTCGTGATCGGACTCATCGCGAACCTCATCCACCATCGGCAGCTTCTTGGCTTGCCGCTGAGCGTCGATCTGCTCCTGGATTTTGGCGCCGGAAACCTGGAAGGGCAAAGCGGTGATGACAATGTGACCGTCTTCTACCTCATAGGAAGCGCGTGCCCGAAATGCACCGACTCCAGACTGGTAGAAATCCAGCAGCTCCTTGCGGGCGGAAACAAGCTCGCCGCCAGTCGGGAAATCCGGGCCCTTGATGTGCTGGCACAGCTTGCGCAGCGTGATGTCCGGCTCATCGAGCAGGTGTAGGCAGGCTGCCACCACTTCGCGCAGATTGTGCGGCGGAATGTCCGTCGCCATGCCGACCGCAATGCCCGAGGTTCCGTTGAGCAGCAGGTTCGGTACGCGCGCGGGCAGTACCAGCGGTTCTTCGAGCGTGCCGTCGAAGTTCGGCTGCCACTCCACCGTTCCCTGTGCCAGCTCGCTCAGCAGCAGGCTCGCGTACTGCGTCAGCCGCGATTCGGTGTAGCGCATCGCTGCGAAGGATTTCGGGTCGTCGGTCGATCCCCAGTTGCCCTGCCCGTCGACGATCGGGTAGCGGTACGAAAACGCCTGTGCCATGTGGACCATGGCTTCGTAGCACGCCGAGTCACCGTGCGGATGAAACTTGCCGATCACGTCACCGACGGTGCGTGCGGACTTCTTGTGCTTGGCGCCGGCGCTGAGACTGAGCTCGCTCATCGCGTAGATGATCCGGCGCTGCACGGGCTTGAGGCCATCGCCAAGGGCCGGCAGCGCGCGATCGAGAATCACGTACATCGAGTAATCGAGGTACGCCTTCTCGGTGAAGGTCCTGAGGGGCTGCTTCTCGATGCCCTCGAAATTCAGTTGCGGCTGATCCGTCATACCTGGGCGAGGTTTCCTTTGGTCTCGAGCCACTCGCGCCGGTCCGAGGCGCGCTTCTTGGCGAGCAGCATGTCCATCAACTGATCGGTCTTGTCATTGCCGGCGACAGTGAGCTGCAGGAGACGGCGCGTCTGTGGCGCCATCACGGTTTCGCGCAGCTGGGTCGGGTTCATTTCACCCAGGCCCTTGAAGCGCATTACCGTCACCTTGCCTCGAATGCCTTCAGCGGCGATCCGGTCCATGACCCCCTGCCGTTCGGCATCATCGAGCGCGTAGAAAACCTGCTTGCCCACGTCGATGCGATACAGCGGCGGCATCGCGACAAATACGTTTCCGGCCATGACCACGGGGCGGAAATGCCGCAGGAACAGCGCGCACAGCAGCGTCGCAATGTGCTGCCCGTCCGAATCCGCGTCGGCGAGAATGCAGATCTTGTGATAGCGCAGCGCGCTCAGGTCCTGTGACCCCGGGTCGACGCCGAGCGCCACCGCGATATCGTGCACCTCCTGCGATTTCAGTAGCTCGCCCGGCTCGACTTCCCAGGTGTTCAGGATCTTGCCTCGCAACGGCATGATCGCCTGGTAGTCCTTGTCACGCGCCTGCTTGGCCGAGCCGCCAGCCGAATCGCCCTCGACGAGGAACAGCTCGGAGCGCGCTGGGTCATCGCTGGTGCAATCGGCGAGCTTGCCGGGCAGCACTGAGCTGCCCGTATTGCGCCGGCGTGTCACCTTCTGGGCCGCCTTCATGCGCGCCTGGGCGTTGGCAATTGCGAGCTGCGCAATCCGCTCGCCCGCATCCGGGTGCTGGTTCAGCCATAACGCGAAGGCGTCCTTCACCACTCCACCGACGAACGCGGCGCTTTCACGCGAGCCGAGCTTTTCCTTGACCTGTCCCGCGAACTGCGGGTTCTGCATCTTCACCGACAGGATGTAGTTCACCCGGTCGAACACATCTTCGGGCGTCAGCTTCACGCCGCGCGGTACCAGGTTGCGAAATTCGCAGAACTCGCGCACGGCATCGGTGACCCCGGTGCGCAAGCCATTTACGTGCGTGCCACCCTCGGTCGTGGGTATCAGGTTGACGTAGCTCTCGGTCACCGGGTGCTCGCCTTCGAGCAACCACACGAAGGCCCACTCGGCCGCTTCACGCTCGCTCTTGAAGTCACCGCAGAAGGGCTCCTGCGGCAGCCATTCGCCGTCTTTGAGCTGATCGAGAAGATACTGGGACAGTCCTCCCGTGTAGAACCACTCGTCCTTTTCGCCGGTGGCTTCGACCTTCAGCCGGACTCTCAGCCCCGGGCACAGCACGGCCTTGGCGCGCAGCACGTGCTTGAGTCTCGGAATCGAAAATTTCTCCGAATCGAAGAACTGCGGATCCGGCCAGAAGCGCACCGTGGTTCCGGTATTGTTCTTGCCGACGGTGCCGACCTCTTCGAGCTTCCGCTTGGCGCGACCATCCTTGAAACTGATGTTGTATTCCTTGCCGCCACGTCGCACCCAGCACTCGAGATTCTTCGAGAGCGCGTTGACGACCGAGACCCCCACGCCATGCAAGCCGCCGGCGAACTCGTAGTTCTTGTCGGAGAATTTCCCGCCCGCGTGCAGCCGCGTGAGGATCAGCTCCACGCCCGAAATCTTCTCTTTCGGGTGGATGTCGACCGGCATGCCGCGGCCGTCGTCTTCTACTTCGAGCGAACCATCCTTGTGAACGGTCACCTGGACGTTCTTGCAGTAGCCGCCGATCGCTTCATCGACGCTATTGTCGATCACCTCGTGCGCGAGATGATTTGGAGTGCGGGTGTCGGTGTACATCCCCGGCCGGCGACGCACGGGGTCGAGACCGCTCAGGACCTCGATATCGGAGGCGGTGTAAGACTGGGCCATCGTGCGCTACATCACCTGGGCCGGCTGAACGGAACGCGCGCGATTGTACAAGACGACTGCCGCAAGTGCGCGGCATGTTGAGTCATGATGTGCCGCGTCGCTACCTGCGCACCGCGGCCGGATCGTCGAGATCGGCGATGAGCGCAACGCGCACCGCGTCCGGCAGGTGCCCGATCGCGTGCCGGTAATGTTCGTGATCGACGCCAATACCGAACTTCGCTCCAGACTTGAGGGCGTGGCGCATCGTGGGCTCGAGCTCGAAGCGCAGGAAGTGCACCGAAGAGGTTTTTTCGTCGGTCTCCCGCTCCAGGTCTTCGTCGGGAATCGCCCATACCCGCTCGTGACCGTCCACCTGGATCCAGCAGCGCTTCTCAAAGCCACGGAGCTTGGTGAGCGCGATCCGCCGTTCGGGCGGGTCCGTGTACTCGATCAGCAGCGTCACCTTCCAGTTGCTGCCGTCCGGAATAAGTGGGTTGTATGCCGCCAGTTCCTCAGCGATGCCTGCGGGCTCGAAGATCCGTTCCGCGCGCAGCATTTCCTGTACCTGGTACTGAATCGTCAGTCGGTCTTCGAACACCCAGGTGCAGTTCGGGCCGACGGCGAGGTGCCGGTTCTTCTTGTGCCCCAGCACGCGCGCCCGGAACGCGGCGCGCTCGCGCGCGTACTGCTCCAGGCCCATGAGGTCATCCGGCGCGAGCTTCTTCATAGTCCGTAGGCCATGCGCAGCAACGTCAATGGATGCTGCGGGGGGCGCGCGCGATCGATGCCGGTTTCGATCTGGTGCCCCGCCATCGGGCAATCACTCGAATAGTGATCGGCCTCGCTGGCGGCGACTCTTTCTGCAACGGGCCGGCCAATCTTCATGGAGATTTCGTGGAATTCCTGCTTCACCGCGTAGGTGCCGTTGTGGCCCGAACAGCGCTCAATTACCTCCAAGCTGGTACCCGGCACGAGCATGAGGACGTCGCGCGTCTTGAGACCGAGGTTCTGCACCCGCAAGTGACATGGTACGTGGTAAGCAATCTTTCCCAGCTGTTGCTTGAAGTCGGTCCTCAACAGGCCGGCGCGATGGCGAAGCATCAGGTATTCGAACGGATCGAAAATGTGGTCACGAACCTTTGCCACAACTGCATCGTCGGGAAACATCAATGGCAGTTCCTGCTTGAACATCAGGACGCATGACGGCACCGGCGCAACCACATCGTGTCCGGCGTCGATGAGGCCTGCAAGCGTGGCTACGTTGGCCTTACCGAGTTTCGCAACGCTCTCGAGGTCGCCCAGCTCGAGCTTTGGCATGCCACAGCATCGCTCAGCGGGCGTCATCGCAACCGCAATCCCGTTGTGCTCGAAGACTTTGACCAGATCCGAAGCGATATCCGGCTCGTTGCGGTTGCAGTAGCAGGTGACGAACAACGCCACCTTGCCGCGAGTTTCCGCGCTGCTTTGTGGTGGCGTCGCGAGCGGCACCCGCTTGCGGTCGCGGCGCCGGAATGTGCGGCTGTAGTACTTGGGCACAGGAGCGTTGACGTGCACGCCGAGTGTTTTCTGCAGGAGCCGTCGTCCGCTCGGGCTGCGATTGACGGCATTAACCGCTTCCACAACCACCGGAATACCGGCAATCCGCCCGACCGCCTCGGTCGAGCTCAGTATCTTGTCGCGCAAGCGTGTCTTGCCCTGCGCGTGCCGAACGGCCTTGGCGCGCAGCATGAGGTGGGGGAAATCGACGTTCCAGGGATGGGGCGGCACGTACGGACACTTGGTCATGTAGCACATGTCGCACAGGTAGCAATGATCCACGACCTCCCAGAACGCCTTGCGCTCGACGGCAGCCACTTCGCCGGTCGCCGTCGCATCGACTGCATCGAACAGCGTCGGAAACGCGTTACAGAGATTGAAACAGCGGCGGCACCCGTGACAGATGTCGAACACGCGCTCGAGTTCCTTCTCGAGCGCGGCGGGTTCGTAGAATTCGGGTTGATCCCAACCCAGCGGGTGGCGCGTCGGCGCTTCCAGACTACCTTCGCGCCTGCCGCCCGGCAGCTCGTTGGACATGAATCGGTTGGCGAACGGCCGACCGATCAGAGCGTGTCGAGTGCTTTCTGGAACCGATTGGCGTGCGAACGTTCGGCCTTGGCGAGAGTCTCGAACCAGTCGGCGATTTCCTGGAAGCCTTCCTCGCGCGCGGCCTTGGCCATACCCGGATACATGTCGGTGTATTCGTGCGTCTCACCGGCAATCGCGGCCTTGAGATTCTTGGACGTCTCACCGATCGGCAGACCCGTGGCGGGGTCGCCGACCTGCTCGAGGTACTCCAGATGCCCGTGCGCGTGCCCGGTTTCGCCCTCGGCGGTCGATCGAAACACGGCCGAGACGTCGTTGAAGCCCTCCACGTCAGCCTTGGCTGCGAAGTACAGGTAGCGGCGGTTCGCCATGGACTCGCCCGCAAACGCATCCTTAAGATTTTTCTCGGTTTTGCTGCCCTTAAGATTCATATGCGCATCCTCCGGCGTTGGCCATTACTAAAGTAGGACAAGTCCTTAGAATCATTCTAGCGGGCGAATCTAGACTCGACCTGCGGCGAAGTCAACGCCGAAACCGGCGCGCGGCTTCGAATTGACCCTCGTCCGAGCGCCTGTGTACCTTACGCCGCGCTCCGAAAAGCACACGCCCCGGCTAAGCTCCCATCCATGACCGCACGCAAAGAGAAACTTCCTGATTTCGAACAGTGCATGGCCGAGCTCGAAGCGCTCATCGAGCGCCTCGAACGTGGCGACCTGACGCTCGAGGAATCGCTCAAGCATTTCGAGCGCGGTGTGACCCTGGCGCGCTCATGCCAGACGGCACTCAAGGCAGCGGAGCAGAAGGTGGAAATCCTGCTCAAGCCGGCGGGCGAAAATGACGTCGAAGATGTGGTCGAGGATTTCGAGCCCGAATCCTGAGCCGGACCACCGTCGTTGACTTCCAACTCCCTGGCACTTCCTCGGCGTATCGCCGAGTACCGCGCCCGCATCGAAGCGGTGCTCGAGCAGTGGCTGCCTGCCGTGGATCGCGTGCCGCAGCGCCTGCACAGCGCTCTGCGCTATAGCGTTCTGGGTTCTGGCAAGCGCTTGCGCCCGGTCCTCGTCTACGCTACCGGCGAAGCCCTGGGCGCTGACCTCGCACGACTTGACGCCCCGGCAGCGGCCGTCGAGCTGATCCACGCATACTCGCTGGTACACGATGACTTGCCCGCAATGGACAACGATGATCTGCGCCGCGGGCGGCCCACGGTTCACAAGGCATTCGATGAGGCAACGGCGATCCTGGTCGGCGACGCGTTGCAGGTACTCGCATTCCGGATTCTCGCGGTCGATCCGTCCTTGGACGACGAACCGCAAACGCGCGTGAGCTTGATCGACCTGCTTTCGGAAGCAAGCGGCACGGCGGGCATGGCCGGCGGACAGGCGCTCGATCTCGGCGCTGTCGGTCAACGCCTCGCCGTGAGTGAATTGGAAGAAATGCACCGTCGCAAGACCGGGGCGCTCATTCGCGCGAGCGTGCTGATGCCCGCATCAGCACAGCACATCGATTCGGAGCGTTACGCAGTGCTGGATCAGTTCGCGCGCTACATCGGGCTTGCGTTCCAGGTTCAGGACGACATTCTGGATGTGGAAGGCGATCCAGCGACGGTGGGCAAGCCGACAGGCGCAGACCGCACGAAGGACAAACCTACCTATCCAAGCGTCATCGGTCTCGAAGCCTCGAAGCGCCGCTGCCGCGAGCTTCATGCGCTTGCGATCGACAGCCTGAAGGACTTCGGCCCCGGCGCCGATAATCTGCGCTGGCTCGCGGACTTCGTCATCGAGCGCGACAGCTGATTCGCCGCCACGCTGCCCCCGCTAGTACACTTCACGACATGGCTGACCAGCCTCAATATCCCCTGCTCGATGCGATCCGCTCTCCCGCCGACCTGCGCAAACTCCCGGCGAGCGAGCTCGAAGCGCTGGCCGCAGAGCTGCGCATGTTTCTCATTCAAACCGTGGCGACACGGGGCGGCCACTTTGCAGCGGGCCTGGGTACCGTCGAGCTGACGATTGCACTTCATTATGTCTACGAGACACCCGTCGATCGCATTGTGTGGGATGTGGGCCACCAGGCATATCCGCACAAAGTGCTGACCGGGCGACGCGAGCGCCTGCACACCATCAAGCAGACCGGCGGTCTCGCCCCCTTCCCTTCGCGCTCCGAGAGCGCTTTCGACACGTTTGGCGTGGGCCACTCGAGCACCTCGATCAGCGCGGCGCTCGGCATGGCCATCGGTGCGGCGCGCTCGGGAGAGCAGCGCCGCGTGGTTGCAGTGATCGGCGACGGCGCGATGAGTGCAGGTCTCGCCTTCGAGGCGCTCAACCATGCCGGGAGCCTCGATACCGACCTGCTTGTCATCCTCAACGACAACGACATGTCGATTTCCGAAAACGTCGGCGCGCTCTCCAACTATTTCGCCAAGGTGCTCTCGGGGAAGCTGTACGCGGGCCTGCGCGAGGGCAGCAAGAAAGTGTTGCGGCAGATGCCCACGGCGTGGGAACTCGCGAGACGTTCCGAAGAGCACATGAAAGGCATGGTGCTTCCGGGAACCATGTTCGAAGAGATGGGCTGGAACTACATCGGGCCGATCGATGGGCATGACCTCAAGGCGTTGACGCGCACTCTGCGCAACCTCAAGGGACTGCACGGCCCGCAGCTGCTGCACATCGCAACCCGCAAAGGCAAAGGCTATCCGCCCGCCGAAGCTGACCCGATCAAGTGGCACGGCCCCGGGCCATTCGATCCAGTGAGCGGCACGATCTACAAGGAAAAGGCCAGCGGGCCGACCTATTCGCAGGTTTTTGGACAATGGCTGTGCGACATCGCGGAGCGTGATGCCCGCATTGTCGGCATCACGCCGGCGATGCGCGAAGGCTCAGGACTGGTCGAATTCGAGAAGCGTTTCCCGGACAGGTACTTCGATGTCGGGATTGCCGAACAGCACGCCGTGACCTTCGCCGCGGGCCTCGCGTGCGAAGGGACTCGCCCGGTGGTCGCGATCTACTCCACCTTCCTGCAACGCGGCTACGACCAGCTGATCCACGACGTCGCCTTGCAGAAGCTCCCGGTGTTGTTTGCTATCGATCGCGCCGGGCTCGTGGGTGGCGACGGTGTGACTCACCAGGGCAACTACGATCTGAGCTACCTGCGCTGCATTCCGAACATGGTCGTCATGGCGCCAGCAGACGAAAACGAATGCCGCCAGATGCTCTACACCGCCACGACGCTCGAGCAGCCGGCGGCGGTGCGCTATCCGCGCGGCCAAGGGCCAGGTGTCGCCGTCCAGGACACCATGCAGGCGTTGCCGCTCGGTCGAGCTCAGGTGAGGCGCGAGGGACGCAGTGGGTTGGCGATCCTTGCGTTCGGAACGATGGTCGCGCCAGCAGAGCGCATCGCCGAGCGCCTCGACGCTACGCTCGTCAACATGCGCTTCATCAAGCCGCTGGACGAAGAGCTGGTGGAACGCCTGTCCGCGCGTCATGCGGCGTTCGTTACCATCGAAGAAAACGCGATCGCCGGTGGTGCCGGCGCAGCGGTCGGGGAACTACTAGCCGTGCGCGGCATACAAATGCCGCTACTGCACCTTGGAATTCCGGACCAATTCGTGGAACACGGTTCGCGCGATGACTGTCTGAAAATGGCCGGTCTTGATCCGGCAGCGCTGGAAGCGGCGATCGAGCGCTTCTGGCAGCGGCCAGGCCTCGCCCCCGCCGCACCCGCGTCCGCGTCCGCGTCCGCGTGAGACCGTGACAGCAGGCGCCGCTCCGTGAGCGCCCACTGCCGCGTGCGTATAATCTCCCTGCCCGCAATCATCTGAGAATCGAAAATGGACGCCAGGACTCGCAAACCCGCCGTGGTCGGCATAGAGGACGTGCAGAATCGCGCCGATACGCGCCGCATTCCGATCAACCGCGTCGGAGTGAAGGATGTGTACCACCCGGTCCGCGTCAAGGATCGTTCCAGCGGCGAGCAGCACACCATCGCCAACTTCAACATGTACGTGAACCTGCCGCATGACTTCAAAGGCACGCACATGTCGCGCTTCATCGAGATCCTGCACCACGAACGCGAGATCTCTGTGGACTCGTTCCGCGCATTGCTCGAGGAAATGACCCGGCGGCTCGATGCCGATGCAGGGCACATCGAAATGTCGTTCCCGTACTTCGTGATGAAGAAGGCGCCGGTCTCGGGTGTCGAGAGCCTTATGGACTATCGCGCCTCACTGATCGGCGAGCGACGTGCGGGGTGCACCGACATTTGGATCAAGGTGGTCGTTGCGGTAACCAGCCTCTGTCCGTGCTCAAAGAAGATCTCCGATTACGGCGCGCACAATCAGCGTTCGCACATTACGCTCACGGTGCGCATACGCGAGCACATCTGGATCGAGGAGCTGATCGACCTCGCCGAGAAGGAAGCCTCGTGCGAGCTATACGGCATTCTCAAGCGTCCGGATGAGAAGTACGTGACCGAGCACGCCTATGACAATCCGAAATTCGTCGAGGACATGGTGCGCGACATCGCGCTGCGTCTCAACGAGGATGAGCGCGTGTTGGCGTATGTCGTGGAATCGGAGAATTTCGAGTCAATCCACAACCACTCAGCTTACGCTCTGATCGAGACGGACAAGGAGTCGTCTCGCAGTGGCGGGCGCTGAACACGCGGCGTGCTGCCCGGCAGCGCCGATCCACCGCAACGTCGGGCCAGTGCGATCTCGGCCAGTTTAGGAAGTCTTGGTTGCGACCTATCTGAATACGGTGGCCAGCAGGTTCTGAGTCGTTTCGCCGCCGGTCTTGCCGACATAGGCGGTCACGGCGGGAACGAACTTGGTCGCGGTTTCGGGATTCAGCCCCATACGGCCAAGAGCGTCGTTCAACCCGGCCATGTTCGTCACCGGCCCCGTCACGGCACCAAGCCTGCGGGCCGTGTCCAGGTAGGTGGCGCCTGGAACGAGGCGCGCCACCCGCTCGAAATCATCCTTGGCAAGTTTTTCCTGCGCGAGCGCCAGCATTGAGCCGATTCCACCCCTCGCTTGATTTTCTGTGACTCCCAGTTCGCTGTGGAGCAGGCTGACGAGCGGCTCCCTGAACGACTTAAGTGAGTCGAGGTTTTGCGCCGGGGTCAGGTTTTGGGCCGAGGCGACCGGCGCTATGGCTAGCACAACGAGCAGACAGACGATTCTGCGGTACATGGAGTGACTCCCTTCACCCGGAAACTCGGCGCGGGAAATTAGCTCCGGTGGATGCCGGCGTCAATCGACCCTTCGGGCAGATGAAGGTCGAGAGGCGTCGACCATCATCCCCGGAGCTGACGAGTCAGCTCCGGGATCGTTCATGCGGGCTGGGCCAGGTTATTTGAATACGCCTGCGAGCAGATTCGAAACACCACTGCCGCCTGCGTTGCCGATGTGCTTGGAAGCGGCAGGCACGAATTTGGCTGCCGTGTCCGGAGACATCGCAAGCGGCCGAGCGCTGATTGCAAGCCCTTTCATATCCGTAACGGGTCCCGTGACGGCACCCTGCAATGCACCAACTTCGCGGAAACTACCGCTGGGCTGCTATGAGCGTCGATTGGACCAAAGGGTCAGGGAGGATCCGAAAACCGCGAGCGGGCATGCCCGCGAGAGCACGCTCAGCTGGCCCTGCGCTCGGCGTGTTGCAGGCGGCCGATCAGGCTGCGCAGAAAGACCTTGTTGAAGCGCAGCTGACAGGATGCGGAAACCTGTTCGAGCAGCGTCGAGCTCACCTTCATCACCGTGACTTCGCCGTCCGCCTTGATCGTCGCGGTGCGCTTGGCGCCGCGCACGTAGCTCGTCTCACCGAAACAATCGCCACTGGCGAGCCGGCCGAGCTCCTGGCCATGGCGTTCTACCTTCACATGACCGGAGACAATGATGTAGAAACGGTCATCCATCTCGCCTTCCTTGACGATTTCCTCGCCGTTCGTGTACTCCTGCCAGCTGCTCGCGCGCAGCACTTCCCAGATCTCGCCGTGTGAGAAATCGTGGAAAAACTTCAGGCGCCTGAGCAGATCGAACTGCTGCTGGCTGTCGATCTCCTCGTACTGTGCGCGCAGCTTCTGGTGCACGCGCGTGAGCTCGGCAGCGAAATCCAGGCCGCTCTTGTAACGCTTGTCCGACTCCTTCTGCAGCGCGGTGGCGACGACGTTTTCCAGCTCCTCGGGAATTTCCTTGCGCATCGTGTGAATTGGCGGCGGCGTCGCGAACACGATCTGGTGCAGGAGCTTGGAAAGATTGCCGGCGCGAAACGGTCGGAACCCGGTCAGCAGCTCGTACATGACCGCGCCCAGCGAGTATAGATCCGATTTGTTGGTGATCTCGGCGTTCTGCACCTGCTCCGGCGACATGTAGCTGGGGCTGCCAGCGATGCCCTGGATGCTCGAGATGTCGGAGTCCGCGACCAGCGCGATGCCGAAGTCGATGATGCGCACGTCGCTGTCGGTCGTGAGCATGATGTTGCTGGGCTTGATGTCGCGATGGATCACGCCGCGGCCATGCGCGTAGTGCAGCGCCTTGGCGCACTTGAACATGATCTCCACCGCATCATCGACGCGCAGCAGGTTGTCGGGACGGCAGTACGCGACCAGGGTGCGCGCGCCCTGTACGTGCTCGGTCACGATGTAGCAGTGACCGTTCTCCTCGCCCGCGTCGTAGATCGGCAGGATATTCGGATGCTGCAGCATGCCCACCATGTGGGCCTCGGACAGGAACATCTTGCGCGCCACTTTGGCGCGCTCCTCGTCCCCGCCGGTCTCCATGTTGTAGACCTTGATCGCGACGTCGCGGCCGTAGTACGGGTCATGGGAGAGGTAGACGACGCCGGTGCTGCCGCGACCGACTTCGTTGATGATGACGTACTTGCCGATTTTCTCCGGCACGCCGGTTCCCGGTCGTGCGGAGCGCTCTGCGATCAGATTACGAATGATGATTCCCCATGCGCTGTCCGGGCGGCAGGATACGGTTGGGGTCAGGAGCGATCTGTGACGTAATTCCCGGATCATTCCCGCGTGACCGCGGGAACCTCGAGCACAGGCGAATTCTGAGATATTTGAACGGCCTCCGAGGCCTGCGCTCAGGGATTCCCGCAAGCCTCCTCAGCGCGAGAAATGGTCGAAGCCACGAAGCGTCGGACTGACCGGGCTTCCATCCTGAAACACAAGGCCCGGCTGCGACTCGATCACTCCGATCCTGGACAGGGCACAACCTGCCGCCGCTTCGATGTCCGGGATCAAGCGCACACGATCGGGCGCCAGGGTAAAGCACAACTCGTAATCATCGCCGCCCGCGAGTGCCAGCTCGAAAGCGCGCGTTGCTTCAAAAGTCTCGGTGAGCGCGCGGGACCTGGGCAATCGATCAGGATCGATGCGGGCACCGACGCCACTCGCCTCGAGGATATGACCGAGATCGGCGCCCAGGCCGTCGGAGATATCGATCGTGGCGGAGGCCAACCCGCGTAGTGCCTTGCCCAATCCGATCCGTGGCACCGGTCTCAGGAAACGCTCGATCAGGTAATCCCGGTGAGCTGCACTGGACGTGTCTGCACGCTTCTCGATCAGCGCCAGGCCTGCGGCCGCGTCGCCCAGATGTCCGCTCACGAAAACCAAGTCGCCGGGCTGCGCGCCACTTCGGCGCAGTGCCTTTCCGGCAGGGACGTGACCCATGATCTGCACCGTGACCGTCAGCGGACCAGCCGTCGTATCGCCGCCGATCAACGTCACGTCATGGGCGCGAGCCAACGAGAAAAACCCGGCGCAGAAGCCCTCCAGCCAACTCTCGTCGGCAGCAGGCAACGTCAGTGCCAGCGTCGCCCATGCGGGCATCGCGCCCATCGCTGCAATATCACTGAGGTTGACCGCCAGCGCACGGTAGCCGATGTCTGCCGCCGAAGTGTCCGGCGGAAAGTGGACTCCGGCGACGATCGTGTCGACGGTGACCACGAGTTCGGTACCGTCCGGTACCCGCACGAGCGCCGCATCGTCGCCGATGCCAAGAGTGACGTCTTCGCACCTGGGACCCGCGTCCGCAAAGAAGCGTTTTATCAGTTCGAACTCACCGAGAGGCATCGATGTGCGTCCCTTCACGCCTCAGCTGACGGTACACCGCGCTCGCCGGCACGCAGTTGTGCAGCCGCACGATCCAGGACCGCGTTCACGTACTTGTGCCCATCGGTTGCACCAAACTTTTTCGCGAGGCCGACCCCCTCATTGATGACGACGCGGAACGGGACGTCGCTTCGGACCTTGAGCTCGTAGAGCCCGATGAGCAATATCGCGTGCTCGACCGGGTCCAGATCCTTGGTGGGCCTGTCGAGGAGCGAGGCTAAGTCGGCATCGAGCAGGTCGCGCGACCCGCACACCTGCTGCACCAATTCCCGGAAGTATTCGCTGTCGGCGCGCGGCATGTCTTCGTTGGTCATGAATTGCTGGTGCAAATCCTGCCAGGGCTGCGAGTTGAGCTGCGCCTGGTAGATCGCCTGCATCGCCAGCCTGCGCGCTACCGAACGTGCGCGAGTGCTCGGGCGCACCTGTGGGGAACTGGTCATCGACCGCCCTCAGCCTTCCAGGCGCCTCAGCAGATTGGCCATCTCAATCGCGGTTACCGCTGCTTCCGCACCCTTGTTGCCGCTCTTGGCGCCCGCGCGCTCCACGGCCTGCTCGATGGTATCGGTCGTGAGCACGCCGAACGCGATCGGGACGCCCGTTTCGAGTGCCACGCGTGACAGTCCACTCGCGCACTCGCCGGCGACATACTGGAAATGCGGCGTCGCGCCCCGGATCACGGCACCCAGCGCAATCACCGCATCATGCCGACGCGCAGCGAGAAGCTTTTTCACCGTCAACGGCATCTCGAACGCGCCCGGAACCCGCACCAGCTCGATCTGCTTTTCGGATGCGCCGTGGCGCTGCAGCGTTTCGATCGCCGCGCGGATCAGGCTCTCGACAATGAATTCATTGAAGCGCGAGGCGACGATCGCGAACCGCAGGTCGCGCGCCAGATGATCACCTTCCACCGTGCGAATCGTATCCATGGGTCTCTTGCTGGAAAGGGGTCGGCAGTATAGCGGATGCGCTTGTCCCGACCTTCACGAGTCGCTGTCGACGTATTCGGTGATCTCAAGGTCGAAGGCCGAGATTCCAACCATCTGGCGTGGCGCGCTCAATACGCGCATGCGCGTCACACCGAGATCCTGCAGGATCTGCGCGCCGATGCCGTAGGTGCGCAGCACACGCGCTCCTTCATGCCGGCTGCTGCCAGTCTTGCTCGCATCGAGTGTGCGTACTGCCTCGACCAGATCACGTGGTGTTTCCGGCTGGCGCAGGATCACCACGGCACCGCTTCCCTCCTCGGCGATACGATGCAAGGCGTCGCGCAACGGCCAGCCGCGATCACCACGGATGCCGATCACGTCGCGCAACGTGTCGGTCAGGTGCACGCGCACCAATGGCGGATTCGGTCCGTCGAGTGTTCCACGCACGAGTGCGATGTGCACGTCGCGATTCACATGATCCTCGTAGCAGCACATCCGGAAACGACCGAATTCCGTTTCCACCTCCTGCTCCGAAATGCGCTCGACCGAGCGCTCCTTTTTCAGGCGGTAACGAATCAGATCCGCGATCGACCCGACCTTCAGGCGATGCGTTTCAGCAAACTGCAGGAGTTCGGGCCCCCGTTTCATCGTGCCGTCGTCGTTGACGATCTCACACAGGATGCCCGTAAAGGTGCGAAAGCCGGCAAGGCGCACGAGGTCGACGGTCGCTTCCGTGTGACCCGCACGGCACAGCACTCCACCTTCCGTATAACGTAGCGGAAAGATGTGACCGGGCCGGGCGAAGTCATCCGGCTGCGAAGCCGGATCGGCGAGCGCACGAATGGTCTTGGCGCGATCGTGCGCGGAGATGCCGGTGGTGGTGCCGTGCCGATAGTCGACGGAGATCGTGAAGGCCGTGCGATGTGATTCGGTGTTCTCCGGCACCATTTGCGGCAGGCGCAACTCCTGCAGCCGCTCGCGCAACATCGGTTGACAGATGATGCCGCTGGTGTAGCGCACGAAAAATGCCACCGCCTCCGCCGTAGCAGCCTCTCCCGCCATGATCAGGTCCGCCTCGTTCTCGCGCGCCTCGTCGTCCATGATGACGACCATGCGCCCCGCGCGAACCTCGCCAATGATCTCGTCGATGCTGTTCATGGCCTGAATTCTGCCAGACGCTCCGGGTATCGTGGGGTGGTCATCGAGGTAGCGCGCTGCAGAATGACAAGCGGGCACATCTGGCGTATGTACTTTGGCGTCTCATCAGCACGGCCAAGCGGTCGCCCCCGAGAACCCTGACTACTCGCCCACCGATTACGAACGAATCGCCTATTGCCTAGTCGGAGTCGAGTACGCTTTCACCCAAACCCGATCGAGGGACCGATCCATGAAGACCACCGTTGTCAAACTGACCGGCATCGTCACGTACATCAACGAACAGGGGGTACGTATCACCGCGGCGCCAGGTGTGTATCGTATTCACGAGCTCAGGGACGGCTCGGCGGAGTTGGACAATGGACAGGGCTTTACCTTCGTTCTGACAGCGCGTGAACGGGCGCAATACGAAAGAGATGGGAAGGTCAAGCCGGCGTCGTAGGACAACAACAGGCTAACCCTGAACAACTACTTCGCCTTCAGGCAGAACTCGAGCAGGCCCGCAGTGACTTCCCGCATCACTTTGCGCATTTCGTCGTACGGCGGATGGAACGGTGTCTTCGCGCGGATTCGGCCCCACTCCATCGTGTAGGAAATAATCTTGCCCATCGTGGCGTCGGTAAGGTGGCGACTGTACGCATAGTCATCGGATGACGCCGTGGTTGGATAGAGGCCGACGGACTGCTGCAATCGGTACTCGCGGCCGCGCACAAGCCGGATTGCACCGGCCATGGCCTGGCCCATGCGCAGAGCTTCTTTAAGGTCGGCCCGACGGATGTGCTCGCGATACACGTTGTCGTGGATCAGCCCCCGCTTGCCGTCATAGGCGCGATTCCTGAAAGACATCTTGGGGTCGTGGGTCTGGTTTTCGTCAGTGCCCCAGCTGTGGAGGATGGTTTCGCCGTAGCTGTGCAGGTCGACGAAGTAGCGGATGTTCGCAAACCGGTCGAGCAGCCAGATGACGTTGCGCGTCTCGGGCTCGGAGGCCGGGCGGGTACCCACGTACGTCTCGTAGTCGCCCGGCTTGAATGAGCTCTGCACGGTGCCCGGGGCGAAGTGGCGATCGAACCGCCACAGGAATGGGAAGTTGCGGTTGAGATCCACACCTACGCATTGGTGGCCGCGTCCACGCGGAGCGGGTCGCCGGTTCTTTCGCCACATCGGGTGGCGCTCCATGCTGAAGCGCCGGCCATCGGGGTTCACCTGCGGAAAAATGATCACGTCCCTGGTTTCGACGATCTGGCGGATCTGCGCGGCCGTGAAGGCCTTCCTTCCGAGCCGAATGCCCTTGCCGTCGCGGTAGGCTGCCAGCAGCCGCATCGCGAAGTAGACGAGGATGTCGGGGCTGCCCCACTCTCGCCCGTGAACGCCGCCGATGAAGCAAACGGCCGTGCGTCTCTTGCCGCTGCCTTTACCGATTCTCACCGCGTGGCAGCGTCGCTTCTCCCAGGTCAGGTGGGGCAACGCGACGCGCTCGAAGTAGTCGGCGTGGTTGCGTACGCCGAGCTCCATGCAACGCTCGATCTCGTCGGCCGTGAGGTAACCCCCACCCCAGATGACATCTCCATAGCGTCCGCGTTTGAGCCGGGCTTGTACCGCCGCGCGGCCTTCCGCCTGCCGCTCTCGATCGCGGACGTCCACCTTCTCGATGCGCGTGACGCCATAGCCTTGTCGCTGCAGCCACGCGATCTTCTCGGCAGGAACAAAGGCATCGACAACGATGCCCCGCTTCTCCTCGCGATAACCAACGACGACGACCCGGAGCTTGGTTCCCAGTTCCGTCAGGTGGCGACGGTCGCGTCCCGTCACCGCAACATGATAGAGAGCCAAAGCATCTCCTCAGTTCGGGTCGATCACTGTGCGATCGACTGCCCCAGCAGACGCTCGACGTAGCGAGCGATCAGGTCGACTTCGAGATTTGCGAGCGCACCCGGAGTGAGATCGCCGAGTGTCGTCACCGCGAGCGTATGCGGGATGATATTTACGCCAAAACGCTCGCCCGCGACGTCGTTGACCGTGAGGCTGACACCGTCGATGCAGATCGAACCCTTGCGCGCCACGTAACGGGTGAGTTCGGGCGCCAGCTCGAATTCGAAGCGTTCAGAGCGTCCGTCGGCGTGGCGCGAGACGAGCCGGCCGACACCGTCAACATGCCCAGAGACCAGGTGTCCCCCAATGGGCTCTCCTGCCTCAAGCGCCAGCTCCAGATTGACGCGGCCTTGCGGCGCAAGATCCTTGAGGGTCGTGCGCGCCAAGGTTTCGCGTGACACATCCGTCGCAAGGGTCGAGTTGGTGATCTCGATAACGGTGAGACATACCCCGCTCACCGCAATGCTGTCGCCAATGCGCACACGAGTCAGGTCAAGTCCGCTGGCATCGATGAGAAGCCGCAAATCGCCGCCACGTTCCTGCCGAGCGCTGAGGGTCCCGATCTTCTGAATGATTCCCGAGAACATTGCTCGCCTATGCCTCGTGCTCCGCTACTATCCGCAGATCGGCGCCAATTCTACGCACGTCCCGAAAGCGCAGTTTCACGCGTTCCTGGAGCGTGGCTAGCGGTTCGAGCGCGAACATCGCCTGAGCCGACGAACCGAGAACGCAAGGTGCAATGTATGCGACGATCTCATTGACGTAGCCCGCATCTAGCAATGCGCCCGCCAGGCGCGGCCCCGATTCGACCCACACTTCATTCACTTCCATCTGCGCAAGTCGTGCCATCAACGCGCCGAGATCGAGTCCACGTGAATCGCAACGCAGATTCTCTACTGTGACGCCGCGGGCTTCGAGCTGGGCTCGCCGCGAAGCATCGGCGCCGGTAAAGATGAGTGCTCGCCCCGGCGCATCGAGGATGCGTGCATCGAGCGGAATGCGCAGCTGCGTGTCGAGCACGACTCGCAATGGCTGCCGCGCTTGTGTCTCCGGCCCCGACAATCGCGCGTCGAGGCGGGGATCATCCTTCAGGACCGTTCCGGAGCCTGTCAGTATCACGGAGCTGCGCGCACGCCATTGCTGCACATCGGCACGCGATTCCTCGCTCGTGATCCAACGACTCTCGCCATCGGCGAGCGCAGTGCGGCCGTCGAGACTTGCGCCGAGCTTGACACGCACCCACGGCAGCCCGTGCTCCATGCGGCGGATATAGCCGGGATTGAGAGCGCGGGCGGCAGCCTCGCACAGGCCCGATTCCACACTCACGCCCGCATCCCTGAGGCGCGCGATACCCGAGCCGCGTACGCGCGGGTTCGGATCGACCATCGCGCATACCACGCGTCTGATACCAGCCCGCAGCAGCGCATCCACGCAGGGCGGCGTGCGCCCGAAGTGTGTGCACGGCTCCAGCGTTACGTAAATGTCTGCGCCACGGCTCGCTTCACCGGCGCCACGCAGTGCCACGATCTCGGCGTGCGCTTCACCCGCGCGCTCGTGCCAGCCTTCGCCGATGATCTTCTGCTCTCGCGCCACGACGCTGCCGACCCGAGGATTGGGATCGGTCGTGTTGAGCCCGCGTTCGGCAAGCTCGAGTGCGCGCAGCATGCAGCGCTGATCGAATTCGCTGAATGACACGAGTCAGCCTTTCTTGTCTTTTTCGCTGCCGGTGGTGGCCGCGCCACCTGCGCCCGGCAGGAGCGAGAGCTGATCAGCGCTTCCTTCACGGCGACGACGGTGTCGCAAGCGCTCGATTTCCTCGCGAAACGCCTCGACATCCTGGAAGCTGCGATAGACGGAAGCGAAACGCACGTACGCGACCTCATCGAGATGACGCAGCTCTTCCATCACCAGCTCGCCGATCTGGCGCGCCTGCACTTCGCGCTCGCCGAGATTGCGGATCTTGTGGCAAATCCGGCTGACGGTTTCTTCGACGGCTTCGCTGCTGACCGGTCGCTTCTCCAGTGCCTTGAGGATCCCCGTACGCAATTTGTGCTCATCGAACGGCTCGCGAGCCCGATCGCCCTTGACGACTTGCGGCATGACGAGTTCGGCCGTCTCGAAGGTGGTGAAGCGCTCCGCGCACTTCAGACATTCGCGCCGCCGGCGGATCTGGGTTCCCTCGCCGGCGAGTCGCGAGTCGATCACCTTGGTTTCTTCATGTGCGCAGAACGGGCAATGCATGTGGGAGCATTCCGCACCGCCGCGGATACCTCAGGCGTACACGGGGAAACGGTGGCACAGGTCGATCACCGCACGCTGCACACGCTTGAGTGTTGCTTCGGCGGTGGGCTCAGCGAGCACATCTGCGATCCAGTGGCTGACTTGCTCGACTTCCGCCTCGCGAAAGCCACGCGTGGTGATTGCGGGTGTGCCCAGGCGCAGCCCGCTGGTCACCATCGGTGGGCGCGGGTCGTTCGGCACCGCGTTCTTGTTCACAGTGATATTCGCGCGGTCGAGTGCGGCGTCGGCGTCCTTGCCAGTAATGTTCTTGTCGATGAGATCGAGCAGGAACAGGTGGTTATCAGTGCCACCGGACACGATCTTGTGTCCGCGCTCGATCAGCACCCGGCACATGGTGCGGGCGTTGTTCAGAACCTGGCGCTGATAGTCCGCAAACTCAGGCTGCAGCGCCTCGAGCAAAGCGACAGCCTTTGCGGCGATCACGTGCATCAGCGGGCCGCCTTGCGTACCCGGAAATACCAGCGAATTGAGCTTCTTTTCAAGCTCCGGGTTGGCACGCGCCAGGATCATGCCGCCGCGTGGACCGCGCAACGTCTTGTGGGTCGTGGTGGTCGTGACATCCGCGATCGACACCGGGTTTGGATACAGGCCCACGGCGCACAGCCCCGCAACGTGTGCCATGTCGACCAGCAGGTAGGCGCCGACCGCATCGGCGATTTGCCGGAAGCGCGGAAAGTCGATGACCCGGGAATACGCGGAGAATCCCGCGATGATCAGCTTGGGGCGATGCTCGTGCGCGAGTCTTTCCACCTGTGCGTAGTCGATGAGCCCGGTCTCAGGAACGAGTCCGTACTGAACTGCCTTGAAGTAGCGGCCGGAGAAATTGACCTTGGCGCCGTGTGTCAGATGCCCGCCCTGATCGAGGCTCATGCCGAGCAGCGTATCGCCCGGGTTGATGAGCGCGAAATAGGCAGCCGCATTGGCTTGTGAGCCGGAATGCGGTTGCACGTTCGCATACGCGGCACCGAATAGCTTTTTCGCCCGATCGATGGCGAGCTGTTCGGCGACGTCTACGAATTCGCAGCCGCCGTAGTAGCGCTTGCCCGGATAGCCCTCCGCGTACTTGTTAGTCAGCACCGAGCCTTGCGTCTCGAGCACGCGGGGGCTGGCGTAGTTCTCCGAGGCGATCAGTTCCAGGTGCTCTTCCTGGCGGCGACGCTCGCCGTCAAGCGCTCGCTTAAGCTCGGGATCGAAATCACTCACCGTCATCTTCGCATCGAACATCGGTCACTCCACAAACCGGGCTGAAGAGTTTATCAGTCGGACTCGACCAGCGAGCGCACGACGCGGGTCCAGGCGCGCGCGAGGTTACGCCGGTTGTAGCCGCCTCCGCCCATCGCCAAGAGTCGTCCCTGTGCCGAGCGATTCGCCTGCGCACACAATCGGGCCGCGGCATGTGCATGTGCCTCTTCGGAGAGTCGCAGGTGCGTGATCGGATCGCCCTCGAGGCTGTCCGCGCCGCACTGGAACAGGATGAACTCCGGTTTGGATTCCTCGAGATAGGCCTCGATGCGAGCCCAGGCGCCATGAAATTCGCCATCGCCCGCGCCGGGCGGCAGCGGCAGATTCAGCTTGGTGCCCTTGGCGCGCCCGACTCCCGTTTCGGAAGCGGCACCGGTGCCCGGGTAAAGGTACCGGCCATCTTCGTGGATGTCGGCGAACAGCAGGTACGGATCATCTTCGAAACTGTAGAACACTCCATCGCCGTGATGAGCATCGATGTCGACGTATGCCACGCGCTTCAATCCGAAGCGGCTGCGCAGAATCTCGGCGGCCACTCCACAATCATTGAAGACGCAAAATCCGGCGGCGTGACCACGCGAGGCATGATGCAGGCCGGCGATCGGAATGAAGGCGCGCTGCGCCTCACCCGACATGATCGCTTCTACCGCGGTCAGGGTCGCCCCGACCACGTTGCTCGCCGCCTCGAATATGCCCCGGTATGCAGGTGTGTCGCCGGCATCGAGATAGCCCTGCCCGATGGCGGAGCGCTCCTCAACCAGATCGATATAGGCGGACGTGTGGAATGTCGCGAGCTCCTCGCGTGTGGCGGTGCGTGGCTCAAGTATTCGTACGGCTGCGTCGAGTGACTCCGCCTTCAGCTCTCGCATGAAGGCATCATGACGGTCATAGCCGAACGGATGCCCGTCGCCAAACCCGTAGCGCGCGATCTTTTCGCCGGCGACGAGCGCCACCGGTGAGCGCGTGGATTGCGCCATCGGACTTCAACACCCCCCAAGCGGACGCGGTAGCCTAACACACGGGGGTTAGTGGATAATGCGCGGCCTTTTTTCCAGCCCAGCCACTACTTCACAGCATGGCCCAATACATCTACACCATGAACCGGGTATCCAAGGTGGTACCCCCGAAGCGCGTCATCCTGCGCGATATTTCCCTGAGCTTTTTCCCGGGCGCCAAGATTGGCGTGCTCGGCCTGAACGGTGCCGGCAAGTCGACGCTGCTGAAGATCATGGCGGGCCTCGATGCGGAGATCGAAGGCGAGGCGCGTCCGCAGCCAGGGATCAGGATTGGCTATCTCCAGCAGGAGCCGCAGCTCGACGCCACCCGGGATGTGCGCTCGATCGTGACCGAAGGCGTGGGCGAGACGCAGAAGCTGATCGACCGCTTCAACGCCATCAGCGACAGGTTTGCCGAGCCCGTGTCGGATGAGGAGATGCAAAAACTCCTGGACGAGCAAGCCAGGCTCCAGGACGCCATCGATGCCGTGCAGGGGTGGGAGCTGGAACGCAAACTCGAAATCGCCGCGGATGCGCTGCGCCTGCCGCCGTGGGATGCCAAGGTGTCGACGCTGTCGGGCGGTGAGCGGCGACGCGTGGCGTTGTGCCGATTGCTGCTGTCGCAGCCCGATATGCTGTTGCTCGATGAGCCCACGAATCATCTCGACGCTGAATCCGTGGCATGGCTCGAGCGCTATCTGGAGGAATATCCAAGCACCGTCATCGCGGTGACCCACGATCGCTATTTCCTCGACAATGTCGCGGGCTGGATTCTCGAGCTCGATCGTGGCTACGGCATTCCGTGGCAGGGAAACTATTCTTCGTGGCTCGAACAGAAGGACGCACGCCTGCAGCAGGAGGAACGGCAACAGGACGCGTTGCGCAAGTCACTGCAGAGGGAACTCGAGTGGGTGCGTGCGAATCCCAAAGCACGCCAGGCCAAGAGCAAGGCGCGCGTACAACGCTATGAAGAGCTCGCCTCGACGGAATTCCAGAAGCGCAACGAGACCAACGAGATTTACATTCCACCCGGCCCGCGACTCGGTGAACTCGTGGTGGAGGTCAAGAATCTGCGCAAGGGATTCGGCGATCGACTGCTGATCGACGATCTCAGCTTTCGCCTGCCCGCCGGTGGCATTGTCGGGATCATCGGGCCCAATGGCGCGGGCAAGACGACCTTGTTTCACATGTTGACTGGCGTCGAAAAGCCCGATGCCGGCGAAATCCGCGTCGGCCCGAGCGTGAAGCTCGCGTACGTCGACCAGTCACGCCAGTCGCTCAACGATGCGAACAGCGTCTGGACGGAGATTTCCGAAGGACAGGACCTGATCCGCGTCGGCGGCTACGAGACCCCATCACGCGGCTACGTCGGGCGATTCAACTTCCGCGGTGTGCAGCAGCAGCAGTTGATCGGCGAGCTCTCGGGCGGCGAGCGCAATCGCGTGCACCTCGCCAAGGTCCTGCGCACCGGCGGCAACGTGTTGCTGCTCGACGAGCCGACCAACGACCTCGATGTCGAGACGCTGCGGGCGCTGGAGGAAGCGCTGCTGGCATTTCCGGGCTGCGCAGTGGTCATCTCACACGATCGCTGGTTCCTGGACCGAATCGCGACCCATATCCTCGCATTCGAAGGCAATTCCGAGGTCGTGTGGTTCGAGGGTAACTACGCGGAATATGTCGTGGACCTTCATCGTCGCCGCGGTACCGACGCGGACCAGCCGCACCGCATCCGCTACAAGCCGCTCAACACTTGATTTGCGACGTACGAACCGCCTCCGCCAGCCTCGTGAAAATCCTTTCCAGCACGCGCTGAAACGCCGCGAAGCGCGGCTGGCCGGTTGCACCGACCGCCTGGCCCTCGAGCATGTAAAGCCGCTGGCACATTTCGATCTGCAGTGTTTGCGCCTTGTCGACCGAGCAGTAATGCGCAGTGATGAATCCGCCCTTGTAGGGTTGATTGACAGTGACCTGGAGTTTCTCGGCGCGAAACAGCTCGCGCACCAGTTCTGTGAGGACGGCATCGCACGTGGTGCCGTCGCGATCACCGAGAAAAATGTCCTCGTGCAGCACGCCGTGCAGTCGGCTCGCACGCGATTCGACGCTATGCAGATCGATCAGGTAACAGCGGCCGAATTGCGCCACCTTTTCGCGCAAGCGCTTTTCCAGCGCCCCGTGATACGGACGGTAGTACTTCTCCACGCGCACAGCGACTTCGTCCGGTGTCGGCGGCACGCGCCAGATGGCTTCGCCCTGGAAGGTTTCGGTGGGAACCAGCGTAGTCTCGAAACGTCCCGGGTATAGAGGTCTCGAATCCGCGGGACGATTGAGGTCGACCACGAAGCGATGATGGGTCGCATGGATGACATCGATACCGAGGTCGGGGAGGAAGGAATACAGCTCGTGCAGGTGCCAGTCAGTCATGAGCTCGGTGGCGCGCGTCGCGCCGGCGAACTGCGCGGAGATTTCACCTGGAACGAACGTTCCCGTGTGCGGGATGCTGGTGAGAATGGGGATCTCTTCGCGGCGAGCCGGCAGATACCGCCAGATCGGTGGTGCGGTCGACATGAGCAGTACCTCGCTCTCAGACAACACGCCGCGGTGAATCGTGCAGGCGCTGCATAGTGCTCGCAAAGCGCGCCGGGTCGACGCGACGTACCAGTGTTCCGCGCTCCACGCGCCGCTCGCCACCGACGTAAACAGAATCGATCTGCACCGCGCTGCCGCCCGTGAGCCAGGCGTCCAGGATGTTCTCGGGCGCGACACCCAGGAACAGCGAACTCTCCAGGTCGATCACCACCAGGTCCGCCCAAGCGCCCGGCGCAATCCGGCCCACCGGTTGGCCGATCGCGCGTCCGCCGGTCTCGGCCGCTTCACGCCACAGCGGCAAGCCGAGGCCCAGCGTGCCGCTCAGCACGCTGCGCTTGTGAGCAGCCAGGCGCTGTCCGTACTCGGCCCAGCGCAGCTCTTCGATCGCATCGATGCGCGCGTTGCTGTCCGAACCCACGGCAAACGTGCCGCCCCGCGCCACGAACTCCGGCAGCGCGAACAGCCCGTCGCCGAGATAGGCTTCGGTCAAAGGGCATAGAACGAGATTCGCGCGGCGCGCATGTATGAGTTCGATTTCCTCCGGCTCAGCGTGCGTCGCGTGCACCAGGCTCCAGCGCTCATCCAGTGGCACACTGTCGTCCAGGCAACGAATCGGCGGCCGGCCATAAGTCGCGCGACACTCGCTGACTTCGCGGATCTGCTCGCTGACATGGATGTGAATCGGTGCGCGCGGACCGAGTATTTCGTCGGCGAGTGCAACGAATTGCGGCAGAGTCTCGGGCGCGACCGCGCGCAGCGAATGTGGGGCTGCGCCGCAGGGCTCCGCACGCAGTTGCTCGAGCAAGCGACCGAATTCATCCAGCGACTCATGGATGAAGCGACGCTGTTCGGGAGCGGCCGCACGATTGAAGTCGCCGCGCTGATAGAGCACCGGGAGCAACGTCATGCGGATGCCTGCCTCGCGCGCCGCTTCCCGCACGGCGAGCGCCATGTCGAGGGTTCTGGAACCATCGCGCGCATGGTGCAGGTAGTGGAACTCGCCAACCGACGTAAATCCGCCGCGTAGCATCTCCGCGAAGGCTTGTGTTGCAATGACACGCAGGTCATCAGGCTCGAGGGCGTTCGCGACTGCATACATCGCCTCGCGCCAGCTCCAGAAGGAATCGGTGGCGCGGGTCTCGGGGACACCGACGAGCGCACGCTGGAACGCATGACTGTGCGCGTTTGGCATGCCGGGAAGCGCGAGCGTTCCGTCCCAGGGACCCGAGGTCACCGCTTCGATCGATGCGATGCGGCCATCGTCCGCGAGCACCAGACGCTGGCCCTTCTCGAGACCGGTGGGCGTCAATAGATATTCAAAAGTGAGCGTCCTCGGCATACCCTTGAGCGCGTTGCAGTGATGGTGAGTGCTCTTGTTCGATCTCAGAGTCGATAACGCGCGATTGTATCCGATGCACGGCGACGCCAAGCCGAGCGTCGCGCGATCTTTCGCCGTCAGCAATGGCAGCGTCGTCGCCCTCGATGGCGAGGGTGCCGCCCGAAATACATACGACGCAAGAGGCGCGCTCGTGCTCCCGGGTTTCGTTGACTGCCATACCCATGCGGTCTATGCCGGGGATCGGGCGCGCGAACATCGCCTGAAACTCGCTGGCGTCTCGTACGCGGAGATCGCACGCGCCGGCGGGGGCATAATTTCCACCGTGCGAGCGGTGCGCGCCGCGAGTGGACGCGAACTGGTAGAAGCAGCACGGCCGCGGCTCGCCGCCCTGGCTGCAGAGGGAGTGACCACGCTCGAGATCAAGAGCGGCTATGGTCTCGACGTCGACAATGAGATCAAGATGTTGCGCGCCATCCGCGAGCTTGCGCAGCAGACCCCGATACGGCTGGTGCCGACCCTCCTCGCGGCACATGCCGTGCCTCCTGATTCGAACCCTCACGACTATATCGATCGGGTCATCAGCGAGCTCTTGCCGCGCGTGCGCGAGGAGCGTCTCGCCGATTGTGTCGATGCATTCGTCGAAACGATCGCCTTCGATCTGGATGACGCGCGACGATTGTTCACGCGCGCACGTGAGCTGGGGTTCAGAATTCGCGTGCACGCCGAACAACTTTCGCCTAGTGGCGCGGCCGCCCTCGGTGCCGAGCTCGGCGCGCTTTCTTGCGATCATCTGGAATATCTGGATGCAAGTGGTGCGCGCGCGATGGCCGCCGCCGGCAGCGTCGCGGTGCTCCTGCCCGGCGCGTACTACTTCCTGCGCGAATCACATCGTCCTCCCGTGACGCTGTTGCGCGAGCACGGGGTGGGAATGGCAGTGGCGTCGGATCTCAACCCGGGTTCCTCGCCTATCGCGAGCCTGCTCACCTGCCTGCACATGTCGGTGCTGCTGTTCGGATTGACGCCGGAGGAAGCTTTGCTCGGCGTCACCTACAATGCCGCGCGCGCATTGGGACGACAGGATCTTGGAGCATTGGCTCCAGGACGGCGCGCGGACTTTACGGTCTGGGACATCCCGGAACCGGAATTCCTCGCGTACCAGCTCGGCGGCGTGAGACCTGTCGCCATATTTATCAACGGAGAGCGCCAGCCTCGTGACTGACACATGGCAATTGACGGGTAAGGATCTCACCATCGAGAAGCTTGCAAGCTACGAGCAGTCGCGCCCGAAGCTGGCGCTGGGCGAGGATGCTCGCCGGCGTGTGCAGGCCAGCCGCGACACTGTTGCAGCGGCCGTCAGAGACGGTCGCGTGAGCTACGGCATCACCACGGGATTCGGCGCATTCGCCAATCGGCAGATTCCCGAGGGAAAGGTAAAGGAGCTGCAGCTCAACCTGGTCCGCAGCCACAGCTGCGGCGTCGGCGAGCCGCTGCCGGACGCAATCGTCCGCCGCATCCTGCTGCTCAAGGCCAACAGCCTCGCTGCGGGTTTTTCCGGTGTTCGTCCGCTGGTGATCGAGGCTCTCATCGCATTTCTGAATCGCGGTGTTCTACCGGTGATTCCAGGCCGCGGTTCCGTCGGCGCGTCGGGTGATCTCGCGCCGCTGGCACATCTCGCGCTCGCGCTGATCGGCGAAGGTGAAGCACGCCGCAACGGGCAAAACATGTCGGGCAAAGAAGTGTTCGAGGCCGCAGGCATCGCTCCGATCGAGCTCGAAGCCAAGGAGGGACTCGCGCTCCTCAACGGCACACAACTCAGCGCCGCGCTTGCCATCGAAGGATTGTTGCGCGCGCAGAACCTGCTGCACGGTGCGATCGTGGTTGGCGCATTGACCGTCGATGCACTCGCCGGCAGCTACACGCCCTTCGATGCCCGCATTCATTCCGCCCGCGGTTTGCCCGGCCAGATCTATGTCGCCGACTGCTTCCGGCGATTGCTGACGGAGAGCGAGATCAAGCGCAGCCACGAGAACTGCGATCGGGTGCAAGACCCCTACGCGGTGCGCTGCATGCCGCAGGTGTTCGGCGCCGTGGCCGACACCCTCACACACGCTCGACTGGTATTGCAGGCCGAGTCCAACGGCGTGTCGGACAACCCGCTCATCTTCGGCGAGGAGATTCTCTCCGGCGGCAACTTCCACGCGGCGCCGCTCGGCTTCATCAGCGACTTCCTCGGCATCGCCGTAGCGGAGCTCGCCAGCATGTCGGAACGTCGCACCGATCTGCTCGACCGGCGCGTCAACCCCGCGCTCAACATGTTTCTCACCAGCGAGCCGGGTGTGGAATCCGGTTTCATGATCGCGCACGTTACTGCGGCCGCCCTGGCATCAGAGAACAAGACGCTTGCTCATCCCGCTTCCGTCGACAGCATTCCGACCTCGGCGGGCCAGGAGGATCACGTCAGCATGGCGCCGTGGGCGGGACTGAAGCTGCTCAGGATCTGCGATAACACCGCCATGGTTCTTGGCATCGAGCTGCTCGCCGCGGCGCGCGCCATCGATTGCATGCGCCCGCTGCGCTCGACGCCGGAACTCGAAGCGCTGCATGCCGCCGTGCGCCAACGCGTGCCCTTCAATCCGAAGGATCATCGCCTCGATGGTGACATAACGAAGCTCACCGACATGGTGCAGTCCGGGGAACTCCGCGGATTCCTTCGATACGACCTCAGCGCTCCGGCAACGCATGTGTGAGCGCGCGTAACTGGGTTACACTGCTCTGGCCGCGCGGATTCGGGGGATGAAAACGCCGCGGTGCATAAGGAACAAGAAATGTCGGTGTATATCGATACGCAGAGCCGTCTGCACCACGACCAGCAACAGAATCTTGCAGTCTCCTGCCCTCATTGCCAGGTGCTGTCACACATCACGCCCCTGGCGGTTCCGCAATACGATCAGCTCGTGACCTTCCGGCCCAAGCAGGTGGGCATCGTATTTCGCTGCGATTCCTGCAACGCGCCAGTGTTTCTGAAATTCAACGCCAAGATGTATGCCGCCAGCCGCGTGGAGTTGGCCGCGACGTTCGTGGAGCTCGAGCGTGCCAAGGAGAAGTTCAGCTACACATACCTGCCGGAGGAAGCGGAGGTACTATTCAAGGAAGCTCTCTCCTGTTATTCGGCGGTGTGCTTCAACGCTTTTGCGTCTATGTGCCGTCGCACCGCGCAAGTGGTGTTCGCAGAGCTCGGCAACTCCGGCAAACTCAAACTGTTCGACGAGCTCAACGAGATCCGTGATCTGGGCGAAATCGATCCGGATACCTTCAACATCGTCCGGCGCGTGATCTTCGGCAGCGACAACGAGAATCAGCCTGCTGTGCCGGAGATCAACGCCTACGTCGCAGGCGTCCTGCTCGAGGTGATGAAGGATCTGCTGTATCAGGCTTACGTCCGCAAGGGTCGGCTACAGCAGGCGATGATGGTGCGACGTTTCTTCCTCGAGGAAACCGACCCGAATCTCGCGGCGCTGTCGAAGAACCGCGCCTAGCTGCCCAGCATCGGCACATCGACCCCACGTGCATGCGCCACTTCGATGGCGCGCGCATAACCCGCATCCGCGTGCCGCATGACCCCGGTGCCCGGGTCATTGGTGAGCACCCGGCGCAGCGCGGCTTCGGCGCGTGGCGAGCCATCGGCGACGATCACCACTCCGGCGTGCAGCGAGTACCCCATTCCGACACCTCCACCGTGATGGAAGCTCACCCATGAAGCCCCGCTCGCCGTATTGAGCAAGGCATTGAGCAGCGGCCAGTCAGCTACCGCATCGGACCCATCCTGCATGCTCTCGGTTTCGCGATAGGGGGAAGCCACGGAGCCCGCGTCGAGATGGTCACGGCCGATGACGATCGGCGCTTTCAGCTCGCCTTTGCGCACCATGTCGTTGAACGCGAGCCCGAGCCGGTGCCGCTCTCCGTAACCCAGCCAGCAGATGCGCGCCGGCAGCCCCTGAAACTTGATGCGCTGGCTGGCGTGATCGAGCCAGCGAAGCAGATCCTTCTTTTCCGGAAACAGCTCGCGCGCTTTCGCGTCCGTGCGCGCGATGTCCTGCGGATCGCCCGAAAGCGCGACCCAACGAAATGGACCCATGCCCTCACAGAACAAGGGGCGTATGTAAAGCGGTACGAATCCCTGGAAATCGAACGCATTCGCGACCCCAGCATCGCGTGCCATGGCGCGGATGTTGTTGCCGTAGTCGAAAGTCGGAATACCGCGCTCGTGAAAGCCGAGCATCGCGCGCACCTGCTCAGCCATCGACTCCTTGGCGAGTCGCATGTACTCCTTCGGATCACGTTGGCGCAGCTCGGCGGCTTGCTCGAGCGAGAAGCCCAGCGGGATGTAGCCGTTCAACGGATCGTGTGCAGAGGTCTGATCGGTGACCAGATGCGGTTGAGGCGAGCCCGCCAGTATCTGCGGAAAGACTTTGGCGGCGTTGCCGAGAAGGCCAACCGAGATCGTCGCGCCGCGCCCCTGCGCGTCTGAAATCATGCCGAGCGCCTGCTCCAGCGTCTCAGCTCGCGCATCGAGGTAGCCGGTTCTTAAACGCATATCGATGCGTCTTGCATCGACCTCCACGGCGAGGCTGGAAAGCCCGGCGAAGGTTGCGGCGAGCGGCTGAGCTCCGCCCATTCCGCCGAGGCCGCCTGTGAGCAGCCACTTGCCGGAACTCTGACCGTCGTAATGCTTGCGCAGCGCTTCGGCAAAGGTCTCGTAGGTGCCCTGCACGATCCCCTGTGAGCCGATATAGATCCAGGAGCCTGCCGTCATCTGGCCGAACATCATCAGGCCCTGGCGGTCGAGCTCGAAGAAGTGCTCCCAGTTCGCCCAATGGCCAACGAGATTGGAATTCGCGAGCAGCACGCGCGGTGCGGCCTCGTGAGTCTTGAACACACCAACCGGCTTGCCGGATTGAATCAGCAGAGTCTCGTCATTTTCGAGGCGGCGCAGCGTACGCACGATGGCATCGAAGCATTCCCAATTGCGCGCTGCCCGACCGATGCCGCCATAGACGACCAACTCGTGTGGATTCTCCGCGACCTCCGGATCGAGGTTGTTGTGCAACATGCGTAGTGCCGCTTCCTGCTGCCAGCCCTTGCAGCTCAGCTCGGAGCCACGCGGCGCGTGCAGTGTCACGTCCCGGTATCGTGTAATCATCGTTCTTCCCCTGTCGCTGGCCGCGGATCAACTCACCCAGATACGTGCGTTACGGAACAAGCGCATCCAGCCACTGTCCTCACCCCATTCAGAGGGATGCCACGAGTTTTGCACGCTGCGAAATACGCGCTCCGGATGCGGCATTGTGATCGTGATTCGTCCATCAGCGTTGCTCAGCGCCGCGATGCCGAGCGGCGAGCCATTCGGATTCTCAGGATAGTGCTGCGTAGGCCGGCCTTGATTGTCGACGAATTGCATCGCGATCAAGCCAGCGTTCCCGCACGCTTCGAGCGCCGCCGGCGAATCGAACTCCGCCCTGCCCTCGCCGTGCGCGATGGCAATCGGCATCACTGTACCGTGCATGCCCTGAAGCAGCACCGATGGCGAGGGTGTGATTTGCACCAGGCCGAAGCGTGCCTCGTATTGCTCGGACCGATTGCGCACGAACCGCGGCCAGTGTTCGCTACCCGGAATCAGCTCGCGCAGCGCCGACATCATCTGGCAGCCATTGCAGACACCCAGCGCAAACGCATCACGACGCGCAAAGAAGTGCACGAATTCCTCGCGCGCGCGCGAATTGAACAGGATCGACTTCGCCCATCCCTCACCGGCCCCGAGCACATCGCCATATGAAAATCCGCCACAGGCGACGACGCCACGGAAATCGTCGAGCCTTACGCGACCCTCGAGAATGTCGGTCATGTGCACATCGGATGCTTCGAAGCCCGCGCGCATGAACACTGCCGCCATTTCGGCCTGGCTGTTCACACCCTGCTCGCGCAACACCGCGATCCGAGGGCGCGCCCCCCGACCTACGAACGGCGCGGCAACATCTGCGGTGGGATCGAACGTGAACCGCGTGCTCAGACCGGGATCCTCGGCATCCCCGACACGTTCGTACTCTTCGTCTGCGCAGGCGGGATTGTCACGCAAACGTTGCAAGCGCCAGGAGGTTGCCGACCACTCACGGCGCAGCCTGGTACGTGACTCTTTCAGTAGCTCGCCTCCCAGCACGATTCGAATCCGCTCGCCGGGCTCGGGAGCACCCAGATCGTGTGTGCATTGCTCCAGATCGTGTTGACGAAGGACGGCGCGCACCGTATCGAGATCCTCGGCACGCACCTGGATGACGGCGCCGAGTTCCTCCGCACACAGGGCAGCGAGCGGCGTCGCGCCCTGCAGCGGAAGGGCAACGTCGAGGCCACAGTGGCCGGCGAAGGCCATCTCCAGAAGCGTGACGAGAGCACCGCCATCGGAGCGGTCGTGATAGGCGAGCAGCAGATCGCGCGCTTTCAGCGTCGTAATCGCGCTGACAAACCCGGCGAACAGTTGCGGATCATCCAGATCGGCCGGCACTGTGCCAAGTGCGTTATATACCTGTGCCAGGCATGAACCACCGAGACGGTTGCGGCCGCGACCGAGGTCGATCAGGAGCAGGCGCGTGGCGCCCGCATCGAGCCGCAGCTGCGGTGTGAGTGTGCGCCGGATGTCGCGCACCGGCGCAAAGGCCGAGATGATCAGCGACACCGGCGAGATGACCGAATAGCCCCGCTCCCTGCCTGCCCATGCGGACTTCATCGACAGGGAATCCTTGCCGACAGGGATAGTGATGCCGAGCGCCGGACATAGTTCTTCGCCCACTGCCTTGACGGTGGCGTAGAGCGTCGCGTCCTCGCCCGGCTCACCACAGGCCGCCATCCAGTTCGCCGACAGCCGCACTTGAGCGAGCGATTCGACGTCGGCTGCGAGAATGTTCGTGATTGCCTCCCCGACCGCCAGGCGTCCGGATGCCGGACCATCGAGCAACGCGACTGGCGAACGCTCGCCCATTGCCATTGCCTCACCGGTGTAACCGACGTAATCCGATGCGGTGACTGCGACATCCGCGACCGCCACCTGCCATGGGCCGACCAACTGATCGCGCGCAATCAGTCCACCGACGGTGCGATCGCCGATCGTGATGAGGAATGTCTTATCGGCAATGGTAGGGAGCGCAAGCAAACGCGAAACCGCTTCGCGCAGTGGGATTGCCGCAGGATCAAAAGCACGGCCCTCCGAGCGAACGCTTTTCACGTCCCGCAACATCTTCGGCGCCTTGCCGAGCACAACGTCGACCGGCATATCAACCGGCCGGTTATCGAAATGCCGATCTTCAAGCGTCAATTGGCCATCGCCGCTGATCTCGCCGATCACGGCGTATGGACAGCGCTCGCGCTCGCAAATAGCTTCGACTGTCGGCACCTCATCAACGGCAACTGCGAGGACATAGCGCTCCTGCGCTTCGTTGCACCACACTTCGAGCGGCGACATGCCCGGCTCGGCCGTCGGAATGCTGCGAAAGTCGATGCGCCCGCCACGGTGACTGTGCGCGATTGCTTCCGGTACCGCGTTCGACAAACCGCCCGCACCTACATCATGAATCAAAAGAATTGGATTGCGCTCGCCGAGCGCCCAGCAGCGATCGATAACTTCCTGCGCGCGCCGCTGGATTTCCGGGTTGCCACGCTGCACGGAAGCGAAGTCGAGATCCTCCTGGCTCGCGCCGCTGGTGAGCGATGAGGCAGCGCCACCGCCGAGACCAATGAGCATCCCCGGACCACCGAGCACCACGATGCGAGCGCCGACCGGTATTTCCCGTTTCTCGATGTGAGCACGCCGGATGTTGCCGAGACCGCCTGCGATCATGATCGGCTTGTGGTAGCCGCGAATGCGACCGGGCGCATCCCCTGCAAGCGCGAGCTCGAAGGAGCGGAAGTAACCGAGAATGTTCGGCCGGCCGAACTCGTTATTGAACGCCGCTGCGCCAATCGGCCCGTCGATCATGATCTGCAGCGCCGAGGCGATGCGCGGTGAGAGTTCGCGCTGTGGTTCCCATGCGTTTACAGCGTCCGGAATGCGCAGGTTCGATACGGTGAAGCCCGTCAGCCCCGCTTTTGGCTTCGCACCGCAACCGGTCGCCCCTTCATCGCGAATCTCACCGCCCGAGCCGGTCGCCGCGCCCGGAAAGGGCGCGATTGCGGTCGGGTGGTTGTGCGTCTCCACCTTCATCAGGATGTCGATCTGCTCCTGCGAGTAGCCGTAAGCGTGGTTCGGTCCCGCCGGAAACAGACGAGCTCCCGGCCAGCCCTCGACTACCGCAGCGTTGTCACGGTAGGCGGACAACACACCGCGCGAATTGCGCGCATAGGTATTGCGGATCATCGCGAACAGCGACTTCGGTTGCCGCTCGCCGTCGACGATCCACTCGGCATTGAAGATCTTGTGCCGGCAATGTTCCGAATTCGCCTGTGCAAACATCATCAGCTCGACATCCGTTGGATCGCGGCCCATGCGCCGGAAGTTTTCCACCAGATAATCGATTTCATCCGCCGACAGGGCGAGGCCGAGTCGCTCATCCGCCTGCACCAGGGCAATGCGTCCGCGCGTCAAGAGATCGATGTGCGTCAGTGGCCTTGGCGCGTGATGCTCGAAGAGCGCGGCAGCCTGTGCGCCCTCCCACAACGGGATTTCGACCATGCGATCATGGAGGGGCGTCGCGATCTGCTCGAGTGTGGTGCGTTCGAGTGCGTGCTCGCCCCGGACACGGTAAGCAATGCCGCGCTCGAGGCGCCTGACGGCGTCAAGTCCACAGACGCGGGCTATATCGGTCGCCTTGCTCGACCATGGCGAGACGGTGCCGAAACGCGGGACTACCAGGATCAGCTGGCCTGCGTCATCGCCAACATCCAGGCGGGGACCGTAGGTCAGCAATCGATCGAGGATGCGCCGTTCGGCGAAATCGAGCTCGCGCTCGAGATCAACAAGGTGATACCAGCGCGCGGCAATTGCGGTGACGCCGGAATGTCGCGCCTGTACGGCGCTCAGGAGCTTGTCGAGACGGAACGAAGAAAGCGCCGGCGAGCCTGGCAGTAGCAGCATTCGTTTCAAGCGGTGATTCGGGCCGCGTCCGGCCCGTCAGCGAGGCGCGCATAATATCAGTTGCGCGCTATTGAACCTAATCAGCTGCGCTTCGTGGTATCCGTGCCGGGCGCGTAAACCGGGCCAGGAAATTGTGTGATATTTGCGCCCTCGAGCACGGTGATCTTGCTGACACCCTGCTTTTTGACTTCATCGATGCGCACCACCGCGTGCAGCGGCAGGTAGGTACGTTTCACACCCGCGAATTCGCTTTTGATGCGCTCCTCGGTGGGGTCGACGACGACGCTGGAACGCTCGCCGAACACCAGCTCCTCCACTTCGATGAAACCAAAAAGGCTGCCATGGCTCACCTTCCGGGCGTAAATCTCATAGACCTTGCCCTGGTTCACGAACATGACCTTGAAAATGTGACTGGCTGCCATTTGGTTACTTGGATGGGGCTGATACTGTTGCGTCTGACATTATACGGAGACTGGCGAAATTGCGTCCGTCCCTGCTCCGCAGGCAGGCGCTCCGACCGGAATCCAATCGAGTGGGGCCGCGGTGCGGTCCCGAGGGCGAACGGGTGGTTTGGCGAGGGAAGAACATGGCTTTGCGACTCAGAGTCGTCAGCAATCACGCGAGGATTCTCGGCCCCGAGGGCACCAAGATATTTGGTGTCCATGGCGGCTCCATTGGTCGCGCCAGTGATAACGACTGGATCCTGCCCGATCCGGAACGCTACGTTTCCGGTCATCACGCCAGCATCGAATACCGCGACGGTGGGTATTGGCTGACCGACACCAGCTCCAACGGCACCTACGTTAACGAGGAACCCGCGCCGATATCCGATATTGGGCCGCAGGCGCTCAAGGACGGTGACCGGCTGCGCCTCGGCGACTACGAGGTGATCGTCAGCATCGACGCCGCGAACGATTTTCCGCCGGAGAAGAGCGCCATCGTTGCCTACGACGGCCTCGGCTCATCCGCAGCCCGCCAATCGACCGAGGATGACCTCGGTGAATCATTGAATCTCGATGCGCTGCTCGCGCCGGAGTCGAGCGGCTCGCGCCCGGTGACACCCGTGAATGCCTACGGTCAGGCCGTAGACCTGCCTCGGATCAGCTCGTCGGACGCACCGCTTACGCCGAAACCACGAGTCCCGGTTCGACCGAAGGCCGCCGCGGCCAACCCTGGCGAACAGCCGTGGAATCTCTCCACGCGGCGGCGCATCGACCCATATCGCAGCCCATCCAGGACTTCCGATCCCGAGCCGAACGTGCGCGCGTCGGCCGAACCCGCGGCCGGGCCGGACACGGGCTTGCAAGCTCTGTGTCGTGGAGCAGGCATCGACCCGTCCGGCATTCCCGCCGCGATCCAGCCGCAGGTCTTGCCACTCGCCGGCCAGATCCTGCGCGAGGTGGTGATGGGCCTGATGGAAATCATGCAGGTGCGCGCCGAGCTCAAGAACCGGTTCCGGATCACGCAGGAGACGGTGCAGGCCGCCGACAACAATCCGCTGCGGTTCTCCGCCGGTGTCGAGGAGGCGCTGCGCAAGCTCTTCGAACAGCAGGGCACCCGTTATCTCGGACCCGTCGAAGCGGTGCGCGAAAGCCTGCGCGAGATCCGTCAGCACCAGCAAGCCATGGTCGCTGCCATGGAAGTTGCGTTCAACGACTTCTTACACCGCCTCGACCCGCACGAGTTGCAGGAGCGCTTCGATCGCGGCGGCAAGCGCGGCGGTCTGCTGGGTGCGACGAACAAGATGAAGTATTGGGACCTTTACGGCGAGCTCTATCACACGCTGAAGCAAAACCCGAAGGACGAGTTCCCACACACCTTCGTCGAAGAATTTGCACGCGCGTACGAAGAAAAGCTGGCCGAGCTCACTAATCGCCGTGCGCGCACTACCCCTGTCGAAGATCGGGTCGAGGAGCCACGCAAGCGGCCCCCGGCCGCTCGCACTAGCTAGGACTGGCTCGCTGACGGATCGCGCGCGGACAACAAAGAAAACTGGCGGAGAGGGTGGGATTCGAACCCACGTGGGGCGTAATGCCCCCATCGCATTTCGAGTGCGCGCCGTTATGACCGCTTCGGTACCTCTCCGTTGATCAGCGCCGTAAACAGATGAGCGACGCACGTTTGTGAGCGTCGGCTACGGCGGGGCTCGGGGCGGCGGGGTATTCTACCTGAAGCCCGGACGGAGTGAGCCATCGGCGCCGCATGTCGAGTAGCGTCCTACATCGCACGCCCGCGATTGAATTCGCCGCTGCGGCTCTGTTGTGCCTGCTGGTCGGCACCTGCCAGCGCGTGCCGACGACGCTCGAGCAGATCCAGACGCTTGGCCAGCTGCGCGTCGTCTCACGCAACAGTCCGACTGCGTACTACAACGGGGCGAATGGCCCCGAGGGCCCGGAATACGACCTGGTTCGGCAGTTCGCCCACGAACTCGGCGTAAGCCTCTTCATATACACAGTCCCGGCCTTCGCAGACATCCGCGCCCAGCTCGCCAGTGGCCGCGCGCATCTCGCCGCGGCCGGGCTGACGATCAACGATGCCTGGGGTGATTCGGTCCTGTTCGGTCCACCGTATCAGCAGGTGCGCCAGCACCTCATCTATAAGCAGGGCCGCCTCAAACCCCGTTCGTTGAAGCAGATCAACGGCTCACGCCTCGAGATCACGGCCGGCAGTTCTCAGGCCGAAACGCTGCGCCTGGTTCGCGAGCGTCTGCCGACATTGGCCTGGGTGGAACGCCGGCGTGGTGATTCGGTGGAGCTGCTCGGCGACGTCGCCGAAGGCGCGATCGACTACACCATCGTCGATTCCACTGAGTTTGCACTGGGCCGAAATTTTCACCAGCAGGTGCGAGTCGGTTTCGACCTCATGGCGGGTGAGTCGATCGCCTGGGCCATGAACTCGCGTGATGGCAGCCTGCAACAGCGCGTGAACACATTCTTCGAACGGATGACTGGCGGCGGGCAACTCGCCGCGATCCTGGATCGCTACTACGGGCGTTCCGATCGTTTCGACTACGTCGGCGCCCGCGGCTTCATCCGCGACGTGCAAGCGTTGTTGCCACAGTATCGCAAGTGGTTCGAGGAAGCTGCCGGAAAGATCGGCGAGGACTGGCGTCTGATTGCCGCGATGGGTTACCAGGAATCGCGCTGGGATCCGAATGCCGTGTCACCGACCGGCGTGCGCGGATTGATGATGCTGACCGAAGACACCGCTGCACATCTCGGCATCGCGGATCGGACTGATCCGTACCAGAGCATCGTCGGCGGCGCGCGCTACTACCAGTCGATACGTACCAAGATTCCCGCTCGCATTGCCGAACCGGACCGGACCTGGCTCGCACTGGCCGCATACAACGTCGGTTTCGGACATCTCGAGGATGCCCGCATTCTCACCCAGATGCATCGGCGCAATCCGGACTCGTGGCAGGACGTACGGGCGTTTTTGCCGCTGCTCGCACAGGAGTTCTGGTACACGCAGACCGAGCGGGGCTACGCGCGTGGCTGGGAGCCGGTGCGTTACGTCGACAACATCCGCAGCTATCTGGACATCCTGGAGTGGGTGGCAGCGGACAGCGGGCCGAAGACCGCCGCGAACCAGTGATCAGCCGAAGTAGATGGTCTTCATCTCGAAGTAGGGATCGAGCCCTTCGATTCCGCCTTCGCGTCCGATACCTGACTGCTTGAACCCGCCGAAGGGCATCTTGATGTCGACGATCATGCCGTTGACGGTCACGCTGCCCGAGCGCACGCGGCGCGCGATGTCATAACCGCGCTCAGGGTCCGCGGTGTATACAGCGCCGTGCAGTCCATAGATTGTGTCGTTGGCCTTGGCAACGGCATCTTCGATGTCGTCGTAACTGATGAAGGAGACTACGGGTCCGAAGATCTCCTCCTGCGCGATCGTCATCCGGCTCTGTACATCCGCGAACACGGTAGGCTCGACGAAATAGCCGCGCTTGAGGTGAGCGGGGCGCCCGCCGCCAGTCACGATCCTGGCGCCCTCTTCCCTTCCCTTGGCGATGTAGCCCTGCACGCGCTCAAGCTGTCGCGCCATTGCGAGCGGGCCCATTTGCGTCTCTGTGTCGAACGGATCTCCGAGTTTCACGGCGCGCACCGCGCTGACGTATGCATCGAGCAGCTCGCGTTTGCGCGACTCGGGAACCAGCACGCGTGTCAGTGCGAAGCACACCTGCCCGGTGATTGGCATCGAGAACGGCACGAGACTCTGAAGTACCTGCTTCGTATCGGCGTCCTCGAGCACAATGGCGGCGGATTTGCCGCCGAGCTCAAAGCTCGCGCGCGTGAGCCGCTCAGCGGCAATGGCACCGATTTTTCGACCGGCAGCTGTGCTGCCGGTGAAGCTGATCTTATCAACGCCTGGGTGACGCACCAGGTGCTCGCCCACCTCGCGGCCTGCGGGCACGAGATTGAACACACCCGCAGGAATTCCTGCCGCCTCGATGCACTCGGCAAGGATGTACGCATCCAGCGGCGTTTCCGGTGCGGGCTTCGCTACAACCGTGCAGCCCGCAGCCAGTGCCGCAGCGACTTTGTAGCAGAGCAGGACGAGGGGAGCGTTCCACGGCGTGATCGCCGCAACGACGCCCACTGGCTCCTTGGCAACTCGCACGATTCCGCCGTTATCGCGTCGCCGCTCATCAACGAGGGGGTAGGTCTTGATGAGGTTTGCGTAGTACTCGAACAACCCGGCGGGCTGGGCAGAGGCATAGCGAGTGAACGAAATGGCGGCGCCGACCTGGGCGGTCCAGGCCATGGCAAGCTCTTCGTGGCGGGCGCGCAATGCCTTGGCCACCTCGAGCAGCGCAGCCGCACGCTCCTGCGCGGCCATGCGCGGCCATGGACCGTTGTCGAATGCATCTCGCGCGGCAGCAACCGCACGATCGATATCCGGCTGCATGGCTTCCGCAAAGGTGACCAGCACCTCCTCGGTCACTGGCGAGATCACGCTCAGGGTGCGACTCGTCGCGGGCTTTACCCACGTACCACCGATGAACAGAGCACGAGGGGTCGCGACGTTCGGTCGGAATGACGAGTCTGAGGTCACAGGAATCTCCGTTATTCGCGTTTACGCTCGAAAAAGCGACGCAATAGCGTGCCACATTCTTCAGCGAGAACCCCACCGAACGTATCGATGCGATGATTGAAGGCCGGCGCGTTCACCAGGTTGAGCGCGCTACCCGCGGCGCCGATCCGCGGATCCCAGGCGCCGAATACGAGGCGGGCGACGCGAGCGTGCACCATTGCCGCCGCGCACATCGCGCATGGCTCAAGCGTTACGTAGAGCGTCGTGGTGTTCAGGCGATAGCTGTTGAGGACGCGAGCGCCCGCACGCAGCGCTTCGATTTCCGCGTGGGCTGTCGGATCGCTGGCAACGATCGGACGATTCCAGCCCTCGGCGATGATGACACCGTCCTTGACCAGCAGCGCCCCTACCGGAACTTCGCCCTCTTCTTCTGCGCGGCCCGCCAGTTCCAGCGCCCGCGCCATGAAGTCGCGGTCGCTATTCCCACTCAATGGTCGCGGGGGGCTTGCCGGAGATGTCATAGGTCACGCGCGAAATGCCCGGAACTTCGTTGATGATGCGCAGCGAGACTTGATCGAGAAATTCGTACGGCAGATGTGCCCAGCGCGCGGTCATGAAATCGATCGTCTCGACCGCGCGTAGCGCCACGACGTAATCGTAGCGACGCCCGTCGCCCATCACAGCGACCGAGCGCACCGGCAGGAATACCACGAACGCCTGGCTGACGCGTTCGTAGAGATTGTGGCGACGCAGTTCCTCGATGAAGATCGCGTCGGCTTTGCGCAGCAGATCGGCGTGCGCTTTCGTCACCTCGCCGAGGATGCGAACGCCGAGGCCGGGACCGGGAAACGGATGACGAAACACCATCTCGTGCGGCAGGCCGAGCTCCACCCCAATCCGCCGCACCTCATCCTTGAACAGTTCACGAAGTGGCTCGAGCAGCTTCAGGTGCATACGCTCCGGCAGGCCGCCCACGTTGTGATGCGACTTGATGACGTGGGCCTTGCCGGTACGCGCACCGGCCGATTCGATGACATCCGGGTAGATCGTCCCCTGCGCAAGCCACTCGATGCCGGGGATCTTCTTAGACTCCTCCTCGAACACTTCGATGAAGAGCCGTCCGATGACCTTGCGTTTCTTCTCCGGATCAGCTTCCCCCTTGAGCGCCGCAAGGAAACGGTTCTCGGCATTGACCCGGATCACCTTGACGCCCATGTGGCGCGCAAGGGTATCCATCACCTGCTCGCCCTCGCCCAGGCGCAACAGGCCGTGATCGACAAACACGCACACGAGTTGCTGACCGAGCGCACGATGCAGGAGCGCCGCGACGACCGAAGAGTCCACGCCGCCCGACAGACCCAGCAGAACCTTGCCCTTGCCGACCTGTTCGCGCACGCGCGCAATGCTGTCCGCGATGATGTTTCCCGCATCCCACAACGCTTCACAGCCGCAGATCTCGCGCACAAAGCGCTCGAGGATCGCGCGGCCCTGCAGTGTGTGCGTCACTTCAGGATGGAACTGCACTCCGTAGAACTTGCGTTTCTCGTCCGCCATCGCAGCGAGCGGAATCGTCGTTGTACTCGCCTCCGCCGTGAATCCGGGCGGCAGGGCATCGACGTGGTCGCCGTGACTCATCCAGACGTCGAGCACCGGGCGACCCTCGCCATCCTTGTGATCGCTCAGGCCGCGCAACAGCGACGCCTTGGCCGCATTCGTCACGCGGGCGAAGCCGAACTCGCGATGTTTCGCCGCGGTCACCTTGCCGCCGAGTTGCTGCGCCATGGCCTGCATGCCATAGCAAATCCCGAGCACCGGAACTCCGGCCTGGTAGACGAGGTCAGGCGCAAGCGGCGGTTTGGTGTCGGTCACAGATTCCGGCCCGCCCGACAGGATCACCCCGCGGGCTTTGAACGCGCGGATCTCTGCCTCGCTTGCATCCCAGGGGAAAATCTCGCAATAGACGCCGATCTCGCGCACACGACGCGCGATCAGCTGCGTGTATTGCGCGCCGAAGTCAAGAATCAGAATGCGGTGGGCGTGGATGTCCGCGGCGGGTGGAGTGACGGACTGAAGCAGCTCTGTGGCCATTCTCAGCTGCTGCGGTAGTTCGGCGCTTCCTTGGTGATGCTGACATCGTGCACGTGGCTTTCGCGCACACCGGCGGTCGTAATGCGTACGAAGGTCGGTCGCGTGCGCAGCTCCTGAATGTTGTGACTGCCCGTGTAGCCCATTGCGGCGCGCAGTCCGCCGGCAAGCTGATGCAGGATGCTCACCAGGCTTCCCTTGTATGGCACGCGTCCCTCGATGCCTTCCGGCACGAGCTTCTCGAGCTCGGTTGTGGTGTCCTGAAAGTAGCGATCGCTCGACCCGTGCTGCTGCCCCATCGCGCCGAGTGAACCCATGCCGCGATACGATTTGTACGAAGCGCCCTGGTAGAGCTCCACCTCGCCCGGAGACTCTTCAGTGCCGGCGAACAAACCACCGATCATCACGGCATGCGCGCCGGCCGCGATCGCCTTGGCGATATCCCCCGAATAACGGATGCCGCCATCCGCGATGAGCGGCACATCGGTGTTTTTGAGGGCCTCGGCGACGCGAGCCACGGCGCTGATCTGCGGCACGCCGACGCCCGCGACCACCCGCGTAGTGCAGATCGAACCAGGACCAATGCCGACTTTCACGCCATCCACGCCTGCCTTCACCAGGTCCTTGGCCGCTTCGGGGGTGACTACATTTCCGCCGATGACCTGCAGGTCGCCGAACGTCTCCTTGAGACGGCTCACCATGTCGAGAACGCCTTTGGAATGACCATGCGACGTATCGACGACCACCAGATCCACGCCCGCTTCGCGCAGCGTTGTTACACGCTCGATCGTGTCCGGCGAGGTTCCGACTGCTGCACCCACGCGCAGTGCGCCGTTTGCATCCTTGCAGGCGCGTGGAAATTCGGTCGCCTTCTGGAAGTCCTTGACGGTGATCATGCCCTTGAGCTCGAAGTCGCCGTTGACCACCAGCACCTTCTCGATGCGGTGCTTGTGCAGCAGATGCAGGACTTCTTCCTTGGGGGCATTCTCCCGCACCGTGACGAGGCGCTCTTTCGGCGTCATGACGCTTGCAACCGGCGCATCGAGCTTGGTTTCGAAGCGCAGGTCCCGATGCGTGACGATGCCGACCACCTTGTCGCCGACGACGACCGGGACGCCGGAGATTCCCTTGGCGCGCGTCAGGTCGATGACTTCGCGAATCGTCTTGTCAGGCGTGACCGTGATCGGATCGACAATCACGCCGCTTTCGAATTTCTTGACGCGTGACACTTCGCGCGCCTGGCCCGCGATCGTCATGTTCTTGTGGATGATGCCGATGCCGCCTTCCTGCGCAATGGTGATCGCGAGGCGCGCTTCGGTCACGGTATCCATGGCCGAGGACAGGATCGGAAGATTCACACTGACTTTGCGCGTGATGCGCGTGGCGAGATCGACTTCGCGAGGCAGGACTTCCGAGTACGCCGGCACCAGCAGGACGTCATCGAAGGTCAGGGCTTCTTCCAGAATTCGCATCGGCTCTGCCCGGTCGTCCGGGGCCCGGGCGCCCCGCGAGTAAAGGGCGCGATTGTACGCGCGCCAACGGGCCGGGTAAACGGCAATCCGCGCCGCGCTCAAATCGTGCGTGCCGCAGGGCGGGAAATTGCCCGGTATGATCCGTACGTGACTTCTCTCGACCTGTTTGTCACGGCCGCGGTCGCGAATCGTGACGTGTACACGGTCTCGCGCCTGAACCGCGAGGCTCGCCTGCTGCTCGAACAGGGTATGCCGCCGCTGTGGATCCAGGCTGAGATCTCGAACTTCGCCGCGCCCGGTTCCGGCCACTGGTATTTCTCTCTCAAGGATTCGAGTGCACAGGTGCGCTGCGCGATGTTTCGCCAGCGCGCCCTGCTCTCGAAGTGCCAGCCTCGCGACGGGCTGCTCGTGCTCGCGCGGGCGCGCGTCACTCTCTACGAGCCCCGTGGCGAGTATCAGCTGCTCATCGATCATCTTGAGGAAGCGGGCGAAGGTGAGCTACGCAGGCAGTTCGAGTTGCTCAAGGCGAAACTGCAGGCGGAAGGCCTGTTCGCGGCGGAACGTAAGCGCCCACTGCCCCCCGTGCCTCAACGCATCGGCGTCGTCACTTCGCCGAGCGGTGCGGCGATTCGCGACATTCTCAATATTCTGCGGCGCCGTTTCCCGGCCATTCCGGTTCTGATCTATCCGGTCCCGGTGCAAGGGACCGGAGCTGGACAGAGGATCGCGGCTGCGGTTCGCTTCGCCTCGGCGCGTGCTGACTGCGATGTGCTGATCCTCGCTCGTGGCGGCGGCTCCCTCGAGGATCTGCGGGCGTTCAACGACGAGGCTCTCGCACGTGCGCTTGCTCAGTGCCGGATTCCGACGGTGACGGGGATTGGGCACGAGGTCGACTTCACGATCGCAGATTTCGTAGCCGACGTGCGTGCGCCAACCCCGTCCGGTGCAGCCGAGCTGGTGGTGCCCGATCAGCAGCAGTGGCTCGCGCGCTGGAATGCAACGCTGCAGCGACTCGCTGGCGCCATGAACCGCAACCTGCTACGTCGCTCCACGTCACAGGAGTGGCTGATCGGGCGGTTGCGGCAGGCGCATCCCGGCGTGCGCTTGCTGCATCAGGCGCAGCGGCTCGATGATCTCGAGCAGCGCCTGGCGTTGTCAGCACGACGCTGGCTGGAAAGCTCGACCGCGCGCTTGCGTGCCCGGGCCGCGTTGCTATCGAGATTCTCGCCCCTGGCGAGAATTCGCGAGCTGTCGAGTCGTCGTGCTGAATTGCAGATGCGCTTGAGAACTGCGGCTCACGCCCGAGTGGGCGCGGTAAAGGCGCGTGTCGATCTCGCGATGCGAGCGCTCAACACGGTGAGTCCACTCGCCACCCTCGAACGTGGCTACGCTATCGTGATGCGCAGCGCGGATGGGCGACTGTTACGCTCTTCGAGCCAGGTGCGATCCGGCGAGGACATCGAGGCACGCTTGTCGGAGGGCCGGGTCATCGCGCGAGTCAAGGACATCAAGGAATGATCCGGCTTCCCCGCGTCTGGATCGCACGCGTGGCTGGCGTGCTCGGCGCGCTCTTTCTTGCTGCTGGACATGCCCAGCCTGAACTGCCCGAAGCAGCTGCAGTGCCTGGTGGCGTTGTGATCCTGGATGTCGGGCCGACTTCAGACCCCGCTCCCGATGTGCGCTACAACGACCATCGTGTGATGGTGCTCGCGGATACGGAGCGGTGGCGCGCGATCATCGGTATTCCTTTATCGGTCGAACCCGGAAAGCAACTGGTCCGCATCAGGCGGGGCGATCTGCAAGCGAGCTACCGGTCATTCCAGGTTTCTCCGAAGAAATATGCCGTACAGCGCCTCAAGGTCCCTCCCGGGCAGGTGAATCTCTCCAAGGCAGATACCGAGCGCGTAGCACGCGAGCGCGTGCGCATCGATGCCGCGCTCGACACATGGACGGATGCGGAGCTGGCGAGCTTGCGCCTGCAGCAACCTGTGGAGGGACCTCGCTCAAGTTCCTTCGGCCTGCGACGCGAGTTCAACAACGAGCCGCGCAACCCACACAGCGGCATGGACATCGCTGCGGATTCCGGAACTGCTATTCATGCACCGGCCGCCGGGGCCGTCATTGACACGGGTGAGTATTTCTTCAACGGTCGTACGGTGTTCATCGATCATGGAGCGGGACTCATCACGATGTACTGCCACATGAGCGAGATCCACGTGCAGCCCGGGCAGAAGGTCGCAACGGGGGATGTGCTTGGAAAGGTGGGAGCGACCGGGCGAGTAACCGGCCCGCACCTGCATTGGGGTGTGAGCCTCAATCGCGCCTTCGTGGATCCAGCGCTGTTCCTAAGCCCGGTGCCAGCGCAAGGCGAGAACGCTCCCTAGAGATCCAGACCCAGCGATCTCTCGCGACGTACGAACCAGTCGCCACCCGCGGGCTCGAACATCGCGCAGTGGTCCATATCGCCGCCGTAGATGTGGATCGAAATCGCGGTATCGGCGCCGCGGTTGGCGATGCGGTGATATTCGTGCGGCGGAATCAGGCAGCCGGCACTGCCGGTCCCGGCCTGGAAGGAATTGCGTTTCTCGAAACGGTAGCGGTCGGCGCGCTGCTCGACGAGCTCGTACTGTTGCACATCGATGCTGCCGTCCCACACGCCTTCGACGCACCACATGCCGCCATGATCGTGGAGCGGTGTCGCCTGCCCCGCTGCCCAGGTCATCGCGACCACTGAATAGCCCCGTGCGTCATCGCGATGAATGAGACGCCGCGCGTAGTGATCCGCACAGGTGCGGTGGAATTCCTCCGGCAATTTGACGCTCGCTGAGCGGATCAGCTCGCACAGCCCGGTGCGTAACTCATCGACGATCTGCTCGACGTCGTCGTGGGCGACGGCTCGATCAACAAGCGATACCAGGGGTTCTGCGCCAGGAAAAGACATGTTTACTACCTGCAGGCGCGAAGTTTACCAGCCTGTCAGGCCATTGCGCATGAACCACTCACAACTTCGCGACGAACTCGCCTATTGCGGGGCGGAAACGCTCCATGTCGACCAGGAATGAATCGTGGCCCTGGATTGACGACAGTGGCTTGAATTCCGTAGCCACACCCGCTCGCGTCAATGCGTCCGCAATCTCGCACTGACTCCAGAGCGGGAACAACAGGTCGGTCTCGACGCCGATGACCAGTGCGCGCCGCAACGCGCTGCGCTTGAGCGCCGCTTCGACCGAGCCTCCATGCTCGCTCAGGTCGAAGAGATCCATGGCCCTGGAAATGTAAAGGTAGCAATTGGCGTCGAACTGGCCGACGAACTTGTTTGCCACTACCTCCAGATAAGCTTCGATCTCGAAATCGATGCCGAACGGATCCCCGCTCTTGCGCTCGGCTGCCATGCGCTCTCGCCCGAAGCGCTGTTGCCATTCCTGCGCTGAGCGATAGGTGATCATGCCGAGCTTGCGTGCCATGCGCATGCCGGTGATCGGACCGGCACCCGCAGCGAACTCCCCTTCGGCCCAGGCGGGATCGCGACGGATCATCTCCCGCTGTAATGAGCGCAGGGCAATCGCGAACGGTGTCGAGCGTGCGGCAGCCGAGATTGAGATCAGGCTCTTCGCGAACCCAGGGAACATCGCGCAGAACGCGTGTGCCGTCATGCCCCCGAGCGAAGGGCCGATCACCCCGGCCAGCATTTCAAGGCCAATGCTGCGCAGCACCTCATAGCCGCCGTGGGCGATGTCCTCGACGGTGAGCACTGGAAAGCGCAACCGATAAGGTTGTCCGGTTGCCGGATCGATCGATGCGGGCCCGGTAGAACCGAAACAGCTTCCGAGCGAGTTCACACAGATGATGAACCAGCGGCTGGTGTCGAGCGGACGGCCGGCACCGATCATGTCTTCCCACCATCCGGGGGCGGGATCCTCGTGCGATGACGCCGCGTGCGCCGAAGGGGACAGACCCGTGAAGATGAGCAGGCCATTGTCGCGCGCCGCGTTGAGCTCGCCCCAGGTCTCATAGGCGATCTGCGCCTCCGGCAGCGTGCCGCCCGACCACATCGGGAAAGGTTGCTTCAACTTCGCAATGCGACGCGCGCTCATGCGGCGTTACTTTCTCACGATTCGACGGCGTTTGCGTCGTTGCCGTGGCGTCAGGACGTTACGCCGTCCCGCGTAGGGATTCTCGTCGGAGCGAAATTCGACACGCACCGGTGTGCCCTGCAAGCCGTAAGTCTTGCGAAACACGTTGATGAGATAGCGTCGGTAGGCTTCCGGAACACTCTTGATCTGGTTGCCGTGGATCACGATGACGGGCGGGTTGCGCCCGCCCTGATGGGCATAACGCAACTTGATACGTCGGCCGCGAACCAATGGCGGCTGGTGCGCTTCGAGCGCACCTTCCAGCGTGCGGGTGAGCTCGGGCGTCGCGATCTCGCGCATCGAGGCGCGATACGCCTCGTGCGCCGATTTCATCAGCTCACCGACCCCGCTCCCGTGACGCGCGGAGATGAAGTGCAGCGGGGCGAAATCCACGAACGGCAGGCGCACGGCGAGTTGCGAGCGAATCATCTCGCGCTGCTCGGGGGGCAACGCATCCCACTTGTTGACACCGATCACGAGCGCACGTCCGCGATCGACTGCGAGACCCAGCAGGCTGGCATCCTGCTCCGCGACAGTTTCCTGCGCATCGAGAAGCGCGATCACGACATGCGCGGAATCGATCGCCTGCAGGGTCTTGATGACGCTGAAGCGCTCCACGCCTTCCTCAACGCGTGCGCGGCGGCGAACTCCCGCGGTATCGATCAGCGTGTAGCGGACCGAGTCGCGCTCGAATGGGATCAGGATACTGTCGCGCGTGGTGCCGGGCTCGTGACTCGCAATGACGCGTTCCTCGCCGAGCAACCGATTGATGAGCGTCGACTTGCCCACGTTGGGACGGCCAATGACCGCAACGCGGATACCTTCATCCGTTTGCTCTGGCGCCTCGCCCGGCGCGAGTCCCTCGAGCACCAGATCCATCAGCGCTTCGACACCCTGTCCATGGGCGGCCGAAATGCAGACTGGCTCACCGAGAGCCAGGGCGTGAAATTCCGCCGCCGTCAGCGCTGGATCGCGACTTTCACATTTGTTGACAGCGAGCGTCACCGTCTTGCCGCTGCGGCGCAGGCTCTTCGCCACGTATTCGTCAGCCGCCGTCAACCCCTCCTTCGCATCCGCGAGCAGCACCACGCGGTCGGCCTCGCCGACGGCACGCAGGCTCTGCTCCGCCATCTGTGCTTCGAGGCCGCCGGGATACTCAATGAGGCCGCCGGTATCGACGACGATGTAAGGCAAGCGGGCCGACCTTGCCGAAGCCGTACTTGCGATCGCGCGTCAGGCCCGGCTGGTCTGCCACCAGCGCATCGCGCGTGCCGGTAAGCACATTGAACAGGGTCGACTTGCCGACATTGGGTCGACCGACGAGTGCGATGACGGGTAACACTGACTCACAACCTTAGCGAAATCCGCTGCGTGAGCGTCCTCAGCTCTTCTGATCTTTCGGCGGCTCGCGGCGAAACGCGCTCAGCCGGCCGCCATCCGTAAGCACATACACCGTGCCATCCACCACCAGTGGGCGACTCGTAACACGATTGCCGTCCGTCGAAACACGTGCCAGCAACTCGCCGGTTGCGGCGTCGAGCCAGTGCACGTAACCCTCGAAGTCCGCCACGACGATCGCGGAGCCATCGAGAACCGGTCCGCTCAGACCGCGTCGATGCAGCGCCGCCTGTTTCCAGAGTGGCGTGCCGTCACGGCGCTTGAGCGCCTGGATGTCGCCGTCGGCGTCAGTGATGTAAATCGTCTCCGCATCGACGACCAGACCGCGGTCGCTCGACTCGTCGCGAGCCCACCAGATTTGTCCAGAGTCCAGCGCCAGCATCGCCGCGCGCCCCTGGAATCCAACGACATAGATGTCCTTCTCGACTGGCTGCACCATCGAATCGATGTCGACCATCCGCGCAAGCTCGGTGCGCCCCTTGGATGACGCGACCTGCGTTTCCCACTGAACATCACCGTCGGCGAGTCCGACCGACACCACCTTGCCGTTGTCGAATCCACACACCACCACATCGCCGATAATCACGGGCGCCGCGGTGCCACGCAGCGATAGTCGCGGCACTTGCTGCTCGGTATTCCACCGCTCCTGCCCGTCCTCCAGGTTGAGCCCCACCAACCGTCCGTCGACCGTGCGTACGACAACAATGTCGGAGCCGACGGCGGGAGGCGCAAGCACTTCGCCTCTGACGCGAACCTTCCACACCTGCTTGCCGTCCGCGGCATCGAGCGCAATGACATCGCCTTCCGAGGATCCCGCGACGACCCGTCCCGAGCCGACCCCGGGCCCACCCGCGAGCGCCAGCTTCGTGGCTGCACGCCAGACGGTACGTCCGTTCTTGGGGTCCAGGGCGAGGACATCACCGTCGTGCGAAGCCGCGTACAGGCGTTCGCCATCGGATGCCGGGCGCAATCCGAGACGCAGCGCCTTGGTGTCGCCCCCGACACCGGTGCTCCAGACCTTGTCGATCTCGATGCGCGGTTTCATCTCGACCAGCTCGGCCGGCGGATCCACCTCTTTTTCCTTGTCGCAGGCGCTGAGACCGGCGAGCAGAGCGATTGCCGCCAACGTGGACAGTACGCGAGTCATCATTGAGCAGGTTCCTTTGGTGCCATCGGCGCGCTCTCCTGAGCCGGTTCCTCGGCAGCCAGATCGGTAATCTTGAGCTGCAAGAGACCTGTGTCGGTGACGCCGGGTTCCATCGCGGCCAGCGCCTGTCGATAAGCAGCAAGCGCGCCCTTGCGATCGCCCTTCTGCAGCAGTACATCTCCACGGATTTCCTGGTACCCCGCGGTGAACGCAGCAGGCTCGCCCGTGCCGAGGGTCTTCAGCGCATCATCCGCCTTGCCCTGGGCAAGCTGCACGCGCGCCAGTCGTTCGCGCGCCACGGGGCGGAGCTGCTCGTCCTTGGAATTCTGCATGACATCGTTGAGGCGCTGAGCCGCTTCTTCGAGCTCGCCACGCGTGACATGCATTCGCGCCAGGGCGAGCTGCGCCTGATCCACGTAGGGCGTCGCCGAATAATCCTTCTTGAGCTGGTCGGTCAGCTCGATTGCTCGCGCCTTGTCATTGCGCCCCAGCGCATCCAGCACATCGAGGTAACGCGCTGCTGCGGTATTCGAGCGCGTCGTGACGTGATTGCCCCACCACGACCACCCCCACAGGACGCCCGCACCGAGCAGGACGCCGACGATCATCGCGACGCCGTTCTCGCGGACGAAGGTTTTTACTCGTTCCCATTGATCACTTTCGGTCAGATACTCGTCCACGCTTCACTCCACTCTCTATAAGCAAGCTTCAGTCCAGTTCCGATACCCATTCGCTGATGCGCGACGCGAGCGCATCCTGCGGGCACTGCACCTGCGCGCCCTCGGATCGCAATGGTTTGATCGCCACGATACCGCGCTGCATTTCGTCCTCACCCAGGATGACAGCCACCTGCGCACCGCTCCGGTCAGCCCGCCGGAATTGCGCCTTGAAGTTGCCGCCGCCGATATTGGTGTGAATGCGCAATCCCGAGTGTGCATCGCGCAGTTGCTCCGCGAGGCGCAAAGCCGCGCTTTCGGCTCGCTCACCCACCACGACCAGAAAGATGTGCGGCGGTGCCTGCGCGGGCAAGGCATGCGCCTGCGCCATCAGCGCAACGACCCGTTCCTGCCCCATCGCCCATCCGATCGCGGGCGTCGGCTCGCCCCCCAGCTGCGCGAACAGGCCGTCATAACGCCCGCCCGAGCACACGGCGTCCTGGGCACCGAGCGCATCGGTGACCCACTCGAAAACGGTGCGCGTGTAGTAGTCGAGGCCTCGCACCAGCCGCGGATTTATCCGGTACTCGATCCCCGCCGCGTCCAGATGCGCGCACAGCGCATCGAAATGCGCGCGCGATTCCGTATCGAGGTGATCCGTGATCAGGGGTGCGGCGTCGATCACCGGGCGCATCGTTGGGTTCTTGCTGTCGAGGATGCGCAGCGGGTTGCCGCCAAGCCGTCGGCGGCTGTCCTCGTCGAGTGCGTTCTCATGCTTGCGCAAGTACTGCACCAGCTGTTCGCGGTACGCCTTGCGGGATTCCGGGGTACCGAGTGAATTCACCTCGAGGCGCACAGAACCGATTCCGAGTCGCTTCCACAAGCGTGCTCCAATCAGAATCAGCTCCGCATCGACGTCCGGTCCGGGATAGCCAAAGGCTTCGACGTCGATCTGGTGAAACTGCCGATACCGGCCTTTCTGCGGTTTTTCGTGCCGGAACATCGGTCCCATGGACCACACCCGCAGGCGCTGATTGTGCGTGATGCCGTTGGAGATAGCCGCGCGCACCATACCCGCGGTCGCTTCGGGCCGCAGCGTGAGACTCTCCCCACCTTTGTCGATGAACGTGTACATCTCCTTCTCGACGATGTCGGTGAATTCGCCGATGGAACGCTTGAAGAGGTCGGTCTGCTCCACGACCGGCACACGCATTTCCTCGTAGCCATAGGCGGCGAGTACTTCGCGTGCCACGGCCTCGAGCTGCTGCCATTGAGCGATCTCGGACGGCAGGATGTCGCTCATGCCGCGCACCGGCTGAATTGGACTGTTCAATCCTGACTCCAGAAGTTTTCAGCGCTGCCGCCAGGGACCCACCTGGCCGCGCTCGTCGAGCGAGAATTTAGCGAGGTTACCGCGCCTGACCTGTGCCGGCACTGTGACAGCCTGTCCATCGAGTTCCAGCCTCACTCCATCCGCATATCCCAGAAATACGCGCAAAGGTGCCTCCGCGGACACAATCCGCGAGGTTCCCGTCACCCCCATGTCGAAGAACACCCGTTGCTCGGCGGAATCGTAGATTTCCACCCACGAATCCGCAGTAAAACTCATGCGCACTTTCACGCTCGCAGCAGCCGCAAGCCCTTCATCCGACCCAACTGCAGCCGGCAATGTCGCAGCCCCGGGCAATGCCGAGGGTGCGATCACCGTCTCGACAGGAGCTTCTGGCGTCGGACTCGCCGCAACCGTCGCGGGCGGGTTCTCAGCGACGCTCGGCCGAGGCTCGGGCGGACGGGCCTCTCTGCGGCTCGCCAACACCCAGCCCAACGCGATTACCGTCACACCCGCCACGACGATCGCAACTGCTCTGCGACTAACCCGAAACCTTGCAGGTCGTCTCGCAGGCTTCAGTGACACCAGCTCCGGCACTGGTAGTTGGGTGATCTCAGACGCGGCGAGCAGGGCCTCGGCATCGAGCCCCAGCAGCAGGGCGTATCTGCGCAGATGCCCCTTCCCATGGACCGGCGCGCCCAGGCTCGCCAGTCGACCGGCTTCGAGTGCCTCGATAGTGCTGACACCGACATGCAGCTCGGCCGCAACGTGCTGCACGCTCAGGCCGCGGCGCTCTCTTTCCGCTTTTAGCCGCTGTCCAGGTGCGGTGCTTGCGTCCGGGTCGATCGGGCTGCCAGCCCTCTCGCTCATCCGTTCTGCCGTTCGTAGGCGAGCAATGCGCGAGTCTGCTCGGCCTGCGGATACTCTTTCTTGAGGCGCTGAGCGTAGGCATCGGCAGTTGCCTTGTCGCCGCGCGCATGCTCCACCCGCACGCCGAGCCACAGGATCTCCGGGCCAGCCGCAGCCACCACGGCCAGGTAGCGCTTGATCAGCCTGCTCGCCTCGTCGTTGCTCTCCTTAGTGCCGCGCTGGAAGTCCAGGTCGGCGAGCTGCAGCAGCGCATCGCCGTATCGAGGTTTGCGGTTCAATACCTGCCGGAAGTAGCTTTCCGCTTCACTGATCTTGCCCACACCGCGCATGCACATCCCCGCATTGGTCAGCGCCAGCTCGGGTGTCTTGTAGACGGGATCGTTTGCAGCCTTCAGGAGCAGCTTTTCGCCCTCGTTCGGCTTGCCCTTGCGACACAGGTAGACGCCGTAGTTGTTCAGCATGTCAGGGTCATCAGGCTTCAGTCGCAGGGCGGCTGCATAGTGTTCGTCCGCCTTCTTGTCTTCGCCGAGCCGGTCGTACACCAGGGCTGCTGTCATCTGCACCGAAACGTTCGAGGGATCCTGCGTCAGGGCACGTTCGATCTTTTCGCGCGCCACAGCGAGATCGCCCTTGCGCAGGTATTCGATGGCGAGCTGCGAGTTGAAAGTCGCTGCTTCGGTCGGCGACTTCTTGCCCCCGCCGGGTTCAGTAGGAGTGCTGACGCAGGCGCCGAGCGCCAGCAGGGCAAGACTGAGCAGAAGGCTACGCGTGAGGTTCATGCTTCGATCGCGACACTATGGAGCTTCTGGCCCAGCCGCACGGTGGTGCGGTCGCGCACGCGGCCGACCAGCTGGCCGCAGGCGGCATCAATATCATCGCCGCGCGTGCGTCGCGTCGTCGCGATCACCCCTCGCGCATTCAATAAATCCCGAAAGCGGCTGATGGCCTCGGGCGGCGAGCGTCGGTACTGCGTACCAGGAAACATGTTGAAGGGAATAAGGTTCACCTTTGCGGCTCTGCCACGCAACAGCCGCGCTAGCTCCAGTGCCTGTGCCGGAGAATCGTTGACGCCGTCGAGCATCACGTACTCGAACGTGATGCTGCGGCCATTCTGCGCATCCAGGTAGTGCCAGCACGCCTCGAGCAGCTCCTTGATCGGGTGCCTGCGGTTGATCGGCACAAGCTGGTCACGCAACGCATCGTTCGGTGCATGCAGCGATACTGCGAGGGCCACGTTGCAGTCTTCGGCCAGGCGATAGATCTGGGGCACGAGGCCGGAAGTGCTGAGGGTCACCCGTCGGCGGGAGAGATCGAAGCCGAGATCATCGAGCATGACCTGGATCGCGGGCAGCACGTTGCGGTAGTTCGCGAGCGGCTCACCCATGCCCATGAACACGACGTTGCTGATGATGCGCTCCTCGCCGGTCCCGAAGCCGAGCTCGTGACTGGCCAGCCACACCTGGCCGATGATTTCGGCCGCGGTGAGATTGCGATTGAAGCCCTGCTGCGCCGTGGAGCAGAACGAGCAGTCGAGCGCGCAGCCCACCTGGCTCGAGATGCACAGCGTGCCGCGTCCCGGCTCCGGGATGAACACCATCTCGATCCCCTGCGCCTCGTCCATCCGCAGCATCCACTTGCGCGTACCGTCCGCCGAGTGCTGCACGGTCACGACTTCCGGGGTACGGATCTCGGCGTGTTGTTCGAGCAGCGCGCGAAACTCGCGCGCCAGATCGGTCATGGCCGAAAAGTTGCTCGCGCCCTGCTTGTAGATCCACTTCATCAACTGGCGTGCGCGGAATGGCTTCTGCCCGAGTCCGACCACGAATGCTTCCAGCCCGGCGCGGTCCAGGCCGAGCAGGTTCGTGCGCGCAGATGATGTGATGGGAGTGTCCACAGATTCGCCAGCGCCTAGCGCCGGCGCTCGCAGATCTCGCTGTCGCTGAAAAAGAAGCGGATCTCGCGTGCGGCCGTGTCTGCCGCATCCGAGCCGTGCACTACGTTCTGCTCGATGCTCGCGGCGAGATCGGCGCGGATGGTTCCGGCGGCCGCTTTCTTTGGGTCGGTCGCGCCCATGATGTCGCGGCTGCGCTGAATCGCATCTTCGCCTTCGAGCACCTGCACCATCACCGGTCCCGAGGTCATGTACCGCACCAGGTCCTTGTAGAAGGGGCGCTCGCGGTGCACGGCATAGAACGTCTCGGCCTGTGCCTGCGAGAGATGCTGCATGCGGCCGGCGACGATGCGTAATCCGGCCTTCTCGAAGCGACGGTAGACCTCGCCGATCAGATTCTTCTCAACGCCATCGGGCTTGACGATCGACAGGGTGCGCTCCAGCGCCATGCAGGACCTCGGTGAAATCGCGGCGGTCGGGGGTGTTATTCGGCGCGCAACTATACCCGCCACCCGCCCCCGCCGCAATGAAGCGGGCGCGTGGAAGTCCGCGTCGCAAAAGGAGATTCCGGCTTGGAGCTAGACGGTGAAGCTTTCGCCGCAGCCGCACTCGCCCTTGATGTTGGGGTTGAGGAAGCGAAAGGCTTCGTTCAGCCCCTGCTTCACGAAATCGACCACCGTGCCGTCGATGTAACGCAGGCTCTCGGGATCGACGATGACTTTCACACCACGATCCTCGAACACCACATCTTCGCTCCCGACCTGGTCAGCGTAGTTGACCACGTAGGCGAAGCCCGAACAGCCGGTTTTCTTGATCCCCAGGCGCAGGCCTACCCCATGGCCGCGCGAGTCGATGAAGTTGCGAATGCGGCCTGCCGCCGCTTCAGTCAGCTTGATTGCCACGGAGTTGTCAGCACCTCTTTGAAGCGGATCACTATGGACATGAATTTTACACGCCCGTCGCCTGTGTTTCGCACATCCGCACTACATCTTCGATCACGAGCAACCGCCCAAGTTTCTCTGCCGGCACCTCGAGCGGCCGGCAAAGCCTTGCAATGCCTTCAGGCATAAGGGCATTCGCACTTCGACCGAGTACCTGCTTTGCAAGCCAGGCTGTCGCAGCGACAGTATGGGGGCATCCATAAACCCTGAACCGGGCGTCTGTCACACGTGCGTCCTGAATCTTCAGTTTCAAGCTCACCCACGTACCTCGCGAAATGCTGCCGGCTTCACCCTTCAGCCAGACCTCGCCCGATTGCTCGACGGAGGGACTTGGCCCGGCACCGTTGAAGAGGTCGCTTACCAGGCTGTTGTAGAGCTGCCCGCTCACTCAGGCCTCCACCGCAGGGCTCAGCTGCCTCAGCCTCTGAACTTGGCTCGAAACCACGCGCACGGCGTAGTCGATGTCGTCGGAGGTAGAGAACCTGCCGAGGCTGAAGCGTACTGATCCCTGCGCAAGGGCATCGCTGCGTCCGAGCGCGCGCAGGACATAGGACGGCTCCTGCGTCGTCGAATTGCAGGCGGACCCCGTCGATACCGCGAGCCCTGGCATGCCGAAGATGAGGCTCTCCCCTTCGATGCCTTCGAATGACACGTTGAGCACATGCGCAATCCGTCGCTGTGGATGTCCGTTGAAATGAACGTTTCCGAGCGCTTCGAGCCCGGCGAGGAGCCGCTCGCGCAGCGCTTCGATGCGCTGCGCGTCACCCGCGAGTTCTGCGTTCGCAATCGCACACGCCGCGCCGAGCCCGACAATCTGGTGGGTCGCGAGAGTTCCGGATCGCACGCCGCCCTCTTGCCCGCCGCCGAACATGAGCGGCGCGAGCCCGAGGCGCGGCCGACGCCGAACGTAGAGCGCACCACTGCCCTTGGGCCCGTAGAACTTGTGCGCCGTGAAGGACAACAGATCGACGTGCAGGGAAGCGACAGCGACGGGAATCTTGCCGACACTCTGTGCGCCATCCACGTGCAGCAGCACTTCGCGTTCCCGGCACGAGCGGCCGATCGCTTCGATGTCCTGGATCACGCCAATCTCGTTGTTCACGTGCATGATCGACACCAGCACCGTGTCAGGAGTGAGTGCCTCGGCTACTTGATCCGGCGCAACGATTCCATATCGGTCCGGGCGCAGGTACGTGACGCGAAAGCCTTCCTTCTCGAGCTGTCGGCATGGATCGAGCACCGCCTTGTGCTCGGTCTTCGCGGTGATGACATGCGTGCCACGGTCGCGGTGATACCGCGCAGCCCCCAGGATCGCGAGATTGTTCGATTCGGTAGCACCCGAGGTCCACACAATGCTGGCAGGCTCCGCGCCGACGAGTTGAGCGACCTGCCCGCGCGCTTCCTCCACGCGCCGGCGAGCTGCGGCGCCCGGCCGGTGCCCGGTGGATGAGGCGTTGCCAAAACTGCCCTCGAGCGTCAGGCACTCCGCCATGGCCGCAGCGACACGAGGATCGACCGGCGTCGTGGCCGCGTAGTCCATGTAGACAATCCGCTCTGCAATATCGGGCACTGCTCAGTCTCCGTCGCGCCGCTGTCCGGAACCCGCCGTACGCCTTTTGCCCTGGATGGCGGTGAGCAGACCCCGCAGGATGTTCACCTCGTTCTGATCGAGCTCGGCGCGCATGAACATCCTGCGGATGCGGCTCATCAGGTGTGTGCCTGCCTGGGTGCGATCAGCAAAGCCGACTTCGGTCATCACTTCATCAAGATGCGCACGCAGGCGATCCATCTCCACTACCGTGGCAGCGGGCGTGTCGCGGACCTGGGCGGGCAGTTCCGCGCCGCGAGCGAGGTTCAACTCGTAGGCGATGATCTGCACTGCCATGGCCAGGTTCAACGATTCGTACTCGGGATTGGCGGGAATGCGGATCAGCCAGTTGCAGTGCGCGAGTTCCTCGTTGGTAAGCCCCACCCGTTCGGAGCCGAACAGGATCGCAACTCGGCCACTTGCCGCCGAAAGGATGCGCGGCGCAGCCTCCCGCGGGCTCAGCGTATCGAAGTGCTGCACGCGTGATCGCGCCGTCGCTCCGACGACAAGGCCGCAATCGCTGATCGCGCTATCGAGAGTCGCATGCACACTCGCCTGCAACAACACCTCGCCCGCACCTGAAGCCCGCGCCGTAGCTTCGACATGCGGGTAGCTCTGCGGTCGCACCAGGGCCAGATCGTGCAGTGACATGTTCTTCAGCGCGCGCGCAGCAGCACCGATGTTGCCAGGGTGAGTGGTGTCGATGAGCACGATGCGAATGGCTGGATGCATTTGGCACAGAGGCTGAGGTCCAAGGCGCATCTGCTATTCTAGCGGCTCGATTTCCTCATCGTGTCATTGAGTTCCAGCCCGCATGCAACCTCTACTCAACATCGCAGTGCGGGCCGCCCGTCGCGCCGGCGACGTCATCATACGGAGCCTCCCTCGCCTCGATTCCATCAAGGTCGCGAGCAAGGGACGCAATGACTTCGTCACGGAGATCGATCGCCACGCCGAGCAGGAAATCATCACCACCATCCGGCGCGCATACCCCGATCATGGATTCCTCGCCGAGGAGAGCGGCCGCAGCGGCTCGGACGAATTCGTGTGGATCATCGATCCGCTCGACGGCACGACGAATTTCGTGCATGGGTTTCCGACCTTTGCAGTGTCCATCGCGCTCGAGCACCGCGGCCGCCTGGAACAGGCTGTGGTGTACGACCCGATGCGCCAGGAGCTCTTCACTGCCTCGCGTGGCACTGGCGCGGTTCTCGACGGGCGGCGCATTCGTGTCAGCAATCTGCGTAGCCTCGAAGGTGCGCTCATCGGCACCGGCTTTCCGTATCGAGAGAACGCGCGCTGGCTGGATAACTATGTCGCGATGATGAAGACCGTGATGTCGATGACGGCGGGCATTCGGCGCCCCGGCTCAGCGGCGCTCGATCTTTCATACGTGGCGGCGGGCCGGCTCGACGGCTTCTGGGAAATCGGCCTGCATCCTTGGGACACGGCGGCGGGCTCGCTGCTGATCACCGAGGCAGGCGGGCTCATCGGCACGCTCACCGGCTCAGACTACAAGCAGGGCGGCAATATCATCGCCGGTAGTCCGAAGGTGTATGCCGCGCTGGTCGAGTGCCTCGCGCCTCACATTCCAGAAGAGTTGCGCGAATAGTTGACGCTGCATTCACGCCGCCGTCGAAAGTGCTGAACGTTTCGCCGCAGCCACGCGCTCGCTCGCAATCATTCGGACCCTAGAGTACATTGCGCCGAATTGTGCGCTGACCAGGCGCGAAATCTCGGGAGATCGCATGAGCCTACTCAGAACCAAGCCGATCGGCGACTGCAATGCGGATACGGGATTGAAACGCGCCCTGACCGCGTTCGACCTCACGTTGCTCGGCATCGGTGCGATCATCGGCGCAGGCATCTTCGTGCTGACGGGCATCGCCGCGGCAACCAAAGCGGGTCCCGCAATCGTGCTTTCGTACGTCGTGGCCGGCGGAGTGTGCGCCTTGGCCGCGCTCTCGTACGCGGAACTCGCCGCAGCGGTGGGAGGATCCGGCAGCGCGTATGGCTACGCGTATGCGGGGCTCGGTGAGATCATCGCCTGGATCATCGGCTGGGCGTTGATGCTCGAATACGGCGTCGCAGTCTCGGCGGTCGCGATCGGCTGGTCGGGCTACTTCAACAATGCGATGGAGGCGATCGGTATACCGATCCCCGCGGTAATCGCCACGGCACCTCACGTTGGGAAAGGCGGCCTCGTGAATCTCCCGGCCATGGGCATCATCGCGGCATTGACCTGCCTGTTGTGCATCGGCCTGACCGCGAGCAAGTGGGTCAACACCGCGGCCGTGCTCATCAAGCTGGCGGTGGTCATCCTCTTCATTTTCGTTGCGTCAGCGCACGTCAAGCCGGCGAACTGGGACGATTTCATGCCGTATGGCTTCAACGGCGTCATGAACGGCGCATCATTGATTTTCTTCGCCTATATCGGTTTCGATGCGGTCTCGACCGCGGCCGAGGAGGCGCGCAATCCGCAGCGCGATCTGCCGATCGGTATCATCGCCTCGCTCGCCATCTGCACGGTCCTGTACATCATCGTCGCCGGGCTTCTCACCGGAATCGCCCACTACTCCACGCTCAACAATCCCTCGCCGGTGGCGCAGGCGATGCTGGACCTCGGCTTCACCTGGTTTGCGGGCATCATCGCGTTTGGCGCGATCGCCGGTCTCACGACCGTGATGCTGGTCGTGTTCTATGGGCAGACGCGAATCCTGCTCGCCATGTCACGCGATGGATTGCTGCCGAAGTTCTTTTCGCGCATCAATCCCAACACCAAGACGCCGACGACGGTGATTATCGGCACCGGCATCATCCTCTCAATCATTGCCGGCTTTGCCCCGATCGGCACCGTGGCGGAAATGGCCAATATCGGCACGCTGGCAGCGTTCGTCGCGGTGTGCATCGGTGTAATCGTCCTGCGCAACAAACGACCGGATCTGCACCGCCCGTTCAAGACGCCATTCATGCCGGTCCTGCCGATTCTCGGAGTCGCGGGATGCTTGTGGCTGATGAGCCATCTCGGTCCGCACACCTGGATGTACTTCCTGATCTGGATGACGCTCGGACTCATCGTGTACTTCCTGTACTCGATGCGCTCCAGCGTGCTCGCACGCCAGAGCTGAAACCCTATCTCGTCGAAAGCTTCGATCTTCGGCCGGCGTCTGGTCGATGGGCCTAGCTGCGTGGCTTGATCAGCATCGAGGACAGCACGCCGATCGCGAGCAATCCGAGGATGATCGCCAGCGAGATCAGGTTGGGGATGTGGTAGTGAAGCGCCAGGATCATCTTCACGCCGACGAATGCCAGGATGAGCACCAGGGAATACTTGACGTAGCGGAACTGCTCCATGAGTCCCGCAATCGCGAAGTAGAGCGCGCGCAGTCCGAGAATTGCGAACGCGTTGGACGTGAAGACGATGAACGGATCCTGGGTTACAGCGAGGATCGCCGGGATCGAGTCGACCGCGAACACGACGTCGGCGACGTCGACCAACAGCAGCGCTACGAACAGCGGCGTCGCAGTGAGCTTGCCGCCGGTGCGTGTGAAGAAGCGCTGCCCATCGAGTTCTTCGCTCACCGGGAACAGCGCTCGTACGGCACGTACCAGCACGCTGCGTGAGGGATCGAACTGTCCCTCGCCGCTCTTGAGCATGCGCAGGGCGGAAAGCAGCAGGATCGCGCCGAACACGTAGAACATCCAGTCGAAGGCGTGGATCAGCGCGGTACCGGTCGCGATCATTGCGCCACGCAAGACAATCGCGCCGACGATGCCCCAGAACAGGACCCGATACTGGAACTTCGCCGGTACGCGCAAGTACGAAAAAATCAGCGCGATGACGAAGATGTTATCGACTGACAGCGACCACTCGAGGACGTACCCCGTAACGAACGCAATCAGGGCATCGCGTCCGCCAGACTGCCCCTCAGCCCCCGGGTCCCAGTCAAGCCAGCGATATTCGTACAGGCCGTACACCAGCATGGCGAAGCCGAGCGCGACGACGATCCAGCCGAGGGTCGCCTTGAGCGCTTGCGGAACGCTGAGCTCGTCTGCTTCGCGATGCAGGGCACCGAGGTCGAGCCACAGCAGCCCGAGAAACAGGGCGAGAAACGCCGACCAGACCAGGAGGTGCACGTCAGCGCCCGATCAGGACCCGGGGAGGTCAGGCACGTGATGCACGACGTGCCAGGGAGGAAAGTTGAAACTCCTCCCCCTCACGGGAGGTCGTCGACCGGGGCCTTCCCCTTGCGCGTCGAGAGCAGATCGGCCGCGGAAAGCCCCAGGTCGAGCGCCGAGGCGCTGGCGATGTAGATCGAAGAGTAGGTGCCGACGATGATGCCGACCAGGAACGCCGTAGCGAAGCCGCGCAGCGTTTCCCCGCCCAGCACCAGGAGCGTCGTGACCACGATCGAGGTCGCGCCGTGCGTGATGATCGTTCGTGACAGAGTCTGATTGATCGCGGCATCGAGGACTTCCGCCGGTGGCGCGCCGCGCATCAACGGAAAGCGCTCGCGTGCACGGTCGAACACGACGACCGTGTCGTTGATCTGGTAACCGACCACCGCCAGCACCGCCGCGAGCACCGTGAGATCGAACGTCATCCGCGTCACGGCAAAGAACCCCAGGATGATGATCGGGGTATGCAACGCCGCCAGGATCGCGCCGCAGCTCAACTTGAATTCGAACCGGAACCACAGGTACGCCATGATGAAAATGAAGGTAAAGAGCATCGCCAGGTAACCCTTCTGGCGCAGCTCCTCGCCTACCTGTGGACCGACTACGTCCACGCGTCGCAGTTCCACACCCGGATCGACTGCCTTGAGCGCTTCGATGATCTTGGTGCCAATGACGGTGCCGCTCATGCCCTCGTGCGGCTCGAGGCGGATCACGACATCACGCGAGGTGCCGAAATATTGTGTCTGTGCCTCCGGGAAGCCGGTTGTCGTAATGGCGTGCCGTGCCTTGTCCAGATCGGCCGTGCTCGGGAACGCAACCTCGACCGCCACGCCGCCCGTAAAGTCGATACCGTAGTTCAGCCCCGGCCGAATCAGCGCGACAATCGAAGCGATGATCAGTACCGCGGAAAACGCGTAGCACCACTTGCGCGATGCCATGAAGTGGATGCGAGGGACCTTGTGGAAAAATTCCATCGCTATTGGTTCCTCAGAGGGCGCTCCTCAGATCGACAGGCGCTCGACGCGCGCGCGCCGGCCATAAATCGCGTTGATCAGTGCGCGGCTCCCGAGCAGCGCCGTGAACAGGGTCGTGAGGATGCCCAGGCACAACGCGACCGCGAACCCCTTGATCGGCCCGGTGCCGAGCACGAACAGCACCACGCCCGCGATCAGCGAGGTGATGTTCGAATCAGTAATCGCTGAGAACGCCTTGTCGAACCCCGCCGAGATCGCCGCCAGCGGCGAATTGCCGTTGCGCAACTCCTCGCGGATGCGCTCGTAGATCAGGATGTTGGCATCTACAGCCATGGCGACCGTGAGTACGATGCCGGCGATGCCGGGCAGCGTGAGCGCGGCCTGCAGCATGGTCAGCAGCGCGACCAGCAGGATGACGTTGAACGTCAGGACCGCATTCGCGATCCAGCCGAAGGCCTTGTAGTAGATCGCCATGAACGCGAACAACAGCAGGCTTCCGACGAGCAACGCATGCACGCCGCGATCGATGTTGTCCTGGCCGAGGCTTGGTCCGATGGCCCGCTCTTCGATTGCGTACAGCGGCGCAGCCAGCGAGCCGGCGCGCAGCAACAAAGCGAGGGACTTCGCTTCGCCCATCTTCAAGCCGGTGATCTGGAAGTTGCTGGAGAACACGCCACGAATCGTCGCTACGTTGATCACATGCTCTTCGGTCGAATCGACCGGCACGCTCTGGCCGTCGCGATTCACGTACTTACGCACCTTTTCGATGAACACAACCGCCATGGGGCGATTGAGGTTCGCCTGCGTGGTCTTGAGCATTTCAGCCGCACCACGCGCGTCGAGACGCACCGAGACGGCGGGGCCTTCCTGCGGATCGATGTGGGACTTGGCATCGGTGAGCTGATCGCCGGTGACGATCACGTCACGCTTGAGCAGCACCGGCCGCTTGTCCTGCGTGTAGTAGAGCTTGGTGCCGAGCGGTGCAATGCTACGACGGGCTGCTTCATAGGGATCGCCCGACGTGTCCGCAAGCCGGAACTCAAGAGTCGCGGTCTTGCCGAGGATGTCTTTCACCTCGGCCGAATTCTGTACGCCGGGCAGTTGCACAGCGATGCGATCGAGCCCCTGGCGCTGCACGATTGGCTCGGACACGCCGAGCTCGTTGACGCGGTTGCGCAGAGTCGTGATGTTCTGCTGGATCGCGTAGTCCTGGCGTTCCTTGATCTGCCGCGGCGTGAGGCGAGTGACGAGCGTAGCGGCCGCGGCGCTGTTGTCGACCTCGAAGGTCATGTCGGGATTGGCCTTCGCGAGCGCGGCGCGCGCCGCTTCGAGATTGGAAGCGTCGCGCAGCACGATCCGCACGCTGTTCGGATCGCGATTGGCACCGGTCGGCAATCCGCCCGGGCCCGCCTCGACACTCTGGTAGGTAATGCGCTGGTCACGCAGCGTGCGGCGAAAATCCTGTTCGTAGCGATCCAGCACCTGCTTGACCGCGCCTTCGACGTCGACCTGATAGAGCAGGTACAGGCCACCGCGCAGGTCGAGACCAAGGTTCATGGGGCGCAGTCCCATGGCGCGCAGCACGCGCGGCGTGCGCGGCGTCTTGGTGAGCGCGACGATATATGTATCGGAAAGAGACTCCGAGATCAGGTCACGCGCCTTGAGCTGCTCGGAGGTCTGGCTGAAACGCACCGCGAGCTTGCCGTCCTCGAGATAGCTGTCGATGAACGCCACTTGCTTGTCGCGCAGAAAGGCTTCTACCGCCTGCTCCTGCGTAGGCGTGATGCCCTCGTAGTTGCGTGCGGCGAGTTGCACCGCGGGGTCGGTGCCGTACAGATTTGGCACCGCGAACAGGATCCCGAAGATCAGGGCCACGAGGACCGTGATCGATTTCCAGCGCGGGAATTGACTCATCGGTTGGCGGTCCCTTCGCTCAGGCGCTCTTGAAGGTGCCTTTCGGCATCAGCGCAACGACCTGCGACTTCTGCACCTTCAGCCGCACGCTGTCGGCAACTTCAACCGTGATGAAGTTTTCGCCGACCTCTGTCACCCGGCCGAGGATCCCGCCGCCGGTGACGACCTCGTCCCCCACCGCCAGTGCCGCGAGCATCGCTCGATGCTCCTTGGCACGTTTGCTTTGCGGTCGGATCAACATGAAGTAAAAAATCGCGAAGAACAGGCCCATCAGGATCACGAAGTTGATCATTCCGCCGGGCTGTCCGGGCGCACTCTGGGCCCAGGCGTTTTCGATTAGGAAGCTCATGGTTGTCCCTTCGACTCGTTGGCCGCCGTTCTGGGGGCGGCTGGCAAAAAGAGCGCGGTATTATACAGAAGCGCCTTCGCTCTGCGGCCTGGCAAGGAAATTACCGGCAAATTCCCCCAATTGGCCCCTGCCGATCGCATCGCGCAGGTCCGCCATCAGCTGCAGATAGAAGAACAGGTTGTGGATCGTATTGAGGCGCGAGGCGAGGATTTCTCCGGCCTGATCGAGGTGCCGCAGATATGCGCGGCTGTAGTTGCTGCAGGTATAGCATCCGCAGGCTTGATCGAGCGGGCGCGTGTCTTCGCGATAAGCGCTATTGCGGATGTTGACGACGCCGGTCGAGGTGAAAAGGTGCCCATTGCGCGCATGACGTGTCGGCATCACGCAGTCGAACAGGTCGATGCCCCGCTCGACCGCGGCAATGATGTCCTGCGGGCGCCCTACTCCCATCAGGTATCGCGGCCGCTCTGGCGGAAGCATTTCCGCAGTGCGTTCGAGCACGGCAGTCCTCTCCTCGGCTGATTCGCCGACCGCGAGACCTCCCACTGCATAGCCGTCGAAGCCGATCGCGCGCAGTCCGTCCACCGACGCAGCGCGCAAGGAGTCGTGAACACCACCCTGCACGATGCCGAACAGAGTGCCGGGAGCCGGCTCCGCGTAGTACGCGCCGTGGCTGCGAGCCGCCCATCGCAACGACAACTCCATCGATTCGCGTGCTTCGCGTTCGGTCGCCGGGTAGGGCGTGCACTCGTCGAACACCATGGCGATGTCCGAGCCGAGATCGCGCTGCACCTGCATCGAGATCTCCGGGTTGAGGAACACCTCGCTGCCATCGACGGGTGAACGAAAGTGCACACCTTCTTCGCTCAGCTTACGCCGGCTGGCGAGGCTGAAGACCTGAAAGCCTCCCGAATCGGTGAGGATCGGGCCCTGCCAGTTCATGAAGCCATGCAGGCCAGCATGTGCACGTATTACCGCGGCACCGGGTCGCAGCATCAGGTGGAATGTATTGGCGAGGATGATCTGTGCGCCGATGCCAATCAGCTCCTCGGGTGTCATCGCCTTTACAGTCCCGTAGGTGCCCACCGGCATGAATGCCGGCGTTTCGACAACGCCGCGCTTGAATTCGAGGCGCCCGCGCCGCGCGCGATCAGACGTTGCAAGCAGCTGGAACTTCACGCGGCCTCCGCTGATGGCGTCAGGAACATCGCGTCGCCGTAACTGAAGAAGCGATACCGTGCAGCGACGGCATGCGCGTAGGCGGCCATGACGTGAGCGAAGCCCCCAAAGGCGCACACCAGCATCAGCAGCGTCGACTCGGGCAGATGAAAGTTGGTGAGGAGTCGGTCGACCACGCGAAAGCGGTAACCGGGACGAATGAAAAGTTGCGTCTCGCCGCTATAGGGCGCAAGGACCCCACTGCTCGCCGCCGTCTCGAGTCCGCGAACGACCGTGGTACCTACAGCAACGATACGGCCGCCGCGTGAGCGCGCCGCGTTGATCGCCTCGCAGGCATCAGCACCGATCTCCAGTCGCTCCGGATGCATGCGATGCTCATCGAGATTCTCAACCCGCATCGGCTGAAAAGTGCCTGCCCCCACATGCAGCGTGATTACTGTGCGCGACACGCCAGCCAACGCGAGTTGCCCGAGCAGTGCCGCATCGAAATGCAGCCCCGCCGTCGGCGCAGCGACTGCACCGTCGATGTGCGCAAAGATGGTCTGATAGCGCTCGCGATCGATCGCGGCCGGCTTGTGCTCGATGTAGGGAGGCAACGGCATCTCGCCGTGCCGGTTGAGAAACTCGAGTAACGGCGTGCTGAATTCGATCTCGATAAATCCGCCGCGCCGCGCGACTATCCGCGCGCTCTGCTCATCGGCCAGCTCGAGATTGGCGCCAGCGCGCAGCGCTTTGCTCGCACGCGCCTGGAACAGGCCGCGGTGCTCAGCCAGAACTCGCTCCAACAGCAGCTCGACCTGACCTCCACTCGCCTTGCGCGCAAACAACCTCGCGTTGATGACACGAGTGTCGTTGAACACCAGCAAATCGCCGGCGCGCAAGAGTTGCGGCAAGTCGCGAAACACCAGATCGCGAAGCTCGCCGCTTGCACCATCGAGCGCAAGCAGTCGACTGGCGCTGCGCTCAGGCGCCGGCGCCTGGGCAATCAGGTCCGGTGGTAGCTCATACTGAAAATCGCCGCGTCGCATGCGCGGCGGATGGTAGCAAAGAGTCCGAATCCCGCCTCCAGGCAGGAGGAGACGGACATTGCGGTCGGGGGGATTGTGCCAACTCGGGCGAGCAATGTTTGCGGGGATGCATTCTGGGACAGCACCGTCATCAAACGTGATCAGCCCGGAGTTGGCACAACCCCCCACCCAATGGCCGGCTCCGACTGGCTTGGCTGCTGTCAGGTGGGTCCTTCACTTTGCAGCGGGGGCACGGGTTTCGGCGGACCCGGGAACGGTCTCACTTCGGGCGGGGGCACCGGCGCGTTGAACCACATGGCGTTACCGCCACTCGGAATTGCCATGGAGCCGTGTTCCGACACCGTGACCGAGAGCTTGACTGGCTTTCGATCGCGCAGAACATTGATCGCGACCTTCTCACCAGGCTGGTAGGAACCGAGAATCCGCAACGCGTGTGCGCCGTTTTGCGGCGCGCGTCCGTCGATATCGAGGATCACATCGCCATCCTCGAGCTTCAGCTCGGAATCTCCCGGTGCACGCACCACCAGCACGCCCTTATCCGTGCCGAAATACTTGCCGAGCTTTGGTGTCATCGCGACGAGCTCCATGTCGAGCACGTTCGCCGCGGGAAATGCCATCGTGAACGGAGTGGGAGGCACAGGCGGCACCGCACCGAGTGGCCCGGGCGCTCGCATCATGAATACGCGATCACCAGGCGTGCCCATAACGAATCGTCCCGTGGTGAATGCTTCAGCGGTGATCTCTGCGCTGTTGGTCTTACCGTCACGCAGGTAGTCCACCTTCACCTTATCGCCAACCTTCACTGTGCGCATGTGTTCAACGAGTGCCGCCGCGGAAGACTTGTCCTTGCTGCGAAGGTTCTTGCCATCGATGCCGATCACGACGTCGCCGGCACGCAAACCAGCGTCGCTCGCTGGCCCACCAGGCGTCACGCTCTGCACCCGCACACCTTCTTTCGCCTGGTGATCGTCGCCCAGGTTGATTCCGAGCATGGCCCGGGAAGGCATGCCGGCCACGCCGGCGATCATGTAGTCCTGCATGATTGGGCCGGTGAGTTGTCCACTGAGCTCCGCGACTTCGCGCGCCGCCGCTTCCAGCCGCGCTCGCGCATCGGCGAGTTGCGCCTCGATATCGGCCTGGCTCTTCTCTTTGTCATCGTCAGCAGCAAGTGCCAGCGCCGGCAGCAGCGCCAGGACCAGCAACACCCGTCGAAAAATGTGGACACGCTTATGCAAGGACATCGGTTCCTCCGGGTCAATCAATAATCGCTTCAGAAGGCACGTGTGCGCGCGTCGGCGTAGCGCACGGCCACGAGTGAATTCAGCAGCTCCACGCGCTCGCGCCACAGCAGGTCTTCCTGGCGCGGGTTGATCCCCGCTTCGCTCGCCATGTTGAGTCGATAGTCGACCCAGCGAATCCGGTCCTCCAGACCCGCGACCGTCAACGCGGTGCCAGCACGAGTGACGCGCGTGTCACCTGGCAATGTTGCGAGCACTGCTTCGAGTCGCTGCGACTCGGCGACCAGCAGCTGTTGTGGAGGAGCTGCAACATCCGGCACATCGGTGGCGATCGCCCTGCGAGGGATACTTCCTTGCTGCGGCCCGCGGCTGCTGACGGTGAGCAGAACCGCACACAGCACGAGAGCCGCGCTTGCGGCCGGCAGAAACCATCCTGGGCGGCGCGCACGTCGTTCGGAGCGAGCTGCGGCCCGCGCGAGAAACGCGGTTCGGATCGCCAACCAACGATCTGGTGGCGCGACATTGACCGTCAACTCCCGCAGCCTCGCCGTGATGCCGCGCTCGCTCTCAACCGTCGCACGACACTGCGCGCAATTGCGCACGTGGACGGTCACCTCGTCCTCCGGCGCATCGCTTTCGCGCAGGCTCAGAAGCTGGTCGAAACTGGGATGCATGTGGAACTCTCTGCTCGTTCCTGCAGCAGCTCTCGCAGACGCACGTGTGCCCGCATGAGCTGTGACTTCGAAAAGCTGACAGTCATGTCGAAGTGCCTGGCAATCTCGGCGTGAGTGAATCCCTCGACGTCGTACAGCCAGACCACCGCCCTCGCCCGCGCTGGAAGCTTGGCCAACGCCAGTTCGAGGTCCCGTTGCAGTGCCGGATTCGCCTGGTCCTCCGTCATGCTTGCCGCGGTCAGGGACAGGACATCGCCGCCGTCGCCGGCGAACTGGTCCAGCCACAACAGGCTCCGATGCCAGGGCGAGCGCAAATACATGAGGCATTTGCTGACCGCAATTCGGCGAATCCAGGCGCCGAGCGGCGCCTCACCGCGAAATGACGGCAGGCTCTGCAGCACTTCCACGAACGTATCCTGAAACAGGTCGTCGGCGATGGCTGCACGTGACATCACACGGCGGATCAGCGCGTAGGTCCCGCTTGCGAACGTGAGGTACACGTGCGCCTGCGCATCGGGCTCGCCTGCCTGAGCGCGCGCCAGCACGTCCGAATCGATTGCGATGTCAATCAACCGGGTCATTGCGTCATAGGATGCGCGAAGGCGGCAAACCGTCGCACCTGTAGAGGTGAAACTCTATACTGCACGCCCCCGGATGGGGGACCTGGTAAACCTGGCCCATTCACAGAAGGCTCGAGTTACAAGCCAAATACAACTTGCCGGTGTGGCGGAACTGGTAGACGCGCCGGACTCAAAATCCGGTTCTGGCAACAGAGTGTGGGTTCGATTCCCTCCACCGGCACCAAGATAAAGCTGCGCCACGAGACGATCGCTTCTCGTGTTAGCGAGCCGAACGCAGAGCCAGCGCGGCATGTCGTGGTCCAGCACTAATCTTATATCCTGCGGATTCACGTTGGACGTGGCTTTGCAATTTTTGCTGTAGCCTTTTGGCGACATCGATCGCGCCGAGAGGCTGCGCTGGCGCGGACCGGGTTGCGCGCCCATGCGAGGCGGAGTAGATGTACGGATGGCAAAACTCATAAGTGCCAGAAGATAAAGCAGACGTAAGGTCGATATTCGGACGAGCCAGGACGTCCGACGGTGAAGGGGGAAGCCGATGAAGGTTGTTCTAGTCAGCACTTGGGCATCGCGGGCACACAACTCTCCGTCACGAGTGGGAAGCATTGCTGGACGCACGCTCAATGCCTACTGACTCCAGACACGCGCAAACCAACCTGCTACTCGTTGTTTTGCTGACGTTCAGCCTGGGCGGCTTGTGGTCTGCACGAGCTGCCGCGGCCGTAGTCTCGAACCCGGATTCGGCTACAACGCCGGAAGACAGGGCAATCGAAGTGGAGGTGCTCGAAAATGATACCCAGGACTTTCCAGGCGTAGGAGGTCCGATCCCGGTCGACGCGTTTGATATCGCGAGGGTTACACAGCCAGCGAATGGATCTGTCGAAATCAACGCAGAACCCGGGAATTTGGTCCAGCCGGATTCGGTCACGTACACGCCTCGACGCCAACTTCTCGGGGACCGACACCTTTACGTATGTGCCAAGTCAGCAGCTTCGAACCCGGAGTCGAGGGACCACCGACGACAGTGACGATCACCGTCACACCGGTGAACGACCCACCGAACGCCGTTGACGACTCGGCTACTACCGGGCAAGACAGGGCGGTCACGATTTCCGTGCTCGCGAACGATTCGGATCCGGAAGGTGATGCGCTAACGATCGCCTCGGTGAGCCAGCCCAACCATGGGACGGCGGCCATTGCGGGAAACGCCGTGACTTACACCCCGGCGCAAGGCTTTAGCGGGACTGATCGATTTGACTACCGGGCCCGCGACGCATCCGCCACTTCAGCGCCAGCGACGGTGACGGTGACGGTCACACCCAACGTCGCGCCCACCGCCACGATCACGGGCGGCAATCGCACGATTCCCGACAGCGATCGCGTTGCCGGGGAGACCGTGCACCTCGACGGTTCCGCTTCATCGGATCCAGACGGCACGATCGCATCGTACACGTGGTTCAACCAGCAGCAGCCGATTGGGTCGGGGCCGACGATCGACGTCCGGTTGCCCGACGGCGACACTGTGATCAGGTTGGTGGTGACTGACGACGACGGTGCCACCGGATCGAGCACCGCAACCATCTCAGTCGCAACGCCACCGCCACGCACGTCACTTCAATCGCTGCCCGGTCTGACACCGAACCAGCACTCTGTCGCCGTTGCGCTCGATGATCTGTGCCTGCGCTTGACTCAGCAATCCACGCTGACCGAAGGAGAATCCGATCTGCTTGCCCGATGCAATGGGATCGTGTTCGACAACGACCCGGCGCGCCAGACGACTGCGGTCAGTGAGCTGGGCGGGCAGGACCTCAACGCAATCAAGACGCAGACGTTACTGCTGGCGCGCGACTTGTCCGTCGGAGTCATGGATCGTCTGATGGCCCTGAGATCCGGCGCACAAGGTCTGAGCGTCGCTCCGGGACTGGGATTGAGCTTGACCGTCGACGGCAAGGCCGTTCCGCCGGAGATGCTCAAACTGGCGGCAGATGAGGTGGTCGAAAGCCCCACCTTCGACAATCGGGAACCCCTGTTCAGCGATCGCTGGGGATTCTGGATGAGGGGCAACTTCGGCACCAGCAAGAAGAGCGACTCGCTTGCCGACCCGGGTTTCGATGCCGATCAATGGGGCATCAGCGGCGGCGCCGACTATAGAAGTCCGCAGGAACAGGCAATGTTCGGACTTGCCCTCGGCTACGGCCAGTCCGATACGTCCTTCAATCCCTCTGACGAGGGCGGACTGGACATGAGTGCGTGGAACATTTCCCTGTACGGTGGAGTGTATCCAGAGGATGGCTTTTTCTACGCCGACGGATTCTTGTCCTATGGTCAGTCAAGTCTCGATTCCGAGCGCCGCATTCACTATGTCGATGCCGACGGCGCAATCGATCGCACCGCCCAGGGGTCGAGCGACGGGAGCACGCTGAGCATCGGTGTCTCGGCGGGTCATGATTTTCTCGTCGGCCCGGTGACGGTTTCGCCGAATGCACGCCTTAACTACATCGACGCCACCGTGGACGGGTTCCGGGAAAGCGGCGCCGATGGTCTGGACCTCATCTACGAGAAACAGGACTTCGAGTCGGCTACTGCCAGTATCGGAGCACGAATCACTGGGGCGTGGAACCTCGGATGGGTCGTTTTGTTGCCGCACTTCCGAGCGGATGCCGTTTGGGAGTTTAGTGATAGCGCCAACGCGCTCGGCGTGCGCTTTGCCAATGATCCGTTTGTGGGCACGGCGAATCCGACGCCACCCATCATCGTGACATCGGAGGCAGCCGATCAATCATTCATGGTATTCGCCGTGGGCGTAGCCGCCCAGCTTCGATATGGCATGTCCGCCTACATCGAGTACCAAACAGTCCAGGGACTCGAATTCATCGACGTGTCCGACCTGGCACTCGGGATGCGCGCCCAATACAGCTTCCACTAGTAGGTGCGATGAGACCCCCGCTGGGGGGGATCGGGGCCGAGAGCTCATCCGTTGCTGCGGGTCATGTGCACGTAACCAGGCAATAGGGTGCGATAACCGCTTCGCGACATAATCCGCCTCGAGAGGGTGCAGTGACACGGCTGGGTTGCGTGCTTCTGCGAGGCGGAGTAGATGTACGGATAGCAAGACTCACAGCTGCCGAACAAGAAGCAGCGTATGCGTCAGTATTCGGACAAGGCAAGACGTCCGACGGCGAACGAGGGATCGATGAAGGCGTTTCCGGTTAGCACCTGGGCATGGCGGGCACCCGTCTCTGCGCCACGAGTCTCAAGCACGGACGCACGCACGCTCCATGCCACTGATTCCACGACACTGCGAACCGGCCTGCCACTCGTTATCTTGCTCGCTTTTGGCGTTGCCAGCGGCGCCTGGTCCTCAAGTGCTTCAGCGGTTGTACATTCCCAGCCCGACGCGGCAACGACAGAAGAAGACAGGGAAGTCGAAGTAGATGTGCTTGCCAACGACTCGCAGGAGCTTCCTTGCTGCCCGGGGGCAAACGTGTTCGATATCAGGGAGGTGACAGATCCCGCGAACGGGACCGTCGAAATCGACCATAGGGGAGGCCGCTTCCGACCGGATTTCGTGAGGTATAGGCCAGACGACGACTTTTTCGGGACTGACACCTTTACCTATACAGCGCTCGACTTCGAGGGGACGGAGGGCGCGCCGACGACGGTGACGATCACCGTCACACCGGTCAACGACCGACCGATCGCCCACGACGACTCGGCCACCACCCGGCAAGGCAGGGCAGTCACCATTTCCGTACTCGCGAACGACACGGACGTCGATGGCGATTCGCTCAACATCGCCTCTGTGGAGAACCCCCACCATGGGACGGCGACCGTTGCGGGCAATGATGTGACTTACACGCCGGATGCAGATTTCAGCGGTACCGATCGATTTGACTACCGAGCTCGCGACGCCAGCGAAAATTCAGAGCGTGCGACGGTGACAGTCACCGTGACGCCCAACGCCGCTCCCATCGCCCGGATCAAGGACGGCGATCGCACGATTCCTGATAGCGATCGCGTTGCCGGGGAAAACGTGCACCTCGATGGTTCCACCTCATCGGATCCCGACGGCACCATCGCATCCTACAGGTGGTTCAACCAGCAACAGCTCATTGGCTCCGGAGCGACGATTGATGTCAGCTTACCCGACGGAGACACCGTGATCAGGCTGGAGGTGACTGACAACGACGGTGCGACCGGATCGAGCACCGCCACCATTTCAGTCGAAAAGCCCAACGTCGCGCCAACCGCCCGAATCAAGGGTGGCAGTCGCACGATTCCCGACAGCGATCGCGTTGCCGGGGAGACCGTGCACCTCGATGGTTCCACCTCATCGGATCCCGACGGCACCATCGCATCCTACAGGTGGTTCAACCAGCAACAGCTCATTGGCTCCGGAGCGACGATTGATGTCCGTTTACCCGACGGAGACACTGTGATCAGGCTGGAGGTGGCTGACGACGACGGTGCGACCGGATCGAGTAGCGCAACGATTTCAGTCGAAACGCCCAACGGCGTTCCCACCGCCAGGATCACGGGCGGCAATCGCACGATTCCTGATAGCGATCGCGTTGCCGGGGAAAACGTGCACCTCGATGGTTCCACCTCATCGGATCCCGACGGCAGCATCGCATCCTACAGGTGGTTCAACCAGCAACAGCTCATTGGCTCGGGAGCGACGATTGATGTCCGTCTACCCGACGGAGACACCGCGATCAGGCTGGTCGTGACTGACAACGAGGGTGCAACCGGATCGAGCACGGCAACCATCTCAATCGCAATGCCACCACCCAACGTCGCGCCCACCGCCACGATCACGGGCGGCAATCGCACGATTCCCGACAGCGATCGCGTTGCCGGGGAGACCGTGCACCTCGACGGTTCCACTTCATCGGATCCCGACGGCACGATCGCCTCGTACACGTGGTTCAACCAGCAGCAGCCGATTGGGTCGGGGCCGACGATCGATGTCCGGTTGCCCGACGGCGACACGGTGATCAGGCTGGAGGTGACCGACGACGACGATGCGACCGGATCGAGCACCGCAACTATCTCAGTCGAAATCCCATCGCCGCGCACGTCACTTCAATCGCTGCCCGATCTCACACCGAACCAGCACTCTGTCGCCGTTGCGCTCGATGATCTGTGCCTGCGCCTGACTCAGCAATCCACGCTGACCGAAGGAGAATCAGACCTGCTGGCCCGCTGTAATGGAATCGTGCTCGACAATGACCCGGCGCGCCAGACGACTGCGGTCAGTGAGCTCGGCGGGCAGGATCTCAATGCCATTCAGACACAGACGCTGCTGCTGGCGCGCGATCTGTCGGTTGGAGTCATGGATCGCCTGATGGCGCTCAGGTCCGGCGCAGGGGGTCTGAGCGCTGCTCCGGGACTGGGATTGAGCTTGACCGTCGACGGCAAGCCCGTTCCGCCCGAGATGCTCAAACTGGCGGCAGATGAGGTGGTCGGAAGCCCCACGTTCGACAATCGGGAACCCCTGTTCAGCGATCGCTGGGGATTCTGGATGAGGGGCAACTTCGGCACCAGTAAGAAGAGCGACTCGCTTGCCGACCCGGGTTTCGATGCCGATCAATGGGGCATTAGCGGGGGTGCCGACTATAGAAGTCCGCAGGAACAGGCAATGTTCGGACTTGCCCTCGGCATCGGCGAGTCCGATACATCCTTCAATCCCTCTGACGAGGGCGGACTGAACACGAGCGCCTGGAACATCTCTCTCTACGGTGGACTGTACCCGGAGGATGGCCTCTTTTATGCCGACGGCTTTGTGGCCTATGGCCATTCCAGTCTCGATTCCGAGCGCCGCGTTCACTATGTCGATGCCGAGGGCGCAATCGATCGCACCGCGCAGGGGTCGAGCGACGGGAGCACGCTGAGCGTCGGTGTCTCGGCGGGTCACGACTTCCTCGTCGGCCCGGTGACGATTTCACCGAATGCACGCCTCAACTACATCGACGCCACAGTGAACGGGTTCCGGGAAAGCGGCGCCGATGGTCTGGATCTCATCTACGACAAGCAGGATTTCGATTCGGCAACCGCCAGTATCGGAGCGCGTATCACTGGGGCCTGGAACCTTGGATGGATCGTATTGTTGCCGCACTTCCGAGCGGATGCCGTTTGGGAGTTTAGTGATAGCGCCAACGCGTTCGGCGTGCGCTTTGCAAATGATCCGTTTGTGGGCACCGCGAATCCGACGCCACCCATCATCGTGACATCGGAGGCAGCCGATCAGTCATTCATGATCTTCACGGTGGGCATGGCCGCGCAGCTTCGCTATGGCATTTCCGCCTACCTCGAGTACACGACACTCGAGGGACTCGAATTTCTCGACGTGTCCGACCTTGCACTCGGCATGCGCATCCAATACAACTTCCGCTGATGGTGCGCTCGAACCCGGCATGAACTTCTGCAGTCACTGCGGGCAACGCGTCAGCCTGAGAGTTCCGCCCGGTGACCACCTTCCCCGCTTCGTCTGCGAGAGCTGCGGGACCATCCACTATGAGAACCCGAAGCTCGTCGCCGGAAGCGTGCCCGAGTGGGAAGGAAAAATCCTGATCTGCCGCCGTGCCATCGAGCCCCGCCTGGGATTCTGGACGATTCCCGCCGGCTTCATGGAGAACGATGAAACCTTGATGCAGGCCGCGGCGCGCGAAGCGGTCGAAGAGGCCGAGGCGATCGTTGAAGTCGGCTCGATGCTCGCCATTTTCCATGCTCTGCGTGCGCGACAGGTACACGTATTCTTCCGTGCCCGGCTGATTGAGCCGCGCTTCGGCGTCGGACCGGAGAGCCTCGAGGTCAAGCTGGTCGAGGAACGTGATGTTCCATGGAACGAGATCGCATTTCAGAGCAGCGTTTTCGCTCTGCGCCATTACTTTGCGGACCGCGCCGCCGGACGCGAGGAACTGCACATCACCGATAGCGACAGTGTCACGCGCCGCCAGCCCTAACGGGCTTTTAGGGCTCCAGGGAACGCGTGTGGCAGAATAACGCGCCCTGCCTCAGCTCCGGATCCTGCGCTCATGACATTCGTCGTCACCGAAAACTGCATCAAGTGTAAGTACATGGACTGCGTCGAGGTCTGCCCGGTCGACTGCTTCCATGAAGGACCGAATTTCCTGGTGATCGATCCGGACGAGTGCATCGATTGCACGTTGTGCGAGCCCGAATGCCCGGTCGAGGCGATCTTTTCCGAAGAGGAACTGCCCGCAGGTCAGGAACAGTTCACGGCACTCAACAAGGAACTGGCCCGCAAGTGGCCGGTGATTACCGAGAAAGGCGCAGCGCCGGCAGATGCCAAGGAATGGGAAGGAAAACCGGAGAAACTCAAGCTCCTGGAGCGCTGAGCCGGTTATTTCTTTTCTTTCTCCAGCGATTTCAGATGCGCGACCAGTTCGCGCGGCGGCAGGTAGCCGGAGATGTAGTCACCCGCCGGCGTGAAGATTCCCGGCGTGCCGTGAATATTGAGATCGAGTGCCATCTGGTACTCACGCGCGACCGGCGTCGCTCCGCAGTCCTTCGCCTTGATGTCTTCGCCACGCTTCGCGCGGGTGAGCGCGTCCTTGCGGTCGGCTGAGCACCACACCGCTTCGGCGGTCTTCCATGCCTCGCTTCCCGGACCTTCGCGCGGATAGAATGCGTAGCGCACGCGCACGCCCATGCGATTGAGATCGGCGATCTCGCTGTGGAGCTTGCGGCAGTAGCCGCAGTCGACATCCGTAAACACGGTAATCGTGTACTTGGGATCCTTGGGCGAAAACACGATCATCTCGCTCTCCGACAGCGAGCTGAGCATCTTGCGGCGCACGTCGCTGCGACGCTGGTCGGTAAGATTCACGCCTTCCTTGATGTCGTAGAGATCGCCGCCCAGAAAGTAGCGACCGTCGCTGGTCACATACCCAACGTCTGCACCCTTCGAGAACTCGTAGATGCCCGGGATCGGGGTCGCCTTGAGCTGATCAACCGTGACGCCCGGCATCTTCTTGGCTATGTCCGCGCGCGGGTCAGCCGCCTCGTCTCCGGCCCACGCCGTAGCGATGCCCGTGCAGGTGAGCACGCTCAATAGCGAACACCGGGCCAGGCGTTTGAATTCGGACATGCAGCGGACTCCAGATTGGCTGCCGCTGTTCGACCGGCGGTTGGAAGGATGGTTCACGCCCATGGCGGCGCGCAGTCTAGCAAACGGCGGAGGCGAAAAATAAGTTTAGTGCCCGGCCGCGATGGACGAGGAAGGCTCAGCCGCGCGGGTGATGCTGCGTATGCAGCTCTTTCATGCGCTCGCGTGCCACGTGGGTATAGATCTGAGTGGTGGAAAGGTCGCTGTGACCGAGCAACATCTGCACCACGCGCAGGTCTGCACCATGGTTCAGCAGGTGAGTCGCGAACGCATGACGCAGCGTGTGTGGTGACAGTTCCTTCTGAACGCCGGCCTTGCGTGCGTAGCGCTTGATGATGTGCCAGAAGGCCTGGCGCGTCATCTTGTCGCCGCGACGCGTGGGGAACATGAAGTCCGTCTGGCGCTCGAGCAGGATCTCGGCACGCGGGCCCTGAACGAACTGTTGCAACCAGCGCACGGCTTCTTCGCCGAGCGGGATCAGTCGCTCACGATTGCCCTTGCCGACGATCCGCAGCACACCCTGGTTCAGGTTCACCTGGTTGTGCTTCAGGTTGACGAGTTCGGAGACCCTGAGCCCGGTGGCATAGAGCACTTCGAGCATGGTGCGATCGCGGTGCCCGAGCGGATCGGTCACTACCGGCGCCATCAGCAACGACTCGACTTCATCTTCCGTCAGCGACTTCGGCAGCGAGCGCCCGATCTTGGGCATCGCGATTTGCGCGGTCGGATCCTCGCGGATCATTCCCTCGCGTGCCAGGTAACGGAAGAAGCGGCGGAAGCTCGAGAGCTGCCGCGCGGTTGAACGCGGACGGGCGCCGGCTTCCACGCGCCAGGCAATGAAGCCCAGCAGGTCGTTGCGCGCCGTCTTGATGATCGGAATGTCTTTCTGCTCGAGCCAGCGATTGAGCGCCGTGAGGTCGGCACGGTAGGCAGCCAGCGTGTTGGGCGAGAGTCCACGCTCCATCCAGACAGCTTCGAGGAAACGGTTAACGACCGGATCCGGCTCGTCTGCCGTCCTTTGCGTCTGCTGCGACGCAGACTTCAGGTCTACCGTTTTCTTGACTGCTGAATTCATGCCTGCCGGACGTGTCCTTGCGGTTGAATGCAGGCGTGTGGATATGCAAGCGCCTGCGCCATCACGCAAAATGCCGGAGCAGTATGCGGACGGGGTACCCCCCTAGGCGTGATTACATTCACAGAATGCGGCCTCCATTAACATAAAGAGAAGCAGTTCACACCCCTCCTACCGCTACCTGTGTCGCAGACAGCGTTTCCCGGGAGCTGAACCATTGTGCTGATGAAGCTTCTCAAATGGCCGGTGCGTGTAACCTACGGCGTCTATTGCTGGACGGTGTTCGTGCTCTTTGCGCTGCTCGCGCTCATCGCGATGGTGCCAATGCCGGGCCTTGAACAGCGGCGCCGCATCGCACGCTTTACGGCTCAAGCGGTCTTTGCTGCCTGGGGCGTAAAGCTGAGAATTCTCGGCGCTGAGCGCCTGCCCCCGGAACGCTGCATCGTGGTGGCAAATCACGCGAGCTACCTGGACGGGCTGGTCCTCACAGCCACGTTGCCGCCACGCTTCGCGTTCGTCATCAAGAAGGAAATGGACCGGGTGCCGCTCGCGAGCCTGCTGTTGCGGCGGATCGGCTCGGCATTCGTCGACCGGCACAACCGTCACAAGGGTGCCATGGATGCCCGCCGGGTATTGAGACGGGCCAGCGGAGGACAGTCATTGGTGTTCTTTCCGGAGGGGACCTTCTCAACCCGGCCGGGGCTGCTGCGCTTTCATACCGGCGCGTTTGCCACCGCCGTGCGTGCAAACTGCGCAGTCACGCCCGTGGTGATCAGCGGCACGCGCATGGTACTGTCCTCCAGCAGCGTGATTCCGACGCCCGCGCGGATCACGATCGATGTCCTACCGAGCCTGGTGCCGCAAACAGGTCAGCAGGACGCGGCGGCGCAGCTTCGCGATGCGGCACGACGTATCGTGCTCTTGCACCTGGGTGAACCTGACCTGGAAGCTGAGGAGGAGCTGCGCGCGCCTGCGCGCCAGCCGGCATAGTCGGCTAGACGTTGCGGCGGTACTGTCCGCCCACTTCGTAGAGTGCGCGCGAGATCTGGCCCAGCGAGCAGACCTTTACCGTCTCCATCAATTCCGCAAAAACGTTGCCGCGGCCCGCGGCAACCGCCTGCAGGCGCTCGAGCGCCTTGGCGCTTTCCTGGGCGTGACGGGATTGAAAGTCGCGCACGCCGGTGACCTGACCTTGTTTCTCTTCCTCAGTGGAGCGAATCAGCGCCGCGCCACGCACTTCTTCCACGGCATTGCCACTCGCGAGAAACGTATTGACGCCGATGAGCGGCAAGGAGCCGTCGTGCTTGCGTGATTCGTAGTAGAGACTCTCTTCCTGAATGCGTCCGCGCTGATACATCGTTTCCATTGCTCCCAGCACGCCACCGCGCTCGGCGATGCGATCGAACTCCTGGTAGACGGCCTCCTCGACCAGGTCGGTGAGTTGATCGACGAGGAAGGAGCCTTGCCACGGGTTCTGATTCTTGTTGAGCCCGAGCTCCCGGTTGATGATGAGCTGGATCGCGACGGCGCGTCGCACGCTTTCCTCGGTGGGCGTCGTCAGTGCCTCGTCGTAAGCATTCGTGTGCAGGCTGTTGCAGTTGTCAAACAGCGCGTACAGCGCCTGCAGTGTGGTGCGAATGTCGTTGAACTGTATTTCACGCGCGTGCAGGCTCCGGCCGGACGTCTGGATGTGGTACTTGAGCATCTGGCTACGCGGCCCGGCCGAATACAGGTCGCGCATCGCGCGCGCCCAGATGCGCCGTGCCACGCGGCCGATCACCGCGTACTCCGGGTCCATGCCATTGGAAAAGAAGAACGACAGGTTCGGCGCGAAGTCGTCGATCTTCATACCGCGGCTAAGGTAGTACTCAACGATCGTGAACCCATTGGCGAGCGTGAAGGCGAGCTGCGAGACTGGGTTCGCGCCGGCTTCGGCGATGTGATAGCCGGAGATCGACACCGAGTAGAAGTTGCGCACGCCGCGTTCGCTGAAATACGCCTGCACGTCGCCCATCATCCGCAGCGCGAACTCGGTCGAGAAAATGCAGGTGTTTTGCGCCTGGTCCTCCTTCAGGATGTCGGCCTGTACGGTGCCGCGCACCAGCGATAGCGCTTCGGCGCGGATCTTTTCGTACGTCTCGCGATCGAGTAGTTGATCCCCCGACACACCGAGGAGCGCTAGTCCCGAGCCGTCATGTCCTTCGGGCAGCTCGCCGCGGTAGCTCGGCAGTGCTCGCTCCTTGCCGAGCGCCGCGATCTTGCGCTGTGCTTCCGGCCAGCCACCACTCTCGCGCAGATATCGCTCGACGCGCTGATCGATGGCGGTATTCATGAACATCGCGAGGATCATTGGCGCGGGTCCGTTGATCGTCATCGAAACGGAGGTGCTCGGCGCACACAGGTCGAAGCCCGAATACAGGCGCTTCATGTCGTCGAGCGTCGCGATCGACACGCCAGAATTGCCGGTGCGCCCGTAGACGTCCGGCCGCTCGTCGGGATCCTCGCCATAGAGCGTGGTCGAGTCGAACGCCGTGGACAGGCGCGTCGCATCGTGTCCACCTGCGAGGTAGTGAAAACGGCGGTTGGTGCGCTCCGGCGTGCCCTCGCCGGCAAACATGCGCGTCGGGTCTTCTTCTTCCCGGCGATATGGATAAACGCCTGCCGTATACGGGTAAGCGCCTGGCAGATTCTCCTTCATCAGGAAGGTGAGCAGGTCACCCCAGTCGTGCAGCTTCGGTACCGCGATCTTCGGGATCTTCTGGTGGCTCAGCGTCTCGCTGTAGTTCTCGCCGGTAATCTCGCGCCCGCGGACCTGGTATCGATACTCCTCGTCGGTCGCGGCCTGGGCGCGCGCCGGCCAACGCTTCAGGAGCTCGACGCCTTCGGTGCCAACTTCCGCGAGCGCCTGGTTGTACGCGCGGCGCAATGCGGCTCGGGATGCATCACTCGCATCGTTGATGTCGGCATCCGTAAAAGGCTCCAGCGCCTTGGGAAGCGCCGCGTCGCGCAGTTCCTCAAGTGCTTCGCGCAGGCTCTGCGCACGACTCGCCGCACGCGCCCGACGTTCAATCGTCTCGCGTACCTTGCGCCCGTCTGCAGCGATCTCGGCGAGATAGCGCACCCGCTCTCCGGGAATCACCGGGTCGCGCCGCGGTAGCTCATCGATGTGATGACCGGCGAGTTTCCAGCTTTTGCCGCCCACGGCTTCGGCTTCGAGACGCTGGCAGAGCGCGGCGAACAGTCGGTTGACGCCCCCATCGTTGAACTGGCTGGCGATGGTGGGAAACACCGGCACTCCATCGTCAGCCACACGCTCCTTCGGATGATTGCGCCGCCACTGCTTGCGCACATCGCGCAGCGCATCCTCGCCGCCGCGTTTTTCGAACTTGTTGATGACGATGAAATCAGCGAAGTCCAGCATGTCGATCTTTTCCAGCTGGCTCGGCGCGCCGTATTCGCTCGTCATCACGTACATGGAGACATCGGCCAGATCGACTATTTCACTGTCGCTCTGCCCGATACCGGCGGTCTCGACCACGATCAGATCAAAGCCCGCGAACTTGAGTAGCGCGATGGTGTCGGCCAGCACAGCGCTGGTGGCGAGATGTTGACGGCGGGTGGCGAGCGAGCGCATGAAAATACGTTCGTTGCTCAGGCTGTTCATGCGGATGCGATCGCCGAGCAGTGCACCGCCTGATCGGCGCCGCGTCGGATCCATGGCGACGACTGCGATCTGCCGATCCGGGAAGTGGCGCACGAACCGGTTGAGCAGCTCGTCGTTGAGCGAGCTCTTGCCCGCGCCTCCGGTGCCGGTGATGCCGATCACCGGCGCACGACGTTCGCTCTTGCCAATCGCACGCCGGATCGTCTCGAGCGAATGCCCCGCATCGCTCGAGCCCTCGAGAACCGAGATCGTCCTGGCGATCTGCTGATGATCGCGCGGACCGAACGGCCGGAATTCGTAGCGCGGCTTGGTATGGGCCCGCACCCGCCGGAACACGTCCTCGATCATGCCATCGAGGCCCAGCTGGCGGCCGTCTTCGGGGCTGTAGACCTTCTCGATGCCGTCGGCTTCGAGCGCGGCGATCTCATCGGGAGAGATGGTGCCGCCACCGCCCACCACCACACCGATGTGCTCGGCCTTGAGGTCGCGCAGCATGGCCACCATGTAACGAAAGTACTCGTTGTGCCCGCCCTGGTAGGAGCTGACGGCTATGCCGTCGGCATCTTCCTGAATCGCCGCGCGGACAATGTCCGAAACGCTGCGGTTATGCCCAAGGTGGATCACCTCGGCGCCGTGCGCCTGCAGGATGCGGCGAATGATGTTGATGGCCGCGTCATGACCGTCGAATAGCGACGCGGCACTGACGAAACGCAGGGGCGCGCGCTCCGCAGCGCTGCTCTGCTCGAGCTCAGCAGCAGGAATACCCATTGGAAATCAAGGCTTACGCGCTGAGAAAGGGAGGTGAATTCTATCAGTCCGGACGCACAGGCGCACCCGCGGGTACTGTGCCGTGGGCCTATAATTCGCGTCCGTATTCCCTCGATGAGCGAACGAGTGGCGTCTCGACGAGGCGCCAGGAGAAATCGTGCAGAACTCACCCGTAGTCATTCTTGCCGCCCGCCGCACGCCGATCGGGGCGTTTCTGGGCGCATTCAGTTCCGTCAGCGCCACCGAACTCGGCAGCGTCGCGATCGGCGCGGCGCTCAAGGACTCGGGCTTGCAGCCGAGCGACGTACAGGAAGTCGTCATGGGCTGCGTGCTGCCCGCCAATCTCGGCCAGGCACCTGCCCGACAGGCGGCGCTGGGAGCCGGAATTCCGACCTCGGTCCCGACGACCACGATCAACAAGATGTGCGGCTCGGGAATGAAGGCGATCATGATGGCTGCCGACCAGATTCGCGCGGGCGATGTCGAAGTGGTCGTGGCTGGTGGCCTGGAATCGATGTCGAACGCACCGTACCTGTTACCGAAGGCACGATCGGGTTATCGAATGGGTCATCAGGAAGTCATTGACCACATGTTTCGCGACGGTCTGCAGAGCCCCTTCGATGGCAAGCTGATGGGACACTTCGCCGATGCCACCGCGGCAAAGTATGGATTCTCGCGCGCACAACAGGACGCTTTCGCGACCGAGTCCGTGCGTCGCGCACTGCATGCTGTTCAAGCCGGCGACTTTGCCGCCGAGATCGCGGCTGTGACCGTAAAGGGTCGCAAAGGTGAAACGGTCGTGGACCGCGACGAGACTCCATTCACCTGCGACATCGAGAAGATCCCGACGCTGAAGCCCGCTTTCAACAAGGACGGCACCGTGACCGCAGCAAGTTCCTCATCAATCTCGGATGGCGCAGCCGCGGTGGTGCTGATGAGCGAGGCCGCGGCGAAAGCGCGCGGGCTCAAGCCCCTGGCGCGTATCGTCGGTTACACGAGCCAGGCGCAGGCGCCCGAATGGTTTACGACTGCTCCAGGCGGCGCAATCCAGAAGCTGCTCGAACGCGTTGGCTGGAAACCCGGCCAGGTAGATCTGTACGAAATCAACGAAGCGTTCGCGTGCGTCACGATGGCCGCGATGCACGACGTGGATCTCGATCACGCACGGGTGAACGCGAATGGCGGTGCTTGCGCGCTGGGGCACCCGATCGGCGCCACCGGAGCGCGCATCACGGCAACCCTGCTTCATGCCCTGCGCAAGCGAGCCTTGAAGCGCGGCATCGCCTCTCTTTGCATTGGCGGCGGCGAAGCGACTGCGCTCGCCGTCGAAACCGTCTAGGGCAGCGCGCGTGACAGCCCCGGTCCTGAGCTCGGTCGATGCGCGCGGTATCGCCACCCTCACGCTGAATCGCCCCGACAAGCACAACGCGCTCGATGCGGGAACAATCACAGTATTGGGCACGACGCTGAGTTCGTTGGAACGCGACGCAAATGTGCGCGTCGTTGTTTTGACTGGAGCCGGCCCGACCTTTTGCGCCGGCGCCGACATCGAGTCGATGCGCGCAGCGGCACGCGCCAGTCCATCGGAAAACCTGCAGGACGCGCTGCGACTCGGCGAAATGCTGACAACGTTGAGCGCCATGACGAAGCCGACCGTGGCACGGGTGAACGGCAACGTGTTCGGGGGCGGTGTGGGTCTCATCGCGTGCTGCGATATCGCGATCGCCAGCGCGGAAGCGCGTTTCACGCTGAGCGAGATACGGCTGGGAATCCTTCCCGCGATGATCTCACCGTTCGTGGTGGCAGCAATCGGGCCGCGTCAGGCGCGCCGCTACGTGCTGACCGGCGAGGCGATCAGTGCCGCCGATGCGCAGCGTATCGGCCTGGTTCACGAAACGGCACCCGGCGCTTCATTGGATCAGGCCGTCGAAAAAATCCTCGCAGCACTGCTGAAGGGCGGACCCGCTGCACAACTCGAAGCAAAAGAGTTGATTCGTGAAGTGTCGGCCGTCGGCCGGGCGCCGGATCGCGATGCGCGCCTCGTCACGGCGCAGAGACTGGCGCGACTGCGCGCGTCCGAGGAAGGGCAAGAGGGCTTGAGTGCGTTTCTGGAGAAACGGGTGGCACGCTGGGTGCGCGAGGAATGACGGGCGAGATGGGCATCCCTGCCCAGTCCATGTCCGATCCGTTGGCCGTCCCTGGTTCCAGGCATCCGTGCCGTGCAACATGGGTCCCTCATAGGTATAGCGAAAAAAACAGCCTGAGATTGTCACCCTCGACAGCAATTTTTGACGGATTGTCGGACTGAGCGGCAGAATTCAACATAATCAATGGCCTGCGCGGTCCAGCGCCGGCAGGGCATTCAGGGGTTGAGATGAAGATCAAAGACGCTCGGGCCGTCATCACCGGCGGCGCATCGGGACTCGGTCACGCAGTAGCGCAGCGCGTGATCGCGGAAGGCGGTAAGGCGGCGCTGCTCGATGTCCAGGATGCGACCGGCGCCGCGGCAGCGAAGGCGCTCGGGACCAATGCGACGTTCATTCGCTGCGATGTCACCTCCGAGTCGGACGTGAATGCCGCGGTCGCGAACGCGAAAGAGCGCATGGGCGCGCTGAATCTGGTCGTGAACTGCGCGGGTGTGGTCGGTGCGGGTCGTGTCCTCGGACGCGAAGGGCCGATGGCAGGCGAGTTCTTTACGAAGGTCATCCACATCAACCTGATCGGCACCTTCCTGGTCGACAAGGCCTGCGCATCGCTGATGCAGAACAACACAGCGAACGAGGATGGCGAACGTGGCCTCATCATCCATACCTCCTCAGTGGCTGCATTCGAGGGCCAGATCGGCCAGGCAGCCTATTCGGCGACCAAGGCAGGCGTCATGGGCATGACGTTGCCGATGGCGCGAGAGTTCGCCCGCATCGGTATCCGGGTCATGGCCATCGCGCCGGGAATCTTTCGCACCCCGATGGTGGCGGGGATGCCAGACGACGTACAGAAATCGCTCGCCGCCCAGATCCCCTTCCCTTCGCGTCTCGGCAAGCCCGAGGAGTATGCGGATCTAGTCGTCAGTATCTTCCAGAACCCGATGTTGAACGGCGAGACCATCCGGCTCGACGGCGCCATCCGTATGCAACCCAAGTAGAGGATCTCCTCAATGTTCCGACAAGTGTTGACCGCGAGCATCGCGGCGCTCGCCCTGGCCGGCTGTGCGGGGCAGAAGGTCTCCGAGCCGGCGAAGGAGCCGGCGGCTACGGCCACTGCGGCACCCAAAGCAGCATCGGCCCCAACGCTCAGGGTTCCAGTCGAGTACTACAAGCTCGCTAACGGCCTGCGAGTCGTGCTGAGCGAGGACCACAGCGTGCCGGTCGCGACGGTGGCGGTGTACTACAACATCGGATTTCGCATCGAGCCGCGCGATCGCACCGGTTTTGCTCACTTGTTCGAGCACATGATGTTCCAGGGGTCGAAAAATCTCGGAAAGATGGAATTCGTGAAGCTGATCCAGAACAACGGCGGAGTGCTGAACGGTTCGACGCGCTTCGACTTCACCAACTACTTCGAGGTGGTGCCGTCCAATACGCTCGAGACCATGTTGTGGGCGGAAGCCGATCGCATGGGCGGCCTCAACATCACGCAGGAAAATCTCGACAACCAGAACGGCGTGGTGCAGAACGAAGTGAAGGTCAATGTGCTCAATCGCCCGTACGGCGGTTTCCCGTGGCTCGATGTGCCGCAATATGCAAACCGCAACTGGTACAACGCACACAATTTCTATGGTGATCTGGGCGACCTCGACGCCGCGACGCTCAAGGATGTCCTCGCTTTCCATGACACTTACTACGGCCCGAACAATGCCGCGCTGGTGGTCGCAGGCGATTTCGACCCCGCGCAGGCACGCGCCTGGATCGAGAAGTATTTTGGCCAGCTCACAGCACGTACGCTGCCGGCACAGCCTGACATTTCCGAGCCCCCGCAGACTGAGGAGCGCCGCGCGTCGAAGACCGATGCCCTCGCACCACGCCCCGCACTAGCGATCGCTTACCACGTGCCGGAGCGCTGGACGCCGGAGTGGCTCGCGTTCGGCATCATCGACGAATTGCTCCTTCAGGGGGCGGACAGCGCTCTGACACGCAAGCTGGTAAAAGAGCGCGGTTACACCGATGAGGTGTCAGGGGGAATAAACCTGCTCGGCAACATGTTCAACTACAAGGGTCCGATGTTGTGGACAGTCGGCCTGGTGCACGATCCGGAGCACAGTACCGACACCATACTTGCAGACGTCGATGAGACGATCCGGAAGATCCAGGATCAGCAGGTAAGTACTGCAGAGTTCGAGCGCGCCCTCACCAAGATGCGTTCTGGCTTCTACGATGTGATCGGCTCCGCCGCGCGCTTCGGGCTTGTGGACCTGCTCGCCTCATTCGCCTTGTTCGATGATGACCCGGCTCGTATCAACGGGCTCGACGCCGAGTTCCGCAAGGTAACTCCCCAGCTCATCCAGCAAACCGCGCGCAAGTACCTGGTGCCTGCCAACCGCACGGTGCTGACCATCGAACCCGGCCAGGCAGACGACAAGCAGGGAGGTGCGCAATGAAAGTCCTCGCTGCACTATTCGTGCTCACCGCGGCCAGCTCAGCAGTCGCAGTCGAGGCGCCACCTGCGCCTGCTGCGCCGAAAAACTTTCAAGTGCCCGCGAAGGCGGAGCGTGCACTCGCCAACGGGCTGGAGATGACCTTTATCGAGTTCGGAACCATTCCGAAGACTGCAATCACCGCCATCCTCAGAGTCGGCAACCTCAATGAAGGGGACAAGACCTGGCTTGCGGATCTCACCGGCGAACTGATCAAGGAAGGTGCCGGCACCCGCTCGGCAAACGAGATCGCCGAGGCCGCGGCCGACATGGGCGGATCGGTCAACCTGGCGGTGGGGCCCGATCAGACCACTATTTCAATGGACGTGCTGAGCGAGCACGGCAGCGAAGCGGTCGCACTGATCGCCGACCTGCTGCGCAGGGCGCAGCTTCCCGGGTCCGAGTTGCCGCGGATCAAGCGCGATTTTCAGCGCCAGCTCGCTCTGTCACGCAGCCAGCCCGACAGCATCGCCAACGAAGCATTCGCTGCCCTGCTCTATCCGAATCATCCATACGGGAAGATTTATCCGAGCGACGCGCAGCTGGCCGCGTACACGATGGAAGATGTGCGCGGGTTCTATCGCGACAACTTCGGGGCGGCGCGCACTCATATCTATGTCGCGGGGCGATTCGACCGGGCCGCGATCGAACAGGCAGTCGAGAGTGCCTTCAGCGACTGGCAAGCGGGACCGGCTGCGCTGATCAATACGCCGACGGGCGTCAGCAAGCGGCAGATCCGCCTCATCGACCGACCGGGTGCACCGCAGTCGACAATCCTTCTGGGTCTGCCGGCGATTGATCCGAGCCAGCCGGACTACCTGCAGCTGTCACTGACCAATTCGCTCCTTGGTGGCGAATTCTCTTCGCGCATCACCAGCAACATCCGCGAGAACAAGGGCTACGCTTATTCGCCACGAAGCTCATTGGACGTGCAATACCGCAGCGGTTACTGGATCGAGGAAGCTGATGTCACCACCAAGGACACCGGCAACTCCCTCAAGGAGATCTACGCCGAGATCGATCGGCTGCAGCGTGAGCCGCCGAGCGCAGCAGAGCTCAATGGGATGAAGAACTATCGCGGTGGCATTTTTGTGTTGCAGAACGCGACACGCGGTGCACTGATCGGGCAACTGGCGTACATGGATCTGCACGGTCTGCCGGATGATTACCTGACGCACCTGGTCGAGCGGATCTACGCCGTTACGCCGGACCAGGTGAGTGCGTCTGCACGCAAGTACATCCGCCCAGAAAACATGACGCTTGTGATCGTCGGCGACCTGGCGAAGGTGCGCCCGCAGCTCGCCAAGGTTCCGCAGCTGAAAGGGCTGCCGCTGAACTGAACCTATGCCCGATCGCGACGTGATGGAGTATGACGTGCTCGTCGTCGGCGCGGGCCCGGCCGGGCTCGCCTGCGCCATCCGTCTCAAGCAACTCAAGCCAGACACTGCGGTCTGCGTGCTTGAAAAGGGCTCGGCCGTCGGCGCGCATTCCCTGTCGGGCGCCGTCATGGAACCGGGACCGCTCGACGCATTGCTGCCGGAGTGGCGACAGAGCGGCCTCGATATCTGCGTACCGGTTGGCAGTGATGAGTTCCTGATGCTCACGCGCCGCGGCAGCGTGCGATTTCCAACTCCGCCCCAGATGCGCAATCACGGCAACTTCATCGTCTCGCTGGGACTCCTGACACCGTGGCTGGCGAGCAAAGCCGAGTCACTCGGCATCGATGTCTTCGCGGGATTTGCCGGTGCGCAAGCGCTCGGCAGCGACGAGGGTTCGGTAGCGGGCGTGCAGATCGGCGACATGGGACTCAACAAGGACGGTACGCCGGGGCCCAATTTCACACCCGGTCCCGAAATCCGCGCGCGTCTCACGGTGCTTGCCGAGGGTTGCCGCGGAAGCCTCACCAAACAGCTAGTGCGCAAGTTCAAGCTCGACGCCACCTGCGACCCGCAAACCTATGCGCTCGGGCTCAAGGAGCTGTGGCAACTACCCGAAGGCCGCGCGCAGGCCGGTCTCGTCCAGCACACGCTCGGCTGGCCACTCGACGCCGCGACGTATGGCGGCGGATTCATCTATCACCTCGATCGCGATCGCGTCTATGTCGGGTACGTCGTGGGGCTTGACTACCTCGATCCACGATTTCAGCCGTTCGAGGCGTTCCAGCAGTTCAAGCACCATCCGCGCATCCATTCGCTACTCGAGGGCGGTGAGATCGTGTCTGCGGGTGCGCGCAGCATTGCCGCGGGTGGCTGGCAGTCGTTGCCGAAGCTCGAGATGCCAGGCGCGATGATCGTGGGCGATGCGGCCGGCACCCTCAATTTTCCAAAGATCAAGGGCATCCACCAGGCAATCCGCTGCGGCGTAACCGCCGCCGAACACATCGCCGAAACCGGCAGCAGTACGGGCTTTGATGCGCGCTGGCGCGCTTCGGAAGGCGGCCGCGAGCTGCGCAAGGTGCGCAACATCAAGCCGGCGTTCAAGCGTGGTCTGTGGTTTGGCCTGATCAACGCGGGGCTCGAGACGGTGACACTTGGCAAGCTTCCGTGGACATTGCACAACGAGGCCAATTGGAAGCTTGCGAAGATCGACTCATTCGAGTCGCCCGACCGGGAGTGGGGCACTCGCGATCTTGCGCCACGTGATCGCCTGGCCTCGGTGTTCCTGGCCGCCACGGCGCACGATGAAAGTCAGCCGGTACACCTCAAGGTCGCGGACTTGTCGATCTGTGCGGGGCGATGCAGCGTTGAATACGCCAATCCCTGCACGCGGTTCTGTCCAGCCAGTGTGTACGAAATGGTAGACGACGGGGCTGGTGGCAAGCGCTTGCAGATCAACGCCGCCAATTGTGTGCATTGCAAGGCCTGCGACATCAAGGATCCATACGAGATCATCACGTGGGTCCCGCCCGAGGGTGGCAGTGGCCCGAACTACCAATCGCTCTAGCCTGATGACGTCCGCCCGTCGCCACGAACCATTCGCCGCATGAGCCGCGGCGCCATTCGCTCCGCATACGCATCGCAGGTCGCCCATGCCAGCCTGACGCGCGATCGCAACCAGGAACAGGTGGCCGGCAAGCTCGATGAGCTGCGCACGCGCCTGATGGGCAACCCGCGCGAATTCACGTATTGGGCACACCGCTTGCGCAAGCTCTTGCCGGGCCAGAGCAGCTTGACGCCGGTGCGAGGGATTTACCTGTGGGGCAGCGTCGGGCGCGGCAAGACGATGCTGATGGATCTGTTCTTTGAATCGCTGCCATTCCGTGATCGTGAGCGACGCCACTTCCATCGCTTCATGCACGCCGTGCACGATGACTTGCGCAAGTTGAAATCGCGCGCCTATCCGCTCGAGTCGGTCGCGCACCAGATTGCACGCCGCACGCGCATCATCTGCTTCGACGAGTTCCAGGTAAGCGATATCGCCGACGCGATGATCCTGGGCACGCTGTTCGATGCGCTGTTCCGGCGTGGCGTGACCCTGGTCGCGACTTCGAACACGCCGCCGCGCGAGCTTTATCGGGACGGGTTACAACACGAGCGATTCTTGCCCGCCATTTCGCTCATCGAGAAGCACACGACAGTGCTGCATCTTGAAGGCGCAATCGACTATCGCCTCCGCCACCTGAAACAGGCGCCGATCTATCTTGCCGCTGATGGCGCAGACACACCGCAGCGCCTGATGCAGATATTCGCCTCCGTCGCCGGCGCGCCCGGCACAGAAGATGGCACCGTGACGATTGAGCACCGGCGTATCGGCTGCGTTCGTCAATCCGAAGCCGTCATCTGGTTCGAATTCCGCGATCTGTGTGACGGACCTCGCAGCCAGAACGATTACATCGAGTTGGCGCGCAGCTGTCATACACTCATCGTTGCCAACGTGCCGGTGTTCGGTCCCGCGCATGAGAACGCCGCGCGTCGCTTCATCGCGCTGGTCGATGAGCTCTATGACCGCAATGTCAACCTCATTCTCTCCGCCAACGCACCACCGGATGAGCTCTACCGTGGCGAGAAGCTGAAGCTCGAGTTCCCGCGCACATCGAGTCGCCTGATCGAGATGCAGACTGAGGAATATCTGGCACGTCCCCACAAACCCTGAATGCATCGCGCGCGTGATGTACGGGTGCGAAGCGTTCTCGCTTACAATCCAGCGCTTCGGCCCACGGAGTTCCCTGAGTGCAGAAACTCTTCCCATCGGCTGACGCGGCACTCGCCGGGCTCATCAAGGATGGCCAGACGATCGCCGTCGGTGGCTTCGGCCTGTGCGGCATCCCTGAAGCGCTGATCACCGCGCTGCGCGATACCGGCGCGAAGAGCCTCACCGTAATCTCGAACAACGCCGGCGTGGACGATTTCGGCTTGGGGATGCTGCTGCGGACCCGGCAGATCCACAAGATGATTTCCTCCTATGTCGGCGAGAACAAGGAATTCGAGCGCCAATTTCTTTCTGGTGAGTTACAGCTCGAGTTCACGCCGCAGGGAACGCTGGCCGAAAAACTCCGCGCCGGCGGCGCGGGCATTCCGGCGTTTTTCACCCGCACCGGCTATGGCACGGTAGTCGCGGAAGGCAAGGAAACGCGCGAGTTCGACGGCGACCAGTTTGTGCTCGAGCACTCCCTGCGTGCGGATGTTTCGCTGGTGAAGGCCTGGCGTGCCGACAAGGCAGGCAACCTCGTGTATCGCAAGACCGCGCGAAACTTCAACCCGATGATCGCGACCGCGGGCCGGATCTGTATCGCCGAAGCCGAGGAGATCGTCGAGCTCGGCGCCCTGGAAGCCGATCACATCCATACGCCGGGAATCTTCGTGAAGCGGCTGGTGCACAACCCGCATCCCGAGAAACGCATCGAGCAGCGCACCGTGAGGAAGTCCTCGTGAGCTGGAATCGCGATCAGATGGCGCAACGCGCCGCACAGGAGTTGCGCGACGGCTTCTACGTGAATCTCGGCATCGGCCTGCCGACGCTGGTGGCGAATTTCATTCCGCCGGGCATGGACGTCTGGCTGCAAAGCGAGAACGGCCTGCTTGGAGTAGGGCCGTTTCCGACCGAAGACGAAGTTGATGCCGATCTCATCAATGCCGGCAAGCAGACAGTGACCGCCCGCGTCGGCGCCGCCTACTTCAGCAGTGCCGAATCATTCGCAATGATCCGTGGTGGTCATATCGATCTCGCCATTCTCGGCGCCATGCAGGTGACCGATTCAGGTGACATCGCAAACTGGATGATCCCGGGAAAACTCGTGAAGGGTATGGGCGGAGCAATGGACCTCGTGGCCGGCGTCGAGCGCATCATCGTGTTGATGGAACACACAGCGAAGGGCGGCGAGCACAAGATCATCAGGAAATGCACACTGCCACTCACCGGTGTCGGTGTCATCGACCGCATCATCACCGAGCTGTGCGTGCTCGATGTAACTCCACAGGGACTCAAGCTGGTTGAGCTCGCGCCCGGCGTTGGGCTTGAAGAGGTACGTACAAAGACTGGCTGCCCAGTGCACGCTTGAATCGAGACTGTTACGGCTCTTTACCCGTCTTTAGCGGGTAGCCGCCGTCGCGCCAGGCCTTCATGCCCCCGTCCAAGGCTACCGCCCGTTGGAATCCCATCTCGCGCATCGTCGCCGCGGCCAGCGTCGAGATTCGCCCGAACTCGCAGTAGGCAAGGATGCGCCTGGTTGGGTCCGGCAGGTCCTCACTGGCACGTAATTCGAGCTGACCACGCGGCAGCAGGCGTGCTCCCGGAATGTGCCCGGCCTCATAAGCGTCGCGCTCGCGCACATCGAGAATGATGAGATCACACGCCTGGTCCGCGATTCGCGCCTTCAATTCCACGAGCGACATGAAGGGCACGACCGCGGCGGCTTCGGCAAGCATCTGCGCCACAGTCTTGCCGCCACTCATGTTGGTGCGCAGCGCCTCGGTGATATGAGTTGGCATCGAGAGATTGAGGCTGTGCATCATCTCGACGAAGCCTGCGCGGTCGCGCTTCTGCAGCCGTGAGTTTTCCTTCAGCTCCTGCGCAATGGTCGAATGGCTGCGGCCCTTGTATTCATGTGCCGGAAACACCTTGAGCGCGGAATCGAGTTGCAGCAGGTGGGCAAACAGGCTGTCGTAGAGCGCCTCGGCCTCGCCCGTGGGTAGATCTGTGCGGCCGGTCGCGCCGATGAGAAGCGTATCGCCGGTGAACACACGGTCCTGCGCGATCAGACACATCGAATCGCGCGTGTGGCCAGGCGTGTGCAGCACCTGCAGGCGCAGCCGCCCGACGGCCACCATCTCGCCATCATCGACGCGCATGTCCACGAACGGTGCCGGGCTCGCACGATGCATCACTACGGGTACTTCGAGCTGACGAGCGAGCTGGCGCGTGGCCGTGAAGTGATCAGCGTGAGTGTGCGTGTCGATGACGTAGCGGATGCGAACCCCGCTGCGGGCGGCGAGCGTGGCGTAGCGATCCAGCTGGCTGATCTCGGGATCGATCACGGCAGCCGCGCAGGTCTCGCCGCAACCGATGAGATAGGACTGACAACCACCCGTCGCGATTTGCTCGAATATCATCGCGTTCTCCCGCGGACGCCTCGACCCCCAAGGCGCTAGTTGCCGTGCGCCCGCGGGAGGTCCGATAGCTCTAGGGTTTCAACTCCTCGTACAGGCTGTCGGACTCGATCTTGCGAAACTTGTCCAGACCCTTGACCCAATCCCGATACTCGGTGCTCGCCGCGATTTTCGCATCGTCACTCGCGAGCGACGCGATGTTCGGATATTCAACCGCCACGACGACCGCACCGGCATTGGGACCTGCAAATCTGGCTCTGAACACCCGGATGGTTGCGGCGCTCTGCATCTTCTTCAGGATCTCCTGGCCGCGTGCGAGTTCCTTGACGTAGGCCTCGACGTTGTCGCTATGGACAACCACGACCCGCAGCACGGGAGATTCAGCGGCGAAGAGGCTGGTGCAGGGAGCAATGCATAGTGCAAGAGCAATCAACACGGGTCTTATCAGCGTTTTCATAGGCCGTTCCTTATTATGGCGCGTGATGCGCGTTTGTAGGGCGGCGCCACCTTGCGACCCAAGTCCGCGAGTGTCAACCATGCGGCACACAAATCGAAGCGTAATCGCTCATTAACGCGCAGCTCGCTTGCGCGCACGTAGGTCGCGACCGGCAGATGGGACGCGCCCGGACGAAGCCGGCCGCTCGCTGTAGGTGCGCGTACCGGGAATATGGCGCTTGCCCCAGCGCACCAGCGCCAGCACCACCTCACCCAGGTCGCGTCCCTTGTCGCTGAGCTCATAGGCATAGCGGACCGGTCGATCCTGGTAAGGCGCACTGCGGATGAGGCCCGCCTCCTCGAGGCGTCGCAGCCGATCGGCAAGGATGTTGGTCGGAATCCCTTCGGGCGATCCCAGAACTTCGCCGTAGGTCCGCTTGCCGTGCAGCAGGTCACGGACCACAAGCAGCGACCACTTGTCGCCGATGAGATCGAGCGTACTCGCCACCGGGCACGGCGAACGCCGCAAGGCTCCTGTCTTCCTGTGTGTAGTTGTCATTGACTGCCCCCGAATCTGGTCACTTGCATAGTACAAGTTGCAGTGCTAGCCTGTCCACTGACTTGTACTTTGCAAGTGACTAGGACAAGGAGAATCGTCATGTCTACCGCAGTTCTGTCGGGCTCGGCCCGGTCTAGTTCATCCATCACCTCAATTGTCGCCGGAATCGTCGTCGCGTGGCTCGCGCTGGTATTCATCCTCGGTCGCCAGGAAGCTTTCGTCACGACGCCCGGTACCCCGCCTCTGCCGATCTTCTTGGGGGTGGTCACGCCCATCGCCCTGTTCTTGATTGCATACCGGCTTTCGAGCCGCTTTCGTGACTTTGTCTTAGAGTTCGATATTCGGCTTGCACTCGGCATGCAGGCCTGGCGTTTTGCGGGCCTGGGCTTTCTGGGGCTGTATGCCAGTCATATCCTGCCAAGAGTCTTCGCGTTGCCAGCGGGACTCGGAGACATCGCGATCGGAATCACAGCGCCCGCGCTGATGCTCGCGATTGTTCGCAAGCCCGAGGTGGCCGGAAGTGCGGGCTTCGTGGCCTGGAATGTGCTCGGCCTCCTGGATCTAGCCGTTGCGGTGGCGATTGGTACGCTGGTCGCCAGCCACCTGATCAGCGTCGCTGATGGGACGACGACCGCGATCATGGGTTATCTGCCGCTTGTCCTCATTCCGGTTTTTCTGGTACCGATCTTTGTCATGTTGCATATCACTGCTCTGTTACAGGCGCACCGGTTGGCAGCACCGCTGCATGCGCGCACGACTTAGCATCACATCAGATGCGGCTGATGGTCGATGGGCGTTCGATCGGCAACGCCCATCGTTCCACGAGCTAAGGCAGATCTAGATGACACCGCGCCGGATCTGGTCGAGTTCAATCGACTCGAACAGCGCCTTGAAATTGCCTTCACCGAATCCCTCGTTGCCCTTGCGCTGGATGATCTCGAAGAAAATCGGGCCGATGACATTCTGCGTAAAGATCTGCAGCAGAGTGCCCTGCCCCTGTGTGGGCGCCCCATCGACCAGAATGCGACGTGCCTCGAGCGCCGCCAGATCCTCGCCGTGGCCAGGCACCCGCGCATTGACTCCCTCGTAATACGAATCGGGTGTGTCCTGGAACTTCACACCGCGAGCGCGCAGCTCATCGACGGTGGCGAAGATGTCGTTGGTACCGAGCGCAATGTGCTGGATGCCCTCGCCTCGATACTGATGCAGGTATTCCTCGATCTGGGACTTCGGATCCTGTGATTCATTGATCGGGATGCGGATCTTGCCGCACGGGCTGGTCATCGCGCGGCTGAACAGGCCGGTCTTCTGACCCTCGATGTCGAAGTAGCGAATTTCACGGAAATTGAACAACCGCTCGTAGAAACCGGCCCACACGTCCATGTTGCCCCGCTTCACGTTGTGCGTCAGGTGATCGATATAAGTGAGTCCCGCACCTTGAGTCGTCGCTGGTACCGCCTCGCGACGAAAATCCACGTCATAGATGGTCTGCTCGCCGTAGCGATCAACGAGGTAGATCAGGCTCCCGCCGATGCCTTCGATCGCCGGTATGTTCAGCTCCATCGGCCCGACGCGCCCGGCAAACGGCTTGGCGCCAAGCTCGACCGCGCGCTTGAACGCCTGGGTCGCATCCTTGACCCGAAATGCCATCGCACACACCGACGGACCGTGCTGGCGCGCAAAGGCCTGTGCAGCGCTGTCAGGCTCCGAATTGATGATGAAATTGATGTCGCCCTGCCGGTGCAGAGTCACGTTCTTGCTGCGGTGACGAGCGAGTACCGGGAATCCCATCTGTTCGAACAAAGTGCGCAGCAACTCGGCATCGGGGGCCGTGTATTCGACAAACTCGAATCCGTCGGTCCCCATCGGATTGTCGAACAGATCGGTCCGGGATGCGGTATTGGCCATGGCGGCGTCCGGGTGCAATTAGTTACACTTGCAACCATTATAGATGTCGAGTCCGACATGGGAAACCGTAACGGCCGCCGCCGGCGCCTGAGGCTCGAGCATTTCGTCCCCTACCGGTTGTCGGTGTTGACCAATATCGTCAGCACAGCGATCGCCGGCGCGTATGCGGCGCGATTCGGCCTGTCGATTCCGGAATGGCGCGTGATTGCAGTGCTGGGCCTCGAGCCGGGGCTTTCCGCAGCGCAGGTTGCGGAGCGCACGGCGATGGACAAGGTCGCCGTCAGCCGCGCGGTTTCGAGTTTGCTCAGATCGCGGCGCATCGCGCGCGCCTTCGCGAACGCGGACCGGCGCCGCTCGGTACTGAACCTCACACGCAGCGGCGAGAGTGTTTACTGGCGGGTTGTGCCTTTTGCACGTCGTTACGAGCGCGCCCTGCTCGCGAATCTTTCCAACACCGAACGAGCGCACCTCGATCGGTTGCTCTCACGCCTGCAACACCGGGCCGTCATGCTTGGTCCGATTCATGTGGAGTAGACAGATGCCGATTTTGCAGCGCACGATGCGGGCGGGATTGCCGCACACATCAGTTATAATCGCGCGCCGTTTCCTGACCCCCGGGGGTTAAGCCAATGAACACCCGCCTACAACCTGCTGGTCCGACCCCCGTCAGGAAGTCCGATGAGACCGCGGTTCGCACCGTGGCTGAATTCGAGATCAAGCACCACCAGCTCCTCGACCCAAACGGCCGCTTGACAGGTGCACTGCCCGAATTCGCGCGCGACCCGGCTGAGCTCGTGCGCATGTACCAGCTAATGACACTCGTGCGCACTTTCGATACCAAGGCAGTGAACCTGCAGCGCACCGGAAAGCTGGGCACGTACGCCTCCTGCCTGGGTCATGAGGCGACGCACGTCGGCGCCGGCGCAGCCATGAAGGCAGAGGACGTCCTGGTGCCGGTGTATCGCGAGTACGGCGCGCAGTTCTGGCGTGGTGTGAAAATGTCGGACGTGCTGCTCTACTGGGGCGGCGATGAGCGCGGCAACAATTTCGAGAATGCAAGGCGCGATTTCACGTGGTGTGTGCCGATCGGGACACAGTCTCTGCACGCCGCCGGCGCCGCGATGGCTTTCAAGGTTCGTGGCGAAAAGCGTTGCGCACTCGCCTTCATCGGCGATGGCGGCACCTCGCAAGGGGCGTTCTATGAGGCGCTCAACCTCGCTGGCGCGCGCTCGCTGCCGGTCGTGTTCGTGATCGTCAACAACAAGTGGGCGATCTCGGTGCCGATCTCGAGCCAGACTGCTGCCGCAACACTGGCACAAAAGGCAGTCGCCGCTGGTATACCCGGTGTGCAGGTCGACGGCAATGACGCCATCGCCGTGCGCCACATGGTCGGCCAGGCTCTCGCCATAGCGCGTAACGGCGGCGGGCCATCGCTCATCGAGGCGATTACCTATCGCTTGAGCGATCACACGACTGCGGACGATGCGAGCCGCTATCGGCCCGCGGATGAGGTCAAGAACGCCTGGAAGGTCGAGCCGCTGATCCGGTTGAGAAAGTACCTGATCGACACGGGTGCCTGGAGCGAAGAGAAGGAAATCGCACTCAAGACTGAATGCTCCAAGCGCGTGGAAGCGGCCGTCGAGGAATATGCGCACACCGGTAAGCAATCGACGGACGCCATGTTCGACTTCCTGTTCGCGAAGCCGCCGAGGCAGCTGCAGGAACAGCGCCAACAGGCACGAAACTATAGCTCGCCCTCGGGCGCTCACGGCGGCTCACACTAAACAGGATCCGCTCATGCCGAAGATCACGATGATCGAAGCGATCACCATGGCGCACGCCTGGGAAATGACTCAGGACCCCTCGGTGGTCGTGCTCGGCGAAGATGTCGGCGTCAACGGCGGCGTGTTCCGTGCCACGGCGGGATTGCAGGAAAAGTTCGGCAAGGATCGCGTGCAGGACACACCACTTGCTGAAGGCATGATCGGCGGCATGTCGGTCGGCATGGCAGTGGAGGGACTGAAGCCGGTCGCGGAAATCCAGTTCATGGGCTTCATCTATCCGGCCTTCGATCAAATCGTAAATCACGCTTCACGCATGCGGCACCGGACCCGTGGGCGACTGAGCTGTCCGATGGTGATCCGCACGCCACACGGCGGCGGAATTCATGCACCGGAACATCACTCAGAAAGCACCGAGGCGATGCTGGCGCACGTTCCGGGCCTGCGTGTGGTGTGCCCCTCGTCGCCGGCGCGAGCCTATGGGCTGTTGCTCGCCTCGATACGCGATCCAGACCCGGTGATCTTTCTCGAGCCCGTGCGCCTTTATCGCCTGGTGCGCCAGGAGGTGGCCGATGATGGGCAGGCGCTGCCGCTCGATGTCTGTTACATCCTGCGTGAAGGCACCGACGTTACGCTCGTCACATGGGGTGCGATGACGTTCGAAACCATGCGCGCGGCCGAGCAGCTCGCAAAAGATGGTGTGAGCGCGGAGGTCATCGACCTCGCTACCCTGTCACCAATCGATCACGACACCATTCTGGAATCGGTAGCAAAGACCGGCCGCCTCGTCATCGTGCATGAAGCTGCGCGCAATTGCGGCATCGGCGCGGAGATCGCCGCGACGGTCGCAGAGCGCGGCTTGTACGACCTGCAGGCGCCGATCCAGCGCGTCACCGGCTACGACACGGTGATGCCGCTCTTCCGGCTCGAATACGACTACATTCCCAGCGTCGCGCGCATTCTCGACGGCGTTCGAGCCACATTCGTCGACTAGCCCGCGGACGGAGGTCCGATCGATGACCACGTTCAACCTGCCCGATCTCGGCGAGGGTCTGCCCGAAGCGGAAATCGTCAACTGGCACGTCAAGGTGGGCGATCGCGTCACCGTCGATCAACCTATGGTCTCGGTCGAGACAGCGAAGGCGGTAGTCGAAGTGCCCTCCCCTTACACCGGCGTGATCACGGCGCTGCACGCCAAGAATGGCGACGTAGTCAATACTGGCCAACCGCTGGTCGATTTCCAGATCGACGGCGCCAACGGCGCGCCGCCCGCGAAATCCGCTCCGACCACCCCACCGAGAGTCGACCCGAAGAAGGCCGATGACTCCGGCACGGTAGTGGGCAACATGCCGACGAGCGACGAGGAGCTCATTGAGAATGCCGTCGCTGGCGGAGCCGGTACGGCGAAGGTCGAGCGCGTGCGCGCAGCTCCCGCGGTGCGGGCACTCGCTAAACGCCTCGGCGTGGATCTGACGCAGGTGCGCGCGAGCGGACGCGGCGGCCTGATTACCGTCGATGATGTGATGTCAGCAGGCGGCACACCCTCAGCACGTGCACCCGAGGCTCGCGCACCTTCTCCCGCGCCCGCGCCAGGTCGTCCAGCCTCGCCACCCACTGGAGAGGTCGAGCGATTGCGTGGACTGCGACGTGGCATGGCGCACACGATGTCGCTCGCGCGCGATTCGGTCGCGAGCTGCACCCTTTTCGATGATGCGGACCTGCATGCGTGGCTGCGCAAGTCCGATTACACGGTGCGGCTGCTGCGCGCGATGGCTGTCGCCTGCCGCGCCGAACCCGCGTTGAACGCCCATTACGATGGCGAAGCGGCAACGCGACAGGTGTTCGCGCGGGTCGACATAGCCGTGGCGGTCGACACGCCGGAAGGCCTGATCGTTCCCGTGATTCGCGAGGTGGGCTCCAAGGATGCGGCCCGGCTGCGCGGCGAGCTCAGGGCGCTGAAGGAAGCCGCAGTCGCTCGCACCGCAGCGCCCGAAGACCTGCGCGACTATACGATCATGCTGTCCAACTTCGGCACGATTGCCGGCCGCTATGCCACGCCACTCGTGGTTCCACCCGCCGTGGCCATACTCGGTTCCGGAGTGTTGCGACACGATGTCGTCGCAGTGATGGGAGGCATCGAGGCGCACCTGCGCATGCCCTTGTCACTCACCTTCGATCATCGCTGTGTCACCGGCGGCGAGGCGGCACGCTTTCTCGCTGCAGTGATCAAGGATCTCGAGTTGCCCGAGTGAAGATTCCGGCTGCGCGGCTCGAGCTGATCAACCGGATCGCCGCGCAGGCGCGCCGCCAGGCCGGCTCGCGCAAGCCCGTCGACGTCACGCGTTTCATCCGCGCCTACTACGGGGGCGTTGGCGAGGAAGACCTCGCCACTCACCGGCCTGAAGATCTCGCGGGTGCGGCCCTTTACCACCTCGATCTCGGCGCTAAGCGACGCACCGGAGACCCGTTGGTGCGGGTGTTCAATCCCGACCCACCGCGCGACGGCTTCACATGTCCCCATACCCTCATCGTCCTGACCACCGAGGACATGCCGTTTCTGGTCGACTCGATGGGCATTGCGATCAACCAGTCAGGACTCGCGATTCATTTCATTGCGCACCCGATACTGCATGTAGAGCGCGACCGCAGCGGGGCGCTGCGCGCGGTGAGCGACGAGAGCGAGCCTGCGGAGCATACGCTGGCGGAGTCCTGGCAGCTCTTCGAAGTCGACCGCATCACTGATCCGCAGCGCCTCGCTGGCGTACAGGAACGCATTCTCGCGATGCTCGATGACGTGCGCTGCGCGACCGGCGACTGGATGGAGATGCGCCAACGTGCGCGGACGCTTGCGAGCGAACTGGAAACGCATGCGCCGGGATTGCCGAGCAGTGAAGTGATGGAAGCCAAGGAGCTGCTGGAGTGGATGGAGGACAACCACTTCACCTTCCTTGGCTACCGCGAATATCGCCTGCGGCGCGGGCGACACCAGGACCTGCTCGAGGCGGTGCCCGAGTCAGGACTCGGTGTGCTCCGTCCGAGACGTCGCCGACGCAAGTCCAAGCCCATCGTGCTGAGTGGCGAAATCCGCGAACACGCGCGGTCCAAAGACCTGCTCATCGTCACCAAGGCGAACACCATCTCGACGGTGCATCGCGCGACCCATCTCGACTACGTCGGCATCAAGACCTTCGACGCGAGCGGCGAAGTGAGCGGCGAACACCGCTTCATCGGCCTGTGGACCTCCTCCGCCTACAGCATGAGCCCGCACGAGATTCCGGTGCTGCGGCACAAGGTTCAGCGCGTGGTGTCGCACTTCGGTGTCTCGCCCACGAGTCACGACGGCAAAGCGCTGCTGCACGTGCTCGAGACCTATCCGCGCGATGAGCTTTTCCAGACCTCGATCCCGGACCTGGTGCGCATCATTCGCGGCATCGTCAATCTCTATGAACGCCAGCAGGTGCGGCTCTTCGTGCGCCGCGATGCGTTCCGGCGCTTCTACTCCTGCCTCGTTTACGTACCGCGCGATCGCTACAACACGCAGGTGCGCCAGCGTATCGAGGCCATCGTGCGCGAGGACTTCCACGGCACCGCAATCGAATCCCAGGTGCAGCTGTCGGACTCGGTGCTCGCGCGCGTGCATCTGCTGGTGCGGACCGATCCGCAGGATCAGCATCACGCCGATATTGCGCGGATCGAGGAACGAATCACGGCTGCGGTGCGGACCTGGGCCGACGGATTCCAGGACGCCTTGCTCCGTCGTTACGACGAGGCCGTCGCGCTGCAGCTGTTCGCGCGCTATGCGAACCATTTTTCTCCCGCCTACCAGGACGACACTTCCGCGCAGCTCGCGGTCGATGATCTCAGCGAGCTGGAACCGCTCGTCGCGGGTACGGCGGAACTGCGCATGAGTCTGCATCGCCAGCCGGGGCAGTTCGCGAGCCAGATGCACGTGCGCCTGTTCCGCCGCGAAAACCCCATCCCCATCTCGGACGTGCTGCCGATGATGGAAAACCTGGGACTCAAGGTCATCAGCGAGCGTCCGTATGAAGTGGAATCGCCGGCGGGTGGCCTGGTGTGGATCCAGGACTTCGAGCTCGAGCATCGCACCGGCATCCCGATCGATCTCGCGGCCGTGGACCGCGACTTCAAGGATGCCGTCGGGAGTCTCTGGCAGGGCCAGGCGGAGAACGATGGCTTCAACCGGCTCGTGCTCGCGGCCGGACTGAACTGGCGGCAGACAACAGTACTGCGGGCCTTCTGCCGTTATCTCCTGCAGACCGGCATTCCCTTCAGCCAGGCTTACATGGAACAGGTGTTGAGCGCGAATGCGGCGGTCAGCAAGTTGTTGCTCAGGCTGTTCCTCACGCAGTTCGATCCGCAACTGACGCCCGGACGTCGCACGAACGAATGCACGCGACTGCAAAAACAGATCGATACGGCGCTCGAAGCTGTGAAGAGCCTCGACGAAGATCGCATCCTGCGTGCGTATTCCGCCGTCATCCAGGCGACGCTGCGTACCAATTATTTCCAGTTGAACGCCGAGCAACAGCCGAAGGCCTACTTCTCCTTCAAGCTCGATCCGGCGCGGGTTCCCGATCTGCCGTTGCCGCGCCCGATGTTCGAGATCTTCGTCTACAGCCCGCGCGTCGAGGGTGTGCACCTGCGCATGGGCCACGTCGCGCGCGGTGGTATTCGCTGGTCGGACCGGCGCGAGGATTTTCGTACCGAAGTGCTGGGCCTGATGAAAGCCCAGAACGTGAAGAACACTGTAATCGTGCCGGTGGGCGCCAAGGGCGGCTTCGTACCGAAACGCTTGCCGGCTGGCAGCCGGGACGAAATACAGCGCGAAGTCATCGAGTGCTATCGAACCTTCATCCGCGGCCTGCTGGACATTACCGACAACATTGTCGGCGAGCGCATCGTGACGCCTGCTTCTACTGTGCGTCGCGACGGCGACGATCCGTATCTCGTGGTCGCGGCCGACAAGGGTACGGCGACCTTTTCGGATATCGCGAACGCGATCTCCGCGGAATATGGCTTCTGGCTCGATGATGCATTCGCTTCCGGCGGTTCCGCTGGTTACGACCACAAGAAGATGGCGATCACCGCCCGCGGCGCCTGGGAGTGCGTGAAGCGCCATTTCCGCGAGCTCGGGGTCGACACGCAGAAGCAGGATTTCACCGTCGCCGGTATCGGCGACATGGCCGGCGATGTGTTCGGCAACGGCATGCTCCAGTCACCGCACATCCGTCTGGTGGCGGCGTTCAACCACCTGCACATCTTTTTCGATCCGGATCCTGATCCTGCCAGAGGATTTGCAGAGCGCCGCCGGCTCTTCAAGTTGCCGCGCTCGAGCTGGGACGACTACAACCGCAAGCTCATCTCGAAGGGCGGCGGCGTGTTCCCGCGCGCCGCCAAGTCGATTTCACTCAGCTCCCAGGCACAAACTCTCCTCGGACTGCGCACCGCGAGCGCGACACCGCTGGAAGTCATTCGCGCGATCCTCAAGTCGCCGGTCGATCTGCTCTGGAATGGAGGCATCGGCACCTACGTGAAGGCGTCCCGCGAGTCGAATGCCGACATCGGCGATCGCGCCAACGATGCGCTGCGTGTCAATGGCAGCGAGGTACGCGCCAAGGTCATCGGCGAAGGCGGCAACCTGGGTCTGTCGCAGCTCGGGCGCGTCGAGTACGCGTTGTCCGGCGGACGGCTCAACACCGACTTCATCGACAATTCCGCGGGCGTCAACACCTCCGACGTCGAAGTCAACATCAAGATCCTGCTCAACCCGCTGGTGCGGGCGGAAAAGCTCCGCCGCAGTGCCCGCGACAGTGTGCTGGTGCAGATGACCGACGAGGTGGCAGCGCTGGTGCTGCGGAATAACTACCTGCAGAGCCAGGCGCTCAGCACACTCGAGGCACATGCGACCGAACGCTTCAATGAGCACGTGCACGTGATTCGCGTTCTGCAGCAATCGGGCGAGCTCGACCCGGCGCTCGAATTCCTGCCCGATGACGAGGAGATCGCAGAGCGACGCAAACAGAACCGTGGCCTGACGCGACCCGAACTCGCGATCGTGCTCTCCTACAGCAAGATCTGGCTCAATAACCAGATCATTCACTCCGACGTGCCCGAGGATCCTTATCTTTCAAAGGAGCTCGAACGCTACTTCCCCGCACCGATCCGCCGACGCTATGAGCGGTCGCTGAGCCGCCATCGCCTGCGCCGCGAAATCATCGCGACCGCGACCACCAACAGCCTGGTGAATCGCATGGGGCCAGTATTCGCGCTGCGCGCCCAGGAAGACACTGGAGCAGACACGGGCAGGATCGCGCGCGCCTACACAATCGCGCGCGAAGTGTTCGACATGCGCGACCTCTGGTCAGGGGTGGAAGAGCTCGACAACCGCGTTCCGGCGCAGATCCAGTACGCGATGATGTACCAGACGAGCCGCTTGCTGCGGCACATGACCTATTGGTTTCTGGCACACCACGTTGAGCGCCTCGACATTGACAAATCCGTGTCGCGACTGGGCTCGGGCATTACGCGCCTTGGTCGTAACCTCAGTCGATTGCTGGTGGGGAGTGAACGGGAACGTTATCACCAAGCGGCAGCGTCGCTGCGCGAGAGCGGCGTTCCGGAAGCTATCGCGGCACGTGTCGCGGGTCTCGCGCCCATGCATGCGGCGCTCGATATCGTCGAGGTCGCGCAGGCCACGCGCCGAGATGAAGAGTTCACTGGCCGCGCATACTTCCATTTGTGCGAGCGCCTCAGCCTCGACTGGATTCGGGAACAGATCGAGGGACTCGCGATCGAGGGTCACTGGCAGGCGGTCGCGCGCGGCACGCTGCGCGACAACCTCTATTCATTGCAGCGGCAGCTCACCGCCAAGGTGCTCGCTGCGGGCCGTCGCAAGGACCCGATCGCGGCGGTTGATGCGTGGATTGCCACCCATCAGGCGCACGCCGACTACGTCAGCCGGATCGTCAGCGACATGCGCAGCGGCATGACGGGGGATTTCCCCACCTTGTCGGTCGCCGTTCAGGCTGTGAGACGACTCGCGGAGCTGTGAAGCTCTCACTGATCATCACGACGTTCGACCGCCCGGACGCCCTCGCCTGCGTGCTGCGGAGCGTCGAGCGACAAAGCAATCTTCCCGAAGAGCTGGCCATTGCCGACGATGGTTCCGGCAGCGCGACTCGCGAAGTCGTGGCCGATTTCAGGACCCACTTCGCGCGACCCGTGACGCATTGCTGGCAGCCGCACGATGGATTTCGGGCCTGTCGAGCACGCAACCTCGCCTTATCACGCGTGAGCGGTGACTACATCGTGATCCTTGATGGCGACATGATGATGCATGCGCAGTTCATCGCCGATCATCGTCACTTTGCGAGAGCGGGTCACTGGGTGCAGGGAACGCGCATCCTGCTCGACGCACGGCGTACCACGAAACTGTTGAAAAGCGGTCCCCGTGATCTCTCGCCTTGGTCGGCTGGCATCGGAGGACTGCGGCGCCTCTATGCCCTGCATGCTCCGCCACTCGGCGATCAACTCAGTCAGGTGGCGAATGCGGTTGTCGCTACGAAGAGCTGCAACCTGGCCGCGTGGCGCGTCGACCTCGAGCGTGTCAACGGCTTCAACGAGGACATGATTGGCTGGGGGCCTGAAGACAAGGAGCTGGCGGCACGTCTCGAAAACAGTGGCGTGCGGCGCCGGACGCTCCTTTTCGGCGGCATCGCCTACCATCTTGCTCACCCGCCCGCGAGCCGCGAACATCGCGCCGCGAACGAAGGCATCCTTACCGACACGGTACGGCTCGGCCGGGTGCGGTGCGACCGCGGCCTGGACGGGCACTCCCGGCGCGAATGAAGAACCGGCTGTGCTAATGTTTGATGCGCGGTATCGCTCGAGGCCGCAATCTCTCGTAAGGAGCATGGCGTGAGCGGAAAACTGGTGCTGGTCAGGCACGGCCAGAGCGTCTGGAATCTCGACAACCTGTTTACCGGCTGGACGGATGTTGATCTCAGTGCCCATGGACGTGTCGAAGCACTGCAGGGCGGCCAGGAGCTGATCCGGCAGAAACTCACCTTTGATATTGCGTTCACCTCGGTACTGAAACGCGCGATTCGCACCCTCTGGATCATCCTCGACGAAATGGACCTGATGTGGATTCCGGTCGAGCGCAGCTGGCGCCTGAACGAACGCCACTACGGCGCGCTGCAGGGACTCGATAAGGCACAGACTGCGGAGCGCCACGGGGCAGAGCAGGTGAAGATCTGGCGCCGCAGTTACGACATTCCGCCACCACCGCTCGACCCGAACGACAAGCGTCACGCCCGCTTCGATCCGCGCTATCGCAACCTGAAGGCGGAGGAGATTCCAGCCACCGAATCGCTCAAGGACACCCTCGCGCGCGTGGTTCCGTACTGGGAAAGCCGCATCGCACCCGAGCTAGCGGCGAATCGCAACGTGCTCGTGGTTGCGCATGGCAATAGCCTGCGCGCGCTGGTGAAGATGCTCGATGGCATCTCGGACAGCGACATCGTGGAATTCAACATCCCGACCGGCGTGCCGCTGCTCTATGAGCTCGACGACCGGCTCGCCAAGCGCTCGAGTCGTTTTCTCGGCGATCAGGACGCCATCAAAGCCGCGGCTGAAGCCGTGCGCCGTCAGACCGAGGCTAGGAAGTAGCCCCACTCAGTCCGGACCGTTCCAACAGTTAGGTGCCGAATGCGACCACTGGATTCATTCGAGGGCGGATCTCTCTGCGGCGCGGTGCGCCATAAAGGAGGGTGACTCTGATGAGCGGTCCGAGCAATGGCGGACGTGCGCGTGCTTACGAGGCCTTGCGCGAGTCGGAGGAATTGCATCGCGCTACTCTGAGTAGCATTTCCGATGCCGTCTTCCTCTCCGATGATGACGGCGTCTTCACGTACATCTGCCCGAACGTCGATGTGATTTTCGGCTACGTACCCGATGAAGTGCAGGCGATGGGGCGGATCGCCAACTTCCTCGGCGACAACCTGTTTGATCTCACTGAGCTCATCGCGAAAGGAGAGCTGCGCCACATCGAGCGCGAAGTCACGGCGAAATCCGGTGAGCGGCGCACCGTCCTCATCCAGATCAAACGGGTTTCGATCAAGAATGGAACCGTGCTCTTCACCTGTCGCGACATTACCGAGCTCAAGCAGGCCGAAAAGGCGTTGGCGGCGACCCGTCTCGAGCTCACCCACGCGGCGCGCCTGGCGCTCGTCGGCGAACTGACTGCTTCGATCGTGCATGAGGTCCAGCAGCCGTTGACCGCCATCCTCGCCAACGCGAGCTCGGGCATGCTGCTCACGAAGGAATGGACCAAAAGTTCCGACGTCGCGCAGCTCGGGGAGATCTTCGGCGACATTCACCACGAAGGGAGCGATGCCGCACAGACCATCGAGCGCGTCCGGACTCTCGTGCGCAAGCGCCCGCTCGAGCTGCGATCGCTTGACGTCAACGAGGTCGCCAACGATGTGCTGCGCCTCGTTGCCGCCGACGCGAACCGCCGCCACGTGACGCTGCGCGCGGAACTGTTGCCCGCTCTTCCGTCAATTACCGCAGACCGCGTCTGTCTGCAGCAGGTGATTCTCAATCTGATCGTCAACGCAATGGATGCGATGGAGCAGAATGAGCGCGCGAGACGCAAGGTCGTCGTGCGTACTCGGCAGACGGCGGATACAGTGGAAGTTGCTGTCAGCGATACCGGCCATGGCATCGAAGCCGACCACCTGCCAAGGCTTTTCGATGCATTCTTCAGCACCAAGAAGGATGGTGTCGGCCTGGGCCTGGCGATCTCGCGCTCGATTGTCGAGGCGCATTCTGGACGAATCTGGGCGCAGGACGACGACGGACGCGGCGCGACCTTTCGCTTCACGCTGCCGGTTGCGAGGGACTAGGCCTCCGCTGCAACTGGGCGAGCACGGCGTTGTGCCGGCACCCATTGGCGAACCGCGCCCAGCCGCCTGGAGCGCGCAAGCCTTTCGGCGAGCCCAACGGCGCTCGCCACGTACACGAGCTCCACCATGGAGCGAACCCCCATCTTCCGCATGACGCGCGCGCGATGGACTTTGATGGTTTTCCCGACGATGCCGAGGTCGGCAGCAATCTGCTTGTTGCGCTCCCCGGCGACGAGATGAGCCAGCACTTCACGTTCGCGCATGGTGAGGCTCGAGAGACGTCGTTGCAGGGCATGCTGGCGGGAGCGCAGGCGCCGCGCGGCTGCATCGAGCTGTAGCGCTTCATTCACGGCCGCAAAGAGCCTGGCGGCAATCACCGGTTTGGTGAGAAAGTTTGCCGCACCGGCTCTCATGGCCTGCACGCTCGTCGGAATGTCGGCGTTGCCGGTGAGAAAGATGATGGGCCGCTGGGTGCCGGCGGCGAGCAGCGCCTCCTGCAACTCAAGACCATCAACCTCCGGCATCGCAACGTCGAGGAGCAGGCAGCCCGCGACTTCCGAATCGTGTCCGGCGAGAAACTCGCGCGCCGAGCCGAACTCGCTGACGCCGAAGCCTCCGGCGCGGAGCAGGCGTGTCAGGGCGCGACGTACTTCGGCATCGTCATCGACGACAAACACCGTAGCCGACCGGGCATCCACTTGGTGACCTCCGCGCGGGGTTGTTGGACCAAAGGCCAATTGCGGGCATCTTAGTCCCGAGAGGACAATCGCGCCAAAAGGTCGTCTTGCTCGAGGATGTACTGGGGCGCCGGACAGGGAAGGTTTCCGCAGGAGCATCGTCCTAGTGCATCCTCTGCCAGGCTCCGTGGCCGATTCCTGCAAGAGGAAGTGCGCAAAACGCCGCCCAGAGCGTTAATCGCCCAGCATCCATTTGCGATACGCACGGCACGCCCCCCTGTGCCGCCTCTTTGCCTGACGTCGGCTAGCGCGATGCCCGGCGAACCGCGAGAGAGATGGGAACGCCGACGAAGAACATGTGCACGAACAGGTTGGCCGAGACCAGCACCGGGTCAGTAAAGGTGATCTTGTGAGGAAAAGCGGACAGCGGCAGAACGACGAGGCTCATGACCGCGTACATGATGAGGCCAAACACGACACCCGAAATGACCGGCCGACGCACGAGAAAATCAAACCGCCGGCTGGCAGCGAAGAACACCGCCGCCGCGCAAAACATGATGAAGTAGTGCGAGAGAACACCAAGGAACGCCGTGGGGACGCCGCCCTCATAAGCAGCCGAGCCGAGCCAACCGCTCGCCACCGACTGCATGACGCGCATGGCCGGAACGCCGTGAGAGCCCGAGAACACGATCGCGTAGGTGAGGTCGAGCGTCCCCGCGATGAGGCCACCGATGAGAATCGCCGATAGCGTCGGCTTGCGGCGCGCAACTGCTTGATGCATTCGCTCCCCCTGATGTTGATGGCCGTTGCGCGCCTTTCGATGCCGCTAGAACGTCCCCAGAAATCTGGACAAGGGAAACACGTACTGTCCGTGCCCTTCGGCCAGGTACACACCGAACTGCGCGATCAAAGAATAGGCTGCCGCAAACTGTGCGAAGGCAAATCCAGCCAGGGTGAACTGGCTGAGGCTGAAGAGCCCTATGCCGAACTGCGTGATGCACACAATGCCGCAGCCGAATTGCCCGATCGCAATCACGCCGCGTGCCACAACCGGCGTTCGGTTCGGCCGATACTTGAACGAGATGTGCAGCAGCGGCAACCCGGCGATCGTCAGCGGCGACTTGTACTCGTATCCCCATCCATCCCAGTGTTCGCGTGCGGGATAGGGCGCCCCACACTGCGGACAAGCAACGGCCTGCTCAGAAATTTCGCGTCGACATTCGCGACAGGATTTCATATCGATGCCAGCCCTCGTCAAGGACGATGTCCCATGTCGCTAACAGCGAATCTGGCTCCAGGCCCTCAGAGGGCGGTAGCAGCTGCACGATCAAGCGTTCCCGATTGGCACCCACAGTTTGCACCAATATTGCTAGTAGGGCATGCCATCCTTGTGCATGAACTTCCACTTGCCGTCGACCAGTAGTGCTTGAAGGTCATCGTCCGGGTAGCTGCCTTCATCCCCGGCAGTACGGTCGCCGATCTCCAGGTAGATGATTTCTTCGTTTGTTTCGTTGACGAGTCGGTGACCATTGCCCGTCCCGGCCTTGAAACCGGCGCACATGCCCGGCGAGAGCCGGGTTCGTCCTTCGTCGGTATGCAGCGTCGGGTGACCCTGCAGGATGTACACGAACTCGTCTTGCTTCGTGTGAGCATGACGCAGCGCTGAAGCGGCCTGCGGCGCAAGCTTCGTAAGGTTCACTCCGAAGTTGGTCAGACCGAACAGGTCACCGAGCGGGTGTTTTTGCCTTCCCGCCATTCGGGAGGCGAAAGGCTCTGGATAGTTCGAGGACTTGACTCTCGCTGGTGCTTGAGCAGCAACAAGTGCAACCGGAAATGCTTGATCTGCCATAAAAGGTCTCGCGGACGCGCCTGTGACTGGAGCTACTCATCCGGCGCAATGGTCACGCGCAGGCCAGCGAGTGCGTCCGTCATCTCAACCTGGCAGCTCAGCCGCGAATTCTCCTTGGTGTGTGAAAGCTCACTGAGCAGGTCCTGCTCGTCTGACTGGCGCCGGGGAAGTTTCGCGAACCACTCCGGATCCACGTAGACATGGCAGGTGGCACAGGAACACATGCCGCCGCAGATCGCCGCCACGCCGTAGTCCAGCTCGCGCAACGTCTCCATCACCTTGAGTCCGCTGCGCGCTTCGACGGTGTGTTCGACACCGTCGCGGTCGACGACCTTCAACTCCGGCATGTGCTGTATGTCCCCGAGCTAGTGGATAGACGCGCTAGTCTGCCCAATCGCCAGGCGACTGACTACCCGTCGACCTGCAGACCGACTCGCGCCATCAGGGTGGTGCGTCGAGTCATTGGTGTGTCATCCCACACGCCCGCCACGACCAGCCAGGCGATGTGCAGAGCATCGAACAGGGCACAAACGATGTCGAAGTCTGCCACGCTGCACTCGCTTCCGTAGCTGTGCAGCAGCTCCGTGCGCTGGCGCACGTCGAAGTCGTGATACGTTGCAACCGCCGCGAGATCCACGCGCGGATCTCCGACCGCTGCGTACTCCCAATCGACGAACAATGGCTCATCGCCGAGCAGGTTCAGATGGTGCAGATCGTTGTGACAGAAGGCCGGCTCACGGGAACGGTCGTAGTCACCTGCAAGTGCAGCTGCCCTGCTCTGCAGATGCGCAGTATCGAGGCCTGCGGCACCCAGGCTGCGCGCCCGCGCAACGAGAACAAACACACCTTCGACCAGATCGAAGGAGGCCAAGGTCGCTGGAGGCGTCAATGCATGCAAGGTCCGCAGGCGTGCGGCCAACCTTGCGATTCGACTCCTGACATCCGCCGCGCTCCACACCTCCCCGGGCACGAATTCCATCACCAGCAGACGCTGCACGGGCTCCGCGAGCACGATCCTCGGAGCCAGGCCTGCTGCGGCCGCCACGGAATGAGCCGCGTACTCCTGTGCCACATCGAGCTCGAGGTTTGGCCACTCATGCGCGATACGCGCCATCCAGTCAAAGCCGCGCCCCCGAATTCGCCACAGTGAATTTCTCGCCCCCGTGCCGACGCTGTCGATCCGCGCATCGCCCAGTGGTTGGCCGAGCACGCTCTCAACCGCGCCGCGAAGCTCCTCCGCGCTGGTCAAACTGGAAGGCTGCGACGCCACGATATGAACCCTGCGATCACGATGCCGAGGTAGATGACAAACAGAAGGGCCGTCGCCGGCAGCCCGGCGACGTATGACAAATAGACCATCACTGAATCCACCACCAGCCAGTAGAGCCAGTTCTCGAGCACTTTGCGCGCAACCATCCAGGTAGTCACGACGCTTCCCCAAGTTGTGAATGCGTCGAGATATGGAAATTGCGCCGGCGTGAATCGTGATTCCAGCCAACCGCTCACCAGGGTTAGTGCCAGCACCGCAATCGCTGCCGCCGCATGTTGGCCGGGTTTCCAACGCGAGACCGCAAGCGGTCCGCCTCTCATCTTGGTGCCTCGCCAGTGCCACCAGCCGTAAATCGCCATACCGATGTAGAAAACCTGCAGGAGTGCCTGTTGGTAGAGGGCCCGCTCGAAAAAAAGCACCAGGTAGATTGCGGTGCTTAGCAGCGCACAGGGCCAGCACCAGGGATTCTGACGCGCTGCCAGCACCAGATAGAAAAGCGCCAATATCGCCGCGACCAGCTCGACAGGCGACCACGCCTGCAATTCGCCGAGCAGTTCTTGCATGGCTTTACGCAGGCGCCAGCGGTCCAAGCACCTTCATGGCAAAAACGGCCTTCTCACTGGTTTCGAAAGTCCTGCGCAGTTCGGCGTTGAGGGCTTGCATCACGCGTGCGTACTCACCGAACACCTGCGTGCTCATGCTGTTGGTCACGATTTTGAGACCGCCATGGGTGTTGAGGCGCTCAATAAAATCCTGGATCGGCGCAATGTAGTCCGCATCCAGCGGATACAGTGAAATCTCGACCGCGATATCCATTGCAATCTCCCTTATCGGAAATGCCACGTTGCAGTGATGCCAAGCTGGCGCGGGTCCCCCGCCTGCGTGTAGCGCTTGGGCGTGAAGTCGGGCGGCTCGTCGCCGAAAAAGAATCCGAGCTGGCTGTAGTCCTCGTCGAAGACATTCTGTCCCCACAGGTATATCGACCAGCGCTCGGCCTCGTATCCCGCCTTGAGGTTCACGAGCGTCGCAACACGTGCGCGCTCGTCGTTACTTGCGCTGTAGTAGTACGCATCCCGCCCCATCACTCCCAGTCGCGCCATCCATCCGAGCGGGTGACGCCAGGTCAGACCCACGGAGTACTGGTACGACGGCGCATTGGTCTGCTCGCGACCATCGAGATTGCGATCGCCGAACAGGTAGTCGAGGTAATAGGCGCGCAAGAGCCCCAGTGACACATCGACCCAAAGGGTATCGCCCGCGTGCCAGCGCGCGCTCGCCTCAAGTCCGTAGTTGCGACCCTGTGCAGCGTTATCGGTGTAGAAAACGAAAGTGAGAGGGTCAGTAGGATCGAGCTGGAACGAGCTCGTCACCTGCTCGTTGCGGCGCTCCATATAGAAGAGTGTAAGCGCAGTATCGAGCCGACCATCCACCAGCAAGGCCTTCACGCCGGTTTCCAGATTCCATAGATACTCAGGATCGTACTGCCGGCGGTCCGGCGTCACCGCCAGGCCGATGTTGAAACCACCCGAGTTGTAGCCACGGGAGAAGCTCGCGTACCAGCGCATGTCATCCGCGAGCGCATACGTGACGCTCAGATGTCCGCCGAGCATTTCATCGGTTGGGGTGAAACGCTCGTCGTTCGTATCCTCATAGCGTGCGTCGTGCCCTTCCGCACGGAGCCCGAGCGAGAGCTCCAGAGCTGAAGACAGCGCCCAATCCATCTGGCCGTAGACCGCGTAGTTAGTCGAGCGGAAGTCGCTTTGCAGGGGATTGAACGTGACGTCGGTCAGATACACGCCCTGATCGAGCTGATCATCGCTTTCGTCGAGCTGTCGCACATATGCTCCCGCGATCCACGCGAACGGGCGGTCGGCGTCAGCGCCGGGCGATTCAAATCTCAGGTCCTGCGTGAAGGTGCGCCGGTTTCGTTGAATGCGAGTCGTGAAATCGTATGGCACTCCCCAGAACGCATCGTTGCCCCAGTCGCCATCGAATCCATAGTCGATGTCGGAATCAGCGTACGCTGAGATGCTCACGACATCGAAGGCATCGGCGTGATAGCGCAGATTGAGTGAGCCGCCGAGCGAACGCTGCGAATCGGTGCCGGGACGATTCGATTGTGTTACGCGCGAGTTGTCGATCGCGAAAGCGTCATAGCCGTTGTCGAGGTCGATCACGAGCGCGCTCAGGTCGATCTGCCAGCGCTCCGACGGTTCGAAACGCACCCGCGCACGGGCGGTCAGCTCGCTGCGGCCATTCGTGTCATCGCGATCGAGGAACGCGTTGCGACGGAATCCGTCACTCTCGTATTGCTGCACACCGATTCGAAAGGCGCCGGTTTCAGTGCCGGCGATCGCTCCGCCGACCACACCGCCGATGCTCCATTCATCGTCCTGCCCCATCGAGACTTCGGTTGCGGCATCGAAAGTGCGCTGCGGCTCGCGTGTTTTCACCTTGATCACGCCGCCGAGCGCATTGGCACCATAACGGGTTCCTTGCGGGCCACGCAGCACCTCAACCTGGTCGACGTCGAACAGCGTCGCCACCATGCCAACACCGCTGAAGTCGATGTCATCGACGAGGAAGGCGATCGACGGATTCGGCGCGCCCTGGTACTGCTCGAGGTCGCCGACGCCCCGGAGCTGAAAATAGCGCGGCCGCGAGCTCCCCGCCGCCCAATTCAAGTTCGGCACCAGTCCGAGCACATCCTGGAAGTGCTGCTCCCCCGCATCGGCGAGTGCCTGGCGATCGAGCACGGAGACACTCGCAGGCACATCGATCAGCATCGACTCGCGCATGGTGGCGGTGACGGTGATTTCGCCCAGCGGTTCAGCCGCCCGGGACTGGGCCTGCACGAGCGCAGCAGCGCCAGTCAGGACGAGCGTGAGGACGGCACGAATACCGAGCGATGAGAAGACTTTGGATGCGTTCACAACCTGCTCCCTACGCCGGTACTAACCGGATCAGGTTCAACGGGTTCGCTGATGTGCCCGGCGGGCTGTCAGCATCTCAGGTCGTTCAGACCACCCCGAGGTCGGCTGCGGATTCTACGCGAGTTGCCGGCTCCGGCAAGCACCCTTCTGTCCGACCGTTCCGCGATCGCCGCGAGCCGTTTCGCGTTGGCGGCGATGCGGTTAAGCTCCGCACGCCACGGGCTACAACATGTCAACACGCAGCTACAGGGCATTTCAGGTCGACGCATTCACCCGGACGCTGTTCAGCGGCAATCCCGCGGGCGTGGTGCTGGATGCGGACGATCTCACCGATGACGAGATGCAGAAGCTCGCGCGCGAGCTCGGTCGCGGCGACACCGCATTCATCTCGGGACCGACGGGCGAGGATCACGATCTGCGAATGAGGTTTTTCACCTCGAAGTGCGAAGTGCCTTTTGTGGGGCATGCGACTGTCGCAGCGCACTTCGTGCGCAGCAGTCTCGGCATGCCGCCGGGAAGCCCTCTGCGTCAATTGTCGGGTACTGGAATCGTTACCATCGATATTCAAACCGTGGACGGAGCCACGGAAGTCGGCATGCGCCTGTCCGCGCCGCGCAGCGCTCGCGAGATGCTGCCGGCAGAGCTGGACGCAGTACTCGACGCCCTAGGCGTGAGCCATGGCGATCTCGATCCGCGCTGTCCGGCGGAAATCTGTGCGACCGGCAGCACGCGCATGATGCTTGCGCTGCGTACTGCGCAGTCACTGAGCCTGCTGCATCCGAATCTCGAGACGCTGGCACGTCTCACGCCTCACTTGGGCGCCGAAGGTTATTTTGTCTTCGCATTGACTGGTGACGAACGCGAGGCGAAAACAGAATCGCGCATGTTTTGTCCTGCGATCGGCGTGCCGGAGGACGCCGTGAGTGGCAATGCGCACGGCATGCTGGGCGCCTTCCTCGTGCGGCATCACCTGCTCGCTTCGCACGACGGCATTGCCCGCTTTCACGGACAACAAGGCCGGGCACTTGGTCGGCCCGGCGAAGTGCGTGTCGAAGTGCAGGAGTATGGCGGCGAAGCCTACAGCGTGCGCGTCGCCGGCAACGCGGTGATCGTGTTCGAAACCCGGATTCAGCTCCCGTCGCGGGGCTGAGCGCTGCAATTCAGCGCAATCGCGGCGCGCTCGTTACTCCTTTTATCTTGCCTTTCTCCAGCCACAACACGCGGTTAATCGCAGGAACCAGGTCGCTACGGTGATGCGTGCCCATCACGAGTTGCACACCGGAATCGGCCAGGCGCTGCAGGTGTGCCCGCACGCGTTTGCGTGACGGCGCATCGAGACCCGTGAAGGGCTCATCGAGGAGCAGGAGGCGCGGTGAGTTGATCATCGCGCGTGCCAGCAGCACGCGCCGCATCTGACCGTAAGAGATTTCGCGGGGTCGCCGCCGGGCCAGTTTCTGCAGGTCGAAGAAGCGGAGCCAGCGCTGCGCAGCCCGGCGTTCACCCCTCGTCGGCGCCTCGTTGAGGCCGATGCTCGCATGCCGGCCGGAGATGACAATTTCCTCCACGTTGAGATCGTCGCGTGCGTGCGCGCTCTGCAGCTCTGGAGAGAGCAACCCGACCTTCTTGCGAAACGGCTCGAGCGGCGTTCCGCGCGGATGCCCGCGACGTTCGATCGTTCCACCGAGTGCCGGTGACAGGTCGCCATAGAGGAGTTTGAGGAACGTGGACTTTCCCGCACCATTGCGCCCCAGCACGGCCCAGTGCTCGCCCTTCGCGATCTGCCAAGAGATGTCCGCGAGTACCAACTGGTGCTCCACATAGACATCGGCGCCGCTAATCGAAATGAACGGCACGGCCTTCCTCTTGCGTCTGGAAGCGATCGCACGCGCCCACGAGGGCGCTTCCAAAACGGGTTCCGCAATCAGCGAGGCAAGCGGCGCACGGGAGAGTGGCCCCGTGTACGCGATCCGGCCGCGATCGAGGATCAGCACATGAGTGACCGATCGCGGCAGATCCTCGCGTCGATGGGCTGCCAACACCCACGGCATCCTGGAACGCCGGCTCGAATCGAGATAGCGCATCAGCATCCGGCGACGATCGTGATCGAGGCCGTTGAATACTTCATCGAGCAGCAGCAAGCGCGGCTTTGCCGCGAGGGCGCGCGCGATGAGGGCCAGCCGCCGTTCGCCATAAGAGAGTGTCAGTACCTTGCGGCGCGCGAAAGATTCGAGGCCGAAGCGCTTGAGAAGCCGCTGAGCGTCGCGACGCTGCCGTTCGTTGAGTCGCTCGAGCACGATGTCGGTGCGATGGATGCCGGTGCCGACCAACTCGAGCACGGGCAGATTCCACTCGTAGCGCTCGTACTTGTCCTGGCGCTCGGCACCGACGTACGCGATCAACTCCTTCGCGCCGAGCGGCTCGCCGTGACGCTCCTTGCCTACGACATAGCTGCGCCGGCCACGTCGGGTCGGTGTCGGCCAGACATCGCCCGCGATCAGTTTCAGCAGCTGGGTCTTGCCGGCGCCGTTGGCGCCGAGCAGCGCCCAACGCTTGCCCGGGCGAATGCGCCAATTGATGTCGCGAAGAATGCGGCGGCCGCCGCGATCTAGATCGACGTGCTCGAGATCAACCGTCAGCGAACGTGGAGCCAATCGCGGACGAGGGCAGCTCTGAACAGGTTTCATGGAGCGCGTTGCGTCGCCAACGGTGCAGATGCTAGGCGCACCGTGCAGCCAATGGTCGATTCCATTGGCAAGCGGTGCAACGACGCAGCTGCCCGTTCGCGGCGCAACCCGGACGGGACCGTCCTCGGCAAGCTTCTGGCGTCGTTGCAAGTCTTGTCGATATCGACATATCGACTGCGCCTCGCGCCTAGCCAGAAGCTTGCGGAGACACGGTCGCGCCCATGAAACCTGTTCAGAGCTGCCCTTTGAAACGCGGCTTGCGTTTCGCCTTCACGGCGTCGAGTCCTTCACGCACGTCACCGAGACGCATGCCGAGGAATTCGAGCGCGAGCGAGGCATCGAAGCTCGGCCCCGCCATGCGCAGCCAGTTGTTGAGGGCGTGCTTGGTCCAGCGCAGGGCCGTCTGGCTACCCGCCGCGAGCGTATTGGCAGTCTCGAGCGCCGTCTTGTAGACATTTGCGTCGTCCACACACAACGATACCAGGCCAATGCGTTCTGCTTCCTCACCGCTCAGCGGCGTATTGGTGAGGAGGTAGTAGCGTGCCTTGGCGAGCCCACAGAGCAGCGGCCAGATGATCACCGAGTGATCGCCCGCGGCAACACCGAGTCGTGTGTGCCCGTCGAGAATTCTTGCGGTGCGCCCGGCGACAGAAACATCCGCAAGGAGAGCGACGGCTAGGCCTGCGCCCACGGCAGCGCCGCGAATCGCGGACACGACGGGTTTCGAGCAATTGACCAGGTTGTAGACGAGATCGCTCGCTTCCTTCCAGACCCGAACCAGGGCGGCATCGTCTGCGATCATTTCCTCGATCAGTTCGAAGTCGCCGCCGGCCGAAAAGTGCTCGCCGGCGCCGCGCACCAGGGCGACACGAACTTCAGCATCGGTGTCGATCGCGCGCCACACGAGTGCCAGGTCGCGATGCATGTTGGCGTCGGCCGCATTGATCGGGCCCTTGCTGAGAACGATCTCGAGGACACCAGCACCCGGCTCGGAGAACTCGAGGCTCGCGAACTCGCGCTGGTAGCGCGCCAGGTCGATCGACGTCACGCAGGCTTGGCCGGGGCCGAATCCGGAATGTCGTGCTCGCTCACCATCGTGAGCACGTCGTAGTTGGCCACGGTCTCACCACGTTGATTGGTGATCTCCGTGTCCCAGCGCACCTCGCCATAGCCTTGGCCGATGCGCAGGCTCTTCTCCTTGCAGGTGAGCCGCACCTTGATTCGGTCGCCGGGTTTGACAGGTTTGGTGAAACGCAGTCCGTCGATGCCGTAGTTGGCGAGCACAGGACCATACGCAGGTTCGACGAACAACCCTGCGGCCGCCGCAACCAGGAAATAACCGTGCGCGACGCGTCCGCCGAAGAGCGGATTGCGCGCCGCCGCGTGCTCGTCCATGTGCGCATAGAAGTGATCGCCCGAAAGCTCCGCAAAGCGCTCGATGTCCTCGACCGTGACTTCCCGCTCTGCCGAATTGAACGTATCGCCAACCGTGAGTGACGCGAATGGCTTGCGAAAAGGGTGTGCACCCGGATCTCGCTGGGTGCCGCCCCGGATCCAGCGTCCGGTGACCGCGCCGATGACGTCCGGCGTCCCCTGCACGGCTGTGCGCTGCATGTAGTGCAGTACGCCGCGAATGCCGCCCATCTCCTCTCCGCCACCGGCTCGACCCGGTCCTCCATGCACCAGATGCGGCAACGGTGAACCGTGACCGGTCGATTCCTTGGCGCAATGTCGGTTCACCACCAGAACGCGGCCATGGTACGGCGCGAGGCCAAGCACCAAGCGCGCTGCAACTGCGTCATCGGCCGTGAACACAGATCCTGCAAGGCTGCCGTCACCGCGTCGCGCCAGCGCGATGGCTTCGTCGACATCGCGATACGGCATCACCGTGCACACCGGCCCGAAAGCTTCGACTGAATGAATCGCTCGCGCATTCGCGGGATTCGAACACAACAGCAACATCGGAGGTACGAAGGCTCCGCGTTCACGATCCGCGCCGGCTGGCTCAAGTCGACCTGGATCACCTGCGATGAGCTCGGCATCATCGCGAAGCTTACGGACCTGTTCCAGGACCTCGCGCCTCTGTCCCAGGCTCGCGAGCGGCCCCATGCGCACGTTTTCCAGCCGCGGATCTCCGACCACGATCTTCGCCAACGCGCTCTGTAACGCATCGACCACCTCGCCCGCTCTCTCCGCCGGCACGATTGCCTTGCGAATCGCGGTGCACTTCTGGCCTGCCTTCGCAGTCATCTCGCGCACCACTTCGCGCACGAAGAGGTCGAATTCTGGCGTGCTCACCGAGACATCCGGGCCGAGTAGCGACGAATTGATCGAATCCGTTTCCGCAACGAAGCGTACGGAATGATCGATGACTTCGCGGTGCTGGCGCAGCGAGCGCGCCGTCGAAGCCGAGCCGGTGAATGAAACGACATCCTGGCTTTCGAGATGGTCGAAGAGATCGCCGACGCTTCCGCAGATGAGCTGGACGGCGCCTTCAGGCAGGAGGCCAGATTCCACGATGCGACGGAAAACCAGCTCGGTCAGGTATGAAGTCGAGGTCGCGGGCTTGACGATGGCCGGCACGCCCGCGAGCAAAGCCGGAGCGAGCTTCTCGAGCATGCCCCAGACCGGGAAGTTGAATGCGTTGATGTGAACCGCCGCGCCTTCAAGTGGCACACAGATGTGCTGTCCGACGAACGTTCCCGTCTTGGAAAGGGCTTCAGTTGCACCTTCAACGTAAACGTGGCTGTTGGGCAGTTCCCGCGTACCCTTGCTCGCGTACACAAAAAGCGTGCTGATGCCTCCATCAATATCGATCCAGGCATCGCTGCGCGTTGCGCCCGTTGCAAAGGAGAGATGGTAGAACTCCTCCTTGCAATCCGTCAGGTACTTCGCAAGCGCTTTGAGCGCCGCGGCGCGCTCGTGAAATGTCAGGCGGCGCAGGTTCGTTCCGCCGATGCGACGCGCATGGTCTAGCGCGGCTGCGAAGTCGATACCTTCGCTCGAGGCCTGCGCAATGACTTCGCCAGTGGTCGCGTCCCGCAGGGCAACCGCTTTGTGCTCACTCGCCTGCCAGCGTCCCTGGACAAAACTCTCGAGCTGCATTGCCGTTCCTCAGGCCCGTTCGATCACGAGCGCAATGCCTTGACCGACACCGATGCACATGGTGCACAGTGCGTAGCTCTTGTGTGTTCGAAGGAGCTGGTACATCGCCGTGGTCGCGAGTCGCGCGCCACTGGCGCCAAGTGGGTGACCCAGGGCGATGGCGCCGCCGTTCGGATTGACGTGCTCGGCATCGTCCGCGATCCCGAGCAGGCGAAGCACCGCGAGCGATTGCGCGGCGAACGCCTCATTGAGCTCTATGACGTTCATCTGCGCCAGGTTCAAGTCGATGCGGGCCAGGACTTTGCGGGTCGCAGGCACGGGGCCGATGCCCATGATCCGGGGCTCGACGCCCGCCACGGCGGCGCCCACGACCCGCGCTCGGGGTTCGAGCTTGAAACGCCGGGCAGCCTGCTCGCTCGCGACGAGAAGCGCGCACGCGCCGTCGTTCACTCCCGAAGCGTTGCCGGCTGTCACGCTCCCACCGGCGCGAAATGGCGTCGCAAGCTTTGCGAGCGCTTCCAGCGTTGTTTCGCGTGGATGCTCATCACGACTGACAACGATCGGCTCGCCCTTCTTCGCCGGCAACGTCACGGGCACGATTTCCTCCGCGAAGAGTCCCGAGCTCTGAGCACGCAATGCGCGCTGCTGACTGCGCAGTGCAAAAGCGTCCTGGTCCGCACGCGACACCTTGAACTCGGCAGCGACGTTTTCGCCCGTTTCCGGCATCGAGTCGACACCGTATTGCTTTTTCATGATCGTGTTGACGAAACGCCAGCCGATCGTCGTGTCGAACATCTGCACATCGCGCGCAAACGGAGCCTCGCCCTTGGACATGACATAGGGCGCACGCGACATACTCTCGACGCCACCCGCGATCACGAGGTCGGCCTCGCCGGAGCGGATCATGCGGGCCGCGGTGGCCAACGCATCGAGGCCCGATCCGCACAGTCGGTTGATAGTCGCACCGGGCACATCCACTGGTAAGCCCGCAAGGAGCAATGCCATGCGCGCAACGTTGCGGTTGTCTTCCCCAGCCTGGTTCGCGCAGCCGTAAATCACATCGTCCACTGCTTTCCAGTCGACGCCCGGATTGCGGCTGATCAGCGCCTTGATGGGCAACGCGGCGAGATCGTCGGTGCGCACCGACGACAGTGCGCCACCGTAACGGCCGAAAGGCGTTCGAATCGCGTCGCAGATGAAGGCTTCAATCATGTGGCGGTCCCGGGAGCCTGATCGAGAAGGTTTCCCGCCACCTGCTGCGAGCGGCCGCGAAACAGCGCGATGCGCTCCCCCTTCTGGTTGATCACTTCGACCTGGTACAGCCCCGAGCGCCCCGAACGCCAAAGCTCGCTTGCCGTTGCGGTGAGCTCGTCAGCTTCGCGGGCAGGCGCGAGAAAATCGATCGAGCCGGCCGCGGCCAGCATATTCGCACCGTAGGAGTTGCATGCGAATGCAAATGCGGTGTCGGCGAGCGTGAAGACGAGACCACCGTGGCAAACGCGGTGACCGTTCACCATGTCAGGGCGCACGCGCATCGAAACCTTGGCGCGGCCTGGCGTCGTCTCGAGTATCCGGATCCCCAATGCGTGCGACGCCTTGTCTCCCGCGTACAGCTTTTCAGCTGCCAGGCGCGCAGTTTCCATGCCGTCGGAGCGCGGTTCAGTCGATGACTTGTTCATCCCGTACGGCTCCGGATCAATGCCCGACGAACTTCGGCTCGCGTTTCGCGGTAAACGCGGCGACGCCTTCCGCGTAGTCAGCGGAACGACCGAGCTCACGTTGCAGATCGCGCTCCAGGTCGAGTTGCTCACCGAGCGAATGATTCCAGGAGCTGTAGATCGCATGCTTGGTGCGCGCGAGCCCGAGCGTTGGCGCCTTTGCGAGGCGCGCCGCGAGCTCATCGACCACACCGGCAAGCTCGTTGTCTTCGACACATCGCCAGATCAAGCCCCATGCGGCGGCTTGCTCGGCTGACAATTTCTCTCCCAGCAGTGCGAGGCCCATCGCGCGTACCGTGCCAACGAGCCGCGGCAGAGACCATGTGCCCCCAGAGTCTGGAACCAGCCCGAGCTTCGAGAATGCCTGCACGAAGCTCGCAGACCTCGCCGCGATCACCAGATCACAGGCGAGCGCAATGTTCGCCCCGGCGCCTGCTGCGACACCGTTGACCGCCGCGATCACGGGTAGCGGTAGATTGCGCAAGGCGAGGATCAGCGGCTTGTAGTTACGCTCGATAGATTCGCCGAGGTCTACACGTTCACCCGTGGGGGCGACGGCCCGGTCGGCGAGATCCTGGCCGGCGCAGAATCCCCGGCCGGCACCCGTGATCACCAGCACTCGTGCTTCGTGCTGAGTCACCTGCGACAACGCATCACGCACTTCGGAATGCATCGCCGTATTGAAACTGTTGAGCTTGTCGGGACGATTGAGCGTCAGCCGCGCGATGGCTGCTTCGATCGTGAACTGGATGTTTTCGTAGGCCATGCAGCGAGGCTCCGGAACGTCGCCGGAGAGTCCGGCGGGATTGCGCTCAGCGTTCGTCGTAGCTGACTTCGAGCTGTGGCGTAGTTGGCCGGGATTGGCAGGCGAGCACGAACCCCGCCTCCACTTCCCACGGCTCGAGGGCGTAATTCTGCGCCATTTCGACGGCGCCCTTCACCACCTTCGTGCGACACGTCGAGCAGACGCCAGCACGACATGAAAAGGGCAGGTCCAGGCCCGACCGCTCGGCCGCCTCGAGCACCGTTTCGCTATCAGGCTCCATCTCGAACGATCGCCGCCGACCGTCCATCACCACGGTCACCGTGGTCACGCCCGCCTTCGCTTCGGTTGCGCTCCTGGCGATGGTCACGGGAGCAGGTGCCGGCGCTCCGGTGACGGTGAAGCGTTCCGAGTGAATCCTCTCCCCCGCCACGCCGAGCGCCTGCAAAGCGCCGGCGACCTGGTCGTTCATGTCGCCGGGACCGCAAACGAAGAACTCGTCCACGCTCCCGGCATCGAACAGCGAACGAGCAAGCTCACTCACCTTGCCAGCGTCGAGCCGCCCGTTGAAAAGCTCGACATCCTGCGGCTCGCCGCTGAACAGGAAATGCAGTGCCAGGCGCTCGAGATTCCGGTCCTTCAGTGCCTGCAGCTCCTCGAGCAGCATGATTCGCGAAGTGGTGCGATTTCCATAGAAGAGGAATACACGGCTGTCCGGTGCATCGAGAGCGGCCCTTGCGATCGAGATGACGGGCGTGATGCCGCAGCCGGCCGCAAACGCCACGATCGTGCGACGCTGCCCGGCTGAAAGCCGCGTGTGGAAACTGCCATTCGGTGTGAGGACCTCAAGTGTATCGCCGACTTGCACGTCGCGAGCGAGATATCCCGACATGCGGCCCCGATCGTGGAGGCGCGCCGCGATCCTGATGTCCTCATCGCCCGGTGCGCTGACGATCGAGTACGTCCGCCTCAACTCTTCGCCGTCCAGCAACGTGCGGATGCCAATGTGCTGGCCGGCCTCGAAGCGATACTGGTCACGCACTTCCGGCGGCACCGCGAACGTCAGGTAGATCGCTTCCTCGGGCTCGACCCGGAGCTCCGCAACTTTCAGGGGATGAAACTTGAGCATGCGCGCCGCGGCGAAGGGCTCAAATACACTTGAAGTGATCGAAGGGTTCGGCGCAGTCGAGGCACCGATAGTGCGCCTTGCAGGGCGTGGATCCGAATTCACTGACGCGCTGGGTATGCGTCGAATCGCAACGTGGACAGGCGACGGTCGGCGCGGCGAACAGGTGACGCACCTGAGACACGGTTTTTTCCGGCGGCGCGATTCCGAAAGCCTTGAGCTTGCGATGCCCTTCAGTGCTGATCCAGTCACTCGACCAGGGCGGTGACAGCACGTCGTCGATCTGCACGTTCTCGAAACCTGCGCTTCTCAATTGGCGCTCGATCAGGCCGCGGATGACTTCGGTTGCCGGGCACCCGGAATACGTGGGCGAAACACCGACATGGATCCCGCCTTCCTCGGCGCGCACGTGCCGGATGATGCCGAGATCGACGACCGACAGCACCGGGATCTCCGGATCCGGTACATGCTCAAGGAGGCGCCACACCACTGCTTCAGTGCTGTCGTGAGTTTTCATCTGCGTCCGAGACGGCCATGGGTCTGGGGGCAATGTGCCAACTCGGGCGGGCAATGTTTGCGGGGCTGCATTTTCAGTTAGCACCTTCATCGCGCGTGATCAGCCCTGAGTTGGCACATGCCCCCACCCATGGCCGTCTCGGACCCAACCAAATCGCGAGTCACCACTGCGACCCCGGATAGGTTCGCTGCATGAACTGCATCTCCGCGAGCACGTAGCCGAGATGCTCGGAATGCTGTCCGCGCTTCCCATGCCACGGATAACTCACATCGGCTGGACGCGCTAGAGTCGCCTCGCGCAGCACGGCATCGATCCTCGCCAGCCAGCGCACATGAAGCTTCGATAGATCAGGCGCGACGCCGATGGCGGCCATTTGTTTATCCAGCGCATCGGGAGCAAACAGTTCCGCGGTGAAGCGCCACAGCTCATCGAGCGCGCTTTGTACTCGGCCCTTGCTCTCTTCCGTGCCATCGCCGAGCCGCACCAACCAGTTGGCGCTGTAACGAAAGTGATACTGGGTTTCTTTGAGCGCCTTTGCCGCAATCTCCGCGAGCCTGCGATCCGTCGAATGCTGCAGCTCGCTATAAAGCTCGAGCTGCCAGGCATCGAGCAGGCATTGCCTCACGATAGTGCCGCCGAAATCGCCATTCGGCTGCTCGGCGAGTGCGACGTTGAAGAAATCACTTCCGTCGCGCAGGAACGCCAGCTGATCCTCGTTGCGACCGCGGCCCTCGAGCTCGCCCGCATAGGTGAGCAACAGGCGCGCCTGCCCGATGAGATCGAGCGAGAAGTTCGCGAGACCGAGGTCTTCCTCCAGCGCCGGCGCATGCCCGACCCACTCGCCAAGACGCTGGCCGAGAATCAGGCTGGTGTCGGCGAGACGCAGAACGTAGCGGGATCGCTCCGTATCGGACGCCGTGCTCGCGCTGCGCTTGGCCGCCGCCGGGCTCACAGGTTCTTGACCTCGTCCGGAATCGCGTAAAACGTCGGGTGCCGGTAGACCTTGTCCTTGGCCGGCTCAAAAAGCGCATCTGCCTGGTCCGGATCGGAGGCGATGATTTCGCTCGAGCGGACCACCCAGATGCTGATGCCTTCCTGGCGGCGTGTGTACACATCTCTTGCATGCTCGATCGCCATGCGCGCATCCACGGCGTGAATGCTGCCAACGTGCTTGTGCTCGAGCCCCGAGCGGGCGCGGATGAAGACTTCAAACAGCGGCCATTCCTGCTTTGCTTCACTCATGCTGTAGTCCTCATGCGGCTTGCGACTTCTCTCGCAGACGCTGCTTTTCGGCATATGCAAGCGCGGCCTCACGCACCCAGCGCCCCTTGTCCCAGGCATTCTGTCGCGCCTGCAGTCGCTCGCGATTGCAGGGACCGTTGCCCTTGAGCACGGCGTTGAACTCGTTCCAGTCGATCGGGCCGAAATGATAGTGCTGAGCCGACGCATCCCATTTGAGCTCGGGATCGGGAATCTTCAGCCCCAGGAAATCAGCTTGCGGTACCGTGATATCGATGAACTTCTGTCGCAGCTCATCATTGGTGAAGCGCTTGATCTTCCAGCGCATCGACTGCGCCGTGTGCTTGGACTGCGCATCGCTCGGGCCGAACATCATGATTGATGGCCACCACCAGCGATCGAGCGCGTCCTGCGCCATGCGCTTCTGCGCTTCCGTGCCGCGCGCCAGCGTCATCATGATCTCGAAGCCCTGGCGTTGGTGAAAGCTTTCTTCCTTGCAGATGCGCACCATGGCGCGTGCATAGGGACCGTATGAGCAACGACAGATCGGGATCTGGTTCATGATCGCCGCGCCGTCGACCAGCCAGCCGATCGCTCCGACATCCGCCCAGGTCGGCGTCGGGTAGTTGAAGATGCTGGAGTATTTCGCCGCGCCCGACAGCAACTGCTCGAACATCTGGTCGCGGGAAATGCCCAGTGTCTCCGCGGCGCTGTAGAGATACATGCCGTGGCCGCCCTCGTCCTGGACCTTCGCGATCAGCACCGCCTTGCGCTTGAGCGTCGGGGCGCGCGTGATCCAGTTGCCCTCGGGAAGCATGCCGACGATCTCGGAATGTGCGTGCTGGGAAATCTGCCGGATCAGGGTTTGCCGATAGGCATCCGGCATCCAGTCCTTGGGCTCGATCTTGTCATCCGCATCGACCTTGCCCTGGAAGCGCGCTTCGAGCGCCGCGCTGTCGCCTTCCTGGTGCAGGCAATCCTTACCGAGTGAATCGAGCCCCTGCGTATACATGCCGTGCTCCGGATCTGGTTCAGCTCGCGGGCCAGCTCTGAAGCGTGTTGACCACCGCGCTCAGGAACGCGTTGCCCTGGAACGCATCGAGCGCCCGATGATCGATGGTGAGCGTGAGGTAGCACATCGGCCGCACGCTCACGTTGTCGACGCCGTCGATCTGCTGCACGGTGAGGCGTCGCTGGATCCTGCCGACACCCATGATGGCGATCTGCGGTTGATTGATCACGATCGGCGCTGCGAGGAGGCTCCCGCTCACGCCATGGTTCGAGATCGTGAACGTTCCGCCTCGCACCGAATCCGGTGAGAGTTTCCCGTTGCGCGCCGCGGTCACGAGCTCGTTGAGCCGCGTCGCTATACCTAAGAGATCGAGCGTCTGCGCACGGTGAATCACGGGCACGATGAGCCCTTCGTTGCCGAGCGCCGTGCCGACGCCGATGTTGCAGTCGCCGAAGATCTCGAGCGTGTCGGAATGAAACGTGCTGTTGACTTCAGGTACTGCCTGCAGCCCCTTGACTGCCGCGGCGACCAGGTACGCGGTGAAGGTGAGCTTGGCGCCGCGCGCTTCGAAGGCGGCAGCATGATGCGCCCGATGCGCGCTGACCCGTGTCATGTCAGCTTCGAACAGGGTCGTGACATGAGGCGCGGCCGAAACGCTCGCCACCATGTGTTGAGCGATGCGCCGCCGGATGGCCGAGTGCGGAACGTGACGGCTCGCGAATGCACGGCCCACTGGTGATTCTGCCGACGACTCGCGCGCTGCGCGCGCCGGCGCTTCGGTAGCCCCAGCGCCTCTCCTATCCGGAACCGAATCATGGGTGCGACGAGTCGGTGGCTCGACCGGTGCTGGCTTGCTCGCAGGTCGGGCCTCGACGAAACGCGTGATGTCCTGCGCGGTGAGCCGGCCATCCTTGCCCGTGCCCGGAATCTGGCTCGCCTTCAGTCCGTGCTCGGTCAGCATTCGTCTCACCGCCGGGCTCAGCAGTCCTTCATCTGCTGCCTCCCTCTTTGTCGCAGCGGCAGCGGTCGTCGCAGTGGAGGCATGCTGGGTTGCGACCTTGCCTGGGGCAATACGCCCGAGGATCGCGCCGGGCTCTACAGACTCCGTCTCCTTGCGCAATACCTCGAGCAGCGTTCCTGATGCAGGAGCGGCGACCTCGACGGTCACCTTGTCAGTTTCGAGCTCGAGCAGCGGCTCGTGCTGGTTGACGGTGTCGCCGACGCGCTTGAACCAGCGCAGCACGACCGCTTCGGTCCCTTCCCGATCGGCGGGCGTGACGACATCCACGGTGCCGGCCACGGCTAGATCTCCGCGATTTCGCGCATCGCCTGCGCAATCTTGTCGACTGTAGGAACCACCGCTTCAAGTAGCGTCGGGCTGTGAGGACTCGGCATGTCGGGCATGGTCAGGCGCTCGATCGGAGCATCGAGATCGAAGAATGCTTCCTTCGCCACAACCGCCGCAAGTTCAGCACCGAAACCGGCCGTGAGCGTGTCCTCGTGCACGATGAGGCAGCGGCGTGTCTTCTTGACCGACGCCAGCACCGCCCCTTTGTCCCACGGCATCAGCGTGCGCAAATCGATGACTTCTGCATCGATACCAGAGCGTTCGGCAGCAGCCTCGCAGCGCTCAACCATCGCGCCCCAGGTGATGACGCTCACCTGTGTGCCAGCTCGGGTGGTCTTGGCCTGTCCGAACGGAATGATGTAGCTGTCGCCCGGATAGGGTCTGCGCGCCCAGGCCCCGTCCAGCATCGCACGATGCTCGAAGAAGATGGTCGGATCGTTGCCGCGCAGGGCCGCGCGCAACAGGCCAACCGCATCTTCCGCGTTCGAGGGCACCGCGACCCGCCACCCGATGCCATGAACCCACTGTACTTCACTCGTCTGGCTGTGCCACGGGTCACCGCACTTGAAGAATCCGCCCGGGATGCGCACTACCATCGGCGCCGCAAAGCGGTTGGCGGTACGCCAGCGCATCGTGCCGCAATCGTTGAGTTGCTCGGCGCAGGAGTCCGCGTACTTGCGGAACTGGATTTCGGGCACCGGCATCAACCCGGCGACTGCCATGCCAACAGCGCGACCGATGATGCCCTCCTCCGACAAGCTGGTGTCGAACACACGGTCAACACCGTACTTCTGTTGCAGGCCCAGGGTCGCCGCGTGTACGCCACCCTTGGGACCGACATCCTCGCCGAAGATCACCACGCGCGGATTGACGCTCAGTTCCACATCGAGCGTGCGCCTGATCGCGGTCACCATGTTGATGCGCGTCGGCTCGGGTTGCGGTTCAACGCTTCCAGGGCGATGCAAATGTCCCGCAACCACAACGCCACCCTGGCGTTGAAGCTGTGGCTTGCCATCGGCATCCATCTCGCAGAACACGTGACGTGCAGCACTGGTGGGATGCGGTGCCGGCTGTTTCTGCACGTCCATGAGCGCGAAGGCGACATCCTGGCGCGCCTGCTTTTCAAGGCCTTCCCAGGCTTCATTCGTGATCTGGTCCGGCACGAGGAACCGCTTCAGCCGATCGAGTGGATCGCGGGCCTTTTCCGCCGCGATGAGCTCGGGCGGCTTGTAGGCCTGCGTGTCCTGGCCGGAGTGACCGCTGAGTCGCGGCACCTGCAAGCGGATCAGCGCGGGCCCTTGCCACGTGCGGGTCACCGCAACGGCCTGCGCGATCAGCGCAGCCGCACTTTGCGGGTCCGTGCCATCGCCATCGAACACCTGCAGGTTGCGGAACGATGCGAGGTTGGCGGCAATGTCACCGCCTGGTGTCTGCTTGATGCCCGGCACCGAAATACCGTAGCCGTTGTCCTCGATCACGAAGAGGATCGGTAGCTTCTCGGTAGTCGCGATCGTGAGCGCCGACCAGAAGCCGTTGGTCGCGACCGACGCTTCGCCACCTTGAGCTACCGCGATGCTGCCTTCGACATCGCTTTCTTTGAGTACGCGCGCGCGATAGACGAGTGCCTGTGCCCAACCGACCGTAGGGGTGTACTGCGTGCCGACGCCGCCGGCGCCGGGCAGCGCCGTGATGCCGCGCGTGCGCGGCAGATTGTAGATCACACCGACATCGCGCCCGTTGCTGAGGCTCCCTGAGCGCATCATCGTCGACGCGAGCGCTTCCTGCACGGTCAGCCCGAGCGACAGTAACAGTGGACGGCCGCGGTAGTAGGCACCGAGCCCGTCGTGCACACCGGTGAGATGCTCAGCGAGCAGCGACTGGATCAGTTCGTGACCGCGCGCGCAGAACTGGTAGAGCACTTGCCGCTGCGGCAGGAGCTGCTTCTCTTCGAGATCATCGAGTGCGCGTGACAGCAGCACGCGATAGGCGACGCGTGACCAATCGATCCGGGTGGGTTCGCCGTCCGTCTGGCGAGCCACCGGTTGCAGGACTGCAGAACGTGCTCGCATCGAACGGCCTCAGGTTGGAGGTATGGATTGCGCGCGATCGTACGGCGCACCGACGGCAATAGGCTGTCTTTTGTTGCCTATCTCCGTCTCTTTGGGCAATCTATCAGCGCTTATCTTAACTTGCCAGCAATAGCATTGCTCATATGGCCAAGCTAGACAAAACCGATTGCCGCATCCTCCAGGAGCTGCAACGCGATGCCCGGCTCACCAACCAGGAGCTCGCCGAGCGCGTGGGCCTGAGTCCAGCGCCGTGCTGGCGACGTCTGAAGCGACTCGAGGAAGCGGGATTCATCGGTCAGTACTCAGCGATCCTCGAACCCGAGAGCGTCGGCTTCACGATCACGGCGTATTCGCACGTCTCACTCGAGAACCATCACCCGGATTCGGTCGGCGCCTTCAACGAGCTGGTGCGCGAGCGGCCCGAGGTGCTCGAGTGCTTCATGATGTCCGGGCAATACGACTATCTGCTCAAGGTCGTGGCGCGGAACATGAACCACTACGAGGAGTTCCTCACCAAGCATCTCTTGCCGAGTCCAGCCGTCAGATCGGTGAGCACCAGCTTCGTCCTCCGGCGCATGAAGTTCACGACTGCATTGCCGGTCGAAGTCCGGCACACCTAGCTGAAGATCAGGAGCGGGTGGACGTCGGGTGACACCTGCCGACTGCGCCGGCCACCAATGTTTGCGGGTGTGACTTCCGGGTATCACTAACGACGGTCGTGATCCGGCGCTGTCGGCACGGTTTGTCACCCGACGGCCGCCTGGGACTGATCTTCAGCTGGTGGGCCCGGACGCCAAGCGCCACATCCAGATGCTGAGCGCGCCAGCGACGATTGCGCCAATCACGCTGATGGTGGACGAGATTGGACTGCCGCCGATCAGCACGGCGGTATGAGTCACCAGTCGCCAGATATGGGCGATGCAAACGATTCCGAACACAGTGCCCGCAACGCGTAATCCCAGAACTCTGGAACTCATCGTGTGCTCCTTTCGGTGTTGGGGTTGCCGGCAGGCTCGGGTCGCCAACGAAACAGGCCGATCGATTCCTTGTCGAAGCCGATCATCTCCTGGAACGTCCAGCCGAGTGTCCTGAGGAAGCGACCGAGATTCTTGGTGCCTGCGTAAACTTCGGTATAGCCACGCTTGCCGGCTTCAGCAGCGAGCGTTTCGATGAGACGGCGCGCAATGTCCCGGCCGCGATATTCCGGAACCACGAACAGGCCGCCGAGCCAGGGCCCGAGATGCGCGTGCGATTCGCGCCACTGTGCTCGCAGCATCACGGTGCCACAGGGCTTGTCGTCAATGTCTGCTACCAGCACGACCGGCAGCCCAGCAGATGTGCGTGAGGGCGTGAAGAACTCGGTGATGATCCGCTGCGAATTCCAGTTGCGGAAATGCTGGTCCCACTCACCGCGGAACCATTCGGCGAGGAGCGGCGCATGCTCGGGGCATTCGACCAGGGAACGGATGCGCAGCTGCTCACTCATCACCTTGTGATATTGCGCGCACCGCTCTCCGGTTCCAAGTCGTGTTATTTCAGGTTCGCTTCGATGAACGTGTAGATGTCTGCCCGTTCAGCGGCTTGCGAGTTCAGATTTCCGCCGAGATGTCCTGATTCAGCATCGGTGCGAATCCATACGGGCTTGCCGCTGGTCGCGATGCACGCGGCAAGCATCAACCGTGCGAGTCGGCTCACAAGAATCTCCAGTTGCGCGTCTTGTTATTCGGAGTGCGTATCGGCGCTGTGATGATGGGCGGGATTATGCGCCTTACGGCCGCCGCGCTCGATGTGCTCGCTCGACATGTGCTGTTCGATGAGATCGCGCGCCATATGCACGGCTCGTGAGACCAGCTCACCCGCGCCCTGCCGAAGGGCGGCGCTTTGGCGCACGTACTCCACGTTGCGTTCCATGTTCTCGGCGGTCCAGCCGAGCGAATGCGCGATGAACGGGAACGGCGGGTACACGAATCCGAGCTCGCTGAAGAAAGCGAGCATCTGCCCTGCCACCGCTTGAATGTTGTCCTGGCCCCCGGTAATGATGAAGGCCACGGCCTTGTCGCGAATCAGCACCTCGTTTCGCAGCGTGATCTGGTTCTGGATGCAGTTCATCCGTTCGATCATCTTGTAGTAGAGCGAGCTGGGCGCGCCCCAGCGGATCGGCGTCGCGAGCAGGACGACGTCCGCCCAGTGCACGACGGCTTCGTACACCTGGTCCATCTGGTCGGACTGATCCATCTCTGTGATTGAGCAGGGCCAGGTGCAGGCGCGCGCACTCTTGGAGTAGTAGCCCTCGCAGTGGCGGAACTTGAGGGCGTTTAGCCGGATCAGCCGCGTCTCGCAGCTCTCCTTCTCCTTGGCGTGCGCGAGCGCGTGTTCGAGCAACACCTCGGACGTCGAATAGCGCGGGTACTGTTCGTCCATCACCGTGGTCGAGATACCGACGATGCGAATGCCACCCGGTTCGCGCTTCGGATTGCGCGCCAGCGGATGTGGCGGGTGCGGCAAATGGTTTCTTCCCTTCACTGCCTTTGGATTGAGCAGGAGGTGCCCGTTCTCGATCTTCAAGGCATATTGCGGAACGCGATCGGCTTCGTAACCCGGCTCGCCATCGCCGCTGGTGCGGTGGAACTTGTAGTGATGCCAGGGGCATACGACGTATTCGCCATCGAGCGTGCCGTCGCCTAACGGGCCGCCCACGTGATTGCAGATCCCGGAAATCGCGCCGAACTGGCCGTCGCGATAGGAAAGTGCGATGCGAAGCGATCCCGCCTTGATTTCGCGCAGCGGTCGATCGCGAAGCTCCTCGACGGAACCGAGATCAATCCAGGCCGGCGCTTGTGGTTCTTTGGCCATTCAGTCATCCCTCCGCAGGAATTCGCTCCAGTCGGCAAACGCTTGGAAGAACTGCTGCAATCGCTGTTCGGGGTTTCGCGTACGCCGCAACTCGGCATACGGCATCACTGCACCGTCCCAGCCGTGCGTGTGCCAATAGGCGCCGGCTGGCAAGCGTGTCTTCATGCGCTTCATCGGATCGGGATAGGCGGTCGCATAGAAATACGCTTCGCGGATGCCATCGTCGCCGGGCACGAAACCGAAGTTGAGCTGCTCGTCGCTGACATCCGGATCGCTGTGATCAGTCTCCGGGATCTTACGTCCCGAGCACAACAGCATCGCGATGTCGAAGTGGTGCGGCCAGATCTGTACCGGCGAGGTTTCCGCGTGCTGCGAGGCCTTGAAACGCTTGAGCTCGAGATCGACCCAGGACAATACGCGCCAGTAACGGTGAACGGCTTCGGCGTCGAAGCCGGGCCATGCGGCGCGTCCGAACTCGGCTCGCTTCACCTTCGCAATACGCACGACGTCCGCCAGTACGGGTGCCGTTTGCGCAAACAGATCCGCGGCCGACTCGCCACGCAGTGGAGTGTTCCAGCGGCCACCGTCGCTGAAATCGACGCACCAACGCGCGGTCGCTAGCTCGAGCGAGATTTCAAAGCTGCCATTTCGCGCCGGAATCGGCATGGTTGTCAGGCCGCGAGCCGTGGTGCGCAGGCTGACATGAAACCAATGCTTCTCACGTGGCGAGAACGCGGCGCGTATCGCGCCCGCGACCTGCGCGTACGCATGCAGAGCGTCGCGCGTGGGTTTCCAGGCGCTCACTTTAAGCTCGGGGAGTGCCGACCTCTCTTTCGGCATTGGCGGATGCTCACATGCTGAGGCATCGCAGTCCAGCCCGGCGGCCGGGCTGCCCGCCGTGAAGACACCTCGATCCACGGTTAACCGAACTTCACCTGCATGCGCTCAACTTGCAGCACGCAAGGCGATCCAAGGAGACGAGTGAGGCTGATCGGCCTCGCTGCCAGTCCGCGACGTGGTGTTAAGGAGAGTGACATGAATCAGCAACTGCACAGCGGACTGCTGCTCGGTCTGAGCATCGCCGCCCTCGCCGCCTGCACGACGATGGGCACCGGCTTTGGGCGGATCGGTCAGACAGACCACTCGGTCGCCTTCAACTGGACCAGCAAGGACGCGGTTTCCGGCACCATGACCGCCACGCTCGCCAACGACAGGATCTACAGCGGGCCGTTCTTCCAGATCACGAGCGAAACGCGCGGCGAAACGCTTGCTCCCTTGTGGCTGGGCTGGCATCGCGGCTGGTACGACTGGCCCTACTGGGGCGGCTATTCGTCCCCTGCATTCGAGGTTCGTTATTCGGGCAAGGTCGTCGCGAACCTCGATGGTGCGGACGGCAAGCACATGCGTTGCCGGTTTCACCTGATGCGCCCCTCCAGCGGCATGGCCGGCGGCGGCGCCGGCGAATGCCAGGTCGCAGGTGGCGATACGATCGAGGCGACGTTCCCGGCCGCGTAGCCACTGCTCAGATGCGAGGCGTTCCGATTGCGTGGCGTTGGTCGCGCGAGGAGACTGTGATCCGGTCATTGCGCTCGGTGGGGAGTCATGCGCGACCGGATCACACGCCGCGACTTTCTCAATGGTGTCGCCCTGGCAGTCGGCGCCGGCCTCACTCCGATCGAGCTCTTGCGGGCGCAGTCCGCGGCTGCAGCCAGCTATCCGCCCAGCTTGACCGGAATGCGCGGGAGCACTGATGCGTCATTCCTCGTAGCCCACCAGGTGCGCGATGGCCGGAAGTTCTCCATCGACGCATTGCCCATCGATGAGACGGTAGACCTCGTGATCGTCGGTGCGGGAATCAGCGGCCTCGCCGCCGCGCATTTTTATCGCAAACGTCGACCCGATGCCCGCATCCTGATCCTGGACAACCACGACGACTTCGGCGGTCACGCATGCCGCTGCGAGATGAAGGTCGACGGGCAACTGCTGCTCGGCTACGGCGGAAGTGAAGCCATCCAGTCGCCACAGGCTCAGTGGAGTGAGCAGGCGATGGGCCTGCTCAAAGATCTCGGCATCAAGGTCGAGAAATTCGCGCAGGCGTTCGACCGCACGCTGTATCCGGGTCTCGGTTTGTCGCGCGGGGTCCTGTTCGTGAAGGAAGCTTTCGGCGTGGACAAGCTGGTCAGCGGCGATCCGACCCGCGTGGTGGATGACGACATACCGCCCGGCCGACTCAATGCACGATCCGCGGCGGCGTTCATCGGCGATTTCCCGCTGGCGGAGCAAGCGCGGCGCAAACTCATCGCGTTGTACACCGAGTCGCGCGACGTCCTGCCGGGCAGATCCATGACGCAGAAGCAGGAGCTCCTGGCGACAACCAGCTACCGCGACTTCATCAAGAAATACTGGGCGCTGGATGACACTACCGCGAATGTATTCCAGAAGCGGTCGCACGATTTTTTTGGCATTGGCATCGATGGCATACCTGCGCTCTGGGCGAAAGGTACCGGTTATCCGGGATTTCAGGGCGTCGCCTTGCCGAAAGATCCGGAAGCCGAAGCGGAAATGAACGAGCCGTACATCTACCACTTTCCGGACGGCAACGCTTCGATCGCGCGCCTGCTGGTGCGGCGTCTGATCCCCGGAGTGGCGCCTGGCGCGACGATGGAGGACATCGTCATGGCGCCCTTCGACTATTCGCGACTTGACACGTCGGGCGCGAAGACGCGCTTGCGCCTCAACAGCACGGTTGTGGCGCTGGCTAATGTGCCCGGCAAGCGCGTCGCTGTGGGCTACGTACGCGGCAACGATCTGAAGCGCGTGCAAGCACCGCAAGTCGTGTTTGCGGCGTACAACATGATGCTGCCGTACCTGGCCGCCGAGTTACGCCAGCCACAGCGCGAGGCACTCAGCGCAGCGGTCAAGGCCCCCCTCGTCTATGTGAAGGTCGCGGTCCGCAACTGGGAACCGTGGGTGAAAGCGGGCGTGCACGAAGTAACCAACCCCATGGGATTCTATTCACGCATCAAGCTCGACTATCCGGTGAGCCTCGGTGAGTATCGCTTCGCCCGCACGCCGCGCGAACCGATCGGATTGCATCTCGTGCACGTACCGACACCTGGCCTCACCGGCGCTAACCAGAGCGCTGCGTGGCGCAGCGGGCGTGCAATTCTTTACGCGACTTCTTACCAGGAGTTCGAAAAACGTCTCATCGACGAGCTGACCCGCATCCTTGGTCATTCCGGTTTCAATGCGCAACGGGACATCACTGCAATCAGCGTGTATCGGTGGGGTCACGGCTACGCGGCGAACAGCAACAGTCTCTACGACAAGGATCTGGAGCCCTCACAGACCGAGATCGCCCATCGACCCTTCGGCAACATCGCAATCGCGAACTCGGATGCGGGCGGGGATGCGTACGCGCACGTGGCGATCGACGAAGCACACCGTGCCGTCGATGAACTTCTGCGGTGACTGCAGTCAGCTCCTGCGATCACATCGCGCCGTCAATGAACTTCTGCGGTGACTGATCGCCTGCCTACAGCGACTTCAGGTATTCACCTTCAGTCCCTGCTAGCCACTGTGGCGCGCGCAATGCGCACAGCAGTAGTAGCTTTCATCCGCCTCCAGCTGCCCATGAGTGGGCCCTCAGGGATTGGCGGGGGACTGCGAGATGTCCTTCAGCGCGTCGCCCGCCTCGTCTTGCGCGGCCTTGCTCAGATCGCCGAGCGACACCACGCCGACGAGACGCTTGTCGCGGCTGATCACCGGCAGGCGCCGCACCTGGTTGTCGCCCATGTTCCTCAATGCGTCCTCGATGCTGTCGTCTTCGAAGCAATAGAGAATCTTTGGCGACATGATCTGTCGCGCGGTCGTTTCGCGCGCGTCCTCGCCCTCGGCGACGGCACGCACAACGATGTCGCGGTCCGTGACGATACCGACCAGCCGCTCATCCTCTGCGACCGGCAACGAACCAATATCCTCGTCGCGCATCCGGCGTGCGATTTCGGGGATCCGCATGTTGGGATCGACGAAGCTCACCTTCTCGGTCATGACTTGATGTACTCGCATGACTGACACCTCCCCGATCGTCACTTTTTCACGCCGGGTCGTCATGTCTCACTCGCAACTCCGAGCAAGCTTGCACGCATGCGGAGGAATGAAGAGGGGATGATTGATGAATTGGAAAGCTATTATCAGCATTTTCTTCTTCGCTTTCTGCGCACGCTTGGGCTCGGGGCTTCACGCTCTTGGAGTCAGCGAGCTTCTTGAGTTGTCGTTAGCAGCCGAATGATTTCAATCATCGCCGCGAATTCCTTCCGCTGGCTCGTTCGTGCTTCTGGAGCTTGGCTTAACTTCGATGGTTCGGAATGTTATAAAACGAGATATTGAGTACTAAGTGATGCACGCTATAACAGTAAAATTTTTATGTGCTCATCTGAGGGCGCACCCCCCCGCGCTTGCCTTCGGGCTCATCGTGTCGATCCGACCTCGCGCACACCCGTGTCGGCTTTGCCTTTACGGAGATCGTTGCGCGCGCGCTGCGCCAGCTTCTGATAACTCGCATGGATCTGGTTGAGCTCGTGTTCTTCGAGCTCCTCGAGGTCAAGAAGCGCCAAGTGTGCACCCTCGATGGAACGGATCAGTTCATCAAGCTTGACCTGGATCGCCTCAGAATCGCGGTTTTGCGTAGCCTGGATCAGGAACACCATGAGGAAGGTGACGATGGTCGTGCCGGTGTTGATGATTAGTTGCCACGTATCGCTGAAATGAAACATCGGGCCCGTCACGATCCAGACGATCACGATTCCCATCGCCAGCAGGAACGCTGCAGGTTGGCCGGAGAATCTCGCCGTCCTTTTCGCGAAGCGCGAGAACCAGGAGCGCGGTTTCGTGGGGCGCATGCGCAAGCATCGTGCCAGCCAGACTGAATTGGTCGCTATCGTCTGGCGCCGAGCCCATGCGTGGGATTACGCCTACGCAGCCTCTCGTCAACCTAAAAGAATTACAGCGCCGATGGCTCGGGTGCTTGTGTTGTGCTCGTGAAGCGGGTGTCGTTACGGTCTTCGGTCGCGGAGAGCAGGTGAGCGTGCGAGGCGACGATCTCCAGCCAGGTCGGGCCGCCCACTGCGATAACTGTTGCCCAATCGAGCAAACGTGGATCTGCGTGCATTGGAATCTCCCGTAGTTCGTTTGCGTGGAACCGTCCACGCGTGGCGCATGATGCCCAAAGGGCTGTCGTTCGCTCTGTCAACCAGGTGACACAAGCGAGTGTGCGACGCCGCATGATCTAATGGCGCGCAATACCGTACTTTGAAGCGGACCGTGGGCGCGCTGAGGCGTGAATGGAGAAGTCGCGCGCCAAACAGGCAAGCGCTTCAAACGGTTCTGAGGTAGTTGTCTCACCTGCGTTAGGCGTATCCTCGGGTGCGACGGCGGTGTGCAAGAAGCGCGTAGCCGACCTACCACCCTTGACCAAACCGCGGGCCCTGCAAGCGCTCGTGCCGTGGCTTTCGCCGTGAACACTCTCAGGGAGTCGTCAAAACGACGACAAGGAGTCCCACCATGACCAGTATCCTGGATTCATTCAGCTCCATGCTCACCCCGGATGTGAGTTCGCGGCTCGCGAACTCGTTCGGAATCGATCCCGCAGTACTCCAAAAGGGCGCAAGTCTCGTAGGCCCGGTTGTTCTCGGCGGTTTTGCGCGCCGCGCAAGTACGCCCGACGGGGCGAACAGCCTGATGGAGAAGCTCCCCACGGATGCGCCCGATTTCCTCAGGAGCCTTCTGGGCGGTGCACTTGGCGGGCAACGCGGTCTGACAACCACACTGCTCGGAAGTGGTACCAACGCCATTGGCACCTCGCTGTCTCAGCGGCTTGGGTTCGACGTACGGCCGCTGCTCAACCTGGCCGTCCCCGTAGTGGGTGGAATCATCGGCAAATTCGTGCGCGATCAGAAACTGTCCACGACTGCACTGAGCGACCAACTGCAGAAGGAGTCGAGCGACTACCTCAATGATCCGGCCAACTTCGAGACCGCAAAGGCAGTCAGGTCGACACTCGAGGCAGGCGAACGCTCGGAGGCGCTGCGACGCAGCTTTGCAGACGCAGAATGGGACAAGGTGCGCCGCGCCCCAGTCGCAGCGATGTACGTGGTCGCCTCCGCATCTCCCTCCGGACCGATCGGGCTCACAAAGGAGTTCTCGGCGGCGAGCGAGGCGATAACGCTTGCCGGAAAAGGAGCTTCACCCACTTCGCTCGTCGCTAGTGCATTTGGCGGCGGCATGGAAAAGGAGGACTTTGAGTTTCTGAGAAAAGAAAAACCTGATTCGGATCGATTGCTCGCCGAAATTCATGACGCGTATATCGTCGTGTCGGAAAAGGGCGCGCCGGAAGCTGCGGGATTTCGCGAGCTCGTGATGAAGGTCGCGCAGAGCACGGCGGAGGCCGCGAAGGAAGGTGGCTTCCTGGGTATAGGCGGAACGCCGGTGAGCGCCGAGGAACAGGGCGCCATCGACAGGATTCGGAGCGCGTTGAACTAGGCGCTGCCTATTGACCGGGTTCGGCGGCACCAGCGGCGCCGCCGAAACCTGGCGCGCCCGGAGAGATTCGAACTCCCCAATTGATTGCGTAACTCAGCACGCCCGTGCAGAAAGCTACTTCCTTGCTTTCTGTATCCAGAATCTCTTCGGAGTTCGCGGTGCGTGGCAGCCAAGCCATGCAAACGAGCAGCACGACAATCAGCCCGCTTTGGACCGCGCTCCGACTGCAGCAGGGATTCATCGTTGTCATTCTAGGGGCCTACGTGTTGACGTAGTAATGCCTCGAACGGGCCTTGCGGAACTCCGACATTTCTGGGAACCGACTCTCGAGGAAAGCAACATCAATGGTTGCGGGCTTGCTAGCGAGCACCTCACGACCGCGTTCTGTCAGCTGGTAGCGCCCCGGGCTATTGGCTCGGAGCAGGCCAGCCTTCTTGAGATATAAAGTTGTCCAGCCCACCCGGTTGTGCAGCCACGTCTGCCCGCTTTCGAGACGTTGCGATCTGTCGTCATCGGACAGCTGAAACTCGTGAGCCAGCCACTCGACCGCTTCGGAAAGACCGTGTTGCTGACCGTCACCGGCCAGCCTCAGCATCGGCAGCATCAAGCTCTGGAAATCAGGGACAGCCATGTTGAGCACCTACGGATGTGCAGAGGAACGATGGATTCGCATTTGAGTAGGATTGCCCTTCGTGCGCCCGCGACAGTACCTGCACAGCGACACCTTGCGAATGCATGGAGCCCCGTAGCGGCGGGCGGATGACTACGTAGGCAACTAAGGGGGACTGACTGGGCGTGTATGCTTAGCGCCTATTCGATCGCAGCCACGCAATTCAACAAACGGGGCGCCCCCTTGTGGGGCGCGTCACGTGTAGCGCTCAAGCAACTCGACATTCTGTCTCAAGTCGCAATCGATTTTGGCGATTGAGCTTTGTGATTACTTGGTTACCGGCCACCCCCCAGTGCCGTGCACATGGGACGTGCAACTGCATGTGATAGATTGGCGCGCCCGGAGAGATTCGAACTCCCGACCCTCAGGTTCGAAGCCTGATGCTCTATCCAACTGAGCTACGGGCGCGACTATTAAGGACACGTGCTGCCGCTAGTGGCTCCCGCAGGCGCGATCGTGCTTTTGGTGCTGGTGGTGCTTCTTTGGAGTCAGCAAGAAAAACCGTTCCGCTTCGCCCTGGCCGTTCGCCAGAATCTGCCCGCGGTCATTAATTTCCCATGCAAGCGAGAGGTGCACGCCTGCGATGTCGGGGTCTCTGCGATCGATCAACTGATTCAGATCCAATCGCGTCCCGTGCGTAAAAACGGCGGCGCCTATGGGGCCAACGCCGACAAGATCTCCAGCGTTATTGAGATCCACTGGGTTGAATCCCCACGCGTCGAATCGCTTGATTCGGCCGTTGCGCCACAGGACATTCCCATTCGCACTGCCCTCATGCTCGGCACCAACCACCCACCCGCAATCGTTGATCTGGATTGGCAGCTCGAGTCCCTTGATCTCGTGAGCTCGGCCGTTCTGCCACATGAATGAGTGCGTCCGAACCTCATCCACCCAATAGCCGACGACCTGGCCACGGTCATTGATGTCTTGCGGGAATCCGAACGTGTCGCATCCGGACAACGCAAGCAGTCGGCGAGGAATGCCCCTCTGCCAGATCACCGGCCGCGTGCACGTCCCTTGGCCGATGGAAATGACTGTGTAGCCTATTACGTCTCCGCGCTCATTGATGCGCGTCGGGATCGGGTCCGTGCCTAGCGGCCTCAGCCTGAAAAGGCTAGCGCCATCCCTCCATACGAAAAGGCCAAGCTGGTCCGAGCTGATCGCGATCATCCCCCGGTCGTTGATCGCCCACGCTACGTTGAATGCGCCCACACCGGGCAATAAATCCATCGTGGTGTCGTCTTGCCATAGGAACGCGTGTACGGCCGTGTCAGATTGGCTAAAGCCCACGACCTGCCCACGATTATTTAATCCCTTTGCTGCCATGCTGACATCGTCGCCAGGCAGGCCCTTGATTTCGGCTATGGAATATCTCGCGGGTGCCGGATCGGCCACCGCCGGAATCGCAGCGATGCCGATCATGGTCATCAAAACCAGAAATTGCCGGTATATAAGGTTCATATTCTCGTCCTCGGGCAACCCCGGTAATGTCTGCCCGTTTGTGGCGCTGAGCCTTACCGTGGATGCCAGCGACTGGTTTGTGCGGATAGTACGTTATGTCGCCAAACGGGCACAGCCAGCCGACGACGCACTACCCTGAACACGTTGATAGACTTGGGAGCTGCGCCCGATACTCGGCCAGCCGCTCTCTCGGAGGACAATCTGGAAATGGACACCCCAGCGGTGCTGCTGCAGATCGTCGAAGGCACCGTGAGCGAAATCGTCTCGGACACTTACGTCACGCGATTGACGCTTGACGATGAAACAGTCTGGTTTCGCACCTCGCGTGCGGGTCGGCCGCCAATTGCGGTAGGCGACTGCGGTCGCGGTCGTGGCAGGTAGTATCGACCCCGGAAGCGCGCTGATCGCGATTCAGATCCGGCGCTTGCGTGATGCACGCTCTTTTCGTCCCCACAAGCACACTTCGCTCGCGCTACGGCTTGCAGCCTCCGCACTTTTCCGCGCGCATGCCGCAGTTGGAGGGCGCGGTCTGTCACTCGCCGCCGCGGCTGTTGGGCCCCTTGCCTCATTCGGAAGGGGCTACCTGCAAACGCAGGTGGACATTGTGACGCGTCATATGGCGGTGGTCGCCAACCGGGGGCAGCCGGCAGCGGCAAACGACGCCGTGGCGGCCAGTAGCCCTTCGGCCGGAGTCGCGATCGGCATGCAGGGCGCAGCTCCGACGACGGAAGCCCCGTGGTGGCACTCCGAGCTTCTCGAACACACCCACGATGCGATCATCATCTGGGAGATGGAGGGCGCCGGGATTCTCTATTGGAACCATGCGGCTGAACAACTCTACGGATACAGTCGCGAAGAGGCTCGCGGCAAGGTTACGCACGACCTGCTGCGAACAGTCACACGAAAGCCCGTCAAAGACCTCGAGTCGATGCTTGCCCGCTATGGAGTTTGGATCGGAGAGCTGCGCCATACGACCCGCGACGGCCGGATCGTGGAGGTCGAAGCTCGACTTTCACTCATGTCGCAGCGAAGCGGGAAGTGGCTGGTCCTCGAGGTCAATCGGGACATCACCGACCGCCGCTACGCCGAAGCTGCAGGAGCCGCGCGGGAAGCGAGTCTCTCGAGCCTGCACCGCGAGCGCTAGACAAGGAGGTCGATGAGCGGCCTTGACGGCAAGCTGAGGCTGCACGGCGCGCTCAAGCACTCGATCGCGCATGTGGGTAACGAGCACTCGCCCGTGCTCGTTGTCGACAATTTCCTGAGCGATCCCGAGGTGCTGATCGACTACGCCGCGACGCATTCTGCATTCGAATCTGTTACGGACGCGTTCTATCCCGGCGTGCGTGCGCCGATTCCACAGATCTACACCTTTGCCGTGCGCGCCTTCCTTGGCGACCTGATCGGCGCAGCGTTCGACCTGGGTGCCAGCCGCGTGGTGAAAGAACTCGCTACGTTTTCGCTGGTAACGACGCCGCAGAGCAAATTGCAGGTCCTGCAGCGGCTCCCGCATTTCGACAACACGGACGATCGACAGATCGCTGTGCTCCACTACCTTTGTCCGGGGCGACTTGGTGGCACCTCGTTCTATCGCCATCGGTCGACAGGCTTCGAGACCATCCGGCCGCATCGCCTCGCCAACTACACGAAAGCGATCAATGCTGAGCTGACCGCGCAAGGTGAGCCGCCATTCGAGTATGTCAACGGCGATACGCCCTTGTTTGAGCGCATCGCAAGTTTCGAGGCGGCGCCAAATCGCGTGCTGATCTATCGCAGCATCTCATTGCACAGCGCGAACATTGCGCAGGATTTTGCGTTCGACAACGATCCCCGCAGCGGGCGCTTGACTGCGAACACGTTTTTCTTCTACCGCTGACCTCAGCCCGGTACACGATCGGAACGGCAGCTGACCATCCGACGCGCGACGGTCGGATCGTGGACGTCGCGTGCGTTGATTGACTAGACGTTACTGACCGGCGCGTTTCTCTACGGCGCGCACCAGCCGACGTGCTTCGGCAGGCTGGCGCATCAGCGTGCTCTTACCGAACAGCGATTCGATCAGGTCCACTGCGAGCGCCGCCGTCTTGTTGCGCATATCAAGGGCCGGGTTGAGTTCGACGACGTCGAGTGATGCCAGGCGGCCGGTATCGGCGATCATCTCCATGCAGAGCTGAGCTTCCCGGTACGAGGGTCCGCCGGGGACTGTGGTACCTACGCCCGGGGCGATGTCGGGATCCAGATAGTCGACGTCGAAGCTGACATGCAGGTGCGTATTCGCGTCGATGCCGGACAAGGCAAGTTCCATCGTGTGGCGGACGCCCATTTCGTCGATGTAGCGCATGTCGAACACTTCCAGTCCCTGCTCGTGCACGAAACGCTTCTCGCCGGCGTCGACGCTGCGGATCCCAATCTGCCGGATCCACCTCGGACTGATCGCGGGTACCCGTCCACCGATCTCTATCAGTTCACGAGGACCAAACCCGCACAGACACGCGACCGGCATGCCATGCAGGTTGCCACTTGGAGACAGCTCACGAGTATTGAAATCAGCGTGCGCGTCGAACCACAGCACCCGCAGCGTCTTACCCTGGTCGCGACAGTAGCGAGCTACGGCACTGATCGAGCCGATACTCAGGCTGTGGTCGCCTCCGAGCAGGATGGGCAGGCACTCATTATTGAGTTCGGCGTGCACGGCTTCGTGCACCTGCCGGTTCCACTCGACGACCTCGGCAAGATGCCGATAGCCGTCGACCGGCGACTGCCAGGGGTTGGCTGGTCCCTGGAGATTTCCCCGGTCATTTACGATCAATCCGCGATTTGCGAGCGCCCTCTGGAGGCCGGCCACGCGTAACGCCTCAGGGCCCATCGAAGCTCCGCGATCGCTCGCTCCGATGTCGGTCGGCGCGCCGATGAGGCTCGCGGTGCGTGGTGTCGATGAGATCATGCGTTCATTCCCTCGCGCACGGATCGCTGGGTCAGCGGGCGCTGCGCTTGCCCGGATGTGCCGACGAGCGCCGCAAACAGATTCTTCGGATCATCGAGATGCGGAACGAGGTCGATCCGGTGCTGTGCGCCGCGCTGTTCCATGTGCATGCGATGCAGGTATCTCAATGTGGAGAAGTCCTCCAGGGCAAATCCCACCGAATCGAAAATAGTCACCTCACGCTCGTTCGTCCGGCCCGCCGTCTTGCCCGATACCACATCGCTGAACTCGATGACCGGGAATGACGCGTCGAGTTGCTGGATCTCGCCCTCGACCCGGGACTGTGGTTCGTACTCAACCACGACACGTGCATCTCGCCTGCGCAGGATATCGGCGTGAAGCTCGGTCTTGCCCGGGCAGTCTCCTCCGATCGCGTTCAGATGCATGCCCGGCTCGATCATGGCGGGCGTCAGGATGATGGCATTGCACTTGTCGGCGGTGACCGTCGTGACGATGTCAGAACCGCGCGCGGCCTCGGCGGCACTCGCGCAACGCACGACGCGAAGTCCACCGAGCTGCAAAGCCGCCAGGTTGCGTTCGAGCTTGGTGGTTGCGCGAGGATCCGTGTCGTGCAGACGCAGTTCACGAATACCGAGCATGTGATGAAAGGCAATCGCCTGAAATTCACTCTGCGCGCCATTGCCGATCAAGGCCATCACGGCGCTCGACGGCCTGGCCATCCAGCGCGCGGCAAGGGCCGACGTGGCCGCGGTGCGCAGTGCCGTGCTGAACGTCAGTTCCGACAGCAACAACGGATAACCAGTATCGACATCGGCCAACACGCCGAAGGCCGTGACCGTGAGCAGTCCTGCCGCGGTGTTCTTGGGGTGGCCGTTGACGTACTTGAATGAGTACTGGCGTCCGTCGCTCGTGGGCATGAGCTCGATCACGCCGACGGGCGAATGCGACGCGTGCCGCGGCGATTTTTCGAATTCACGCCAGCGCCGATAGTCGGACTCAATCTCAGTGGCCAGTCCTGCGATGAAGCGCCCGGTCCCGACGCGAGCAACCAGCTCCCGCACCCGCTCGATCCCGATGTAATCGACCATGGCGGCCTCGCTCTCTTAATGTAGGTATGAGGGCGCAGCCGATGACTACGCCTGATGGCCGTCAGTGTCCTCGGGCTCGTGGGCCAATTAAAAGACAGAAAACTGGTCAAACTGAGCCAGTTAGCGATCAATATGGCAGCCGATACTGACGTTTTGATTAGAATGGTGGCCTGCTTAACGCCGGAGCCACCATGGACGATACCGATCGACAGCTGCTGGGCCTCCTGCGTCACAACGCCCGAACCTCTATTGCCTCGTTGGCGAAGGCGCTGAAGGTCTCGCGCGGGACGGTTCAGAACCGACTGCGCCGACTCGAGTCCGAAGGGACGATCACCGGTTACACCGTGCGACTGCGTCCGCACACCGAGGAGCACCGCATCCGTGCCCTGATGACCATTGCCGTCGAGGGCAACCGGGCTGAGGCAGTTCTCAAGGCACTGCGGGGTGAACCGGCAGTGAGCTCACTGCACAGTACCAACGGTCGGTGGGACATCGTCGCAGAGCTGCACACCGAAAGTCTCGAAGCCTTCGATCGCGTTCTCGCACAAATCCGCATGCTCGAAGGCATCTCGAACACAGAAACGAGTCTCTTGCTGTCGACCTACAAGGTCTGACGATCAGCGTGCCGAGGAGGCGCGACATTCAAGCCGGTGAATGACGTGTTCGTCATCGCATGAAGGGGTTATTGGCACGGCAGTGTTCGGCGATGAATCCGGCGTGCGTCGGCATCGCTTCCGCAGTCTGGCGGATCAACGCCTTCAGTCGCAACAACTGACGTTTCGTTTCTTCCTCCGGCATCAGGTATGCGAGTGGATCAAAGCGTTGTGGCCAGATCTGCTGGCCGATGAAGATCGACAGCCAGTTGGGCTCGACGAACAGCTCCTTGTCATAGAACGCTACCCGACCGCTGCTGCGGAAGAGCTGAATGCGGTACGCCAGCGAGTCGGGTATCGACATGTTTCGGCAATACGCCCAGAGCGGTTGGTCCTCACGTTCAGTCGCGAAATAGTGAAGCGTGATGAAGTCGCGGATGTGCTCGTATTCGTCTATCTGCAGCCGGTTGTACTCCTCGGCATCGGCGGGATCGAACGTACGATCGGGAAAAATCGCGGCGAGCTGGGTAACGCCACTCTGGATGAGATGAATACTGGTGGACTCGAGCGGCTCCATGAAACCACTCGCCAGCCCGAGCGCAATGCAGTTCTTGTTCCAGAACTTCTTGCGCCGTCCGGTCGTGAAGCTCAAGAACCGCGGCTCGGCTCGCGCCTTGCCATCCAGGTTTGCCAGCAGCGTCGCCGCCGCCTCGTCATCGCTGATGAAGCGACTGCAGTACACATACCCATTGCCGATGCGATGCTGCAACGGAATGCGCCACTGCCAGCCCGCACTGCGCGCGGTCGAGCGGGTGTAGGGAGTCAGCTCCCCTGCACTCTCACACGGCACCGCGACCGCCCGATCGCACGGCAGCCAGTGCGTCCAGTCCTCATACCCGGTCTTGAGCGCCTGCTCGATCAGAAGCCCTCTGAACCCGGAGCAGTCGATAAAGAGATCTGCTTCGACGCGGGTTCCATCATCGAGCTGCAGCGCGCGGATGAACCCATCCTCAGCGCGCAGCTCCACGTTCGTCACCTTCCTCTCGAGGCGCTTCACGCCGCGCGCCTGCGCGTACTCGCGCAAATACACCGCGTACAAACCCGCATCAAAATGAAAGGCGTATGAAAGACTGGAGAGAATCAGCCGCGGGTCCTCGACCGGACGCATGAACTTGCCGAGGTACGCGGCGGTGCCGGACAACGAGTATTCCCGCAGCGGCGTGTCATCTCCGAGCTCACGCAGCCGCAACCAGTGATGATGGAAGGCGACCTGTTCGATAGTGACACCGTACTTGCCGAACGGATGAAGATAGGTGTGCCCGACTCGACCCCAATCGCGAAACTCAATCCCGAGCTTGAACGTCGCCTGCGTCTTGCGGATGAAATCATTCTCATCGATACCCAGGAGCTGATTGAACGAGCGAATGGGCGGAATCGTCGCCTCGCCCACACCGATCGTGCCGATCTCGGGAGACTCGATCACCGTGATGGCGCAATCCCCGTTCTTCAGTACACGGGCGATGAGCGCCGCAGCCATCCAGCCGGCGGTGCCGCCACCGACGATCGCGATGCTGCGAATACGATTGTCAGGCATCTACGTCACGCTCACGCGGGTGGTATCGCGCGACAGTGGCGCGCAATGTAATCCGCATGTTTCGGCGCCGCTTCAGCCGTTTGGCTGATCACGGCGCGCATTTCGTGCAAGTTCTTACGCAGATCTTCGAGGTCCTGTTGATCGACCAGAGGATCGTAACGCTCCGGCCAGATGTCCTGCCCCATGAGTACAGCGAGCCAGCTGGGTGCTACGAACAGTTCCGCACCGTATCGCACTATGCGCCCGCTGTTGCGGAATTGGTTGATCCGGTACGCGAGGGTGTCGGGTATCGGCATGCGGCCGCAGTATCGCCACAGCGGCGTGTCCTCACGCGTGGTCGCCTTGTAGTGCAGGATGATGAAATCGCGAATGCGCTCGTACTCGGTGATGGCCTGGCGGTTGTATTCCTCGATGAGGATCGGCGAGAAGTTGCGATCTGGAAACAGGTTGAGCAGGTGTGTGAGCCCCTTCTGGATCAGATGAATGCTGGTGGACTCGAGCGGTTCCATGAAACCACTCGCCAGCCCGAGCGCAATGCAGTTCTTGTTCCAGAACTTCTTGCGCCGTCCGGTCGTAAAGCTTAAAAACCGTGGCTCCGCTCGCGCCTTGCCATCCAGGTTTGCCAGCAGCGTCGCCGCCGCCTCGTCATCGCTTCGCGGCGATGAGCGAGGTTCATATCATTCCGCCCAGAGCGTCCCGCGGGGCACTCACTCTTATAGATAGACACCAGCCCGGCCTTCCAGAGCAGCGGATGAACAGGATCAAGACGGCCATTGTCGGCCTCGGCAAGATTGCGCGCGATCAGCACATCCCGTCCATCGCTGCGAGCGACGCATTCGAACTCGTCGCTGTAGCCAGCCCGCACAGCACGCTCGAGGGCGTGCCGTGCTTCAAGAACATCGAAGCTCTGCTCCAGGCTGTGCCCGATGTATCGGCCATAGCGCTCTGCACGACGCCACAGGTGCGCTACGAGCTCGCGCGTCGTGCTCTCGAGCAGGGTTGCCACGTGCTGCTGGAGAAACCGCCGGGCGCAACGATCAGCGAAGTGCAGGCATTGGTCGATCTCGCCGAACAGAAAGGCGTGGCGCTCTTCGCTTCATGGCACTCGCGCTGCGCGCCTGCGGTTGAGCCCGCGCGTGCGTGGCTCGCTACGCGCAAGATCTCGAGCGTTTCGGTGGTGTGGAAAGAGGATGTGCGCGTATGGCATCCGGGCCAGCATTGGATCTGGAAGGGCGGCGGGCTCGGCGTCTTCGATCCCGGCATCAATGCGTTGTCGATCCTGACTCGCATCATTCCCGGCCGCCTGCTGCTGCTCGAAGCAGAGTTGTCGTATCCCTCCAACTGCGAAACGCCGATCGCTGCGCGCTTGCTGCTCGCCGACTCACGTCGCACGCCGATCCGCATGGAGCTGGATTTCCGCCAGACCGGCCCGCAAAGCTGGGACATCGAGATCGATACGAATGATGGGCGCCTGTCGCTCGCGATGGGCGGCAGTGTCATGCGAATCAACGGCCAGGCAGTCGCCACTCCGGACAGCCACGAATACCCGCTCCTCTACGCCCACTTCGCAACGCTGGTGCGTGCCCGTCGCATCGATGTTGACCTGGCGCCGTTTCAGCTCGTCGCCGATGCGCTGATGTGCGGCCGGCACGTTACCGTAGAGCCTTTCGAAGACTAGCGGCGAGCTCGCTTCGATGCCGTCGGCGTCGAATTCAACCTTGCCCGAGCTCATGATTCTTGAATTTTCTACAAGAGCGCTGCGGTGATTTCGCTGGTGACGGCATAGACGCGCAGGTTCAAAATGCGTCTTCTCTGGAACTCGACCGAGTTCCGCACGCAATGCCCAGCATGGACAGTCGACACGAGAGAACAACGTGACCAGCGACGCTGAACGAAGCGCGACACTGATCTCGTCCGGTGTGGACGGGCTCGACGACGTGCTACGGGGCGGCTTGATGCCGAATCGCGCCTACCTCCTCGAAGGTAGTCCAGGCTCGGGCAAGACGACGCTTGCAACTCAGTTCCTGCTCGCTGGAATTCAGCGTGGCGAGCCTTGCATGTTCGTGACGCTTTCGGAGAGCGAGCAGGAGCTGCGCGCTACGGCCTCCTCTCACGGCTGGACACTTGGAGAGCTGAAATTCGTGCAGCTGATCCCCTCACAGGAGAGTCTCAGCCCCGATGCCCATTACCGGATGTACCACCCCTCCGAGGTAGAACTGGGTGAAACCATCAAGACCGTGTTTGCCGAAGGGGAGCGCGTCCGTCCGAAACGAGTGGTGGTCGATTCGGTATCGGAGCTGCGCCTGCTGGCCGGAAATCCGCTGCGTTACCGCAGGCAGATCCTCGCCCTGAAACACTACTTCTCGCAGCTGCAGGCCACGGTGTTGTTCACTGACGATCGCATGGGCGAAGTGAGCGATGCGCACCTGCATAGCCTCGCCCACGGTGTCATCAGCATGGAACGCGAGCTGCCGGCGTACGGAACGATGCGCCGACGCCTGCACGTGGACAAGATGCGGGGCACCACCTTTCGCGAAGGCTTTCACGACTTCGTCATCCGCCGGGGTGGAATTGTCGTGTTTCCGCGGCTGGTCGCAGCCGAGCATCGAACCCAGGGCAAGCGGGAGTCGATAACAAGCGGCCTCAAATCGCTCGATTCGTTGCTTGGAGGCGGCCTGACACGAGGCACCGGAACACTGATCCTCGGCGCCGCGGGAACGGGAAAATCCACGCTGGCAGCTCAGTTCGTGTGGGCGGCGGCGAGGCGCGGCGAGCATTCGTCGCTGTTCATGTTCGACGAGTCCGTCGCGACGTTCATGGAGCGGTCCGCGGGATTGGGGATGGATTTCGCGCCGCTCGTCGAAGCGGGCCAGGTGAATCTGCGACAGTTGGATCCTGCCGAGCTGTCGCCCGGCGAGTTCGCCCACGCCGTCCGCGATGCGGCGGACAACGACAAGAGCCGCATCATCGTCATCGATAGTCTCAACGGCTATCTCAATGCCATGCCCAGCGAGCAATATCTGGAGCTGCATTTGCACGAGCTGTTGAGCTACCTCAATCAACAGGACGTGACGACGCTGTTCCTCATGACTCAGCACGGTATTATCGGCAGCGCCGTATCTACGCCCGTTGACGCGAGTTACCTGGCCGATACGGTCTTGCTGTTGCGCTATTTCGAGGCCGCTGGCGAGATCCGCCAGGCCATTTCCGTCATCAAGAAGCGGACCGGCGAACACGAGCGCGCGATTCGTGAACTGCGGTTCAACAGGGGCATAGAAGTGGGTGAGCCCCTGCGGAATTTCCAAGGGGTTCTCGGTGGCAGCCCGCAGATCATCCGGCCCGACGAGGTAACGCCGGGACGTGCAAGCAGCTGACCCAGAACGGGTGTTGGTGCTCGCCCCTACACGGGCGGACGCGATACTCAGTCGAACGATCCTCACGGACGCGGGCCTGCTATGTAAGCTGTGCCACGGACTGCATGACCTGCTGCGTGAATGGAATGCGGGCGCCGGCGCATTGCTCCTGACCGATGAAGTCCTGGCGGGCGAGGACCCGGAACAATTCGCTGCAATTCTCCAGGACCAGCCCGCCTGGTCCGACGTGCCGATCGTGCTCTTGTCCGCTGCGGGCGCCGATTCCGCGATCGCAGTGTGGGCGATGGAGCGGCTCGGGAACGTAACGGTCCTGGAACGACCGGTGCGCGTCACGACACTCGTCAGTGCGCTGCAGACAGCACTTCGGGCCCGACGGCGTCAGTATCAATTGCGCGACCAGGTACAGGCGCAGGCGCTCCTGGCCTCCGTCGTGCAATCGTCCGACGACGCGATCGTCAGCAAGACCCTCGACGGCATCATCACGTCATGGAATGCGGGCGCGGAGCGACTCTTCGGCTACTCGCCCGAAGAAGCTGTCGGGCAGTCGATCACCATCATCATTCCGCCGGATCGGCACGACGAAGAACGCATGATCCTCGAGAGGCTGCGCAAGGGCGAGCGTCTGCAGCACATGGAGACAGTACGCGTATCCAAGCGTGGTCAGCGACTGGACATCTCGGTGACGATCTCTCCGATCCGCGATCCCGAATGGTCGAATCGTCGGCGCCTCGAAGGTCGCGCGCGATATCTCCGCACGCAAGCGAGCGACGGACCTGCTGCGCGTCAGTGAGTCACGCTTTCGCTTCCTGTCGGAGACCATTCCTTCCATCGTCTGGACCGCGGCGCCAGACGGAACGATTACGTACGCCAACAAGCGCTGGCTCGAGTTCTGCGGCATTCCAGACCTGCAGCAGGCAACCTCCTTGCCCGAGCTGACAGTGCACCCGGATGATGTCGAGCGGTGCACGAAGGCGTGGCTGTGGCATCTTCGCAAGGGGCGCGACTTCGAGATCGAAGTGCGTCTTCGACGCCACGACGGCGCCTATCGCTGGTTCGTCTCGCGAGCTGTTCCCTTCAGGGACCACAGCGGAACAATTCTGAGCTGGTTCGGCACTACCACGGATATCCACGAGCAGAAGGAGATGGAAGAGACGCTGCGCCAGGCGGATCGTCGCAAGGATGAGTTCCTGGCGACCCTGGCGCACGAGTTGCGCAACCCGCTGGCGCCGATCCGCAACGCCCTGCATATCATGCGGCTCAAGGGTGACGACCCAGCGACCGTCGATCAGGCGCGCAAGATCATGGATCGGCAGCTCGGACAGCTCGTGCGGCTGGTCGATGATCTGCTCGATGTCGGGCGCATCACGCGTGGCAAGCTCGAATTGCGCCGCGAGCGAATCGAGCTCGGCGCCGTGATCAGAAATGCGGTCGATGCGACACAGACGCTCATCGAGGCTGCCGGTCATCAACTCGAAGTCATCCTGATGCCGGGGCCGGTCTACCTGGACGCGGATCCCGTGCGCCTGGCGCAGGTGCTGTCGAACCTGTTGAACAACGCTGCGAAATACATGGACCGCGGCGGCAAGATCTGGCTGACCACTGCTGCCGACGGTGCAGAAGCTGTGGTAGTGACTGTACGTGACCAGGGAATCGGCATCCCGGCTGAAGCACTGCCCTCAGTCTTCGAAATGTTCACCCAGCTGGACGGCTCGCTGGAGCGCTCGCACGGAGGTCTTGGCATCGGCCTCACGCTGGCAAAGCAACTCGTGGAGTTACACGGCGGGAGCATCCAGGCACGCAGCGAGGGCATCGGGCTTGGCAGCGAATTCTCCGTGCGGCTGCCGATTGTGCTGACCGCGCGCGGCGACGCGCCGGTAGTCGAGAAACCAGACTCGCAGGGCCACGGCAAGTATCGCGTTCTCGTCGCCGATGACAACCATGACGCGGTAGAGAGTATGGGGATGATGCTGCGCCTGATGGGCAACGAGGTACGCACCGTTCGCGACGGCCTTCAGGCAATCGAAGAGGCGGCTGCATTCCGCCCCGACATAGTAGTGCTCGACATTGGCATGCCGCGTATGAATGGCTACGAGGCGGCGCGCCGCATACGCGAGCAACGCTGGGGCAGCGGGATGATTCTCGTTGCGCTCACCGGCTGGGGCCAGGAAGAAGACAAGCGCATAGCAACCGAAGCGGGATTCGACCTGCATTTCACCAAGCCTGTCAGCGCGACCGATTTCGAACGGCTCATGGCTCGATTGCAGGCCGACGCGTTACCCCGTTCACATAAAACTGCGCGCTGACAGCACCACGAAAAAGCCATAGAACACCGCCGTACACACCAACGCCACCCGACGCCACATCGGCGGGCGCAGCGCCGGCGGAAGAAGTCGCGTGTTGATGTACAGGAGGTGCAACGATGCGACGACGAACACGACACCCGCAACATTCGCGCTCACCTGCAGGAGCACGATCGGCTGCGCGAGTTTGAGCGCGATGATTCCCCAGACGACGATCACAGCCAGGACGGCGTAGTACACCGTTCTGACATCGCCGCCACGCCAGTCGCGCGCGCGCCGGCTGCCGCTCCACAGGATGTCCGTGATGGTGCGGGTCATCCCATCTACGATGTCCAGCTGAGTTTTGAAGAGGAGCCACGCGCCCAGGAATGCGATCGCGGCGGCAAGCCACGGGGCGACTTGCGTACCCAGAGTCTGCGCCAGCACTGCACTGATCCCGGGGCCACGAATGTCAGTGCCGTGCGGCATGAAGGTCACATATAGAAGCGCCGGCAGGACCATGCCCAGTATTGCTCCCACGAAGAACACACCCCATTGATCGGCCCTGACGATGCGCCACCAACCGCGCCAGCGCTTCATCGACTCGGCGTCGGTAGCGAACTTGAAACCCTGATGCGCGAGATTCATGCGCTCGCCACCGATCGCGGCCGGAATGTATCCGGCGCGTTGCCCCATGCCGTACCCCTTGTCGCGCGCCCAGTTGCCGAGCGCGATGTTGAGCACGCCACCGCAGCCTGAATACGCAGCCAACGCTCCGATGAGGAAGAAGTCGACGCCTTCCGGGATGAAGGCAAAGGTCCGACGTTCGAGATCGAAACCAGTCAGCCCGACCGTCGCTGCCAACCAGGTATGCCCGGGAACGAAAATAAGGCCAAGCAACAGGAAGCCGCCGAGAATCACGGCGATCAGCACCCAGTTGAGCAATTCGAGCGTGCGTCCCACCCGCCGTCCGATCAGCAACAGCGTGACGCAGACGAGGAACAGAGCCACACCGATGTAGTAGACGGCGGTGCTATCTTCGGGCCCCGCAAGACGTCCGGCCATGAGAAAGAAAATGATGCCGGCCGAAGTGGCCGCCCACGCGGGCCAGCCGATCTGCAGAAAGACAAATCCAGCATAGATCCAGGCCCAGGCGCGCGCGGAAGGCCGTGTGCGCATGAAGCCCGTGAACACCGGCTCACCCGTCGCCACGACGTAGCGCATCACTTCGGTGTTCAAGATGGCCTGCAAGAAGACCGATACCAGCGTCACCCACAGGAGCGTGAGACCGTACTTCACGAACACCGCGGGACCGAGTAGGAACTCTCCGCTCCCGATCGAAACGCCGAGCACAATCACGCCCGGGCCGACCACCCCGAGCCAGCCGAAGCCCCGCGGCATTGGAGCCGCCGGCAGTTCCGCTTCAACCCATGGATCGAGGCCGGTGCGCGTGTCCGGTCTTTCGAGACCATGAGCCTGTGCCGAAGCCGTACTCATGCGTGCCCCCGGTCTCGCGATTACTTCTTGTTGCGCGTCGATCGTACTCGGAGTACGACTGGAGCGCATGCAAAACACGAGCAGTCACGTCGTCGGGGAAACGAACACACCGCTCATTGAGGCCACGATCGGCGAGGTCCTGGAGCAGACGATCGCGCGCTGGCCGAAGACCGAAGCACTCGTCTCGCTCGAGCAGAACATCCGCTGGACGTATGAGGAGTTCGGCCGCCGCGTCGATCGCCTCGCCGCAGGCCTCCTCGCGCTCGGCCTCGAGCCGGGCGATCGGGTGGGCATCTGGGCACCGAACTGTGCGGAATGGACGCTGGCGCAGTTCGCCACCGCCCGCGCGCGGCTGATCCAGGTCAACGTCAATCCGGCCTATCGTCTGTCGGAACTCGAGTACACCCTCAACAAGGTCGGCGTGAAAGCGCTCATCACCGCGCACTCCTTCAAGACGAGCGACTACGTCGGCATGGTCGAGGCACTCGCGCCAGAGATTGCTACGAGCGCGCCGGGACAACTTCAGGCGCCGCGCGTGCCGCAGCTCAAAGTCGTCGCCAAGATCGGCGGCGAACGACGGGCAGGCTGGCTGGAGTTCTCGGACATCGCAGCCGACGACCACACGTTGTTGCGTGAAGTCGCCGCGAGCGCCGCATGCCGACAACCGATCAATATCCAGTTCACGAGCGGCACGACCGGCCTGCCAAAAGGCGCGACCCTGTCACACCGGAACATCGTCAATAACGCCTTCCTCGTTGGCACGCGCATGGGCCTGAAGGCAGGTGACCGGCTCTGCATTCCAGTGCCGCTCTATCATTGCTTCGGCATGGTGCTGTCGAATCTCGCCTGCGTGGTGCACGGCGCCACGATGGTCTACCCCTGCGCTGGCTTCGATCCACTCACGGTGCTCAAGGCTGTGCAAGCCGAACGCTGTACGGCGCTGCATGGCGTGCCGACCATGTTCATCGCTGAGTTACAGCATCCGGAATTCGAATCCTTCGACGTCTCGAGCCTGCGCGCCGGCATCATGGCGGGCGCCCCCTGCCCGATCGAAATCATGCGACGGGTCGTCGACCGCATGGGAATGCGCGAAGTCACCATCGCCTACGGCATGACCGAGACGAGCCCGGTGAGCTTTCAGAGCTCGACGGACGATCCCATCGAACGGCGCGTGTCGACGGTCGGACGCATCCAGCCTCACATGGAAGCGAAGGTGATCGATTCTGAGGGACGCACGCTCGGACGCGGGGAAGCGGGAGAGCTGTGCTCACGCGGTTACGCGGTGATGCTCGGCTACTGGGACGATCCCCAACAAACCGCCAAGGCGATCGATGCGGACGGCTGGATGCATACGGGCGATCTCGGTGTGATCGACGATGAGGGTTACTGCAACATCGTCGGTCGCGAGAAGGACATGATCATTCGCGGCGGTGAGAACATCTATCCGCGCGAGATCGAGGAGTTCCTGTTTCACCATCCCAAGATCGAGGATGTGGCGGTGGTCGGCATTCCGGACGAGAAATTCGGTGAGGCGGTCTGCGCCTGGGTCCGCACCCGTCGCGGCGAGAGCATGACCGAGGAAGACGTTCTCGCGTTCTGCCGCGGCCAGATTGCGCACTACAAGGTTCCGGCGCGCATCTGCTTCGTGGACGCCTTCCCCATGACCGTCACCGGCAAGATTCAGAAGTACCTGATCCGCAAAGCGATGATGGAGCGCCTGGGTCTTAGCGAACAGCGCACCGCGTAATACCTGAATCCTGCCGGTCTCAGTCGATGGTGCCGACCACATTAGTCCAACGTGCGGGCGCGCGAAATCCTCGACTGGCGGATGCCTACCCCTGCTCTGGTCCGGTGGCGTACTGCTGTGCGCGGCGCGTATCGGGGTGCTCCGCGCCGAGCGTTTCAGTCAGCTGTGGCGTTGCCTCGTTGGCGAATGTTCGTGCCGCGAGATGCTGACCACGGCTGTCCTGGATGCGGGCGAGCAGCAGCAGAGACTGGCCGGTCAGGCTCGAATACGGCTTGTCGCCTTGCAGCGCGCGTGAAACCTTCAGTGCACGCTCTGCATCCGCAATCGCGGCGGTCATATTTCCCTGCTTCAGATACACGTCCCCACGGACGATCAGCACGCGGGCGAGCGGCGCGACTGCCATATGTCGGCCATCGAAGAACTCGACGACCTGCGTCAGGCCTGTCACGGCTTCGGACAAGCGACCACGCGCGGCATCGACGCGCGCCTGCACCAGCCGGATCGTCATGGCCGGCGAGCTGTCTGGCGGAATGCTCTTGCCCACCTCCGGTGCGATGACCGCGACTTCCGATTCGGCACGGTCCAGATCGCCCATCAGCGCGTACGTATTCGCTCGGCCCGCAAGGCCGCCAATCCGTACTGTGTTGTTTCCGGCCTGAATCGCCGATTCGAGCGCTACGTCGAAGGCCTCGAGCGCTTCGGGATAGCGCGCGAGGGCGGACAACGCGGTTGCACGATTGAGCAGCAAGTAGGGCGGCGGCTTTCCCTCCACGGATTTCTGTACCGCAATGCGCAGGGCTTCGTCGTACTGCTCGAGCGCTCGGCGAGTATCTCCCGAGGAGAAACTCGCAAGGCCCCAGTTATTGCGCAGGAAGTAGACACTGGGACTCTCGCCCCGTCCCATCCGGGTCATCTTGTCGAGCGCTTCTGCGTAGTACTTTTCTGCCGCGGCATTGTTCCCGCCCAGGTAATGTGCGGCTGCGATATCGGCCAGCAACTCTGCTTCCAGATCCGGCTTCGCGACCGGGACTTCGTGCAAGCGCTGCTGCGCCTGCATCGCATAGTCAAGAGCTGCCTTGGCATCATTCGTATTCTGCGCAATGAAGGCGCGGTCTCGCAGGCAGAGAACTGCTGCCATCGCATCGGAGCGACTCGTCTGCAGGCCTTCCTCGATCAGCTTCACGGCATCGTCGGGGCGGCCGAGGAGCGATGCCGCGTAAGCGCTTTCGCACAGCAAAGTGGCACGCAGTTCGAGGTCAGGCGTCGACTTGGTGAGCTCGAGCGAGCGCTTGCAGCAGCGCATCCGCCTGGCCAGGTTTGCCGTTGCTCAGGTAGTAAGTGGCCAGCAGGTCGAGAATCGCCGCGCGATGCTCCGGAATGTTGTCTTCGTTGAGCAGGATCTCCTGGCTGCGTTCCAGAAGGTCGGCAACCCGAATAGGTTGGTCTGCAGGCGCTACTTCCATCAGCATGTCATTCACGAAGCCCAATACCGCCTCGTTGCGCGCGGCGAGTGAGAGCGCGCGATCCCGCTGTCGGGTCGCCTCTACCGCCTGCCAGACTGATACAGCCGCGCCTGCAATGATGGTCAACAGCACGATCGCCGCGGCACCCACCGCCAGCTTGTTGCGCAGCACGAACTTTGCAGTCCGATAGGAGAGCGAATCGGCGCGCGCGGTGACGGGTTCATCGTTCAGATAGCGGCGCAAGTCATCAGCAAAGGCTTCGGCCGTGTGATAGCGCTCGGTTGGCGATTTCTTCAGGGCCTTGAGGACGATGTTGTCCAGGTCGCCTCGCAGAGCGCGCGCGCGTAGCGGCGGCACTGTGCCGGGGCGATCCACCTTGGTGCCAGCTGCGTTCCTGGCGTCGCTCGGGCGGCGTGGATCGGTATCGACGATGGCACGCAGTCGATCGAGCGGGGTGTGTTCGCCGCCGCCAAGCGGATGCTGTCCGGTAAGCAGAACGTAGAGCAGTACGCCGAGCGCATACACGTCGGTCGCATCGTCACCTCACCGCCCTGAAGCTGTTCCGGAGCCGCGTACTCGGGCGTGAACGCCTGTCCCGCTAACTGCGTGAGGCCGGCCATCGGAGCGGCCCCCGACTCATCGTCGAGCAGCTTCGCGATGCCGAAGTCGACCAGTTTCACCTGGCCCTCGGGGGTGACCAGGATGTTCGAGGGTTTCAGATCGCGATGCAGGATGAGCTTCGAATGCGCATGCGCGAGCGCGGCGAGCACCTCCAGGAACAGCCGCACGCGCGATCTCACATCGAGCGCGCGACTCTCGCACCAGTGGTTGATCGTTTCGCCGTCGATGTAATCCAGCACCAGGTAGGGCTGACCAGCCTGCGTGACACCGGCATCGATCAGTCGTGCGATGTTCGGATGTGTCAGGCGACCAAGTGCGCTGCCTTCGCGTCGAAAGCGTTCGATTCCGCCGGGACCGAGCAATGCGAGGTTGAGGAGCTTCACTGCGACGCGCGCTTCGTAGCGGCCGTCGCTCCGGTGAGCGAGCCAGACGGTACCCATCCCGCCCTGCCCCAGCAGACGGTCGAGCGTGTAGCTGCCAATGACCTGGCCTGCAAGCGTCGGTTCTGCCGCCGGGCGCGGCACCGCGCCTTCCAGGAATCCCTCCCGCTCGATCGCGGCCTGTTGTGACAACAGTGCGCTCAGATCGTCCGCCAGGCGGGGGTCATCGCGGCGTATCTGCGCGACTCGCTCGGCGCGCGCCGCGGCATCGAGCACCAACAACTCATCGAGCAGAGGGCTGAGTGTGACCCAGCGCGCCTTGTCGATGCCGGTCCTCACGACTCGCGCAACACGTCGTGCAGATATAGGCGCGCCTTGTTCCAATCGCGCTGGACACTGCGTTCCGAGCTGGCGCGCATGGCCGCAATCTCGTCGAACGAAAAGCCGCAGAAGAACTTGAGGTCCACCAGTTCCGCCAGTGCGGCATCTACTGTCGCGAGCTCATCCAGCGCATCGCTGATGCGTTTCAGTTCAGACTCATCCACCGCAAATTCGGCGGCCTCGGTGGGGAGTGAAGTGATCTGGAAGGCGCCACCGCGTTTCAGGGCCTGCCGGTCACGGACGAAGTCGATGACCAGATTGCGCATCGCACGTGAGGCATACGCCATGAAACGCCCGCGATCGGCGAATTGAGGTCCTTCGCGGCCGGAGATTTTCAAATAGGCCTCGTGCAGCAGGGTCGTCGGACTGACCGTGAGCATGGGCCCGCTGCGACGCAGGGCGCTTTGCGCAATCTGCCGCAGTTGGGAATAGAGCACGGTGAAAAGATCGACGCGCGCGTCTGCGCTCTCGGCCGTGGAATGTAAGTTCCCCGGGTCAGCTGTCACGTGAGCTCCCCGCACTCCGTTCAACTGCTTTGAGGGCCAGTCTGCCCGTGCCGGCTTGAATAGGGAAGCGTGGGAGCCGGTCGGCTCCCGCCGGCGCCTCAATGCCATGGACATGTCGACCACCTTTGGTGTGTGCATATTCCGTAGAACGGAAATGCGCACCAAAAGGCGCCAACGGCGAGCGATTCAAGACACGTGCTACAGCTGGCGGGTTTGCCTGCGCGCCTGCGTCTTAAGCAGTAGGGACCTGTAGAACGTGCGCGGGCCTTTACTCTCCGCGGCATGCTCCAGGAGGACGCTTCAAACTTCCAGGGGGATGGCTCGTGAAAGGATCAGGCGTTGCGTACTTGCTGTTCAAGGGGTTACACATACCGGTCCGCACGGCTTGCGACGCGGCCAGCGCACAAAGCGGAAGGGTCGTGGAGACGCGATGCGAATCGGTGCGACATGGAGCAGAGGTATTCCTATCGCAGCTGCTCACGGCGCGTGCCCTGGCACGCCTTCGATCGCTCGCTTGCGGACGGCGGCTTTCGAATTGGGGCGACCGGTAGACCCGCCACCGATCGAGACTTGATGCATGTCTATTTCTTTTGGGCGACCGCGATGTACTCGTCGATCTGATGCTCGAGGATGGGCAGCGGCACGCCGCCGTTCTCCAGCACTGCATCGTGAAAGGCGCGCAGGTCGAAACGCTCGCCAAGCGCATCGTGCGCCTTGGCGCGCAGTTCCAGGATCTTGAGCTCACCCATCTTGTAGGCGAGCGCCTGGCCGGGCCACGCGATGTAGCGATTTGTTTCCGTCTCCACCTCGTGCAGTGACAGGGCCGTATTGCTCCCGAGATATTCGAGGGCTTGCTCGCGCGACCAGCCCTTGGCATGCATACCGGTGTCGACCACAAGCCGACACGCGCGCCACATCTCGTAAGTCAGCCGGCCGAACTCATCATACGGTGTCTTGTAGAGGCCCATTTCCTTGCCAAGCTTTTCCGAATAGAGCCCCCAGCCTTCGCCGAATGCATGCGGATAAAGATCGAGGCGAAACGGCGGCACGTTTTCCAGCTCGCGGGCCAGTGAACCCTGCAGGTGATGGCCCGGCACCGCCTCGTGCAGCGCAAGTGCAGTGAGCACATAAAGCGGCCGCTTTTCGAGCGCGTAGGTATTGACCCAGAACTCGCCACCCTTGTTGCCGCCGATGGGCGGCGGTGAATAGCGGCCACCGGTGTAGTTCGGCGCGAGCTCTGCAGGCACCGGCTGCACGCTGTAGGGCAGGCGCGGCAGCTTGCCGAAGTATCCGGGGAGCATGCCGTCGATCTGCTTGGCGATGTAGGACGCATCTTTGAGCAACTCGTCCGGTGTGTGGGCGTAGAAGCGTGGATCGGTGCGCAGGAACTTGAGGAACGCCGCGAAATCGCCCTTGAAGCCGGTCTGCTTGATGACTGCGTCCATCTCGGCACGAATGCGCGCGACCTCGCGCAACCCGATCTCGTGCACCTGGTCCGGCGTCACGTCGAGGTTGGTGAAATACCGTACCAGGACCTCGTAGTACGCCCTGCCCTCCGGCAGATCGCTCGCCCCGATCGTCTTGCGCGCCGCCGGCAGGTATTCCTTGCTGAAGAACTCGAGCAGGTGCCGATAGGCGGGAATCGCATCCGACTCGATTGCGATTCGTCCCGCCGCTTTCAGGCGTTCCTGGTCCGCCGCGCTGATCGTGTCGGGGAAACGAGTGAAGGGTTCCCAGAAGGGACTCTTGTCTGCCGAAGCGTATTGTTGGCCCTCTACTACCTTGATGATGCCCGGCATGATCACCGCCGGCAGCGTGAATCCTTCTGCCATTCCCTGGCGCATGTTCGCGATCTGCTGATCGAAGTAGGCAGGAATCGCATGCACTCGGGCGACGTAGTTCTCGTAGTCGTGCAGCTGACCCATCCGTAGCCCGGATGCCATGCGCATGACGTTGATGTGAAACCCTTCATCGCTCGTGAGCGGAATGCGCCAGCCATTGAAAGGTGCAAGTGCGAGGCGATGTTTCAGGACGAATTCGAACAGGTCGTAGTTGACCTGATCGTCGTGACTGAGCGTTGCGCGTGAGATGGCCGCGAGACGCTGCTGAAACGCTCGATCCTGCTCGACGTGACGCGCGAAGTCCGCGGGCGTTTCCGCCGGGAGGCGATCGTCATAGTCGTGCACGTCGGAGATGGTTGCGAACAGCGGGTCATCGCGCATGCGCGTGCTCCACTCGTCCGCGAAGAGTTGGTGCAGCGCCTCCCCTGCTTTGGTATCCGCCTTGCCCGCCGGCTCCGGTGCACGTGCGCAACCGCCCAGCAACGCCAGAAACAACAGGCACGACAGACCGATCCGCATGCTCAACTCCTTACCGTATGGTCGCCAGTTCATCGCAAAGCGCCGCGTGCCGAAGCAATGTTCCGACGGCTACGCGTTGCTCTTCGCACCCGTTAGGTCATGAGGCGAGAGAGATGACTGTAATCCCGACGCCCTGAAAGCTTGCCATCTCCATGAGAGCCACTGGGACCTCTTCGAGACCGATGCGCCGACCGATGAGCTTTCCCGGATTGAGGCTGCCGCTCTGGATCATTTCAAGGAGCGCACCGTAGCGGGCGGCCTGGATACCGTGGCTGCCCACGATCTCCAGCTCGTGCGCGATGACCTTGCTCATCGGGAGCGTAGCGCCTTGCGGGAGTAGTCCGACCTGCACGTGTCTCCCGCGTCGTCGCAGGCTCGCAATGGAATTGACGCACGTCGTTGGATGCCCAAGGGCATCGATCGAGACATGCGCGCCTCCTGCACTGATTTCATGGACTGCCGACGGAACATCGGCAACCGAACGCGCATCGATCGTCGTGCATGCACCCACCTCTCGTGCCAGCTCGAGCTTCGCCGCGTCGATGTCGACGGCAATAGTCTTAGCACCCAGCGCATTCGCGATCATGATTGCAGAGAGACCTACGCCGCCACAGCCATGCACGGCTACCCAGTCATCCCGCTTGACGCGGCCCTGATCGACGACCGCACGAAAGGAAGTCGCGAAGCGGCATCCCAGGCAGGCCGCGGTCGCGGAGTCGAGCCATTCGGGCAGCGCCACCAGGTTCGTGTCGGCGTAATCGATCGCAACGAACTCCGCGAAGCAGCCCCATGCCGTAAAGCCCGGCTGGAACTGGTTGGGGCAGACCTGCGGATTCCCCGACTCGCATTCCGCGCAACGCCCGCATCCGCAGACGAAAGGGACGGTGACGCGATCACCCACTCTCCAGCGAGCCACTGCCTTTCCTACCGCGGAAACAATGCCCGCGAGCTCGTGTCCCGGAACGTGGGGAAGCAGGATGTCAGGATCGTGGCCCATCCAGCCGTGCCAGTCGCTGCGACAGAGTCCTGTCGCTTCTACTTTGATCACGACGCCGCCATCCGCCGGCGCGGGATCAGCTACCTGCTGAACTCGCGGTGGCTTTGCGAACTCATCGTAGAAGACAGCTCTCATCGACAGCGAGATGACTGAAAGGCGCGAGGCATGAATCAATATACATCGAGATCGCGCGCGACCACGAAGTGGCCGGCGTACCGGCCCTGCATGTCTTCGAAGACTTCCTCCTGGGACATTCCGTTGTAGTGATAGAGGATCAGGAGTTTGGGCTTCGCCTCGCGCGCAAGATCGGCGAGTTGCGGGGTCGAGGTGTGGTACATCGCGGCGAACTCACGAAAGGTCTGAGGCCGTGCAGCTAGCCAGACGGGGGTGTGCGCCTCGTGAATCAGGACGTCGCAACCCTTGCACGCGTCGATTGTTGCCTGCGTCGGATTCGTGTCGCCAGAGATCACGATGCTGCGGTCACGCGTCTCGAAGCGATAGCCGTAGCTCTCCATTGCGTGCTTGGTCGCGAACGCAGTGACCCTGACGTTTGCATCCTTGTAGATGACGCCAGGCGCGATTTCATGTGCGTTGACGTTGTGACCTTCGGGAAAATCACGTTGGTTGCCGTGCGGATTGGTGCGCGTCTCGATATCCACCCGATAGGCTTCCAGCACGTGCTCTGTCATCGCCTTGATGCCTTTCGGCCCGTAGACCTCGAGCGGCACCCGACGGCCAACCGTCCAGGGCGTGAATATCAGGTCCGGGTAGCCGACCGTGTGATCGGAATGCAAATGGGTCACGAACACGACGCGCAGCTTCGTGGGGTCGAGCGCCGTGAGTCCGCTGCTCGTCATCGCCGCTTTTGCCCGCCGCACCACGCCCGGGCCCATATCGACGAGGTAGGCGACGTCGTTGACGACGATGGCCGTGGCTGGCCCGGATCGATCCGGATCGATGCCCGGGTTTCCGGTGCCGAGCATTACGACCTTCGTCGAACCTTCGGTCGGCGTCGCGGCTGCTGACTGGCAGTAGGCCGGAGTGAACCCGGCGGCAAGCACGGCGCTACACGCGTACAGCGCTTTGAACGATTCCCGTCCCATGGTCTCGAAGTTCTTGAGGTGGACGCGCGCGAGGATACCATTGTGCTTCTGAAGGTACGGACAGGGCTCCCGGGCTTGGACCGATGAAGAAGCAGGCTCTCGATCGCTACGCTGCCAAGCGAAAGTTCACCGTTACGCCGGAGCCGGGTCCGAAGATCGTTTCGCGCCGTGGTCCGCTTCTCTTTGTCATCCAGAAACACGCCGCAAGCCGCCTGCACTACGATTTTCGCCTCGAGCTGGACGGCGTTCTGAAATCCTGGGCGGTGCCGAAGGGGCCATCCCTTGATCCCGCGGATAAGCGCCTCGCGGTCGAAGTCGAAGATCATCCGTTCGACTACGGCTCATTCGAGGGGATTATTCCCGCCAAGGAGTACGGTGGGGGCAAGGTGATCGTGTGGGACTGCGGCGTGTATTCGCCCGATGAAGACCAAAAATATTCCTTCGGCGATCGGCGTGAAGCGGAGGAGCGACTCAGAACGGAGCTCAAGGATGGCAAGCTGAGCTTCTTCCTGTGCGGCGACAAGCTCAAAGGCTCATACACGCTGGTGCGCACCAAGCTCACCAAGCAGTGGCTGCTGATCAAGCACAAGGATCGGTTCGCGCAGGCCAATGACGTGTTGGCGAAGGCCCGGTCGGTCCTTTCCGGTTACTCGCTCGACGACATTTCGCCGAGTGATCTTCCCGAACGCCTCGACGCGTCAATTCTCGGGCCGAGCGGTCCGAGCGAAGCCGTACCCAAGACCCTGGCGCCAATGCTTGCCGAGATCGGCGATGAAGCACGCACGGATCCGAAGTCACTCTACGAGCCCAAGCTCGATGGTTATCGCGTCCTCGCGTTCGTGGAGAACGGCAAGGTGAAGCTGCAATCTCGCAACGGGCTCGACTATACGACGCCGTTTCCCGAGGTCACGTCAGAGCTCGCGAGCCTGCCGTTCGACAAGATGGTGCTCGACGGCGAGATCGTTGCGTTCGATCCCCAGGGCGTGCCCTCGTTCAATGCACTTCAGAATCGAGCCACGCTCAAGAGTGACAAGGAAATCGCCGAGGCGCGCGCCAAGGTGCCGATCGCGTATGTCTGTTTCGACCTACTGCACTTCGCCGGCCTCAACCTGCGCGGCTCACGCTACATCGACCGTCGGCGCTATCTCACGCAATGTCTGTTGCCCTCCGGTCACGTGCAGCTCGTGCATGTCTCAGACGATGCCGAGAAACTTTATGCCGCCGCGATGGACAGAGGGTTTGAGGGAATCGTGGCGAAGCGCAAGGACAGCATCTACCAGCCCGGCAAGCGCTCGAGCGCATGGCAGAAGATCAAGGCCGTGCAGAGCGCGGAATTCGTGGTGGGCGGCTACACCAAAGGCAAGGGCGCGCGCGAGCCTTTAGGTGCCCTCCTCCTCGGCTACTGGGACAAGAAGGACTTTCGCTACGTCGGCCACGTCGGCTCGGGCCTCGACGAGAAGACCTTTGCGGATCTGCGCGCGCGAGTCGCAAAGCTCACGCGCAAGACGCCGCCCTTTGTTGAAAAGCCCGACCTGCACCGGCCGACGACCTGGATCGAACCCAAACTCGTCGCCGAAGTGAACTTCGCGAGCTTTACGCCCGACGGGAATCTGCGTGCACCTGTCTTTCTCAGACTGCGCGATGACATCAAGCCGGGTGATGTGCGAAGTGGTCCCGAGCAGATCGGCAAGGGCAACGGCGCTGGTGGCTCGAACGGTGGTAAGCGTGGCAGTCGCGCACGTAGTTCCGATGGTGGCGACACGCGCGCGCCAAAGAGCAGCCGTGCCGCGAAAAGCGCGTCCGCCGATGCCGCCGATCGCCTGCCTTCACAGGACGACATCGACTCCGTCCTCGAACAGCTCGAGCAAAAGCCCAACCGCCTCGACCTCGATGTCGGCGGCGCCAAAGTCCGACTCACGAATCTCGATCGCGAATACTGGCCCGGCGACAAGAAAACGAAGCCGGTCACCAAACGCGACCTCCTCCGCTATCTCGCCGGCGTCTCGCCTTACATGCTGCCGCATCTGCAGGATCGCCCACTCACGATGATCCGCATGCCGGAGGGCATCAACGGCGAGCGCTTCTTCCAGAAACACTGGAGCCAGGCGAAGCCCGACTACGTCGACAGCATCACGGTCTTCTCCGAGCACAAGGACGAACGGCACGACTACGTGGTCGGGAACAACTTGCCCACGCTCCTTTGGCTCGGCCAGGTCGGCACGCTCGAATTCCACGTCTGGCATTCGCGCTACACCCCGGGCCCGGACACGCGCGCGCAGGCCAACGATTTTTCAGGCTCGATCGAGGCGCTCGAGTCCTCCGTGCTCAACTATCCCGACTACCTCGTCTTCGACATCGACCCGTACATCTACTCGGGGAAGGAAGCCAAAGGTGCGGAACCCGAGCTCAACAAGAAAGGCTTCGCCATGGGCCGCCGCGTCGCCTTCTGGCTGCGGGAGCTGCTGCGCGAGATGACACTCGATGCCGTGGTCAAGACTTCGGGCAAGACCGGCCTGCATGTCTTCGTCCCGATCGAGCGCACGGTGAACTTCGATGAGGCGCGCAAGATCTGCGAGATGGTGGGCCGGCACCTGATGCGCGAGCACCCAAAGGACATCACCATGGAGTGGTCGGTGGATAAGCGCACCGGCAAGATCTTCATCGACTACAACATGAATGTGCGCGGCAAGACCTTGAACAGCGCTTACTCACCGCGCGGCGTCCCAGGCGCGCCCGTTTCAATGCCGATCACCTGGGAAGAGCTCGAAGCGGCCGAGCCCACCGACTTCACGATCGCCAATGCACTGAAGCGTTTGGACAAGACCGGCGATCGGTGGCGCGACGCGCTGTCCCAGAAGCACAGTCTGAGTCGGGCGCTTGGGGGCAAAACGGACGAGAATCCCTGAGTACCGCATCACACCTAATACCGCGGCAGCATTAGGTAATTTCCCGCTGATGCAGTAAGCGAGACCTGCATCCCAACCCGCCAATAGCTTCCTTGCCAGTCGCGTCGTTACAAATCATTCTGCGACGCGAATAAGTCGCATGGCTTGGAATGTGATCCACTTCGAAAAATCAATTGCGAGTGCCGCAGGTGGCCGTTTCAGCAGGATCTACAAAACACATTAGCGCCGATGGTCCACCGGGATGGATCAACAAGCTCTGCATCGGGCTTGTGATCTACGTCACCATTTGCGCGGCATGGATGCTGACAGGATTCGGCGGCGACCGTGTCCGTCACTACGTTGGCCTGCTGGCTGACGCCCCCGCCGCTCTTGCAGCCTTGATCGTTACCATCGCGGCGACGCGCCGCATCGTGCGGGGCACGTCGCGAACTGCGTGGACATGCTTGTCGATAGCGATCGCCCTGTATTTCGTGGGCACCACTATCGGCATCTACGCCTGGCTGCACGACCGGGACCCATTCCCCGGACCTTCCGACGTCTTCTACCTCGCCTTCTACCCGTTCCTCGGCGTGGCTGTTGGCCTCATGATCCGGGCCGCGGCGGTAAGAGTTCGCTGGACGCAATTCCTGGTCGACGCCACGATCCTGGTAGTCGGCTTCGGTGCGTTCTTCTGGTTCCTGATCATCCACCCAGCCGCATCGAATGGCGAAATCGACGTGCTCAAGAACGCGCTGAGCCAGACCTACATTGCGCTCAGCTGCATTCTGGTGCTCACGCTCGGCGTGCTGCTCCTGGCTGGCGCCGCGGGCAATACGGTTGGGCGCCGCGTTCCGCTGCTACTCTCGGTCGGATTCGCGACCATGTTTCTCGGCGACATCCTGTGGTCGGTTGCGAAGATCGGTGGGCACTATCTGTCAGGCGACCTGCAGGACGTGCTGTACCTCGCCTGTTACGTTCCGATGGCCCTCGCGGGACGCGAGCAGATGCGCCTTTCCGCCACCCCGTCCGGGACCGAATCGCGCGCCTCGATGCCGCTGGCTCAGTCGCTGCCCTACGCATCCATGCTGACCGCGTTCCTGGTGCTCGTATCTTTCACGCGCGGTGAGATTGGCAGCCCTGCGACGGTGATGACCATTGTCGTCTTCGGGCTTGCGCTGCTGGTGATGGTGCGCCAGGCACTGGTGCTGCGCGACGATGCCCTGATCCGCGAGCGACGCGCGGCTCGCATGGTCGAGGATCGCTACGCTTCCCTGATCGCGAATGCGTCCGACGTCATCATGACCGTCGCCGTCGACGGCTCACTCCTCTTTGTATCTCCGGCTTCCGAGCGCACGCTCGGTCTCAAGCCGGAAGCTGTCGTCGGCAAGAACCTGTTCGACATCTGGAAGGGCGATGACGGTGAGCGGCTGAGAACGTTCCTGGGAGAGGTCGCTGCATCGGCCGGCGAAGCCCTTGGGCCGGTTGAAATGCGCATCGAACGCGGCAGCAATCGCTACGTGCTCGAAATCGTCGGCAGCAATCTGACCAACGATCCGGCGGTGGAGGGACTCGCGCTCAACTTCCGTGACATCACCGAGCGCAAGGCACTCGAAGAGCAGTTGCGGCAGCTGGCGTTTCACGACTCGCTGACGATGCTGGCGAACCGGGGACTCTTCCGCGACCGCGTGCAGCACGCCTTGACACTCGCGAATCGGGGCCGGCAACAGCTGGCCGTGATGTTCGTTGACCTCGACAACTTCAAGAACGTGAATGACTCGCTCGGCCACGATGCGGGCGATCGGCTGCTGCAGGCGGTGGCGCAGCGGCTCGTCAAGTCGACGCGTTTCTCCGACACCGTGGCGCGCCTGGGCGGCGACGAATTTGCCATCCTGCTCGAGGCAATTTCGACGACAAAAGAGGTCGAGCACCTCGCCGCCCAGCTGATCGAGAAGCTTGATCAACCGTTCATTCTCAACGCAACTGAAGTTCGCATCTCAGCCAGCATTGGTGTGGCGTTCTCGACCCAGGAAGCAAGCGCCGAGGCGCTGCTGAGCAAGGCTGATACCGCGATGTACTTTGCGAAGGCCGCGGGTAAGAACCGCTTTCTCTCTTTTGAGCCGGCGATGCAGGAGATGCTTCAGGAGAAAACACGCCTGGTGGCCGACATCGCCCGCGCTATCGCCAACGAGGAGTTTTACGTCGAGTACCAGCCGATCGTCGATCTCGGCACGCGGAGCCTGCTGGGTGTGGAGGCGCTCGTGCGCTGGCGGCACCCTGAACTCGGGCGTGCTGATGCCCGGTCGGTTCATCCAGATCGCCGAGGAATGCGGTCAGATCGTAAAGCTCGGTCGCTGGGTGCTGCACCGCGCGTGCCGTGAGGTGCGTGCGTGGCGCAACTCTGTCGCCGGTGGCGAGAGGCTCCGGGTCGCGGTCAATATTTCGAGTCGCCACCTGCAAAATGGCGACCTGGCGCGCGACGTGGCGCACGCCCTGCAGGAGTCGGGACTCGAGCCCGGCAACCTCGTGATCGAATTGACCGAAAGCACGATCATGCACAACACGGAGGCGAACCTCGCCTGGCTGCAGCAGTTGAAGGCGCTCGGCGTGCGGATTGCGATCGACGATTTCGGCACCGGCTACTCGTCGCTTTCGTACCTGCACCGCTTTCCGATCGACATTCTCAAGATCGATCGATCGTTCGTTGGCCGCCTGACCAATTCCTCCACCGGCCCAGAGCTCGCGCGCGCAGTAATGACGCTCAGCGAGACGCTGGGTCTCGATGCCGTGGCCGAAGGAATCGAGTTCGAACCGCAGGTCGATGCTCTTCTGCAGCTCGGGTGTGTTGCCGGACAGGGGTTCCTGTTTGCGAAGTCCGGGTCCCTCGCGGAGCTGTCGAAGAGCCCGTTCGTGGCGAAACGCAACGAGCTTTGGACTTCCCAGTCGTCTCGCGAACGCCTTTCGCCGACCGGACGCTTCCGCGCGCTCTCGGATGTCGCTGGGGCGGCTTGAGAGCAGCGCCCATTTTCCGGATATACCCGCGCACTTACGATCGGGTGGCTATTTGACCAAAAGGCATGCGCGCCGGCGATGAGTCTCGGGCGGAACACGCGGCAATGCGGCGCGACAGCTCGCCGATATCTCGTACGAGGGTTCGCGTATCGTGAATGTGCAGTTCGATTTCGCCGATCAATTTGCTGGTCGTGGCGGGGTCACGAAACAATTGCCGGAAGGAAGTGACGCCGATCCGCTGTTCGGGTGGTTTGCCCGCGTCGCCGCTGCTTGCGAGCCCGCCATGCGCCAGTGAATCTCTCTTGCGCGCCAGCACTTGTGCGCGCAACCAGACGTGCAGCCAATCCTGCTGCAGGGCTTTGGGGACTATTCGTTGCTCCGCTAGCCCTACTAGAAACGCACGGCGTCGCTCAAATTTCCATTCGCTGCTAGCCCACTGCAACCGTGGCTCCTCACATAGCAGCGCAATGCATGCGCGAGTCCATGCCTCGGCATCGCCGAAAGCAAGCAGAAACTGCCCGACAGCGCTGTAGAGCTTGGCTTCCAGTTCGACCGCCTCCTGCTGTCGCGCTGCTTCGTCTTGCTCGTCCATGATGTCGTTCCGTCTCGGCAGACTCCGTCGTTGCCATTGAAGATTACGCTGGGATGATCGGCCGCCCCGACCCAACGGACAATTGGACCTTAGGACTACGTGCGTCGCTTTCCCGCGGGCGCGGCCTGCGCGGCAGTGTCACTATGGGCGAGGTGCTTCGACGGCGCGCACAGTGAAGCGAAACGTCGCGCCGCTCGCCCGGGTTGTTCTCCGCCCAGATCCGTCCGCGATGGGCTTCGATGATCGAGCGGGCGATCGAGAGCCCGAGCCCCATGCCGTCCGGCTTGGTGGTGAAGAAGGATTCGAAAATGCGCTTCATCGCGTCCGCAGGGATGCCGCGACCGCGGTCGGTCACGCGGACTTCGATGGTGCCGTCGCCATTGTGCGCCGTTTTGAGCGTGAGCTCGCGCGCCACGTCGGGCGCTTCCTGCATCGCGTCCATGCCGTTGACGATCAGGTTGATGAGCACCTGTTCCAGGTACATGCGGTCGGCAGACACCAGCGGCAGCGCTTCGGCGAGCTCGCTGCGCAGCTGCACACGCCGCTGTCGCGCATCACTCGCCACCAGGCGGAGCACGCCCGATGCGGTCTCGTTAAGATCCAGTGGCTGCAGTTGAATCTCGCGATTGCGCAGGTGCGTGCGCATCCGGCGCATCACCTCGCTCGCCCGCAGATCCTCCTGGCAGATGTCCTCCAGGATCTGACGAATCTGCTCGAGTGGCGGCTCCGGCGATTGCAGCAGTGTCTCAGCCGCCTCCGCGTTACTGAGAATTGCGGACAACGGCTGATTCACTTCGTGCGCGACCATCGCGGTCAGCTCGCCGGCCATCGCGAGTCGCGCCGCGTGGGCGAGATTGCGATTGGCCTCCTCTGCCCGCTTGCGATCAGTGATGTCCTGACCAATCGCCTGAAATTCGCGCAGCTGGCCCGCCGCGTTGTAGATCGCATGCACGGCCCAGTGCTGCCAGCCGCCGCGACCGTCTGCAAGCTTCACCTCGTGCTCCCATTCGCACAGCCTCTGCGCTTGAAGCTGCGAGCTCCATTTGCTGGCGCGCCGTAGCGCGGGTTTCTTCGGGCAGCAGATCGAGCAGCCGGGTATTGATGAGCTGCTCACGATCGCGTCCGACAGATCGGCAATAGGCCTCGTTGACGAACGTGAGCGTCGTGTCCGGAAGGAAGCGGCAGACGAAGCCCGTCTGGCTCTCGACCACCTCGCGGTAGCGTCGCTCGCTCTCGCCCAACGACTGCTCGACCCGCGCCTTCTGTTCGATCAGTACCGCGATCAGGTACAAGGGCGCTGCTCTCAGGAGCAGAAATCGCTGCAGGGCGATGCCTTTCTCGGCGGGCGAGAGCCCGACGAAGGGTCCCACGTCCTGAAGAGCCGCGGCCACTGCAAAGCAGGCAAGTACCGCAATCGCTGCGGAGGCGCCGCGCATACCGAACCGGACCGCCGCCCAGAACAGAAACGGAACCGGCGCGTAGAAACGAGACATCTCGAACTCAGGCCCACCCGTGTCAGTTTCAAACGCGAGGTACGAAGTGAGGACCAGCCCCACGGCCAGCAGCGTGCCTTCCAGCCAGCGAGCGTTCAGGCGACGCGGTAGATACCAACGTGCACCGACGAACCAGTAGAAAATCGCAGGCGTGATGATCAGGGTCGCGAGCGCATCGCCCCAGAACCACTGCTCCCACGCCGACCAGTAGTCAGGTCCCACGGCCTGTCGTGCCGCGGCGCCCGCGAATGCAGACAGTGCTGGTGCGAGCAGCACCGCAAACAGGCAGTACACGCCAAAATCCGTGACAGTCTCAAAGCGCAGCGGGTTGCGCATGAAACGACGCAGCATCGCGGCCGCAAACACACCCTTGGCCGAATCGATCGCAAAGGTCGCGAGCAGAAACCACTGCGAGGTATCGGCAGGCACCTCGACCGACAGTCGAATCGGTAGCGGCGCGAGAAGCACCAGCCACCACCAGCGGGGCGGGACCAGCAGCAGTGCGCACAGCAGGACGGAATCCGGAAACCAGAATGGCGACGGGGTCGCGTCGGTGAACCCCATGCCATAGCGGTAGGCAAAGTAGAACGCAGTCTCGAACAGGCAGAAGGCGAGAACGTACCTGACCCAGGGCTGGCGGGTCTGGAATGGAAGGCTGAACGTCGGCTCGCTTCTTCTGTCATCCGCCGCGGGCGCGAAGACGCTCGAGACCGCCATGATTCGTCGCCTGTTGTGAACGCGATGTGCACAGAGTAGGCCAGTTTGACGATTGTTGGAAATTGTCCGTAGGACGTAAGTCCACTAGGCGCCGCGCACTTTCGAGCGTCCAATGCACGTCCATGGGAGAGCGGCAACACCTGGTAGCGGTTATTGATGACGAAGAGCCGGTTCGCCGCGCGCTCGCGCGCATGTTGCAAGCCTCACTCTACGAGGTGCTGGCGTTCCCCAACGGGCAGGTGTTCCTCGATTCGCTGCGCGCCATCATTCCTGACTGCGTGCTGCTCGACTTGAATATGCCAGGCCTGACCGGCGGCGACGTTCAGCGCGCCCTGACCGACGCGCGATTAGGGGTGCCGGTCATCGTCATGACCGCTCACGATCGGCCCGGCCTGCGCGAGCAATGCCTGTCGGAAGGCGCGACCGCCTTCTTCGCCAAGCCCTTGCGCCGCGACAGCGTGATCCCGGTCATCGATGAGGCGATTCGCCGGAAAGCGGAAATCGCGCCGCGCAACGGGGTCGTCCAAGCATGAAGATGGCAGGCAGGCGTAGTTCCGCTCCATAATCCAACCACAGCAAATTCAAACGTTCACGCGCTGTAGCGATCCGGTCGTTCGACCGCGCCGAGGCGATTCATGGACGCAGGGACAACCGTTTACTTGCTCGACGACGATGAAGCGGTCGTGCGCGCCCTCGCGCGCGTACTAGAAGCTGAGGGCTACCGGACCAGCTCGTACACGTCGGCGAGCGAATTCCTCGCAGATCACGATCCCGAAGTCCCCGGATGCCTGGTCACGGATCTCGTGATGCCCGACATGAGCGGCCTCGAGCTGCAACGCGCGCTATCGGACCGGGGTTTCACGCGTCCCATCGTCTTCGTCACCGCGCGCGGCGATATGCCGACGACAGTTGAGGGAATGAGAGCGGGTGCGGTCAGTTTCCTCGCGAAGCCGGTGCGCAAGAGCGAGCTCCTGCCGACGGTGCGTGAAGCGCTCGCCAAGGATGCCGCCACGCGATCGCAGCAGAGCGAGCAGCATCGTGTGGCCGAGTTGCTGGAGCGCCTGACGCCGCGCGAGCGCGAAGTGATGCAGCTCGTCGTCCAGGGGCTGAGGAACAAGCAGATCGCCAATCAACTCGGCACCTCCGAGAAGACGGTTAAGGTGCACCGAGGCCGGCTGATGGGAAAGATGCGCGTCACGTCTGTGGCTGCACTCGCGACCCTATTGGTGCGCACAGACGGGGGAGCTCAGAAGCTCAGCATGCCGCGCGAGGACTGAGCAGCCGCAAGTCCAGGTCAGTCGAAAGCTGTCGTGTGGCTACGATGTGCCACATGAATTCCGATTCGTGTCTCCAAGGCATCGCGCTCTGGTCGTCGCGCTGACGACTTCCCTGTCCGAGGTGCGCAGACCGCCACACCGACAGCGCGTCCAGAATCGGTGCCGGCACGCGTGGACCGCAATTGGACCTTGGTCCTACGTCGACCACGAGCCAGCTTCGATTACCGGCCCGTCGCGGAGGCTCATTTGGGCCGGCGGACGGCCCTCACCTTCCCGCTGTCTCCTCCTCCGCAGAAGAACTGATCGCCACCATCGGACTCGAGCCCAGAAACACCCACGCCGGGCGGCATCTCGAGCTGCTCCAGGACCTCCCCGGTTCGAGGATCGACTCGCCTCAATTCGCTCTCGTCATTCTCCCAGGTGCCATGCCAGAGCTCTCCGTCGATCCAGGTGACCCCGGTGACGAAGCGATTGGATTCGATCGTGCGAAGAATCGCCCCGGTCTCGGGATCGACCTGGTGGATCTTGCGGTCGCGATACTGCCCCACCCATAGCGTCCCTTCGGCCCAGGTGAGCCCCGAGTCACGGCCACCGCCGGGCGCTGGGATCGTAGCGAGTACACGGCCGGTCTTCGGATCGATCTTCTGGATGCGATTCTCGGAGATCTGAAACAGGTGCTCGCCGTCGAAGGCCGTTCCGGCATGCGCGAGGACATCGATCGAGCGTTGCGTCTTCCCGCTCGCAGGATCGAAGGCACTCAGCGTGTCCCCGGTCGCAATCCAAACGTTATGACCGTCGTACGTGACTCCGTGCACGTGGTCGGCACCCGGAAAGGGTCCGTACTCACGAACGATTTCGGCTGTTGATCTACGCATGTTCCACCTGGTCAGTTAGCGGAGTTCCATCCTAGACAATCGGCAGAGAAGCCGGGAGTAACAAGGTCGTCGTGAATCCCGGCACGGGCGGAGTCATCCAGCGACGAGCTCGCCCGCGACCATACGAGTGCACCTTGCCTGCTGCGGCAAGCGAGTCGAGCGCTCGCTGCACGGTGCGCTGGCTCGTTCCGAGCGCGAGCGCAAGGGCGGAGCTCGACCACGATTCACCATCAGCGAGGAAACCGAGCACCGCCGCATACTCCTCTTCGACGGGCAGCGCCAGGACGACGACCTCGCGTGCGCGGCGCGGCGTCAGCGCAAACCCTCGCTGCGTCGCGCTCACGTCGGCCAGCGTCCGAAGCACCTTGCGAAGCCGCCCGATTTCGACTCGTAACCGCGCGCGAAGCGATTCGTCAGCGCGCTTCAATCTGAATGCGCGCGCGACGAGCGCGTCCCTCGGTATGTCTCCCGGCCACGCTTCACCCAGCGCGCGCGCGAGCGCGAACAACACCGGCCGCTTCGCGAGCGAGATCACCGTGCCAGCGTGACGCACGACATGCCGGCAGGCATCCACTACCAAAGTCTTCGACGCCAGCAACGCTTCGACCTCATCGAGCAAGAGGAGTCGCTCCTCGCCACGCGCAATCAGGCGCGCGGCGGGCGCGTTCAGCACCAAGCGTGCGCTTTCGACTTCAGCCGTCAGTGCAGGAATGCTGGCGTGGCGGGCTGCGGACGCGGCCCGTGCGAGCGTCGCACGCGCGATCTTCGTTCGGAGGCGTCGCATGGCGACGCCCGCGAGCACCAGTTCGTGAGCAGTCCGCAACGCGGGAGGGAAAGGTGTGGGGTCTACCTCGGCGAGCGCACGCTCGGCCTCGTCGATGCGCCCGATCAGGAGCAGGCGCCGGGCCTGCAGGTATCGCGCATGCGCAGCGTTTGCCCGGTCGCCGTGCCCTTCGAGCGTCACCCGTGCTGCGTCGAGCGCCTTCGCAGGCCAGCCCAGGTCGCGCGAGGCGAGCGCGATCTCCGCCTCGGCGACGACGCACCTCGCACGGGCCACCGCTTCCGTCGGACCGAAGGCACGCGCCGCACTTCTCAGGAGCAGCTTGGCCCGAGGCAGATCTCCGAGCTGCGCCATCGCGATGCCTCGAAGCGCGAGAGCCGGCGCCTCGTTACGCAGCGCGATCCGCTTCAATGCGCCGAGCGGATCACCCTTCGCGAGAGCACGCGCCGCCGCATTGATCAGCGAGTCCATCGGAATCCCGCGGGTTGGACGAGAACGACATGACCCTACGTGTTGAGACTGCCCCTCGACTCGAGCGAGGCCCGCAATCGCGAACAGGGCTCCGGATCTGGGACGAACGGACGAAAATTGCGACAGTGGTCCCACCTTCGACGTTCAGCCGGCCGCAATGTTACCGCGCGGAGGCTGCTTCAGCAGAAAGCGCGCAATCGAGTGGCCTTGCAGCAGTGACAGCTCCTCGCTCACGGGCGTACGATCATGCGTATCTGAAGCGCTGCGCAAGATGGATCCGGCCATCTTCGTTCACCGGTAGCGCGCTTCGGAGGGCGGGTGATGTTGCGATCAGTCTGGTGCGTGCTCTTGCTGGTGATGGCTGCCGGCTGCGCGGCCACGCCGACTGCGTACCGATATGCGGAGGCGAAGTCGCCCGCGACGAGCCACTGCCTGAAGTCGGGCACCCACATCGCATCCCGAGAGGGCAATTGTTTCGCGCCCGGCCGTTCGAGCGGCAGTCTCAGCCGCAATCCCGTGACCACGGCAGCAGGGGCTCTGCACGATCTCGGCCCCGGCATCATCATCCGCCAGTAGCTCGCACGACGCGGGCGCAAAGTCCGCTCAGGTCTTGAGCGCTTCCACCTGGATGCGCAACGGTGCGTCTTTGCCGCCGTACTCGACGCACGCGCCGCTGCAGTGGTCAGCGAGTGCATCGGAATCCCGTCACACTTGTCACTCTCACCATTCGATATCCGCTCCTAATCTATCTCATGACCAACGACCACCGGGTCGTCTTGCAACACGTAGTCAGGAGATCGCGATGACAAAGCATCATGACCGGAACACGTGAGGAGTGGCTGACAGCACGGATCGAGCTGCTCAAGGCAGAGAAGGATCTCACGCGGCGCAGCGACGAGTTGGCGCGGCGCCGGCAGGAGCTGCCGTGGGTTCGCATCGACAAGGAGTATAGATTCGAGACCGACGAGGGGAGCGCCTCGCTGAAAGAGCTCTTCCGAGGGCGCTCGCAGCTCCTCGTTTACCACTTCATGTTCGGGCCCGACTACAAGGCGGGATGCCCCTCCTGCTCGTCGATCGCGGATGGGTTCGACGGATTCGCCGTGCACCTGGCAAACCATGACGTGACGCTCTCGGCCGTGTCGCGGGCGCCGCTCGCGAAATTGCAGGCATACAAGCGGCGCATGGGGTGGTCGTTTCCCTGGGCGTCCTCATTCGGCGGCGAATTCAACTTCGACTTCAACGTCTCGATCACCGAGGAGCAACAGCGCGCCGGTGGCGTCGAATACAACTACGAGCGCGACCGCCACCCAATCGTCGCGAAAGAGCCGCCGGAACTCGTCAAACAGATCGCGGCCGGATGCGGAGTCGACGCGCCCGCGTTCACGCGCGACCGGCCGGGCATGAGCACGTTCGCGATCGAGGACGGTGTCGTTTACCACACCTATTCCACCTATGCGCGCGGACTCGACGGCCTCTGGGGCATGTACCAGTGGCTCGATCGCGCACCTCTCGGGCGCAATGAGCAAGGCTTTTGGTGGCGGCGTCACGACGAGTACGACAAGCGCTGAGCGCGGCGCGCGCGATCGGGGCAGTCGTCGTCGGGACAAGGTTGTTTCTGATCGTGGAACAAATCCCGTTTCTGAACTGACGAAGTTTAGACCAGCGCTCTGATCGGCACGTTCGCTTAGCAGCGACATGCTTTGATTGAGCGTTGTCCGCAAACCATGGAAGGACACCACGAGGTAACGGCATGACGAAGCACAGGACAGGGACGAGCGAAGAGTGGCGGGCGGCGCGGCTCGAGCTGCTGGAAGCCGAGAAGGAACTGACGCGGCGCGGTGACGAGCTGGCGCGCCGGCGGCAGGAGCTGCCGTGGGTGAGGATCGACAAGGACTACCGGTTCGACACGGACGACGGTAGCGTCGAGCTGGCGGACCTTTTCCAAGGGCGCTCGCAGCTCCTCGTCTACCACTTCATGTTCGGGCCCGACTACAAATCAGGTTGTCCAGCGTGCTCGGCGATCGCTGACGGGTTCAACGGCGCGGTCGTGCACCTGGCCAACCACGACGTGATGCTCTGGGCGGTCTCGCGGGCGCCCCTCGCCAAGCTACAGGCCTACAAGCGAAGAATGGGTTGGTCCTTTCCCTGGGCGTCTTCTCTCGGCAGCGACTTCAATCTGGACTTCAATGTCCAGGTCACAGAACAGCAACAGCGCGAAGGCGCTGTCGTCGAGTACAACTTCCGACGCGAGCCGGCATGGCAGCCACGCGACAGCAAGGGGTCGGAGACACCCGAAGGGCCCACCAGGGGTGCTGCCATGACTGGCACAGACGTGGCCACGTACGTGCGTGAGGAGCCGGGGATGAGCGCGTTCGCGCTCGAGGACGGCAGCGTCTATCACACGTATTCCGCCTATGCGCGCGGACTCGATGGGCTCTGGGGCGCGTACCAATGGCTGGACCGTGCCCCCAAGGGACGCAATGAGCCGGACTTCTGGTGGCGCCGCCACGACGAGTACGATGAGCGCTGACTGCACCCGATCTTCTTGCTCTGAGCTGAAATCTCAGGTCGGTGGCACCGCGCGGGCGCTTGGGGTAACCCGCGCGGGCACCACAGACTTACGCAGCTGCGACGGTCTCATTTGCGAACGCGTCACGATTCTTTCGCAGCCACTGCTCGAAGGTTTGCAGCTGCGGGAACAGTCGTCGCGCAGCCTCCACGTCGCGCGGCGCGCGGAAGCGCTGCTCGAAATCGCGCTTGAACTGAAACATGTTGCCGAGATCGTCCGCGCCCGGAAATCCAAACCCGCGATAGGTCTCAGGGCTCACCGCGTTGTAGCGCACGGGACGCCCAAGGACGCGCGTGAAGATCTCCGCCATCTCGTTGCCACTGAGATGCTCTCCCGCAATCGCGACGGAGCGACCGATCGCAGCCTTGCCTTGCTTGAAGAGGCCAAGCGCAACGCCGCCGATGTCCGAGGCAGCAATCGCCGGCAATTTCGCATCGCCCAAATCGAAGGCGAACGCCAGCTCACCATCCGGTCCCGGCTTCGGCCCCATGCCGAAGTGGACGAAGTTGTCCCAGTAGAACGAGGTGTAAAGGAGCGTCACCGGCAGGCCGCGCGAGGTGAATTCCTTGTTCGCCTCACCCTTGGCATCGAAGTGCGGCACGTTGTAGTGACCGCCGAGCACCGGCATGCGCTTTCCATCCGCCGGAAATACTTCCCGGGTGTCCTCGAGTGTCGACCAGATGACGTGCGCCACTTCGGCGCGTCGCGCGCCTTCGGCGAGGTTGGTGGCCTGCACGTACTCTTTCTCAGCTGAGAAGTGCTCCCAGAAATTCGTCACGCAGTAGGCGCCATACGCACCTTTCATCGCACGCTCGAGACTCGACACATCGTCGATGTCGGCCACGACAATCTCAGCACCCGCGGCGGCGAGCGAGCGCGCCTTGAGGGGAGTCCGGTTTGCGGGTCACTGCCCGCACTGCGAATTCGCGCTTCGGATCCGCCAGGATCGCGCGCGCCAAGCCACCGCCCTGAGCGCCCGTGGCGCCGAACACAGTAATCACACGTTGCTTGCTCATCTCAGATCTCCTTGGTCTTGGTTGCGACCGCTGCCTGCGCAGCGGCACGCGGAAATTGAATCGTGGGCTCCGCGGCTGCCTGTTCGGGCGGCACGTACGCCGGCGCGGCCTCACCTGCCGGGCCGAGACCATAAGGCACCAAAACCGTGGGGTGGAAATGTACGCGCGACTTTAAGTCCGCAGTGGAGTAATTTTGGCGCCTGACTGATTCCAGACAGGAACCAATAGGACATGCCTGAAGATCGCATGCAGGGGATCGACACCTTCGTGCAGGCCGTGGAAGCGGGAAGTTTTGCACTTGCTGCCGAGCGCATGCGGGTCACGCGCTCCGCCGTCGCCAAGTCGATCGCGCGGCTCGAGCAGCGCCTTGGCACGCGGCTCTTTCACCGCACAACCCGCAAGCAAACCCTTACCGAGCACGGGCAGGCCTACTACGAACGATGCAAGCGAGCGCTCGCCGAGATCGATGCAGCCGAAGCGATCTTCGACGATGGCCGGCGCGAGCCCGCCGGAACGTTGCGCGTGAGCGCACCGGTCATCTTCGGTCGCCACTACGTAGCCCCGGTGCTCACGAGGCTCGCCAATCGTCACGCGCGCCTCACGATCGAGCTTTCTTTCAGCGATCGCGTCGTCGATATGCTCGAGCAGGGGTTCGATCTCGCGGTGCGCCTCGGTCAGCTGCGTGACAGCGCAACTCTCACGGCCCGGCGACTCGTGACCGATCGGTTCGTCATGTGCGCATCATCCGCCTACCTCGCGCGTCGCGGACATCCGCAAAACCCGGACGATTTTGCAGGCCACACGGGCATCCTCTATATGTATCCCGGCCGCGAAACGCCGTGGCAAATGCGCGATGCGAACGGCAAGCTCAAGGACCTGCGCGTCGAGCGGCGTTTGCGGTTCGATGATGTGCAGGCGATCGCGGATGCCGCCATCGCCGGCGCCGGGATCGCACGCTTGCCACGCTGGCTCGTCGCGCCCTACTTGCGCGCGGGTGAGCTCGTGCTGCTCCCGGAAACCGAAGGCGAGATGGAACAGCTCCACGCGGTCTGGCCGAACACACGCTATCTCCCCGCGAAGACACGCGCGGCGATCGATGCGCTCGCGAAAGAGATCCCGGCGATGCTGGCCTAGTGGGTGACGCCATCGTCACCTTCGCCGACAAGACCCTGGAATTCCTCGCGCGCTTGCGAGCGCCCCGCGGTTTGCCACAGGGCGTCGAGGTCATGAATCCATACCGCGATCAGCGCGTGCAGAGCTACGTTGCGAGTTTCTTCAGCACCTTCTATTCCGATACCGCGCCGCGCACCTTCGTGTTCGGAATCAATCCCGGCAGGTTCGGCGGCGGACGCACCGGCGTCATGTTCACCGACCCGGTCGCACTCGAGGTGTGCTGCGGGATTCCGAACGATCTTGAGAAGCGTCGCGAGATCTCATCACAGTTCATCTATGACTTCATCGGCGAGTACGGCGGCGCCAGGGACTTTTATGGCCGCTTCTTCCTGACCGCGGTGTCCCCGCTCGGTTTCGTCCGCAAGGGCTTGAACTTCAACTACTACGACGATCCCCGACTGCTTGCGCGGCTGAAGCCATTTATCGTCCGCACGATCCAGCAGCAACTCGCGTTCGGCGCACGCCGCGAAGCTGCGATCGTCCTCGGCGCGGGTGCGAACTATCGGCACCTCGCGGTCCTCAACGAGGAGTACCAGTTCTTCGAAAAGCTGGTGGCGCTCGACCACCCGCGCTTCATCATGCAATACCGCCGCAAGCGGCTGCGCGAGTACCGCCGCAAGTACCTCGACGTATTCACTCAGGCTCGCGCAAGCCTCTAACTACTGCCCGGTGAATCCTTGGATCACGCGCGTTGTCAGAAGGAGCATCCCGCCGCGAACCTGGCGCGGTTGCGCCGTGCCCGCGTGCGGTGGCATGATGTTCTTCCGACCAAACATAGCCTTACGCAAGCTTTCTCGAACTCGGGTAGCGAGAGAGTCTTAAAAGACTGAGAGGGTCCATGGCCGCACCACGCTCTATCGGTTCACTAACAATCTCGTTCGGGCTCGTCGCGATCCCGGTGAAGCTCTTCACGGCGACGCAATCCTCCGGGCAGTTCTCATTCAATCTGCTGCATAAGGATTGCGGCTCGCGCCTCAAGCAGCAGTACATCTGCATCAAGGACGGCTCGATCGTCGAGCGCGACGACATGGTGAAGGGCTACGAATTCGCCAAGGACCAGTACGTCACCTTCTCGCCCGAAGAGATCAAGCAGCTCGAGGAAGTCGGCACGCATTCGGTCGACATCTCGGAGTTCGTGCCGATCGAGTCGGTCGATCCCGTGTACTTCGACAAGATGTACTATCTTGTCGCCCGGACAAAGGGTGCCGCGAAGTCCTACGCGCTCCTCACCGAGGCGCTGAATGAGATGAAGCAGTGTGCGGTCGGCCGCTGGGCGAGCAAGGGCAAGGCGCATATCGTGATCCTGCGCCCGATCGGCAAGGTCCTCTCGATGCAGCAGCTCCATTTCGCGGGCGAGGTACGCCCCGCGACCGAAGTCGAAGTGCCGAAGACCGACGTGAAGGCGCAGGAGCTCAAGCTCGCGCGCCAGCTCATCGAGCAGCAGATGAGCGCGAAGTACGACCCGACCGCGTACGTCGATGAAGTGAAGGGACGCATCGACGCGGAGATCCAGAAGAAGGTGGAAGGTCAGGAGATTTCCGTGACCGAGGCACCGCCCGAGGGCAAGGGCAAGGTCATCGATCTCATGGAAGCGCTGCGCGCGAGTCTCGAGAAGACCGAGAAGGCGCGCGTCACCGTCTCGAAGATCGGTGAGCGCAAGGCACCGAAGCGTGTCGAAGAGGCGGCGAAGACCGCCCGTAAATCGACGCGGCGGTAATCCCGCAGAGAGACGCGATGCATTCCTACAGCGTGCGGGACGTGGAACGTGTCCTGCAGCTGTCGCGCAGTACCATTCAAGGACTGATCGACGGCGGCTTCGTCAAACCGGCGCGCGGTCCGCGACGCCAATACCAGTTTTCCTTCCAGGACCTCATTGTCCTGCGCGCCGCGCGTGCGCTCACGCAGACCAAGGTCTCGCGCAAGCGCATCCACAAAGCGCTGAAAGAGCTGCGTCGCGAGCTGCCCGATGAGATGCCACTCTCCGGCATCAGCATCACCGCGGTCGGCGATCGCGTGGTGGTGCGCGAAGGGTAAGAGTCGCTGGCAGGTCGATGACGGCCAGTACGTGCTGGGGCTCGATGTCAGCGTCGATGAAGGCGAGCTGCACGTGGTCGAAGTGCCCGCGCCTGACGCGATCGTCACTTCCGCCGTGGCGCCCGCACAATCAGGCCCCGATGCGACCGATTCAGAAGTGTGGTTTGCGACCGGCGTCGAACTCGAGCTCACCGATCCGCGCAAGGCACAGGAAGCCTACGAACGCGCGGTCAGTGTCGATCCCGCCCACCTCGCGGCCTGGACCAACCTGGGCCGGCTGGTCCATGAGCGGGGCCAGCTCAAGAAGGCGGAGAACATCTATCGCCGCGCACTGAGCTACGTCCAGGCGGATTCGGTACTGATGTTCAATCTCGGCGTCGTACTCGAAGACTTGGGTCGCACACGTGCGGCCCTCGAGGCGTATCAGTCGGCGATCATCGAGGATCCGACCCTCGCTGACTGCCACTTCAACCTGGCGCGGCTCTATGAAACCTTCGGTCAGCCACAACACGCCATCCGGCACCTGGGCCAGTACCGGCGACTGACGACGAGCGCGCATCGTCAGTGACGATCGTCAGTCGTGTACTCCTACGGCGGTCAGTTGAGTGACCGCGATATTCAAGCCTCGCCGATGTCTTCGTTCCAGACGTCGGGATGCGCCTCGATGAATGCCCTGAGCAGGCTCACGCATTCGGGTGAATCCAGATCGATTACTTCGACACCTCGCTCGTGCAGCCAGTCGATTCCGCCGCGGAATGTGCGCGACTCGCCAACCACCACCTTACCGATCCGGAACTGGACGATGAGCCCGCTGCAATACCAACAAGGGGCCAACGTCGTGACCATGATCGTGTCCTGATACCGGCGCTGGCGGCCTGCCTTGCGGAAGGCGTCAGTCTCGCCGTGCACGGATGGATCGTTTTCCTGGACGCGGCGATTGTGTCCGCGCCCAAGCAGCTTCCCGCTTCGATCAAAGAGAGCCGCTCCGATCGGGATACCACCTTCAGCCAGGCCAAGCCTTGCCTCCTCGAGAGCCACGGCGAGCATTGCCTGGACGTCAGGTCCGTCTTTCATGCCACCTCCGCCAACAGAACAAGGATAGCGGGGCGCGGCGTCAACCAACAAAAAAAGGCCAGGAGAAAACTCCTGGCCCCAGCCGTCGTTAGAACGCCGATCAGAAGTCCTTGGAGAAGCGGACTCCGAACTCACTCGCATCATTGCTCAGCATGACCAGTACGTAGTCGCCCGTGTTGAGCCTCGCATTGTCATAGCGCTCGTCCGTGACATTGCGGCCGTAAACCCCGACGGTCCAGTCGCCCTCGCCGGACCGGTAACTGAAGTCGAAATTGATCAAGTCGCGGCTGTCGATCAGCGTAAACCTGGCCGGATCGTTGCTGGGCTCGCCAAACATTTCATCCCGGAAAGACCAGTCAGCGCGGAACGTAAGCTCGCCGGCGCCCGCCGGAATCGTCAGCTCGGGACTCAGGGATGCGGTTAGTTCCGGTGTCAGCGGAGCGACTGCATTTGGATTTGGATCGTCGACGTCAGCGTCGATGTACCCAACGGTCGCGTGAATGCGGAAGTTATCGGTCGCAGCCCAAACACTTTCCAACTCCGCGCCGCGCGAGGTCTGGTCCACGACGATACTTTGCGTATTGAAGCCGGCCCCCGTCGTTGAACTCACCTGGTAAGGCAGGTCCGAGTATTCCGTATTGAACACGGCGATGCTCAACTGCAGGTTATCCAGGGGCTCTCCCTTCAAGCCCACCTCGTAGTTGATTGCCGTGACGTTGTCGGTAGCCACAAAACAGTTCGGATTACCGAACAGGCAGAACGGACGCGCCGGGTACTGGCCGGCCTGGTAGCCACTCTGGACCGAACCATAGAGCGTCATCCGGTCTGCGAATTTGTACGATGCCGAGACGTCCCAGGTGGTCTCCGACCCATCGTTGCTATTGGACGCCCCGATCACCCCTACCACGGGCATCGTGTCGGCTGATTTGTCATCTCACGTCTGCCGGACGCCGGCCGCGATCCGGAACCCATCCGTAAGGTGAAAGCCGACATTGCCGTAGATCGCCTGGCTGTCGAACTTCTGATGAAGGAAAAAGTCTCCGCTATTGGGGGCCGGGCACGGCGCAGCCTTCGTGCCGCAGTTGAAGCTCGTATCGTCCTGGAAGTTGTGCCCTTCCTCTTCGTAATAGAAAAGGCCGAGCACGTAATCGAACGCACCACTCGTGCCCGTGACCTGAAATTCCACCGACTGCTGATCGGCTTCGCCGACCTCGGGGAACGAGAGGAAGTTGTCGAAGAAGCTGTCGTCGTCGAGTCCACTTTCGTATTCCGAGTGGCGGTCGCTCGCCAGCAGCTTGAAGTTGAGAACCTCCGACACCGCGTAGCCAACGGTCAGCGATACGCCGTAGGCCTCGTTCGTCACCTCGACCTGGTTTGTCTGGCCGGTGTTGTTGTCGTACGGATCGCTGGCCTGGTCGGAATTGCGGTAGCCCGCATTGTAAACGGCGCCGTTAGCGCCAGCGCAGGTCGCCGGGGGAGCCGGGGGGTTGGCTCGGCACGCGGCGCCAAGCTCGTCGATCAGCGTGTCATACGGCCGCAGGCCGTTGTCGCCCTGGCTACCGTCCGCGGTCACCAGGAACGACAGGCGTTCCGTCGGCTCCCACAGCATGGCGATGCGCCCGGATTTGTCCTGCAGTTCGCCGACTCGCCTGTTCGTGTCGACCAGCAGAAAATCCCCGAGTCCGTCACGGCTCGCATAGGCCAGCGGAGACGGACATGGCGAACTGATCGGTGAGGCGCATGTTCAAGTACATGTCGGCGTTCAGCCGTTCGCGGCTCCCAGCCGACAGAGACACTTTTCCGCCCGTCTCGCCGCCCGGTTTCTGGGTGATGATATTGATGGCGCCACCGATCGAATTGCGTCCGTACAGGGTGCCCTGCGGCCCGCGCAGCACTTCCACGCGCTCGATGTTGGCGAGACTCCAGTTCTGGCCGACCTGGCGACCGAGATAGATGCCATCCACATAGACGCCGACGCCCGGCTCCGTCGTGATCAGGTGATCCTGCAGGCCGATGCCGCGGATGAACGGATTCGCCGACGAGGTCTGGCCGGCCGAAAAACCAGTCACGTTCAAATTCGGCACGAACTTGCCGATATCTGTGAGATCCGTGATGCCCTGTTTTTCCATGGTTTCCGGTGAGAACGCGCTGATGGCCGCAGGGACGTCATAGATGTTCTGTTCGAGCTTCTGAGCGGTGACGATGACCGTTTCGAAAACCGGCTCGGAAGCTTGCTGGGCGACTGCGGCCCCATCGACACCGAACACGCCGATCGATACGGCGCTCATGATGATCGCCAGATTTCCCTTGTTCATGCGCATCCCCCCATGAATGATGCCGCCATTAGTGCATCCCGGGCAGCTTATGTATAAGAATACACTTCTTTATCAAATGGTAAAAATTTTGAACGATCGTCCGACTCTTACCCGGGAGAATCGATGCTGTTCGTAGACGTCATCCGGGCCAAGCGCGATGGCGGAACGCTCTCGGCGGAACAGATCGGGTTCTTCGTGCGCGGTCTCGCCGACGGCAGCATTCCGCCCGAGCAGGTCGCCGCACTGGCGATGGCGATCTGCCTGCGTTCCATGTCATTCGATGAAGCTGCGCAGCTGACCAAGGCGATGGCTGCTTCCGGGACGACCCTGGAGTGGTCCAGGGACCTGGGCGGCCCGGTCGTGGACAAGCATTCCACCGGCGGCATCGGCGACAAGGTGAGTTTCCTGCTGGCGCCGATCGCCGCGGCCTGCGGCTGTTTCGTGCCGATGATTTCCGGTCGCGGCCTCGGCCACACCGGCGGTACGCTCGACAAGATCGACAGCATTCCCGGCTATCGCTCGACACCGGACCTTGCCACGTTCGAGAGAGTGGTACGAGCGGTCGGCTGCGCGATCATCGGACAGACCACCGATCTTGCGCCCGCCGATCGGCGCCTCTACGCCATCCGCGACGTCACCGGCACGGTGGAATCGATTCCACTGATCACCGCTTCGATCCTGTCCAAGAAGATCGCAGCCGGGCTGGACGCATTGGTCATGGATGTCAAAGTCGGATCCGGAGCCTTCATGGCGTCCATGGAGCAGGCACAGGCGCTCGCCCGGAGTCTCATCGAGACAGCGGGCGGCGCGGGGCTGAAGACGCATGCGCTGATCACGGACATGAATGAAACGCTCGGGCTCACGGCCGGCAATGCGGTGGAAATCAGGGAGTCCGTGGCCTATCTCACCAACGGCCGGCGCGAGCCCAGATTGGACGAGGTGGTCCTGGCGCTGTGCGCGCGGATGCTGGTGCTCTCGGGCGTCGAGCGCAGCGAAGATGCGGCCCGGCAGCGCGCGGATCGCGCCATCACGTCGGGTAAGGCTGCGGAAATCTTCGGCCGGATGGTCGCCGCGCTCGGTGGACCCGCGGATTTCGTCGAGCGGACCGACCATCATCTGCCGTCCGCGCCAGTGACGTTACCGGTTCCTCCACCGCACGATGGCTATCTCGCCGCCGTCGATGCGCGCGCGCTCGGCAACGCGATCATCGAATTGGGCGGCGGGCGCCGCCGCGCGGACGACAAGCTGGATCTTTCGGTCGGATTCACCGACATCGTTTCCATCGGTTCGGCGGTCGACCGTGTGCGGCCGCTGGCCGTGGTTCATGCCGCTGCAGAAGCGGATGCGCAGCGCGCGATCCTCAACCTGCGCGCGGCCTGCACGATCGCGTCATCACCGCCGCCGTCGCGGCCGGTGATCTACGAAACGCTACGACCCGGGCGCGCGTGAGTTTCGACTGCTTCAAGCAGCAGACCACAGCGGCGACGACGCAGCGTCAGCGCCTGCGGGGAGAAGAAGAATGAGATGGATGAGTCTTCTGGGCATCGCCGTCATCCTGGGCATCGCGCTGCTGCTGTCGATCAACCGCAGGGCGATCAGCCTGCGTGTCGTCTTGAGCGCGTTGGCCCTGCAGGTCGGGATCGCGGCGCTGGTGCTCTATGTTCCCGCTGGGCGTCGCGCGATCCTCGCGATCTCTCACACAGTGGAAGCGGTCATCGGCTATTCGCAGGCCGGCATCAAGATGGTATTCGGTCCGCTGGCGGACACGAGCCACGGGATCAGTTTCGCCGTGCACGTGCTGCCGGTCGTCATCTTTTTCGCCGCGCTGATGAGCATCCTGTACCACCTCGGAATCATGCAGTGGGTGGTCAGGCTGGTCGGCGGCGCATTGCGCTGGGTGATCGGCACGCGCACGGTCGAGTCGCTGTGCGCGGCCGCGACGATATTCGTCGGCCAGACCGAGTCCCCGCTGGCGATACGTCCTTACCTGCGCAGGCTCACGCCGCCGCAGGTCTTCACCGTGATGGCGACGGGTATGGCTGGGGTCGCCGGCACAGTGCTCGCTGCCTATGCGCAGCTCGGAATCAAGCTCGAGTTTCTTCTGCCGGCTTCGTTCATGGCCGCGCCCGGCGGCCTGCTGATGGCGAAGCTCATATTCCCCGATGACCCGGCAGCAGCGCGTGAAACGGAAGACGTCATGCTCAAGGCGGACGGCAGCCGGCACGCGAACGTCATCATGGCGGCGGGCGTCGGTGCATTCGACGGCGTGAAGCTGGCAGTGGCAATCGCGGCGATGCTCATCGCGTTCGTGAGCCTGATCGCGCTGTTCAACGGTCTGGTCGGCTGGCTCGGCGGACTGTTCGGCATCGAAGGGCTGACACTCGAGAAGATGCTCGGCGTGATCTTCGGCCCGTTGATGTATCTGCTCAGCGTGCCGTGGTCCGAAGCCCAGATCTCCGGCGCGTTCTTCGGCGAGAAACTGATCCTCAACGAGTTCGTGGCTTACCTGCATTTCGGCCAGATCGCGCACACCTTGAGCCCGAGGGCCGAAGCGATCACGACTTTCGCGCTCTGCGGCTTCGCCAACCTCTCTTCCATCGCAATCCAGATGGGCGCGCTGGGGAGTCTCGTTCCGGAACTGCGCGAGTTCATCGCCCGCTACGGCCTGCGAGCAGTGGCAGCGGGCTCGCTGTCGAACCTGCTGAGCGCCGCTCTCGCCGGCTTGCTGCTGGATGTCTGAATGAAGACCCGGATTCAACTGCGGAACGAAGCGCGCATCCTCGATGCTGCCCAGGATGTGTTCGCCACTTACGGGTACGAGGGGTCGACCATCGACGAGGTCGCCGACCGCGCTGGAATTTCCAAGCCGAACCTGCACTACTACTATAAGCGCAAGAAAGACCTCTATCTGGCGGTTCTGCGCCGAACGCTTGAAATCTGGCTGATTCCCTTGCGGGAACTGGATCGCAACGGCGATCCGGCGCTGGAAATCGGCAACTACATCGCGCAGAAGGTCGATCTCTCGCGGAAATTTCCGGCCGCATCGCGCGTGTTCGCCAACGAAATCGTGCAGGGCGCGCCGTTCCTGAAGGGCTACCTGCGGAAGGACCTGCGGGCTGTGGTCAAGCGCAAGGCCGCGGTGATCCAGCACTGGATAGATCAGGGAAAGCTGACGCCGGTCGACCCGTATCACCTGATCTTCCTGATCTGGGCGGCGACGCAGCACTACGCGGACTTCGCTCCACAGGTCAAAGCGGTCATGAATGTACCGCGGATGACGCAGGGACATTTCCGCAAGATCGAGCAATCGCTGTCGCGGATCATCCTGCAGGGTGTTCTCGCAAGGAAGCCGCGCTAGGAGACCGCGCACCTCTCGGTCGCGCTCGCGCTGCCAATGACTATCGCAGCTGAAACGAGGCCGGCAGGAGCTGATCCATCGTGTAGCTTCGCGGCTGGCCGTTGTCATCGAGCAGGATGATGCGCGTGTTCCGGTCCGCAAATTCGCGGATGCGTTGCCGGCAGCCGCCGCACGGCGTGCACGCTTCCAGCTCCTGCCGCCCGCCCACTGCCGCGATCGCGACGATCCGGGTGCCACCCGCCGCGACCATGGCAGCGATGGCACTGGTCTCGGCGCAGATTCCTTCGGGGTAGGCTGCGTTCTCGACGTTGCAACCGCTGTGGACCCGTCCGTTCTCATCGAGAACCGCTGAGCCGACGTGATAGTGGGAGTAAGGCGCATGGGCGCGCGCGCGTACCACCTTGGCGGCTTCGATCAGTGCAGCGTCATCGTTCTTCATGCGCTTGCTCGCTGCCGCGCCCGCATCCCTTCCCCCGCCTCGAACCCTACGCTGCCCAGGACGAGTCTCACGACTTGTTCCACCCGTTCGCGGTACTGACGCTCGTCGAACGCGTTGCCACCATTCAGGATGGCGATCTGTCGTTCGAAGTCCGCGTAGTGCTGGGTCACCGCCCAGATCATGTAGAGCAGGCTCTCCGGGTCCACTGCGCGGATCTTGCCGGCGCTGATCCAGCTGCGGATGGTCCTGACACGCGCGTTGACCCAGGTCTTGAGCGTCGTTCCCAGGAAACGCTCCATCACCGGTGCGCCGCGCATGATCTCGCTCGCCCAGACGCGCGAGCCGTACGGCCGCTGCCGCGAAAACTGCATCTTCGCCGTGATGTACAGCGTCAGCGCGCGCTGCGGATCGTCGTCAGCTTCGAACGCGGCGGCCGCGTCCATCCAGTCCTCAAGGATGCCCTTGAGAACCTGCCGATACAGATTCGCTTTGGTCTTGAAGTAGTAGTGAACGTTGGCCTTCGGCAGCCGCGCCTCGTTGGCGATGCCTTCCGTGGTCGTACCTCTGAAGCCGTGCAACGCGAATTGTTTTTCCGCGGCGCGCAGGATGAGCGCCTCGTTGGCTTCGCGGATGTCGAGCTTTCTCGCTGGCGATGACACGATGCGGTCGGACCTCAGGCGTCGGTCATTCCGGCCGCCGGCCGGGGTTGTTCGGGTGCGTGGTCCAGTCGGCCTTCTCGTGCGTGATCGGCCGGCCGGTGCGCGGATCGACACCGCTGGTCATCGGGCGCATCGTGATGCAGCTTTCGACCGGACAGACGCTGACACACAGGTTGCAACCGACGCACTCGGCATCGATCACCTCGAAGTGCCGCACGCCGTTCACGGACGCCGTGATGGCCTGATGCGACGCGTCCTCGCAGACGATGTGGCAGCGCCCGCACTTGATGCACAGGTCCTGATCGATCCATGCCTTGTCGACGTGATTGAGATTCAGGTACTGCCAGTCGGTCACACTCGGCACCGCCTTGCCGACCAGCTCGCTCACCGAGCTGAAACCCTTGCTATCGAGATAGTTGCCGAGGCCGTCTGTGAGATCGTCGATGATCTTGAAGCCATAGACCATCGCGGCGGTGCAGACCTGGACGGTCGTCGCACCGAGTGCGAGGAAGTCGACAGCGTCGCGCCAGTCGGTGATTCCGCCGATGCCGGAAATCGGCAGGCCCGCGGTCTCGCGCGAGCGCGCGATCTCCGCGACCATGTGCAACGCAATCGGTTTGACGGCCGGACCGCAGTAGCCGCCGTGCGAGCCTTTGCCATCGGTCGACGGATAGATGGTCAGCGCGTCGTAGTCCACGCGCATGATCGAGTTCAGCGTATTGATCAGCGACACGGCGTCCGCGCCGCCGTCCTTCGCGGCCTTCGCTGCGGGCAGGATATTGGTGATGTTGGGCGTGAGTTTCACGACCACGGGCACACGTGCGTACTTCTTGCACCAGTGCGCGGCGAGCTGGATGTATTCCGGCACCTGGCCCACCGCCGAGCCCATGCCGCGCTCGGACATGCCGTGCGGGCAGCCAAAGTTGAGCTCGAGGCCGTCGGCGCCAGTGTCCTCGATCATCGGCACGTACTTCGCCCAGCTCTCTTCGTGCATCGGCAGCATGACCGAAACGATCAATGCGCGGTCCGGCCAGTCACGCTTGATCTGGCGGACTTCCTCGAGGTTGACAGCCAGCGGGCGGTCGGTGATCAGCTCGATGTTGTTGAAGCCGAGCACTCGCCGGTCGTTGCCATGCATGGCGCCGTAGCGCGGACCGCTGACGTTGACGATCGGCGGATCCTCCCCGAGGGTCTTCCAGACGGCCCCGCCCCAGCCGGCCTCGAAGGCCCGATTGACGTTGTAGGCCTTGTCGGTCGGCGGTGCCGACGCGAGCCAGAAGGGATTGGGTGATGTGATGCCGAGAAATTTGGTGGTCAGGTCGGCCATTTCACGCACCTCGCCTCAGGAATCTGTCGATGGACAGGGCGGCGATCTTGCCGTCCTGCACGGCGGACACGGTCAGATCGCTGCCGCCGTAGACGCAGTCGCCGCCGGCCCACACACCAGGTAGCGAAGTCCTTCTTTGCTCGTCGACCGCGATTCGATCCTGGCGCAGTTCGACGATTTGCCCTGTCTCGGCGTCACGTTCCCACAGCACTTTCTGTCCGATCGCCTTGAACACGACGTCCGCGTCGAGCGCATACGTCTGTCCCGTTCCTTCGAGCTGCCCGTCATTCCCGGTGCGGGTCGTCTCGAACTCGACGGCGCGCACCCGACCATCGGTGGCCAGGAGCTTTCGTGGCCTCGACCAATATCTCACCGTCACGCCGCGGATCTGCGCGAACTCCTGCTCGTAGCGGCTGGCATTCATGTGCTCCTGGCCGCGGCGGTAGACCATGGTCACCTCTTGCGCGCCAAGGGCTTTGCACTGGACCGCGATGTCGATCGCGGTCATGCCGCCACCGATCACGACGACTCTGCGGCCGACCGGCAGTGACGCCTTGTCCCTCGCCTGGCGCAGAGTTGCGATGTAGTCGACGGCGTTTGCCACGCCCTCGAGCTGCTCGTTGTCGAGGTTGAGGCCCTTGACACCGGCGAGACCGATGCCGAGAAACACCGCATCGTATTGCGAGCGCAGCTCGCCGAGCGACACGCCCTTGCCCAGCGCCACGCCGGTGCGCACCTCGATGCCGCCGATGCTGAGAATGTATTCGACTTCGCGCGCGGCGAAATCATCGGGAGTCTTGTACGCCGCAATACCGTACTCGTTCAGGCCACCCAGTTTCTCTTTCGGCTCGAACACCGTCGCGCCGTGCCCCAGCATCGCCAGCCGGTGCGCACAGCTCAGACCGGCCGGCCCTGCGCCCACCACGGCGACGGTGCGCCCGGTCGCCGGTGCGCGTTCGAACAGAGGAATCTTCTTGTCGAAGACCGGATCGGTGGCGTAGCGCTGCAGCAGTCCGATGCGCACCGGCCGGTCTTCGTGCGTGTTACGCACGCACGCCTGCTCGCACAGAACCTCGGTCGGACACACCCTCGCGCACATGCCGCCCATGATGTTCGCGCTCAGGATCGTGTGTGCCGATCCCTTGAGGTTGCCGCTGCGGATCTTCTGGATGAAGCCGGGGATGTCGATGCCTGTCGGGCAGGCCGTTGTGCAGGGCGCTGCATAACAGAAATAACAACGGTCGGCGTCGATGATCGCCTCGGATGGCGTCAACGGCGGGTGCATGTCCGTAAAGTTGGCTGCGATCTCAGCGTCGCTCAGACGGCCTGGACGGACGTCCGCGCTGCCGTCGGCAGGTTTGACGACGGGTTTGACAACGGATTGGTCGTTGCTCACTGATGTCTCGCGAGTGCTTTCACTTCATCGCAGGCCGTCATCGCTGGACTGGCCGCGGCGCGCTCAGCTCGATCTGCTTCTTGACTGCTTCGTAGTACGGGGCGAACGCCGGACGATCGATGTGCTTGCCGGCGCCACGTTCGACCCGCAGATCGCCTTTCGCATACACGAGCTTCCCGCCACTCACGGTGTGCGATGCGCAGCCCTGCACGGTCATGCCCTCGAAGATGTTGAAGTCGATCTTCTGGCGATGGGTCTTCGCGGAAATGGTCTTGCTCGCGGACGGGTCCCAGACCACGAGGTCCGCGTCGGCGCCCACGGCGACACTGCCCTTGCGCGGGTAGATGTTGAAGATCTGCGCAGCATTCGTGGAGGTGACGCGCACGAACTCGTTCATCGTCAGCCGCCCGGTGTTGACCCCGTGATGCCACAGCACTTCCATGCGGTTCTCGATCCCGGCCGTGCCGTTGGGGATCTTGCGGAAGTCGTCCTTGCCCGCGGCTTTCTGATCGGCGCAGAACGTGCAGTGATCTGTGGCCGTCGTCTGCAGATTGCCGGACTGCAAGCCGCGCCACAGCGCGACCTGGTGCTCGGGCGAGCGGAACGGTGGGCTCATCACGTGCGCAGCGGCGCGTTCGAAGTCCGGTGTCGCGATAAACGGAATCGTCGATCAGCAGGTGTCCCGCCAGCACCTCGCCGAATACGCGCTGGCCTTCGTTGCGTGCGCGGGTGATCGCTTCGAGTGACTGGCGCGATGAGACGTGCACCACGTAGATCGGTACCTTGATGACTTCGGCGATGCGGATGGCGCGATTGGCGGCTTCGCCTTCGACTTCGGGCGGCCGCGACAGCGGATGGCCCTCGGGTCCGGTGATGCCGCGCTTGTAGATCTCCTCCTGCAGCTTGAAGACCAGGTCGCCGTTCTCCGCGTGCACCGTGACGATCGCTCCCAGTGTCAGCGCCGTGGAGAAGCTGTTCACCAGCGTTTCGTCATCGCACATGATGGCGTTCTTGTACGCCATGAAATGCTTGAAGCTGTTGACGCCGTGCTCGCGCACCAGGCTCACCATGTCCTCGCGCACGCTCTCGTCCCACCAGGTGATGGCAACATGGAACGAGTAGTCCGCAACGGCCTTCTGCGCCCATTCGCGCCACTGCCGCCACGCGTCCATGATCCGCTGCTTCGGATTCGGGATCACGAAGTCGATGATCATCGTGGTGCCGCCGGCGAGACCGGCAGCAGTGCCGGTATAGAAATCGTCGCTCGCCACGGTTCCCATGAACGGCAGCTGCATGTGGGTGTGCGGGTCGATTCCACCCGGCATGACGAACTGGCCGCCCGCATCGACGATCTCGCTGCGCGCGGGCGCGGCAAGCCCTGCGCCGATGTCAACGATCTTGCCATCCGAGCACAGGACGTCGGCGCGGTAGGTTTGATCCGCCGTCACGATGGTGCCGCCCTTGATGAGAACCGACATGTCGACTACCTCTGTCGTTGGTGCGCAGCAGCCGCCCGCTACGCTTCGCTCGCGACGGACTGCGCAATCGCGCCCTTGCGCCTGCTGCGGCTCGCCAGGCCACGTCTCGCCAGGAAATAGTAGAGCGTTGCGCCGAGGAACGAGCCCGTGAACCATCCATACGTGTAGAACCACTGCATCGCACCGGTGACGATCGCGATGAGCGTCAGCGCCACGGGCACGAGGAACGCGATGAACCCTGCGACGTTCCACGCCGGATAGGGCCCACCGTCCAGGTAAAGCCCGGGCAGGTCGTACTGCTGCCGGCGAATCAGGAAGTAGTCGACCACCATGATGCCGGCGATCGGCCCGAGCAGGCTCGAGTAGCCGATCAACCAGTTCGAATACAGGCTGTCGACGCTGACGTCGGAGTGGAGCCACCCCATGCGCTTGAAGAGCTCCCAGCTCATCAGCGCGATGCCGATCAGGCCCGTCAGCAGCACGCCCCTCTTCTGATTGATGTACTTGGGCGCGACGTTCTGAAAGTCGTTGGTGGGCGAGACCACGTTGGCGGCCGTGTTGGTCGCCATGGTCGCGAGAATGATGATGATCATCGACAGCACCGTCCAAACCGGGCTGTCGATCTTGCCGATCAGCCGGATGGGATCGGAAATGGTCTCGCCGACGAGCTGAGCCGAGGCCGAGGTCAAGACCACGCCCAGGCCCGCGAACATCAGCATCGTGAACGGCAGGCCCACGATCTGGCCTACGATCTGGCTCTTCTGTGACTTGGCGAAGCGGCTGAAATCCGGAATGTTGAGCGACAAAGTCGCCCAGAAGCCCACCATCGCCGTCAGCCCGGCAAAGAAGTAGGCGAGCAATGACGCCTCTGCCGGACGATTGCCCGGACGCGCGAACAGCTCCGTGATGGAAGCCTGCGGCCACGCCCAGATCAGCAGTCCCGCACCAACGCACAACAGTAGCGGCGCCGCAAAGACTTCGAGGCGCTTGATCGACTCCGAGCCGCGGATCACCACCGCGACATTGGCGGTCCAGAAAATCAGGAAGCCGAGGACCTCGCCCACGCTGCCGAGTTGCTTCCACCCATCGAAGATCGCGGAAAGCAGCAGGTGCACGGCAGTGCCACCGAACAGCGTCTGGATGCCGAACCATCCGCAGGCCACCAGCGCGCGAATCAGTGCCGGCACGTTGGAGCCGATGATCCCGAACGAGGAGCGCAGCATGACCGGGAACGGAATGCCGAACTTGGTGCCGCCGAAGGCATTGAGGATCAGGGGTACGAGCACGATGACATTGGCGACGAAGATCGCCCACAGCGCTTCGCCCACGGACAAACCGAAATACGTGGTCAGCACGCCGCCCAGGGTGTACGTCGGCACGCAGATCGACATGCCGACCCAGAGCGCGGCGATATGCCACCTGTTCCAGGTGCGCTGCGCGACTCGCGTCGGAGCGATGTCTTCGTTGAAGCGCGGGCTCGATGCAACGTCCGCCCCGACTTCGAGCTCGAAGAACTCGCCGACCTTCACGGCCCGGCTCTTTGCCGGCACGTCCGCCATCAGCCCTGCACCAGCGAGCCGTAGGCGTCCGGCCGACGATCGCGAAAGAACTGCCACGTGTCGCGAACCTGGCGAATCATGTCGAGGTCGATTTCGTGCACCAGGAGCTCGTCGCGATCGTAGCTGGCCTGCGCTTCGATCTTGCCGCGCGGATTGACGATGTAGCTCGAGCCGTAGAACTCACCCATTTTGTCTGCCCAGGGTTCTTCCTTGCCGACGCGGTTGATGGCGCCGATGAAGACTCCGTTCGCTGCAGCCGATGCGGGTTGCTCGAGCTCCCACAGATACTTGCTCAGCCCGGCGACGGTTGCGGACGGATTCACGATGTACTCCGCGCCGTTGAGCGCGAGCGCGCGCCATCCTTCGGGAAAATGACGGTCGTAGCAGATGTAGACGCCGAGCCTGACGTATGCAGTCTCGAACACCGGGAAGCCCAGGTCGCCCGGCTTGAAGAAGAACTTCTCGTAGAAACCCGGATCGACCTGCGGAATGTGCGTCTTGCGGTACTTACCGAGGTACTTGCCATCGGCATCGATGACCGCGGCCGTGTTGTAGTACACGCCGGTCATGGCTTGCTCATAGACCGGCACGACCATGACCATGCGGTGTTTCTTCGCGTACTCCTGCATGAAGCGGGTCGTGTGACCGTCGGGAACCGCTTCGGCTGCCGCATACCATTTGCGATCCTGGCTGGGGCAGAAATACGGCTGCGTGAAGATTTCCTGGAAGCACAGCACCTGGACGCCGCTTGCGCCCGCCTTCTCGATGAGCGGCACGTGCGCCTCGAGCATCTGGTCCCTGATCCGCTCGGGGCCCATCGACACTTCGCCCTTCAGCCCCATCTGGATCAACCCGCACTTGAGCTTGCGCATCTCTCTTCTCCAAAATGCCCGCCTCTTGGGCGGGCCCCGGGAAAGTATTCGCCGCTTTGGGCGAAACTTTCCCGGGTGCCCTATTTGTGCGTCGGGAAGACGTACTCGGCGCCGGCGCCGATCGACGTGGGCCAGCGCGACGTGACGGTTTTCAGCCGCGTGTAGAAGTGCACGCCTTCCGGACCGTAGATGGCGTGACTGCCGAAGAGCGAGCGGTTCCAGCCACCGAAACTGTGAAACGCCACCGGCACCGGAATGGGTACGTTGACCCCGACCATGCCCACCTGGACACGCCGGGCGAAATCGCGCGCTGCATCGCCGTTGCGCGTAAACACCGCGACTCCGTTGCCATAGGCATTCGCGTTGACCAGGTCGACCGCCTCCTCGTAGTCGCGAGCGCGCACGACGCACAGGACGGGACCGAAAATCTCCTCCTTGTATATGGTCATGTCCTTGCTGACGTGATCGAACAACGAGGCGCCGAGGAAGAATCCCTTCTTGCGTGCGGCCGGCGAGTCGCGGCCATCCACCAGGAGTGTCGCCCCCTCGGATACTCCCTTTTCAATGTACGAGGTGATGCGCTTGCGGTGCTGTTCGGTAATGACAGGCCCCATGTCGGCGTCGGGATCGGAGCTGGGTCCGATCCGCAATGACGAAGCGCGATGAGCCAGGGCGGCGACCAGTCGATCCGCGGTTTGCTCGCCCACCGGTACAGCGACAGAGACGGCCATGCAGCGCTCGCCAGCCGAGCCGTAGGCGGCACCCATCAACGCATCGGCCGCCTGATCCATATCGGCGTCCGGCAGTACCAGCATGTGATTCTTGGCGCCGCCGAGCGCCTGCACTCGTTTGCCCGCCTTGCTTCCAGTCGTGTAGACGTATTCTGCAACCGGGGTCGAGCCCACGAAGCTCACCGCCTTGATGTCGGGGTGATGCAGGATGGCATCGACCGTTTCCTTGTCGCCATGAACGACGTTCATCACACCCGGCGGCAACCCGGCTTCGTGCAGCAGTCCGGCGACGAACATCGGTGCTGAGGGATCGCGCTCGGAAGGTTTGAGGATGAAAGTGTTGCCGCATGCGATGGCCACCGGGTACATCCACAGCGGAACCATGGCGGGAAAATTGAACGGAGTGATGCCCGCCACGACGCCCAAGGGTTCACGGTCGCTGTAGGTGTCGATGTTAGGGCCGACGTTGCGGCTGAAATCTCCCTTGAGCAGATGCGGGATGCCGCAAACGAAATCCACTACCTCGATGCCGCGCGCGACTTCGCCCAACGCGTCCGCGTGAGTCTTGCCATGCTCGGCGCTGATGCGGCGGGCAATCTCCTCGCGATGCTCATCCAGCAACGCCTTGAACTTGAAGAGGTAGGTGGCGCGCTTCGCCGGCGGCGTTTCCGCCCAGCCCGGATAGGCTGCCTTGGCCGCGGCGACCGCGCCTGCGACGTCCTCGCCGGACGAGAACCCAACCCAACCGGATTCCTCGCCGGTCGCCGGATTGAAGAGCGGTGCGCCGCGCCCGCTCGTGGTCGCAGCAGTCCGGCCAGCGACGAAATTGCCGACAACGTTTCTGTTCTGCTGCGCACGCGGTGCTGTAGACATTTCGTTTCCCCCGCGGACTTGGCCCAGGTGGCGACGCGAGAACCGGGAGTCGCCAGGCGAGCGAACGGACGGCGAAATTTGCTTCACCTGTCTAACTAGACAGGATTTAGGCACATGACCCTTGTGCGGGTCAAATTCGCAGCGAGCGGGCATGGGCTCATGCCCGACATCAGGAAAGTCCAGGGTCCGCCACCCGCGAGCCCCACTACCACTTACATGAAGGCCTCGACGCGAACCGCCGGGACTTTTTCATTTGTCCGCCATCGACCGTAGCGGACACCTGCATGCGGGTGGTTACGCTTTGCGCAATTCCCTCCGCTGGTCAGGGCTAGGATAGATCGGCGGTGAGCATATTGAACATTGGGCCCATCCCGAACAGAGCCTCTTGGTTTGGGGTCGTCCACGGCATGCCGACTAAATTCGCAACGCCAATGGCTGTACAAGGCCGACAATCATCAGCAGCGGCACATAGACAGTCCCGCAGCGCTGGGCGTCCGCGCTCAGAGTCTTCTAAGTAGATCCTGACGGAAGTACAGCCGGCGCTCTGTCATGCGGCCCGACACAAGTCAGGTTGAAGGCTGGTCTGGTCACTGCGCTGCCGTCGCAGCTTGTGTTTGAAGTAGGTCTCCAGGAGACGTGATGAGAACGCACGTGCAGCCGGTTTCGCTCCACACACGCTGATGGGCGGTACCGGCCTCCGCCCGGTTGTAGTCCCCGGGAGAGAGTTTTCTGTCGTTGATCCACAACTCGCCGTGTAGCAGATATAACTCTTCAACTCCCGCATGGCTGTGAGGCGGATAGTCTCCCGGCGCGAGCCGTACCAGCATGCTGACCCGGTCCCGTTCCGTGTCGGTTGCCAGCAATTTGCAGGAAATGCCAGGCGCCAGTTCTTCCCACTCCTGTTCCGACCATTGCCGCGTCGTTGGCACCGCCGGTTCCTCGCCCGTCTCCGCCCCGATGCGGCGCGCGAGGCGTCCCCAGAGCGATGGCGAGGGGCACAGCACGTCGGTCGGCCAGGAGACGAAGAAATCGACGATCGGACGCAGCATCTCCATCTCCTGCCGGCATTCCGGACACACTGAGATGTGCGCTTCGACGACAGGCACTTCACTCGCCGGCAGAGCGTGCAGGACGTACTCGGGAACGCGTTCCGCCTGGTCGCATCGCTTGCCCGAGGCTGGACTCATGGCGCTTTCGAATCCGTCATGAGTTGCTGTCGGAGCTTCGACAATCCGGAACGAATTCGTGTCTTGACAGTTCCGAGGGGCTCATTCAGCCGTGCTGCCACTTCGGCATACGTCATCTCGGAAAAGAATGCGGCCTCGATCGCCTGTCGCTCATGCGGCGTGAGGACAGTCAAGGCATCTCGCAGGAGGCGGCCCTGCTCACTGAGGTTGAAAGCCTCATCGGGCTCGTTCCCAACAGTCGTTGGAAGCGGGCTGTCCGCGAGAGTGTTGACGCGCTTCTTGCGTTGTTCGAACCGCAAGCGGTCAATCGCCCTGGAGCGCGCCTGATTCATGATCCAGCCCACAACGGATCCGCCCGCCGGGTCGTAGCTGGCCGCTCGTCGCCATGCGTCGTGGAAAACGTCCACTGTTAGCTCCTCGGCGGTCTCTCTGTTCTGGGTGATTCGCACGATCAATGTGAACACGATGCGATGCGTTCGCTCATAGAGGGCATGCAGCGCCAAGTGATCGCCCGCGGCGATGCACTGAACGAGCCCTACCCACTCCGTCTCGGATACTGGAGCCTTTGTCCTGTCGGCGTAGAGCAGGTCGCCGAGGGTTCCGGGCGCGCCATCACGTTGGTCGCCGGCGGTGAGGGGTTTCGCGTTCATTGCCCGGCATGTTGCCCTCCGGGTTCGCCCCCCACAAGCGGGGGCCGCTCTCAAGCGCGTTCCGAACGGCGATTGGGTAGCCGCTGCTTCATGGACGTGCTCGATTCTTCACCGGAAACGGCACCACTTTGCTAGCCTGCTCCTCCCGTATCCTTCTCGCCCTCACGAGCTTTGCGCAGGCCAGCACCCGCTGAACCGCCTGCTCTAACTCCCATGAATTCAAGCATCCTCGGATGTGGACATGATGTATGTCCGGACCCGAACCATTGTCAGCACGGACGAATTCGATCTTGACTTCAGAATCATGATCTTGCACAGGCGCACCGCAAACCGAGCAGCGAGAACCTGCGCGTCGCTCTCCCCCGCAGTCACCTTCAGGGATCCGAGACGTTGGATCAATTGGGTTCATATGACTGTCGCCGTGCTGTGTCGGGGGATACCTTCACGCCCCAAACCAACAAGACGTCAATCAGATCGACTTGGATTGGCAGACGGTTGGCGCTGCACGTCGCTTCCGTGTATGGAGATTTTCACAGCGCCGGGCGACGCTGGTATTCACACCACCGCCACGCGCTTAATACAGCGGATCGAGGATCTTACGTATCGGAGTGAGCCCCGGGCGTCAGCCGCCCGGCATGCGGTGCTTGGGGATCTTGCCCGCGTAGAAGCCGAGCAGGAGATCAGGAGCGGTCGGTGCATCATCAGGCCAAGCACGCGCCCTCCACTTCCGCGACGCTGTCGACGCGCCGAAGGTCTGCCTGGTAGCTGCGTGATGCGACGATGAAGAGCACTGCGGCGAGGACGGCAAATGCCGGGATCACGGTGAGCGCGCGATCGAGCCCAAACTTATCGGACAAGGCGCCCGCGATCACCGGTCCGGCCGCGAGCCCGAACAGGTTCTGGAACAGAGACAGCACCGCCGCGCCAGTCGCGCGCAATCCGGCATGCGTGACGTCGATCACGATGGCGGCGACCGGGCCGACCGTGCAGGTCATCAGGAAGCCACCGAGAGCGATGAGCATGAACTGTGCGCCACTACCCAGTGCACCATGCGTGGCTGCGAATGTCACGCTCAGCACCAGCGCGGTGAGCACGCATATTCCTGCCAACACGTAGAGTCTGAGCCCCGAGTGTCGCGTGCCGACGCGATCGACGAGCATTCCCCACACCAGGCCGCCTGCTGCGCCGATGAGCACAACCAGCGCGGCACGCACTCCCGCAACGTCCGGCGCCATGCCGTGAAAACGATTGAGAAAGCTCGGCAGCCACGCCCAGATGGCCGATACCACGACCAGTTGCGAGGCGCCGGCCAGACACACCCAGAGCATGGTGCGCGACCGGAACAGTGACTTCACCGCAAACGCAGCCGCACCGCCCGGTTTAGTTGCTTGGCCCGTCGTCAGCGCGACGGTGTGGTAATCACGAACCTTAAGATAAAGGAGTGCCAGCAGCAGTCCCGGAAGTCCGACCACACCGAATGCGGCCTGCCAACCCCAGCGCGCGGCGATGAGGCCGCCCAACATCACGCCGAGCACCGAGCCGACAGAAGCTGCTGCGAAGAACGCCGCAAGAAGGCCCGCGCGCAGCCGGGCCGGAAAGAGACTGGCGATGAGCGCCGCGCCGACCGATCCGTACCCGGCCTCGCCCACCCCAACCATCGCACGCGCCGCGAACAGCTGGCCGTAGTTGCGCGTGAAGAGACACGAAATCGTCGCCAGGCTCCACACGGTTGCCATTGCAGCGATGCTGCGCACCCGGCTCCAGCGATCGGCGAGCAGCGCGACTGGCAGAGCGCCGAGCGCGACGGTCACCGACACGATCGAGACCAGCGCGCCCAGCTGCTTGTCGGACAGGCCCCACGCGGCCTTGATGTGCGGGAACAGCGACACGATCACCTGCCGGTCGAGGTAATCAACCACCATCAGCGCGATCGTCATCGCAAACGCGAACCAGGCGTGACCGCGCCCGAAAGCGTAGCCGTTGTCCGAGCTCGCCGAGTCTGCTGAGTGCATCACGTTCACGGAAGCATCTAGATTGCGCGCCATGGCTATGGCACCAACACGGTAGCGCCGGTCGTTCTGCGCGATTCCAACGCGCGATGCGCCTCGGCAGCCTCCGCCTAGCGCAAGTACTTGTTGTGGTTCGCCGCTGATCTTGCCAGCGAGCACCATGGCGAACAACTCATCCGCCATGTCGAGCATGTGCGAGCGCGGCGTTGCGTAATGCACCATGGCAGGCCGCGTGACCCAGAGCGAGCCCTTGGCGGCGAGCGTCATCGTGTCGATGACGACCGGGCCCGAGGTCGTGCCATTGCTCACCAAGGTGCCGCGCACCTGCAAGCTGTCGATCGAGGCCTGGACCGTGTCCTTGCCCACGGAGTCATAGACCACGGGCACGCCCTTGCCATCGGTGAGTGCGCGCACGCGCTGTGCGATGTTCTCGCGCGAGGTGACGATGGTGTGGGCGCAACCATGAGCGCGCGCAATCGCCGCCTTCTCGTCCGAGCTCACCGTGCCGATCATGGTGACGCCGAGCGCGCGTGCCCATTGGCAGGCGATGAGACCGACGCCGCCCGCGGCCGCGTGGTACAGAATGGTCTCTCCACCCTCGAGCGGATACACCTGTCGGAACAAATACTGCACCGTCATGCCTTTCATCATCAGCGTCGAGGCCGTGCGGTCGGAGACGCCGTCGGGCAGTTTGATCAAGACATTGGCCGGCATGACGCGCACCTCGGAATAGGCGCCCTGCGGACCGAGCAGGTAGCCGACGCGATCGCCCACCTTGATGTCGGCGACGTCGGGGCCGATGGCCTCGACCACGCCCACGGCATCGGAACCGAGGCCGTTCGGGAGCGGCAGCGGATAGCGGCCGGTGCGGAAATAGATATCGATGAAATTGACCGCAATGTACGTATGGCGTACGCGCGCCTCACCGGCGCGCGGAGCGGAGACCTCGACGGACTCGAGCTTCAGGACTTCCGGGCGACCGGTTTCATGGAAACGTATGGCTTTTGGCATCGTGCTCTCTTAATGCGCGCTGAGGATCCCGAACCCGCGGCGGCGCCAGCCGCGAGCTCGTCGATGAAGAACATGGCGAAGGGCCACTGACCGAACCCGGAAGCTGGATTGAGATGTCCGGCCTCGCCGAGATCGACGAGTCGGCTGCCCCAGCAATCGGCGAGTGTCGCTACGCGGTCATAGTGCGCCAGAGGGTCGTTGCAGCTCGCCGCGACGATGCTCGGGAACGCGAGCGGAATGCGCGGCACGGGCAGCCAACCGCCTTCGGACAGCTCTGCGATAGTCGGATAGCCTGCGGGCATCGGCCGCTCGAAGTCGGGTGGCGTCGCCAGCAGCGCGCCGACAATTCCGCGGCAACGCGTCCGCAGTGCCCAGTGCACGACCATGATCACCCCGGCACTGTGCGCAACAATAATAATCGGTCCATCGATCGCGCTGGCCTCCTCCTCGATCGCGCGAACGCGCGCTGCGCAGTCGAGCTGCTGGCGGCCCATCGGCGCGACGGTCCGCACACGCGGCAGGCGCGAAGCGAGCAGCGTTTGCCAGTGCTCCTCGACATGATCGCGCAGGCCGGGAACGATGAGGACTGTTGGCGTCGTCATCAGGCGATGCGTCGCAGTGGACCGCGCTGCCCGCGCTGGCGATTCGGGGCGAAGCCGTTCTTCGCCAAAGTCTCGTCGGCGTTGCCGTAGAACTCGCCGATCCGGTAGATCTCGCGCGCTTCCTTGCCACTCGCGATGTCGCGGCCGAGCTCACGCGAAATGCGGACCAGCTGCTCGACTTGCATCACCGAACTCATCTTGGCCTTGCGGTCCTGCGTCCAGAGGTTGTCCTCGATGCCGCAGCGCACGTGCAGACCCAGGGCGATCGCCATCGTGTTGAGCGGCAGCACGTTCAACATCGAAGTTTCCAGCGTCAGCACCGCGCCGTCCGGCACGGCACGCACGAAATTCGCCAGGTTATAGAGGTTCGGCTGATCGAACCCGCCGCCGATCGCGACCCACGTGAGGATCAGTGGGACGTTGCAGGTGCCGTTGCGCATCATGCGCTCCACGGTCTCGATCTGCGTGATGTTGGCGAGTTGGAAGTGGGTCTGGATCCCGTTAGCGGAGAGGCGCCGGATGTGCTCTTCCACCCACTCGGGACCCGCGGGAATGGTCATCTCGCGATAGGCACGGTACATCGCGGGCTCAGCGAGCGAGGTGCCGACGAGGTCGGCTTCGCACATCTGCTCGACGATGTTCATCTGGTTGGTGTTGATGGCGATCGTCACCTGGTCGGGCGCGGGCTTGAGCTCGGCGAGCATGTGGCGCGTGTCGTCGCTCAGCCACTTGGCGATTTCACCCTCGTCTTCCGGTGAAAAGGAGATCGAGCCGCCGACCTGCAGGATCATCTCGGGCACCGCGTCGCGCAGCCGCTCCAGGAGCTCGTTGAACAGCGACAGGCGCTTGGAACCATGGCCGTCGAGCTCGCGCACGTGCACGTGCAGCACAGTCGCTCCGGCGTCGTAGCAGTCCACGGCCTTCTGCACGTGCTCGTCCAGGGTGACCGGGATGTCTTCGGGGAAATCGGCCGGCATCCACTCGGGCCCGTATGGGGCCACGGTGATGACGAGTTTTTCCTGGTTTTCCGGGAAGAGCGAACCGTCGATGAAATGCATGGGAGGTCCTGTTGAGGAAATGAATCGGGTTGGGCGATGCGAAGCTCAGTACGGTGCGTCGCCCTTGATGCCGGCACGCTCCATCTTGCGATGGCAGGCCGGGTAGTCCATCACCGCATAGTGCTGCGTGCTGCGGTTGTCCCACATGGCGACGCTGTTCTTCTTCCAGCGCCAGCGCACCTGGTACTCGGGAATCTGCGCTTGGCTCAGCAGGTACTGGAGGAGCTGGGCGGCACCCGGCGCGAAGTCCTGGCCGTAACGCACGTTGTCGGCCGTGTGAAAGTTGGTGAAGTGCGTGGTGAACGCATTGACGAACAGCACCTTCTCGCCGGTCTCCGGGTGAGTGCGCACGACGGGATGCTCGGCATCGGGAAACTGCGCCTTGAGCGCCAGGCGTTTTTCGCCCGGCATCGCCGCACCAAACGTCGCCTCGACGCTATGGCGGGCTCGCAAGCCCGCGATCCGTTCTTTGATGTGCGCCGGCAGGTTCTCGTAGGCGAGGACCATGTTGGCCCACATGGTGTCGCCACCCACTTCGGGACATTCCACGCAGCGCAGTACACAGCCGAACGGCGGCTTCTCGCGCCAGGTGGCGTCCGTGTGCCAGGCGTTCTCGTAGCGCTCGTTCGGGATGTCGGGTGACTTGTAGATGCGCACGAGGCCTGGATGCTCGGGATCGCTTCCGACCACCGGGTGATCCTCGAGCTCGCCGAAATGGCGCGCAAAGGCGACGTGCTCGGCGCGCGTGATGTCCTGATCGCGGAAGAAGAGCACGCGGTGTTTGAGCAGCAGCGCGCGGATTTGCACCATCAGCTCCGGCGTGCGTGCCGCGAGGCCGAGATCCACGTTGGAAATCTCGGCGCCGATTGCGCAAGTGAGTGGTTTGGCGATGGGTTTCATATCGGGCACTGCTAAAGCGCTCAGCGGTCCTGCAAGCGGGCGCATTGTGGGTGGAGACGAGGTTTGCGTGTTGACGCTGGGTGACATAGGTTTGTCATTTGGGGACACCAGCGAGAGGCCATGCGTGGCCTGACGCGCAGCGCCAGTTTGTCGAGCTTCGACGAGGTCGCCCGAACAGCGGGCCTCGACCCGAACGGCCTGCTGCGCGAATTCGATCTGCCGCAGCGTTGCCTCACCGAGCCGGAAATGCGCATCCCGGTGGACTCCGTCCGACGGCTCCTCGAAGCAGCTGCGGATCGAAGCGGCGTCGAGGGATTCGGACTGCGCATGGCCCAGGCGCGACTGCTCTCCGACATGGGCCCGCTCGGACTCTTGATGCGCGAACAGCCGACTCTGCGGCACGCGCTCGAGGTGTGCGCCAGCTACGCGAACCGGCTGAACGCTGCGCTCTATTTCACGATCGAGGAGAGTCCCGACGTCGTCGTGTTACGCGAGGATCTGATCCTCGGTCGGCCCGGCCCGCTGCGTCAGTCGGCGGAGCTCGCGATGGGTGTCGTGTTTCGGGTGTTGCAGACATTCATGGGGTCGCAGTGGCGTCCCCTGCGTGTCTGCTTCTCGCACGATGCGCCCACCGATCGCACCGAACACGACCGGCTGTTCGGCTGCCGGGTCGAGTTCGGTCACGCCTTCAACGGCATCGTCTGTGCGAGCCGCGATCTCGACGTCGCGAATCCCAATGCCGATCCGGGGCTCGCGCGCCTGGCGCGCCAGATGCTGGACGCCTATCCCAAGCCAAGTTCCGACGAGATGACGGCGCAGGTGCGGCGGCTCGTAGTAAGCCTTCTCAGCACTGGAGCGTGCACTATCGAAGTCGTCGCGCAGCACCTCGGCGTCGACCGGCGCACCGTTCACCGGCGCCTCGCGCAAGAAGGCGAAACGTTCTCGCAAATCGTCGCCGGCGTCCGGCGCGAGCTTGCGACCAGCTTCCTCAAGGATCCGAACCGCAACCTCGCGGAAGTATCCTTGCTCCTCGGGTTCTCCTCTCTTAGCGGTTTTTCCCGCTGGCATCGTCAGCAGTTCGGAAAAACCGCCTCGGCGCAGCGCACCGCGAGTCGCAGAGCCACTCCCAAGCGGCAGACTCGCGTACGCAGCCGGCCGCATTGAGCGCTCACACGCCGTCCCCTAAGGATAAATAGATGTCCCCGATTGCAAGTCCGGCGTGCGAACGCCCCCCTAGGATGCGCCGCCATCAGAGGGTCCGTGCGTCGCACGAAGGGGCAATCCGTGGAGTTCTCAAGAACCGGTTTGATCTGGGCTGCATTAGCCCTCACCGCAGCGCAGGCATCAGCACAGGAACCGAGCGCTGACGATGCAACGTCCGCTGGGGCGTCATCCGCCTCACTCGAAGAGATCGTCGTTTCCGCGAACAAGCGCGAAGAATCGATGCAACGGGTGCCGGTGTCGGTCAACGCCATCTCCGGCGATCAGTTGACCAAGAGCGGCGTCGTGCGCCTGCAGGATGCGCAGCTTCCGAGCCTGACGGTGCAGGAAGGCGGCCTCGGTAACAACGTTTATATCCGCGGCATCGGCTCGGGGATCAATCCGGGATTCGAACAGTCCGTCGGCACGTATGTCGATGGCATCTATCGCGGTCGCGGGCAGCAGTCGCGGGCTCCGCTGTTCGATGTCGAGCGGGTTGAATTGCTACGCGGACCGCAGACGACTCTTTTCGGTAAGAACAGCGTCGCGGGCGCGATCAACGTCACGAGCGCCCAGCCAACCTCGACCCTCGATGGCTACGTCACGGGCACGTACGATTTCGACCTGGAACAGGCGGGAGTCGAAGGCGCGATCTCCGGTCCTCTCGGTGACCGTGTTCGCGGTCGTCTCTCCGGGCGCGCACTCTCCGCGGACGGCTTCGTGGAGAATCTCACCATCGGTGGGGGCGAGCCCAGCCGAGACGACATGAGCGCTCGCGCCCAGCTCGCGTTCGATATCACTCCGGACCTGACGGCGACACTCAAGGCGGAGGTGAGCCAGTTCGACAAGGAAGGTCGCGGCCTCGAGGTCTACAACGAGCGCCCGGCCGCTGCGGGGCCCTTCGCCGGCCTCATGTACTCCCAGATTCTCTCGGCGCTGGGTTCGGATCCCTCCGTGCTCAACAACACGCTCGATTACCGCCGCTCTGGCGGTCCCGAGACGAGCGACAACAAGAGCCAAGAGTACGCCATGACGTTCGACTGGCGAGTCGGCGGCGGCACTTTGACCGCGATCACCGGGTATTCGACGTACAGCTTCGACGAGCTGTGCGACTGTGACTTCACGGGCGCCAACGTCTTCAACGTCGGACTCGATGAAGATTTTGATCAGTTCAGCCAGGAGATCCGCTTCGCCTCCTCGCAGGGCAACACCTTCGACTACATCGTCGGTGCGTACTACGAAGACACGAAGCTTCAGTACGGCGATACGATCCTCGTCAACTCGACGAGCCTGCTCGTGCCGCTGATCAACGCCATGCAACCGGGCGCAGGCACCGCGATCGGTAACACTGGAACGCCCCGGACGTTTCGTCAGGACGAGAGCGGAGCCTCCGCGTTCGCGCGCGTGACCTGGAACGCGACGGATGCGCTGCATATGAATCTTGGCGTGCGCGTCGCATACGAAGAGAAGGAAGCGACGCGGGATCTGGCGATCGCCGCCATCGACGGCACGCCGCTCGCCGGGGCACAAGCTGTCATCGCGCCGATCGTCTATGGCTCGGTGTTCAACGTCAGGGCCCACTCGCTGAGCGGTTCGCGCGACGGGTGGAAGACCATGCCGTCCCTCAGCGTGCAGTACGACCTGAGCGACGATGTGATGGCGTACGTCTCCTACGTTGAGGGCTTCAAGTCCGGCGGCTTCGATGCACGCTCGAACAACCCCACTTCACCGCCCGCCACGGTCTGCACGGCGCCCAACACTCCCGTCGGCTGCATTCCGGCTGCAAGTGTCGGGAGCTTTGAGTTCGATGACGAAGAATCGCAGAGCTACGAGGTCGGCCTCAAGTCGCACTTCGCCGAGGACCGTGCGGAACTCAACCTCGCTTACTACTTCAACGACTTCAAGAATCTCCAGGTCAGCACCTTCGATGGCGTGCTCGGCTACAACGTGAGCAACGCCGGGGCCGCGCAGGTTCAGGGCGTTGAGCTCGATGGTCGCTGGAAGATTGTCGACAGTCTCATGCTGCGTGGCTCGCTCGCGTGGACGGACTTCGAGTACAAGGAGTTCTTCGGCCAGTGTTACACCGGCCAGACGCCCAATGCGCCGGACGGCCGCAACTGCGACTACGCCGGCAAGACCAGCATCTTCGTGCCTGACTTGGCGGGTACCGTCGCGCTCGACTGGTTCGTCGCCCTGGGACAGAACCTGCAACTCGCGACTACGCTCGAGACAGTCTACAGCGGTGCGTATTACCCGCAGGCGACGCTCGATCCGGCGACGCGCGAGGATTCGTACTTCAAGTACAACGCGCGCATCGCATTGTCTTCACAGCAAGGCAACTGGGAGGTCGCGCTGCTCGGCCGCAACCTGAGCGACGAGGTCGTGACCGGCTACGCCGCAGACATTCCGCTCGCAGCGCGCACCTTCGGTGCGCCGAGCTACGGTTCATTCGTTGCGCCGCCGCGCAGCGTCGCAGTGCAGGCAACCTTCAAATTCTAAGCTGCACGACTTAAGTTCTGGCAAGCCGCGCGGTTCTCCTCGGGCCGCGCGGCTTCTTTGTTTCAGCGCCAGCCGACATAATCGACTATCGGAACACTGTGCAGGTGCTGAATGCAGCCCGACGCGACAATAGCGCGCCGTGCACCGGGGTTGCTGGTGGCGATGCTCATCGCCGGTGTCGCGACACTCGCGGCCAGGCGATTGCACTGGCCCGACATGCTGGTCGCGCTTGGCCTCGGCCTGCTGCTCGCGCAAACCCTGCGCGGTGCACGCTGGAACCCCGGACTCACGTTCGCTTCCCAGACAGTGCTGCGCATTGGCATCGCGCTGCTCGGGTTGCGGGTGACTTTGGCACAGCTCACGACGCTCGGGTGGTCGACCGTGGCGACCGTGCTGATCGCTATTCTGTGCGTATTCACCGCCGCCTGGCTGCTTGCCCGCCTGTTGCGGGTTCCCGCTGAATTCGCCGCCATTGCCGCAACTGCGGTCGCGATCTGCGGCGTGTCCGCCGCACTCGCGGCGGCCTCGGTCCTGCCGCAGAGTCGGCAGGTGCGCGACGGTGCGCTCTTCGTCTGCGTCGCCGTCTCGCTAATCGGCACGATCGCGATGATCGTTTATCCCACGCTCACCGAGCTGGCGGGATGGGATCTCGCCGCCTCCGCCACGTTCCTGGGTGCTTCGATCCACGAAGTGGCGCAGGTTGTCGGTGCGTCCTTTGCCCTCTCGCCCGAGCACGGCGAGCTCGCGGTACTCACTAAGCTCCTGCGGGTGGCGCTGCTCGCGCCGGTGGTCATGGTGCTGCGTGGTTGGTCCATCCGCCACTATGCGGCCGATCGGAATGATCCCCAGAAGGCCAACGTCGAGACACTGCCGACGTTTCTGATCGTCTTCATCGCACTGGTGGCGATTGGCAGTTTCGTTCCATGGCCGCAGCCGCTCGTGGACAGCGCCGCAGTCGTCTCGCGCTACTGCCTCCTCACTGCGGTCGCCGCGCTCGGATTGCTCACCCACACCGGATCGCTGCTGCGGCTCGGCTGGCAGCCTGTAGTTCTGATGGTCGCGCTGACGGTCGTGATCGCCGTGGTGGCGGCCCTCGGCGTCAGTATGTGAGCAGCGCCTCCACTTAATTAGTGGTAGGCGGCCCTCTGGCGCTGCTGCGCCGCTGCGTAGACACTACGCAAGTTTTCAATCTCGTGAGTCCGGGTATGGCGATCTGGGTCGGAACCTCCGGATACAACTACCCGGAATGGAAGGGGAGCTTCTACCCGGAGTCGCTCTCCGCCGCGAAGATGCTGCCCTACTACGCCGAGCGCCTCTCGACGGTCGAGATCAACTACACGTTCTATCGCGCGCCGAACAAGAAGATCCTTGAGGGCTGGAGTGCTCAGACGCCAGAGCACTTCAAGTTCACGCTCAAGGCGCCGAAGAGGATCACGCACGAGGCGCGCCTCAAGGACTGCGCGGACCGTGTGAAGTACTTTCTCGAGACGGCCAAAGCGCTCGGGCCCAAGCTCGGCGTCCTCTTCTTTCAGTTGCCGCCGAACTTCAAGAAGGACATCCCGCTGTTCGAGGCTTTCCTCGACACGTTTCCGGCCGGCACGATCGCCGCTTTCGAGTTCCGTCACGGCTCCTGGCTGGACGATGAGGTGTATCAACGCTTGAAGCAGCGCAACCTGGCGCTCTGCATCGCAGACAGCGAAACACGCTCGACGCCCGTAGAACTCACCGCGGACTATGCGTACTTCAGGCTGCGCGATGAAGGCTACACGCCAGCCGATATCACCAGCTGGGCGAAGACCATCCGCGAAAAGGCCTCAGGCTGTAAAGAAGTCTTCGTGTACTTCAAGCACGAGGAAGAGGGAAAGGGCCCGGAGTTCGCGAAGTTACTGCTGGACGCGTTGGCCGCGACGTAGGAGAAGCAGGCCCTACCACACCTGGCAGAGCTCCTTGGCCGGCCTTACCAGGGCCTGCCCCGCCTTGCACTGAAAAGCCCGGGCGAACTGTGGCATGTTCGAGACCACGCCATTGATGCGATAGCGCGGTGGAGAATGCTCATTGGTGACAGCGTTGAGGCGCTGTTGTTCCGGCGTCTGGTTGCTGCACGCCCATTGTGCGAATCCGACGAAGAAGCGCTGTTCCGGACTCAATCCGTCCTGCCCGGCGAGTTTCCGGGCCTTGGTCTGCTCCTGCCAGGCCATCCACGCCAGCAGCTCTCCGCCCAGGTCTGCGATGTCCTCACCTGATGTCAGCGCGCCGTTGATCTTGATGTCATCGACAATGATGTATTGCGAGTACTGATTGCGGATGCACTGCGCACGCTGCTCAAATTTCTGAGCATCTTCCGCCGTCCACCAGTCGCGCAGGTTCCCCGCGCTGTCGTACTGGCGACCCGAGTCGTCGAAGCCGTGTGTGAGCTCATGACCGATCGTGCCGCCCGTGTTCCCGTAGTTGGGCGCATCGTCCATCTTCGGGTCATAGAGCGGTGGCAGCAGCACCCCCGCGGGAAAATTGATGTCGTTCATCGACGCGTTGTAATACGCGTTGACGGTCGGCGGAGTCATGAACCACTCGGCGCGATCCACAGGTCGGCCGATCTTGGCCGCCTGCCGGCGCCATTCGAATTCCGTGCCGCGAATCGCATTGCCAAGAAAGTCGCCGCGCTCGACGCGCAGCGCCGAGTAGTCCCGCCACACGTCGGGGTAGCCGACCTTGTCGCGCACCGCCGCGAGCTTGCTGAGCGCCTGCACCTTGGTGGGCGGTGACATCCAGTCGAGTGCCTCGATGCGCTCTTTCATGGCCGACTGGATCTGGTGTGTCATCAGAACGGTTTGGGATTTCATCGAGGGCGGAAAGGCGCGCGCGACGAATTCCTGACCGAGCGCCTCACCGAGCTGCGTATCGACCAGGTCGACACATTTCTTCCAGCGCGGCCGCTGCTCTTTCACGCCCCGCAGATAGGCGCGGTCAAACGCAAAGTCCTCGTCCACGAACGCTTTCGAAAGATAGGGCGCAGTCGCCGCAAGCAACGTCCAGCGCAAGTAGGTCTTAAGATCGTCCAGAGTCTCGTTCTGGAGCCGGGCGTTGAGCTCGATGACAAACGCGGGCTCCGCAACGTTGAGCCACGGAGTCGGCGCCAGGTGAGTGGCTTCGAAGTACCGATCCCAGGCGAACGCTGGCGCCATCTTGCGCAGCGAGTCGAGAGTCTCGCGATGATAGATCTTGTAGGGGTCACGCATTTCGACTCGCGTCAGCGAGGCTTTCGCGAGCTGTGTCTCGATGCGCAGCACGACCTTGGCTTGCTTTTGGGCCGCTGGCGGCGTCGTGCCGTGCAGCTCGAAGAGCTTTGCGATGTGCGCGACGTAGCGCTCCCGGGTCTCGACGGACTTCGCATCGTCCTTGACGTAGTAGTCTCGATCGGGAAGCCCAAGGCCACCGGCATAAACTCCCGCGATCATCCTCGAGGCATCGCGTGCGTCCTGCTCGGCACCGCTTCCGAACAGCATGTTGCCGTTGGTGGCACGCGCGTGCAGTTCCCCCACCAGCGGCGCGAGAGCCTGTTTGGTTTTCAGGTGCTCGATCCGCTCGAAGTCCGGCTGAAGCGGGGCGATGCCCGTCTGTTCGATTGCCGCCTCGTCCATGCACGCCGCGAAGTAATCCCCAATCTTCTGCTGGATCGGCGTTCGCTCCGGATCCGATCGGGCTGCGTCCTCGAGGATTCCCCACAGAAATTGCTGATTGTCGGCGAAGAGCTTTCCATACACGCTCCAGCTCGACTGGTCCGCGGGAATCGGGTGGTGTTGCTGCCAGCCTCCGCACGCGTAGGCGTAGAGGTCCTCGCAAGGATCCACCGCGCGGTTCATGGCACTGACGTCGAGACTCGGAGTGTAGGGGAGTTCCTGATAAGGGCGTTCCTCGGCCATGCAGATTGGCGCCAAGAGAGCCACGCCCAAGACAGGTATTGATCGAGACCGGGTTCGTTGCATGAGAAGCCGCCTCATGTCTGCGACCTCGGGGATGGTAGTACGAATCGCGCAGTTCAGGCCGCTATTGCGATTCGTTGAGCAGTCTCTGCCGCTTTCAATTCCTGCAAAAGAGCGAGCCTGCCGCAAATCCGGCAGGCTCGAAGCAGGAGATCAGTTCCAGGTGCGATCCGTAGCCCGCGCAACAACCCTCATCGTTTCGATGCGCGGGGCGGTCACCGTGAGGCTACCCAGGTCGGCGACCAGTAGGGCTGCGGAGCGTCGTGCGGTCACGGTGATCGCACCAAGGTCTGCGACGCGCGTGTCGGAAAGGCGCTGCGCACTGACGGTCATGCTGCCGAGTTCCGCAACCTCTGCGGAGCGCCGAGCCGTCACGGTCACATGCCCGAGGTTGGCGTATGTGCCCACGATGTCGGACCGCTCACTCGTGCGGACCTCGTCGGCGTGCGTCGCTGATGCCATCAGCGCTCCCGTCGCCATCACGGTGACCAACGCGAACTCTCGAATCCTGTGCAGCGTGCTCATGGCGCTCTCCTTCGACCTCTTGCCAATTCCGATCGCAACGACGCTGATGGTGAGATGCTCTCCGCGCCTGGCGCGTTTAAAGCGGGGTACAGAAAACGCAAGCGCGCGGCGGCTCAGGGAGATCAAGGTTGAGTGCGTCATGGTGCGGGCCTCGTGCTGTATGGATGCGTCCAGAATTCGTTGGTCGCCTTCCTACTAGCACGGCTCGTGCCAGCCTTGTGGCAAGAGCTAACAGGTTGTTATTTCTAATAGTCTCGTCATCGTCCTTGAGTTCACGTGTCCGCTGCGGACGTCCGCGTCCCGTGTCCGGGACACTCGCGGACACCTCGGTCCCGAGACCGGGACGCTAATGAACCCTACGAGGTTGCGCGATCGATCCACTTTTCGACCTGCGGCGGACGATAGGTCGCGAACCGCTCGAGCAGATCCGTGGGCGACGTCGAGGTGATCACAAGCGCGCGATGCTGGCTCTTCACGAAACGCTCCTCGACGGTGAGATCCAAAAACTCGAGCAGCCGGTCGTAGTACCCGCTGACGTTGAGTAGTCCGCATGGTTTCGGATGCAGGCCAAGCTGCGCCCAGGTGAGCACCTCGAAGAACTCTTCGAGCGTGCCGAGGCCGCCAGGCAGAGCGATGAATCCCTCCGAGAGCTCGGCCATCATCGCCTTGCGCTCGTGCATCGAGGCGACGACTCGAAGCTCGGTAAGTCCGCCATGTGCTACTTCCTTCTCGAGCAGCGCCTTGGGTATCACGCCGATGACCTCGCCACCCGCGGCCAGTGTCGCGTCCGCGAGCACTCCCATCATCCCGACCCTGCCGCCGCCAAAGACCACGCCATAGCCGCGCGTCACGAGCTCGCGTGCCAGCCGCTCTGCGGCTTGCGCATAGTCCTCGCGCGCGCCGCGACTCGAGCCCGCAAATACGCATATTCGCTTCATATCAATCTCCGCGGAGCACGTACTCTCAATCGCACTCGATCCACCGCTGTATCTGCTTGCGCGTGAGATTGCCGCCGCTCAGCACCGCGGCGACGCACTGTCCCCGGAACTGGGCGCCGTGGGTCAAAAGTGCCGCCAGCGCTGCGGCGCCGCCGGGCTCGAGTACCAAGCCGAGCTCGCGGTACGCCAGGCGCATGCCGTCGATCAATGCCGCATCCTCGACCTGCAGGATTTCGTCCGTGCACACTCGCAGGCGTGCGACGGCTTCGGGGAACGGCGTCTGCACGGCGAGTGCATCCGCAATCGTCGAGCAAGGCGCGCTGACGATGCGACCCAGCCGCCAGGCGTCGTGCAACGCGGGCGAGCCGATCGGGGACACACCGATGACGCGAGTGTGTGGACTATGCGCCTTGACCCAGCAGCCAATGCCCGCTAGCAATGCCCCATCACCGAGCGGTACGACGACCGCAGCGAGCTCGCCCGGGTAATGCAAGAGTTCCAGCCCGATCGTGCCTGCACCCTCGGCGATGGCGGCTTCCTGGCCATCTACGACCAGAACGGCATTCGTTTCGGCTGCGAACTGCGCGGCTGCGGCATTTGCCTCGTCAGGTTGAGTACCGACGGCGAGAACCTGGGCTCCCAGGGCAGACATGCGCTCGACCTTGATCGGACTGGCATCGATGTTGGTGAAGACAGTCAACGGGATGCCGCGCTTGCGCGCTGCGTACGCCATGCCCTGTCCGAAATTGCCGGCGGTCGCACAGACGAGTGGCGTGTCATCCGTCCTCTGGGAGACGAAGAACTGGGCGCCGCGACCCTTGAACGAGCGGATCGGGTTCAACGTCTCGATCTTGAGCACGAGCTGGCAGCCGAAGAGCTTGCTCAGCGCAGCTGCTTCGAACTGCGGTGAATCGCGAAAACAGGGTTCGATGACCTCGTAGGCGGTCGCGATGCGCTCGAGGGAGAGGAGTGACACTGAGTGCATTGATGTCTCGCGTTGCAGTCGCGAATCTGTCGACGGCGCGGCGACCTCGCGCAAGTTCACGGTGATTGACAGCGTAGCTGCATCCTGCGCGAGCACAAGACCCACAAGATTCGCCCGAATCCGTCAAATCTGGCCGCAACAGGACAATCGGGGCTACCCTGTGCATCTCACAGGGGCGGTCGCCGTACCAGGCTGCGGAGACAACATGAATCGGGATCGATTGCGTCAGCTTATGGCTTCGCTCCATCGGGAACTGGGCAACGCAGAATCCGTGGATGCGGAATCGCGCCGGCAGATGGATGCTCTCATCAAAGATCTTGATCGCGTCCTCGACACTTCTCCGCCGGCCCTGCAGGACGCCAGCGTCCGGGATCGACTGGAAGAGCTTTTGCTGCGTTTCGAAGCCCAGCATCCCGCGATCGCTACGTCCATGCGCCAGCTCATCGACACGCTCGCGAAGGCCGGGATCTGATGTGCTCAGCGTGAGCAGTTTGCTCACATTGCATGTCAGGAGCCTCCCGGGCGTAGTAGATTAGCCCGTCAGGGTGAACAGGCGCACTCAATGAGAATCATAATGGGCGTGGTGGGCATCGCCAGATGCACCTGACCGGCATCGTCGGCCTTGCTGTCATGCTTGGCCTGGCGTGGCTCTTTTCCACCAATCGGCGTGCGATTCGGCTCAAAACCGTGGCCTGGGGATTGGGCCTGCAGTTCGTCTTTGCCATTCTCGTGCTGAAGTTCGAGTTCGGGCGACGCGTTTTTGAAGTCGCCGGAGACGGTGTGAAGTGGTTGCTGAACTTCTCTTACGCAGGATCACGCTTTGTCTTCGGCCCGCTGGGTGAAAGGCCAACGCCGGTCGCCGTTCACGACCTTGCAGCGGAGAAGGCCACTGGCGCGTTGACTTTCCTGCTTCCGGAGCACGTCTTCTTCCTCGCGTTCACCGTGCTGCCGACGATCATCTTCATCGCCGCGTTCTTCGCGGTCCTGTATCACATCGGAGTGATGCAGTTCATCATCAAGTGGGCTGCGCGGGCGATGACTGCCCTGATGGGCGCGAGCGGCGCCGAATCACTGAATGTGGCGGCCAGCATCTTCATGGGCCAGACGGAAGCGCCGCTCACGATCCGTCCGTATCTGCCGCGGCTCACGCGTTCGGAGCTGATGACCATCATGACCAGTGGTATGGCTCACGTTTCCGGCGCAATCATGGGAGCGTATATAGCGTTCGGCGTCGAGCCCAAGCACATCCTGACCGCGGTGATCATGACCGCCCCGGGCACTCTGCTGATTTCCAAGATGCTCGTACCCGAGACCGAACAGCCCGAAACCGCCGGCCGCGTCGAGCTGCATCGCGGCGAAGAGGAGAAGAGCCAGAACTTCCTGGGCGCGATCGCCCGCGGCACCAGCGACGGCCTGGGCCTGGCCGTCAACGTCGGCGCCATGCTGATCTCCTTCGTGGCGCTGGTATTTCTCGCCAACGGAATTCTGGGTGGCATTCACGATGGGCTCGCGCACATCGGCTTCGCGTACTTTCCCTCCAGCCTGCAACAGATTTTCGGTTACCTGTTCGCACCCATCGCCTGGGTTATCGGCGTGGCCTGGCAGGACTGTCTGCAAGTGGGAAATCTGCTGGGCACGCGCATGACGCTGAATGAGCTGGTGGCCTTCTCGCAGCTCGGCCCGCTGAAGGATGTGATTACCGACCGTTCGTACATCATCGCCACCTTCGCCTTGTGCGGCTTCGCCAATTTCAGTTCCATCGGGATACAGATTGGCGGCATCGGGGCGCTCGCGCCCAACAAGCGCGATGAGCTTGCACGCCTCGGCATTCGCGCCATGCTGGCCGGTACCATGGCCAACTTGATGTCTGCTTCGATCGTGAGCCTGCTAATCTGAAGCGGCGAGTCGCTGAATGAAAGCCTATAGGACGTTTCCGAGCCTACGATGAAGCGAGCTGTCGTCCTGGTCCTGGATTCGTTCGGCATCGGTGCCGCCGCTGACGCGGAGCGCTTCGGCGATGCGGGCTCGAACACGCTGGGGCACATTGCCGCCCATCGCGCACGCGCGGGTAACCCATTGCAGATTCCCAATCTCGCCCGCCTCGGCCTTCTGCATGCCGCCCGCGAAAGCTGCGGTGACTTTCCGGCCGGGGTCGCGCCCAATGTCGAGGTCATCGGTGCGTACGGCTACGCCGAAGAACTGAGCACCGGCAAGGACACGCCGAGCGGCCATTGGGAAATGGCTGGGGTGCCCGTGCTCTACGAGTGGGGTTACTTCCGAGAAGCGGAAAACTCGTTTCCGCCCTCGTTGCTGGAGGATCTGATCAAGGAGGCGCGCCTGCCTGGAGTGCTCGGCAATTGCCAGGCCTCGGGCACCGAGATCATCGCGCGGCTCGGCGAAGAGCACATGCGCACCGGCAAGCCGATCGTCTACACGTCCGCGGATAGTGTGTTCCAGATTGCCGCGCACGAGGAAACCTTCGGGCTCGAGCGTCTCGTCGACCTGTGCCTGATCGCGCGCCGGCTGGTCGATCGCTATCGCATCGCGCGGGTCATCGCGCGACCCTTCGTCGGCAGTTCGCCCAAGAATTTCTTGCGCACCGGCAACCGGCACGACTATGCGGTGCCGCCGCCCTCGCCCACCGTGCTCGACAAGCTGCTCGCGAGCGGCGGTGAGGTGATCGGCATCGGCAAGATCCCCGATATCTTTGCGCACCGGGGCATCTCGCGAGAGGTGCACGCGTTCGGGAACGATGCGATGTTCGATGTGACGCTCGAGGCCTTCGAGAGCGCAGCGGATCGGTGTTTCGTGTTCAGCAACTTCGTCGACTTCGACACGCTTTACGGTCATCGGCGCGATGTCGAAGGTTACGCGCGCGCGCTCGAGCAGTTCGACGTGCGGCTCCCCGAGTTGCTCGACCGCTTGGGCGACGAGGATGTCCTCATGCTGAGTGCGGACCACGGCTGCGATCCGACGTGGGCGGGGACCGATCACACGCGCGAGCACATTCCAGTGCTCGCCTACGGACGCAACGTCACGCCAGGCTCGCTCGGCAAGCGCGCGACCTTTGCCGACATCGGGCAGAGCCTCGCGGGCTTCTTCGATCTCGAACCGATGGATTACGGCACGGACTTCCTGGGCTGGCTGATCCAGCACCGCGGCCTTGATCTTGGCGGCGAGCGCATTCGCTTCCGCGCGCACGCGCGCGGTATCGACCGTCAGCACCTTGCCATCGCGCATCAACACCTTGCCTTCGACCACCACGCTCGCGACATCCTGCTCGTGAGCGACGTAGACGAGATGCGAGATCACATCGTAGAGCGGCGTGAAATGCGGATCAGCGAGCGAGACCTGGATGAGGTCCGCCCGCCGGCCCGGCGTCAGTGAGCCGATCTTGTCGCCAAGGCCAATCGCCTCGGCACCGCCCGCGGTCGCCATGCGCAAGGCGGTGGCCGCCGGGACCACCTTCGGATCCAGGGTCGACACTTTTTGCAGGAACGCCGCGAGGCGCATCTCTTCCCACATGTCGAGATCGTTGTTGGTGGCGGCTCCATCGGTACCGAGTCCGACCGCAATCCCCGCCTTCAGCATGGCGGTCACGGGAGCGGTGCCGGAGGAAATCTTCATGTTCGAGCTGGGGTTGTGGATCACGCCGACGTGGCGGCGCGCGAGGATTGGAAAGTCTTCCTCCGTGGGCCACACCACGTGCGCGGCGATCGTCGGTCCTGCGAAGAACCCGAGGGCCTCCAGGTGCTGTATCGGTGTCTTGCCGAAGTTTTTCTGGCTGTAGTCGATTTCGAAGCGGGATTCGGAGACGTGAATGCTGATCGGCACACCGAGCTCGAGCGCCCGCGCACGCAGCTGCTTGAGCTGCTCGGGCTTGACCGTGTAGATCGCGTGCGCGCCGACGATCGGCATCACGCGGTTGTTCTTGCCCTTCCAGCGCTGGACGAATTCACCGGCACGGCGCAGCCCTTCCGCCGCATCCGCGGCGTCGGGACTCTTCTGGTCGATCACGGAAGATGCGACGAGCGCACGCAGCCCGCAGCGCTCCACGACTTGCGCGACGCTATCGGGGAAGTAGTACATGTCGACGAAAGTGGTGGTGCCGCCGCGGATCATTTCCCAGCAGGCGAGCTCGGTGCCGATGCGCACGAACTCGGGGTCGACGAAGCGCACTTCGGTGGGAAAGATATAGTTTTGCAGCCAGTCGATCAGTTCGCGATCGTCGGCGATCCCACGCAGCAGGGTCATGGCCGCGTGGGTGTGTCCATTGATGAGGCCGGGCAGCACGATGCGATCCTTCCCGGGGAGCGTCTCGTGTGCTCGGTACCTGGCCGAAATCTCCGCGGCCGGGCCGATCGCCAGGATGGCACCCTTGTCGATCACGACCGCGCCCTTCTCCAGCACCGGGTCATCGCCATTCATCGTGACCACGTGATCGCCCTCGACGATCAGGTCGACCGAGGTTTGAGCGGCGCAGGCCGACGACGACGCCCGAGCAGGGTGGCGAGCGCCAACAGCTGGCCGAAACGATGCAGACTCCGGTACTGTTTCATGGGTGGATATCCAGTCGCTGCCAAAGGTCGAGCTTCATTGTCA
>CAWEOT010000007.1:0-253151 GCA_963810775.1 uncultured Gammaproteobacteria bacterium
GCCTCGACCATGCTGGCCATCGTCGATGCGGTACCCATTGTCATGCAGTGGCCCTTCGAGCGATGCATGCATGACTCGGCAGCGTTAAATTGCTCGGTTGCCATCCGGCCGGCGCGCACTTCCTCGGACATTTTCCAGACGGACGTGCCGGATCGAGATCCTGCCCCTCGTCAAATTTGCCACTCAGCATGGGCCCGCCGGAAAGTCCGATCGTGGACAGATCGCAGCTTGCGGCACCCATCAGCAGCGCGGGGGTGGTCTTGTCGCAGCCCATCAGCAGAACGACGCCGTCGATCGGGTTGCCGCGAATCGACTCTTCGACATCCATGCTGGCGAGATTGCGGAACAGCATCGCCGTCGGCCGAAGCTGCGTCTCGCCGAGCGACATCACCGGAAATTCGAGTGGAAAGCCGCCGGCTTCGTACACGCCACGTTTCACATACTCCGCGAGCTCGCGGAAATGACCGTTACATGGCGTGAGTTCCGACCACGTGTTGCAGATGCCGATGACCGGACGCCCGTCGAAAAGGTCCTCGGGATAGCCTTGCCCCTTCATCCAGCTTCGATGCATGAACCCGTCGCGGTCGGGCTTGCCGAACCACTCCTGACTGCGCAGGCGCCGTGGCTTTTTCGGTGAATCCATGATGGCCTTCGGCAATGCTCCGGGCGAGACGCCCGGCAGCCATCGTACTAGGCCTGGTTAGACCCGAATAATCACAATCTGCCGAAGAGCTATAACGAGTTTCGTATGGTCCTCATTCGAGGCGTAGGCTCCCTCGATGTCGCTGGTGCGTAGTCATAAACGCTGATCGCCGCGGTCCTGAGCGCTCTCAGGACGACTTTGGCTGCCGGTGAGAGCAGCCAGTCCTTGCGCAAGATGATTCCAAACGCGTCCATCGTGCACGACAGTTGAATCGGGAGCATGGCCAGCATTCCGTACGAAGCGTAGTAGCGCGCAACCTCCGTCGGCACGACAGCTATGAAATCGCTCTCCTGGAGCATCTTCGTCGTGAACAGGATCGAGGACGTTTCGATGAGGCGTGGTGGAATGTCCAGCCCCGCTTCCTGGAACATGAGTTCGAAACGATGGCGCAGCACGCTGCCCGTCGGCGGCACGATCCACTCGGCCTGCTCCAAGTGCGCGAGCGCAAGCGTCGCGTCGCCGAGCATGGGGTGACCGGGTCGGGCCACTGCACACACCGGCTCGTCCGCGAGGCGCTCGTAGGACAGATTCGTCTTGTCGTGCATTTCGAAGAGCCGGCCGACCATGATGTCGAGCTTGCTCCGTCCGAGCCGTTCTAGCAGGACGTCACTCGACTCCACCACGAGCTGCAGGCGCAGGTCGGGATGTTCGCGCGCGACGATGGCGACGGCGTGCGGCAGCAGGCTCACGGCAGGCCCTGTGATCGCGCCGACCGTCACTTCACCGGCTCGCCCGGTCTTCAGGGCTTCGAGCTCGCTGCCCGCGAGCGACAGGCTGGACAGCGCGATGCGGGCGTGACGGATCAGCGTTTCTCCGTACCACGTCGGTCGCATGCCGCGCGGCAGTCGCTCGAAGAGCGAGATGCCGAGGACGTCCTCGAGATCCTTGAGCAGCTTCGAAGCCGCTGGCTGCGACATGTTCAGGATTTCGGCCGCGCGATGGATGTTGCCTTCATCACCGATCGCGATCAGCAGCATCAGCTGCCGGGTCTTGAGTCGGGCTCGCAGGAACCAGGGCGTGGTGGTGGGCATGGCGTCTTTCCCCCCTTCGATATGCCAATCACTATATCGATTCCGGCGTATTTTGAATTTGTTTCGTATTCCTGTGATCGTCCACACTCCGTGGAAGGTGCGGGCCCCTCAACTTGTATTTCCGGTGCGATCCGCCAACCGATGCGACTGATCCAATTTCTCGATGAGGCGGGCCGTGCGTGCGCAGGACGAATCGACGATACCGGCACGGTCGTGACCGTAATCCAATCGTCGACTTACGAGGTGGCGCTTGCCGCGATCGCGAACGGCGTGACCCTCGAGAACCTGCTGATCGGTGCCGGATCATGCAGCGAAGTGTCGTACCGGATACTGCTCGACTCCGGTAGGTTATTACCGCCGCTGACCCACCCTGATCCCGCGCACTGCCTCGTTTCGGGTACCGGCCTGACTCATCTGGGCAGCGCCTCGGCGCGCGACGCCATGCACCTGAAGGGAAAGTCGCAGGCGCGAGACGAGGAGGCACTCACGGATTCGATGCGGATGTTCCAATGGGGCCTCGCGGGGGGCCGCCCGCCCGACGGGCCAGTCCGGCGCGCAACCGGAGTGGTTCTACAAGGGCAATGGCAACATTGTCGTCGGGTGTGGCAGGCCGATCGTCGCCCCCGCTTTCGCGCTGGATTTCGGCGAAGAGCCGGAGGTGGTCGGGTTGTACGTCATCGGACCAGACGGCTGCCCCAGGCGGCTCGGGTTCGCGATCGGCAACGAGTTCTCCGATCACGTCACCGAGCGTCGCAACTACCTGTATCTGGCCCATTCCAAGCTGCGCCAGTGCGGCGTCGGCCCGGAGCTGCGCACCGGGCCGCTGCCCGCGCATCTCGAAGGTCGCAGCCGCATTCGTCGCGGCGCAACCTTCCTGTGGGAGAAACCATTCCTGACGGGTGAGGAGAACATGTGTCACTCGCTCGCCAATCTCGAATTTCATCATTTCAAATACGCCGCCCACCGGGTCGCCGGCGACGTGCATCTGCATTTCTTCGGCACGGCGACGCTGAGCTTCGCGGATGGCATTCGCGTTGAGGCGGGCGACCAGTTCGAGATCGAGCTGCCAGCGCTCGGGGCGCCGCTCGTCAATCCACTCGTCGTCACTGCTGATGGTTTCGCGCCCGGCGATGTAGGGGCACTCTGATGAAGAAAGCCATGGCTGCGCTCATCGCTTCGGTCGCGCTCGCCTGTTGCGTGCTTCCTGGAGTGGCTGCCAGAAGAACGAAGGATCCGGCGGAGCCGCGACACGAAGTGGTTCTGGGATTCAGCCAGATCGGCGCCGAGAGCGAGTGGCGAACGGCGAATACGAACTCGATCCGCAGCGCGGCGGCTGATGCCGGCATCCGTCTGAAATTCTCCGATGCCCAGCAGAAGCAGGAAAACCAGATCAAGGCGCTGCGCTCGTTCATCGCACAGCACCTGGACGTCATTGCGTTTTCGCCAGTCGTTGAAACCGGATGGGAGACCGTGCTGCGCGAGGCCAAGGCCGCCGGGCATTCCGGTGATCATCACGGACCGTGCCGTCGATGTACCCGACGAGTCGCTCTACGTGACATTGATCGGCTCGGACTTCGTCGAGGAAGGCCGCAAAGCCGGTCGCTGGCTGCTCGACAACACGACGGACCGCAAGGGCGATATCAATATCGTCGAGCTGCAAGGAACGGTGGGCTCCGCCCCGGCCAACGATCGCAAACGTGGCTTTCAGGAGATCATCGCAATGGATCCGCGCTACAAAATCATTCGCTCGCAAACCGGCGACTTCACGCGGGCGCGCGGCAAGGAAGTGATGGAGGCGTTCCTGAAAGCGGAGGGCAAGCGGATCGATGTGCTCTACGCGCACAACGACGATATGGCGATAGGGGCGATCCAGGCCATCGAGGAAGCGGGGCTGAAGCCAGGCCAGGACATCCTGATCATCTCCGTAGACGGCGTGAAAGGCGCCTTCGAGGCTATGATGGCTGGAAAGCTCAACGTCACGGTGGAATGCAACCCGCTCCTCGGGCCGCAACTCATGGCCGCTGTGAAAGATGTCGTCGCAGGCAGGCCGCTACCCCGCCGCATCGTCACCGAAGAATCCATTTTCCCGATGGAGACGGCGCGGGACGTATTTCCGACACGCAAGTACTAGGGGGCGCCCAGTGGCGGGTGATGAGCACGATGACTGCGTTCTGCGGGCCCGCGGTATCCATCGCGCATTTCCGGGTGTGCGGGCATTGGATGATGTGAGCCTGTGCCTGCGTTCCGGCGAAATCCACGCACTGATGGGCCAGAACGGGGCCGGCAAGTCGACACTGATCAAGGTGCTGACGGGTGTCTGCGCGGCGGACTCCGGCTCGATCGAGCTCGACGGGCAGATTATTCATCCCCTCTCACCGTTACACGCACAGCAACTGGGCATCAGCACTGTGTTCCAGGAAGTCAATCTCTGCCCGAATCTCACCGTTGCCGAAAATATTTTTGCGGGTCGCTATCCGCGCCAACCATGGTGGCGCGGTGGAGGCATCGACTGGACGGCGGTCGATCGAGAAGCGAGACGGCTGCTCGGCGCCATGCAACTCGACATCGATGTGACGCGACTCCTGTCCGCATACCCTGTCGCGGTCCAGCAGATGGTGGCGATTGCGCGGGCAACGGCTGTCGCCGCACGCGTGCTCATTCTGGATGAACCGACGTCGAGTCTCGATGCGGACGAAGTCAAACAGCTCTTTGCGCTGCTGAAGCGCCTGCGTGGGCAGGGAATGGCGATCCTGTTCATTACCCACTTTCTCGATCAGGTGTATGCGATCGCCGATCGCATTACCGTGCTGCGTAATGGCCGCTTCGTGGGCGAATATCGGGCGGGTGAGCTGAATCGCCCGGCGTTGATCGTGGCGATGGTCGGTCGGGAAATCGCCTCTGCAAGCGATCGGATCATTACACGCGAACCGGCAGCGAACGCACCAGGCCAGCCGGTCTTGCAAGCCCGCGCGATCAGTCGCAAGGGGCAAGTTCACCCGACGGACATCGAGTTCAGACAAGGTGAGATCGTGGGAGTCGCGGGCCTCCTGGGCTCGGGACGCACGGAGCTTGCGCGCTTGCTTTTCGCCCTGGATCCGTTGGACGGCGGCGAGATAAGGGTGAATGCTCAGCTCGTGTCGCTGCGCGGTCCAGCGGATGCTGTCGCCAGAGGGCTCGCCCTTTGTCCCGAGGAGCGCAAGACCGAAGGACTCATTCCCGATCTCTCCGTCCGGGAGAACATTACGTTGGCACTACAGGCCCGCGCGGGTTTCGTGCCTTACCTTTCATCAACACAGCAGAAAGCGCTGGCCGAGCGTTTCGTCGCTGCCCTCGGAATCAGGACGGCGGACATCGAGACACCCGTCGGACAGCTGTCCGGTGGCAATCAGCAGAAGGTCTTGCTTGCACGCTGGCTGGCGACGGATCCAACGCTGCTCATCCTCGACGAGCCCACGCGCGGCGTCGACGTGGCGGCGAAGGAGGAGATCATGAATGAAATCGCAACCTTGGCTCGCGGCGGGAGGGCTGTGATGTTCATTTCTGCCGAGTTGGAAGAGGTCGTGCGTGTCTCGGATCGCGTGATCGTCATGCGCGATCGTCGCAAGGCTGGAGAGCTCCCCCGCGGATGCGGCGAGCAGGCAGTGCTTGACTTGATTGCGCGGCAGTGATGGGCGGCCCAGGTCTCGCAAGGTTTACCCGCGCATTCGGCCAGTGGAGCGCGGTCCACCAGCTCTTCTGGCCCGTGCTTACACTCGGGCTGTTAGTCGCGATCAGCGTCATCGTTCAGCCGGGCTTTCTCCGCCTCGACTGGGTGAATGGCCATCTGCAAGGCAATCTCATCGATGTGCTGAATCGCGCCGCTCCACTGATACTCCTCTCGATCGGCATGACGCTGGTCATCGCGATCCGTGGGCTGGATATCTCAGTTGGCGCGGTCGTCGCTATTTCTGCCGCGGTGGCCGCGCTCCTGATCGGCGGCTCGATCGATGCCGCTGCCGGCCAGCCGAGCCGTTTCCCACTCGGTGTCGCGATCAGCGGGGCGCTGGCGGTCGCGATGCTGTGTGGACTCTGGAACGGGCTGCTGGTCGTCAAGGCTGGCATGCAACCAATCGTTGCGACGCTCATCCTGATGGTGGCCGGTCGCGGGATCGCGCAGCTCATTACCGATGGGCAGATACTCACCATCTACTACTCGCCATACTACTTTCTCGGGAACGGTTACCTCGCGGGGCTGCCGTTCGCGTTGATTGTTGCCGTGCTGGTCGCTCTCGCGGTGCACCTCCTGCTCACGAGGACGGCCATGGGGCTGTTCATTCGCAGCATCGGCATCAATCCTGTAGCGGCGCACGTGGCAGGAGTCCGTTCGCGGCTGATAACTGTATGCCTGTACGTCTTCTGCAGTTTCACGGCAGGCGTAGCGGGACTGATCATCAGTTCCAACGTGAAGAGCGCCGACGGCAACAACGCGGGCCAGCTGATGGAGTTGGATGCAATTCTGGCGGTTGCTCTCGGCGGAACGGCACTGGCTGGCGGACGCTTCAGCCTCGCCGGTTCGATCATCGGGGCACTGATCCTGCAAACGCTGACGTCGATGATCTATTCGAGCGGCGTGCCGCCCGAAGTGAACATGGTAGTCAAGGCGGTGCTGGTATTCGCGGTCATGCTGCTGCAGTCGGCGGAGTTTCGTCGCACGGTTTCACGTGGTGCCTTCGAACATAGCGCCACGGGGAAGGGACGTTGAGACGTATCGATCCTCGTTTCGTGCCGCTCGCGGTGACGATCTCTTTGTTCATCGCCATGGCCGGAGCCGGCTCCGTGTTGTACGACGGGTTCTTCGCGCCTCAGGTCTTTCTGAATCTGCTGATCGACAATGCATTCCTCTGCATTGTCGCCGTTGGCATGACGTTCGTGATCCTGACCGGCGGTATCGACCTCTCTGTAGGAGCCCTCGTCGCCCTGACAACACTGCTTTCAGCGCAACTGGTCGAGCGAATTGGTGTGAGCCCGTGGCTGGTGTTTCCTCTGGTGCTGGTGGTCGGCGCCCTGTTCGGAATGACGCAAGGTTATCTCGTGCAGAGGTTCCGCCTGCAGCCCTTCATCGTGACGCTCGCCGGAATGTTTCTGGCCCGTGGCCTCTGCTACATCGTCAGCACGGAATCGATCAGGATCTCCCATCCCGTATACAGTGCGATCGCACAGGCCCGTGTGCCCCTGGGAACTCGCGCCTCGCTCTCCGTGAGCGCAGTAATCGCCATCGTTGTCGTGCTGGCGGGTATGTGGGTCGCACACCTGACGCAGTTTGGTCGCACTGTTTACGCCATCGGAGGCAGCGAGTCGTCGGCGCGCCTGATGGGATTGCCTGTGGACGCCACCGTCGTTCGCGTTTACATGCTCAGTGGATTCTGTGCCGCTCTCGGCGGCGTCGCAGTAACGTTTTACATGCAGTCCGGCTATAGCCAGCACGCCGTGGGTCTGGAGCTCGACGCAATCGCAGCAGTGGTTATCGGTGGGACGCTGCTCCGCGGCGGCGTTGGTTATGTACTGGGGACGCTCTTCGGTGTGCTGATTCTCGGCACGATTCAGATATTGATCACGTTCGAAGGCACGCTGAGCTCCTGGTGGACGCGGATCGTCGTGGGCACGTTGCTGTTCGCGTTCTGCATCTTGCAGCGGCTCTTCGAAGCACGGCGTCCGGTCTGAACTCCTATTGAACGCAACGGGGGCACTATGTGGCGGTTTGCAATCTGGGCCTTGCTGGCATCGACCTCCTGCTGGGCACAGGGGGCCAACGACTTGCAGGCTGCAACGACGAACGTCTGGGGCTCGGAATATCCCCGCGTCGACGGCGAGGGCAGGGTGCAGGTGCGCGTCAAAGCACCTGAGGCCGTCAAGGTCAAATTGAATTTCTGGAGCGGCCCGAAGGTCGACATGGTGAAACAGGCGGACGGCTTCTGGACCGTCACCACCACGCCACTCTTTCCCGGTCTCCACTACTACATGTTGATCATCGACGGCGCGGAAGTCGCCGACATCGGCAGCCAGTCATTCTTCGGCGGCAGCAAATACGCGAGCGCGGTGGAGATTCCCGAACCGGGGTCCGACTATTACTCGATCAAAGACGTGTTGCATGGCCAGGTGCGCGAGGTCTGGTACAACTCGAAGGTCACGGGAAGCTGGCGACATGCGCTGGTCTACTTGCCGCCCGGTTATGACACTGAGACCACAACTCGCTATCCGGTGCTGTATCTGCAGCATGGTGGGGGCGAGGATGAGACCGGCTGGATCAGGCAGGGCCGGGCAAATTTCATTCTGGACAATCTGGTCGCAGCCAAGCGCGCCAAACCGATGATCGTCGTGATGGCGTATGGCTACGCGCGCCGCGCGGGCCAGCCGGCGGCCGATATGACCGCGAAGCCGTTTGGCTCCGCCGACATGCTGAGGGCCATGGAGGAGATGGCCTTGATGTTCGAGGACGACGTGACTCAGGTGCTGATTCCGTACATCGATGCGACGTTCAGGACGCTCTCCGATCGCACACATCGCGCAATGGCCGGCCTGTCAATGGGTGGCATGCAGACCTTCCACATCACGCTGAATCACCTGGATCTGTTCTCGTACATCGGCGGTTTCAGCGGCGCGGCGAGCTCGCTGGTCTTCGGCGACCGGAAGCTGGATCCGAAGACGGACTACCAGGGCGTGTTTGCCGATCCGACAGCGTTCGCAAAGAAAGTTCCGGTGCTCTGGCTGGGCGTGGGCACCGAGGAACCCGAGAGAATGCGCGCTGGCCTGTTGCGACTGCATGCCGCGCTCGATGAAGCTCACATCGCGCACGTGTTCTACGAATCACCCGGCACCGATCATGAATGGCAGACCTGGCGTCGTGATCTGCAGGACTTCGTGCCGAGGCTCTTCTGATGCGAGTCGTTCTGTCAGCAGGGTTGATTTGCGTGGCGACCCTCGCCACCGCAGCGGAGCCGATCTCGCGGGCGAAGGCGGAGGAGCAAGCGACCGCGCTGGTGGCGCAACTGACTCTCCAGGAAAAAGTGGATCAGTTGCTCAACACCGCGCCGGCCATCCCGCGGCTGGGCATTCCCGCCTACAACTGGTGGACGGAATCACTGCACGGCGCCATCGGCGAAGTACCGACGACAAACTTCCCCGAACCGATTGGCCTTGCGGCGACCTTCGATGAGTCGCTGCTGCACGAGGTGGCTGGCGCCATCAGCATCGAAGTCCGCGCGTTGCATGACCGCGGGCGCAGGACGCGTCGTCTCGGCTTCATCGGCACTGGACTCGACACCTGGTCGCCGAACATCAACATCTTCCGCGACCCGCGGTGGGGGCGCGGACAGGAGACGTACGGAGAAGATCCGTTCCTGACATCGCGGTTAGCGGTCGCCTACGTGCGCGGAATGCAGGGACCGGATCCGGAGCACCCGAACGTCATTGCCTCTCCCAAACACTTCGCCGTGCACAGCGGTCCAGAGTCCACGCGTCATGAGGCGAACGTCTACGTGACGCCACACGATCTCGAGGACACGTATCTGCCAGCATTCCGCGCGGCCATCGTCGAAGGGCGAGCCGGCTCGATCATGTGTGCCTACAACCGCGTGAACGGGCAGCCCGCGTGCGCCAGCGACCTGCTATTGAAGGAGCGACTGCGAGGTGCATGGCAGTTCGATGGCTATGTCGTTTCGGACTGCGATGCCGTCGCCGACATCAGCCGGAACCACAAGTACGCACCAGATCCGGCAGCCGCCGTGGCGGCCGCGCTCAGAACGGGCGTGGACAACGAGTGCAACACCGCGACCCTGCAAAACGAACGCGGTCTCGGCAATCGATACCAGGAAGCCTATGAGCGCGGGCTAATCGGTATGCAGGACATCGACCGGGCGCTGATCCGCTTGTTCTCGGCCCGGTATCGAAACGGCGACCTGCCTTCGAGCGTCGCTGTCGATCCGCAGGCGAACTTGCCATCGAGCCTCACGAGTCCGCAGCACGATGCGCTCGCATTGAAGGCCGCCGAACGCAGTCTCGTGCTGCTCAAAAATGATGGCGTGCTGCCGTTGAACGGCGTGAAGCGCATCGTAGTAATCGGACCGCACGCAGACTCGACGCGGGTGCTCCGCGGGAATTACTCCTCGTCGCAATCGAGCCCGCCTGTCTCGATAGTGGAGGGCCTCCATCGAGTGCTGCCGAGCGTCATTGTGACGCATGTGCCGTGGTCGCCGTCCGCCACGGATGGTGATCCCGTACCCACATTGTCGTTGCGCGGGCCCGACGGGAAACCGGGGCTCCGCTCCGAGGACACGGGCGATGCGAAGAATCGAGTGACCTGGACGGGTTTTCTGGTCCCACCTGCGACGGGGACGTATCGCCTCGGCGTCGTCGGTCCGGCAAGCGAGCTCATCTTCGACGGTAAGACGCTGGTGGAGCCCGGGCCGCGTCCCGCGGCCGACCTCCCGGAGTTCGCGCTGGTCACGCTCGAGAAAGGACGCCGCTACCCGATTCGCATCACCAACGAAGTACGCTTCGGTTGGCGCAGCCCCGGATTGTTCTGGAAACGCGTCTCCCTGCAGGCGGAAAAGGATCTCTCGGCTGCTGCCGCGAGTGCCGATCTTATCGTCGCCGCGGTCGGACTCACGTCGGACCTCGAAGGCGAAGAGATGAAGGTCGATATTGAGGGGTTTTCCGGCGGAGACAAGACCTCGCTCGACCTGCCGGCGGATCAACGCAAGCTCCTGGAACAGGCCAGGGCAACTGGAAAGCCTTTGGTCGTGGTGGCATTGAATGGCAGCACAATCGACTTGTCGTGGGCCAAGGAAAACGCGGCCGCGATCGTTGAAGCGTGGTATCCCGGTCAGGCTGGAGGATTGGCCATCGCGAACGTCATCTCAGGGAAGGTGAATCCCGCCGGGCGCTTGCCGCTCACTTTCTATCGAAGCGTTACCGATCTGCCGCCATTCAGTGACTACTCCATGAAGGAGCGAACGTATCGCTACTTCTCCGGCACACCGGTCTATCCATTCGGGTATGGCCTCAGCTACTCGAGCTTCGAATATGCGCCGCTCAGGATCGAAGCAATCGGCGCGAGCATGGAGCACGGACTGCGGGTCACCACCACAGTGACGAACACGAGCAGACGGGCGGGCGAGGAAGTCGCTCAGCTCTATCTGGAGCCGCCGCAATTCGAAGCCGCGCCGCGAATGGCGCTGCGTGGCTTCCAGCGCTTCAGCTTGCAGGCCGGCGAGCGCAAGATGCTTACTCTCGAGCTCTCACCGCGTGATCTCAGCTTCGTCAGTCGCGATGGCGTGAGAGAGGTCATGACCGGGAAATATCGTGTCAGCGTAGGTTCCGGGCAGCCGGGTACGGGCGTCGCAGCGCAGTCGGCTGCATTCTCGATCTCGCGCCAGGTTCCGATTCCGGAGTAGATTGGATTACGTCACCTCGGCAAACGGCAAATTAGCAGCGAGGTCGGCAGCTCTGGGAATTCAGGCTCTGGGTTTGCGCTAGTCAAAAGGCAGACCAATATCGTCAACAACAGCAAGGGTGCTCTCGTTGCCAATGAAGCCTTTCCCGACACAGTCCTGCCGGGAACAAACCTGCCGTGTCCGCAATCGGTGCTCGGCCAGGCGCAGGGCGAAGGTGAGGGCAGCATCACCGAAGGCAATGCGATGCTGCAACTTACCTCGGGATGCGGCAGCTACAAGAATGGAAGTCGGGGTATGTTCGTCTGGGGCGTTGGACTTGCGCTAAATGAGGCAGCGCTTCCGGCAAGAGCACCAGCCCGACTCGCTCGCGCAACGAATTGCGCTGTTCAAGGAAAACGCCCACGCCTACCAGGCGGACGGCGAACTTTTCCGGGTCGATTCCTGGACGCAGGTCATGTTCGGTCAGGGAATCATGCCCGAGCACTACCACCAGGCTACTCGCGCGATGAAGGAGAAGGACCTGGGCCAGTTCCTGAGCACTCTCAGGACTTCGATCAGCCAGGCAGTCGCCCAATTGCCGAGTCATCAGGATTTTGTGAATCAGTACTGCAAGGCGGTCAGCGCTGCGTAGAAGGCAGGAAAACGAACGTTAGGTCCTGTGAACCGCTATCACATCCGGCGGTTCCGATCTGGTACTCTACGACCCCGTTCGATTTTCCATAATTGAAATCACAGCAAATGAACTGGACGAAAGGGACGGGATGCGCTGACAGCTGGTTCGTGCTGATGTGCTCCGGCACGCTTTCTCACGCCGCCACTGCTGACACCGAGTGGCACACTCTTCCCCGGCAAACCCAATTTGAGGTCGGAATCGGTCCTGATCATGGATGAAGCGACCTCGTCGGTGCTCTATGCGCGGCAGGCGAACGTTGCAACACCAATCGCTTCGATTACCAAGTTGATGACCGCCCTGGTGGTGCTCGAAGGCGGGCAGCCCCTCGATGAGGTCGTCGAAGTAACGCAAGCGGACCGCAGCAGCGGCAAGGGTGCCTACTCGCGTCTGCCGGTCGGCGCGAAGCTGAGCCGCGGCGATCTGCTGCATCTGGCGCTGATGGCATCGGAGAATCGTGCCGCGCATGCGCTCGGACGCAGCTATCCCGGTGGCTTGCCGGCATTCGTGCGAGCGATGAATGCCAAGGCGACAGTGCTCCACATGAGCACGACTCATTTCGTCGATCCCGAGCGGCCTTTCCAGCTGAGAACGTCGCCAGCCCGGTCGATCTTGCCAAGCTGGTCATCGCAGCGGCGCAGAATCCGATCATCAGGGATTTTTCGACCGACAATGAGCACACGGTGCAGGTCGGCAGAACCGCACTCGAATTCCGCAACACGAACTCCCTGGTTTCGAATCCGACCTGGGACATCATCGTGCAGAAGACCGGCTACATCGCCGAGGCCGGCAGGTGCCTGGTGCTTGAAGGCCATGATCGAGGGGCGGGCAGTCGTGATCGTCCTGCTGGATTCCTTCGGCAAGTACACTCGCACGGCGGATGCCAGACGCGTCAAGACCTGGATGGAATCCGCGCTTCAGTCTTCAGCAGCGAGCGGCGCGCCGGCCGCCGTCGCCGGAAACTGAGTAGACCTCCAAACCTGCCTTGCTGTACCATTCGCGCCCCGCAAGAACCTGGCGAAGCAACTACAACCGATTGACTGTTCTCGCCTTTCGACAGCCGTTTTCGGTTCCACTGCACACGAACATACAGCGCGCCCGTAGCTCAGTTGGATAGAGTACTTGGCTACGAACCAAGGGGTCGGGAGTTCGAATCTCTCCGGGCGCGCCAGTTTGACTCACTGATCCAGTCTTCGCGGATGCGCAACATGAGCCGATGCCGATGCCGCTGAACGTAAGCCAGCATCCGCTGGTGGCCCACAAACTCGCGATCCTCCGCGACAAGCGCACCGAGCCGAAGGAGTTCCGCGAGCTCGTTCGCGAGCTCACGTGGTTGCTTGGCTACGAGGCGATGGCTGATCTCGCCACCCGCCAGCAACAGATCGAGACACCCCTCGGGTCGATGACTGCCGCGTGCCTCGAGCCTCGCGTTGGCCTGATTCCGATATTGCGCGCAGGGCTCGGCATGGTCGGCGCGATGCTCGAGCTACTGCCCACCGCCGAGGTGTGGCACCTCGGTCTCTACCGCGACGAGCGCACGCTGAAGCCGGTGGAGTACTACAACAAGCTGCCCGACGCTGCGACCGTGCAGGTCTGCCTCGTGCTCGACACGATGCTCGCGACCGGGGGCTCGGCGGCGGCCACGGTCGACATCCTCAAGAAGTGGGGCGCGGCCCGCATCAAGCAGGTCTCGCTCATTGCGGCCCCCGAGGGCGTCGCCACGCTAAGCCGTGCGCACCCGGACGTCGACATCCACGTCGCGGCGCTCGATTCGCACTTGAACGAGCGCGGCTACATCGTGCCCGGCCTGGGCGACGCCGGCGACCGGCAATTCGGGACCTTCGCGGGGCCATCGTCAGAGCCGGGCCACGCGTCCGATGACGAGACGGCGGAGGTGGTCCGTCGCCTGCAGCGCCGCTTGGACGATCCCGCGTCCTAGCACGCGAGCGACGGATGATCCGTGGTCCGACCTAGTGCCACCTGCGAGCCGCGCGTGTCCAACGTGCCCGCCGAGCGTGCCCGGACACGGCGTAAGTCTTTCGGGGGAGGGCGCCACCCTTAGATCGAATCTCTCCGGGCGCGCCAATTTGACAAGCTACAGCACCGGCGAAGCCAGACGCGACAGGTTGACACCGAGGCGCCACCAGAACGACTTGCGATCGAATTCCGCGGGGTCGATGGGTTCCGCGTGCGCGAAGTCGTCTTCAAACATCGCCTTCATGCGGGCGGCAAACTCACGATCCGCGATCAAAGCAGTGACCTCGAAATTGAGTCGGAACGACCGGTTGTCGAAGTTGGCCGTGCCGACCGCCGAAACGTTATCGTCCACGAGCATGACCTTTTCGTGCAGGAAGCCGGGCTTGTAGGCATAGAACCGGATGCCCAGGTTGCGCAACTGATGGATGTAGTAGAAGGCCGCCAGCTGGACGGGCAGGCTGTCTCCCTTACCGCTCGTGATGATGCGCACGTCCACGCCGCGCAGCGCCGCTAGTACGAGCGCCTTCATCACGGCTTCGTCCGGCACGAAGTACGGTGCAGAAACCCAGAAACGTTGGCTGGCGGAGTTCAGGGCAGTGACGAACAACAAGCCCGCCGTCTCCAGCTCCTGGCGCGGGGCGGACGGTACGATCATGACCCGTTGGTCACTCCCCGTTGCGCCCTCGGGCTTCCAGTTCAAATCAGGGATCTTGCGTGTTGCCCAGTACCAGTCGCCAAGGATGGTGGCCTGAAGTTGCAGCACCGCTGGACCGACAATGCGAACGTGAGTGTCGCGCCACGGAGTCATCTCGGGATTCAGCCCGACGTACTCATCGCCGACATTGTGGCCCCCGATCCAGCCCGTTACGCCGTCCACTACTACCATCTTGCGGTGATTGCGGAAATTGAGCTGGAAGCGGTTCCCCGAGCCTTGCGTCGGCTTGAACGATGACACCTCGACACCGGCTGCGCGCAACGCGTCCACGTAGGCTTTCGGCAGGCCGTTACTGCCGACTTCGTCATACAACATATACACACGAACCCCGGCGCGAGCTCGTTCGATCAGTGCCTGCTGCATGCGCCGGCCGAGACCATCGTCGTGGAACATGTAGAACTGGACAAGCGCGTAGTGCTTCGCGTGCGCGATGCCCGCGAGGATGCTATCGAACGTGGCCGGTCCGTTGACCAGCAGATCCACCTGATTCCCCCTCGTGAGGTGCATTCCCGAGAGCTTCTGAATCGCGCGATACGTGCCGGATTCCTCGTCGCTGACAACGCTCCACGGCTGCAGATTCTCTCGAATCCTGGCGACAAGCGCGTCGATTTCATGCTTGCGCTGCTCGTAGGCAACGGCACTACCTTCGAACTTGCTGCGTCCGAGCACGAGGTAGGCCGGTAATGCGACCACGGGCATCGACACGAGTGAGACCGACCAGGCAATCGCACCCTGCGGGGTCCGTGCGTTCATGATCGCATCGATCGCAGCGATTACGCCGAGGACGTAACTCGCCGCAACCAACCACACCAGCATCGAAGTTCTCCTGGTCACGAATTCGCCCATCGGAAGGTTCGGGTAGCAGTTCGAGCCGCATTATGCATTAGGCGTCGGCGATGCGGTGGCGCAGGGCCAGGTGGATCGGACTCAGCGGTGATACCGGCAACAGCACCGATCCGCACCTGCATCTCGATGTGACCGAAGGCTGCTGCGCGGTTCCCCCAGACTACAATCAGCTGCCCCAAGGCCTGACCAGGCCGCTCAATTTCCCGAGACGCCCTTCAATCTGATTCTGGAAGCGCGGCGCTGATCGGCGAGCGGCGCGGATCGACGGCAAGTATAGTCCGCGCTTGTCGGAGTGGACGATGATGCGATTCAACAAGAACAAATCGGGGTAATCCATGGCTACAAGACGACGTCGGCCCTCGGCGCAGGACAGGATGCACGAACTGATACTCCTGATCTGCATTCCGAGGCTCATCCAGATCACCGCAAGACTTGGAATCGCAGACGTGTTGTCCAAAGGGCCACAGACTCCGGCAAATATTGCCAAGCGGGTGGGAGTTCATCCCGTATCGCTCGGTCGCATGATGCGAGCGCTCGCGAGCGTCGGCGTGTTCGCCGAGGGTGCGGGCGGACGCTACCGCCTTACACCGCTGGCGCGAACGCTCTGTAGCGATCGACCGGACTCGCTCCAAAACTGGGCTCGTGTCGCGAACGATCTGCACATCTGGCAGGCGTTTGGAGATTTGCATCATGCTGTCGAGACTGGCCGCCTGCCGTTCGAACACGTGCACGGCGCTTCTCTGTTCGGATATCTGCAGAAGCATCCCGACAAAGAGCGTGAGTTCTCACAGGCGATGGCCAGTCTCTCGGTCACCAACAACAATGCGGTGACCCGTGCCTATCCCTTCGGACGATTTTCGCGCGTCGTCGATGTTGGTGGCGCGCACGGCCATCTGCTGGCGACGATCTTGCGGCGTTTCCGCAAACTCAAGGGTGTCCTCTACGATCTACCACAGGTAGTCGCGGCAGCTGCCCAGAGCGGCTTCGTAAACGCGGCCGAAGTGCGCGCGCGCTGCGAGACGCTCGGCGGAGACTTCTTCGCGACCGTGCCGGCCGGCGCCGACGCCTACCTGATGAAGCACGTCATCCACGACTGGGATGACGAGAAGAGCGTTCGGCTGCTCAGCAATTGCCGAGAGGCGATGGCGCCCGGCGGGCGGGTGCTCGTCGTCGAGCACGTGATTGCCAAGGGGAATGGTGCAGACCTCGGTAAGCTCATGGACATCTCCATGATGACCCTGACCGGAGGATTGGAGCGCACCGCGGAAGAATTCCGCAGGCTGTTGGCGCGTGCGGGATTGAGACTCACGCGCGTGATTCCGACGACTAGTCCGCTCAGCGTCGTCGAGGCCGTCAGGGCCTGAGCGGCGAGTCCAAGGCCGTTCAGTCAGCGCCGTCGTGTCGGGCCTTGCTCCCGAGCAGTGCCTCTACGTTCTCTGGCGGCCGGCCGATCACGGCGCGCGGGCCGCTCACGACGATCGGTCGCTCGATCAACACCGGGTCCTTGACCATCGCCTCGATCCATTGCGGATCAGTGAGCGTCCTGCCGGCGTACTTTGCCTTGTAGACGTCTTCTCCCTTTCGAACCAGCTGCTCGGCCTTGATTCCGAGCTTGCCGATAATCGCCTTGAGCTCAACCACGCTCGGCGGCGCCTTCAGATACTCGATGACCTTCGGCTCGATGCCACGCTGCTGCAGCAGCGCGAGAGTCGCTCGACTCTTGGTGCAATTGGGGTTGTGGTAGATCGTAAATCCACTCATGGGGTGCGTCCTCCGCCCTTGGCTCTCAGCACGTCGCCATAGGGACTCAAGATGCTGCTTTGCGCCAGGCAGCAGGTGGCACGCCGAACTCACGCTTGAAAGCGCGAGTAAAGGCGGCTTCCGAGTCGTAGCCGCTGCGCTCGGCCACACGCGTAATGGTTTCCCGATCCGAACGCAGTGCTCGCGCCGCTAATGCGAGGCGCCAGCGCATCAGGTACCGCATGGGCGGTTCACCGACCAGCGCGGCGAAACGCTCGGCGAGTGCGGAACGCGACAGCGCCACTTCGCGCGCCAGCTCATCCACCGTCCAGGTCCGGCGCGGCTCTGCGTGCATCAAAGCCAGTGCGCGCCCGATGTGTGCATCGCGCACGCCAGCAAGCCAGCTCTGACCTCCGGGCGGAAGACTTTCGGCGTAGCGACGCAACGCTTCCACGAACATGACCTCAGCCAGTTTGGCAAGCGTCGATTGGGCAGCCGGCCTCACACCAAGGGATTCGCGCACACCTAACCGCAGAAGGTCGCGCAACAACGCCGATGCCTCTCCGTCACCGATCGGGATACGCAACACGCGCGGCAGTGCTTCGAGCAGCGGACGCAACATACTGCGGCTGCAGGCGAGATAGCCGCACACGAGGCGCGTGACCGCGCCGCCGCCGCCATGACGCATCTCGATAAAGTCGGCGTCGGATGCGGCATCAGCACGTGCCAGAGTGCCGGCCTCTATTGGCGTGATGCGCAGATCGCTCCCCATCACGTGCCCGTCGTCCTGCGGGAACAAGACCAGATCCCCGGTGGTCACATCGAGCACTTCCCCACCATCGGCCAGCCGCACCTTGCAGGCGCCTTCGGTAAGGAAGTGGAAATAAACCACGTGCTCGGCCCCGGCCAGTCGCCGCCTGATGCTGTCCAGTCCGTATTTCCCCAGAATGCACCAGGGCGCAGTGAACTCGGCGTTGAGGTACACAGCGCCCTCGAGACTCACCGACCTGAGAACTCCTGACAACGTATCCATGGGGTTTCGGCCAAGAAGTGGGGAGTGTCAGCCAACACGCAAAGCGCGGCGGCGTGGATACTAACAACGCCACCTGTAGCCGACAATTTTGCGACCGCGCACATTTTCATCATCCACTGAAGAGGACCCAACATGACCGAATCTCGCTCCACCGCGAAAGCCTACAAAGGCAGCTGCTTTTGTGGTGCGGTTCAACTCACCGTGACTGGTGAGCCCGCTGCAATGGGCTATTGTCATTGCGAGTCGTGCCGAAGCTGGTCAGCAGGACCGGTCAATGCCTTTACGCTATGGAAGCCGGAAGCGGTGCGGGTCACGCAGGGAGCGGACAACATCGGCACTTACAACAAGACGCCGAAAAGTTTTCGCAAGTGGTGCAAGACGTGTGGCGGCCACCTCTTTACGGAACACCCTCTTTGGAACCTCACCGACGTATACGCCGCGACCATTCCGGACTTTCCCTACCAGCCGGGCGTGCATGTCAACTATCAGGAGACGAAGCTGCGACTCAAGGATGGCCTGCCGAAGATGAAGGATGTCCCCAAGGAAATGGGCGGTTCCGGCATCACGTTGGCGGAATAGCGCGTCGGCTCCGCACGGGTCGAAGGGAAATGAGATTTGTCAGGCCTACCCTTTGACCCGTGTGTCCGTCGCGATCCAGTTCACCTCCCAGGTCTTGCCTCCATCATCGGAGAACGCCTGTTCAAATCGACACACATCGTGACTGCTGCACGAAATGACGAATCGAACGTAAATCGCACGGCCGTTGAGCGTTTCCTGGCTGAAAAACTCCCCACGTCCGCTCTTGAATTCACCGACCGTGGGTTCGGTAAGAACACCCGTGCTGCTATTGGCAAAGTTGAGACTCCATTGGTGCGATTCGGGGTTGTAGAGACGCAGGGACAGCCCTTCGATCCGGCCTGACGGTCCCTCGACGTCGAGTTCCACGAGATTAGCGTGCCCATTCCAGATCTTTCGGACCACGGACGTTCCCTCAAGCTCGACCCACGTCGTGGAGCCGGTCAATGGATGAAGCAGACGCGATACGTGAGTCTTCCAGGTACCGATCTCGAAATCGAAATCATGTTGCCCATCACGTGGAGCAGGACCCTGTTGCACGGTTGTGGCCGATGCGCCTGAGTTCTGTTCGGGGAACGTTTCGAGTAGCGAGACGGCGAGTAGGCTGCACAGGAGATAGGTCCGAGACTGCTTGATTGCATTCATCATTGGTTTTCCATGGTCCGAAACGGACGGCAAGGTACGCCAACACCGAAGTCTGATAGGAATATCTCCCGCGCGCTCGCTACTTTCGGACGCGAAGGGTGCTTGCGGCTACCTCAGGTGCCGTCTTTCAGTCTTCGGCCAGCATTCGAAGCCGCGCCTTGAACTCGGGTGTGCCGACTGTGTAGTGCCGGTTCGCCCATGCTCTATCCCCACGCAAAGCAAAACCCGCAGTGCTCGCGGGCGCGCCACTCTGCTTCCACGCGATGAAACGGGCACGCGCACGATAGTGCTCATAGAGACGCAGGAATTCGGCGAGATAGATCCGCGCCAACCGCGGTGATCCGGTGATCTGGAGGAGGTTCTCGTCATTCTTGAACGCCGAGTTGCCGCTCATGTTGGCGGAACCGGTGAAGATCGTGGGGGTGTCGGTCTCGGCATCGATCACGATGAACTTGTGATGGATGATGACGGGAGGAAATGGTGGCGGATTCTCACCCGGGAAAATATTCAACTCGCGCACGAAGCCGGGCGGCACATTGTTGGCACTGAAGAACTGGGCGCCGATCGTGTCTTTCACGGTGCGGGAGCGATGGTAGATCTCGAGCGCAGCGAGCTGGTCTGCCGGAATATTTCCGGCTGCGGTCGGATGGAGCGTCGGTTCTGTGCTCGCGACGCGATTGACGAGCCCGAACATCATCTTGCCGCCGTCGCCTACGGCGAAACAGGCGTCGCGCAGCAACTTGTCAGTCGGCGTGAACAAGCAGAATACGACTGAGCTCTGCGCGCCGTGCACGGCCTGCACGATGGTCTCGATCGAATCGCTGTCATCACCGGGATTGCCCGGTTCGGGCGAAAAGAACACCCGTATGCCTGCATCGCCGATTGAAACGGTGTTCGACCAGCCCGCGCCGCTCTTGGTCGCGGCGAGCGCGGGATTTGGCTTCAGCTTCCTGAAACGCGCCAGGTAGAGCGTTGCAAGGTCCGGCGAATCGAAGGTATGAACCAGATTCGCCTGCTGGGTCAGACCCTCGGTCGTGTAGTTCGCCGAGCCGCAGGTGAGCCGCTTCGCCTCGGCCTGAGTCGCCGTCAGCAGCTTCTTGCCACGCACCAGGTACTTGTTGTGCATGATGTTGGCCTTGGTACGCGGGAAAAAGGTCACCTCGTCGAGCGTGTCGATTGCCTCCTGATTCGGGTTCGGCTTCGGATCACCGTTTTCGTCTTTCTCGACCTTGGCGTCGTACACGAGGCCGATCTTGTCTGTGTCCATGCGGCTCTTGAGCGCGGGAACGATCCAGAGTTTGTCGGTGAGATGGTAGATGGCGCCGATGGTCGAATCGGCATCCGTAGTGCTGCGGATGAAAGAGGGAATGGGCTTCTGCATGCCGTTGGCAAGCCAGGTGCGCAGCTCCTTCGCCTGCGCGGCGCTGGGCTTGACGCCACTCTGCAGACCCATCGCCTTGCACTTGCGCGAAAAAGCCTGCGAGGACATGACGGCGCGATTGAACCAGGTGCCGATGTGCATTTCGACGTGGGGTGGCAGAGCGATGGTGATCACCGACGCAGCCGCAGGCACTAACGCATGGGCGGTCTTCGTGCCGCAGACCGGAGTCACTTCGTAACTAAGATTGTCGCCGGCGCCAGAGCCGTCCAGGCGCGCATCCCACCACATGAATTTCTGGATCGGCGCCTCGTTGGAGGGGAAATCCGGCTGACCTTCGGCGGGCGGACCGTCGAACGACAGGCGGTTGGGGAGCCAGTCTGAGGCGGCGACTACACCGGTCTGCAGGTTCTTGAAGCCTGGCGTTCGCCGGATCGCGAAGCCGAGAAAGTCATTTCGTGTTGCGCCATCGGGCCAGTCCATGGCGAGCAGCACGAGCGATGGAGACAGATAGGCTCTGACATCCACGGTAGCCATCGAAATCCCTCCCTACACGAGGCTCCATGAATATCTGTGCGATGAACAGTAGTCATCGCACTGAGGGTTTGATGGCGGCTATATCTTCAGAGATCCGTCTTTCGACGTCCTTCGGATCTGCGCCGTTCGGGGCCCCCGTAGTCACGGCCGGGCAGCCCGTTGTCCCGGGCGCGCCGCCGGTCACTACGCCGGTCGCTATGGTGCTGATAGTGACATCGGCATCCACCGGGATTCGAGCACTCACGCAAGGGCAACTGGGGAGCTTCCGCGGATAACACACGCTTCTCACGCAGCGCCATCGCCGCCTTGCAAATGTAGTCATCGGCAACCACGGAACCGGTCACGATTGAAACGGCGTGCCAGGGATTGGTTATCCGTTGGTTGCGCTGCACCTTGCCGGAAATCTGGGAACGGAGACGGATTCGATACACCGCCGCGATCAGGCGGTCCGACCATTCAGTGCTCATGGGGCTATCTCGCGCTCGTTAATTTTTTGTCAAGACGAACGATAGGCCACGTCGGTTAAGAAATAAAGACTGGCGACCCCTTTAGATATGATCTGCGCCCGCCGAAGATCTGTCCTACAAGATGCGGCCGCCCGACTCGAACCCCGCGCGCCCTGCCGGCGCACTCGCCCCCCTGCGCTACCGGCCTTTCGCGCTCGTGTGGCTGGCCACGCTCCTTGGAAACGTCGCGCTTTGGATGCGTGACGTCGCTTCCGGATGGCTCATGACCTCTCTTGATCCGCGGCCGGGCATGGTGGCGCTCATCCAGGCGGCGAGTTATCTGCCCGTGGCGATCTTCGTGCTCCCCGCGGGGGTCGTAGCCGATGTTTTCGATAGACGAAGCGTCATTGTCGCAGCGCAACTGCTGTTGTGCGCGGTTGGGATCGCTCTGGGGGCTCTGACATACCTGGGAGCATTGCACCCGTGGGGACTGATCGCGCTGTGCCTGCTCGGCGGCGTTATTACTGCGTTCGCGCAGCCGGCCTGGCAAGCGATCCTTCCTGAGGTCTTGCCAACTGAGGAATTGCCCCGCGGCATGGCGCTTTACAACCTCGGATTCAATATTGCGCGTGTGATCGGCCCCGCGGCTGCCGGAGCCCTCATTGCGGCGAGCGGCATCGTGGGGGCCTACGCCGCGAATGTGGTTCTCTTCATGATCGGAGCGGTTGTGCTCGCGTCGTGGAAGCACGCACCCGACCGTCCTGGCCGAAGTTCGGAACCGATGCTGAGCGCGCTGGCGACCGGTGCTCGCTTCGTGCGCGAAAATGCAGACTTGAGGCGCGTACTGATCCGCGCGCCACTCTTCTTTCTCTGCTTCAGCTCCTATTGGGCCCTGCTGCCTCTGCTCGCGCGCGAACAACTGCACGGCAGCCCGTCGTACTACGGCGCCCTGTTGGGATGTCTTGGTGCCGGCGCAATCATCGGGGCATTCGTCATGCCGCAACTGAGAGTGCGCTTAAGCGGCGGTAAGCTGGTGAGAATCGGGAGCCTCACGTCTGCGGCGACGACAATCGTACTGGCGATTACCAGGAATCAGCTGGTCGCGGCGACGGCCGCCGTGGTTGCTGGGACAGCATGGATGACGGTGGTCACGACGTTTCCGCTCGCTGCCCAGGCACTGCTGCCAAACTGGGTGCGCGCTCGCGGCATGGCGTTTTATCTGCTCGCTTTTTACGGATCGCTATCGCTCGGAAGCGTGCTCTGGGGACAGGTGGCTCACGTCTCCGGTCTGAGTACTGCGCTGATCGTGTCCGCAGTGCTGGGTGGCATCCTGGCGCTCGTCGCTGAGCGCCTGCCATGGCCTGGGGAATCAGTTGGTCGCGAGCCGTCGTCCTGACGCCGCGCGCTCCCTGAGTTTCGCGGGCGCCGTTTCGATCAGGAACATCGAGAGGACGCCGCCGACCAGCGCGCATCCCAGTTGCATCAGCATCGGCGCCGCCAGCGAGGTGCGGTCCGCGATGGGGCCGGCAATGGCCGAGAACCCGAAACCACCCGCGATCTCCCCAATGCCTACGACCAGGCCCATGGCCGTTGCCACGTGTCGCGGCGAAGTGCTTTCGGCGGGAATCGTGCCCATGAAAAGCGGAAACACGCCCGACGCAAGCCAGCCCACGAAGATCAGGGCAGCGAGGATCGGCAGCGGACCGGAATAGTAGAGCGCCGCCAGGGGACACAACGGCGCCGAGAAACGAGAATCCGACCATGATCGGCTTGCGGCCGAAACGATCAGACAGCGCCGGTACGATGAATGCCCCGATAGCCGCACACACTCCGAGCACGCTCATCAGGACGCTCATCTGCGAAGGGCTGAAGTGCCGGTAGTTCGTATAAAAGATCGGCAGGAATGCCCAGGCGAGAATCATCCACGGCACCATGAAGACGCTGATCAGCACGCATAGCCACACATTGCGTACGCGCAACAGCTGGATCATGCCCATGTGCGATGCCGACGCACTCGCCACATTGGGTCCGGCCGGTGCCCGCGGCGGTTCGCGAACGTACTTCGCAATCAGGAGCGCGCAGATGAGGCCTGGTATGCCAGCGATGAAGAAAGACCAGCGCCAGTTGTAGTGCTCGGCGATTGCCACGAGGATCAGTGGCGCCGCGAACGATCCCAGCAGGTTGCTGAAGAAGTTCTGCATCACGCCCATGTTGAATCCGCGCCGTTCTTCGCTCGAGACCGCCATGAGGATCGTCATGGCGACCGGCAGGAAGGGTCCCTCCGCAAGGCCCATCAGGAGACGCGATGCCAGGAGGACACCAAACGACTGGGCGATGCCCGACAGGAACGAGCACAGGGAGAACGACAGGACGGACACGAGCAGGAATGGCTTGCGTATCCCGAGACGGTCCGACCACGCACCAAAAAAGTAGGCGGATAGCGCCCAGGTGACTGAGAGAGCCGATCCCAGCAGGCCAATCTGTGTGTTGTTGAGCTTGAGCTCCGCCGCAATGAACGGGCTGAGATAGCCGGCAGCGTTGCGATCGAAGAAGACGAAACCGAAGGTGAGACAGAGGAGGAACAGTACGCCGGTCTCGTACGAGAACACCCGACTGCGTGCGTTCACTGGATGCAATCCCGCATGGTTCGCTCCCCGGTTTCCTGCTGCGGAGTATGCAGACGGCCGAGGCCGCGGGATAGACTGAAAGGGAAGTGAAAGCCGTTACGTCGTGACTTCGAGCGTGACTTTCTTCAGGTCGACCGAATTCGGTCCCACCATGATTTCGAAAGACCCGGGCTCGATGACATATTTCATGTCCTTGTCCCAGAGCGCGAGCGCCTCGCGTCCGATCGTGAATTTGACGGTCGTGGTCGCGCCGGGAGCGAGAGTCACCCGCTGGAATCCCCGCAACTTCTTGACGGGCTGGGTCACGGAGCTCACGAGATCGCGTACGTAAAGCTGCACGACCTCATCGCCAGCGACCTTGCCGCTGTTGCGAACGTCGACACTCACGGTAACGGTTCCGTCAATCCTGATCTGCGCTGCCGACAGCACAGGCGCACCGATCTCGAAGGTCGTGTAGGAGAGACCGAAACCAAACGGGAACAACGGCTCCTTGCTCGAGAACAAGTACCCGCGATGGGCACTTGGCTTCTCGTTATAGGTCAGGGTCAACTGGCCGACGGAACGGGGAAATGTGACGGGGAGTTTCCCGCCCGGATTCGCATCGCCGAACAGGATATCTGCCATGGCGGTGCCGCCTTCCTGCCCCAGGTACCACCCTTCAATCAGCGCATTCGCCTTGGCGGCGACGTTGACGACCGACAGCGGCGCGCCGTTGATCAGAACCACGATCACTGGTTTTCCGAGCGCGAACATCGCATCGGCGAGCTCGTTCTGTTCGCCGACGAGCTCGAGAGTCGTGCGATCGCCGAGATGGTCGGTGTCCCACGCTTCACGACTGAGAGCAGCGCTGGCGCCGATGGCGAGCACGATGGCATCCGCCTGGCGCGCGACCTGCACGGCTTCCTCGATGCGACGGCGATTCTCCGTCGGATCGGCGAGCACCACGTTGTTCTCCCACCAGTCTCCCTTGTCGGTGAGGCGTACTCCTTCAGCACTCACGATACGTACGTGATCGCCGACCTTCGCCTTGATGCCCTCCAGGATGCTGACCGTGCGAGTCGGCACGTCGGAGTATCCGCCGAGCTGAGCAACCACCGCATTGGGGCCAATGACGGCCAGCGTCTTGAGCGCATCGATGCGCAGCGGCAGCGCGCCGTCGTTCTTCAGGAGCACCACTGCCTTGCGCCCAGCCTCGATAGCGAGGGCGCGAGCTTCGGCGTTGTCAGTGATCTTTTCGGCGTAGTCGGCATCGGCGTACGGGTGTTCGAATACGCCGGACAGGAATTTCAATCGCAACATGCGCCGGACCGCCGTGTCGATTTCGGCCTGCGTCACGAGACCAGCGGCGAGCGCTTCGGGGAGTTTGCTATACGCTTCGCCGTCCGGAAGATCGAAGTCGACTCCCGCGTGCAGTGCGCGCACACCCGCATGCATCAGGTCAGGCTCAACATGATGGATGGTGTTGAGTTGCGCGATACCCGAGTAGTCGCTGGCAACTGATCCCTTGAAGCCCATTTCCTCGCGCAGGATCTTGTCCAGCAACCAGGTATTCGCGTGCGATGGAACGCCATCGATCTCGTTGTAAGAGGGCATGACGTTCTGCGCGTTCGCACGCTGTATGGCCGCCTGGAACGGCGGAAAGAAGATCTCGCGCAAAATCCGCTCGGAGATATTTGCCGGGGCCACATTGTTACCACCCTCCGGCTGCCCATGGCCGGTCATGTGCTTGAGCGTGGCGAACACGTGTCCAGGGGCGAGCGGGAGCGAATCGCCCTGGAATCCGCGCACCGCCGCGACCCCCAGCTCGCTGACGAGATAGGGATCCTCGCCGTAGGTCTCCTCGAATCGCCCCCAGCGCGGATCGCGTGCCACGTCCACGACCGGCGCCAGCACCATTTGTGCACCCCGCGCACGGATCTCGCGCGCAGCGATGGTGAATACGCGCGTCAGCAACTGCGGATCCCATGAGCTGGCCAACGCGATCGCCTGGGGAAAATTCGTCGCCCCGCGAGCGGCATATCCATGCAGACCCTCTTCGTGGAAGAGCACGGGGATGCCGAGCCGGGTGTTGTTGATCGCATCGCGCTGAATGGCATTGACGAGTGCCACGGTTTGTCGCTCATCGCGAAACGGTTGTTCGAGGGGGCTGCTTGGTCCTTTCAGATCATTCGGCCGTGAGAACTGGCCGATGCCAGCCGGGTAGAGGCGACGTCGTTTCGCCGGATCGAACTGACCGGCAGCGTTGAGCAGCTCGCTCTTGTGTGACCAGATGGCCGTGATCTGCGCGACTTTCTCCTCGAGCGTCATGCGCGCCAGTAGATCCTCCACGCGCTGTTCCACCGGGGCTGAAGGGTCCATATAGAGAGTGCGCTGTGGCGGTTGCGCCGCGCTCGCGAGTGCGCATGCCAGCGAGGCCAGGACCAGACTTCCCCAGCGTACGGTGTCGCGCAGCCTTTCTCGCCGTGAGGTTTTCATTCACGCCCCCTCTTTTGGTACCGCTATCATAGCTGCAAGCCGATGTTAAACGGGCAACCCGTGAAGGACCGTTGCGCGTTAGGAGGCGTAGCAAGTGCCTAATATACTGACTAAATGCGCTACGATCATGCAGGCGAGGGGTCGGGTCGTGGGCGACCCGGTTGAAACGGCGTATCTCATCAGTCCGGTATCTATCGATCTATTGTTAACGGTAACGTAGGCTGTGCGCCAGATGTCAGACAGGAGCGCATGAACGCAACGGTAAGAAAGAAGACACGGCGGCGCAGAGGCAGTGCGGTGACCATCCACGAGGTGGCGCGCAAAGCTGGCGTGTCACCGATGACGGTTTCGCGCGTGACCAACGGCGAAGACAACGTCCGTGAGGCCACGCGGGACCTGGTCATGCGTGCCATTCGCGAGCTCAATTACTCGCCGAATGCCGCGGCGAGAACCCTGGCGGGAGCCCAGGGCACCCGCATCGCCCTCATCTATTCCAACCCAAGCGCCGCCTACCTGAGCGAACTGCTGGTTGGGGCCCTCGACAAGGCCAGCCGCAGCGCCGCCGAGTTGATCCTCGACAAATGGGACAATCTCAAGCCCGCCGCCGAGCGCATTGCAGCGCGCAAACTGGCCCAGAGCGTCGCCGGCGTGATCTTACCGCCGCCGCTGTGCGAATCGACGGTCATTTCCTCGGAGCTGGCGGCGGCGCGCATACCGGTCGTTGCAGTGGCCACGGGGCGCTTCCGCCCCGACGTGTGTTGCGTCCGGATCGACGATTTTCGCGCTGCCAGTGACATGACCGCGCACCTGCTTGGCCTGGGTCATGTCCGCGTCGGCTTCATCAAGGGCCATCCAAATCAGACCGCAAGCGCGCAGCGTTTCGCCGGCTTTCAGGCCACCATGGAGGAGGCCGGCCTGACCGCAAATCCTGCGTATATCGAGCAGGGATACTTTACCTACCGGTCCGGACTGGAAGCCGCCGAGCTGCTCTTGGACCGCAAGCGCCCGCCCAGCGCGATTTTCGCGAGCAACGACGATATGGCGGCAGCGGTGATTTCGGTGGCTCACCGTCGGGGCCTGGATGTGCCCCGCGACCTCTCAGTGGTCGGTTTCGACGATACCCCGACGGCCACGACCGTATGGCCGGAGCTGACGACCATCCGTCAGCCCATCGCGGCCATGGCCGAGGCAGCCCTCAACCTGCTCCTGCGCCAGATCCGCCAGCGCAAGGATGGCGAGCCGGCCGAGCCGATCGACCATCTCTTCGCCCACGAACTAGTCAAGCGCGATTCCGACGCCCCGCCTCGGGAGGCGTAGCCGACCGTCCGGGGGCTACGTTCTGCCGCATGCTGCGGCACCTTGTATTATGATAGCGCTATCATTTAGGCTTCCTGATGCCGCTCAGAAGACCTCCACCCGCAATCAAGGAGACCCCGCGCGATGCACACCACAACGGTAAACCCTGCCGCCGCAACGAATTTCGCCCTGGTCAACTGGCTGACCGTGATCGCTGCGCTCGGGGGGCTGCTGTTTGGTTACGACACCGCGGTCATTTCCGGGGCGGTCAATGCGATCGATGCCAACTTCATCACTCCGCTCGGTCTGCCTGAAACCAGGGCTCACACGCTGTCAGGCTGGACCATTTCGTGTGCGCTGCTGGGGTGCGTGATTGGCGGAGCGTTGGCTGGCCCGCTTTCGCAGCGCATCGGTCGACGCGGCGGATTGCTGGTGGCGGCTCTACTGTTCTTCGTGTCATCGCTGGGCTCCGCCTTCCCGGAGTTCGGCCTGGCGCCGATCGGCAGCATGGGCCCGAGTGCGCTGACGCCCTTTATCGTCTATCGCATTCTCGCCGGTGTCGGCGTCGGACTCGCTTCCATGCTCTCGCCGCTCTATATCGCGGAAATCGCGCCGCCCGCGCAACGCGGCCGGCTGGTGACCTACCAGCAGATCGCGATCGTTGGCGGCATGGTGGTGGTCTACTTCGTCAACTGGGCGATTGCGGCGCAAGGCGACGACGCCTGGGTACTGTCGACGGGCTGGCGTTACATGCTCGCGTCCTGTGCGGTGCCTGCGGGTCTTTTCCTGTTGTTGCTCCTCATCGTCCCGGAAACACCGCGCTGGCTGGTGATGCGCGGGCGCACCGAAGAGGCGCACCAGGTTCTGCGACGGCTCACCAACGAGTCGGAAGCCCGCGTGGTGTTGAACGAAATCGAGGGATCACTCAAAGCGACCAGCGGCCGACTGTTCGCGTTCGGTGGCCTGCTGATCTTTGTCGGCATCATGCTCTCGGTCTTTCAGCAGCTCGTCGGCATCAACGCTGTGCTGTATTACGCCCCGCTGATGTTCCAGAACATGGGCGCGTCGACTGACAGCGCGTTGTTGCAGACCATCATCGTCGGCGTCGCGAATGTCGCCTTCACGCTCGTGGCCCTGGTGACAGTCGATCACTGGGGGCGCAAGCCCCTGCTGATTCTCGGCGCCCTGATGATGGCAGTCTCGATGCTGACGCTCGGATTTCTGTTCTCGAGCGGCCATGTCGGCATGACGGCACTGGCGGCGGTGGTCGTCTACATCGGCGGGTTCGCGCTGTCGTGGGGGCCGGTCGTGTGGGTGCTGCTCTCGGAAATCTTTCCGAACGCCATCAAGAGCAAGGCCATGGCGATCGCAGTGGCGGCGCAATGGATCGCGAATCTGTTCGTCTCCTGGACGTTCAAGATTCTCGACGGCAATTCGGTGCTGAATGCCATGTTCAATCACGGCTTCGCATACTGGATTTACGGCGTGATGAGCATCCTCGCGGCGTTGTTCGTCTATCGCTACGTGCCCGAAACGAAGGGGCGAACGCTGGAAGCCATCCAGCACTTGTGGGGACCGCGGACGAGCGTCGCCGCGCAGCGGTAACAGGTCGATGGAATGATCGAACACCTTCCCTCTGATTGGCGCGACGCGCTGTTGCTGGGACGCCTGCAGACGAATGAGGGGCCAACGCCCATCCTCATCGTCGGTGGTCGCGTGCGGGATGTGTCTCGATCTGCGCCGACCGTTTCCCATCTGTTGAATGTCTGGACCGGCGAGATCCCCGCGGGCGAGGACCTCGGGCCCCTCGAGCAGCTACCGATCACGCGCGCATTCGAGGGCGGAAAGGGCCTGCATCTGCTCGCGCCCTTCGATCTTCAGTGCATCAAGGCGGCGGGTGTCACTTTCGCCGTCTCCGCCATCGAGCGTGTGATCGAGGAGCGTGCGCGTGGCGACAAGGCGCGCGCCGAGGCACTGCGCGGCGACCTGCGTCAGCGTGTCGGTGATGACATTCGTTCGGTCAAGCCGGGCTCGGAAGCCGCCCAGCGCCTAAAGGCGGCGCTGATTGCCGACGGACTCTGGTCGCAGTACCTCGAAGTAGCGATCGGTCCCGACGCGGAGATTTTCACCAAGGCACCACCTCTCTCGTCGGTGGGTTGGGGCGATTGGATCGGCGTGCGCTCGGATTCCGCCTGGAACAATCCGGAGCCGGAAATCGTGCTCGCCTGCGATCGCACGGGCCGCATTCTGGGGGCGACGCTTGGCAACGATGTGAATCTGCGTGATCTCGAAGGCCGCAGTGCACTTCTCCTCGGCGAGGCCAAAGACAACAACGCGGCGTGTGCGATCGGCCCCTTCATTCGCCTGTTCGACCGCACGTTCGGCCTCGACGATGTGCGTAAAGCGGTGGTGTGCCTCGAAATCGTCGGCGAGGAAGGCTTTCGCCTCGAAGGCGAGAGCTCAATGACGCTGATCAGTCGCGACCCATCGGAACTCGCGGGACAGACACTCGGCCAGCACCACCAATATCCGGACGGCTTTGCTCTGTTCCTCGGCACGATGTTCGCGCCGATCGTCGATCGTGGCGCGCCGGGCCAGGGCTTCACTCACAAGCCCGGGGACCTTGTACGCATCTCCGCCGAGCGTCTAGGTGTGCTCGAGAACAAGGTCACGACTTGTGACAAGGCGCCGCCCTGGACCATGGGCATCGGCGAGCTGATGCAGAACCTAGCCCGCCGCGGATTGTTGCAGCCCCCGCTCGCAAGCCCGCAACGCAAACGAGGAGTCGCGCAATGAGCGAACCTCGCGTGCTCTCTCACTATGTCGGTGGCCAGTGGATGACTGCGCCCCCGAGTTTCGACAGCCTCAATCCCTCGGATACCCGCGACATCGTGGCGCGCGTGCCGTCCGATGATGGCGAAATCATGGGTGCCGCGGTGCGTGCGGCCAAAAGCGCTTTCCCGGAATGGGCGGATTCGACGCCGGAAGTGCGCAGTGACCTGCTCGATCGCATCGGCTCGACGATCCTGGCGCGCAAGGACGAGCTCGGGCGCCTGCTGTCGCGCGAGGAGGGCAAGACTCTGCCCGAGGGCATCGGCGAGGTGGCGCGTGCCGGGCGGATTTATAAGTTCTTCGCGGGAGAAGCACTGCGGCGGCGCGGCGCGACCGTAGATTCAACGCGCACCGGAATCGAAGTGGCCACCTATCGTGAACCCGTCGGTGTGTTCGGGCTCATCACACCGTGGAATTTCCCGATTGCGATTCCCGCCTGGAAAAGCGCTCCGGCGCTTGCGTTCGGCAACACCGTCGTCATGAAGCCCGCATCGCTGACGCCGGCGTTGGCCGTTGCGTTCGCCGAGATCGTGCACGAGTCCGGTGTGCCCAAAGGGGTCTTCAACCTGGTGATCGGCGGCAGCGCGGCCGGCGATGCACTCACCGGGAACAAAGACGTCGCAGGCCTCTCATTCACCGGCTCGCAGAGTGTCGGCGCGCGCGTAGCTAATGCAGCCATGACACGCCAGGCACGCGTGCAGCTCGAAATGGGTGGGAAGAATCCCCTCGTGGTGCTCGATGACTGTGATCTCGAGCGCGCCGTGCTGTGTGCGCTCGATGGCGCCTACTTCGCGACCGGCCAGCGTTGCACCGCGTCGAGTCGCATCATCGTGACCCAGGGCGTGCACGATCGGTTCGTCGATGGGCTGACCAAGCGCGTGCAGGCGCTGCGCGTGGGTGACGCGCTCGCGCCCGAAACGCAGATGGGTCCGCTCGCCAGCCAGGCGCAGCTCGACACGACGCTCTCCTATCTCGACATCGCGGTGAAAGAGGGCGGCGTGCGGCGCGCTGGCGGAGAGCGGCTCTCGCTTGCAAAGCCGGGTTACTACATCTCGCCCGCGCTCATTGTCGATACCAAGCCCGACATGCGTATCAATTGCGAAGAGGTGTTCGGCCCGGTCGCGTCCGTGGTTCGCGTACGCGACTACGAGGAGGCTCTCGGCGTCGCCAATGCAGGTGAGTTCGGCCTATCGGCGGGCATCAGTGACCAGCTCGCTCAAGTACGCGCGCCATTTCGCGCGCAACGTGCGCGCCGGGATGGTGATGACGAATCTTCCCACCGCGGGCGTCGACTACCACGTGCCGTTTGGCGGCAGCCGCAAGTCGAGTTACGGCGCACGCGAGCAGGGCTTTGCGGCGATCGAGTTCTACACGCAGATCAAGACCACCTATTCCTGGGCCTGATACATGACGAGTGCCATCTATCCTTCTCTTGCCGACAAAGTGGTCGTGGTTACCGGTGGCGGCTCCGGAATCGGCGCCGAGATCGTGCGTGGATTCACGCGGCAGAAGGCGCGGGTGTATTTCCTCGACATCGCACCGGCCGAATCACAAGCCCTGGTCGACGAACTGGGCGGCGCACCGCACTTTCTGAAGTGCGATCTGAAGGATCTGGATGCGCTCAAGGCGAGTTTCGCGAAGATCCAGAAGGAAGCGGGCGCGGTGGCGGTCCTGATCAACAACGCTGCCAACGACGATCGCCATAGCTTCGAAGCTGCGACGCCGGCCTACTGGGACGAGCGCATCGCGGTAAACCTGCGCCATTACTTCTTTGCCGCGCAGGCGGTGACCGAGGGCATGAAGCGCGCCGGTGGCGGCTCGATCGTGAATCTCGGTTCCGTATCCTGGCACCTCGCGTTGCCCGACCTCGTCATCTACGAGACCGCCAAGGCAGGTATCGAGGGACTCACCCGTGCGCTCGCCCGCGAGCTCGGCGAAGCGGCGATCCGGGTGAATTGCCTGATCCCGGGCGCGGTGCGCACTCCGCGGCAGATGGCGCTGTGGCATACGCCCGAAGAAGAGGCGAAGATCCTCGAGCAGCAATGTCTCAAAGTCAGAGTCGATCCCGTCCACATCGCGGCGATGGCGCAGTTCCTTGCCTCCGACGACGCGCGAGTCTGCACCGGCCACTGTTATTGGGTGGATGCCGGGTATTGCTGATGGCGGCTCCGGGATGAGCAGCTCTCTCGAGTGCGTGTGGCCACTCGCGGCAGAGTTAGGCGAAGGGCCAATCTGGTCGGCGTCGGAACAGGCGATCTGGTTCGTCGACATCAAGGGTCACGCCGTCCACCGCTATCACGAGCCGAGCGGAGAGAAGCGCTCGTGGGAAGCGCCTGCTCAGCCCGGCTTCATTCTGCCCATCGCCGATGGCGGCCTGCTGTGCGGGCTGAAAACCGGGCTTTATCGCTTCGATCCAAAAAATGGCAAGTTCACACTGCTGCGCGTCGTGGAGCCGGACAAGCCTGACAATCGTCTCAATGACGGTTTCGTTGATGCGAAAGGCTATCTCTGGTTCGGCTCGATGGACGACAACGAGCGCGACCACACTGGCGCCCTGTATCAGCTTACCGAGAAGGGCTGCGTGCGCCGCGACGACGGCTACGTGATCACCAATGGTCCCGCGGAGAGCCCCGACGGCAGCGTTCTGTACCATACCGACACGCTTGAAAAGGTCATCTATGCGTTCGACCGCGCGCCGGATGGAACGCTCTCCGAAAAGCGCGTATTCGCGCGCATTACGCGCGAGGGTGCGTACCCGGACGGGCCCTGCGTGGACACCGAAGGATGCCTGTGGACCGGACTCTTCGGCGGCAAGGGCTTGAACCGCTACGCGCCGGACGGCCGACTGGTCGAGACACTGACCCTGCCGTGCGCGAACGTCACCAAGGCCACGTTCGGCGGCAGCGATCTGCGCTCGTTCTACATCACCACGGCGTGGAAGGGCCTGAAGGACTGGCAGCGCAAGCAGCAGCCGCTGGCTGGAGGCTTGTTCCGCGCGCGTGTGACCGTTCCCGGATTGCCGCAGCGACGAATCGCGCATGGCCTCTGACCCAAGTTTCCCTAAACCGCGGTTCCGCTCGCGCGACTGGTTCGACGATCCCGCCCACATCGACATGACGGCGCTCTACCTGGAGCGTTTCATGAATTCCGGGTTGACCCTGGAGGAACTGCGCAGCGGCAAGCCCATCATCGGGATCGCGCAGACCGGAAGCGATCTCAACCCCTGCAATCGCGTGCACCTGGAACTCGCCGAGCGCGTGCGCGCCGGGATTCGCGACGCGGGCGGCGTGCCGATGGAGTTTCCTGTCCATCCGCTGTTCGAAAATTGCCGCCGACCTACCGCGGCACTGGATCGCAATCTCGCCTACCTGGGGCTGGTCGAAATTCTGCACGGCTACCCGATCGATGCAGTGGTGCTCACCACCGGCTGCGACAAGACGACGCCTTCCGGAATCATGGCTGCCTCGACAGTCGATATTCCGGCAATCGTCCTGTCCGGTGGCCCGATGCTCGATGGCTGGCACGACGGTGAGCTGGTCGGTTCAGGCACGGTGATCTGGCGTTCGCGCCGCAAGCTCGCCGCGGGTGAAATCGATGAGCAGGAATTCCTCGCGCGCGCTGCGGCATCCGCACCGTCGCTTGGTCACTGCAACACGATGGGCACGGCCTCGACGATGAATGCGCTCGCCGAGACGTTGGGCCTGTCGCTGCCAGGCTGCGCCGCGATTCCGGCCCCGTATCGCGAGCGCGGCCAGATGGCCTATGCAACCGGTCTACGCATCGTCGCGATGGCGTACGAGGACCTGCGACCCTCAAGGATTCTGACGCGACAGGGGTTCCTCAACGCGATCGCGGCGACCGCTGCGCTCGGTGGCTCGACCAACGCGCAACCACACCTGGTGGCGATGGCACGCCATGCAGGCGTCGAGCTGAGCGCCGAGGACTGGATGAAGTACGGGCGCGAAGTGCCGCTCCTCGTCAACGTGCAGCCTGCCGGCAAGTATCTGGGCGAGCGCTTTCACCGCGCTGGCGGAGTGCCGGCGGTTTTGTGCGAGTTGTTGCGCGCCGGGCGCATCGCCGGCGATGTTCTCACAGTGACGGGACGAACCCTCGCTGAGAACATCGCCGGCCGTGAGTCGAGCGATCGAGAGGTCATCACGACTTTCGAGTCCCCTCTGCAGGAGCGGGCCGGATTCCTGGTGTTACACGGGAACCTGTTCGACTTCGCGATCATGAAGACCAGTGTGATCTCGGCTGATTTCCGCCGTCGCTTCCTCGCCGAGGGCGAAACCTTCGAGGGTCGTGCTGTGGTGTTCGATGGCTCGGGCGACTACCACGCCCGCATCAATGATCCGGCGCTCGGCATCGACGAGCGCACGATCCTCGTGATTCGAGGTGCCGGGCCGCTCGGTTGGCCGGGCTCCGCGGAAGTCGTGAACATGCAGCCACCGGATGCATTGCTGAAACGTGGCATCACGAGCTTGCCGACGATCGGCGACGGTCGTCAGTCGGGGACCTCCGATAGCCCATCGATCCTCAACGCCTCGCCCGAAAGCGCGGCGGGTGGCGGGCTTGCGTGGTTGCGTACCGGTGATGTGATTCGCATCGATCTCGCTGCGGGGCGCTGCGACATGCTGGTAGCGGACAAGGAGATCGAGCGTCGCAAGGCGGCCGGAGTGCCCCCGGTGCCGGAGAGCGCCACGCCATGGCAGGAGCTGTATCGCGCCACGGTGGGTCAGCTCGATCGGGGCGCAGTGATGGAGCTCGCTGTGAAGTACCGGGCCGTGGCGCGCAAGACGCCGCGCCACAATCACTGACCACTTACGCAGACCCATAGCTTGGCTCACTCAGGCCCACCCCGCATTGCATTGGTCACTGCGCGCGCAGCGCGCGGGCTGGATGAAGACATGCCACCGCTGCTCAGCGCGTTGCAGGAGGCCGGCACGGATGTGCGTGAAGTCGATTGGGACGACGCGCAGGTCGATTGGCGCGCGTTCGACCTGGCGCTACTCCGCTCGACCTGGGACGCCTCGATCCGCCTTGCCGAATTTCTGGAATGGAGTGAACGCGTCGATGGCCTGACACAGCTCCTGAACCCGTTGCCGGTGATTCGATGGAACACCGATAAACACTACCTCGCGGCGTTGGCAGGGGCGGGGGTGCCCACGGTTCCCACTGCGTTCATCGAGCCCGGACAGGATGCGGCGCAGGCGATAGAGGTATTCCTATCGCTGCATGAATCCCGCGAATTGGTGGTCAAGCCAGCCATTGGCTCCGGGTCGCGCGACGCGCAGCGGCACCTCGTCACGGCGCGTGCGGCTATCGAGGAGCACGTCGAACGGCTGGTCCAGGCCGGCCGCAGCGCTCTCATCGAGCCGTATCTGAATCTTGTGGATACCCACGGCGAGACGGCGCTGATCTATTTTGCCGGACGCTTCAGCCATGCGATTCGCAAGGGGCCGATGCTGCGGCTTGGCGAGCAGCCGACGGAGAACCTGTTCGCCGCCGAGACGATCACCGCGCGAACGCCGACGCCGCAAGAGATTCATGTCGGCGAACAGGCGCTGCGCGCAATTCCGTTTGGTACGTTGTTGTATGCACGTGTCGATCTGATTCGCGATGCCGCAGACCGGCCGTGTGTGCTGGAGCTCGAGCTGACCGAACCCTCGGTGTTTCTAGTGCACGAAGCCGGCTCCGCGGAGCGCTTCGCCCGCGCGATTCTCGACTGGATGGCGCGCTGAAGTTTGTGCCTGGCGGGTGGGTTCGCCCGCTACGCTGAACACTGCCTTTAGGCGAATGTCCGCACTCGATGCACCGAGTTGCAGCTCGTATTCGCCGCGGATCGACCGCATAAGCCTTGCTGGCAACGTTGTAGTAGGCGAGATCGCGTTGGGGAACGACCGTGAAGGTCACGCGCCGGCTCTCGCCGGGCTTCAGCGTCACCCGCTCGATGCCGCGCAATTCCTTGCGGGAACGCGACTCGCTCGGATCGATGGCACGCAGATACATCTGCACCACTTCATCGCCCGCGCGCGAGCCGACGTTCTTGAGCTGCATGGTGACCTCAATCTTGCCGTCGCTCGCAGCGTCGTTACGGTCGAGGCTCAGATCCGAGTACTTGAAGCGCGTGTACGAGAGACCGTATCCGAACGGATAGAGTGGCTCGCCGTCGAAATAGCGGTACGTGCGACCGCGCATGTCGTAGTCGTCGAACGCCGGAAGTTTTTCACTCGCCTTGTAGAAGGTGACCGGCAGCCGCCCGCCGGGATTCACCCTACCGAACAGCACATCGGCAACCGCAGTACCGCCACGCTGGCCGGGGTACCACGCCATCAGTATCGCGGCGACGTGCGCCTGCGCCCAATCCACTGCCAGCGCAGAGCCCCCTGTCAGCACGAGCACCACCGGCTTGCCGGTGGCCTGCAGCGCTTCGAGCAGTTTCTGCTGCGTGGCCGGAAGGCGCAGGTCGGTTCGATCTCCGCCGGCGAAGCCCGGGTAGCTCACTTTCATTTCCTCGCCTTCGACATCTCCCGTGAGGCCACCGACAAAGACGATCGCGTCGGCCGAGCGTCCCGCTTCGAGTGCTTCGTCGAAGGGTGCCCTGGCGCCCGGCAAACGCCACGCGAGGCGCACTTCGGCGTCGCGGATGTCTTCGAAATACTCGAGTTTGAGTTCGTACGCCTTGCCGGCCTCGAGATCCACGAACACGCTCTTGCTCTGCACTCGCGGCTTGATCTCCCAGTCCTGCGCGAGTTGCCGTCCGTCGAGGAACAGGCGAAAGCCATCGTTGGCCCCGACGCTCAGCTCATAACGTCCGGAAACGGGCGGCAACAGTTGCCCGGTCCAGCGCACCGCAAAGTCATCGCCACCGAGCGCACGTTCTTCGGCAAGCTCACCGCGCGCTACAAGATCGTCGGTCGGCGCGCCGCGATCCCAGCGAAAAGCGACGCGCGCATCGATGCGTGTAAGCACGGGCTCACCAGAAAAATCGCGGCTACGGAAATACTCGCCCTTGAGGCCGTGCTCAGGGGAACTCGCGCTCGGTCGGAGATAAGCGGCTTCAATGACCGGTGCTGCACGCGGCTCCTCGCGGCCTTCGACGAGATCTGCGCCGCGCGAGTAAAGCACGCGCGTGCCCGGCCCGACTGCTTCCCGTATTCCCTGGAGAATCGTGACCGGGGCGGCGGGCGTACCGTAGTAATTGCCGAGCAACGACATGATCTCGTCCGCTGTCGGGCCGATGACCGCGACTGTCCGCAGCTTGCGCGACAACGGCAGCAGTCCATCATTCTTCAGCAGCACGATCGAGGCTTCAGCGGCACGGCGCGCGAGTTGGTCATGCGCCGGCGACTGGTTCGCGGAATAAGGAATCTGTGCCCAGCGCACCCGCTCCGCGGGATCGAACATGCCGAGCTTGAAGCGCGCCAGCATCAGGCGTCTTACCGCCACATCGATATCAGACTCGCTTACCAGTCCCTGCTTTACCGCGCCGAGCAGCGCGTCGTAGGTCTGGCCGCAATCGAGGTCACACCCATTCTTCACGCCCAGCGCCGCGGCGGCTTCGGCGGTGGCCACGATCTTGTGATGCAGGTAGATATCTTCGATCGAATCACAATCGGAGACGACATAGCCGTCGAAGCCCCAGTCCTTTCTGAGCACCTGCTGCAGCAGGCGCGGGCTCGCGGAGGCGGATTCCCCGTTCACGCGGTTGTACGCACCCATCACCGAGTACGCGTGGCCCTCCTGCACCAACGCCCGGAAGGCGGGCAGGTAGGTCTCGTACAAATCGCGTTCGCTCGGGCGTACGTCGAACTGGTGCCGATCGGCCTCGGGACCGCTGTGTACGGCGAAATGCTTCGCGGTCGCCACGACCTTGAGGTAGCGAGGGTCATCACCTTGCATTCCCTTGACGAATTCGACGCCCATGCGCGCGGTGAGATAGGGATCTTCGCCATAGGTTTCCTGCCCGCGTCCCCAGCGCGGATCGCGGAAGATGTTGATGTTGGGCGACCAGAAGGTCAGACCCTGGTAGCGGCGGCGCTGTCCGCGACGTTCGAATTCGTGATGCTTGGCGCGGGCCTCGTCACTGATCGCTGTGGCGACTTCGTGCATCAGAGTGCGGGTCGAAACTGGCCGCCAGACCGATCGCCTGCGGGAACACGGTGGCTGCGCCGGCGCGGGCGACGCCGTGCAGTGCTTCGTTCCACCATTCGTAGGCGGGCACGCCGAGTCGTGGAATCGCCGGGGCATCGTTGCGCAGTTGCGAGACCTTCTCCTCGACCGTCATGCGCGCGACGAGGTCGGCTGCGCGTTCTTCAAAGCTGCGTTCGAGGTCGCGATAGGCGGGCTCATCGGCCAAGGCAGGCGCACCAACCAGAACGAGCGCCGCGAGTGACGAGCGGCGCAAGATGACTCGTCTCAACGAGCCTCCGGTTGCATCTTGAACACTAGTCCGCCCTTGATTACTAGCGCGACCTGCTGAAGCCGACTGATGTCATCGAGCGGATTCCCCTTCACCGCGATCAAGTCGCCCATCAGGCCAGGTTGAAGCGCGCCGATGCGATCCGACCAGCCCATGTAGCGCGCTGCGATCGAGGTCGCGGACTGGATCGCTTCCATCGGCGTCATGCCGCGCGCCACCATGATCGGAAACTGGCGTGCATTGAGACCATGCGGGTATACGGACGCGTCGGTGCCGAACACGATCGCGACGCCCGCGGCGTGAGCCCGTGTGAATCCCTGGCGCTGCGCCTCGGTGGTCTCGAGATTCTTGCGCAGGAATTCCTCTGGGAACTTCATCCGGCGGCCTTCCGTGTCGATGTAGTCGCCGTTGTAGACGTCCATCGACAGGGCGACGTGGTAACGAAGCGCAAGCTCGATGCCGACATCGTCGATGAGCGAGGCGTGCTCTATCGTATCTGCACCGGCGAGGATCGCATCCCGGATCGATTGTGCCCCGTGAGCGTGAGCTGCGACCTTTCGTCCAGCGGCATGCGCAACCTTGACGACGGCTGCAATTTCTTCAGGCGTCATCTCGGGAGCACCAGGGACTCCGCCATAGGCCAGCACGGCGCCGGAGGCGATCACCTTGAGGAGGTCTGCGCCGCCGTCGATCGCGAGCTGCGCATGGCGCGCAAACTCCTCGGGCCCGCGTGACACTCCCATGCGCACGCGCGCCGGTATGTCGCCTTCCGGCACGCCCGGAATCCCCAACAGATCGCCGCCACCGCCGGGAATCGTGAGGTAAAAGCCGACGACCTGCATGCGCGGCCCAGCGACCTCGCCGCGATTGATCACATCGCGCAGCGCGCGATCCGACCAACCGATATACGTGCCGACATTGCGAACCGAAGTGAAACCAGCCTGCAGGGTTGCCTCGGCGTTCGCGGCGGATATTCTCGCGGCTTCAGCATCCGTGCGCGTCAAGTATGACGCGCAAGTCCGCCGTGTCCGTCGGGCAAATCCGTGAGGTGGGTGTGCATGTCGATCAGGCCGGGCAGGCAGGTGTGCCCCGGAAGATCGAGCCACGGAATATCCTTCGGGTGCTCGGAACCGACTGCGAGCGAGGCGATGTGGCCGTCGCGGATGATCACCGTGACGTCGTGCGCAGGCTGTGCTGAAACGCCGTCGATGAGCGTCTCGCAGTGAACGGCAATCGAGCCAGTGTCGGCCGCGAACGGCGCCTGCGTCAGCTGGGCAGTGGAAGAGGCGGGTTCGACTCGATCTGGGCGCGTTCGCGCAGCCCGCCAGCACGAGCAAGACGAGCACGATGCCGGATCTGCAAGACCGGGTCGGACCGGTGACCGGGTGCGAGTTCTCCGGACAACGCGTCACGCTCCATCGCGCAGACCTACCGCCGACGTGCGACTGCGACGCATCCACCAGTAGACCGGCACGCCGATCGAGGCGAGCGCAACGGCCCACAAGAGCGACTTGATACCAACGCCGATGAACAGCCAGATCGAAAAGGCAGTCGCCAACGCTGCCGCAAGCACGAGCACTATCTCACGCCGTCCGGGACGTCGGATCTCGCCGCGTCACCAGAGGACGATGATCGCGAGCGCGCAGAACAGGTAAAGAGGCAGGTTCGCCGCGGTGACGATCACGCTGAGAAAACGCGAAGCCCTTGGCCATCGACTCGGTGTAGTTCATGAGCAGCATGAGGCTGGCGGCAGCACCCGGTAAGCAACAGGGCGCGCGTCGGCGCCGCATGCGCATTCGCCTTGGCGAGGCTCTCGGGCAGCGTGCCGTGGCGCGCAAAGGTCTGTGTCAGCTCACCGGCCATCAGCGTCCAGCCGTTCAGTGCGCCGAGTCCGCTGATGACCACGAATATCGCGAGCAGCTGTCCGTACCCCGAACCGAAGAAGCGTGCCAGCAGATCGGCGAACGGCGCGTTGGACTTCGCGAGCTCGTCCTGCGGAATGAGCAGCAACGGACACGACGAACACTGAAATGTAGATGAACGCGGTGAGCAGGGTGCCGACGATCGTGGCACGCGGAATCGTGCGTTCCGGATCGCGAACGCGCCCAGCGGGAATCGTGGCGCATTCGATCCCGAGCATCGCAAAGAGCGCCATCGTCGATGCGCCCGCGATGCTGCCGAACTCGATGGGCGTCGCAGGCACGTGCCGCGTGTAGGCGGACGGGTCGGCGAAGAACTGCCACAGGCCGAGACGCAATGACGGTCGCCCATCGGCACGAGTTTCAGAATCATCGTCAGGATCTGCATCCAGCCCACGGTGCGGACGCCGAGCAGGTTAACGAGCACGAAGATCCAGATCGAAAGAGAGCGCGGTAACGGGTGGCAGCAGCGGATTGGTACCGAGAACGGGAAGAGGGCAGTCAGGTATCCGACCACGCCGGTCGCTATCGTCGCATTGGTGACCCAGATCGATACCCAGTAGCACCACAAGCACCATGAAGGCAGTCGGACTTCCGAATGCGCGTTGCGTGTAGGCGTAGGGTCCGTCGTCCTGTGGAAAGAGGCGCGCCATCCCTGCGAATACCCAGGCGACGGCCACGCAGCCGAGCACCGTTATCACCCACCCGATGATTGAGTTGAGACCGTATGGCGCCAACGCGGCCGGCATCATGAAGATGCCGATGCCGATCGTGTTGCCGATCACCAGCGCTGTGCACATCCAGAAACCGAGCTCGCGAGGCGTACCGGTTGAAGCTGTTGTCATTGTTTGTCCTGCCTTGCCTGTAGAATCCCGCGCACCTTGCATCGCGCGCGCATCTTGCCGCGGGAGTGAAGCTCGTTATGAAGTGCACTTGGTTCGCAATTCTGCTCGCCGTGGCGACCCCAGCGACAGCTGACGCGCCGCGCGCGCGTGACCTCGGCATTCCATTCGACGGAACCCCGGGCCCTTTGAATGCGATCACCGATGTCGCGGGCGTCACGGTCGGGCACACGACGCTGATCAGTACTCCGGACCCCAAGCACGAAGTCCGTACTGGTGTCACGGCGATCCTGCCGCGTGGCAAGCAAAGCGTCGACGTGCCGGTATTTGGCGCGTGGTTCGCGCTGAACGGCAATGGCGAAATGACTGGAACCACCTGGCTCGAAGAAGGAGGCCGGCTTGAAGGGCCCGTGATGCTCACCAACACGCACAGTGTCGGCGTGGTACACGATGCTGTGATCGCATGGCGCGTGCGACTCGGGCACCCCGATCCCAGCGGCTACTGGTGGTCGACTCCTGTCGTTGCTGAAACGTGGGACAGCTATCTCAACGACGTCAACGGTTTTCACGTCCGCCCGCAGGACGTCGATGCCGCGCTCGATTCGGCGCGCAACGGGCCCGTCGCGGAAGGCAACGTCGGCGCCGGCACTGGCACGGTCTGCCACGAGTTCAAGTGCGGCATCGGGACGGCGTCGCGCCGTGTGACGATTGCGAAAAACCCCTACATCGTCGGCGTGCTGGTGCAGGCGAACTACGGGGTGCGTGACACGCTGCGTATCGCGGGGGTTCCGGTCGGTCGGCATCTGAAGCAGCACCGTTTGTACCCGGAGGGCGCGCCCGATCAAGGCGACACCGGATCGATCATCATCGTCGTGGCCACCGATGCTCCCCTGTTACCCCATCAACTCAAGCGCATCGCGCGCCGCGCCGCGATCGGCCTGGCACGCAATGGCAGTTACGCCGGCAACGGTTCGGGGGATATTTTCGTCGCATTCTCCACCGCCAACGCCGGCGCCATGCCGAATGATGCCATCAATTCGGCCGCATTCCTCGGCAATGACCTCCTCGATGCGCTGTTTCTCGCCACGGTGGAGGCTACCGAAGAGGCGATCATCAATTCGATGATCGCAGCTCGGGATATGCGCGGGCAGGACGGACACTTCGTGATGGCGATTCCGCACGAGCAGTTGCGCACGATTCTCAAGCAGTACAACCGCCTGAAGACCCGCTGAGCTCATCGGCCCGGCTGCTTCAGATAGCGGTCGTACCATTCGAGCGCGCGCCGCATGCGATCCTCGAAATAGCCTGGGACCGTCATGGCGTGATTCTGATTCGGGTACAGGATCAGCTCCGTGGGGACATTCAATGAGCGCAATGCCTGGTACATCTGCTCCGAACCCAGACACGGCACATTGAAATCCTTCATCGCGCAGTAGAAGAGCGTCGGTGTGCGGATGCGATCCGCATGCAGAAACGGATAGCTGACGCGCACGTAGGCATCGAGGTTCTGCCACGGTGTTCCAAACTCCAGCTCGTATTCACGGATGTACTCGTCGTGGCCGTAGCTGCCGAGGTAGTTGGAGTTGCCCGAACCACTCACCGCAGCCTTGAATCTGGTGTCACTCGCGATGACGTAGTTGGTGAGAATGGAACCGTAGCTGCGCCCGCCGATGCCAAGGCGCTCGGGATCGATCCAGCCCTGCTGCACCAGATGATCGACGCCCCTCAGGACGTCCTTCACGTCCAGGTCGCCCGTGTTGCCGTGAACGGCGCGGGTAAACTCGAAGCCCTGGCCGGTAGAGCCGCGCGGATTGATACCAACAACGGCGTAGCCGCGAGCGGCAAGCAGCTGCCACTCAAACAGAAATTCGTGCGAAAACTGGTACGCGGGACCGCCATGCAGGCGCACGATCGCGGGATAACGCACCCCAGGTCCTGAACCGCTGGGCTTCAGTATCAGGCCATCGATGCGGTGACCGTCGCTCGTAAAGCTGAAGTCATCAGTCGGACGGATGTCGATGCCATCGAGAAACGCGTTGTGATGGGTCAGCGGCCGGCGCTGCGCCTCTATCGCGGAGAGCTCGTAAGGCGTCACATCGTCGCCATCGAGTAGTACGAGCCTGCCATCGGGCGCCACGTCGAAATCGAAGGCGAACCGGTTGCCCGTGGTGAGGTAGCGGATCTCGTCGGTCGCGGGATCAATGCGGGCGAGCCAGGTGTTGCGGCTCTGCTCAATCAACGCATATATGTATTTGCCATCCTTCGACCATCGCGGCTTGTAGAAACAGCGGTCGATGCGTGCGGGTGTTGTCACCTTGCCCGTCATGAGATCGGCGACCGAGAGTTGCCAGGGCGAATAGTAGATCCACTTGTCTTCATCGCTCGTCAGCCAGACGAGCTTGCGGCTGTCCGCTGACCACTGCGGACGCGACTCCCAAGACCAATCGCTGTCGTCGCCGTCGAAGGTGCTGACGCGCCGCGGTTCGGCGCCAGGCACCGGCGGCATGATCCAGATATCGAAATTCAGGTTGCGATCGATGTCGCCGAGCCGCTTGCTGACGAACGCAATGTATTTGCCATCCGGCGACCAGGCGGGCAGCCACTCATCATGCGAGCCGGGCGTGAGCAGTGTTATCGCCGCCGGTTTCGACATCGAGGAGGTAAAGATGCTGCCAGCGATTGGTCAGGTAGTCTCGCGTGTCCTCCTTGAACTGAAAGCGCGTGATGACCAATGGCGCCTCGGGCTTGTCCTTGCCGCGCGAGTCCTTGGCGGGTTCCGGCTTCGGATCTTCTGCGACAAATGCGATCTGCTTGCCGCCAGGCGCCCACACGAAGTCGCTGATGCCCTGTTTGACACGTGTGATTTGTCGCGCCTCACCACCGTCGGCCGGCATCAGCCAGATCTGTGCGCTGTCCTCGGCACCACGATCTGAGAGGAAGGCGATTTCCTTACCGTCGCGCCGCCACTGCGGAAGCCATTCGCTCGCGAATGGTGTGTGAGTGAGCTGAAGCGGTTCGCCACCACGCCAGCTCACACGCCACAGGTCGCTCACCTGTGCATCACTGTCGAGATTGCTGCTCGTCACCGTGTAGACGATTGCATCGCCACGCGGCGCGAACGCGGGCTCGCTGACGTCCTGCACGCGATGAAAATCGGCGAGCTCGAGCGGGCGCTTGTCAGCGAAGGCCAACGATCCACTTGCCAGCAGCACGACACCCATGAGGGGCTTGAGCTCAAGGCGCATGGTATTTCTCTGCGAACACCGCGCGCCCAGCGCGCAGGTATGTGAGCGTCTGATCCTTCTCGAGGTCGGTGTTGTAATCATCGCGCGCGCTCGCCGACTCGATCACGCGGTCGATCCAGCGCACAAAATAGTTCGCGTCGTCCGGCGCCGCTGGCGCCGGGGTACCTGCATCTATCCACACCGGGTTGGTGGTGCCATAGGGATAGATATCCTGCACGAGAGTTTGTGGCTGCATGTTAGTCGCACGCAGCAGCATCCAGCCGCTGCCGGGAACTGCGACGTCGTTCGAGAAGTTGACTATCTCACCCGTGCGATCGGCACGCAGACGCTTGAGCACCCGACCGTTGAACACGAGCTCAATTTCGCTCAGCGGCACAATGGAACGGACCGCTGCATCGACATGCACCTGGCGTTGCCCTGCCTGCAGATGCAAGGTCTCACCGGGGCTGATGCCATTGACCTTGAGTCCGAGCAACGGTGCATTCGTGACGAAACCATGCCCTTGCTTCAGCGCGCCCTTGAGCGCTTGCGGCCCGCGATCGCGGGTCGCGAGATACACGCGATTCAGGCCGACTGGTCCGCGCAACGAGGCGTAGTTGGTCATGGCGTCGGTACCGGCGCCGGCCGCAAGCTTGTAGCCGAGATTGAGCAGGCGGTACCAGACCGCGGCGGTCGAGCGATGGTCGGCGAAGGACACGATCTCGATGTAGTCCACCTTGCCAAGCGCCACGTCGACCGGAAGGGTGTGGGAAAGGGTTTTTTCCTTGCCCGGATCGATAATCCAATCGAACGGATGTACGTAACCGACCAGTGCGTGCTGAGCGTGTGCGAGATCCGCGATGGCGCCGTTGTGAGGGTAGGGCGAGGCGAGTGCGGTGTGGCGATAGCTCGAGAAATCGGGCAGCAGCAGATGATCATCGAGATGCAGCAGGCCGAGATGTCCCCAGTAGCTCGTGTGGAATTCCTGGCTTTGATAGAGCGTCGTCACTCCGACCTGCTGCGCGTCAGTCGTGAATTCGCTGATGTCGGGAATGCGCTGTTCCTTGTTGACGATCAGGTTGTAGACGACATCGAGATCTTCGGCTCGCGCCTGCGCCGCGAGTCCCTCGAGGTGCTGGCGATAAGTGCCGCCGTAGTTCATGTGCACGTGCAGGTCGGCACTGGTGAAGACACCGAACTGCTCGGGAAGGCGCTGGGGCTGAAGCGCAATCGTAAGTTCGAGACCTGAGGGAGTTACGGCGATGTTCTGCTGCACCGGCCGTCGCGCGAACCCGCTCATCACCCAAAGCTTCGCAGTTCCGACGGGCACGGTCACATTGCAACGATCCTGACAGTGGAAATACCGGTTCTCCTGCGCTTGCTGCGCCCGGTCGAAACTGTCATCGGCATGCAGCCAGCTGTCCGAAGGGCCGTAGTACCGCCCGTCGGGCGCGAGGAGCATCACGCGGCCCGCGATTGGCTGGCCACGTTCATCACGAAGCAACAGCGTCACCGCGCCGACGGGATTGAGGTAGACGCGTTTGCGAGCAACCATGTGCTCGCGCTGTCCGCCGACCACGTCCTGTATCCAAAGTGTCGTGTTGCCGGTTTCGTTGCTCGTGTAGAGAACTCGCCGTCCGTCCGGAGACCAGCGCGCATTGCGCCGATCGAAATCACCAAATGTGAGCGGCAGCGGTGATCGTCCGTCTGGTGTCGTCAACCAGAGCTGCTGCCATTGGCGGCCCTGGTAGCTGCCGTAGAGCAGGCGCTTGCCGTCAGGCGACATCTCAGGTCGCGCCGCCCACGTGGTTTCCTCGACCAGCACACGCTTGCGATCGTTGGAATCCGTGACTGACGCAGACCAGATGTCACCCGTGCCCCAGGCGGTTTCGGGATTCGCGGTGAAATACACGTGCGTCCCGTCAGGGCTCCAGCTCGGATTGATCGCGTGGTCGAAGGGCGAGTAGTAGTAGCGATCGAGCGTTGTCGTGCGGGGGGCGATCAGCGGTCGCACGTTGGCGAGCCCCTGCTCGTTGATGTTCGCGATGAAGAGATTGAAATGACCGGTGCCCTGCGTCGAAACGAACGCGAGCTGTGTGCCGTCAGGAGAGAAGCGCGGCTCGAGGTTCACCGCACCCGCCTGGGTCAGAGCTTGCTCACGGGCCGTTGCGACCTCGTAGCGCCACAGCTCCATGGCGTCCTTGTGGTAGCGCACGAAGACGATCCAGCGCCCGTCCTTCGACCAGTCCGGCTGCAGGTCGTAGCCGGGCCCATGCGTGAGCTCGTGCGCCTCGTCACTCCCGATCGTTTGCACCCAGAGCGAACCCGCCATGCTGTAGAGGATTCGCGAGCCATCGGGCGCAAACGCTGCGCTTGACGGCCCCGTGGTCGGCTGAGGGATGTACATCTCCCGCCAGTAGTAACTGTGCGGCAGGTCGATTTGCTTGAGAACGGGCTCGCGCGCGGCGCCGGCCGCAATCGGAGCCAGGATTGCGATCAGCAGCGTGCCGAAGTGAAACCTGCGCAGGGCTGTCCTAGTGCGGCCAGAGCCAACCGAACGTGCCGGCGGTGAGCAGGCCATAGATGAGTCCGTCGAAGATTCCCTTGACCGTCAGGCCCCAGGCACGCCGATACCAGATCGACATCTGCAATAACGCGAGTGAGTAGCCCACGAACGCCGTCGCGCCGACGAGCTGGAACACGCGCAGGTAATCAGTCCCCGGGGGCAGTGCGCGACTCGCGATGTAAGCGGCAAAGAAACTGACGACGACCGTGTACAGGAACCACAGCACCAGGCTCCTGGCCATGGAACCCGGTCCATTCGGCAACACCGTGAGCACCATGACCGGTCCCTTGGTGAGTTTCTCCATGTGCTGCGGCGTGCGCATCTCCTTCATGTTTGAAGCGCGCGGCAGCATGTAATCGCCAGGCGGGATTGCAAACGGGCGCAGCGCTTCCTGGACCTTGTCTTGATTGGGCACCTTGGGGTAATCGCCCCGATGCCAGAACGGGCCCATGTGAATGATCGAGCTCGCCACGAACACGATGACGGCCGACAACAGAATGGGCAGCCACAATGCGTCCAGACCTGTCATGAGAAATCTCCCTTCGGTTTCTGGAATCTTGTTGTGCCGGCAATGACCGGTGCGAACTCTACCGCCTATATGGTTGGCTGGCCAAGGGCTACAGGCTTCATGCGACCTCCGCGCTAACCGGCCTTCGCTGCGCTGGTCTGAGCAGCCAGCGCATCGTTGAGGCTTGCCTCGATCATTACCATCGCTTCGTCGACATGCGCGCGAGTGATCATGAGCGGTGGAATGAAGCGCACGGTGCTAACGCCGCAGGAGAGCAGCAGCAAGCCGTTGTGAAACGCGGTCGTCAGCATTTTTTCGCACAGCGCGCGCGCCGGTTTCCTGCTGACGCGATCCTCGATCAGCTCCATGCCGATCATGAGCCCCTTGCCGCGCACGTCGCCGATGCATTCGAAGCGCTTCTGCAATTCGCGCAGTCGGCCGAGAAAATATTCGCCGACGCTCGCGGCATTCGCCGCGTACTCGCGCTCGACCAGGTCCAGGGTCGCGAGCGCCGCTGCGCAACACAGCGGATTGCCACCGAAGGTGTTGCCGTGCGCGCCACGTTTCCATTTTTCCATGTGCTTGCGGCGCGCCACGACGAGGCCGATCGGCAGCCCTGAGCCCAGACCCTTGGCGAGCGTCATGATGTCGGGTGCAACGCCCCAGTGCTGGCTCGCGAACATCTTGCCGGTGCGCCCGATGCCCGCCTGCACTTCATCGAAGATCAGCAGGATGCCGTGCCGGTCGCAAAGCTCACGCAAGCCCTGCAGGAATCCGTCGGGCGGTACCAGGTAACCCCCTTCGCCTTGCAAGGGCTCGATCAGGATCGCTGCAACTTCGTTAGGCGGTACATTGGCCTGAAACAACGTGCCTTCGATGTAGTCCAGTACCGCCTTGCCCTGATCCGCACCCACGAACAGCGGCCGATACGTGTTGGGGTAGGGCACATGAGTGACGCCCGGCATGGTTGGAAAGAATCCCGCCTGCTGGGTGTATTTGCTCGAGGTGAAAGCGAGTGATCCCATGGTGCGGCCGTGGAACCCGCCGAGAAAGGCGATGAAGCGCGGCCGACCAGTGACGTAGCGAGCGAGCTTCAGCGCGCCCTCGACGGATTCGGTGCCGCTCTGGCAGACGAGGATCTGCACCGGCTCGCGCATCGGGTCGAGCGCGTTGATCTTTTCGGCCAGTCTCGTCATGCGCTCATGCCAGTAGTCGCTCGAGATGTGCAGAAAATCGTCCGCGGCCTCCTTGATGGCGGCGACCACCGCAGGATGGGCGTGCCCCGTGCTGCACACGGCAATTCCCGCCGCGAAATCGAGGAACCGGTTGCCGTCGACATCCCACACCTCGGCGCCTCGACCCTTCGCCATGACAAACGGATAGTCGCGCGGATAGGACGGCGTGGTAACGGCACGATCGCGCTCAATCAGCGCCCGGGCCTTGGGTCCCGGCAATTCGGTGCGAATGTGTTTTGAGCGCATGGGAAGGTCCTCGGTTTTCAACGCCGATCCATGGTCGGCAGCTTGATACGGATAGGATTCGAGTGCGCGACCTCTGTCCGGGCGTGCAAGTCTCTCAAGCAGGTCAGGTCCGCCCGCTCCGGCGCGGGCAACTCCTCGATCGAGTCCGCCACCTGCAGCGGCCATCCGGTCGCATTGCGTGCGGCCTCGACACTGATGCCCGGATACAGGCCGGTCAACTGCAACTCGTCGGTTTTCGGGTCAGGTCGCAGGATGCCGAAATCGGTGATGACGGCCCGTGGACCGCTGCCCGGCGCGCCGCTGTTGCGGCGGGCACCCGCGCCGTCCAGATAACCGCAGGAAGTCATGAAATCGAGTCGCGACACGAAGCTGCGCGGCGATTGCTTCATGACGACCAGCACCTCGCGCGCATGGGTTGCGATTTCCGGCGCGCCCCCTGCACCTGGCAAGCGCACCTTGGGCTTCGCGTAGTCCCCGATCACTGTCGTGTTGAGATTGCCGAAACGGTCGATCTGCGCCGCGCCAAGAAACCCGACATCGACGCGCCCGCGCTGCAGGTAGTGGCTGAAGATCTCCGGCAGCGGAACGACGCAATCCGCCGTCTCGGCCAGCTCGCCGTCACCGATCGACAACGGCAACACGCTTGGCTTGGTCCCGACTGTCCCCGATTCATAGATCAGCACGAGATCTGGTGCGTGCCGCAGACGCGCAAGGTTGCACGCCGCGCTCGGCAGACCGATGCCCACGAAGCACACAGCGCCGTTGCGCAGCTGCCTTGCTGCAGTCACGGTCATGATTTCATCGGCGGTGTAGGCCAGCGAGCCCATGTTTGTGTTTCGCCTGCTCGGACCCGCGCACGACGGGCGCGACAGAATACCTCAGCCCTCGGTCCCGATGACACCGAACTCCGCGGGCAGGCGCGCGTAAACCAGGCGGACACTCTCCTGCCGCAGACTGTCGAGGAGCCGATCTGCCTCCGCGTGCGTGAGGATGAACTCGACCTCGATGGTGAGATCGCCTGCGAGCTCGAAAAAGTGCTGCTCGTGCAGCACGCCATGACGCCCGAAGCCTGCTATGGCGCGAAAGGCCGAGCCGCCGTGCACGCCATTCGCCTTTGCGTGTTCCAGCAACCATTCATACAGCAGGCGATGACGATGTTTGACATTCTCGTGCATGTAGAAGCGCAGATACGTGCCATTCATAGTGTCATTCTCCAGGATTGCGACTCACCTGCTGACGAGCGCGCGCACCAGCAGCAAGCCGGCACCGGTCAGGAGCAGAGATCCGCTGACATGTACGACCACGAGTGCGGCCGCCCACGCATATTGAGCACGCGACAGCAGTGCCACGGCCTCGGCGGAGAAAGTCGAGAACGTGGTGAGCGCGCCGAGGAAGCCAGTAGTAACGAGGAGCCGCACGTTGGGCGAGAGGCCGAGTGGCTCGGCGCCGCCCATCATCATTCCGATCACCAACCCACCGAAGAGATTGGCGGTGAGCGTACCGAGCGGCAAGGTGGGGAAGACGGGATTGAGCAGCACACCCAATCCCCACCGCATCCACGCGCCGAGCACCGCGCCGACGCCGATTGCGAATAAGCTGAGCCAGGCCATTCGAGCCGTCCTTTTCGCGCGAAATTGAGAGCCGCCGTTCGAGCAGTGGCAGGCATCGCACGAATGACCTACCGCTGCGCCGTCTGAACGACGGGGGTAGGCATCATCAGCCTTGCGGCGGTTTGGGGAGGAATGCCATCTCCGAAGACGCGAACATGGTACTGAAGCGGCTACAGGCGCGCCAGCGTGCGCCCAGCAAACCGTGAGCAGGATCGCGCATCGGCGCGCCTCAGGCGGGACTCACCTTCAAGGCGCGCAGGAGTTCGGCATGATCGCGTGTCCCGAGTACGTGGCGTTCCATCCAGATCAGAAACGACTTGCGATCCCGCGCGATGTCGTCCCACGCGAGATAGAAGCTGTTGTCGCGCGCATAGTAATCCTGCGCGTACGAGGGATATGCGCCACCCGGGACGACGGCGACGGCACTCACCACGAAAGCGGGCAGCACGATTGCGTTCATGTCCGCAGTGAGGCTCTCGACCTGCTCCTCGACCGTGACGATCAGGCAGCGCGCCGCCATTGCCGCCTCGCGCACTGCGCCGACGATGCCGCGGATCAATACATTGCCGGCAGTATCCACCTGTTGCGCATGCAGAATCGTGACATCGGGGTTGATCGATGCCACTGCCGTGAGCGGCTCGTCGGTGAACGGGCACGTGACCGGCCTGATACGCGCGCCGGAACCGCGTGCGAGATCGGTGTCGACGTGGCGACGCATGAACCCGCAGGGCAGGCCGCTCGCGCCGGCGGTGTACGCGACCGCCATCTCCGCGTGGCTGTGTTCGAAGAGCTGCAGCGGTTGTGGCCATTCGTTTTCAACGGCGTCGCGCAGGCGGTGCAGCGAGCCGACACCTGGATTGCCGCCCCACGAGAAGGTCAGGCGGTTTGCGCATGCCATGCCGATCATCTGGTCGTAGACCAGATCGGGTGTCATGCGAATCAGGTGCAGGTCCTTGCGGCGCTGGCGGATGATCTCGTGCCCCGCAGCGAAAGGGATCAAGTGCGTGAATCCCTCGAGCGCCACACTCTGTCCGTCCTTGACGTGACTCTCGATCGCTTCGCTCAGCGCCATCAACTTCATTGTCAGTCAACGACGGTCTGCGACTGCTCGCGCAGGTACTGCGGCAGGTAATAGAAAGAGGCGATACCTTTGCCGCTGGTTCCGGAGCCTTTCCATCCGCCGAACGGCTGATAACCCGGCCAGGCACCGGTGGTCGCGCCCTGGGGACGATTGGCATAGGTCACGCCGGCCTGGATGTGGTCGTGAAACCAGGTCACTTCGTCGCCACTGCCGTAGAAGCCGGCCGTGAGCCCGAGTGCGGTGTCATTGGCAAGGCGCATTGCCTCCTCGTTCGAGGCCACGCGATGAAGCATGAGAATCGGCAGGAACATTTCGTACTTCCACAGCGGATGACTTGCAGGCGCCTCGGCGAGCATTGGCTGCACGAAAAAGCCACGCGCGTGCTCGTCGTCAAGCAGACGCTCGCCGCCCGCGATCACGCGTGAGCCCCCCTCGCGCAGTTCAGCCGCGTAACGCGCGTAGTCCTGGTATCCCTCAGCCGTGGTCACCGGTCCGAGCCAATTCTCCTGAAGTGCCGGATTACCGATGCGCAATGCCGCGATCTGCTTCTGCAGCCGCTCGATCAGTGCATCGGCCACATCGCGATGCACGTACAGGCGGGACAGAGCGGAGCACTTCTGCCCTCCCATGCCGTACGCGGAACGAGCGATCCCGGTCGCTGCACGGTCGAGGTCCGCCGATGCAGTCACGATGCATGGATTCTTGCCGCCCATCTCCGCAATGCACGGTCGCGGATAGGCGCCGCCCTGCATCGTGCGCGCGATACGCATGCCGACGTCATGCGAGCCGGTGAATGTGATGCCTGAGGTGAATGGGTGGTGGACGAGCGCATCGCCCACCTCACGGCCCGACCCGCTCAGATAGTTGAAGACGCCCGGCGGGAATCCTGCATCGCGGATGCAATCCGCAAGCAGCCGGCCCGCCCACGGGGTCGCAGTCGCTCCCTTCAAGACCACTGTGTTGCCGGTGACCAGCGCAGCCGCAACCGGGCCGCCAGCAAGTGCCAGGGGAAAATTGAACGGCGTGATGACGACCCAGACACCGTACGGCTTCAATACGCTGCGATTGCGGGATACGTGTGAGGACAGTGGGTCATTCGGCAGCACATGATCGAAGCCGTGCTGGCGCTCGAAGTCATCGCAGTATGCGTAGAAAAAATCTGCCGTCTCTTGCGTTTCCCCCAGTGCCTCCATGCGGTTCTTGCCGACCTCGAGGGTCAGCGCGGCCGCGATGTCGTAGACGCGCTCTTCGATGAGCTGTCCGACCCGGCGCAACAGGCGCAGACGCTCCATCGGACTCTGCTTCCACGTGGCGAATGCGCGCCGCGCCGCCTGGATTGTGGCGTCGACGTCCGCAGCAGTGGCTGCTGCGAAATGACCGAGAACCTGTTCCTGATCCGCGGGATTGAGTTTTACCACCGTACGCTTGGCGGGCTGATCGACTCCATCGACGTGGAGTGCATGTGTCGCGCCGAGGCCCACCGTCACGCGTTGCATCGCTGCGTCGAAGCGCGCATGCAGCTCCGGCGGCGGATTGAACATCGTGGAGTAGGTGAGCTTGAAACTCATGGCGCGGGCTCGCCCGTTTGCTTCGCTTCCAGTCGGGGCTGAATCACGGTATCACCTGAGTCGGCCTGCAATGCCGCTTCGAGCTCACCAATGAGCCGATCGAGGAGACTGAGCGCGTCGGAAAGGTCCTTCTCTTCAATCACGAGTGGTGGCGCGAGCAGGATCAGGTTGCCGCGGGCCGCGAACGACACGCCGGCCTCCAGGCCCGAGCGCAGCAACTGCTTGAGCGCGCTGTGCATCTCATCCCACGGCGCCAATGGCTCGCGGCTCTTTCGATCGCGCACGAGTTCTACGACCGCGTATAAGCCGTGGCCGCCGCGAACTTCGCCGATCACCGGATGGTGTGCTTCCATCTGCCTCAAGCGCGCAAAAAGCTCGGCGCCCAGCCGTCGCGAACGCGCAATCAGATCCTCGCGCTCATAACTTTGCACGGCCGCCAGGCCCGCCGCGCAGCAGAGCGGATGTCCGCAGTATGTCAGGCCCGTGTACAGCATCTGTGGCTCCAGTGCGCGCGCTACCGAGGCCGACAGCACCACGGCTCCGAGCGGCAGGTGCGCACCGCTCAGGCCCTTGGCGAGCGTCATAAGGTCCGGCCGTGCTTCCTCACCGTATCGCTGCCATGCGAACCATTCGCCGCAGCGTCCGAACCCGCTCATGACTTCATCCGCGACCAGGTACACAGCGCGTTCTTGGGTGGCATCGCGCAACGCGGGCCAGAAGCTGTCGGGCGCGACGATGCCGTTCGTGCCGGCATTGGGTTCCATCACAACGGCGGCGATGGAGTCCGCGCCGCGCTGGTCGATCAATTGAGCGATGTGTTCCGCCGCCGCGACACCACACGCCTCGGGATTGGCTGCGCCAAAAGGGCAGCGATATACATACGGTGGCGGGGTGTGCAGAACCCCGAAGGCTGCTGCATCGACTTGTTGTGCAGTACGTGAATCTCCTGACAGCGCCATCGTCGCGTAGCTCGCGCCGTGGTAGGAGCGATCGCGAGCGATGATCCAGCCGCGCGGCTTGCCGCTCGCCTGGCGGGCAAACTTCACCGCGTGCTCATTGGCATCCGCGCCCCCAAGGGTAAAGAACACGCGCCCACCTTCGAATCCGGATTTCTCGAGCAACAAGTCGGCCAGGTGGGCCCGCGGCTCGGCTCCCCACGAACTGGTGACGAAACATAGTTTCTCGGCCTGCTCGCGAATCGCCCGCACGACGTGGGGATGCTGGTGCCCCAGGTTGCAGCACTCACTCAGGCTGCTGAAATCGAGGATCGTGCCTCCATTCTCGGCAATAAGACGTGCACCCCGCCCGCCGACGATCGTCGGCGCATCCCAGTCGGTCTGCCTGCACCAGCTATGCAGCACGCTCTGCCGCTCGGACGACATGCGCTCGATTCCCTCCCGAATGCTCTAGACTAAGCGCTGCGACGCAAGCCGATCTGATCCGGCGTGCGGCGATCCTATGGCGTCATCCAACCGCATCAAAGTGTACGTACAACCGCGCGCGTCGAAAACCGCTGTGGTGGGAATGCATGGAGATGCGGTGCATGTGCGCCTGGCGGCGGCGCCGGTCGACAACGCCGCGAACGAGGAGTTGGTGGCCCTGATAGCGACCCGGCTCGGGATTGCCAAGCGCCAGGTGCGCATCGTGGGCGGAGCCGGCAGTCGCAGAAAAGTGATCGAAATCGACGGTCTAGCTGCGGAAACCGCCGCAGCAGCGCTGTTGTCAAACTCCTCCCGGGCGATACGCGCATCATGAAGATCCTCTCCATTTCAGGGCTGACCAAGACTTATGCCTCCGGTCTGCAAGCACTCAAGAGCATCGATCTCGAGATCGAAAAGGGCGAGATATTCGCTCTTCTCGGCCCCAACGGGGCCGGCAAGACCACGCTGATCAATATTGTCTGCGGGATCGTTACGCCCACCAGCGGTGAGGTTCTCGCGGGCGGGCACGACATCCAGCGCGAGTACCGCGCGGCGCGCTCGCTGATCGGTCTCGTGCCGCAGGAACTCGCCACGGATACGTTCGAGAAGGTGTGGTCGACAGTCAATTTCAGCCGTGGCCTGTTCGGACGCGCGCCCAATCCCGCTTTCATCGAAAAGGTGCTTCGCGAGCTCTCACTATGGGAGAAGCGCGACGACAAGATCATGACGCTGTCGGGCGGCATGAAGCGACGCGTGATGATCGCCAAGGCCCTGGCGCACGAACCGCAGATCCTGTTTCTCGACGAACCGACGGCGGGTGTCGATGTCGAGCTGCGTCGTGACATGTGGGCGCTGGTGCGCGGACTGCGCGAGACCGGCGTGACCATCATTCTCACCACTCATTACATCGAAGAAGCGGAGGAGATGGCTGATCGTGTTGGCGTCATCAACAAGGGCGAGCTGATCATCGTCGAAGAGAAGAGCGTGTTGATGAAGAAGCTCGGCAAACGGCAACTCACCGTCTACCTGCAGAGTCCGATGCGTTCTCTTCCCGCCGGGCTGGCCGACTGGCACCTGGCGCTCGACGCGGACGGCTGCGAACTGCGGTATACGTTCGACGCCAACGAGCAACGCAAGGGAATCGCCTCGCTCCTCACGCGCATGCGCGAGCTCGACATCGGCTTCAGGGATCTCAATATCCGCGAAAGCTCGTTGGAGGAGATCTTCGTGAACCTCGTGAGTGATCGCCACGGAGCAGCGGCATGAGCTCAGTCACATTCAACGGATACGGGGTCCTGGCCATCTACCGTTTCGAGATGGGGCGCGCGTTGCGTACCTTGCTGCAGAGCCTGGTGACGCCAGTGATCACGACGTCACTCTACTTCGTGGTGTTCGGGGCTGCGATCGGCTCGCGCATGACGGAAGTCGACGGCGTTCCCTACGGGGCCTTCATCGTGCCGGGACTGATCATGCTCACGCTGTTCACCGAGAGCATTTTCAACGCCTCTTTCGGTATCTATTTCCCGAAATTCACGGGCACGATCTACGAGCTCCTGTCCGCACCGGTGTCGTACCTGGAGATCGTGCTCGCGTATGTCGGCGCAGCCGCGACCAAGTCGATCGTTCTCGGGCTCGTCATTCTCATCACGGCATCCTTCTTCGTCCCGATCCAGATCATGCATCCATTCTGGATGATTGCGTTCCTGGTGCTGACGGCCGCTACCTTCAGCTTATTCGGCTTCATCATTGGCATCGGGTCGACTGGCTTCGAGCAGCTGCAGTTCATCCCGATGCTGATCGTGACCCCGCTGACGTTCCTGGGCGGCGCTTTCTATTCGATCAACATGCTGCCGCCGGCATGGCGAACAGTAACCCTGTTCAACCCGGTCGTGTACCTGATCAGCGGCTTTCGCTGGAGCTTCTACGGGACCTCCGACGTCAGCGTGGGCACGAGCCTGGCGGTGACGCTGGGATTCTTCATCGCTTGCCTGCTGCTGGTCGGGTGGATATTCCGTACGGGGTATCGACTGAAGAATTAGGCAGGCAGTATGCTTCGCCTCCGCGCGTGGATAAGCCCTCTAAGACTCGAATCCGAAGGAGAATTGCCGTGAAACGCCTGCTGCCTGTCCTGCTGTTGTCGAGCGCCATCGCCCTTCCCGCCCTGGCCGCATTGAAGAGCGGCGACAAGGCGCCCGATTTCTCCGCCAAGGCGTCGCTCGACGGCAAGGCGTTCGACTTCTCGCTCAAGGACGCACTCAAGAAGGGGCCCGTGGTGGTCTACTTCTACCCGTCGGCATATACCGGGGGCTGCAACATCGAGGCGCACACGTTCGCAGTGAACAAGGACAAGTTCGATGCCGTGGGCGCGACCATCATTGGTGTGTCACACGACAGCATCGCGCGGCTCAATGATTTCTCGGCGGACCCCGAGTACTGCGCTGGCAAATTCCCCGTCGCCTCCGACCCGGATGGCAAGATTGCGAAGTCTTATGACCTCAAGGTCATGGAAGGGAAGCCGGGCTTCAAGGACACTCGCGGTGCAGAGATTGATCACGCGTTCACCGAGCGCACAACTTTCGTGATCGCGCCGGACTGGAAGGTCGTGGCGACACTCTCGTCCGCCGACGACAAAATCTCGCCCGAAGATCACGTGACCAAGTCACTCGCCGCTGTGACGGAGATGAAGAACGCCAAGGCGATGTGAACGGGACGGGGGAAACTAGGGCGTGAAGCCAAGCTCGCGCTGCGAGATGAGCGTGAGGACGCGGACTTCGTCCTCCGCGATCAGGAAACGGTACAGGGCGACATAGCCGGTCGCACCCCGGGAAACGATCAGCTCGCGCAGTTCACCCTCGACACGTCGCCCGAGCAACGGATGCTCGGCGAGATTTTCGATGCCTGATCAAATCGCCGTCGTTGCTCTCACAGCCGAATCCGGGATCACCGCTGCAGACGGGAGAGGGCGGTCTCGATGTCCGAGAGCGCGCGGGCTGAATAGACTATCGTTGCCACGATTTAGGCCGCGCTGCCGATTCGCCCTGCGCAAGGCGTTGCATCCAGGCGTGCACGTCGTCCGCGCGGAATACCTCGCCCAGCCGCTGTATTTGCGCATCGGACGCGATCGCCTCTTTGACGAGCCGGCGCATCTGTTCTTCGTACGCGGCATAGCGCTCCACACCCTCGACGATCAGGCTGTGCACAGATCTGTCGGTCTCCTTCGCGAGCGCACGCAGTCGGGCGCGCAATGATGGTGGCAAGCGGATCGTGGTCGTGGCGGCCATGGGAGTCTCGTTGTGGATCAGGGCTAGCCGAAGGTCGGTTTAAGCACCGCAAGAATCACTATCGCGATCAGCAGCACTCCCGGAACTTCGTTGAACCATCGATACCAGCGCGGCGAACGGCCGCTTGCAGTCGCGAGTTCCTTCATCAAGCGATAGCACCACGCGTGGTAGATAACGAGCAGCGCAACCAGCACCAGCTTCGTGCGTAGCCAGACAAGGTGCGAGATACTCCGGTGCACGCCACAGCATGGCGAGCCCAAAGACAATCGTAAGCACGGCACCGAGCGTCATGATCGCGAACAATCGCCGTTCCATGATCTCGAAGCGCTCGCGGCTGACGCCGTCCGTCGCCGCGACGTGATAGACGAACAGGCGCGGCAGATAAAACAACCCCGCGAACCACGTGACCATGAAGACAATGTGCAAGGCCTTGAGCCACAGCATAGTCGCCGCAGTGTACCTGCTCGCGTGCGTCGGGCCACACCCGGTACGTCGCAGCGGCCCGAGTCCAAACGCTTGCGTGCCGACGTAAGAACGGATTACCGTCAACTTCCCGCGCGTGGCGGCGGCGGGAAAACTGAGAGTGGACCTGCGTCTGCGCCTTCCCGACAAGGCATTGGAATCATGAACCGAACACAACCCTTCAGGCTGGCGGTCCCAGTCGGGCCGACCGATCACGCGATCGGACCGCTGCATGCCCCCGTGACCGTCGTCGAATACGGCGACTTCGAATGTCCGAACTGCAAACAGGCCGCCCCTGCGGTCAAGTTGCTGCTGGAAAGATTCGCCGAACGCGTCCGCTTCATCTACCGGCACTTCCCGCTCGAAGAAGTGCATCCTCACGCGGTGCGCGCAGCCGAAGCTGCCGAGTGCGCCGGCGGCCAGGAGAAGTTCTGGCCGATGCACGATCTGCTGTTCGCTAATCAGGATCACCTGAAGGCGCAGAATCTGCACAGCTATGCCGAGCGGCTCGATCTCGACATGGCGCGCTTTACCGCGGAGATGGACGATGAGATCTATCTGCAGCGCGTGCGCGAACACATCGCGGGCGGTCGCGAGAGCGGTGCGCGCAACACGCCGACCTTCTTCGTCAATGGCGTGATCCACGACGTCTCATACGGGCTTCACGGGTTGTTCGACGCCGTGGAGTCGGCGCTGCACCGCAAATAGCCGTGGCTGCGATGCCGGCCAATCTGGAGTCGCGCCGGGCGCAGATGTTCCCGGAGCTGACGCCGGCGCAGCTTGCGCGCCTGGAACGGCATGGCACCCGGTTGCGCACGCACAAGGGCGAAGTGCTGGTCGAGCCCGGCGAGCGCTATCGCAACCTGATGGTCGTTCTCTCCGGCAGCATTGAGATCGTGCGGCCGGGACTCTCCGGCGAAGAACTGGTCATCGTGCACACGGCGAATCACTTCGCCGGCGAGATGAGCACACTCCGTGGCGCGGCAAGCGTGGTGCGGGCTCGCGTGCGGGAGGAGGGCGAGATCCTCGCGATCGAGGCGGAGGATCTGCGCGCGATCGTGCAGACCGATGCGGAACTGAGCGAGCTGTTCATGCGCGCCTTCATCCTGCGGCGCGTGGGACTCATCGCCGTCGAACAGGGCGACGTGGTCTTGATCGGCTCACGTCATTCCGCGGGCACACTGCGCGTGCGACAGTTCCTGACGCGCAATTCATTCCCGCACGTCAATGTGGATATCGACAGTGACGCGAATGTCCAGGCGCTCATCGAACGTTTCCACTTGAGCATCGATGACATCCCGATAGTGATCTGCCGCGGCAAGGTACTGAAGAATCCTGCCAACGAAGAGCTCGCGGCCTGCCTCGGGATGAACCCGCAGGTCGATGCAGCGCGTATTCATGACGTCGTCGTGATCGGCGCCGGCCCTGCTGGTCTAGCCGCGGCGGTGTACGCGGCGTCCGAGGGACTCGACGTGCGCGTCATCGAGACCAACGCTCCCGGCGGCCAGGCCGGGTCGAGCTCGAGAATCGAAAACTACCTCGGTTTTCCCACCGGGATATCCGGCCAGGCGCTGGCGGCGCGTGCTCTGGTGCAAGCGCAGAAGTTCGGTGCCGTGGTTTCCATCGCCAGCAGCGCGCTGCGCCTGCGCTGCGAGCCACCGCTGCACGCCGTCGAGCTCTCCGCAGACGAACTGGTCCGCGGACGCTCGATCATCATCGCGACCGGCGCCGCATACCGCACGCTGGCACTCGAGAATCTGAACCAGTTCGTCGGCACTGGCGTGTACTACGCGGCGACGAACGTCGAGGCGCGGCTTTGCAAGGACGAGGAAGCGATCGTGGTCGGTGGCGGGAATTCCGCGGGCCAGGCCGCCGTATTCCTGTCCGGCAATTGTCGACAAGTGCATGTGCTCGTACGCTCCAAGGGCCTCGCTGACAGCATGTCGCGCTATCTCATTCGGCGCATCGAGGAGAGCCCGAATATCACGTTGCATACGCGGACCGAGATTTCGGCGCTGGAAGGGAACGGCCAGCTCCAGAAAGTGACCTGGCGCAATGATTCAGGGACGGAGACACACCAGATCGGGCACGTGTTTCTCATGATGGGCGCCGATCCCAACACTCGCTGGCTGCGCGATTGTGTCGCCCTCGATGCCAAGGGCTTCGTCAAGACCGGGCCTGATCTTGCCACCGACGACCTTGGTCGGGCGCACTGGCCACTGAGCCGCGCGCCGCACCTGCTGGAAACAACCGTTCCAGGCATTTTCGCGGTTGGTGACGTGCGCTGCGGCAGTATCAAGCGCGTGGCATCCGCTGTCGGCGAGGGTTCGGTGTGCGTATTGCTGGTGCATCGCGTACTGAGCGAATGACCGCGTACAATCTGCGCGATGAAATCGCCTGGATTATCGAATGAGCAGCGCGCCAGAACCCGTCGGCACCGTTGAAGTTGCACTCGGCCACGCGGCACGCTTGCTGGCCACGGATCCCGCGATGGCTGCCGAGCAGGCGGCCGAGATCCTCAAGGTCGTTCCCAACCAACCCCAGGCGATGTTATTGCTGGGCGTTGCGCGGCGTAAGAGTGGCGACGCGGGCGGCGCCAGCGAGGTTCTCGAGTCGCTGGCTGCGAAACAGCCGAACTGGGCTGTCGCGCACTACGAACTTGGTCTCGCGCTCGGAGCGGATCGCAAGGGCGAGTCCGCCGTCAAAGCACTGCAGCGCACCGTCGAGCTCAAGCCCGACATGGGCGATGCGTGGCGCGCGCTCGGCGATCACCGCACGGCGATCGGTGATGCGCAAGGTGCGGACGAAGCGTACGCACGCCACATCAGGTACTCAACGCAGAACCCCCGGCTCATGGAGGCCGCGGTGGCCCTGGTCGAGAACCGCGTCGCTGTCGCCGAGGCGCTGTTACGCGACTACCTGAAACAGTTTCCGACGGACGTCGCGGCGATCCGGATGCTTGCAGAAGTTGCCGCGCGATTGGGTCGACTGGACGATTCGGAAATCCTTCTGACACGCTGCCTCGAGCTCGCCCCAAGCTTTTCTGCCGCAAGACACAACCTGTCTCTGGTGCTGCACCGTCAGCACAAGCCGACACAAGCGCTCGTCGAAATCAACCGGCTGCTCGAAGGCGAGCCAAGAAATCCTGGCTATCGGAACCTGAAGGCGGCGATCCTGAGTGCGATCGGCGAATACGGCCAATCGATCGAACTGTATAGCGACGTTCTCGCCGAGTATCCCAACCAGGCCAAGGCGTGGATGAGCTATGGGCACGCATTGAAAACCGCGGGGCGCCTGGACGACAGCCTCAATGCCTACCACAAGAGCATCGCGCTCATGCCCCAGCTCGGCGAAGCGTATTGGAGTCTTGCAAATACCAAGACCTTCCGGTTCTCGCCATCCGATATGGACAACATGCGAGCGCAGCTGAAGCGCAACGACCTGTCGGACGAGGATCGCTATCACTTTGAGTTCGCTCTCGGCAAGGCCTTGGAGGACGTCCGCCTGTATGCCGAATCCTTCGAGCATTACGCAAGCGGCAATCGCCTGCGTCGTTCCTTGGTTCGATACGACGCGAACGAGACGTCAGGGCATGTGCGCCGTTCCAAGGCGTTCTATTCGAAGCAGTTTTTTGCCGAGCGCACTGGTTTAGGAGCACCAGCGCCAGATCCGATCTTCATCGTCGGTCTGCCGCGCGCTGGATCCACTCTGCTCGAGCAGATTCTGTCCAGTCATCCGTCGGTGGAAGGCACCATGGAGTTGCCCGACATCTCCTTCATCGCGGGCACTCTAGGCGCCAGGAAAAAACGCTCCCAAACCTCGAAATACCCCGAGACCGTTGCGAATCTCGGCGCTGACGAATTGCGTGCGCTCGGTGAGCAGTACCTGCAGCAGACGCGGATCCAACGCAAGACGGAAGCGCCTTTCTTCATCGACAAGATGCCGAATAACTTTGCGCATGTCGGCCTGATCCACCTGATCTTGCCGAATGCCAAGATCATAGACGCGCGTCGACACCCGCTCGGCTGCTCTTTCTCGAATTTCAAGCAGCATTTTGCGCGTGGCCAACTCTTTACCTACAGCCTCGATGACATGGGTCGCTACTACCGTGACTACGTCGAGCTCATGGCGCACTTCGATACCGTGCTGCCGGGTCGCGTGCACCGGGTCATCTATGAACAGATGATCGACGATACGGAGGCTGAAGTGCGCCGGCTCCTCGAGTATTGCGGGTTGCCATTCGATGAACGCTGCTTACGGTTCTATGAAAATGAACGGGCCGTGCGCACGCCAAGCTCCGAACAGGTGAGGCAACCGATCTTCCGCGACGCGGTTGAGCATTGGCGTCACTACGAGCCCTGGCTCGACCCCCTGAAGGATGCTTTGGGCCCGGTATTGGAGAGGTACCCGGCGACGCCAGAGTTTTGAATTCCTCAAGGCGTGGCATACTGTCGACAGAACGAAACTGGGGGAGGGTCAAACCAATGACTCGCAGTCGAATTCGGAAGATCTCCCGTGTCCGATCCGCGCCACACAGGCGCGCCATGGCGACCGCAGTTCCACTGGCGTCCGCCATCTCGGCAATTCTCGGCGGCACCTCACCGGTATTCGCCCAGGAGTCTGGTGGTGTTCTCGAGCAGATCACTGTTACGGCTCAAAAGCGCGAAGAGAACCTGCAAAACGTTCCCTTGAGCGTCACCGCGCTCGGCAGCGCCAAGCTCGAGGAATTGCATATCGATAACTACGCCGACTATGCGGCGTTCCTTCCCAGCCTGTCGACGCAGAACGGTGGACAGGCTGGCGGATCCGGCTTTGCTCGCTCGTTCATGCGTGGTGTGGCGAGCGGCGAGACCGCCAACCATTCCGGACCATCGCCAAGCGTGGGCACGTACCTGGATGAACAGCCCATCACCACGATCAGCGGCGCACTCGACATCCATGTCTACGATATCGCGCGCGTGGAAGCACTGGCGGGACCGCAGGGCACGCTGTACGGCGCGAGTTCGCAGTCCGGCACCTTGCGCATCATCACCAATAAGCCGGACCCCACCGGGTTCAAAGCAGGGTACGACCTGCAGATCAATTCACTCGACGCACGGTGACAATGGGTATGTCGGCGAGGGCTTCGTCAACATTCCAATCAGTTCGAATGCAGCCGTTCGTCTGGTCGGCTGGTACGAAAAGGAAGCCGGCTACATCGACAACGTGCCCGGTACGGTCACGTATCCCACATCCGGCATCACTGTCGACAACGCCGGGATGGTCAAGAAGGATTACAACGACGGCGAAAACTATGGCGCGCGCGCTGCACTCAAGATCGACTTGAACGACAACTGGACCATTACCCCCTCGGTGATGGGGCAGAAAGCGAACTCTAACGGCAGCTACGGATATCGCGTGGGCGGTAACGCATTCGAGATCACGCGGTTTCATCCGGAGAGCTTCGAAGACAAGTGGTGGCAGGCTGCACTGACGGTGGAAGGCCGGTTCAGCAATTTCAACGTGGTCTATGCCGGTGCCTACCTGAAACGGGACGACGAAACCAAGTCGGACTACGTTGATTATTCGTATTTCTATGATTGTTGCTACGTCTCCTATTCCGGGGCCGCATATCACGTCGGCGCATACCAGTATGACAACTCAGGTGCGCCGATCGATATCACCCAGTTCATACACGGCAAGGACGGCTACAAGATGCTGAGCCAGGAGATACGGATTTCCTCTGCTCAGGAGCAGCGCTTCCGCTACGTCGCGGGCCTGTTTTATGAGCAGCAGCAACACGACATCCTGCAGGACTATTTGATCAACAACCTCGCAGGCCCGGACGCCGATCCCGGCGTGGAATCGCTAGAGGTAACCGGCTGGCCCGACACCTGGTGGCTGACCAATCAGAAACGCGTCGATACGTCCTATGCAGCTTTCGGAGAGGTCAGCTACGACATTACGGACAAGCTGACGGGCACCGTCGGCATTCGCTTCTTCAAGACAAAGAACACGCTCGAGGGATTCTTCGGCTTCGGCCTGACGCAGAGTTGGTCCTCGCGCACCGGCGAAAAGAATCCTCTGTGCACTCAGCACCCCGAGGACTTCCGCGGGGCACCCTGCAAGAACCTGGACAAGGAAGTCGATGAGTCGGGCAATTCACCCCAAGGTGAATCTCACCTATCGATTCACCGACCGGGCTCTGATCTACGCCACCTATTCGGAGGGTTTCCGGCCCGGCGGTGTTAATCGTGTCGGTGACCTGCCGCCCTACGACGCCGACTACCTATATAACTACGAGGTCGGGTGGAAGACGAGTTGGGCGGGCAATCGCGTGCGCTTCAATGGCGCGATTTACTTCGAGGACTGGAAGGACTTTCAGTATTCGTTCCTCGGACCGAACTCGGTAACACAGATCGTGAACGCCGGTAACGCGCAAATTAAGGGCATCGAGGCCGAAGTCAATTGGGCTGCCACTGCGAACCTGACACTCTCCGCGGGTGCTGCATACACAGATGCGAAGCTGACGGAGGACTACTGCGGACTCCTGGACGCGAACGGCAACGATTGCGGACCCCTGCGTGGGCCTTGCCGGAGTACCCCAGCAACCCCAGGCACCTGATGGGCAACAACTTCCGGTCACGCCAAAGCTCAAGGGAAACCTGGTTGCGCGCTACACGTTCAATATCGGCTCGTTCGACGCGTATGTACAGGGCGCGGCAGCCTACGTGGACAGCCGTTGGCCGGACCTGCGCACCGCTCAGCGGACTGTGCTTGGCGAGGAGCCTTCATACACCATCGCGAACTTCAGTACCGGCCTCGGTAACGACAGCTACTCAGTGGAGCTGTACGTCAACAACGCGTTTGACGAGGAGGGCCAGGTAGATCGATGGGCACAATGTGATGCGCTGATTTGCGGCGGCGGCAGCAACACCTTGAACGGCACGTACATCACGCCTACCGCGCCGCGGACCATAGGTCTCAGGTTCGCACAACGATTCTGAACTTCGGGGGGAGTGACCCATGACGCGCAGCCGAAACCGAAAGATGAAGCGCGCCAGGTTCGCCGTGTCACGGCGCGCCGTAGCAACGGGAATTCCATTGGCGTCGGCGATCTCCGCAATTCTGGGCAGTACATCGCCCGTATTTGCCCAAGACCAAGAGTCTGGCGTGCTCGAGCAGGTGGTCGTCACCGCGCAAAAGCGCGAGGAGAACCTGCAGAACGTGCCACTGAGTATCCAGGTCATCGGCGGCGAGAAATTGCAGGAATTGCATGTCAATGGATTCGATGACTATGTGAAGTATCTGCCCAGTGTCTCGTACCAGACCCTGGGGCCCGGTGGGGCCCGCGTGTTCATGCGCGGTGTTTCGAGTGGCGACAACGGCAACCACTCGGGGCCATTGCCGAGCGTCGGTCAGTATCTCGACGAGCAGCCGGTCACAACGATCCAGGGCGCGCTCGACATCCACATGTACGACATCGCGCGCGTCGAAGTCCTGGCGGGACCGCAGGGAACGCTCTACGGCGCAAGCTCACAATCCGGGACGATCCGCGTCATCACCAACAAGCCCGACGCAACCGAGTTCAAGGCGGGTTACGACCTCACGTACAACACTCACAATCCGGGCGATCCCGGCTACACCGGCGAAGGCTTCATGAATGTCCCGCTGGGAGATTCCGCGGCGATTCGCCTGGTAGGTTGGTACGAGAAGGATGGCGGATACATCAGCAACGTCGCGGGCGAGCGGACGTTTCCGACGTCCGGAATAACGGTGAACAACGCGGCTTTCGTCAAGAACGACTACAACGATGTCGAAACCTATGGTGGGCGCGCTGCACTGCGCATCGATCTGAACGACAGCTGGACGATCACGCCCGCGGTAATGGGTCAGGAGCAGAAGTCGAACGGTCTGTTCGCCTATGATCCAAGCATTGGCGATCTCAAGGTGGCTCACTACTTTCCTGAATCCGCCAAGGATCGCTGGTGGCAGGCCGCCCTCACCGTCGAAGGGAGGATCAGCAACTTCAATCTGGTCTACGCCGGCGCTTATCTGAAGCGCGACTTCTTCAGTGAGTCGGACTATTCCGACTACTCTTTTTTCTATGACCACTTTACCTACGAGGGTGCCTATTACTACGGCAGCTATTTCATCGACAATGCCGGTGACTTGATCGATTGGGGACAGTACATCCAGGGAAAGGATCGCTTCACCAAGCAGAGCCACGAGCTGCGCCTCAGCTCGCCGCAGGACCAGCGCTTTCGGTTTGTCGCGGGTCTGTTCTATCAACATCAGACACACGACATCGAGCAGCGTTACAAGATCAATAACTTCGCGGATGTCAACGAAGTCACGGGATGGCCGGACACGCTCTGGCTTACCGAGCAGGTACGCATCGATCGCGACTACGCCCTGTTCGGTGAGGTGAGTTTCGATTTCACGGAGAAGCTGACGGGCACGGCTGGCATCCGCTTCTTCAAGGCCAAGAATTCCCTCGAGGGCTTTTTTGGTTTTGGCTTCAATAATTCGTTCCAGTCCTGCACTGGCGAACATCAGGGGGTCGACTTTCCATCGATCCACCGGCCGAGCCGAGCAACTTGTACTGACCCACCGCTAGATCCTTGCGACTACTCGGTGCAGATCCACAATGGACCGTGCAGGAATCTCAACAAGGAAGTCGATGAGTCGGGCAATACGCCCAAGGTGAATCTGACCTACAAGTTCACTGACCGCGCGTTGGCGTACGCGACGTACTCGGAGGGTTTCCGACCCGGCGGCGTCAACCGGCGCGGCACGTTCCCGCCGTACGAGTCGGACTACCTGAAGAACTACGAGATCGGTTGGAAGTCCACTTGGTTGGGCAATCGCTTGCGCTTCAATGGCGCTTTGTTCTGGGAAAAATGGGATAACTTCCAGTTCTCGTTCCTGGGCGAGAATGGACTCACCAACGTCAGCAATGCGGGTGGTGCCGAGATCAAGGGCGTGGAAGCCGAGCTCAATTGGGCGGCCACCTCGAACCTACTGCTTTCCGGCGGTGTCATGTACCTCGAACCGGAATTGACCGAGGACTTCTGCGAATCACTCGGTGCCGACGGCAATCCGTTACCGCGCGATGAGTGCATTGCCAATGCCGAGGGTACGAGCGAGTTCGCTCCCAAAGGTACCGTGCTGCCGGTGACACCCAAGTTCAAGGGCAATGTACTGGCGCGCTATACGTTCAACCTGGGCCAGTTCGACGCGCACGTGCAGGGAGCATACGTGTACCAGGGCGAGAGCCGGTCAGCCTTGCTGCCTGACGAGAATGCAATTCTTGGCGACCAGGGTGCCTACGGCATCGCCGATTTCACCGCGGGGATCGAAAAGGATGGCATGTCGCTCGAGTTCTTCATTACCAATGCCTTCGATGAGCGTGCCGATCTTTATCGATATGCCGAGTGCGAGACTTCCACATGCGGGTCAGGGGTGAACGCCGCGCCCGGAATCATCTATTTCGGCACCAATGAACCGCGCACATTTGGAATCACCTTCGGACAGAAATTTTGAGCACTGATCGTTGCGGTGCTCCCGGCGCAAACCGGGAGCACTATTTTTTTGCCCGCTCCGCTCTTGCGGTAGCTCTTGCTCTCGCTTTCGCAGTTCCTGCCGACGCGCAGACGCCGCCGCTCGCTCCCGACATCCCCAAGAAGTACGAACAGCCGGCGGCGCAACTCGACTACATCAAGCGCAAGGTCATGATCCCGATGCGCGATGGCGTGAAGTTGAACGCCATTATCGTGATCCCGAAAGGCGCGAAAGGCGCGCCGATCATCCTGACGCGCACACCGTACCATGCGGCCAAGCGCGCCGAGCGCAACCTCAGCACGCACATGAACGCGACCTTGCCGCAGGGTGATGAAGTGTTCGTGGGTGAAGGTTACATACGGGTGTTCGAGGATGTGCGCGGTAAGTACGACTCGGAAGGCGAGTACGTGATGACGAGGCCGCTCCGCGGTCCGCTCAATTCGAGCAAGGTCGATCATTCGACGGATGCGTACGACACGATTGCATGGCTCGTGAAGAACGTGCCGGAATCCAACGGCAAGGTTGGGATGATCGGCTCCTCTTACGAAGGCTTCACGGTCCTGATGGCGCTCATCAATCCGCACCCGGCTCTCAAGGTGGCAGTCGCCATGAGTCCGATGGTCGACGGCTGGAAGGGCGATGACTGGTTTCACTACGGGGCATTCCGCCAGGTCAACTTCGACTACTTCACCGGTCAGACCACGGTGAAAGGCGAAGGCGATCCGGTGATACGTTCGGTCTACGACGACTACGAGGGATTCCTGCGCGCGGGATCGGCGGGCGACTACGCGAAAAAGTATGGACTCGATGGGCTGCCCTTTTTCAAGAAGGTCTCCGAACATCCCGCCTACGATGATTTCTGGAAGTACCAGGCGCTCGATCAGATCCTGGAGAAGCAGCCGCTGACGCCGCCACGCATGTACGTCGCGAGCCTCTGGGACCAGGAGGACATGTACGGCGCTATCGCCGCTTACGAGGCTACGGAAGGAAAAGACACGGCTAACGATCGCAATTTTCTGGCCCTCGGGCCCTGGCGACACAGCGGCGTGAACTATGAGGGCCGCGGCATCGGCCCGCTCAAGTTCGAGGGCGACACGGCGTTGCAATTTCGCCGCGACGTCATGCAGCCGTTCCTCGACCAATACCTGAAGGATGGCGCTCCTGCAGCAAACACGCCGCCAGTGATCGCGTTCGAGTCAGGGACCGACACATGGCGGCGGCTCGAGCGCTGGCCGCTCTCGTGCGATAACGGCTGCGCCGATCGCACCCGTCGCTTGTATCTCGGGCCACAATTCAGCCTGGGATTTTCCGCACCTGCCGATGGCGCGCCCGGGTTCGACGAATACGTGTCCGATCCCGCGAAGCCTGTTCCATATATTCCGCGACCCGTGCGCTTCCAGGACACGGACGCCTGGCGGGGCTGGCTGGTCACGGACCAGCGAGCCGTTGCCGATCGAACTGACGTGCTGACGTACACCTCCGAAGTGCTCGATCAGCCCCTGCAGATCAGTGGCGCGCCGATCGCCAACCTGCTCGCGTCCACGAGTGGGACGGACAGCGACTGGGTGGTCAAGCTGATCGACGTATATCCGGACGAGGTTCCGTCACACCCGGAATTGGGCGGGTATCAGCTTGGGCTTGCGATGGATATTTTCCGTGGGCGTTATCGCAACGGCATTGAGCATCCCACTGCGATTCCAGCCGATCAGATGCAGACGTATCGTTTCGCGTTGCCAAACACGAACCACGTCTTCCTGCCCGGTCACCGCATCATGGTGCAGATCCAGTCGAGCTGGTTCCCGCTCTACGATCGCAATCCGCAGACCTTCGTCGACAATATCTTCTTCGCCAAGGCTGGCGACTACCGCAAGGCGACGCAGCGCGTTTACCACGCTGGCGATCAGGCGAGCTTCATCGAGCTTCCGGTCGTCGCTTCCCATTGAAGCGGTGGCCGCAGGGCCTGCGACTATACGGCGGGCTTCGGCTCTTCGGCTCCGACCGGAATGTCTTCTGCAAGTGGCTCGTCAACGCACACCCGGAAGACACAGCAACCATCGCCATCCTGGAAACGCCGCTCTCGAACTACACGCACTCCGAGCAGGCGTGACAATGTGCACACCGAAACGCTGCAGAGCGCGGGATGTGCACGCGCGACGCTGAGAAAGGGGCAGTTACGCTCGATGAGCAACGGCACCTTGCCACGCCACTTGATCTCCATGTACGCGTCCTGTTCTTCGTAGAGACCGCGCAGCGCCTGCAGCCGCGGCTTGAGCGGCAGCCGGGCGAGCATCGGACGCCAGCGATCGACGCGCGCCTGGGTCATGCGCTCCAGAACTGTAAGCAGGCTTTTCGGGCCGCAACTCTCGGCGAGAGTCGTGATCAGCTCCGACGACAACGCGTCGTAGTGCTTGGGAAATACGTGCTCGCCGGCCTCGCTCAGCGCATAGCGCTGTGGGCGACGACCGGGACGCGTCGCTCGGCTCGTGATTCGAGGCCGCCGTTACCCAGCCCCCTTCGAGCAAAGCATTCATCTGCTGGCGCGCGGCTTCGTAAGTGATGCGCAGCCGCTGCGACAGCTCTCGAATGGTCGCGGGTCCTTTGCGCTTGAGGGTTTCGAGAAACGGGCGTGAGGAAGCGGGCGGACTGGATTCGTGAATCATTTGCTCTTGCTGGTGGGATCGGGCGCCCTGAGAGCGGTTCCAACCCCGAAACGGTAGACGAGTGTGCCCCCGAACCAACCGCCGGCCAGCAGCGCCACCAGCCCCAGTCCGGAGAGTGCCACGGCCAGGTTGGATGGTGGCATTTGCTTGCGCAGGGCGAGGCTTGCCAGGAAGCAGGCGAATGCGGTCAGCATGCTGCTGATGTGCAGTACCAGCGTCCGATTGGCCTCGCGGGGGATGTGCCGGAAAAACGCTTCGCCGGCACCCGCGAGGAGGGCAAGCGCGGCCATGACAAGGCCGGCGACCAACGCATGATGGCTCCAGGACCACCACGCGCCGTCGCCGGTAATCAGCGCTGCGGCATCGGTCGCGGCGGAGGCCGACCAGAACGCAACTGGAAAATGAGCCAGCGCCGGATGCAGCGGATGTTGAGTCAGCTTCAAGCGAATCAGAACAGGCCGAGAACGCCCAACAGCAGAATCAGGAAAGCCGTCACGGCCAGCAATGCGTGGCCTGCGACAAAGCCTGTCGGCAGCGGACGCTTACGGGCGTGATATCCCAGCGCGAGCGTGAAACCGCCAAGCGCCGCGATCAGGAACAGGTACAGCGCCCATCGTGCCGCATTGCCCGCACCCTCCTTGAACACTGCGAGCAACAACAGCACCAGGCCGGTCGCCGCAAAGATGCCGTGTATCACGGCTACCCGAACCGAAGGAGTGCGTCCCTTGAAATGGCCAATGGCCATGGTCAGTCCCGCAACCGCCGCAGCGGCGAATACCACCAATGCCCAGGTCACCATCTTGTTCCCCTTATATACAAGCAATGACTTGCATAATTCTTATACGCCGGTTGGTCGGACAGACGCAAGGCCTGCCGCCCTGCTGTGGCGACCAAAAGCTGGTAGCCCGGTCGGAATCGCTGCGCAACTCGCTCCAGTTCGAAGTTTCTTTGCGAAACGGCTAAAGTTCCGGGCGGCCGGAACACTGCTGCGCAGGTTTTTGGTCGTTTCTTTAATTGCACGAGAAAACTCATGACAAAACTCTATGTGGGAAACCTGCCATTTTCGGCCACGGAAGCCGCCGTGCGCGCGCTCTTCGCCCAGCATGGCACCGTGGAATCCGTGACTCTCATCTCCGATCGCGATACGGGCAGACCACGCGGCTTTGGCTTCGTCGAAATGTCCAATGCCGATGCGGCACGCGCCATCCAGAACCTCAACGGCTACCAGATGGAAGGACGTGCTCTCAAGGTGAATGAAGCGCAGGAGAAATCGCGCGGCCCGGGCGGCGGTCGACCACCCCGCCGATACTGATCGCCCTGCCCGCCGGCGATATCAGTGCTGATGAGCTGAGAAGCTGGTGACAGTGATCACGAGCATTGCGGACTTGCGCGAGCTCGCGCGCAGGCGCGTTCCGCGAGCCATGTTCGACTACGCGGATCGTGGCTCCTACGATGAGATCACTATCCGGCGCAACCGGGCCGATCTCGAGGCGATTGCATTCCGCCAGCGTGTGGCGATCGACGTGTCCGCCCAGTCGCTTGCGACGACGATCGCGGGCGAGCCGGCGACGATGCCGGTCGCTATCGCGCCCACCGGGCTCACGGGCCTGTTCTACCCCGACGGCGAGATCGTCGGCGCGCGTGCCGCGCAGGCATTCGGCATTCCTTTCTGCTTGAGCACGCTGTCGATCTGCTCGATCGAGGATGTACGCGCGGCGGTCTCCAAACCGTTCTGGTTTCAGCTCTACCTGATGCGCGATCGGGACTTCAACCAGCATCTGATTGCGCGCGCACAGGCAGCACAGTGCTCGGCGATCGTGCTGACTCTCGATCTGCAGGTCCAGGGCGTACGGCGCCAGGATCTCAAGAACGGTCTCGCCATTCCCCCGCGCCTCACGGCGCGCAACGCTTTCGAAATAGCGATGCGGCCTTCCTGGGCACTCGGCGTGCTGTTCGGAAGGCGTCGCAGCTTCGGCAATCTCGAGGGCCGGATGCCCGGTGCCACAGGCCTCGTCACCTTGTCGCAGTGGATCGCGACGCAGTTCGACCCCACGGTGAGCTGGAAGGATGTCGAGTGGGTACGCAGTCAGTGGCCCGGCAAACTGATCCTCAAAGGCGTGCTCGATGCCGAAGACGCGCGCCTCGCCTGCGAGAGCGGTGCGGACGCCATCGTCGTATCGAATCACGGTGGGCGCCAGCTCGATGGCGCACCCTCAACCATCTCGGCATTGCCGGCCGTCGTCGAAGCGACTGATGGACGCTGCGAAGTGCTTCTTGATGGTGGCGTTCAATGTGGCCAGGACGTATTGCGCGCCCTTGCCTTGGGCGCGAAAGCCTGTCTCATTGGAAAGTCTTTCCTGTACGCGCTGGCTGCGATGGGCGGGGAGGGCGTGACGACCGCGCTCGATCTCATCCGCAAGGAGCTCGCGGTGTCGCTCGCGCTGACCGGTTGCAACAACGTGCAGGCGGTGGACCGCAGCATCCTGTTCGATTCGGCCCCGGCTGCAACTGTCATGCGGAGAACGGTCAAAGCGTTCTCGTGAGTTCCGTGCCTTCCATACGACGGGCCTTCGGCATTCTGTTTCTGGTCCTGCTGATCGGCGCGCCTCACCGTGCACGGGCAGACGACATTCGCGAGCGGCAGCTTGAGATCGATGTGGAGCAGCTGCGCCGCGAGGTGCAAGCACAGGCTCGCCGGATCGATCAATTGGAAAGAGGCACGGCGCGCTCCACCGAGCGATCCGTCGCCGAATCGGCTCGCAATGCTCCGCCCGCTCCCGTCAAGGCGCCGCCTTGGCTGGTGGCCGCGAATTGGGACCGCGTTAGTGTGGGCACGAGCGAAACCGAGGTGGCGAAAATTCTTGGGCCGGCCACTTCGCAACGCGCGGGCGACGGCACAACGACGCTCCTCCTCTACGCCCTTGAAGTCCAGGAAGGGGTTTTTCTGGCCGGTCGGGTCGAAATTCAGGCCGGAAAGGTAAGTGCAGTGCAAAAGCCGGCGCTACGCTGAGCCCGTTCGCCTTGTCGACGGAGCGCGCAGCCGGCAAGATTTCGCATCCACGCGCGATAGCCGAAGAGACCACCCATGGGCAAGAAATTCGACAATATCCTCGGGACGATCGGCCGCACTCCGGTCGTGAGAATCAACAAGCTCGCCCCGCCGCACGTCAATCTCTACGTCAAGATCGAGGCCTTCAACCCCATGGGCTCGGTCAAGGATCGCCTCGCGCTCGGCATCATCGAGGACGCTGAGCGCTGCGGGAAACTGCGACCGGGCCAGACAGTGGTCGAGGCGACCAGCGGCAATACCGGAATCGGGCTCGCGATGGTGTGCGCGCAGAAGGGCTATCCGCTCGTCGTCACGATGGCGGAGAACTTCAGCGTGGAGCGACGCAAGATGATGCGCTTCCTCGGCGCGCGGGTCGTGCTCACCCCGGCGGCATTGAAGGGCAGCGGTATGCTCGGCAAAGCCGTCGAGCTGGCTGAGAAGCACGGCTGGTTCCTGTGTCGTCAGTTCGAAAACGAATCGAACCCCGACATACATTCGCGCACTACGGCGCCGGAGATCATTGAGGCCTTCGAGGGAGAGAAGCTCGATTATTGGGTTACGGGGTTCGGCACTGGCGGCACGCTCAAAGGAGTCGCACGCGTGCTTCGAAAGCAGCGTCCGGAAACAAAGATCGTAGTGTGCGAACCCGACAATTCGCAGCTCCTCGGTAGTGGTATTCCGCAGCCGCGGGGGGCCGACGGCACGCCAAGCGGCAGTCACCCGCTGTTTCGCCCGCATCTCATGCAAGGCTGGAGTCCGGACTTCATTCCGAAGCTCACCGACGATTCGGCCAACATGAAACTGATCGACCAGATACTGCCGATCAACGGCGCAGAAGCACTCAAGTGTTCGCGTGACCTGGCGCAGAAGGAAGGTATCTTCGTCGGGATTACGGGCGGCGCAACGTTTGCCGGGGCATTGCAGGTGTGTCAGTCGGCGCCCAAGGGTGCGAACGTCCTCTGCATGCTGCCGGACACTGCCGAGCGCTATCTCAGCACGCCACTGTTTGCCGATATCCCCGCCGACATGACCGAGGACGAGATCAAGATTGCGCGTTCCACACCGAACTATCGCTTCGATGTATCCGCCGCCCCCGCACCTGCGCTGCAACCGCAGGCCGTCAGCGCACCGCCACCCGTGGAAGCCGATGCGGCGGCTTTCGTTGCGCAAGCCGTGAATGATCGCCAGCAACCCGTAGTGATGTTTGCACTCGAATGGTGCGAGTTCTGCTGGTCGGTGCGCCGTATGTTCGGCAAATACAAGATCCCATATCGGTCCGTCGATCTCGACTCGGTCGAGTATCAGAAGGACAACCGGGGCGGCAAGATACGCGCTGCGCTCACGGCCAAGACCTCTGTAGCGACGATTCCGCAGATCTTCGTTGGCGGGGAATTCATGGGAGGCGCTACGGATGTGCTGCAAGCGTGCAAGGAAGGGCGGCTGCAGAAACTTCTCGCCACCAGCGGCGTGAAATATGACGAAACGGTGCGCGACGATCCGTTCAGCTTCCTGCCGACCTGGCTGCATCCGCGCTAGCCATTACGCCCACCGTCCACACCGCTCGCCGCGGTGCGATAAAGAGCGCGTCCACGACAGAGACTGAGTGCGGGATCACCGCACCGACACTCAGAACCGTCCTGGGCGGACGCTCCAAGAACAAACGTGTGTCGCGGACGATTCGCTAGTCAGTCGTTCAACGAGATCCGCCCAGCGGTTTGCTGAGTCCACCAACCAGATTCCAGCTGCGATAACCAAACGGCTCATCACAGATACGGCGTGCAGGCATCACCCTACCAAGCATTTCGAGGAGAGAAACGTGGAGAGAACTAATGTATTGCAGCGCTCGCGGCAACTGTTGCTTTCCGGTCTTGCCGCGATCGTGTTCGGCCTGGCAACGGCGAGTAGCGCAACGACGATCAATGGCGAACGAGGCATCAAGGTGAGCTATAGCGAGCTGGATCTCACCAAGCCCACCGGCGCCGAGGCACTCTATCGCCGCATCAGGAAGGCAGCCTTCACCGTCTGTGGCGCGTATGACAGTCCGATGCCGTGGAGCTACACGGCGAAGTCGCGGTGCTTCAAGAGTGCGGTTGACGATGCGGTGTCGAAGGTCAATTCGCCCCTTCTGGCCTCGCTGCATCGGAACGAGAACACGCGCTTGGCGAGCAAGTAGGCAGGTGCGAGTTGTCCCTCTGTACGGGCGGGCGCTCTTCGAGCAAAACGGAATGTATGAGTCCTGCTATTCCGGTTTGTGCGTTGAGCTCCCGCCCTCTCTTCCTGGTCCGGTTTGGATGAAGCCCATGCTCGAACGTCATCACCATTGGGATTCGCAGGCGCTACCGGATGCATTTGCAAGCCAATCGCAATGGTTGCCGGTGGCACCGTCCTTCGCTATTGCGCTTCGCAGCGCAACAGCGTTGAATGTTTCGGCGCCGATCAAGGCCGTCCGCTCGCGGGGAAAGGAGAGCGCTTGGCGCGGTTGCGGACCACAACTACTGGACACGGAAACGGCCTCGCGACTCTCGGTCTCCTGTTGGCTGGCGGCGCGTCACTTGCGGCGCCACTTGGAAGTGAAGTCGTGACATGCGCCGCCCTGCAGCAGGTGCGGGTATCCGATGGTGCTCCGTGGCGCTGCCAGATAGCGCTTGAGCGTAATCATTCGTACCTGGCGGAAGTGTCGCGGCAAAGCCGCGATGTCACTCTCGAGCTGATCGGAGCGGCTGCCAAGCGCATCGTCAAAGTCGACTCGCCGACGCGCCGGCAGGGGCCAGAAATACTGTTCTACGTTCCGCAGGGCAGCGGAACCTACACCCTGGTGCTCGACGTTGCCGACTATGGGATTGCACCGGCGACCGTCGAGCTGAAATTTCAAGCTTTACCCGAGACAGCACAGACGCCTCGGGCGCGCGGATTGACTGCTCTCACGACCTCGGCAGCGATACTCGAATCGCCCGACGACGCGGCATTGAAGCGGCAGGCCACGGCACTCCAGTCCGCGGTGACTCAGTTTCAGATCGCGCGTTCCCCGGCGCTCGAAGCAGAAGCGCAGCTGCGGTTGTCTGCTCTTTACTACTGGTCGATATACGACTGGCCGTCGGGGATAGCGGCAGCCAGAGAGGCTGAGCGTCTCTTCGACAGCCTGCCGGATCAGGTCATGTCCGCGCAGGCGGCGACGTTGGAAGCGGCCTCGTGGATTGAGATGCGTAAGGTGCCAAAAGGCACGGGGAAAGCGACGCCGAAGTCGGGCCGCGCGCCTCTGGATGAGGCCGTGCAGTTGCTGCAACAGGCGGCCACGCGCTTCGATGCGGCCGGGGTGAAATACGCCGCTGCCACAGCCAAGAACTTTCTCGGCATCGCGCTCGACTATCAAGGAAAGACTGGAGAGGCACGCGCCAGCTACGCGGACGCAGTGCGCATTTTCGGGGAGCTCGGTGAGACGCCCAGCGAGGCGGTGTCGCTGGCGAATATCGCCGTACTCGACTTTCAGGCCGGGCAACTACATCGAGGCAGTGAGTACATACGAGCGTGAGCTCGGCAAACTGGATCCAAACCGGGATCGTGAATCCTACGTCACCATTCTGAACAATCTGGGAGTCGCGCAGTCCATCCTGGGAAATGCCGACGAGTCCGTCGCGGCGCTGACGCAAGCACTGCCGCTCACTGAAGGCAGTACCCTGTCGGTCGAACGCGCGCGAGTGTTGCACAATCTCGGACGTACCTATCTCAATCTCGGTGAACAGGAGCGCGGGAGTGTATTCGCCGGTCAGGCGCTGGAACTGCGCCAGGCTGACCCCGATCGGGATCGACGCGGCCTGCTGACGAGCCTGTTGCTGGTGGGCGAGCTCAGTCGCGATGCGGGAGATACCCAGAAGGCACTCAAACTGCACATTCAAGCGCTCGATCAGGTGAGGTCGCCCCAGGAGCAAATTCGCGTCCTGTTCGCGATCGGTAAGGACCAGATGGCGGCAGGTGAGATCGGCGCGGCGCTCGACACCTATCAACGTGCCCTCAAACTCGATTTGCCCGCGGATTGGCCGGTGCGCGTCTCGGTGTCAGGAGCCTTTGGGTACGCGCTGAGTCGCTCCGGAAAGGCGGAGGGCCGCAGATTGCTGCTCAAATCGGCCCAGGCTCATGAAGCGGCCGACGACAATGAACTCGCGGCACAAGACTACTACCTGCTGGCTTCGGAAGAACGTCGTGGTGGCGAGGTGGATGCGGCGCTTCGGGACGTTGGCCGGGCGATTGCACTCTTCACCGGACAGCGGATCCGTGCGGTGAATCCCGACCTGCGCGCGACATATGTGGCCAATCGCACTGGCGCTTATGAGTTGCAGGCCGATCTGTACATGACGCTGCGGGAGCGTGCAAAGAACGCTGCCGAACAGGAACGACTCGGCTCCGCGGCTCTTGGCAGCGCGGAGTTGCTGCGCGCGCGGGCACTCGAGGATTTCCGTCAGTTTGCCCAGGCCGTCCCCGAACAAGGAGAGGCAGCGGAAGGCTCCAAAGTCGCGGAGCTGGATGCACGCCTCGCGGCAAAGCGCAATGGTCTGGCCAGACTCATGGATCTCGAGAATCCGCCCGCGGATCGCATCGCCGCCGTGCGCCGGGAAATTGCGCTGTTACGAACGGAACTCGACATCGCACGAAAGAAGCAGACGCCGACGGATGCGAAGATTCCGACGGCAGGGCCGCTGTCATTGTCGGAGCTGCAACGGTCTCTGGCTGCCGACACGACCATAATCACCTGGCTACCCGGGGAAACGCGCAGCTGGATCTGGTGCATCACGCGCACGCAAGCCCGCTCCTTCGCGCTGTCTGCAGGTCACGAGCTTGAAGCGGCAGCGCGGGAGCTGCACGTGCTGTGGAGTCACCCGCCGTCGGGTAGTGGAGCGAGCAAGCGCGAACTCGAAGCCAGCCGCATGATCCTCGGTGAGGCGGCTGCCATGATTGCGGAAAAGCGCAACCTCGTGGTGGTCGCCGACGGCGCATTACGTGCGATTCCTCTTGGGGCACTGTGGATCGATCGCGCTGCAGATGGTCAGAGACATCGGCTCGCGGAGACCACCGCGGTCTCCTATCGGCCAGCCCTCAAGCGCTGGACCATCGCCACACCTTCGGTGGTGGTGCAGACGCCTCGCATCCTGCTGGTGGGTGATCCCGTGATCATCGGTGACAACCAGCATCGGAGCGCGGCCGATATGCGGGGAACAGCGCTTGCAGATCCAGCCGCAGCTTTTCTAGCCTCTGCCCGGCTCGAGGCGCGAGGTCGATGGCATCATCAAAGTGGCTACGGGCTGGCAAACGGATGTGCTGCTCGGGCCGGACGCCACCAAATCCGCGGTGCTGAGACAGCCACTTGGTTCTTTCCGCGTGCTGCATTTCGCGACGCATGCACGCCTCGACGTGCACGATCCGCAGCTTTCTTCGATCGTCTTGTCGAGCAAACGCGCAGATGTCGGCCGAATTGACTCATCACTCAGCTTGCGCGAGATCATCGGCCTCGGTCTGCATGCGGACGCGGTGGTACTGAGCGCCTGCGAGGGCTCGCTCGGCAAAGAGTACCGGGGACAACTCTCATTCGGCTTGTCCGAGGCATTTCTGCTCGCCGGCGCCAATAACGTGCTCGGAACGTTGTGGAAGGTGTCGGATACCGCGACCGACAGGTACATGCAGCGCTACTATGAGAATTACATGCGCCTGGGCCTGAGCTCGGTGGCAGCTGCTCAGGCGGCAGCGCGCGTGATGATGAGTGATCCGAAGTACAGTCACCCGTTCTACTGGGCGGGTTTCGTGGTACTGAGTTCCTGAGGCAGATCAGCTACCAGAGTCCTGTGGAACAAGAATGAAGGAGTCATTTATGAACATCCGCACGATCATGCTTCTGTCATTTGTTTTCGCATTGAGTTCGTGTTGCAAGGCCGGCTACTCATCGTTGACGCCCGGCGAAGACAGCGTCAAACCGTCCGAAAAGGAGCCCTATAAGGTATGTCACGTGGATGGCGACAGTCAGAAGCCCGGTCGCGAGAAATCCGATGCCAAGTTTCAGCTGGCGATAGGCGACGAGATTGTCATCACCAAAGTCGCAGCCGTTACGGATGTCGGGTTCAAGATGCTCGGTCACAGTGAGGACCAATTGGCGATGGTGGCGTGTTGCAACGGTCAGGTGCTGGCTGGTGCAGGCGACTTTACCTACAGCCGGCCGCACGAATCTGCGCTGAGGCCGGTGCGACTGGTCAAGATTCAGAAGGAACCGGGAAAGAAGCCGGACGGCTGCAAGCTCGACAACGTCATCGTGATCAATTTCTGCGGCGTGGACGAGCGAACTGGCAATTGGACGTGCACCGACGGCAACGACCCGCACGGCAACGGCGCTCACGCCGAAAATTGATCAGTGAATGGGTAGCGCGCGTATGATCAAGTCGGTCACATCACTTGCCACGTATCGCAGGCTCAGGTCTGTGAACACCGATCGCACGGCTGCTGAAGTGCAGAGTTCCGAGCGCGCGTTGAATGACGAGGCGACATCGTCGGCGTCACGATCCGGCGTCAGCGTCTCCACCATCGAGGCGCTGATCTCGCGTAACTACTCCGGCCTGCGCCTCCTCATTCAGCGCCGCACGGGAGATCCGCAGCTTGCTGCCGACTTGCTCAACGACGCGGTGTGCACGACCTGGGAAAAATGGCAGGCGGGGCAGATCGAGCGTCCCGAGCTCATCGCGGGCTACATCTTCCAGGTCGCGATGAACCTGCTGCGCAATCAGCGCCGCAAGCTCGGCGAGCGGCCGGAAAGGCGTGCCACTACTGATCAGCTCGATGCGCTGATAGATCCGGACTCGGCGCGTGACCATGCACTCGAAGAAAGCATCGCCGCGCGTGTCCGGCGACTGCTGCGCAGTATGACGACGCCGCGTGACCGGCTGGTCCTGACGCGCTTCTATCTCGAAGAGGTCGACAAGGAATCCATCTGCCGTGAGCTCGGCCTCGAGCCACTGCAGTTCGACAAAATCCTGCATCGGGCGCGTGGCCGCTTGCGCGAACTGGTCGAATCGCACGGACTGAGGAAGACGGATCTGTTTTCGGTACTGGTGCTGATGTGAATGACGGTTATTGGAGGTTGCAGCCATGAGGGTTAAGAACAACTTCAAGGATGATTCGGTGATCGCCAGCCGCTATCTCGCCGATCAACTCACAGCGGAGGAGCGTGAGGAGTTCGAAACGCACCTGTTGCGCAGCCCCGAAGTTGCGGAGGAGCTCGAGGCTACGGCGCGGCTGAAGGTTGGGCTGGGCAAGCTGCAGGATTCAGGCGAGCTACCGAAGCTCCTGGGTGCGAAGCCTCTCTTCCAGCGACCCACATTCCTTGCTGCAGCCGCATTCGTGCCTCTAGCCGCCATCGGCCTTCTGTTGGTACGCACGGCGTTGATGTCCGAGCCCTCGATGCTGGCTGCATCCGCTGGATCGTTCGTCGATGAATCCGGGAGAGAGCTGCGTCCTGGCGAGACGCATGCGCTCGAGCGCTTGCGCGGCGGCAACTACGACTTGCAATTTGCTCTGCCAGATTCCCGGCAGGCGATCGAACTCCGGGTGCGCCCGGCAGCCACTGGTGGCACTGGCACGCAATACAACGTCGCTCTGTCGGTGATTCAGGATGGAGGCGCGACCGTGCCCGTCACTGTCCTCAAGGGTCTGCGTCCGGCACCCGATCAGTACATCAGCGTCTTTGCCGACTCGGCGCTCCTCAAGCCGGGACGCTATCAGCTGGTCGTCAGGCTCGACGGCAGCGCCTCGCCCGATGCGGAGGAGATTTTCCTCATTCGCGTGCGACCGCCTGGAAGTGCGGGGCCCGACGCAACGTAACGCCCAGCACGCCCGGGGTCAGGATTCTCGCCAGATCCGGCATCACACCGATCCGTCCCTCGGCAATCACGCAGCCGGTGCCGAGCGCCGGGTCACCCAGAATCTCGCGCAGCCGGCGGGGTACGACTCGTCTACCTGGCTCGGCTTGCGATACGACTCCCTGCACGATCAGGGCAACGCCCGCGATGATAGCGGCGGCAGCCGAGGTTTCACCAAAGTCTGCGGTGCACGCTGTAGTGGCGTACGGTGCATGGGCTGTCGAATAGGGCGCGGTTACAGCCTCTCCCCACGCGTAACAGTCGACGCGGCTGCCGTAGTTGCTCGAGGCGACGCGTCGATGCCTTCCGTCTTGCACTTCAGCCCTTGCGGCGCCAACGACGATGGCGCCTGAATCACCACGAGCAGAATTTCTCCGCAAAATCCTCACGCCGCCTTCGTCGGCATACTCGTCAAGATCGATTCCGGTTTCCGGAACGATCGCATCGCAGCCATTACCCGCCGCCTCGATCACTGTGATGCCCAGCTGTGTCGCTCTACGGATGAGCGCGAACAGCTCCGGATGGCTTTCGATGGGCAGGTTGCACATGTTTCCTTGCGGGCTGGGTATCTGCGCCTGCGTTTCGAGAAGCAGCACACCCCCGCCGCTTCCTGCGTCGTTGTGGTTCAATTCAACGAGCTTTTCGACCGCGCGGCTGATCGCGTCATAGGCGTTCTCGACGCGGGAGGCGACGTGAACGCTGGCGACTCGCGGCGCGAGGCCGACGTACCCGCCGGTCGCGCTCGCTCCGCACACGATGCCGAGAACCGCCGTGCCGTGCGCTCTGGATGCATCGTGGATGGTTCCGGTGAGCGGCTCACGGATGCGATGGGCGAGCAAACTATCGTGCTCGAGGGTCCAGCCCTGTTCGACATCGACAAAGTGTTGACCCTCACCGCTCCCACCCAAGACGCTCGCAGCGAACTCAGAACCGACGCCGACCGGGGCAGCACGCATGTGGCCCGGCCGTACGTTGCAGCTTCCCACTGCTGGGTCGTCGTCCCGCGCTGCAGGAAGCTTAGCGGCGGCAAGTTGGCGCAGGGTGCCAGCCACTCCAGCAGCGAGGCCCATGAGCAAGGCAATGCGGCGGTTCACACCGATCCGGGCCCAATCCCGGCGTCGTCCCGCTTCGACACATCTAGACACGCTGTGTAAAGTCCGCTCTCCCGAGCGTGGAAGGGGAGATTGCGGTGAAGTGGCTGCTGACCTTGATCCTGGCTGCCGTGGCGCTGGCGGCCCTGCGCGTCTATCTCACGATGCGCCGGCGCCGCGCAGAACGGCGCGAGGATTTCGATGCGAGGCTGATTCGACAGCTGCGCGAAAAGGGCTTCGATCCATTTCAGCCGCACGAGCTGGATTTTTTCCTGGCGCTGCCTGACGAGGCGACTGCGCAAAGCGTTTCGCAACAGCTTGGTGCGGAGGGTTTCGCCATCGATACGCATCCGATGAAGGAAGGCACGGATCCGGGCGTGAGCCTGCATGCGCGCAAGTCGATGCGTTTGTCGATCGACGAGATCGGTGCGCTTTCGAAACGCTTCACGGCACTCGCTCAGCAGCTCGGAGGCCATTACGACGGCTGGATCGTTCGACGCGGCAATTGACATAACCGACTCTTATATACCCCATCGGAGGGCAACCCCTCCATTGACGTCGAGCCACCGGACGCGAAATCGTGCGCCTCTCGAAATCAAGACTGCTTGCTTATCTGCAGTGCCCGAAGCGTCTGTGGTTGAGCGTGCACCGGCAGGAGCTCGCCCGGTATTCGCAGGCGACACGCCAGGGCTTTGAGACGGGCCACCGCGTGGGCGAAATTGCGCGCTTGCTCTACGCACAGGGGCGCACGACTGCTGTGGCCGCGGACCGCTCACTGTTGAGCGCATTCAATGAAGCCCAGGGCCTGCTATTCCCACTCGCCCCGCAGGCGGGAAGCAAGGTGTTCTTCGAAGCGGCCTTCAGGCACGAAGGAGTTCTGATTCGCGCCGACGTGCTGGAATATAACGCCGCGGGCACGCGTCTCATCGAAGTAAAAGCGGGTGGACGCGTCAAGGAGGAATATGCACCTGATGTCGCCATCCAGAAGTGGGTGATCAACGGCGCGGGCGTGAGTCTGAGCGACATCTCAGTCGCGTACCTCAACACGAGATTCGTCTACCCGGGAAGTGGCGACTATCGTGGCTTGCTGGTCGAGACACCGGTAGGCGACCTCGCCAGTCCGCTCGTTCCGCAGGTGGCGATTTGGGTTCGTGAGGCGACGCGCACGCTCTCCGGACCTGAACCCGCTATCGGGGTCGGCACTCATTGCCGTACGCCCCATGAGTGCCCATTCATCGGGCATTGCTGGCCACAAACCGAATACCCGCTCACCGGTCTGCCAAGACTGGGGGTCAAGCTCAACGAATACGTATCGCGGGGCTACCGGGATGTGCGTGAAGTGCCGGAAGAGGAGATCAGCGGCGAGTTACAGCTGCGCGTATGGCGGGCGACAGTTACGAATCAAGCGGACATCCGCCCAGCCCTGCGCAACGAGCTGCGTGCCGTTCCCTATCCGCGTTACTACCTGGACTTCGAAACGATCGAATTTGCGGTGCCGATCTGGCCGGGCACACGCCCGCGGCAGGCGATTCCGTTCCAGTGGTCGATTCACGTTGAAAGACCAACGGGGGCGATGGAGCACTTCGAGTACCTGGATCTGAGTGGCGACCTTCCAGTCGAACGTGTCGCTCGCAATCTCCTGGAAGTTCTCGGCAGGGAAGGCGCGATCATTTCGTACTCAGGCTACGAGGGCCGTTGCATTCAGACTCTGGCGGAGTTCGTGCCCGACTGCGCTGAGGCCTTACGTGCGCTCGAGCCTCGGCTCGTCGATCTGTTGCCGATCTTTCGTCGCAACTACTACCACCCGCAAATGAAGGGAAGCTGGTCGATCAAAGCGGTGCTGCCAACCGTCGCGCCTGAAATGAGCTACGAGGTGTTAGGGGAGGTCCGAGAGGGAGACGCTGTGCAGCGCGCTTACCTCGAGGCGATCAATCCTCTGACGCCTGCCAGCAGAAGAGCCGAGATCGCGCGTGCCCTTCTCGAGTATTGCCAGTTCGACACTCACGCAATGGTGAGGCTGACACAGGCGTTTAGGGAGCTGCCTAAGCCAGCCGGAGGTCGGCGCCCCACTGCAGCGATATGCATGCTGAGCGAGCCGACTTCCGGCTGTGGCAGGGGGAATCAGAGGGAGAAGCAGGGATCGCGATCGCGCGCCGGCGCGCCGTAAGCATTGAGCTGGATCGCGTTGTAGATCGTAAGCTTCTCGTCGAGGCTTCTGCCCGCCGTCCGCGCCCTGGTGCGGATCGCCCGCAGCGTCTCAACCAGTCTTTCCACGCGACCGTCAAGGTGGTATTCGGATTCCGGCAAGTGATATTCACGCAACGACATGATGGCTCTCCTGCTGCAATGTGATTTCCGATGGGCGCTACGTTAGCGCGTACCGTCCAGGAGAGCGGCCAGACTGTTTGAACGCCGGTTCAGTGTTTCTTAGCGTTTTGTGGCTCGCCACGTGGCGCTCCTGATGCGCACGCCGACCGATCATGGCCAGGGCTTCGAACACGTTGTCGATGTCACGCTGCGTAGTGCGCTGAGAGCAGATTGAAAGGCGCAGCACCGTGCGGCCGCGAAGCTTCGTGGTCATCACCGAGGCCAGTCCGGATACCTGGATCTGCTCGGCGATCAGCTGATTGAGGTGATCCAGGTACTCGTCGGCGTTTTCTCCGACGAGATCACGGGGTCGATAGCGAAAGCAGTACAGGTACAGGAGTGGCTCGTGCAGCACCTCGAAATCCGGATGCGCGGTGACCAGCTCGTGTGCGTGGCGCGCCTGCTGGATTCCCGACCTCAGGTTGCTGCGCAGGCCCTCGAGCCCCAGGTGGCGCAAGGTCATCCAGACTTTCAGCGCGCGAAAGCCACGCGACATCTCTGGGCCATATTCCAGGAAGTCCAGGCCGTGGTAATCGGAGGGGTGCAGACCGCGCAGGTAGGGCGCGGTGAGTGAAAACGTGCGCCGCAGTTTTTCCGCATCGCGCACCAGCAGACAGCCGGCGTCGTACGGCACGGCGAACCACTTGTGTGGATCGAAGGTCAGGGAGTCGAGTCGTTCGATGCCACGGAAGTGCTCTTGCAGCTCGGGCAGCATGGCGCCGGCTGCGCCGCAAGCGCCGTCACCGTGCAGCCAGAGGCCGTATTCGGCGCAGAGGTCCGCAAGCTCCGCTAAGGGATCGATGCAACCGACATTCACCGAGCCGATCTGGGCGACGACGCAGAAGGGTCGATCGCCGCGCGCGATGTCCTCATCGAGCATCCTCCGCAGCGCCGTGCAATCGAGCGAAAAATCACTTCGGCTCGGCACGAGGCGCACCGCATTGCGTCCAAGATTGAGCATGTCCGCCACGCGGATAACCGAGCAGTGCCCTTCGTGATCCGACATGTAGAGAAGGAACCGTCCGTCGCGCGCCTCGCTCTGCAGCCCTTCCGCGGTCGAGTCATATTCCGCCGTATTGCGCAACGCCACGAGAAGCGCCGAGAAGTTCGCCATCGTCGCACCGGAGACAAAGATCCCGCCGCAATCGGGCGGATAGCCGAGAAGTTCGGCCAGCCAGCGTACGCTCAGACGCTCGATCTCCGTGGCCGCGGGACCGAGCTTCCACCCACCGGCATTGGTATTGACGCTCGCGGCAAGGGCTTCTGCCAGCGCGCCGATCATCGTTCCGGAGCCGGTCACATACACGAAGTGGCGCGGTGAGCCGATCGCGGTGAGGTTGGGAAGAACACGTCCTTCCCAGTCATCGAGCAGGTTCTCCGCAGGCTCGCCACGCCGTGTCAGCCGATCGGATCCGAAAAGCGCCTGCACCAGCGTTGCGGTCAGGGACGGCATCACCGGTCGGGTATCGAGTGAACGGAAGTAGTCGGTCATCATGTCGATGACGCGATACCCCAGCCGGCGAAACTCCTCGGGCGGGAGCTCGCCGGCGGGGCGTGGGTCGCGAATGAATCCGACGTCGCTCACCGGCGAGATCGCTCAGGCCTGCATGATCGGCGTGAGTGCCTGCACGATGCGTGCGAGCTGCTCCGACGTCGTGAGACCTGTCAGCAAACGCATGAAATGCGGATGCTGTACGCCGGTGATGATGTACTGCCAGCGATAGGCCCTGAGCACGCCGATGTCGAGCGCACGACGCTCATCGGCCGTGAAATCGCGTCCGGCGATGGCCGCAAAGTACTCCACATCCGCAGCGGCTTGTCCTTGCAGCAAGCCATCGACGCCCGCGACCAGTTCGATCAGGTCGGTGACTGCGCGATCACGTTCGGCCGGCGTGAGCTTCGCATCTTCGCGCTGCCACTCGAGCTCGTCGAGCATCGCGTGCTGAGCCTCCTCCCGCCAGTGGTACATGAAGACGTCCTTCCACAGAGGCGACACGTCGTCTTCCGTATCGATGCTCTCCACGTAGTGTTTCTGGCTGAAGAGCTCGATGAAACAGGTGAGGCCCAGCACCGCCCAGGTCGACTTGCCGAGCACAAACTCGGCGATGGCATTCGGATCCGCCGCGGCCCGATAGCCGCTGGGCATGACCTCGCCGACCATCGCCTCGATGCGTCGAAACAGTTCCTGGTGCTTGAGCTCCTCGTCGCTGAAGCGCACCAGAGCCTGCAGGGCGGTCTGGTTGCCGAGCCAGTGGTCGCGGCTGATTTCGAGAATCTTGGCGTTGATGAAACGTTCCACGAGTCCGAACAGGAGCGCGTAGGTGCGGCCCTGCACCTGCGTGAGCAGGCGCGCTTCGGCCGCGCTGAGAAAGGTGAGGTCGTCGACCTTCGATAGTCCGTTCGGCAGGAAACGCTGCGACAGGTCGAAATGACGGCCGCGGATCACGTCAGCATCGATGTCCCAGCGAACACGCTTGGAAGCATTGATGCAACGCGCATAGCGCGCGGAATTCGCCATGTGACCGGCGATCGTGCCTTGGACCATCTCTGCTGCTGCATTCATGACCTTCGCTCCAGTTGAATGGGGGGTGTCCTGTGGGCGCGCAGGATGGCGAAACCGGGGCCAAAGAAACAGGGAAGAAAGTCCTGACGTGCTACCCAACCGTCCGATTTGGCCGGGAGATTTGTCCCGACATACGGGGCGGACTCAGTAGCAGCCCAGCGGGCGCGGTAAACTCCGCGTGGGGAGGGCGCTCGGTTGCAACAATCAATTCGCTATCTGAGGACGAATGACAACGTACGGGTTGCCTGGGCTACGTCCGGCAAAGGCCCGCCGCTCATCAAGGCCTCGAACTGGTTGAGCCACCTCAGCTACGACCTCGAGAGCCCGATATGGCGGCACTGGATCGACTTCCTGAGCAGCCACTTCCGCCTCATTCGCTATGACGAACGCGGCTGTGGCATGACCGACTGGGAGGTCGCCGATCTCTCGACGGAGCGCTCGACCGACGACCTCGCGGCCGTGATCGAAGCCAGCGATCCCGGAGAGCAATTCGTGCTTCTAGGTGTTTCGCAGGGCGCCGCGGCGTCGGTCGGTTATGCGGTGCGCCATCGAGAGCGCGTGTCGCGGCTCATTCTCTATGGCGGCTATGCGGTGGGCTGGTCGCATCGCCAGGACTCCGACGGATTGCGCCGGTATCGCGCCATGATCGAGCTCGCCCGGCTGGGCTGGGGCAAGGACAATCCGGTCTTCCGACAACTGTTCACCTCGCTATTCGTGCCGGGGGCTCGGCCGGAGCAGATCGTATGGTTCAACGAACTGTGTCGGCGTACGACGTCGCCAGAGATGGCCACGCGGCTCCTCACTGCGCGCGCCGACATCAACGTTCGAGCCTTGCTGTCCCAGGTTCGGGTCCCCACGCTAGTCGTGCATGCGCGCAACGACGAAGTCGTGCCGTTTTCGGCGGGCAAGATGCTGGCCACAGAGATCCCGAACGCTGAGTTCGTAGAACTGGACTCACGCAACCACATCCTGCTCGCGGATGAGCCCGCCTGGGGGCGCTTCAAGGAAGTGGTGCTCGACTTCGCCGGCCGCCCGAAGGACATGGGGGCCGAGGATCCGCTGTTTGCCTGTTTGTCGGCGCGCGAGCGCGACATCCTGGCTGCACTCGTCGCGGGGCGCAGTAATTCCGAGATCGGCGCAGCGCTCTTCATCAGTGACAAGACGGTCCGCAATTCGCTCACTCGGATATTCGAGAAGCTCGGCGTGCGCACGCGTACGCAGGCCGCCGTCCTGGCGCGCGATCACGGGTTCACGCCCAGCGCCGAAATGTAGGAGTGATGCGGCGCGGCGTGCAATAACCGTAAGCGAGGCCCGCCGAACCAAAGGTAATAGCGCCCGCAGTCCGGGCCGCAATAAACTCACGCGCCTGGCAATCGAAGATGGAGGTGGACCATGACTCTGCGCATTGGCGATATCGCACCTGATTTCGAGGTTGAGACCACGGAAGGCCGCCTTCGCTTTCATGATTGGATCGGCAGCTCCTGGGCGGTGCTGTTCTCCCATCCCAAGGATTTCACGCCGGTCTGTACAACCGAGCTCGGCTACATGGCGAAGCTCAAGCCGGAATTCGACCGCCGCAACGTCAAGGTCATCGGGCTGAGCGTCGATCCGGTCGACAGCCACGCAAAATGGGCGGCGGATATCAAGGAGACACAGGGCCATGCGCCCAACTACCCGTTGATCGGTGACTCCGACCTCAAGGTGGCCAAGCTTTACGAGATGCTGCCTGCAGAAACGGCTGGTACTTCGTCGGGACGCACGCCTGCCGATAATCAGACGGTGCGTAATGTGATCGTCGTTGGGCCGGACAAGAAGATCAAACTGATCATTGCTTACCCGATGACGACCGGTCGTAACTTCGACGAGGTCTTGCGCGTGATCGACTCGCTGCAGCTGACCGCGAAGCACCGCGTCGCGACGCCGGTGAACTGGAAGCAGGGCGAGGATGTGATCATTGCCGGCTCGGTCTCGGACGAGGAAGCGAAGAAGATTTATCCCCAAGGCTGGAAGGCGCCAAGACCTTACCTACGCATCGTTCCGCAGCCGAAGTGAGCCTTTGCCGCTGAGCTGGTTCTCCGTGATCGGCGGAGAACCAGCGTCCGCGTAGGGCACGTATGTGCCTGCACACGAGCCTCAACCCCACCCACACTGTGACCCCGGTCACCGAATCGATCACACCCGCTGAGCATCATCGCCAGTGCATTTCGCGTCATTAGTTCGAGGTGCCAGTGAAATCGGCTATCAGGCGACTGGTCTTAGTGCCCGTCTTAGTGCTGCTGTCGCTGGGCAGCTCAACGAGCGCGCTAGCAGTCTCGAGCGCGCGCATCCTGGAGACGCAGCCGTCGACCAGCGCGACGCTCGGTCACGGCCAGTCATTCTATGTGCGCATCGAATACTCGACGGACGAACCGGTCAGCCTCTGGGCGCGCCCATTTCTGAATGGCAAGGAAGTGGAGCGGGCGATGTCGAACGCTTCGTCGGCGTACCTCGGTTCGGGCGAAGCGCTCGGCTGGTTCGAACTGATCGATGCCGGCGCCGTCGATGAGATTCGTATCAAGGCAGGTGGCGGCAAGCCGTATCGCGAATGGGTGCTGGCGAGCCAGCCGGTGCAACTGCGCTGGACACAGGCCAGCGCGGCCCCCGAGCCCCGAGCGGCCTGGGTCGACGAACTGATCGCTGCCGAAGCGGCACGCATGCATGAGGATGCGCAGCGGCGCGCCAACGAACCCGTTTCCGTGGGTGGCGCTGCCCTCGTGAGTGGATTCATGTTGTTCATGCTCGTGCTGCTCGTCGCGGGCATTGGCATTCCATTGTGGAGCGTCTGGAAGTGGCGCGGTGGCTGGAAGATCGCAGCGGCGATTCCTGCGGCAGTCATTGCATTCGCGGTGCTACGGATTCTCGTCGACACCGCGCGCGACCCGACCTCGCACAATCTCTGGCCGTTCGAAATCATCATCTTCGGAGCCGTAGCGGTTGGCATCATCGGCGTGCTCAAGATCGCACGCCGCATGATGGGCGTGGGGGCTTAGATGCCACGCGCACTCGCCCTGGTCGGGGGTGCGCCAGCGCTAAAGCTCGCTTAGGGACGATTGAAGTTTGGTTGTGGCCGGCTGAGCTGCCCGCGCGGCGCTGCAGAGTCGGCGCGGTTCGCAAACCCAGCACTTCGGCCTTGATCGCCGCTACTGCTGGAGTTGCCACTGCGATTCGATCCGGATGACTCGTTTCTCTGTGGCATCGACACCGCCCGGTCACCCGGAGAGTTCGCACGGTCGGCGGAGGAGTTTGGTGCAACCCGGATGGCAGGGGGCGGGACCAGCGTCTTGATGGCTCTGTCGGTCTGCTCGCGAGGAGGTTCGCTGACTGGCCGCTGCGTTGTCGGCCGCGCAAACGAGGCCCCCTGTCCATCGGTGCGGTTCCAGCTACCGTCGCTTTGGATCTGGCGTCGGTCCGTAGGTACGCGCGGCACGGTCATTCGCCCATCGCCAGTGCGCCGGCCGGTATTTACGGGCGCCAATGCGGTCGGCGGTGCCGTATTGATCGCTGACCCGGATTGAGACCGCGGATCGCGCCACGTGCCCTGGTTATGATCGGGGCGTGGTTGTGGCTGTGACCTGTCCGGTCCGCGCTGTAGCCTTGCATTGTCCTTGAAATCCCCGCTCCACACCGGTTTCGGGCCCGGACGCGGGGTGTTGAATGCCGTGCGTGGCACCGTCGTTACTGCACCGGGGATGTCACGATTCGCGTAGCGAATGTCGCGCACGCGATTCTTGGCGATGTTCGTAAGTAGCGCATTGTTGGTGATCGCCGTGTTCGCGACGTTTACGTTTCTAAGATAACGCGGACTGACGTTCTTCGACGGCACGTAGACATCACGCGGCCCGAGCGGAATCCAGCTCACCGGTCGAGTGTTCGGATTGCCGAGGCCCGGACCTCTCTGCCAGGCCACCAGGCCCGGTGCCCAGACCGGTCGATGAAAGCGGGGCCCCGGCACCCAGCACCAACGGTTGTTGAGATGGGCCCAACGTCCATAGTGGAAGGGTGCAAACCCCCATGGCGCACGATCGACCCAAGTCCAACCCCAGGGCGAAATCCAGGTCCAGCGTCCGAAGCGATAGGGTGCCCAGCCGGCGTAGACGATCGTCGGCGCCCAGACATGGCCGTAACCTGGCTCGGAGTACCAGTTTCCGTAGGTGTCGAGGTCCTCGTATCCCACCACGTCGCGCGAGACGTACCGGGTCGCCTCTGCTTCAGCGATGCCGCGCTCACGCTCGATGCACCATTCATCGAACGCGTCCTGCATGGTCAGATTCATTACATCGGCGTACTGGTCACCCGCTGCAAGACGCACGCGCTGTCCATCGCGCAGCCGAATCGGGCCATTGCCGTTGTCGAGCTCTGCGTCACCGGAACGCACCATCAAAGCGGTGCCGCCCTGCGCGTCGGCTTCGACTCGATAGTCGCCGGGGCGCAGCAGTCGCACCGTAGCGTTCGGCGTATCGATCTCGAATGTCTCGCTCTCGCGCAGCTCGCGAACGTGGATGCCGAGCGTCCCCGAGTTCAAGGCGATCTGCGCGATATCCAGGTCGAGGTTGTCGATCGTGAGGTCGCTGAGCTCGTCGACGCGTAATGCGGCAGTGCCTACGCTGAGCTCCGCCCTGGAGCCGTAGTCGGTGGTAAGCCGGTCGCTGATCGTGAGCGGCCGGTTGAGGACGGCTTCTTCCGGTACGCCGCTATCGGCCGGCTGCACGGAGACCTGACCCTGGATGTAACTTATTCGCGCGACGCGACTGGGCGGGTCCGCCTCCGGGGCGTAATCCGCTTCCTGGGCCAGGCCGGTACCGGAGATGACCAAGGCCAAAGAAAAAGCAGCTGCACGAAGCCTCGCCATGGGGACGAGTCTACTCGCGGTGCCTTAATTCAGCCTGAACGCTGGGTGGCTGCGTGCTAGGCTCGCATCCCCGCCAGAGGCTGGCAGGAGGCAAGTATGAGCGCGCATTCAGCAACCGTAATCTGGGAACGCCCAGCGGGCGCGAACTTCAAGGACAACAAGTATTCGCGGGCGCACGAATGGCGCTTCGACGGCGGCACAGTCGTGCCGGCCTCGAGCTCTCCTGGCGTTGTGCCTCTGCCGCTGTCGAGGCAGGATGCGGTCGATCCGGAAGAGGCCTTCGTTGCCTCCCTCTCGTCGTGTCACATGCTGTACTTCCTGTTTTATGCCGCCAAGGCGGGCTTCATCGTGGACCGTTATGAAGATGAGGCGGTGGGCGAGACCGGCAAGAATGCATCCGGTGCCGTTGCCGTGTTGAAAGTCAGGCTTCGACCACGCATCAGCTGGGCTGACAACGCGCCTGCTGTCGACCAGCTTGCGGATCTCCATCATCGCGCGCACGAATCCTGCTACATCGCGAACTCGGTGACCGCGGAAATCGCGATCGAGCCACGCTGAACGATTCCCGGAGAGCACCCATGATGCTGATCGGAATGTTCGATTCGCCGTTCGTGCGTCCCGTGGCGATCAGCATGAAACTGCTCGACATCCCTTTCGAGCACGCCGATTGGTCCGTGGGCAAGGATTTCGAGCGCATTCGCCGCTACAACCCGCTGGGCCGGGTACCGACACTGGTGCTCGACGATGGCGAAGCGCTGATGGAAACCAGTGCGATCCTCGACTATCTCGATGAGCGGGCGGGCCCGGAGCGCGCGCTGCTGCCACGTACCGGACGCGACCGACGCACGGCGTTACGCCTGATCGCAATCACGAGTGGGGCGAGTGACAAGGCCAGGGAACAGCTCTACGAGCTGGCTTTTCGTCCGGCGGAGAAGCGCCACGAGCCATGGGTGGAGCGCTGTCGCAGCCAGATGCACGCGGCATGGGCGGAACTGGAACGGCACGCTGTCCAGGAACGCGGCGGTCCATGGCTTCTGGGTGAGCGCATGACGCAGGCCGACATAGTCGTGAGTTGTGGCTTTACATTCGTGAATCAGGCATTGGGCGCGACCCTTGTGCCGGGTTCATATCCAGCGCTGCGTACGCTGGCCGCGCGTTGCGAAGCGCTGCCGGAGTTCAAGTCGACGCGACTCGATTTCGTCCCGCCCAGCGCCTAGCAGGCGCTCTACTTCTTGCGTGCACCGCGCGAGCGAGCGCTCTTTGTCTTTGACTTGGTAACGCGACGGACCGTTCGCCTTCGTGCACGCTTGACCGCTGCCTTCGCGCCCATCGTCCGCGGTCGTGCATGGCGAGGTTGATAGATTCCGAGCTGGCCGCCGCCCGGGAGCATGACGTGCGTGCGCACGCCCCAGCCCAGGTCCTCGACCGCAGCGCACGAGACCCCGTGCAGCTGCATTTCACTGACCAGGCCGTGTACGTCATCACACATCAGGTAGAACTCGTGAACGTCGTTGTTGCTCGATGGATGTACCGCCACTTCTGCCGGCGGCAGGCCAAAAATGAGCCAACCTTCACCCACGTCTACGTGACTCAGCCTGAGCACATCGCGCAAGAACGCGCGGTCCGCTTCGGCGTTGGTGCTGTAGATGATCGAATGCGCGCCGATGATCATGATGGTCTCCTTGCGCTTGCCGGGCGCGGTGCTTTTCGTCGCAGGCCGCGCGCGGTACGCTAGCGCTGAGGTGAAGTGATGAAATTCCTGCTCTGGCTCGTGCTGCTGGTACTCTGCTGGCCAATCGCGTTGCTGGCCCTCGTGCTCTGGCCGATTGTGTGGCTGCTGGCGTTGCCGTTTCGGCTCGTCGGCATTGCCGTCGAGGGCGTCTTCGAGTTGCTGCGTGCGATCATCCACCTGCCCGCTCGTCTGCTTGGCGGCCGGCCCTAGCGTCGACGCAGGACCGGGACTGCGCGGGCGCGCTCCTCAGGTCTCTAGTGGCGGGCGCTTCAGTTAATTACCGCAGCTTCCCCCCATGCCGGCCACGCTCTGCAGCTGGTTCTCGATTGCATCGAGATCGCGTCGCATCTTGCTGATCGACATTTCCGCCATCGACGCGCTAGCCGATTCCAGCTGACCAACGTTGCTGCGCAGTCGACTCGTCTGTGAGCGAAACTTGCCCGCGACCTCTTGTGCCTCGCCAACGCACTTCGAGGTGAAGCGCGCGACGTCATTGCCGATATCGGCCAGCGTTTCGGCCTGGCGTTTCAATTCCGAATACCGCGCGTGACCGCTCCAGAAGCCCTCTGTCGCGCCCGCCGCACCTGCGGCACCGGTCGCACCTGGAGCGGATCTCGAAGCGTTGCCCGTACTGCCGAGGTCACGATCGATCTGCTCGAGTTCGTTGCGGATCAGGCTGATCTGGTCGCGTGCCGATTTAACCAGGTCGCCGATCTGCCGGGGTGACTCCGGCGCGTCCGCCGCAACAGCGGCGGACAGGTGAACGCAAGCCAACGAGAGATACATCAAGCAAACCAATGGCCGAATCAGCGCGCGCATGTTGTGTTCCTCTGCGAATAGACATGACCTGGTCGCACGTCGCGCGCCATGCGGATCGCATCCTCGGTGCGCGCGTAGTAGCCGGTAACGCGTTCGATTTCGCGGTACCCGAGCGCCGTATAGAACGCGTAACCCACCGCATTGGTGGCGCGCAGCTCGAGCGTAATGCCGAAAGTCCCTGCAGTGAGCGCGGACTCCTCCAGCCACCCCATCAGTTGCCGTCCAACTCCGCGACGCTGGTGTATTGGGGCGACGGCCAGCAAGTTGAGATGGGCCGTGTGCTCGCCGAACTGCATGATCGCGAATCCGCCCACCTCCCACCCAGTGCGCCCAATAAGCACGACACTCTCGCGGTGGTGAATGTGAGCGGCCACGCGCGCCTCAGGCCAAGTCGGATTCAGGCCCATCTCGATGAGCTCGCGTGACATCGCTGCGATCCGTCGGGCGTCGGCAACGCGCGCAGGAACCAACTCGTAGATTCTCATGAACCGAAGGATAGCGCTTGCAAAGTGCGGCGCGCAGAATCCGTTCTCAGCCAACACCCGGAACATTCAGCTTCGATGCGAACCATCATCGGCTGGCTCTGCGCATTCCTGCTGGGCTCGCTCGGCTGGTGGCTTGGCGCGCATGTTGCATTATGGATGGCGATCATTCTGAGCGCGGTTTGTGGCGGATTCGGGCTCTACTATGGGTATCGGTGGTTCGATGAGAACCTGGGCTGATCGGTTCCAGGGACCGAGGAGGTAATGGCAGTGCACTCAGTTCTTATCACCAGCGCGAGCCGGGGAATAGGGCTCGAGTTTGTCCGCCAGTACGCGGCGGACGGCTGGCACGTACTCGCAGCATGCCGCGATCCTGCGGCTGCGGATGAGCTTCAGGGGCTGGCGCGGGCTGCGGAACGGCGCATCGATGTGTTCGCGATGGATGTCACCGACATGCAGAGCATCCGACGTGCCGCCGCGACTCTCGGTGAGCGGCCGATCGATGTGCTCATCAACAGCGCCGGCATCATGGGCAAATCGGGCCAGCGGATCGGCGACATGGACTACGACTCCTGGGCCGAAGTTCTCGATGTCAACACGATGGGGCCTATGCGCGTGACCGAGGCGTTCATCGATAGCCTCAGCCGTAGTGAACGCAAGCTGGTGGTGACCATTACGAGCGGCATGGGCTCACTCGCCGACAACACGTCCGGGGGCTGGATCGCCTATCGAACGTCCAAAGCCGCGGTCAACATGCTGATGCGCAGTCTTGCCGTCGATCTGAAGCGCGATGGGGTCATCTGCGTCGTGCTCAACCCGGGCTGGGTGAAAACCGATATGGGCGGCCCAAACGCAAACATCACTCCTGAAAAAAGTGTGACGAACATGCGGCGGGTGATCGACAAAATCACGCTCGCGGACAGTGGCAAGTTCTTCCACCACGACGGAAGCGAATATCCGTGGTGATTACTTTCCCGGTGGCACTTTGGTCGCGGCGATTTTGCGGTGGCCATGCGGTTCCTCAATGCGCACCGCGTGGGTGGGGCATGAGCCGCCGACACTCAGTCCTGATTCGGCTCTGACGCTGCGGCCTGGCGCGCTCCTGATGCGGCCGTGACACGCCAGATCACGTTGCCGACGTCGTCTGCCACCAGCAACGCACCTTGCTTATCGATTGTGACTCCGACCGGGCGGCCACGTGCATTGCCATCCGCGTCGACAAATCCGGTCAAGACATCGATGGGCTCTCCCGATGGAGTGCCGTTGCTGAAGGGCACGAAGATCACCTTGTACCCGCTCAGGGGCTTGCGGTTCCACGAGCCGTGCTGGCCGATGAACATTCCGTGCTCGAACTGTGACGGAAGCTTCGCATTGCGCGAAGACGTGAGTCCCAGTGAGGCGGTGTGCGGTCCGACCGCGTAGTCGGGCTTCAAAGCCTTGGCGACCAGGTCAGGATTTTGCGGTTTTACCCGCTCGTCGACGTGGTTTCCGTAGTAGCTGTACGGCCAGCCATAGAAACCACCATCGCGCACTGACGTGATGTAGTCGGGAACCAGGTCGCTGCCGATCTCATCGCGCTCGTTCACCGCGGTCCACAAGGCGCCACTCGTGGGTTCCCAGGCCATGCCGTTCGGATTTCGCAGACCCGATGCAAAGACGCGATGCTTGCCCGACTTCGGGTCGACTTCCCAGATCGCCGCGCGCTCTTCCTCCTGATCCATGCCGTGCTCGGCGACGTTGCTGTTCGAGCCGACAGTTACATAGAGCTTGCTGCCATCCTTGCTCGCGATGACGTTCTTGGTCCAGTGGTGGTTGCGCGCACCGCCGGGCAGATCCGTCACCTTGCTCGGAGCAGCGGTGATTTGTGTCTGCCCGACCGTGTACGGGAATCGCAACAGCGCGTCCGTGTCCGCGACGTAGAAATCGTTACCAACAAGCGTCATGCCGAACGGCGAGTTGAGGCCCGAGAGAAATACCGAGCGCTGGTCCGCGACGCCGTCGCCATTGGTGTCCCTTAGCAACGTGATCCGATTGGCGCTCGGCGTACCGGCTCCCACTTTTGCCATCGCCTTCTTCATGAAGAAGGCCTTGATGCCTTTGTCGTTTTCGGGCCGGGGCGGTGCGTTGGTCTCGGCAACCAGCACGTCGCCATTCGGCAGCAGGTAGAGCCAACGCGGATGATCGAGCTTGTCGGCAAACGGCGCGACCGCTGTGCCATCGGCGGATGCAGGCTTCTCACCCGAACCCCAGCCGGTCGCCGGTGCGATCTCGACCAGGGGAATCAATTGCTTTCGGGGCTCCGGCAGCTTGGGATTTGGACCCGTGCCGTCATCGGGCCGCAGTTGCGCTTCGCCGCCGCAGCCTGCAAGGCCGGCCAGGGCGCAGGTGGATAGAATTGGTAGCAAGACGCGCGAGAAGAACCGTCCCTGTTCGGAATTCAAAGTCGCCGCTCCTTCGCCAAGTTGGTGACTGCACCAACAGACTCACTGGTTCAGGCACCAGGGGGCAAGGAGAGTTCTGTGGAGTTTTTACAAGCGCGAGCGATTTTGCGGCTGGGCCTCGATGCGTGATCTCGTCAGGTCTGGAGGCCCATCCACTTCTCGAGTTGCTCGACCCGGTTGCGGCTGACGTCGAGTTTTATGCCGGACTTCAGCCGCACTGCATAGTCGCCGCCAGGATCGCGTAGAAGTGCATCGACCTGATCGAGTCGCACGATCGATGATCTGTGGATGCGAAAGAACTGCGCTGGATCCAGTTGCTCCTCGAGACTCTGCATGCGCTCGCGGATCACGTAGGTCTTCTCTCCAACATGCAACTCCGCGTATGGGCCGCTAGCGGCAATGTATTCGACCTGCTCCACGGCGACGACGCGCACCTGGCCGCGTGACTCGACTGGAATGCGCTGCAGGTAATTCGAGGTGGCTGCACCCGGTGCTGTCTCGCGTTGGGCGCCCTGCAGCAGCGCCAACAGGTGCTCCGACAGCCGATCCACTTCCTGTAGCTCAATCATGCGTCGTGCGCGCCTGAAGGCCTGCTCGAAGCGCTCGTCATCGAAGGGCTTGACGAGATAATCGACCGCTGCGAGCTCGAAGGCCTTGAGCGCGTAATGATCGTAGGCGGTGACGAAGATCGTGGCAGGCATCCTGTCGACGCCGATCGCTCGCGCTACCTCGACCCCCGTCTTGCCGGGCATCTGCACGTCGAGGAATACGAGGTCGGGCTTGAGAGCTTCGATCGCGGCAACTGCGGCCTCACCGTTGTCGATCTGGCCGACGATCTCGACGGCTTTCTCGCGCGACAGCAGGTCCTGCAGCCGCTGGCGAGCGAGCATTTCATCATCGGCGATCAGAACCCTAAGGATTCTCTGCACAGGTTTCATGGAGCGCGTTGCGTCGCCAACGGTGCAGATGCTAGGCGCACCGTGCAGCCAATGGTTGTTTCCATTGGCAAGCGATGCAACGACGCAGGTGCCCGTTCGCGGCGCAACCCGTACGGGACCGGCCTCGGCAAGCTTCTGGCGTCGTTGCGAGTCTTGTCGATATCGACATATCGACTGCGCCTCGCGCCTAGCCAGAAGCTTGCGGAGGCACGGTCGCGCTCATGAAACCTGTGCAGAGAATCCTTAAGCGGCTTGCGCTCGCTCACCGACCATATCCTCCGGCACGCGCGGCTGTGCGCGTGCCCGACAGATCCACGCGCGTATGGTACGGGATGATGACCTCTGCGATCACGCCGCCACCTTCTGCCTCACGCAAGGTCGCGCTCTGCTCGGTTCCGTAGAGCTGCTGCAGCCGCTCGCGCGTGTTGCGCAATCCGACGCCTTCACTGGCTGATTGGTTAATGGGACCAGGACCGTTGTCGCGCACGCACAGGATCAGTCGATCATTCTCACGCGCAGCACGAATCTCGATTCGACCCGTGCCGTCGATCTTGCTGACGCCATGCTTGATCGCGTTTTCCGCCAACGGTTGCAGGATGAGGTTGGGTACCAGCGCATTACCCACCTCGGCATCGACCTGGATGTCGACCTCGAGCCGCCCGCGAAAGCGGATTTCCATGATTTCGAGGTACCGCTTCAGAAGCGCCAGCTCCTGGTCGAGCGGTATCTCGGGCTCTTCGGCACCCTCGAGCGTATTGCGCAGCAACTCGCTCAAACGCGCGATCATGCGGCGTACCCCGCGCGGATCGTGCTCCACCAGTGCGGAAACCGCGTGCAAAGTATTGAACAGGAAGTGAGGATCGAGCTGGGTGCGAAGCGCAGCAAGTCGGGCATCCGACAGCTGCGCCTGCAGTTGCGCGGCGTGCGCCTGCAGGCGAATGGCCTCCTCCCGGCGCGCCCGATAGCGCAGGAAATAATCGCGCGCGAACCCCGCTGCGACGACGGTGATATACACCAGGAATTCATTGACGAACCAGAAGCGGGTAATGCGTGCGATCGGCGCCGCGTCGCTCATTGGCCGCCGCGGCAGGATGTGAAGAACATTCACCCGTATCCAGCCGACGCTGATGTCCACAAAGATTGCCACCACGATGCCGACGAGGAAAAACAGCAGCAGTCGCCAAACCCAATTGCCGCGCTCCAGTGTGAAGCGGCTGACCATCCAGAAAATGAGCGGCGTAAGCAGCGCCCACAGATAGGAAGAAGTAAAGGCAAGCAGGAACGGGGCGCCGCTGAAGACGGTGAGCGGGTTGCGACCGCGCGGATCGAGCAGCGCATTGGCGGCAGTCAGCAGTGCGATCAGCGTCCAGAAACCAAAGATCAACAGCAGGTCGACGCGGCGAAATGTCAGCCGTTCGACCGTTGGTGAGCCGCCAGGCACGGAACTCGGCGACGGTGAGCTCGTCGCATCCACGAAAAAGGCACCTCGTAGTTTGCGGTTGCGAAGTGAAGCATAGGGACAAGGTGCACGTCATCGCAAAGTCTATGCTCCCATCTGCACGCGGGAACGCACCAAGTGCACCCCAGGGGCACGAATGGGCGCTTGCCGGCGGTTCGTGCCGTCAAGGTGACAATTCAAGACATGCGCGTGCAGGCCATGACAGCCACCAATGGCTGCTGGCCGCGCTTTGCTACGATGCGCCCCACAGGAATCATGAAGCGATCACACATCATCATGGCAGCCGGTGGCGCGTTGGCGCTTGCGGTGGGCGCCTGGTTGATATCCGGTGCACGCAAGAGCGATGCGGCCGAGTATCGCTTTGCTACCGTGGAGCGCGATGACCTCGAAGCGACGGTGTCATCCACCGGCACCCTGAGCGCCGTCACGACGGTGGTGGTGGGCACACAAGTCTCGGGCAAGGTCGTCGCCATTCATGCCGACTTCAACGATCGGGTGAAGAAGGGCGAATTGATTGCCCAGATCGACCCGCTGTTGCTCGAGCAGACCGTGCGCGATGCGCAGGCCGGCCTGGAGCGCAACCAGGCGCAGCTCGAGCAGACGCGGCGCGAATATGAGCGCAACAAGCTGCTGTTCGAACGCAAGGTGCTCACCGAGATCGATTTCAACACGGCCAAGTACGCTTACGACGTCGCGCTCGCGAACGTCAAATCGGCGCAGGTCACGCTCGAGCGCGCACGGCAGAATCTCGCCTACACCAACATCTATGCGCCGATCGACGGTGTGGTGGTGGAGCGCGATGTGGACGTCGGACAAACGGTGGCTGCGAGCCTCTCGGCGCCGCAATTGTTCCTGATCGCCAATGACCTGGCGCAGATGCAGATCCTCGCGTCGGTGGACGAAAGTGACATTGGCGCGATCCACGAAGGGCAGTCAGCGCGCTTCACCGTGCAGGCGTATCCGAACGAGACCTTCACCGGTAGCGTGAAGCAGGTGAGACTGCAATCGAAGACTACGGAAAACGTCGTCAATTACACGGTGGTGGTGAGCGTGACCAATGCGAACGGCAAGCTGCTGCCGGGAATGACCGCGACGATCGACTTCCTGACGGGTTCGGCCAAGGACGTTCTACTCGTACCCAACGCCGCCCTGCGCTTTCGCCCGACCGAGCAGATGCGCGAGCAGTTGCGTAAGCGAACCGCTTCGCAAGGCGAAGGCGATGCCGCTTCGCGGGGCAGTTGGAATCAACAGGGGCAGCAACCGGGCGAGGGGGGCGCGAGTCGAAACGGCGCCGGCGCAGGGTCCCGCAATGCTGCGGCCGCGGGGCGCCCACGCAACGTGGCGATGCTCTGGTATCTCGATGACCAGGGCAAGCTTGCCGTCGCGCGCGCACACACGGGTCTTTCCGATGGACAACGCACCGAAGTGAAGAGCGACAGTCTCAAGGAAGGCATGCAGATCATCGTCGGCGTTACGCAGACCGCACCAACGAACGCGGCATCGAGTCCATTCCAGCCACAGACACCGACTCCGCCGCGTCGGCCCGGCGGCTTTTGAGGCACGGCGTGAGCGCGGAAGTCATCCGGGTCGAGGGCGTCACCAAGGTCTATCAAATGGGCCACAACGAGGTGCACGCGCTGCGCGGCATCGATCTCAAGGTCGAGAGCGGCGAGATGCTCGCGGTCATGGGCGCGTCCGGCTCCGGCAAATCCACCCTGATGAACCTCCTGGGCTGCCTCGATGCGCCGACCAGTGGCGAGTACTTTCTCGATGGCGTGCGCGTGAACGGCTTGGGAAGCAATACGCTCGCGGATCTGCGCAATCAGAAACTAGGTTTCGTGTTCCAGGGCTTCAATCTCCTGGCGCGTACTACCGCACTCGAAAACGTCGAGTTGCCACTGCTCTACGATCGCACCGGTCGCAACCTCGATACGGGTGCACTTGCTGCCGAGGCGTTGACGCGCGTCGGCCTCGCCGAGCGAGCAGAGCATCAGCCGAGCGAACTCTCGGGCGGTCAGCAGCAACGCGTTGCCATCGCCCGCGCCCTCGTGACCAAGCCGGCGTTGCTCCTGGCGGATGAGCCCACCGGCAATCTCGACAGCCGGACATCGATCGAAATCATGGCCCTTTTCCAGGAGCTCAACGACCAGGGCATTACGGTGCTGGTCGTGACCCATGAGCCCGACATCGCACGTTATGCCCGGCGCGTCGTTGAGATGCGCGACGGTCACATCATCCGCGACGCCGCGATCCCCAACCGCGGCCGCGCAGCCGAGGACCTGCGAACACTTGATGCAGAGAACGGGTCGGCGTCATGAGGAAATCCGCCCTCATCAAGGTTGCAATCCAGAGCATCCTCAAGAACAAGTTGCGCATGTTCCTTACCATGCTTGGCATCATGATCGGTGTTGCTGCGGTGATCGTCATGGTGGCGATCGGCAGCGGCGCGCAATCGACGATTCAAAAGCAGGTGAGCAACCTTGGCACCAACATGATCTTCATCATGCCGGGCGCGAGCGGGCAGGGCGGGGTGAGCCAGGGCGCCGGGACTTTCAACCGCCTGACGTTACAGGATGCTGAAAAGTTGAAGCGCGAATCGACCCTGCTCGCGGCGGTGTCGCCGGTGACGTTCACCGGTACGCAGGCGATCAGCGCGCAGGGCAACTGGCGCACCCGTGTGAATGGCGTGTCCACTGACTTCCAGACGATCCGCGACTGGCCGGTGTCGTCGGGCATGTTCTTCAGCGACAGCGACCAGCGCGCGATGCGCAAGGTGGCGGTGATTGGCAACACGGTGGCGCAGAATCTCTATCCCGGGATGGATCCGGTCGGCCAGCAGATCCAGGTTCGTGACGTACCCTTCAAGATCATCGGCGTGCTGGCGACGAAGGGTCAGCAGTTCGGCGGCCAGGACCAGGACGATGTGATCATCGTGCCCTACACGACCGCGCAGGCGCGCCTCAACAACAACGTGCGCATCGGCATGATTCTCGCTAACACGTCTTCGCCCGAGGACATCCCCGGAGCGATGGACGAGATGCGCGCCATCATGCGCGAGTCGCACAAGATCGCCGACGGCGAGGACGACGACTTCACGATCCGCAACCAGGACGAGCTCGCGGAGGTCGCGCAGGGGACAACGAAGGTAATGTCCGCACTGCTCGCGGCGGTGGCCTCGATTTCCCTGCTCGTCGGCGGCATCGGCATCATGAACATCATGCTGGTGTCGGTCACCGAGCGCACACGCGAGATCGGCATTCGCATGGCGATCGGGGCACGTGGCTCGGACGTGCTGACGCAGTTCCTGGTCGAAAGCGTGGTGTTGAGTCTCTTTGGCGGCCTGATCGGCATCGTGCTCGGCTTTATCGGCGCTGCCGTGCTGGGACGGCTCACGGGCTGGAACACGATTACGCCCCCGGGTGCGGTGCTGATGGCGGTCGGATTTTCCGCAGCGGTCGGCGTGTTCTTTGGTTTCTACCCCGCCAGGCAGGCCGCGTCACTCAATCCCATCCAGGCACTGCGCTATGAATAGGGCCTTCACCACGATCATCGTGGCCGTGATGCTGGTGTGTGGCGCCTCGGCCAGCGCGCAGGACACGCGCGTGATCACTTTCCAGGAAGCGATCCGCATCGCGCTCGACCAGAACGGCACGCTCAAGCAGGCCGAGAACGCCGCAGAGCTCGGCCAGGTCGACGTGAAAGCAGCGCGCCAGCAGTTTCTCCCCGACTTGCAGGTCGCGGTACGGGGCAGTGAGAGCTATGGCCGGAATTTCGATTCCGACGAGGGCCGCATCGTCGATCAGAACACGACCAATGCCACGATCGGAGTTTCATCGGGCGTGGTGCTGTTCGATGGCTTTGGCAATACTGCGACGCTCAAAGCTGCCGAATTCAATCGCGACGCCAGCACCCTCGACTTGCAGCGCTCGCGGGAGACGATCGCTTTCACCGTTGCGACCAACTACCTCGTCCTGATCTCGCAGCAGGAACAGCTGCAGGTGCAGCGTGAGAACCTATCGGCGCAGGCCGCACTCGGGCAGCAGATCCAGACCTACGTCGATGCCGGTGCTCGCACGATAGCCGATCTCTACCAGCAGCAGGCCAGTGTCGCGAGCGCGAAGCTCGCGGTGGTGAATGGCGAACGAGCCACCAAGCTCGCCGAAGTCGACCTGATGCAGACTCTGCAGCTCGATCCGCACGGCACCTATGAGTTCGAGGCGCCGGCCTTCGGATCGCTCTATCCCGCGACGACCGAGCTTGATCTCCCCAGCCTGTTGACGCGCGCGTACGCGCAGCGCGCCGATATCGTGGCCGGCCAGGCCCGGGTGGACGCGGCTGGGCAGAACGTACGCGTAGCGCGTTCAGGCCACTGGCCAACGGTGTCGCTGAGTGCGGGTTACGACACTGCGTATACGAGCGCGGCCGATTTGCCATTTTCGGACCAGATCGATCAGCGCCAGGGCGGGTCGATCGGACTCGGCGTCTCGATCCCGATCTTCGATCGCGGCAGCGCCTCCGTCGCGACGCGTCGGGCAGAGATCCAGCAGCAGAATGCGCAGATCGATCTCGAGACCCTGCAGAACGATGTGGGGCTGCAGGTGCGCCGCGCCCACCTCGACCTTGAAGCCGCACATGAACAACTCGCAGCTGCCCAGGCGCAACAGAAGTCCGCGGAGCTTGCGTTGCAGGCTACCCAGGATCGCTACCAGGCTGGCGCGGCTACGCTGGTCGAGCTGACACAGTCGCGCGCGACCCAGGTGGATGCCGCCAGTTCGGTCGTGACCGCGCGCTACAACGAGATGTTCCAGCGCACGCTGATCGGCTACTACATCGGCGCGCTCGACCCGGGCAAACTCGCGGGCGAGAGCCCATAAGACCTTCTTGTGCGGTTGCACGCAGCGGCGGGCGCGGCGGCGCCACTACTGCTTCAAACGATCCCGTCCTGGATGGCCCTGAGGGCTGACGGAGTGAGGCGATAGGGCGGCGCCCGTATTGACAGACTGAGTTCGGTCCCCGAATGATCCGGCGGCAGTCTCTCGACTGCACCAACGAGAAAAACGGGGGGACCTCATGGTGTCTGCTCGACTCTGGCGTCGGTGCGCGCTCGGCCTTGCCGCGTCTATCGTCGTCTGCGGCCTGGCCCAGGCTGACACGCCCGCCGCCGCGCATCGCGATCTCAGGACCGAGGCACCAGAGACCGAGGGCTTCTCCTCGCAACGTCTGCAGCGGCTGGATGAATCGATGCAGCTTCTGACGGACTCGAAACAGATCGCGGGCATCGTCACGCTCGCGGCCCGCCACGGGAAAATCGTTCACTGGAAAACTTTCGGCATGCAGGACCTGGCGAGCGCCAAGCCGATGCCCCGGGACGCCATCTTCCGCATCTACTCGATGACGAAGCCCGTCATCGGTGTCGCGATGATGATTCTCCATGAAGAGGGTCGCTGGCAGCCGGGCGATCCGATCGCGAAGTTCCTCCCGGAGTTTGCCCAGGTCAGGGTCTTCTCGAAGCTCGACGCGAGCGGCCAGCCAGTGCTCGAGGATCCACAGCATCCGCCGCTCATGGATGAGCTGATGACCCATTCGGCGGGATTCACTTACGGGGTGTTTCAGAAGCGCTGGATCGACGAGCAATACCTCAAGGCCGGCATCATCTCGCCGGCGACGCTGGAGTTCACCACACGCTCGCTCGAGGAGCTGGTTGCAAAGGTCGCCGCGTTGCCGCTGGCGTACCAGCCCGGCACGCAGTGGGAGTACAGCATCTCCGTCGACATCCAGGCGCGCATCATCGAGAAGCTCTCGGGGCGGTCGCTGGCGGACTTTCTGCGCGAACGCATTTTCGAACCGCTGCAGATGAAGGACACCGCCTACTACGTGCCGGGCAGCAAGCGCGCGCGCCTCGCGACGCTCTATCAGTTCGACGCCGCAAAGCACTCCCTGGCGGTTCGCGATCTCGTGGCAGACCCAAGCGAGCCGCCCACCATGACGCCGGGCGGCATCGGGTTGTACTCGACGGCAAGCGACTATCTGCGCTTCGCGCAGATGCTGCTCAACGGTGGTGAGTTGGACGGCCTGCGTATCCTCGCCCCGCGCACCGTGGAGCTGATGCGCTCGAATCACCTGCCGGACCGCCTGCTGACCGGCGAATTCGGCGCTGGCCCCAATCGTTTCCAGCCCGGTCTGGGCTTTGGCTACGATGTCGGTGTCCTTACAGATCCCTTGCGGCTCGGCGATTCCAGGGGCACGGGCAGCTACTACTGGATCGGAATCGCGGGCACCTGGTTCTGGATCGATCCGCAATTTGACATCGTATTCGTTGGCCTCGCGCAGCGCTGGGCGGATCCGATGCTGCCCCCAATGTGGGACATCACGCGCACTACGCTTTACCAGGCGCTGATCGATCCGCAGCGTTGATCGCGCCCATTACCCGGGAGTTCGGAACATGAAGGTTGAAGAGATGTTCAACGTCAAAGGCTACGGCGCGATCGTCACCGGCGGCGCGAGTGGCCTGGGATTGGGCTTCACCGAGGTGCTGGCCGAAAACGGCGCTCGCGTGACGATGCTCGATCTCAGCGAGGAGCGCATTGCGCGCGAAGGCAAGCGGTTGCGCGATGCGGGATGCGAGGTGCGCGGCGTGGTTGTCGACGTGACCAATCGTCCCGCTCTGCATCGTGCGTTCGACGAAACCGCCGCCCTTTATGGCCGGCTGGACGTGGTGTTCGCGAACGCCGGGATCGCTGCGGGTCCGGGGTTCGTCACGCTGGATCGCAAGACCCGCGTTCCGGAGGGCGCGGTCGAAAACTACGACGACGCGCTTTGGAACAACGTCATCGAAACCAACCTCAATTCGGTTTTTACCACCATCAAGGCGGCAGCGCGGCACATGAAGAAGCGCAATTCGGGCCGCATCATCGTGACGACTTCGGTTGCGGGCCTGCTGATCGAGTCAGGCGTCGGCGCTGCGTATATGGCAGCGAAGGCGGGCGCCGCGCACTACATGCGGGTCGCGGCGCAGGAGCTTGCGCGCTACAACATCCTGGTAAACGCGATCGCTCCGGGTCCCTTCATCACGAATATCGGTGGTGGGCACGCCCACAAAACCGAAGTGCAAGCGGCATTCGCCCATACAATCCCGCTCGGGCGGATGGCGAGTGTCGAAGAGATCAAGGGCCTGGCGCTTTACCTGGCGTCCCCCGCCTCGAGCTTCATGACCGGCACCCAGATCGTCATCGACGGGGGCGCATTGCTAGGCACAGTCGACTGACTGGCTCCGCTTCTACGCAGCCGCAGCATGGTTTGGCGCGCTGAGGCGATCGGCGAGAGCGCACAGCAGTTTCGCCCCATCTCCGCGCCAGGCACTGCCGTGCATGCAGGCGAGCGTTTGCGGGTTTTCTTCGGCGATGCGCCTGAGGATCGCACCGGTATTTGGCGAATGAGCAAAGTAGTCCATCGGTGCGCGAAAGGCCTCGCTCGGTTCGAGGATGTCCGTCTCAACCAGCGGCTGCTCGCCGATGCCCCCTTGCGTGAACAGGTCACCGCACAGGAACGTGCGGGTAGTGTTCTCCATCATCAACCCACACTCCCAACCGTGGGGTACGTGCGGCGTATCGAACCAGCGCACGGTGTGCGTACCCAGAGGCAGGAGCGCACCGTCAGCCAGCACGCGCGGTGCGCGGTTCGCCAGATCACCGATCGAGGTCATGGCTGCGATGGCGCCGCACACCGGCTCAGCAGCGGGTGCCGCTTCGAGGAATTCGTTCAGCGAACCGCATTCGTCCGCTTCGACGTGGGATAGACCGACGTAACGAAGCCGTTCCACCGGCATGACCTTGCCGATCGCCTCGCGCACCAACGCGAACATGCGCCGCGGGCCGGTGTGAAAGAGCAGGGGTTCCGCATCCAGTATCAGGTACTGGTTGAAGCTGAAGCGTCCAGGGCCATCGGGGAAGGCCACTGGGGTATTGATCCGGTAGATGCCTGCGGCGATTTCGTGGACGTTGGTGCCGGAGTTTGCGTTGGTGATCATCGATGAGCCTCCTGGTTGTTGCGAGGAAGTGTAACGAACTGCCGGGCCGTTACACTTCCCCTGCAAACGGAGGCTCGCATATGCTCGCGCCGTGCCGGAATCTCCATTCGCCGACAGAGATGAGTCCGCGCTGGTGCATGCGATCGTCGCGGCGCGGCCGGCAATCGCGCGCGACGCCGAGGCCGAACTCTGCAGGCGTCTCGCGCCGAGAGTCCGCCTCTATGGGCTCAAGCATCTGCGCGACGGGCACGCGGCGGCGGATCTCGTTCAGCAGGTCCTTCTCATCACCCTCCAGCATCTGCGGGCCGGCGAGCTTCGGCATCCCGAACAGGTGGTGTCGTTCGTGCTTGGCACTGCACGGCTGACGGTACTGGAGCTGCGACGCGGGCGGGCGCGGCGCGAGCAGTTGCTCGAGGCGCACATCGAGGAAGGAATCGAGATGGACCCTGAAATCAGCTCGGAGGCGCAACGCCGGCGCCTGCTCGGTTGCCTTCGCAAGCTCACGGAACGTGAGCGCTCGGTAGTATTGCTCACGTTCTGTGCAGACACGCCGACCGAAGAAGTTGCGGATGACCTGGGCCTGGAATCGGGCAATGTGCGGGTAATCCGTCATCGCGCCCTGCAGAGGCTGCGGGATTGCCTGGACGCGGCAAGCCCATGAGCCTGATTCACTGCAATGCTCCGGTGCCGATTGGAAAGCTCGTTGACTATTGGCTGGGCGAGATCGGCGGCGATGAGGAGCGGCAGGTCGATGAGCACTTGTTCGGCTGCGATACCTGCTCGCGAAAGTTGCAAGCGCTCGTGGGAATGGGCGACAGCATCCGCGTGCTGATGCGTCAGGGCGTTGTGCCGGGAGTCATCAGCGCCAGGCTGCTGGAGCGCCTGATGCAAGAAGGCTTGCGTGTGCGGGAGTATCGGGTCGCGCCGAATGGCAGCGTCAACTGCACCGTGGCGCCGGAGGACGACCTGCTGGTGTCTCGTCTGCAAGCACCTCTTGCCGGCGTGAAGCGGCTCGACCTGGTCGCGATCGATCTCCTCGGGCCGGGGGAGGCGCGGCTTCGCGAGATCCCCTTCAATTCTCGTGCTGACGCGGTGATCCTCGTGCCACCGATCGACGCAGTGCGCCGGCAGCCTGCCCACACCGGAATCATGCGATTGCTGGCGGTGGACGGTACTGACGAGAGACTCCTTGGTGAATATCTCTTTCACCACTCTCCGTGGCCGGCTCCAGACGAAGCAGGTTGACGCCGACCCCAAAATGAATACGCTCAACCCCGGCACGAACCTGTTTCATCAAGCAGGACAGGGGGGTTAGATGTGTAAGGCGCATATTGGGCTGATGTGCTCAGCATTGGTGCTGACCGCATCGGTGGTCGGGCTTACTGGCATCGCGGCGGCGCAGACTGCGGCGCAGGTAAGTGCGACATCGGGCGGGACCCTGGGCGAAGTCATCGTCACGGCGCGTAAGTTCGAGGAGAACTTGCAGGACACGCCAATCGCGGTGACGGCATTTACCGGTACAGAGCTGGAACAGCGACAGATCTTCAAGACCGACCGCCTGGATGAGGTGGTCCCGAATCTTCAGTTTGCGAACAACGCCCCACTCGCCGGCAACAACTCCTCATCGCAAGTGTTCATTCGGGGTATCGGCCAGACCGATCCGACCTCGACGGTCGATCCGGGCGTCGGCCTCTACATTGATGACGTGTACATGGGTTCCTCCGTAGGCGCCAACATGGAGCTGCGGGACATTTCCTCGGTGCAGGTATTGCGCGGTCCGCAGGGCACCCTGTTCGGGCGCAACACCATCGGCGGCGCGATCGTGATGACGACCAAGGACCCCGGCGACGAATTCGGCGGCACAGTCAGGCTCGGTGGCGGCTCGGACAGCCTGATCGATGCGTTCGGCGCGGTGGATGTTCCGTTTTCCGACACCTTCAAGTCACGCTTCACCGCGGGCCTGCGCAAGCAGGACGGCTACGTGACCCGTACCGATGGCGAGGACCTGGGCGATACGAACACGTATACGGTCACCGCCAAGCTGATCTGGCGCCCGAGCGAAGCGTTCGAGGGCAAGTTCCTCGCCGACTACACCAACTCGGATGAGAACGGCAGTCCGCTCGTTTTTGCCCGGATTACGAACAATGCCGCATTTCCACGGGTCGCGAGTCTGGGTGCTGGCTGTCCGGGCCTCACTCAAGGACCGGGGCCACCAGGACTGCCCGCACAGCCTGTGCCAGAAACCGCGACGCGCGATGACCGCTGCGCCAACAACCAGCAAAATCTGGGGCCGTATCACAACAACGGCACGGCGCCGCTGACGAGCCAGCTCGAGAATTGGGGCGGGTCGCTGAATCTCACCTTCAATTTCAACGAAGCTGTTGCGCTCAAGTCCATCAGCTCCTACCGCGGCATCAGCTGGGAAGGCAATCGCGACGCTGACAACACGCCGCTGCCGATCCTGCACACGTTCTACGATGTTGATGGCTGGCAGTGGAGCCAGGAACTGCAGTTCCTGTACGAGGGTGGACCACTCAAGGGCGTGTTCGGCGCGTACTACTTCGAACAGGCCTCTGATGACATCGTGACCATCACTCTGAATCCGCCGGTGCCACCGCCAGGAGCGAATCTCGACAGCGACAACAACAAGGTCGAAAACGAAAGCTGGGCAGTATTCACGCAATGGACCTACAGGTTCTTCGACAAGCTCGGCGTCACTCTCGGCGGCCGCTACACGGAAGACAAGAAAGGGTCGTATCCGGATCAGTTCGACTATTCGGCGCCGAACGTAAAGCAGGTTCCGGTGCAGTGGTATCGCGACACGTTCAGCAAGTTCACGCCTTCAGGGTCGGTCGACTTCAGGTTCTCCGGCCAGGCGATGATTTACGCGAGCTACTCGGAAGGCTTCAAGGGCGGCGGCTGGAACAGTCACTTCAATCAACCACCACCGCCACCCGCGTTCCTGGCGCAGGTGCAGGAGTTCCAGCCTGAGGAAGCGCAGACGTTCGAGATCGGGTTCAAGCTCGATCTCGCCGGAAATACCTTTCGTCTGAACGGTGCGATCTTCTCGACGGACTACGACGATCTGCAGGTGACCTATCGCGGCCCACGGCCGAACGGCGTCGCGCCGTTCCTGATCAACGCCGGCAAGGCAAGCGTGGATGGCGGTGAACTCGAAGCCACCTGGGCACCCACCGAAAGCTGGATCATCGAAGCGAGCGTCGGCTACCTCGATGCGACACTGGACGAGCTTGATATCAATCCGGTTGCCGCGCCTCCGGCGTCGCTCCTGCCCGGCAACAGCCTGCCGTTCGCACCCGAATGGCAGGCCCATATCGGCATCGCATACACCGCTCATGCGGGCAGTATCCTGATCATCCCGCGCGTCGACATGTCCTACCAGGACACGACCTTCTTCGATGCGGCCAACACCCGGCCGATCGCGCAACTCGACAGTGTCACGGTGTACAACGCATCGCTGCGCTTCGAGCCTGAGAAGGGCAACTGGGGAGTGACGCTCGGCGTCAACAATGCAAGCGATGAGACCTATCCGATCGCCGGTAACTCGTCATTGGACACCGGCAGCGGTTACGCCGAAATCGCGTATTCGCGGCCGCGCGAGTACTTCGCAATATTGAACTACGACTTCTGAGGACTCAGACCGAGAATCAGTGACGGATCAGCATCGGGCCAAGGATGGCCCAGAACCCCGCCAGGATCAGCAGCACGCCACTGAATCGGCCTGCGTGCATTCCGAAGGGGGCCAGCTTCTCGAAGAGGATGAGCAAGGTGATCGCCGCGATCACCCACAGGTTCATCACGCCACCGACGAACAGCAGCAACATCAACGCCCAGCAGCAACCCAGGCAATAGAGCCCATGCTCGAAGCCCATGCGCAGCGCCCCCATCGTTCCCGGGCGAAACCGCTCCACGATCAGCTCTGCCGGCGAGCGGCAGTGTTTGAGGCATGAGCGCTTGAAGCGCGTGAGCTGATACACACCTGCGATGATCAGCACGGCGCCGCTCACCGGGCGGTTCTGCAACTCCATCATCGGGGACAGTAGCATCAGATCACTCAGCATCCGTTGCAGTGGCGTTACCGCGGCACTGAACAGGGTCCACACCGCGAGGTACCCGCAGGCGAACGCATAGACACGAAATGACGTGCTTGCACTGTCCTTCGACTTGCGGATGACCACGGCGTAAAGGAGAAGAGTCGGCGCGGCTGATGGCAGCATCATGCCGACCATCATCGCTTCCCACATCGCGAACAGCAGCAGCGACTGGGTCCAGTCCCATTCCGGTGTCATCATCCATGAAGCGGGACCCTCCATGGCGCCGTACATATCGCGTGCCATCGGCACGATCCAGGACCAGCACAGCAGGACGACGATTGACAACCCGCCGGCGGCCAGCCAGCGGTCGTGCTTCAACGCCATCTCGAGCGCAGTTTTGTCGTTTAACAAGGTGGCGACGGCTCAGTTAGACGCACAGCCGTGCGTCGTCCAGTGGTTGCGCGCTAAGCGTACCTCAGCTCGAGGCAGTTTTTGAATGTTGAACGCACATCTGCGGTGCGGGTTTGAGGTAAAGTCGCTCCCCGTTCACTGCCGCCCGAGGAGTAATCATGGCCGTTTCGATGTACGACATATCCGTCGCCGCTTTTTCGCGCACACTGAAAAACCTTTCGGGCATTCTCGACAAGGCGATTGCGTATGCGGCCGCCAAGAAGTTCGACGGCAAGGTCCTGGTTGAAGCCCGGTTGTTTCCCGACATGTTTCCTCTGTCCAGCCAGGTGCGCATCGCCTGCGACTTCGCCAAGGGCTGCTCGGGGCGGCTGGCCGGTGTCGAAGTGCCGAAACACGAAGACAACGAATCGACGCTGGAAGAACTCCAGGCACGGATCGCAAAGACTCTGGACTTTCTCGGCACGATCAAGCCGCAGCAGCTCCAGGGTTCGGACGAGCGCACCATCACTCACGAAATGCGCGTGCAGACGCTGAAGATGCCGGGCCTGCAGTATTTGAGTGGATTTGCGCTGCCCAATTTCTATTTCCACGCCACTACGGCATACGCACTACTGCGGCATAACGGTCTGGAACTCGGTAAGCGCGACTTTATCGGCCCGCCGCCCTGAGCCCGCGGTTCAGACCGCGGCTACTCTCCCAGCGCCGCGCGAATGTCAGCGGTGTGCCTTTCCTTCTGCGCAACGCAAAGGTCGATGCGTTCAAGCGTGCGGGCGAGCTCGAGCTCGCCCATGCCGAGCTCGCGGCCTTTGGGCGTCAGGAAGGTATCGAGCGCCTTACGATGCCCCCTGTCACAGAACCCGTCAGGGAACTCGAAGGTCGCGGACTGACTGGATCCGGGCAGTCGCTGCAAGACTGCCTCGTAGTTATCTCGCAGCCATTGCCACGCCTCCTCGCGCATCGATGGCGAGCTGAACTGACCGCCCAGCATGGAATACATCTCGTAGGTTCGCGTGCCTGGATCGATGGCCAGGGCGCGCACCTTGGTCGCTGTCGCGGGCTGCTCCGACAAGCCGAGGGCAGCTGCGGCATGCTGCCGGAGCAATCCATCCTGGCTTTGCGGGAGCACCTTTAACAGGGAGTCGGCAAACACGGTGTCCTCCTGCGCGGCAACGCCCCACGCGATGTCACGGATCGAGGTGTCGAGTGCGGCGGGATCGGTGAGCGATGCGCGCGCGGCTTGCAAAAGCACTGACCGAACCGCCGTGTCGCGAGCGCCTAACGCGAGAATTCTCAGCAGCGACACCCGCAACAGCTGCTGTTCGGCCGGCTCGATATCGTGCGCGCGAGTACGGGGATCGAACCCGAGCGCGTGGAGTCGCGGACCATAGATGTCGCTCAACCTGCGCTCCATCATCCTGCGTTGCGCGGCATCGAGTACTCGGTCATGCAGATCGATGAGTGAATTCGCCAGAGTCACCGCCACCTGCCGGTCTGGATGCTCGCTGAGTGCTTCGGCAGCGCCCAGGAGCTTGTCGAGCTTCAGCGCACCTGCCAGGTACGCGGCATCGAGACTGTCTGCGAGCGCGAGGCCTTCGCCTGGAGACAGCAACCTGGCGAGCCCGAGCAAACTGTCCATCGCAGCGGGCGCCATCTCGAAACGGTAATAGCCGGCACCGCCGGCGTTTGGCATGACCGCAGAAACCTTTGTGTCGTTTGGCACCTCGAGCGTGGCGCTCGGACCGGTGATCAGGGTGCACCGCTTTTGCGGTTCCGCGGGGCCAAGGAATGCTGCGCAAAACGGGACTTTCCATTCCCCGCCTGGCGGGATCGTCGAGCCGAGCGGTCGATAACGAGCCTGCGCAAGCTCCAACCTGCGACCATCGGCAGAAGTCCGTACTGTTATCAGTGGAACACCCGGCTGCTCAACGAAGGTTCGAAACGCGTCGACGATTGCGGGTTGCCCGGCGGCCCTGGCGAGCGCACTGAAGAAATCCTGGGCGGTTGCATTGCCATGCGTGTGCGCGAGCAGGTGCTGGTGAACGCCGCGCTGAAACACCTCCTCTCCCATGTACGACTCGAACATCGCCAGCACGCCGCCGCCCTTATCGTAAGTGATCGAGTCGAAAGTGCTGGCGATGCGTGTGTTGTCATCGATCGATTCGCGAATCGGCCGGCCGGCGCGCTGCGAGTCGACATTCATCGCCCCCAGAGCATCGACGATCAGCGAAGTGCGCAGGCCGAGATCCGGGCGCCATTGATCAGCGATCTTGATGCCGCTCCACTCGGCGAAGGACTCGTTGAGCCAGAGGTCGTCCCACCAGACCGGAGTCACCAGGTCGCCGACCCAGTGATGTGCAATCTCATGTGCGGTGACCTCGCCGAAGTCGAGAATCTGCTGCAGCGGGGCATCTGGCGCCAGCAGAATAAGGGTGTCGTCGAAGAGAATCGCCCCGGCGTTCTCCATGGCACCGCCCATATCGGGCGACGCGATCAGGTCGAGCTTCGGGTAGGGGTATGCGATGCCGAAATACCGCTCGAGACGGCGCACCAGCTCCGGCGTTTCGCGCAGCGCGAGTTGGAGCTTGCTGCCCTGGCCGCGAGTCGCGACCCCACGCAACGGCAACGGCTTGCTGCGCAGGTCGTTCGCCGCGATCGCCGTTCCGTCCACGATGTCGAGGGGACCAACGGCGACTGCAACCAGGTAGGTTGGCAAGGGCAGTGTTGGGGCGAATTCGTACCGGACCCTTCCATCCTGCATCGGTGAGCTTGAAGAGAGCGGCCCGTTCGATACAGCCTCGTTGCCCTTCGGAGCGATGATCGTGATCGAGAACGGTGTCTTGAAGCGCGGCTCGTCGAAGCCCGGAAACGCCCGACGCGCATCGATCGGCTCCATTTGCGAGAACACGTATGAATCATCTCCGACCTGCGATCGAAACAACCCTTCCGCTCCGGTACGAAAGCCGCCCGTGTACGTGAGGTGAATGACGGCGGGGCCGGCCGGCAGGCTCGCATCGAGGTCCAGCTTCGCTACGCCGCTGATCGGGTCGACCTGCTTGTAACGCGCCTCCAGCGTTCGACCGCCCATCTCGATTGCCGCTTTCGACACGGTCAGTCCGCTGCCATGCAGCCAGATACGCTGCGTGGCGTGATTGATCCGCACCCTGATGTCAGCCTGGCCCGAAAATTCGGACTGCCGCGGGTCGATCTCGAACGTGAGCATGTAACGTTCGGGCGTTACCGTGTCCGGCAGGCGTCCGTGCGGAAAATCTTCTTCTGCCGCGGTAGCCCGGAGCGCTGAAAAGGTGACAATCAGCAGGATGAAGCCAACGCGAAAATGCATGATGCGCACCTCTGGAGAACGATTATGCCCTGCATCGGTGGTATCGTCAGCGTACTACCCGCAGGAGCCGGTCCATGATTCGCGTGCTGATCGTTGCAAGAAAGGGCACTGACCTCTACGCACTGCTGATCAAGAAGCAGGCGGATCTACATCGCGGCGGTCGCGGGACGCTTCATCGCAGGGGCGCGAAGGAGCGTGGGCGCGCCAAGTGGCGCCACGTCAAGTATGACGGCTGGATCTGGCTGGAGAAATGTCGCGCCGGCGTCGTTCTCGCAGAAATCTTCTCGCGCGCGGCCGGCGGAGAATCACAGCTGATGAATTCGCTGGTGGGGTTCCTGGATCGTCATTTCCGCGACGAGCTGGCGACCGTCAGCATTCACTACGACTGATCACTCCGCGAGCAGCGCTCGCGTTACTCCGGCCATCGCATCGAGGCTCGCGTCGTAGAACTCGGCGCGGACGTTGCCTGCCTTGTCAACCGCAAACACCTGGCCGGAATGGCCGACGACGTAGTTTCCGCTGGTCGCGTTCGCTTCGCCCTTGAAGAAGGCAGCAGAAAACTGCGTCGCGATCTCGCGAATGTGTTGCGGGTCTCCCGTGAGACCGATGAAATCGCCTGAGAAGTGATTCAGATATTCCTTCAGTGCCGCGGCAGTGTCGCGCTCCGCATCCACGCTGATCATTACCACTCGCACACCCTTGAGCTCGGGATTCGACTGCTTGAGCAGGGCGAGTTTCTGCAACGAAGTCGGACAGACGTCCGGGCAATGCGCGAAGCCGAAAAGCATCAGCGCCGGCGCGCCGCGCAGGGAGCTGAAGCGGAAACTGCGTCCATCCTGATCCGTGAGTTCGAAGTCCCGGAGCGGTTTAGGCGTCGGCTGCAGCATCACGCCGTCGAAGGAGGGCAGAGACGCGTTGTCGGCGATGCTGACCTGCGGCAACGCCAGGCATGCCAGCAGAGCACAATAATAGACGTGCAATTGGCTTCATTGTGTCGCTGCCCTGAAGGCGACCATTTGCATGATCCAGCTGCCGTCGGTGAGGGAGCGGTGGCATTGTAGCTGCCGGTAGTGGTGACGATGCGATCCTCGAGGATCGAACCATCAGGATTGGTGATCACGCGCTGGGTGAAGCTGGTTCCGGGGCCGGTGGAGTGTGTCGTGACGTAGTTGGCGCCGACCAGCAGATCATTCGGGTTGGTGGTGGTGACCGAGCCGCTGTTGCTGGTGGTACCGGTGCCGGCGCCCGAGACAGTTTTGTCCACCGGGTTGAGCGGATCGATGCCGCTGTACTCCGCGATGCGGATGTCGGGATAGTTCACGGCTGCATTGAAGGTGACCGTGACGTGGTACCACCGGCCGGAGCGGCGACGATGTTGGGCGCGTAGTAGATCGACTGCGTGCCGGCCTGTGCCTGGGTGGTGGGACCTGCGATGCGCTGATAGTTATTGCCGCGATTGTCAGTGACCGAGAGCACCTGGGAGGTGGTGTCGAACCAGCCGACCGCTACCACGTTCAAGCCACCCGCACTTTGCGCGGCGGTGAAGGTGACGCTCACCGTGCTCTGTGGAGTCTGCGGCACGGCATTATTGGTCTGCTTGAACGCTGGCGTGACCGGTGTGCCGCCCGCGCTCGTGGTGGCACTGGCGGTGTTGGAGTACGGACTCAGGTTCGTTGCCGCATCGGTGGCACGCACGCGATAGCTGTAGGCGGTACCTGCCGTGAGAGCGGTATTGCTGTAGCTGGTGGTGGTCACCGTAATGAGTGGGGTGAAGTTCGAGCAGCCCGCGCCCTGGCAGCGCTCGATCTGGTAGCCGGTGACCGCCACGTTATCGGTGGAGGCGGTCCAGCTCAGGTTGATCTGCGTGCTGGTGAGTGCCGTCGCTGTCAAACCCGCCGGCGCCGTCGGCGCCTGCGTGTCGGGGGCCGGGGGAGTGTAGGTCACCGTCAAGGTATCGATGCTGGTGTTGTTGGCGGCATCTCGTGCCGTGACGGTGAGAACGTTGTTGCCGGACTGCAGCGCAATGCCGGTGACCGACCAGCTGGTTGTGCCGGAAGCGACGCCGCTGCCGCCACGATCATTGCTCCAGCTGACCTGCGTTACGCCGACGGCATCGGCGGCCGTGCCGCCGAGATTCAACGGACTCGTGGTCGTGTTGAACGTAGTTGCACTTGTGGGCGTCGTGATCGTCACGGTCGGTGGGCATCGTGTCAGGCACCGTCGGCGTCGTCGCGTTCACGACGCTCGAGAACGTGCTCAGGTTTCCCGCCGCATCCGTCGCACGCACCTGGTATCGGTAGGTCGTCGCTGCGGCCAGCCCAGAGTCCGGATAGGTAGTGCCGGTAGCAGTGCCGACCTGTGCGTAGTTCGTGCAGGTGGCACCCTGGCAGCGTTGGATCTGATAGCCAGTGACTCCGACGTTGTCGGTCGAGGCGGTCCAGCTCAGATTGATCGCACTGCTCGAAATCGGCGTGGCCGTCAGGTTGGTCGGTGCTGTCGGCGCGGTGGTATCGGGCGCCGTCTGGGTGGTGGCGCTGGCGGTATTGGAATAACCACTCTGGTTTCCTGCAGCGTCGACGGCTCGCACGCGGTAGCTGTACGAGGTGGAGGCGCTGAGTCCGGTACTGCTGTATGACGTCGTGGCAACCGTGGTGAGCAGAGTGAAGTTGCTGCAGCCCGCGTTCTGGCAGCGTTCGATCTGATAGCCGCTCACCGCGACATTGTCGGTCGATCCCGTCCATGACAGGTTGATCTGGGTACTTGACGTCGCACTTGCCGCAAGATTCGACGGGGCAGTGGGTGCGGTGGTATCGGGCGGACCCGACATGGCCGCTCTGAAGGCGACCATTTGCATGATCCAGCTGCCGTCGGTGAGAGGAGCGGTGGCATTGTAGCTGCCGGTAGTGGTGACGATGCGATCCTCGAGGATCGAACCATCAGGGTTGGTGATCACGCGCTGGGTGAAGCTGGTTCCGGGGCCGGTGGAGTGTGTCGTGACGTAGTTGGCGCCGACCAGCAGATCATTCGGGTTGGTGGTGGTGACCGAGCCGCTGTTGCTGGTGGTACCGGTGCCGGCGCCCGAGACAGTTTTGTCCACCGGGTTGAGCGGATCGATGCCGCTGTACTCCGCGATGCGGATGTCGGGATAGTTCACGGCCGCATTGAAGGTGACCGTGATCGTGGTGCCAGCCGGCCGGAGCGGCGACGATGTTGGGCGCGTAGTAGATCGACTGCGTGCCGGCCTGTGCCTGGGTGGTGGGACCTGCGATGCGCTGATAGTTATTGCCGCGATTGTCAGTGACCGAGAGCACCTGGGAGGTGGTGTCGAACCAGCCGACCGCTACCACGTTCAAGCCACCCGCACTTTGCGCGGCGGTGAAGGTGACGCTCACCGTGCTCTGTGGAGTCTGCGGCACGGCATTATTGGTCTGCTTGAACGCTGGCGTGACCGGTGTGCCGCCCGCGCTCGTGGTGGCACTGGCGGTGTTGGAGTACGGACTCAGGTTCGTTGCCGCATCGGTGGCACGCACGCGATAGCTGTAGGCGGTACCTGCCGTGAGAGCGGTATTGCTGTAGCTGGTGGTGGTCACCGTAATGAGTGGGGTGAAGTTCGAGCAGCCCGCGCCCTGGCAGCGCTCGATCTGGTAGCCGGTGACCGCCACGTTATCGGTGGAGGCGGTCCAGCTCAGGTTGATCTGCGTGCTGGTGAGTGCCGTCGCTGTCAAACCCGCCGGCGCCGTCGGCGCCTGCGTGTCGGGTGTAGTCGCCGACGACACGTTCGAGAAACCGCTGAGATTCCCCGCAGCGTCGGTCGCCCGGACTCGATAGCTGTAGCTCGTCGCGTTCGTAAGCCCGGTATTGCTGTACGCCGTGGTCGTCACAGTCGTGAGAGGCGTGAAGTTCGAGCAGCCCACACCCTGGCAGCGCTCGATCTGATAGCCAGTGACGCCGACGTTGTCGGTCGATGCGTTCCAGCTCAGATTGATCTGGGTTGCCGAGAATGCAGTGGCAGCCAAACTCGTCGGCGTCGTGGGTGCTGTGACATCAGCCGGATTGCTGATGGTCCAATTGAAATTCGCCGAACCGCTGAGTGTGCCGTTGTCGGTGGCCGTCACCGTGACCGCATAGACGTTGACCGTGTTCGGAGTGCCGGTGATATGACCGGTGCTCGCATTGATGCTGAGCCCGTTCGGCAGACCCGTCGCACTGTAGGTGAACGGATCGCCATTCGGATCGCTGGCCGTAATAGCGAGATCGAGCCCGACACCCACCACACTGTTCTGGGCACCCGGACTGGTGACGATCGGCGCCAGATTCGTAGGCGCGGGTGCGGCAGTCTCATCGCTGCCGATCTGTTGAAGATATGCGACCAGCTTTGCGAGGTCGGGGCCAGTGATCGAGACGCCGTTGTGTCTGCTGACGGCATCGGCAAGCGTCGCTGCAGATCCATCGTGGAAGTAGGGCCCAGTTGCCCAGACATCGCGCAGTGTTGGTGTGTCGATGCCGGTGAGCGGGCCGCCGAGGCGTTGGCCGCTGCTCGGTTTGATGGTTCCGATATTGCGCAACGTTGCCGCGCCACTCTCAGTAAAAGCCGTGCCGCTGTGGCACTGCGCGCAATTCAGATCGCGGAAGATCTGCTTGCCGGCTTGTGCATCGGTTGTGAGGGTTCCATCGTTATTGCGCAGTGGACTGCTGGTGAAGGCATTGAGGGAGCCCACGTATGCCGCGAGTGCATCGAGATCGGTGCTGATCCCGCTCTTCGGATCGCCGAGCGGCTGACTGCGCGTTCCGACGTTGAAATCGGTGTTGGTCATCAGGCCTGTGCCGCCGGAGAGATTGCGGATCTGACCTTCGAAATCCTGCACTTCGTCGAAGTTGGCGCTCCAGTGCAGGAACCCTTGTCCCTGTGCTCCCGCGCGTCCGCGCAGGTTGACGGTATTTCGCAAACCCTCACCGAAGCCGGTGAGATCCCATACGCGACCATCCTGGCCGCCGTCGTTGTGACACGACGCGCAACTCAGGTATCGATCACGCGCCAGGCGAGGATCGAGAGCGTCGTAGAAGAACTGCTTGCCTTTCAGGACCTGTGCGCTGAGTTTCTCGGTAGTCACCGCCTGCAGCGTCGCAAGCGCGGGAACGTTGGTCTCGCCGAAGTTGACCAGCCGCGTCAGGTCGAAAACGCCGACGGTTCGATCCATGAAGTTGTTGACGTAGAGTTTCAGCCCGTCGGGCGAAACCGCGAGCCCCTGGGGCGCGCGGCCGACGTTGAAGCGGAAGATTTCCCAGCGCCCGTGCGCGTCGACGACCTCGACCTCACGACTCGTTTCCAGCGCTACGAACATGTACACGCCGAACTTATCGAAGGCTACGGCGCTCGCCATGCTCGCGTTGTCGTGATCGAGACGGGAGGCGAAGTCCTCGGCGTTGGTCGCAAGGTCGATGCGCGAGCTGATCGCGCGGACCGTGTTCTGGAAATTGAGATTCAGCTGATTGCGCAGCATCCCGCGCGTGATGTTGTCCTGCTTTGACGGAACCCAGGCCGCGGTGCCATCCGGCGAAACGACCGGAGCGCCGAGATAATTGGGCACGCCGCCGCCCGAGTTTTCGGCATCGATCGCATTGCTGTGACGCAGGACCGTGGTGCCGAGCACGGACATGCTCGCTGCACCAATCCTGACGATCTCACCGCCGCCGTTCTGCGTCTGCACTGCTGCGGTTTCTTCACCGGTCAGCCGTGGTGTAATGAACCGCGACACCAGGAGCGTTGCGCCGTCACCGCTCACGGCCAGATGCCGCGGGTTCGGGCCAACATCAGCGCTGCCGAGCTGCGCGCCAGTTGACGCGTCGAGTTTCAGGACGCGACCGAGGCCCTCGAGAACCACGAACGCGAAGGAGCCGGTCGGTGCGAACGCCACGCCATAGGGCTGCGATGCGAATTGCAGGCTGACCGTCTGAGCGACACTCAGCGTGTCGGGGTTGACGATGCTCACACTGGCCGACAACTTGTTCGTCACCCACAGACGGCCGTTGGGAGCCAGCGCGATACTGCGCGGCGCGGTGCCAACAGGGATTTCAGCGAGCCTGGCGTTGGTGACTGCATCGAAGGCAGTCACTGAATCGTTGTCCTGATTCACGACCCAGATGCGGCTGTTACTGCCGGAGCGCGGCTCGTAGGCGATGCTGCTCGAGTTCGTGGGACGATTGGCGGTGGCTGCCAGGTAGATGGTTTGCGCGACGGTCTGCGTCTGAGCCGGTGTGAAGTCGTCGACCGCCGTGACCGCCACGTAGTAGACGCCCGGAGCCGCGAACGTGTGTGTGGTGGATGGCGAGCTCGAATACGCGGTTTGCCCCGAGCCATCATCGAAGTCCCAGCTGTAGCGCGCGTTGACGCCGTTACTGCTGCTCGCCGTGAAGGTCACCGCATTCCCGACCAGTGTTGCTGTAGCTGGCGGCAGAGGATTCAGTACGAACGGCGCTGCCGGGCTGATGTTCCAGGTGAAGTTGACGTTGGAACTAGCGTTGCCGGCGTCGGTAACTGTTACCGAAGCTGTGAAGCTGCCCGGCACGGTCGGTGCGCCGGTAATAAGACCGGTAGTCGGGTTAATGCCCAGGCCAGTCGGCAGGCCCGAGGCGCTGAAGGTGATCGCCTGCCCGTCAGGATCCGAGGCAGCAATCTGCACGTTGACTGCTACACCGACGGTGCCGGAAAGGGTGCCAGGATTCACGATTGTCGGCGGCGAATTGACCGTCGTCAGCGTCGCCTGCCGACATTGCATGCCGAAGTTGTCCAGCCAGCTCCCTGACCGCCCAGTCAAGGCGTAGGCGGGATTGTTGGTTCCGCAGTTGTAAGGTCCTTGTGGGGTTCCGCCGGTACCGCCGACTGGGCCGAGAAACTGTCCCACGCCGGTAATCTTGCCCTGAGAGGTCAGGGCGCGACATTCGAAGTCGAGTTGGTCGGCAAACGTACTGGAACGCCCACGGTAGCCGCTGATGGCATAGTTCGTTGGGCAGGTCTTCGTATAGCTCGTGCCGCTCGCCACACCAGTGATTCCGCGGTTGACCGGAGTGCCGATCCAGCGCCCGTTCTGGTCGATCTGAATGCACCTCAGTCCCGCCTGGTTGACATGTGTGCCATCAGACGTGCCGTAAACGCCGGCGAGTACTTCGTTCGCGTTACACGCGAGCGTGTAGGGCGAGCCGCCGGTGCCGCCGATGACCTGCGTCGCGTCTGGAGTCGGGTTGGGATTGGTCGCGACACCGATGCGAACGATCTTTCCGACTGAGGGAACTCCCTGCGAGCTGAGGATGAAGAGCATGTAGTAGCCGGGCGGTGTGTCAGTGGCACGCAGAGGCCCATTCACGTCGAGCATCGCGCCATTGGCCTGGAAGCCCAATTCAATGAAACGCTGGTCCATGTTCACGCTGTGCGTGATCGAGCCGGTCTTTACCAACGTCACGCGACTGATGCTGCTCGGGCTGGAATACCCGACCGAGAAACTCTGTCCTACGTCAATGGAGCTCAGCTGGGTGGTGATGCTCGGCCGCGGCATCGGCGTCAGCCCGTCCGTGTCGAGCAGGTAAGACGGCGTGTACATCTCGATGTTCTTGTTGACGAGAGGTCCGGGTGCTCCGCCACCTACGATCATGACGCGGGCATCTGGCAGGAGCAGTGCGCCTGAGTGATACAGGCGCGCATTGACACCCGAAGGTCCAACCGTCCATTTACCGGTGCCGCCGTTGCCATTCGGATCCCAGACTTCAGCACTGTTGTTCACGTTGGTGAGCGCGTTGTCGACCGCGCTGCCGCCGGTCGCGAGCACGCGACCATCGGGAAGAACCGTGGCGCTGACCCACTGACGCTGACTCGACATCGACTGCGTCGAGGTCACGACCGGCGTCGCACCGTTGATATCGATCACCAGCGCGGCGCTCGACGCGCCGCCCATCTGCAGGATGCGGCCCGGACGGAACATCGCGGCGCTTGATGTCCAGCTGGTCGCGCCGGGCAGTTGCCCCACCGATCCTGGTTGGCCAGGCGGTGGGGTGATCGTGCCGGTGCCAGTCGGCACGACGTAGTACATCCGGCCCGAGTTATCAAAGCCGAAAACGCGCCCGTCGGGCGCGATAAAGTTGCGGGGGAAAGTCTCTGCGTAGCCGCTGGTATTGGCGCCTGAAAGAAGCCGAAAGACTCCATTGGTACCACGCACCTCGGGGCGATCACCACCGCTCGTGCCACCCTGGATGTAGATTTCGCCGTTCAGCAACGTGGTCGACGAGGAATACCAGCGCGCGCGATTCATGTTATTGCCGCGGGCCAGCTGGTCAGGCTGCCCGGGCGTGAATACGTTGCTGTTGTTGTTGCCGGTGTTCGTAGTGGCGTTGTTAACGAAGTTATCGCCGCCCGCGATCAGTACGTTGCCGGTATCTGGAAGCATGATTTGCGAGCTGCAGAACAGATCTGTGCCCGTCGTGTTCGGCATCGTGGCGTGGGCGACTGGGCCGAACCCGGCTGCCGGATCCCAGATGTCGTAAACCGTGGAGCCGGTCTGCTGACCAGTCTCCGTCGTCCCGTAGGTCAGTACGCGGCCATCCGGCATGAGCACCGAATGAATCGCGATGATTGGCCAGTTGGCCGGCGGGTCCCACTTGCCGACGAGATTGTCGGCTCGGGCGATCGACGTCGCCGCCAGAAGCAGCAGTGCGCAGAGCGCAATGAGCGTGCGTTTCAGCGGCGAGGTGCGAACAACATGGAACGGAGCGGAGAAATGACGGGCCACGACACCTACGGTGTCGGGACAAATCGGCAACGGCATCGAATCTCCCGCGACTCTTGTTCTTTATGCTTATGGGCCTTCTAAGCGGCCCTTGATTTGCGACGAAGCTATCAAAGAAGCGGCGCGGCGTCGCGCGAAGATTCACGCTTTTCACACATTACATAAGCACAAGCACAACCTCGCAGTTCGGAAGCCTCACCTGAAGTAGCTTCGACAATTCATCGAGTAACTTACTGATTGCCAGCGGGTATGGCGAGTTGCGTTCCGCCGCGTTGCGACTCATGGCGCCTGACTGCCCATCGCAGCGCCGCAACCCCACAGGCACAGCACGCCGCGAGCAGGATCGCGAACACGAAGACACGCTGCGGGCTGGCGCTGGCGCCGAGAAACGCACCCCCGATGACCGGGGCGGAAATGCCGCCACCGCGACCTATCCCTAGCGCCCATCCGACGCCGGTTGCGCGGGCGCGCGTTGGATAAAGGCTCGCGGAAAGTGCATTGAGCGCTGCCTGGCCGCCCACGACACCATTGCCGATGACCAGCAATGAGAGGATCAGCGTCAGCGGTGCAGCGAGCTCCGACGACATGATCAACAGTGCCGCCGCCGCCGCTGCATAGGTCGCGATCAGCACCACGAAGGGACCCCAGCGTTTGATCAGCCAGGACAGCACGAATCCACCGATCACCCCGCCGATCTGAAACAACCCTCCATACCTCAACGCGTCTTCGAGAGGCAGCCCCCGCGCTTTCAGAAGCACTGGCAGCCAGCTCGCCAGCAGATAGAGGAGCCCGAGATTCAGGAAGAAAAGGATCCACAGCGCAATGGTCGTGGGCGCAAGGCCGTCCATGAACAGCTGGCGTACCGAAACGTTGCTGGCGTGTCCGGTCGGGAGCGTAAAGACATGATCGGTCGCGTACCGGTAACCAGGAGCTAGCCGTTCGAGGAGGCGACCGATGGCGGCAGGATCCTTGGCTCGCGCCACCATGAAACGCACCGACTCCGGCAGTGCGAGCAATGGCAGCCACAGCAGGAGCATGACGGCCCCGCCGGTTGCGAAAATCGCTCGCCACCCGCCAAATTCGATCACGACGGGAGCGAGAAACCCGGAGCACGCTCCACCCAGCGAGAGACCCGCGGCTAGAAGCGTGACCATGGCCACGCGCCGTGTCGCTGGCACGTACTCCGCGGCCAGGGCCAGTGCGTTCGGCATGCTCGCACCCAATCCAATGCCGGTGACGACACGCCACGCGAACAACGCATTGGCGTCTTTGGAAGTGGCGGTCATGACCGTTGCGAGTGCGACGAGACCAAACGACGCCAGAAGCATTGCGCGCCGTCCGACATAGTCGCCGAGCGGGCTTATGAACAACGCTGCACCCGCTACACCCATGAGGGCTGCCGTCGCGATCCAGCGCAGGTTGCCGGGCGCCACTCCCCAATCCGCTGCGAGTGTCGGTATCGCGGAGGCCATTGATTGCAGGTCGTAGCCGTCGAGGAATGTCACGAGCGCGCACAGGACGAGCACGCGCACATGCAGCGGACCCATGTGCGTTCGGTCCATGAAATCTTCGATATCAATTTGCACTGTGGCGTCCCAACAGGTGGAATTGACTCACGAGTATGCAACTTCCGGACTCAATCCTAATCGACCTCAGCGCGTGTGAGGTCGTGGATCGCGTGCGCAGTGGCGAGCTGCGTGCAGAGGATCTCATGTCGGTGCTGCTGCAGCGCCAGCGCCGGTTGTCTTCGCTCAATACACTGACCTGGATCGACGAGCAACGCGCCTTGCAAGACGCCAGGGAAATCGATCGCAAGCGATCGGGCGGTGAAAGGCTGGGATCTCTCGCGGGGTTGCCGCTACTCATCAAAGACAACATCGCAGTGGCAGGAACACCCAATACAGCGGGTACGCTGACGCTGCGTGCGCATATTCCTGCGGCGAATGCACCGGTCGTGCAGCGCCTGCTCGATGAGGGTGCCCTGGTGTTCGCACGCGCCAACATGCATGAGCTCGCAGGCGGCGGCACTTCGAGCAATCCGAGTTTTGGCGCGGTTGCTAACCCGCATGATCCGAAGCGCGTTCCTGGCGGTTCGAGTGGTGGCACGGCAGCGGCACTTGCCGCGCGCCTCGCGCCCGCGGGGCTTGGCAGCGATACCGCAGGCTCGGTACGCATTCCATCGGCATTGAGTGGCACGGTTGGATTGCGGCCAACGATCTGGCCCGAGAGGCTCTATCCCAACGCGGGCGTCGTGCCGCTCGCAGTCGATCTCGATACCGTAGGGCCGATGGCACGCTCGGTCGCGGACGTAGCACTGCTGCACCGTGCGATCTGCGCCGCATCCCTACCCACGGCACCGGCCGCCGCATCGTTGCGCATCGGCGTTCCGCGCAAACCGTACTGGGAGGACCTGGAACCGGAGGTCGCGGAAGTCGTCCAGCAGGCCCTCGAGCGCCTGCGCGAGGCGGGCGTCGCTCTGGTCGACGTGGATGTCAGCGGTTATTACGCGCTGGCGCACGAGATCTACATGACCCTGGTGACTCACGGAATCAAGGAAGACCTGCGGCCGTATCTGGCGCTCGCGGGTGCGGCGGTGAGCGCGCAGGAGGTGACCGAGCGCATAGCGAGCAAGGACACGAAAACGCTGTTCGAGGACTGCGCCAAAGCGCGCATTGCACCGGGCACAATGGCCAAGGCACGTGGATCTCTGCGCGAGAGGATTCAACAGGTGTACCGCAAGCTTTTCAGCACTCACGACCTGAACGCGATTGTCTTCCCCACATCGCCGATCGTAGCGCCCTTGATCAATCCAAATGGCGACACACGTGATGCACAGATCGATTTGAACGGCCGCCGCGTGAACCTGGGTCAGACCATGTTCCGGAATACTCGCGTGACTGGAGCCCTCGGCGCACCGGGCCTGAGTCTCCCGGCCGGTTTGACGCGCCAGGGGCTGCCAGTAGGTCTGGAACTCGATGGCCTGAATGGATCCGATGCCGACCTGCTTGCAGTTGGCATGCGTGTGGAGCAGGTGCTCGGAACGTTGTCAGCGCCAGATATCTGAATCGGCTAGAACAGGCCGTGGATCTTGCCGTCGTCGTCGACGTAAATGGAGTTGGCTGCCGGATTCTTCGGCAGCCCTGGCATCGTCATGATGTCCCCGCAAATCATGACGACGAATTCCGCACCCGCCGCCAGGCGCACCTCGCGGACATTCACGACGTGACCCGAAGGCGCGCCACGCAGTTTCGGGTCGGTAGAGAATGAATACTGGGTCTTTGCGACGCACACAGGGTAGCGCCCGTATCCCGAATCCTGCAGCTGCTTGATCTGGGCGCGGATCTTGCTGTCCGCAGTGATTTCCGAAGCGTGGTACACCTTGATCGCGATCGCCTTCATCTTGTCCCACAGCGTCGCGTCATCGTCGTACACGTATCCGAAACCATTTGGCTGCTCGCACAAGTGCACGACTTCGCGCGCCAGTTCCACTGCACCCTTGCCTCCCTCGGCGTAGTGACGCGCAAGAATCACTTTGACGCCCTGGCGAGATACGCGATCTATCAACAACCGTGTCTCGGCCTCGGTGTCATCGGCGCGATGGTTGATCGCAACGACGCACGGCAGACGATAGACGTTACGAATGTTGTCGACGTGACGCTCGATGTTGGCGAGACCCTTTTCGAGCGCAGCCAGATTCTCCCTGGTGAGCTCTGCAACCTCGATACCGCCGTGGTACTTGATCGCGCGCACGGTCGCGACGAGAACTGCGGCCGCCGGCCGCAGGCCGGCCTTACGGCATTTGATGTCGATGAATTTCTCCGCACCAAGATCCGCACCGAAGCCCGCCTCGGTCACCACGTAGTCGGCAAGCTTGAGGGCGGTGCGGGTCGCCATGACGGAATTGCAGCCGTGGGCGATGTTCGCGAACGGACCGCCGTGAATCAGGGCAGGATTGTTCTCGAGCGTCTGTACCAGATTTGGTGCCAATGCATCCTTGAGTACCACCGCCATTGCACCGTGGGCTTTCAGATCGCGGGCCAAGACAGGCCTCTGGTCGCGCGTGTAGCCGACGACGATCTTGCCCAGCCGTTCCCTCAGATCCGCGATGTCGATGGCGAGACAAAGGATGGCCATGATCTCCGAGGCCACCACGATGTCGAAACCATCCGCGCGCGGATAACCATTTCCGGGACCGCCCAGGCCGACGGTGATCTGGCGCAGCACGCGGTCGTTGACGTCGACCACCCTGCGCCAGGCGATGCGCCGAACGTCGATGCCAAGCTCATTGCCCTGGTGAATGTGGTTGTCGAGAAGGGCTGCCAGCAGGTTATTCGCGAGTGCGATGGCGGTGAAGTCACCGGTAAAGTGGAGGTTGATGTCCTCCATCGGCACAACCTGCGCGTAGCCGCCGCCCGCGGCTCCGCCCTTTTGCCCGAACACCGGTCCAAGCGCCGGTTCGCGCAGGCAGACGATCGCTCGCTTGCCGATGTGATTGAGGGCGTCGCCCAGCCCGACCGTAGTGGTCGTCTTGCCTTCGCCCGCCGGCGTCGGAGACATTGCGGTGACTAGGACGAGCTTGCCGTCGTGATTATCCTTGAGCTGCCTGACGTAGCGGAGCGAGATCTTGGCCTTGTAGCGACCGTAGGGCTCGAGAAACTCGTCGGCAATCCCGAGGCGCTCGCGGGCCAGCTCCGTAATCGGCTGCATGCGCGCCTGTTGCGCGATATCGATATTGCTGGGGACGCTTGCTGACCTCGGGCTGTCGCTGGGCATAGGTACACTCGCGCAGAAAATTGGGATGCAATTACACGCGCGCGCGGCGAGTTTCTCGCCCAAGAGCGAAATACGCTTGCCGAGCAGTGGGCAGGTTCAGCCGATCCGGTCCGCCAGACGATGCAGCAAGCGCACGATGGCCGAGCGACGTGCATTCTCGCCGCTGCGAGAATCGGTGCCGGCTAGCGCTCCGAGCAATTCTTCGCGCGTGAAGGCGTGGGTTGAAGTGCGCCCGGCCATCCGAGCGGTGGCTTCGGCGACATACACCTCGGTGAACGGCTGCGGCGGTGCCGGGGGCGCCGATTGCGGCGTGATTCCAGATGTCGTCGATTCAGCTGCGATTGCGGGTGCCGCCGATTCCGCTGCGGTTCCGGTGCTACCGATTCCGCTGCGATTTCCGATGCTACCGATTCCGCCGGGGTTTCCGGTGCTGTCGACTGGCCCGCGGTTTCCAATGCTACGGATTCCGTCGCGATATCCGGTGCTACCGATACCGCTGCAGTTTCCAGCTCCGCCGATACCGCTGCAGTTTCCAGCGCCGCCGATTCCATGGCCGCTTCCGTTGCCGGAACGTCGTCCGTTGCAATATCCGTTATCTCTGTAAAGACGGATGCTTCCACCGGCGCGCTCTCCGACGCGTCCGTTGTGATCGGCTCCGCGCGGATGTCGGGCTCGGGACCAGAAGCAGCTTCCGGGATGGCACGGATCTCGCGCTGGGCAATCATTTCGCGGGCACGCGTGTACTCGCGCTCGCTGATCGGAACCACGGCGACTTCCGGAAATTCTTCCCGAACGTACAAGGCCACCTGTCGCGCCGAGATTGCGCTGGTGAAAAATCCGAGCCTGATGCCGTAGTAACGCACACCGGCACGCGCCAGCGTGACTGTGTAGAGCGCGTAAGCCCGGAAGATGGCGAGCTGTGAAACCTCTGAAGGATCGATGCGCCTGTCGGCCCAACTCAGCTGAACTACATAGCGCTGGGTGTTTTGCGGCGGCGGCGTTGCTGCGCTGCTGCGCCTTTCGATCTCCATTGCCAAAAGAGTCGGCGATCGAATCAGGCGGAATTCCGACAGATTAGTGTCGTCGAGCGACCCCAGGCCGCTGCGCGGAGCCGAGGCTACCCAAGCGCTTGGGAAATGTTTTTGGACGACCGGCAGGGCATCTTCCGCGTCGGTCCGGGAATCGAAGTACCCCAGATGCAGCCGGAAACGCTCGCGTCCATCTTCCACGCGGCGCGAGCGAAATACCGCAAGGCCTTCGAGCCCGCGCGGGTCGGGGACCTCGAGCGGCATTGGCATGAGGGAGGAAAACAACGTTATTACGTAGAGGGACCGCGGGTCGTTGGAGCGAGGGAGTCTCCCCCGGTCGCCCGCCGAGCCGCTGGTCGGGTCACCGTGGCTGTTTTTCATCGTCATTGACACAAGGTTCGGACTTTTGCGAACTATGCACCTCGGTGCGCCGAGGCTCAACAGTTTCTGTCGTAGGACGGCCCGACTGCGCTCCACTTACACTAGACTGCGTGCCGCGCCGCAGGCGCCCGGGAGTCACCTTTGGTAACCGTCGACATCACCAACATGGCGCTGTTTTGCGACTTCGAGAACATCGCCCTGGGTGTGCGCGACGCGAAGTACTCGCGTTTCGACATCCAGAAAGTACTCGAGCGGCTGCTTCTGAAGGGCAGCATCGTCGTGAAGAAGGCGTACTGCGACTGGGACCGATATCGCGAATTCAAGGCGGGAATGCATGAGGCCTCGTTCGAGTTGATCGAGATCCCGCACCTACGGCAGTCGGGGAAGAATTCAGCGGACATCCGCATGGTGGTCGATGCTCTCGACCTCTGTTACACCAAGTCGCACGTCGATGCCTTCGTCATCATCAGCGGCGACTCGGACTTCTCGCCGCTGGTGAGCAAGCTGCGCGAGAACGCCAAGGTGGTGATCGGCGTCGGCGTCAAGAACTCCACGTCCGACCTGCTGATCGCCAATTGCGACGAGTTCATCTATTACGACGACCTGGTGCGCGAAAAAGCTCCGCGTCGTGCGCCAGCCCGCAAGCCCGCGGCAAAGCCGGCTCCTGGCGTGCCGGCGGTGCCCAAGGCGGAAGAAGACAAGAAGCAGGAGGCGATCGATCTGATTCTCGGCACGCTCGAAGCCCTGATCGCCGAGCGTGGCGAGGAGGAGAAAATCTGGGGCTCGATGGTCAAGCAGGCCCTGAAGCGCCGCATGCCAGGGTTCAACGAGTCCTATTATGGATTCGGCGCGTTCAGCGATCTGCTCGAAGAGGCCCGCACGCGCGGGTTTGTGGACCTCGTGCGCGATGAGAAGTCGGGCGGCTATATCATCCGCATGCCCGCCAAGGCGTAGCGCGTCAGATCTTGGTCACCCGCGCCGCGCCGTCGCCCCGGCGCAGGATCTTGACCCGTTCACCCACCTGGAACTGCAGGTCAGCAGCCTGCACGACCGCGATGGATGAGCCCTTGTCGAGGTCCACCGTGATCTCGAGGCCCTTATCGCGCGTCACGAGTTCCTCTGTAGCACCGCCAGCAACCGCTCCGGCCACGGCTCCAACCGCACCGGCAACATCGTTCCCGCGCCCGCTGCCGACGGTTCGCCCCACTTCATAGCCGACATAGCCGCCGCCGAGCCGTCCGAGGCCGGTGCGCTCCCCTTCGATCCTGACGTCCTTGATCCCGGATACCTTTCCTTCCTCGACGGTCCAGGCCTGGCGCACCTGGCTGCGTGGATAGACGTTTCCCGAGTTGCTGCTGGCACAGCCGACGCTGACCAGCGCGCCGCAAAGGGCGATGAGAATGAGTCGTGACATGACCGACCTCGCGAGTGTGCTGCTCAACCGTTTGATAACGCCGGTCAGCCGGAACCGTTGACAGCGACGCTGTCGTTCAGCGGCCGAGCGTAGCCCGCCAGCGCTGGATTCAGGATTCTCCGGGAGCGGAGCGCCAGCCAATCAGGGGGGATGACTGGAGGCGCCCGGCTCCCGGAGTTTTTCAACCTTACCGGTGGGTCACTTGGTCTCGCGCGCGGACACCATGAGCGGCCTGCTGTTCGATGCCGGCAAAGGCAGCAGCGCGATGCTGACGCCCGCTTTGCGCTTTGCGGTGCACTCGGCGCTGGCCAGGAGCGTTCCTGTCTTCGGATCGGTAGCGAGCATGATGTAACGCAGGGGCAGCGCGTATATCCCACTCACCGGATACTGCTCCCGCGAGTGCGGTTTCGCCTCGGGCGCTACGAAGCGGATCTTTGCGACCGGCCCGTGCGTCGCAGTGAAGTTTGCGATGAATGCGTGCGAGCAGGCCTCAAACACCGCATCGTTGTAATCGGCGTGCGCGGGCAGCGGTCCGGAGACGAGTGTCGCGGCGGCAAGCAGCGTCGAAAGTGTGCGTGTCATCGTCATGGATCTCTCCTGAGGAATGCAGTGGCCGAGGTATCAGCGGCGCTTGCAATCTAGGAGGCTGCAGCCACGGCGACAATTGATCATTTCTTGACCAGCGCGTGATCTGGCTCATGCGTCGACACGAAATTCGCCCAGCAGCCATTCCTTGAGCGCCAGCACCTCGCGGCGCGCTGCGTCTTCGTGACGATGCAACAGGAAATAGCTCTCGCCGACGTCGAGATCAGCGGCGAACAAGCGCACGAGCGCACCGCTCACGAAACGCTGCCGGCCTAGCGGCGCCGATACGAGCGCGACGCCCAGGCCTTTCTCGGCAGCTTCAGCGGCCGCAAACATGGTGTCGACGCGCAACAGCTTGCGCGGACGCAGAGCTTGCACGCCGTTGAGCTGTGCCCAACGATCCCAGCCGTCGCGTCGCGCTTCGTGGACGATCAGCGTGTGGCTGTCGAGGTCGGCGAAGGCGCGAATGGCCGCGCGCGCCAGCAATGCGGGCGCGCATGCCGGCGTGAAGCGCTGCGCGAACAGCCGCTGCGCATCGAGTCCCTCCCACGGTCCGGTGCCGACGACAATCGATAGATCGGCGTCGGCGGCGTGCGAACGCAGCGGCGAGAGCACGGTATCGAGCTCGATATCAGTTTCGGGCGTCGCATCGAGAAAACCCTGCAAGCGCGGCAGCAGCAACTCGCTGGCGAAGAATGCTGGCACGTGAAGTCGGGCGAGCGAGCGCCCGAAGCGCACCTGGAGTTGCTCGGTGACCGATTCGAGCCGGCGGAACACGGCATCGATCTGGGCGAAGTAGCGTGCGCCCGCCTCCGTGAGGGTGAGCCCGCGCGAGCTGCGCTCGAACAGGCTCACCTGCAGCTGATCCTCGAGGCTGCGAATCTGGTGGCTGACCGCCGAAGGCGTAACGAACAGAGCCTCGGCCGCGGCCTTGAAGCTCAGGCGCGTGGCTGCGAGGTGAAAAGTCTTGAGAAACTTCAGTGAAGGTAAGCGCACTGCTTGGCTGCATATCCCTGCCTCTCAAATGCATGAAGCAAGTGATGTGCCAGCGCGGAAGTGCTTGAATTGCGGTCTCGGTGCCTCGCGGCGTGAACCAACGGTGTGCAAGGTGGGCGGAACGCTGCGCAGTGCCAGTGCACGGGACGGTGTGCCGGGATCGAACGTAATGCTTGCGATGCGTGTCTGATCACTGCAGTCTGCAAAAATTTTACACAGGAGCAGAGCAAACCAACATGGCTGGATCGAGCCGGCGCACCCGGCGCCTGCGGCGCATTCTGCTCCTCATCGCCTTGATTGCGCTGGTCGCCGACGCGCTCCTGATCCTGTATCTGGACCGAATCGTCACGCCGCAATTTGAGGGTCGGCGCTGGACGCTACCCGCGCAGGTGTTCGCACAGCCGCTCGAACTGTATTCCGGGTTGGCGCTGTCCGCCGATGCGCTCGAGCAGGAGCTGGTTCGCCTGCACTATGCGCCGACCGATGTCCTCAAGCGGCCGGGTACCTACCACCGGCGCGGTTCGCGCATCGACATTGCCACCCGCCGCGTGCAGTTCGCTGAGGAAATCCGCGAAGCCGGCACCATCAGCGTAATGATCGGACAGGGCGGTATCCAGCGCTTGCAGAGAACCGATGGCACACAGATTCCGCTGTTCCGACTCGATCCCCTCCTGATCGGCAGCATCTTTCCGATCCATGGCGAAGACCGAATCGTGGTCACGCCGGCCGAAGTGCCACCACTTCTGCCCGAGGCACTCAAGCTCATCGAGGATCGCAAGTTCGAGCGCCATCACGGCATCGATCCGGAAGCGATCCTGCGCGCCGCGTGGGTCAACTTGCGCTCCGGTTCCATCGAGCAAGGAGGCAGCACCCTGACGCAGCAGCTCGTGCGCAGCTACTTTCTCGACGACCGGCAGACGCTATGGCGCAAGATCAAGGAAGCGACGATGGCCGTGATTCTCGAGGCCCGCTTCGACAAAGCGGACCTCATGAATGCCTACATCAACGAGATTTACCTGGGCCAGGACGGTGAGCGCGCAATTCACGGCTTCGGTCTCGCCAGCCGTTTCTACTTCGGCAGGCCGCTCGATGAGCTCGATCTGCACGAAATCGCCTTGCTGGTTGCAATCGTGCGTGGCCCTTCCTACTACGACCCGCGCCTGCACCCTGAGCGCGCGCGCGGGCGGCGCGATCTCGTACTGCATCAGCTGGCGCGATTCGAGGTGATCAGCGAGGACGACGCTAGCCGCGCGATCGCACGTCCACTCGACGTCACGACGCGAGTCACATCCGGGTACTACCCGGCATATCTGGACTTCGTACGACGCACCCTTCGCCGCGACTATCGCGAGGAAGACCTGACCGAAGCGGGTCTCAAGGTGTTTACCAGTCTCGACCCGCGCGTGCAGGCTACTGGCGAGCAGGCGCTCAACGATGAGCTGACACGGCTCGACAAGCAGCGCAAGACGAAGGATGGCGCGCAACTCGAGGGTGCGATCGTAGTCACGGCTCCGCAGAGTGGCGATGTGATCGCCGTGATCGGCGGCCGGCAACTGGGATTTGACGGCTTCAACCGCGCTCTCGATGCCCGGCGCTCGATCGGCTCGCTGGCGAAACCGATGGTGTACCTCGCGGCACTCGAGACCGGCAGGTACAACGCCGCCTCGATCGTGCTCGACGAACCGATCGAGGTGAAGCTCGCGCGCGGCAAGGTTTGGCGACCCGAGAATTTTACGCCCGAGACGCACGGCCCCGTGCCGCTGATACGGGCACTGGCCGACTCGCTCAATCTCGCGACCGTACACGTCGGTCTCGATGTCGGCGTAAAGCGGATCGCAGACACGTTTGCTCGGCTCGGGCTGGAGCGTACTCCTGACCCGAATCCATCGCTCATTCTCGGTGGGCTGGATTTGGCGCCGATCGAAGTTGCGCAACTCTTCAACAGTCTCGCGGACGGCGGTTTCCGCACACCGTTGCGGGCAGTAAGAGTCGTGATTGGTGCGGATGGCACTGCCCTCAGAGCATTTCCACTGCAGGTCACGCCGGTCGCCGACTCGGCGGTCGTTTATCAGCTCAATCGGATGCTGACGAAGGTAACGCAGCGGGGGACGGGACAGGCTGTCTACGCGCGCCTGCCGCCCGACATCGTAGTGGCCGGAAAGACTGGTACCTCATCCGAATTCCGCGACAGCTGGTTTGCTGGCTTTACAGGCAGCCATCTGGCGATCGTCTGGGTCGGGTATGACGACAATCGACCCACTGGACTCACCGGGGCTGCCGGCGCGCTCAGCATCTGGGCGAACCTGATGCGTCGACTGCCCATCACATCCTGGGATGAGCCCTTGCCGGAAGCGCTGCGCGAAACGTGGATCGAATACGACACCGGGCTGGAAACCCGGCCCACCTGTTCCGAGGATGTCGTTTCGATCGCGTTGCCGCGCGAGGCGATACTGCCCATCAAGTCAGGCTGTCTCGAAGGAACGTTCGGTGACTTCGCCGAACGCGCAAAGCAGTGGTTGAAAGGTATCATTCACTGATGATGCGAGTTCTTGTCCTGCTGTGTGCAGCCGTCACTCTTTCTGCCTGCCGGCTGCCGAATCCCTACAGCCCACCAACTCCGCCGCAGCAACCGGCACCGGGCGGCGCACCGACGCTGCCGAGCCCGCCTCCCGAGACCCCACCGCCGGTCGAAACGTACCCTGAAACTCAGCCCACGCCGCCGCCTCAGCCCCAAAAGAGTTATGAGCTCGGAGCGGCAGCGCGCTCGCTGGTCGAGCAGGCGCACTCGCAGGCCGCGACGGGCAATTATGCTGTCGCTGCGAGTTCGATCGAGCGCGCCCTGCGAATCGAGCCCAACAATCCACTGCTCTGGATCGAGCTCGGCCAGGTGCGACAATCGGAGGGGAACTTCGTACAGGCCGAGAATCTCGCGCGCAAGGGACTGTCGCTCGCCACGGGCGATCCGAGGACACAGTCTGCGGCGTGGCGACTGATCTCGGAAGCCTTGCGCAGCAGAGGGCGGGCGCCGGAGGCGAGTGAAGCCGAGGCGCGTGCCAATGAGCTTGCGACGCGCTGACCCAGGGATAGCAGCGGCAGCTTGATGCAGATCGATGTCACCCTCACGCGCGAGGACTGGTATGCCTACGTCCGGTTCATCAGCGCGCGAATGCGGCAGCACCGGCGGCGTTGGTGGCTGCTGATACTGTGCCTCGCAGTAGCGCTCGGGGTCTCGCTGGCGCCGCTCAGCCGCCTTCGAGGTTGGCACTTCGACGCGCGGAGCGCGTTTGTCGCGATCGCGCTCATGTACGCCGCGATCTGGATCAGCTCCCACCTGCTGCGACGCTACTCTCCGACTCCCGAAGCGTGGCTCGGTCCCAAGCGCTACGAACTCGGGGCCGAGGGCATCACGATGCAAGGCTCGATGAGCTTCGTGCGCTACGAGTGGGCTGCGATCCGAGCTGTGGAGGAAACGGATGCCCAGCTGCTCCTGATGCTTGACGACCTGAGTGGGCTGGTCATCCCGAAGCGCTGTCTTGCCGGCGCCACCGATCTCGAGAGCGTCAGGCGTGAGATTGTTCGACTCAGGAATTCAGTGCCGTTGATTGCGGCTGATCAGGCTTCGGGCTCTGCGCCATCGCTTCCGGACGTCGGCGCACTACCCGAACCCACCGCTGTTTCACGTCCCTTCCTCAGCAATGTGATCGGCGGACTGCGCTTGCTCACGTTTCGCAAGGTCGATGCGAGCGAGTTTGTGCCCTCGGCCCGACAGGTACTGCTTTTTACCCTGGTTGCAGTGCTCATCTGGATTGCATCCGACCGGCTGGATGCGGGCGAGGATGCCTTCTTTGCGGACTACGCACTCGCTCAGGTCGGCTGGCTGGCATTGGTCGCATTCGCACTGTTCGTGCTCTTCACGCCGACCAGCCACGGCGCTGCAGTGCTGGGGCGCTCATCAATCGCAGCGGCCAGCATGTTGCCGGTTCTCACGCTCCTGGCAGTGGCGGCAGGCTACTTTGCGCGGGGCATGCCGGTGGCTCGCTGGCTCTGGCTGCCCATCGCGATCGTGGCCGCGATATACCTCTTTCGGGCCAAGCGCACCGCTGGCAATGAGCCCACGATCAGCGCACTCGTGGGATCGGTGGCGATAGTCCTGATGACCTTCTGGATTTACCGCGAGACCGTGACAATGCGGCCGCAATTCTGGTATTCGGCCCAAGACGACGCAGAGAACTCGCTCGACTGGAGCGGCGCGGAAGAGCAGATCTACCGGCAGCCTGCGCTGCTGAGCGGAGCGCTCGCGGGACTCGCGGCGCAGGATCCGGCTCGCACGGACGCGTACTTCGTCGGATTCGCTGGATACGGTGACCAGGAAGTGTTTCTGAGGGAGGTCAAGGTTGCGCGCGATACTCTGGCGCAGCGTTTCGACCTGCGCCAGCATTCGTTGATCCTGGCGAACTCACCCGAGCCTGCGCACGACGCACTGCTCGCGAGCACGACGGCGCTGCGGCGCTCTCTTGATGGCATTGCGCAGAAGATGGATGTCACGAATGACATACTGATGCTGTACATCACATCGCATGGCTCGGATGAGGGCTCCGTCGCCGTCAGCGAGATCGGCATGCCGTTCAATGATCTGTACGTCGACGATCTGAAGTCAGCATTGCAGGAGTCCGGCATTCAATGGCGCGTGATCATCCTGTCCGCATGCTATTCGGGCACGTTCATCGAGCCGCTCAAGGACGAGCGCACGATCATCTTTACGGCGGCACGTGACGATCGAACTTCCTTCGGTTGCAGTGATGAACGTGACCTGACCTATTTCGGCGAAGCACTGTTTCGCGATGCGCTGCCCGCGAGCACTTCGCTCCTCGATGCGTTCACGCGTACCCAGCGCATCATCGCGAAGCGCGAAGAAGATGAGGGGCTCGATGCCTCACTGCCGCAGCTCTACATCGGTGAGCGGATGAGAACCAAGCTCGCGGAACTGGGCTTCGCTGCGAGACGCTGAAGCCCGCGGCGCCGGATCAACCGGTGGCAGCCGCCGCGGTATTGCGCTGGCTTTCCGTGAGCTCCTGCAGGCAACCCTCGACGATCTCCAGGCCCTCATCGATGATCGCCTCGCTCGCGGTGAGTGGCGCGAGGAAGCGGATGACGTTGCTGCGCACGCCACAGGAAAGCAGTATCAGGCCCTTGCGCCCGGCCGCCTGGGTGAGCGCCTTGGTGAGATCCGCATCAGGTGCATTCGCATCCCGATTGCGGACCAGCTCCATGGAGACCATCGCGCCAAGACCCCTGACCTCTCCGATGCAAGGCAGTCTCAGTTGCAGCGCCTTGAGTCGCGCCACCATGCGATCGCCGATCTGGCGCGCACGCTCGAGCAGGTTCTCCTGGCGGATCACGTCGAGGATCGCGAGACCTGCCGCGCAGCCGAGGGGCGATCCGGCGAACGTACCACCGAGCCCCCCTGGGGGCGGTGCATCCATGATCGGCGCCTTGCCGACGACGGCTGACAGCGGTACGCCGCCCGCCAGACTTTTCGCGATCGTCATCAGGTCCGGCTCAACGCCCGAGTGTTCGATGGCGAACATGCGACCCGTGCGACCGAACCCCGTCTGAATCTCATCGGCAATCAAGAGAATTCCGTGGCTGTCGCACAGCTGGCGCAGCTTCTGCAGGAACGCCGGCGGTGCGATGTAGAAACCACCTTCGCCCAGGACCGGCTCGATGATGATCGCCGCCACGCGCGCCGGGTCGACATCTGCCTTGAAGAGCTGATCGAGCGCGCGGAAGGAATCTTCCGGCGTGATGCCGTGGTAGGCGATCGGGAAGGGCACATGAAAAATCTCGGGCGGCATCGGCCCAAAGCCTGTCTTGTAGGGCTGCACCTTGCCGGTCAGGCCGATGCACATCAGCGTGCGGCCGTGAAAACTGCCGCTGAAGGCGATCACTGCGGAACGGTTGGTGTGGTAGCGCGCAATCTTGACGGCGTTCTCGACCGCTTCGGCACCGGTGGACAGAAAGATCGTCTTCTTCGGAGTCGAGCCGGGCGCGACGGCATTGAGCCTTTCGGCGAGCGCGATGTAACTCTCATACGGAGTTACCTGAAAGCAGGCGTGCGATAGCCGGGTGAGCTGTTGCGCGACTGCCGCCTGCATCTTTGGGTGGATGTGCCCGGTATTCAGCACCGCGATGCCGCTGGCGAAGTCGATGTAGCGCCGACCTTCAACGTCCCACACTTCGGCATTGCGCGCGTGATCGGCATAAACGGCGAGCAGATTCGAAACGCCGCGTGGCACTGCATTCGCCCGGCGTCGATGCAGCTCTTCATTGGTCGGGGTGCTCGCGGGGGAGCTCTTAGGGGTCGTCATGACTGTGATCCGGGTTCGGGTTCAAGGGCGATGGGGGGCGCACATCCTACAATGAGCGGCCGGATTGGTCATAACGTGACGCCCGTCAGGTAAACCCTGAGACCTGCGGCGTAGAAGGAAAACCCGAGTCCTGACATGGTCCTGCGACCCTCATCCGCTCGCCTCGGCACATGGAAACCGGCACTCGAACTGATCACGTGCCACAGCGACTGCCGGCTCTGGAAGCTGCCCCGGCGCAGCCGCGTGCCCGCAGTTTTCGATTGTCCCTCGGCGCGTGGCTGGCCCTTGGCCTCATGGCGATCATGGTGGTGTGTCTGGCGGGCAACGTGCTCGTACAACGCAGCACCCGGCTCGCCACGCAGAATGCGGCGCGCGTACAGGAGGAGCTCGAGCCTCTCGCACACCGCGCACGCACACTGGCTGACGCCATCGGTGCTTTCGATCGGACCGTGCTCACGTATCCGAAACCCGGCTCGCGTCAGGATCGCGCGGCCATCGAGAGCGCCCGCCTGAGCTTGCAGGATGCCGTCGCCGAGCACCTCAAGCATCTGCGGCCACAATTCACCGTCGATCCCCGCGATGATCTGTCCAAGGTGCTCGATCAGCATGAGCACGCCGGGGTCGCATTGATGGATCAGTTCGACCGTCGCGCCGAGTTGCTCGCTTCCTGCTGGTCACTCATGGATGCCCTCGGAAAGCGCGTCGCCTCGGCCGGTGCTGGCCAGCGAGTGGGCGAGAACGTCATGGCGCGCCGCTCCCTTTTAGAGTTGGGCCAGGCACTCGATGCCGTTCGCGATAGTCTCACTGCACAATTGGCGCAGCCGAGTACTCGCAGTGTGACCGAAGGCGCCAAGCGCGAAGTAGCGTTCCGGCGCAAGCTCTCCGAGCACGCCGACGAGTTCAAGCGCTCCCCGGGCGTCGCGTGGTACGACCTGGTGCGGGGCGATTTCGACGATGCGGCGCGCCTGCATCGCGCCGCACGCAAACTCGACAGCGAGCTGGAATCGAGTCGACGCACTTTCGCAGCAGCAGGCACAGATCTCGTTGAGCAGGTGCGGGTGAGCTTCGAAGAGCCGGCGTTGCGAGCGCTCGCAGCCTCCGCCGGTGAGGCGCGCGCTACGGCGCAGGATGCTGAGCGCATGATTGCGCTGGTAAGCCTTGCCGTCATGGGCGTGATTCTGCTGGTGACCGCAGCGACTCTTTACGGCATTACGTTACCGGCCAAGCGTCTCACTGCCGCCACGCGGCGACTCGCGGCCGGCGCATTGACCACGCGTGTTCCGCAGGGTGGCGTTCGCGAGCTCGATGAGCTGGCCGGGGCGTTCAACCACATGGCGGCAGAGCTTGCGACCGCTGAGCGTATCGTGCGCACGCATCAGGCGGAGCTCGAGGATCGTGTGGCGCGCCGTACGCGCCAGCTCAAGCATCTCGCCAATCACGATCCGCTGACCTCGCTCCCGAATCGACGCCACCTGTTCATGCATCTCACGACAATGCTGGAAAACGCCGCCGCGAAGCAGCGCCAGCTCACCGTCCTGTTCGTCGATCTCGACAACTTCAAGATGATCAACGACAGCCTGGGGCACGAGTTTGGCGACAGCGTGCTGCGAGTGATCGGCGAGCGCCTGCGCGCAGCAGCGGGCCCGGGTGGCTTCGTGGCACGTCTCGGCGGTGATGAATTCACACTGGTCCTCGAGGGTGGTGACACGCCCGAGGAACTCGAGCGCCGCACTCAGCAGATGGTGGCCGAATTTCATCGACCGATCGCAGTGGGCCAGCGCGAGCTGTTGATCGGAATGAGCCTGGGCGCAGCGGTTTTTCCGAACCATGGCCGCGACGTCCCCGCGCTGCTGCGCGCTGCGGACGCCGCGCTGTTTCGTGCCAAGGAGATGGGTCGCAACCGCTCGTGCGTTTACAGCCCGGAGCTGCTGCTGACCGCGACCAGCCGGTTCCAGACCGAGCAGGCATTGCGGCGCGCGGTCGAGGAACACGACCTCATGCTGCATTTTCAGCCGCAGGTCTCGCTGCTCACGCTGGAGACTACGACTGTCGAAGCATTGCTGCGCTGGCGCCAGTTGAAAGGGCGCATCGCTCCAGCGGCTGAATTCCTCGCGATCGCGGAGCAATCCGGACTCATCGTCGAGATGAGCGCCTGGGTCATGCGGCAGGCTGCACAGGCGGCGGACCTCTGGCGACGCAGCGGCTGGCCGCATGCCACGGTGGCCCTGAACGTGTGTTCGCAGCAGTTTCTGACCGGTGATTTCGTCAATACCGTGGAGCGAGTGCTCGCCACCAACAAACTTGATCCCGCGTGCCTGGAGCTCGAGCTCACCGAGACCATGCTGCAGACCGGTGCCGTCACCGTCGATGCGCTCAAGGGCCTGCGCTCACTCGGCGTCGGTATTGCGCTCGACGATTTCGGCACGGGATATTCCTCGCTCACTTCCCTGGAAAAGCTGCCGCTTAATCGCGTGAAGCTCGATCGCAGCCTGATTGCGGACGTCGATACGAACTCCCGGTCTGCAGCCATCGTGCGCTCGATCATCAGCCTGTGTCGCAATCTCAGCCTGCAGGTCACGGCCGAGGGTGTCGAACGACCGGCACAGCTCGATTTCCTCACCGCTTGCGGCGATGTCAATGTGCAGGGCTATTACATCGAGCGCCCCGTGGCCGCCTCGGAAGTCCTGAAGATGGTTCGGGGCACACAAAAACGCATGTCGATGCTTCTGGGTCGTGCGGACGAAGCACGCTTGCAGGCCACGGAGGCGGACCAGCCCGCCGTGGTGTCGATGCTCCCCCGCCGCCGTTAGCAAAGCCTCGATCGCCCTGCCCAGACCTCGAACGACCACCGCGCAACGCGGGCGTGTCCACTGTCTACAGTCTCTGATCGAGCCCTGTAGAATAGCTACTCCACAAACTGTTCATGGCGAAACTCGTTGGCCGAGGGACTTCACGGTGCAAGGCATGCAATTGGATCACGAGTGACGGCGCCCGCTGCAAAGAACGCACCGATCGAATGTGACGTGGTCATCGTCGGCGCGGGCCCGTGTGGCCTGTTCCAGGTGTTCGAGCTCGGCCTGCTGGGCATTTCCGCGCACATCATCGATTCGCTCGCGCACCCCGGCGGGCAGTGTACGGAGCTCTATCCGGACAAGCCGATTTACGACATTCCCGCGCTCCCGGTGTGCGGCGCGCAGGAGCTCGTCGATCGGCTGCTGCAGCAAATCAAGCCATTCAATGCGACCTTTCATCTCGGCCAGGAAGTCACCGAGGTCCGCACGGAAGGCGATCAGCGCTTTCTGGTGCGCACCGCGGCTGAAACGGTTTTTCACACGCGCTCGATCGTGATCGCGGGTGGCGTCGGCTCGTTTCAGCCCCGACGTCTCGGAGTCGAAGGCGCCGAAGTCCTGGAGGGCCGGCACATCCACTACCGCATCAAGAGCGCACCCGAATTTCATGGTAGGGACCTGGTCATTTTCGGTGGCGGAGACTCTGCGCTCGATTGGGCGCTGGACCTGTGCGGAAAGGCGCGCAACCTGACGCTAGTCCACCGTCGCGCTGAATTCCGTGCGGCACCCGCCTCGGTTGCAAAGATGCGCCAGCTGGTCACGGCGGGGCGCATGCGTTACATCGAGGGTATCGCGGAGAAGCTTCTGGTCACTGACGCTGAGCTGAAAGGAGTCGTAGTGTCGGGCAGCGACGGTGCGCAACATCAGCTCGACGCAGACCATCTCCTGGCGTTTTTCGGTCTGCACCCTAAGCTCGGCCCCATCGCCGAGTGGGGACTGGACCTCGACAAGCGCGCAATCCGGGTGGACACCGAGAAATTCCAGACCAGCGTGGCGGGCATTTTTGCGGTCGGGGACATCAATCACTATCCGGGTAAGAAGAAGCTGATCCTGAGCGGCTTTCATGAGGCGGCGCTGGCCGCCTTTGGTATCCAGCACCATCTTCACCCGGAAAAGAAGCAATTCCTGCAATACACGACCACGAGTCCTATCATGCAGAAGCGGCTGGGCGTGGCGGGTATATTGAATACGAAATAACCGGAGGCGAACTCAATGATCAAGAAGCTGATCGTAGGCGTTGTACTGTTGTCATGCGCGAACCTGGCGCTCGCCGCGAAGACCTGCAATCTCGCCATCGAGGGTAACGACCTGATGAAGTACAACGTCACCGAAATGAAGGTCGGCGCGGACTGCACCGACGTCGAAGTGACGCTCAAACACGTCGGCAAGTTGCCCAAGCAGACCATGGGTCACAACTGGGTGCTCGCACAGACCGCCGACTACACCGCCGTTGCCAATGCCGGGATGGCCGCCGGGCTGGACAAGGACTACCTGCCGGTCGATGACAAGCGGATCATCGCGCACACCAAGGTGATCGGCGGTGGCGAATCGACCTCTGTGAAGTTTCCGGTCTCGAAGCTCACCAAGGGCGGTGACTACACGTTCTTCTGCTCGTTCCCGGGCCACTATGGCCTGATGCGCGGCAAGCTCATTTACTGAAGCTGGCGCGTGCCGCCGGCACGGCGGCCTCGCGGGCGCGCAGAATTTCGTAGACGTCGCCGAGGACGGCGAGGGCGGTCGGCCAGCGGCCGGCGCCCTTGCCGCGCAGGCGCACGCATTGCCCGTCGGCAGTTGGCTGCCCGTATACGGCGCTGAGTACAATCTCTGCTATGGACCGTCGTCTCGCAGACCTGCTCCGGCTCCTCGAGCTGGAGCGCATCGAGCTCAATCTGTTTCGTGGCGAGAGCCGCGATATCGGCGCACCCCAGGTGTTCGGCGGACAAGTACTGGGTCAGGCGCTGGTCGCCGCTTACGCCACGGTGGAAGCGCGCACCGTACATTCGCTGCACGCTTATTTCTTGCGCCCGGGAGACTTCAACTCTCCCATCGTCTATGAAGTGGATTGCAGCCGTGATGGCCAGAGTTTTTCGAGCCGGCGGGTCACCGCGATCCAGCATGGCCAGCAGATTTTCAACATGGCGGCATCCTTTCAGGCGCCACAACAGGGCGTCGAGCACCAGATCCCGATGCCCAAGGTGCCACCGCCCGAAGATCTGAAGGACATGGACACGCATCATCGCGAGATGATTCCGCAGATCCCGGAAAAGCTGCGGCGCCTGTTCGAGCATCAGCGCCCGTTCGAATTCCGGCCAGTGCGCGTGCCCGACTATTCCAAGCGCGAGAGGCTCGAGCCGATCAAGCATGTCTGGTTTCGTGCCGTCGACGTGCCCCTCATTGACCAGGCGCTGCAGCGCTGCCTCCTGGCGTATGTGTCGGATTATCACTTGCTCGACACCGCGACTTTGCCGCACGGCATCTCCTGGCTGCGCAGCGACGTGCGCCTGGCGAGCATCGATCACGCCATGTGGTTTCATGCCGATGTGCAGATCGGCGACTGGTTGCTCTATTCGATTGACAGTCCAAGTGCCTCGGGCGCGCGGGGTTTTGCGCGCGGCAGCATCTTTTCGCGTGACGGCAAGCTCATCGCCAGCACCGCGCAGGAAGGTCTGATTCGCGTGTTGTCGACGCAGAACGAGGGCGGCTGATGCTGCGCGCAATCCTGGTCTTTGCCCTGGTCCTTGGCATCGTGGTCGGCGGGCTGCTGCTCTTGCGCCGGACCGCGAACATGCAGCCGCCGATCCCGAAGCGGAATCATCCACCCGCCCAGGAATCCGAGGAGGACGAAGAGAGCGGCTGGTAAGGTGCTTGATCAGCGCATCGAGAGCTCCATGCGCACGAGCTCGCCCTCAGTCGGCGCCGGGCCGGCATTGATGATGAAAAGCCGACCCGGCTCGATATCCCCTGCGCTCAGCAACAGGTCCTGAACCTTTTGCGCACGTGCCTTACCGAGGTCCGCGAGGTCGGTGTCGGGTACCTCGATGGTTGGTAGCGCGAGATCCTGCAGGGTCGTGATCTCCGCCTCGAGTATCTCCGGCTCTGGCGGCTTGTCCGCCTTGCGCCCTTTTTCCTTGCTCGCCTCCGGAAGGACGGCAGCGTCCTTGTCGTACTCGTGCAGCAAGCGCCAGTACTCCTGGCGATCCTCCAGCACGCTGGCATCGAGGTCATCAACCGGTTTGCGTTTCGCCAGCAGCTCACGTCGCTTGATCGCCACGAGCCGCTCATCGAGCTCATTCTTCTTCAGAAAGGGGCCATCGAGTGTCGGGTTGACTGTGACGGGCACCTCGAGCTGCAGCCCTGGCCGCTCACGCATCGCTTTGCCGACCGATTCGATGCGGGCCATGCTTTCTCCCTGCGGCTCACTGCTTCCCGCGGCAAACTGCAGCTGGTTGACTTGATCGCCGCCGCCGAAGAGCTTGCCGATCAACGCGAACGGCGCCGTGACGATCTTGGTGACCAGGTTGACGACGATTTTCCAGATCAATGGCCCGAGCCGGAATTTTGGATCATCGAGAGTTCCGGTCACGGGCAGATCCAGATCGATGACGCCGTTGCGATCCTTCAGCAACGCAATGGCGAGTTTCACCGGAAGCTTGGTCGCATCCTTGCTCTCGACGCGCTCGCCGAGCTGCAATTGGTTCAGTATCACCTTGTGTTGCGCATCGAGCTTGCGATTCTCGATCTTGTAAGCGAGGCGCACCGAGAGCTTGCCTTTTTCGATGCGATACCCCGCGAACTTGCCGGAGTAGGGCGTGAAGGTCGTGAGCTCCATGTTGTCGAAAGCCAGCTTGAGGTCGGTGTAGGAATCGGCGCTGAGATAGTTCACTTCTCCGTCGATCGTCATCGGTGCATACGCATCGACCTTGCCGTCCAGATCCACCTTGGCGCGCGAATCCGGCTTCGACGACAAGCCGGTGACCGTGCCGGACAATTCCTGGATTCCGGTAGCGAAGTTCGGTCGCAGCGTGAAGTCGGCGAAATTGGCTGATCCCTTGTCGATGCGCACGAGTCCGATGCGCACATCGAAGGGGGCTGCCGGCTTCGAGGGCTCCGCCGTCTTCGCTGCCGCTGCGGCGTTATCGCCCGACGCAGGGGCGCTGGCGGGCCTGAGGATCTCGGTGATATTGATGGTTCCGTTCGAGGCGATGATCACGCGCGCGTAAGGCCGGCGCGCGGCAATCTGCTTGATGATGAGGTGCGAGTGAGCGCCGTCGTAGTCGATGCCAGTCGCAACGAGCTGATCCCAGCGAATGAAGTCCTGCTCCAGCGCGTTGTCGATGGTTCGAAGCTTGGCAACCTCGAGCGTGCCGGCGTAGGCCGCTTGCAGGGAATCGGCCTCATCCCGTGTAACCCCGAGCTTTCCCTTGGCACCGAGCTTGCCGGACAGGAGGGTCATGTCCGTCACGCGCGCGATGTATGGTTGGGCAGTGCGCAGATCGATGCTCTTGATCTCCACGTCGAGCGCGCTGACCAGGGTGTCTGGATCAACGGTGCCTCGCGCGCTCAACTTGCCCTCCTCATCGATACCAATCTGGGCTTCGAGCGTCACCGGACCTGATTTCGCACTGTCGTAGCCCGTCAACTTCACATCGATAGGCGCGACCTTGATCGGTACGACGGGCTTGACACCGCGGTCCTCGAAGGCGACCTCGAGTGCGGAAATCTGGACCTGAGGCAATGCGATCTGCCAATCACGGTCACCCTTCGCCGGCGCAGTCTTCGTGGGGGCAATCCTGGTGGGCGCAGCTTGGGCGGGCGCCGTCTGGGCGGCGGGCGCGGGCGTCGGCTCCGCTGGTGAAGCCGGGGCCTGCGTCGCCGTATCGGTGCCCGCGAGGCGCGAAAGGCTGAACGTCCCGTCGGGTTCGAGCCAACTCAGGATCTTTCCGCCCGTCGAGGAGATGTCGGCCACAGTGACGCGCCGATCCGCCACACTCGCGCGCGCATCGCGAATCGTCAGCTCGCCCAACGTGACGTCATTAACCGTGGAATTCTTAGGGCGTACAACGAGCCCGTTGAGCTTCATCTCGCTGGCGACGATGTTCAGATCCACCGGAGTGCGGGCAAGTGAAAATGTGTAGCTACCGGTCAGGTCGAAGGTTCCCGCCGGTACCTCGAAGGCCACCGCGTCGCGGATGTAGTCCCACACCGTTTCCGCACGGATGTTCGTGAACGTGAACTCGCCGCTCGAGTTCACTGGTTTGGCATTCAGACGTCCACGCCAGGAGAGGCGCTCTCCCCGTACCGATTGGGCGTCGAGGCGGTAGGCATTGTCGCCGGTGCCGAACGTGCTGAAATTGCGCAAGGTGAAGGTAATAGGCTTGAGCGCGGTCGCAAATCGTGAAGGTCGGCTCTGGTCCTCGAAATCGATCCGGCCGTTGTTGACGATGAATGCCTCGATGAAAAGACGCGGCAGGTCCTCATCCTCCTTGGGCGGTTCTGCGGTCCTGGTCTGCGGCTCCGGCAGTGCCAGGTCGGCGAGATTGAGTTTGCCGCCCGGACGCACCACGAGCCGTGCGGCCGGTGCATCGAGCGCGATGGACTGGTAGGACAGCGCGCGCCTGAGAATTGATTTCAGCTGGAAATCGATGTGCAGGCGTGCGTATTGCAGCATTGGCCGCCCGTCGATGTCAGGAAATGCAAAATTATCGATCTCGAGGACGAACGTGAAGGGATTGAACCGGACTTCACCGACCTGAGCGACGCGGTGGTAGGTCTCCGCGATGTTGCTGCGAATCTGGGACTGGACGAGACGTGGTACGAGCAGGAAGCCGACGGCCGTATAGAGCGCTATTGCGCCGACGACGGCGGCCCAGAATACCCAACGGGTGAAAATACGCGGCACGTACTTCATGGGAGTCCAAGGGTGTAACTCGGACCGCGGCCGGACGCAATCGGACCTTGGTACCTAGCGGACTCCCGCTGACCACACCTCGCGCGACAGGGTAAACAGGTGGCAATCGCGCCACTCTCCGCGGATCTTGCGCAGCTTTCGATACGTGGCTTCCCACCGCAGGCCGGTCTTTTCGAGGATCTGGATCGACGCAGTGTTGCGTACATCGACGGTTGAGATGATCCGGGCCAGCGCCAGCTGACTGAAGCCCGCTTCGATGAGGGCGAGTGCAGTCTCCGTCCCCAATCCACGGCCCCAGGCGTCTCGGCGGAACATGTAGCCGAGGTCTGCTTCGCCTGCGGCCATCAACGTGAGGTTGCACGAGCCAAGCAACTCGCCGCCCGCGAGGTCCGCAATCGCGAGTTCCCACACGGCGCGCGGGCGTTCACTTTGGTAGGCCAGAGCCCGCCGCAGATACCCCTGCGCGTCACATCGACCCCCGGGCATGTAGAACATGTAGCGCGTCACCCGCCGGTCGCACACCAGGCCGCACAACGCATCGAGATCCTCCTTCGCGAATTCCCGCAGCGAGAGACGTTGCGTCTGGATCGGCAATGACAGGCTGCGTGAGCGCCGCTGGGTCGCGGGACGCGCTAGGTTCATGGATCGAGTCATGCTCGTGAGCCGCGATCAGTGCTTCGGGCGCGTGAGTGCGCGCCAGATAAAATAAACCGGAATGCCGCTCAGGGATATCGCCACGTTGATGAGCGAAATCACGCGCTGCTCGATGAAGGAGTTCGCCAGCACGAGGATAGCAGCCGCGACGAACACCAGTGGCACCACAGGATAGCCCCAGGTCCGGTACGTGCGCGGCGTTTGAGGTTGCCTGAACCGCAGCACGATCACGCTGAGCACCGCCAGCGCGTAGAACGGCCACAATCCGAGGATGAAACCGGTGATGAGCTGTTCGAAGTTTCGCAGTGAGACATACACGATCGCGATCACGCCTGCGACCAGGACTGCGACATGCGGTGTTTCACAGCGCGCGTGCACCTTGCCGAGGGCCTGGAAAAAGACGCCTTCTCTTGCCATCGAATAGAACACGCGTGGGTCCGCGATCGCCGTGGCTGCGACTGCCCCGAATGTCGAGAGCATGACCAAAGCAGAAATAAGGCTCGCTGCGGAATGTCCGGCGACGCGCGCCATGGCATCTGCCGCAACCAGCGAGGAGTTCTTCATCCCCTCTATCGGCAGGACGTACAGATACGCTGCATTTACCAGCAGATAGAGTGCCGTGACCAGCCCGACGCCGTACAGCAGAGCACGCGGGAGGTTGCGCGCCGGGTCTCGGACTTCACCCGACAATGCGCAAAAAGCCGCGGCGCCTTCGTACGTGAACAAGACACCGATCAGCGCGACGCCGAATGCACTCCAGCTTGAAACATTGAGGTGTATTGGTGCCGCCAGGGCGCCGTCAGAGCCTTTACCCAGTGCAAAGAGGACGGTCGCGAGCCCCAGGAGTGCGAGCGCCTTCGCGCTGGTCGAAACGTTCTGAACCGCTGCGGCAAGTGCTACTGATCGATAGTTGGCAACAGTGATGAGCCCGATCAGCGCTGCAGCCACCCAGCGTTTGTCGGCGGCATCGAGTGGCACGAAGTGCCCGAGATATTCCGCGAAGATCAGCGAGATTCCGGCCCAGGAGGCCGGATTGATCAGCAGGAAGGTCCAGCCGAACAGAAACGCCACCAGAGGTCCGTAGGCTTCGCGCAGAAATACGAAGGTTCCTCCGGGCCGCGGAAACATCGATGCCAGCTCCGACAGCGACAGTGCGAGACACAACGAGAGGACACCGCCCAGGATCCAGAGCAGCGCGATCGTCCCGACCGAGTCGATGCTTTGCGCGATGCTGCTCGGAACGCGAAAGATTCCGCTGCCGATGGTGATACCCATCACCAGCGCGGTCGAAGTCCAGAGCCCAAGGCGGCGCGGCAAATGTGATGCGGTCGGATCGGTCATGCGCTGAGCTCGGATGGCGCTCAGTTCCGCGCGGGTGTCTTGGTCAGTTCTCGCACGGTCTGTTCTAGCAGCGCATTGAAGCGCACCGGATCCTCGATCATCGGAAAGTGCCCGGCTCCCGGCATCAACTTGAGTCGAAAGGTAGGCGCATGCAGACGGATGCGATCCACATCCGTGGGCAGCCGGTCGGAATTGATCGCCACGATCGGCACGCTGATATCGCCGAGCGCCGCTGAGTAGCTCATGTTGCTCATTGCGATCAGCGAACCAATGGCGATGCCGGGCGGCTGCGTAGCCATGTCGTCCGCGATGCGCTGTACCAGCTGTGGGTTGGAACGCGGAGTAAAGAATTGGTGGGTGACGTAGTCGCGCATCGCGGTGGGGAAGTCGCGCCGAAAGGGCGCGAGCCGCGCATCGAGCTGTTGCGCCGTGACCTGGGGCCAGCCGATGTTGCCGAATGTATCGACGCCTACGATGCCGATGACCCTGCCCTTGAGCCTGCGCGCGGCTTCCAGGGCAACAGTGCCGCCCATCGAATGACCCACGAGCACGAGCTCCCGGTTGGGAATCTGCTGCACCACCGACACAACATCATCGCCGAACGCGTCCATGCTCCAGTCGGCGCGCGCCGTACCCGAGTCGCCGTGGCCTGCGAGGTCCAGCGTGACGACCGTGTAATGTTTCGAGAAGTCATCCAGCTGCGCGTCCCAATACGTGCTGTCGCAGCTCCAGCCATGAATGAAAATCAGCGCCGGTTCACCCCTGCCGAGCACCCGATAGCGAATCGCGACTCGATCCGCGGAAGGCACGCTGCGCTCGACGCCATCGGCAAGCGTTGTTTCGACGGGGGGCTTGGGCGGTTCAGGCGCGCGGCGTGTACACCCGGGCAGTACGAGGAGCGCTGCGAGAAGGATCAATATGAACCGCTGGAGCGTTCGAAGGCCCGCCATTTGTTCTTCTCGAGCTCGACGCGCTGACAATCGTGGCAACCCGATGGCGTTGAAGAGAGTCGCGAGTGGCGCGGATTCTTGCACAGGTACTGTTGAGCGGCCAGCGATAGCGGAGAGGCGAGTCGCTCCCGGTTGTGCAGGGGTTGTCAAGGAGACCGCGGATCGATGCTTTGCGTTGTCGCGTTCAGGCTTTCGTGCGCCGATTGGCAGCGACGAAAGCCGCGAATGCTTCCATGTACTTCTTCAATAGCTCGCGCACCTTCTCATCAGTGAGTTTGCCCTGTGCATCGAAAGCGGAACCGGCCTGCAGCACGTAGACCAGAACGGAAGTAAAGAGGCGCACATCGAGCTGGCGAAAGGGCTGCAGCAACGCCTGTTGCGCCTGACGCGTCCCGCCCATGCCAGGCGTGGCGCCGATGAGACCAACTGGTTGCTGCTTGTACACGCGCGCGATATCGGCGGGCGGTCGTGACATCCAGTCGATGGTGTTCTTCAGTACGCCAGGAAGGCTGCCGTTGTATTCCGGCGTGGAGATCAACACTCCGTCGGCATTGGCGAATTGCTCCTTGAGTTGGCGCACGGGCTCAGGAATGCCGCGTTCCGCTTCATAGTCGCCGTCATAGATCGGCACCTCGCGGATGGACGCGAGTTCGATGGAGCATGATTTGGGTGCGAGCTCGATTGCAGCACGCAATAGCGCGGTGTTGTACGAGGCGCGGCGTACGCTTCCCGAAATAGCCAGCAGGCGGAGCATCGCTTCGGCACCCTGATCGTTTTGCGTTGCTGAGGCGACACACGGAGATGCGCCGTCGGCGGCGATGATCATCGCCGCGGCTCGATGGGGCGTCAAACGAGCGAGAGCGTCAGCCGCTCGAAGTGCGGCTGGCGAGTCCGAACTCGATCGGTACCAGTACGACCGCCTGTCGGGCGCGGCCGTTTTCCGTCCATGGCTTGAAACGGGCACGCTGCACAGCGTTGCGCGCTTCTGCATCGAGGCGCTCGAAACCGCTCGACGCCTCGACTTCGACGCGCAGCGCACGCCCGTCGATGTCGATCAGAACCCGCAGCACTACAACGCCCTGCTCGTGCAATCGCTTCGAGACAGGTGGGTATTGCGGCGATGGAGCGCGCAGGTACTCGACCTGTGTGACGATAGCGGGCGTACCGAGCGAATCCACCGCAGCCGAAGGGCGCGGCACGGATGCCACCAGAGTGATCGCATTGGTCGGAGTTTGAGGCTCGGGGAATTCTATGTTGAGGAGCGGCGGCTCGATCTCGGGCCGAATATCCTCCAGCTTGACGACTGGCGGTGGGGGAGGCGTGTCGGCGACGGCGCTCGAGAGGATCATCACTTCGACGGGCCGGGACCCCTCATCGACATTCGATACCGGCTTGAGATGGGCGAGTCCGTAAATCGCCGCTACGTGCAGCGCCGCGATTGCGCAGCCGATGACGCAGCGGCTGGCCTTGATCGGCCCGCAATATCCGCTTCGAGTTATCAGTCCACGCAGGATCATGCGAAACGGTTGTGCGAATAAGAATAATTCTCATTAATATTCTCGCGCAATCGGCAGGCGCAGGCAAGTTCGTTCCAGGCGGCGCGGTGCTCTGCGGGTCCTTAAGAAGGGGGGTTGGATTATGTTCGGCCGACCGGGCCCTAGCTGGTCTGCAACTCGCGTCGCAGCACCTTGCCAGGATTCAGAATTCCGAGCGGATCGAGCGCACTTTTCAGCTCGCGCATGAGTGCGAGAGCGACCGGATCCTTGTAGCGCTCGAGCTCTCCGACCTTGAGTTGCCCGATGCCGTGCTCGGCACTGAAGCTGCCACGCATCTCGGCCACCAAATCGTGGATGGCCCGTTGAACTGTGGGAGCGCGCGCCAGGAATGCGTTGACGTCGGTGCCGTCTCGTTGCTGGATGTTGAAGTGCAGATTGCCGTCGCCCAGATGACCGTAGGCAACGAGCTGCCCGTCCGGCACGTGCTTTGCGACCCACGCTCCTGCGCGCGTGATGAACTCGGCGATAGTGCTGATCGGCAGTGACACGTCGTGCTTGATGCTGCCGCCGGCGTGGCGTTGCGCCTCCGGGACCGATTCGCGCATGCGCCACAGCGCCTCACGTTGGCGCAAGCTCGAGGCAAGCGCGGCATCGAGCACCAGTCCGCTGTCGACCCCTCGAGCGAGTACGGCTTCCAGCGCATCCGCGAGACCGCTCTCGCGCCGCGACGAGGTCAACTCCACCAGGACATACCATTCGTGGCGCTGCTCCAGTGGATCGCTCACCCCGCTGATGTGCCGCGTGGTGAGATCCACGGCCAGTCTAGGGATGAGCTCAAAAGTCGTGACGCTATCGCCACTGGCGGTGCGCGCCGAGGCGAGCAGATCCACGGCCGCCGCCGGGTCACGTACCGCAACGATAGCGGTTGCGATCTCGGCAGGCTTCGGAAACAGCTTGAGGCACGCGGCAGTGATGATTCCGAGGGTGCCTTCGCTGCCGATGAAAAGGTTCCGCAGGTCGTAGCCGGTGTTGTCCTTGCGCAGATCCTTCAGCACATCGAGCACACGTCCGTCGGCGAGCACGACTTCGAGACCCAGCACCAGCTCGCGCATCATTCCGTAGCGCAGGACCGCGGTGCCACCGGCGTTCGTGGACAGGTTCCCGCCGATCTGGCACGAGCCTTCCGAGCCGAGACTGAGGGGAAACAACCGTTCGGCTGCGTCCGCAGCGGCTTGTACGTCGGCCAGAACGCAGCCCGATTCGACCGTGATCGCATAGTCGAGCGGCTCGACCTTGCGAATGCGGCGCATGCGCTTGAGCGCCAGCACGATCTGCGAGCCGCTCGCATCCGGCGTCGCCCCACCGCAATAACTCGTATTGCCACCGTGGGGAACGATTCCGACCCGGTGCTCAGCACAGATGCGGACAACGCTCGCGACCTCAACGGTGCTGTCAGGCAGGACGACGAGAGGAGTCCGGCCGGAGAAGAGGTTGCGGAAATCGTGAACGAAAGGCTCAACCTGCTCGGCTTGCTCGATCACATCGCCCGCGCTGACCGCGGACCTGAGTTGGCTCAGTACGGCGGAGGGGATCTGCGTGTGGGACATGGCGTTTTGGCCTGTGCCCGGGGTACCTACAAAAGAACGCGCAGACTCAACGAGAGCCTGCGCGTCATGGATCAGGTTTCGTCCGCCTGTCAGCGAGGTTGCGCAGCCTGAAGCGCGGCGATGCGCTCATCCAGCGGCGGATGACTCATGAACAGCCGTTTGAAGCCATGTGGAACGCCGGCGGTAATGCCGAACGTCGCGATCTGCGCCGGCAGGCCCGCTGGCTGGCGACGCTGTTGTTCGATCTTCAACCGCTCCAGGGCCCCGATCATGTTCTGCGTGCCTGAGAGCTGCGCGCCGCCCGCATCTGCGCGAAACTCCCGGCGGCGCGAGAACCACATGACGATCATGCTGGCAAACAGGCCAAGCACAATTTCTGCGACGATAACGGTGGCAATATAAGCAATACCGCGACCACCCTCGTTACGAAACACCGCGCGGTCGACGAAGTTGCCGATCACGCGCGCCAGGAAAATGACGAACGTGTTCACGACGCCCTGAATCAGGGTCAGCGTCACCATGTCGCCGTTGGCAACGTGACTGATCTCGTGACCGAGGACGGCCTCGGCCTCCTTCTGCTCCATGCCATTCAGCAGGCCGGTACTCACCGCGACCAACGCGCTGTTGCGACGCGCGCCGGTCGCGAACGCATTCATTTCCGGCGACTCGAACACGCCCACTTCCGGCATGCTGATGCCCGCCCGGTCCGCATGCTGTTTTACGGTGTTGAGAAGCCAGGATTCCGCAGCAGTGCGGGGTTGATTGATGACCTGCACGCCCATCAATCGCTTTGCCGACCACTTGGATATGGCGAGCGAGATAAAGGCGCCGCCGAAGCCGAATACCGCGGCGAATGCCAGTAGTCCGCCGACGTTGTAACCCTGCGAGTAGAGGTAGCGATCCAGCCCCAGCGCGTGAACGACCAGGGTCAGTAGCACCATCACTGCGATGTTGGTGACGACAAGCAGAAAAATGCGCTTCATGAATTCACACCTGTGACTGCATTAAACTCGAGGGTGCGAATACTAACAGGCACCCCCTGCGAGGCGTACAAGGTTGCGCCAGAAGGGAAAAGTTCAACCCGGCGGCGCAATAAATCCCGCGCGTCCGGCTTGAAAGACGGTGAGCTACCCCGATGTGCGCCAGTTCGCCGTATGACACGCTGACGGGTAACGATCGTTCTGCCTACTGGACTGGAACCGTGGAATACAAGGACTACTACAAGGTACTGGGTGTGGCTCGCACCGCCAATGCGGATGAGATCAAGCGCGCCTACCGCAAGCTCGCGCGTCGCTACCACCCTGACGTCAGCAAGGAGGCGCAGGCCGAGGAAAAATTCAAGGAAGTGCAGGAAGCCTACGAAGTGCTGCGCGATACGGAAAAGCGCGCCGCATACGATCAGCTGGGCGCGCAATGGAAGGCGGGTGAGCAGTTCAGGCCACCACCCGATTGGGGCCAGGGATTCGAATACTCTTTCGGCGGCGGCGGCGGCGAAGATGCGGCTGGATTCAGCGATTTCTTCGCCAACCTGTTCGGTTCGAGGAGTCCCTTTGGTCACCCCGGTGGATCTTCCTTCAGGCGCCGTGGCGGCGATCGACACGCGCGCATCGAGATCGATCTGGAGGATGCCTACCAGGGCGCCGAGCGGATGATCCGCCTACAGAATCCGGAGGTGACCAAGGAAGGCCGTGTGAAACTAACCGAGAAGGAAGTTCGCGTGACGATCCCCGCCGGTGTCACCGAGGGACAGCAGATCCGTCTGCGCGGCCAGGGGGAGTCGGCGCCCGGGGAGGGCACCGCGGGAGACCTGTACCTGGAAATCGGGATCAGGCCCCATGCGCTCTATCAACTCGAGGGCCGTAACGTCATCGTGACGCTGCCCGTGGCTCCCTGGGAGGCGGCGTTGGGCGCTGCCGTAGAGGTGCCGACCTTGGGCGGTCCGGTAGAAATGAAAATTCCCGTCGGCGCGCGTGCCGGTCAGCGGCTCAGGCTCAAAGGGCGTGGCCTGCCTGGCAAGCCCGCGGGCGATGAGTTCGTGGTGCTGAAGATCCTGCTTCCGCCGGCTGACTCGCCGCAGGCACGGGCCCTGTACGAGCAGATGCAACGCGAGCTGGCCTTCGACCCGCGGGCCGAGCTCAAGCGTCATCCGGGTTATCGAGGTGCGCGTCCCACCGCGCGCCAGGAGAGCTGACCGTGAGCTCGCCGCGAAACGTCGAAGTCGAACTGCTGGACGAGACAGCCTGTGTCAGTGCGCACGAACTGTGCCGGGCGTGTTCCGCAGATCTCGCCAGCCTGGTCGAAATGGTCGAGTGGGGCTTGCTCGAAGCCCAGGGGAGCAGCCCCGAGGAATGGCGCTTCGATGCGCGCGCGTTGCGCCGCGCGCAAACTGCATTTCGCTTACAGGCCGATCTTGGCGTCAATCTTGCCGGTGCCGCGGTGATCGTCGAATTGCTCGACGAGCGCGGTGACCTGGTGCGACGGCTGGCTCAGCTCGAGGTCCTGCTGCAGGATGATCCGCAACGCCGCTAAACACGAGAAAAGACCGGATCTGGTCACGGTCTTCAGCTTGCATCAGCAGCAGCTCGAGCGCGCCGCTGCTGCCGTGGCGCGCAATCCGTCCGTCGGCGCCGTGCATCGGACGCGTGTGGCAGCGCGTCGGCTACGTGCTCTGCTGCGTTCGCTCGGTGAGGGCGAAAACCACATCGAGGTGCGCCGCTATCGGCGCGACCTGCGTTCCCTGGCACTCGAGCTGGCCACGGTTCGCCAGGCAGACGTGATGCGCGAGGAGATGCTCGACACGCTCGCGAAGCTCGACGACAGTGCGGTTCCGGCGCGGCGCAAGGTCAGAGCGCTTCTCGACCGGGAATGCGTGTTGGCTCGCCGGCGGTTCGGCGCCCACGCTCGCTCGTTGGCGTGGCAGGAACGGCTGCAAAGGCTGCAACAGTCGAGCGCGGAGTTGCAGGCGCGGCTCGGGCAGATGCGTGATGAGCAGCAGAGCATGGCGCGAAACATGATTGTGAATTCCGCGCAGGCGTTCTGGCGTGCGCGAAGACGCGGTAACGGCAATTGGCGTGACTTGCACCGGGTACGCATCCACGCCAAGTCGCACCGCTACGTGGTGGATGCGCTGGCACCACTTGTCGATCTCGATGCGCGGCAGTTCAGCGTTACGGCCCGCGTCATCCAGCATGGCATCGGCCGTCATCTCGATGCGCGTGTTGCGCGCAAATGGCTGTCCTCGCATAAGGACCCGGTCAGCGCATCGCTCGCGAAGCACGCCGCACAACGGCTGCGCACCGAAGGACGCAAGTCCCTCAAGGAAGCAAAGCTGGGATTACGCTCGCTGTCCGCCTGAGCGTCAGCCGATCATGACGCCAAGACCGCGGCCGATCAGCCAGGTCACGAGCGCAGCACCACTGCCAATCAGCACCATGCGCGCACCGTTGCGCCACGCGCTTCGTCCCGTGAACAAGCTGATCGCCATCCCTACGGCGAACAGACTGACTGCGCTCAGTCCCGCTGCGGTGACGAGGCCCCGTTGACCGGACTGCCCGATGAGGAAAGGGAGCAGTGGGAGAACCGCTCCCGCGGCGAAAGAAACGAATGATGAAATGGCGGCGCCCCAGGGCGAAGCGAGGTCATCCGGGTTGATTCCAAGCTCTTCGCGCGCAAGGGCCTGCAGCGCTTGCTCTGGATCCGCCATGATCTCGCGGCTCGCTTCGCGAGCCCGGTCGAGCTCCATGCCACGGGCGTTGTAGATGAGCGCGAGCTCCTCGGCTTCCTCCTCCGGATATTCCGCCAGCTCGTCACGCTCCAGCCCGATCTGATATTCGTACATTTCGCGCTGGGAGCGCACGGAAACGTACTCACCCGCCGCCATGGACAATGCACCCGCGAGCAGGCCCGCGACGCCAGCCGGCAGGATGAGCTCGCTGGCTACGCCGCTACCCGCGACGCCCATGATCAGGCTGACGTTCGAGACCAGCCCGTCATTCACGCCGAAAACCGCCGCACGCAGATTGCTGCCGGAGACGCGCCGATGGCGCACGCCGATCTGCTCGACTGAAGTTGGCATCGGATGCCCAGGAAGGGGTGCGAAATCGTAGACGGACAGGCCGCGCAGTTTCATCGCGGCCAGTGCTGGCTTGAGTGGCCGCGGGCCGATCCAGTGCAGGAGTGTCCCCACCAGTCGCGCGCGCAGTGTCGGGACAAAGACCTCCGTCGCGGCGCCGTCGATGTGCGCCGTCCAACGCAGCGCCTGTCGCTCGGCGGCCTCGGCCAGCGACTTGAACAACTGCTGCTTGCGGGGATCAGGCTCGTGCTCGGCAACGCGCCGGTAGAGCCACGCGGATTCGCGTTCGTGAAACCAGTTCTCGTGGTGGGCTGTCATGCGCGAGTGAACAGCCGCTTCAGGGGCTGAGCTCAGTGCTCGTCTTCGTCGTCGTCCAGATCGTCGTCGTCCTCGTCGTCCTCATCGTCATCGTCCCAATCATCATCATCCTCATCGTCGTCTTCTTCTTCCTCCTCGTCCTCCTCGTCTGCCTCCGAGCCCGACCAACCCTCCGGCTCGTCCACCTTCTCCAGATCCATCTCCGCCCATGTCTCCAGGTCGATCTCCTCGATATCGCCGTCGAGATATTGAATCTCGATGAGCTCTGAGTCTTCATCGACGCTCAGCACCTGGAAAGTCTCCTCTTCCTCGGCGTTTTCATACCACTGGCCCGGAGCGGGATCGTAATCTCTGCCCACGAAATACACCCTCGGAGACGCACGGCGCGATCGGCCGGGGGAGTGTATGGTGTTGCGCGCAGTCAGGCAATTGGTGCACCGGGGCTCAAGCATCGATGATCGATGAACTGAATTTGCGGGGACTCGCGGTCGCGTTCGGTGTCGGGTTGTTGATCGGCATCGAGCGCGAGAAGAGCAAGGGCTCCGGCCCCGCAGGCGTTCGCACCTTTACGCTCGCCTCGCTCGTGGGCGCACTGGGCCAGCTTGCCGCCGGCACGCCGGGTCTTATCGCTGCGGTCGGCGCAACAACAGTACTGGGGGCAGTCGCGTACTGGCGCAGTCCGAGCGAGGACCGAGGCATTACCACAGAAGTCGCGCTGATCCTCACCTGTTTCCTCGGCGCTGTGGCGCAACGCTGGCCGAGTGTCGCAGCAGGACTCGGTGTGTTGACGGCGCTCGTTCTCCTGGTTCGCAGTCGCCTGCACGAGTTCATCCAGGACAAGCTGACAGAGCGCGAGATTGCGGACGGTCTGCTGCTTGCTGCGGCGGCCGTGGTGGTGCTGCCGATCCTTCCGGATCACGCGGTCGATCCTTACGGGGTTCTGAATCCACGCGTGATCTGGACCCTGGTCGTCGTGGTCATGTTGATCAACGCCGCCGGATATGTCGCCCTGCGCACACTGGGCCCGGCCCGTGGCCTGGCTCTTTCCGGATTCGCAGGCGGCTTCGTCTCGAGCACCGCCACCATCGGTGTCATGGGCGCACGCAGCAAGGCCGAGCCTGCTCTTAGTGGCGCTGCGACATCCGGTGCGGTTCTCTCTTCGGTTGCGACCATCATAGAACTCGCGATCGTGATCTTCGTGACCAATCGGAACTTGCTCGGCCAGCTATGGCCGGCATTGTCGTGCGCCGGTCTGGCGGCGCTCCTCTATGGTGCGGCCTACACGGTTCGCGCAGTCAAGGCGACGAAGGCGCAGAAAGCCTCCTACGGGCGCGCATTTGAGTTGCGCATCGCCCTCACCTTCGGGGCCGCGGTGACCTTGATCTCACTGCTGTCGGCAATACTGGCGCAGCGCCTGGGCAGCATGGGCGCCATTGTCGGCATCGGTCTCGCCGGATTTGCGGACTCTCACGCCGCCGCCGCGTCCGCGGCGAACCTCGCGGTCAATGAAACGATTTCGGGGCGCCTCGCCTGCCTTGCGATCTTGCTGGCCTTTTCGACCAACCAGGTGAGCAAGGCGGTCGTTGCGTGGATGACCGGCGGCAGCAAGTTCGCACTGCGCATCATTGCCGGCCTGGTTTTGATGTACGCCGGCCTCGCCATCGGCGCATTTGCAAGCGGCCTGCTTCCTCTTTGACGTCGGCAGGCGACAGCCGCGCGCCTGCCACCGAATTGCAGCTCACGTATAGTTGCGCCATGTCCGTCTCGGATCGCAAAGAGGCTGCCCGTGCCCTGGCCCAGGCGCGACGCATCGTCGTGAAGGTCGGCTCGACGCTGCTGGTGGAACAGGCGAGCAGCCGTCTCAATCGCGCCTGGCTCGAGTCGCTGGCGGAAGATGCCGCCCGTGTGCGCCAACGTGGGCAGGACCTCGTCATCGTTTCTTCGGGCGCGATCGCGCTTGGACGGCGGCATCTTGGTTTGCCCGATGGCAGACTCAAGCTCGAGGAAAGCCAGGCCGCCGCAGCGGTTGGCCAGATCCGTCTCGCGCACGCCTGGAAGGAAATGCTCGAGCGCCACGAGATCGTCGTGTCGCAAGTCCTGCTGACGTTCGATGACACCGAGATCCGGCGCCGCTATCTCAACGCGCGCAGCACCCTCAACACGTTGCTGCGACTCGGAGCCGTGCCGGTCATCAATGAAAACGATACGGTGGCGACCGCGGAGATCCGCTACGGCGACAACGATCGCCTCGCGGCGCGCGTCGCGCAAACGATCAGTGCCGACTGCCTCGTGCTGCTTTCGGATGTCGATGGGCTGTACACGTCCGATCCGCGCAAGAATCCCAAGGCCGAGTTCGTCAACAAGGTGTTGCAGATCACCCCGCAGATCGAGGCGATGGCAGGCGGCGTCGGCTCGCAGTCTGGCAGTGGCGGCATGGCGACGAAACTGGCCGCGGCGCGCATCGCACTCAATGCCGGCTGCACGATGTGCATCGCCGACGGGAATGCGTTGCATCCGCTGCGACGGATCGAAGAGGGCGCGCGCTGCACCTGGTTTCTATCGGGCTCATCACCGTCCAGCGTGCGCAAGCAGTGGATTGCGGGAACGCTGCGTCCGGCAGGGGCGCTCACCATCGATGCCGGTGCCGTGACAGCCCTCGCGAGCGGCAAGAGTCTGTTGCCGGCAGGCGTGATCAAATCTCTGGGACGGTTCGAGCGCGGCGACACCGTTAGCGTGCTGGCACCAGACGGACGCGAGATCGGGCGCGGCATCTGCGCCTATTCGGACACCGACGCAGCCCGCATCATGGGTCGCAAGAGCTCGGAGATCGAAGCGATCCTCGGTTATCGAGGGCGCGATGAAATGATCCATCGCGACGATCTGGTATTGACCATCGAGGCGAATCCGATCGAGATTCAGGAGCAGCAGGAGCTGAAGTCCTGACCATCGGTCGAAGGTGCGCATGACCACGGAAGTAATCAACGCCGAAGATTCCGTTCCCGAGCAGTCGCTCGCGGAACTGATGCAGGCTACCGGCCGTGCGGCCGCGGCTGCGGCACAGGTCCTGGCGCACGCGTCCTCGCCACAGAAGGAACAGGCTTTGCGCGCTGCTGCGGCCGCGATCCGCAAGCGCCGTTCGGAGCTGGTGATTGCCAACCAGCGTGATGCTGAGGCGGCTGCGCGCCAAGGTCTGCGTGGCGCGCTGCTCGAACGGCTCAAGCTCACTGAAGAGGGCATTGAGACGATGGCCCTCGGCCTCGAAACCGTCGCCGCATTTCCCGACCCCATCGGCACTGTACTCGCCGAATGGATGCGCCCGAACGGGCTGCGGATTCAGCGCGTGCGCGTGCCACTCGGCGTGGTCGGGATGATCTACGAAAGCCGACCGAACGTTACGGCAGACGCAGGGGCTTTGTGCCTGAAGGCAGGCAGCGCGGTGATTTTGCGCGGCGGCTCGGAAAGCCAGTATTCGAATCGCGCGATTCATGCCTGTTTGCTCGATGGTGTGAATTCTGCAGGGCTCCCTTCGACCTCGATTCAACTCGTCGGCACGACCGATCGTGCCGCGGTCGGCTACATGCTGGCCGACATGTCGGCATTCATCGATGTCCTCGTGCCGCGCGGGGGCCAGAGCCTCGTGGCGCGTGTCCTGCAGGAAGCGCGTGTGCCCGTGATCGGGCACCTGGAAGGCAATTGTCATGTGTATGTCGATCGCGACGCCGATCTCAAGATGGCTCGCGACATCGTGCTCAATGCGAAGCTGCGCCGCACCGGCGTATGCGGAGCCGCCGAAACACTATTGGTCGATCGCGCCTGCGCCGGCACACACCTCGGGCCGATCGTCACGGCGCTACTGCAGGCGGGCTGTGAAGTGCGCGGCGATACGGCCGTGCAGAAGCTCGACCCGAGCGTACGCCCGGCGACCGAGGAAGATTGGTACATGGAGTATCTCGACGCGATCATTGCGGTGAAGGTTGTCGATGGTGTCGACGCGGCGATTGCGCACATTCACAAGTACGGTTCCTCGCACACCGAGGCGATCGTGACCGGCAAGCAGCAGACTGCAGAGCGGTTCCTGGCGCTGGTCGACAGCGCCATCGTGCTGCATAACGCCTCAACACAGTTTGCAGACGGCGGCGAGTTCGGTATGGGCGCCGAGATCGGCATTTCGACCGGCAAATTCCACGCCCGTGGCCCGGTCGGCGTAGAGCAGCTCACGAGCTACAAATACATGGTCTACGGCGACGGGCAGGTCAGGCGGCCGTAAAGGCGCGACAAACCAGTGATGTTCAGAGCGCCGCGATGCCGCCGCGCAGCGAAAATACTCGCAGCAACCCGTGGCTTCGCAGCTCGGCGGCAGCCGCACGGCTGCGTGATCCGCGCGCACACAGAAGCAAGTAGCGTCGCTCGGGATCGAGCGCCGCGTGATCGTGCAGCAGGTTGTGCATCGGGATGTGCCGGCAGCGATCGTCCGGAGCCGGTTCGCGCGCCACCTCGTTATCTTCGCGGATGTCGATGATCTCGTAGCCCGCACTGAGCGCGTTGTCGAGTGAGCCAAAGGTCAGCTCGAGATCGGCCGGAGTCGCCTCTGAGGGGCGCGTCACGTCGGTGATGAGCGTGCACTGTCGGCCGCGACAAGCTGCCGCGCGCGCCGCGCGGATGCGCCGCGTCTCGAACGTGGTCAGATCGATGATGAGAAGCTCGCTGCGCAGTTGACCGGGCAGCCCCAGCAGGATTTTCAGTGCTTCCACTGCCTGCAGACTTCCGAACACGCCCGGCACCGGACCCAGGACACCCGCTTCGGCACAGTTCCCGACGATGCCGTCACGACTCGCCTCGGGCCACAGACAACGCAGGCAGGCGCTCTCTTCATCGGGGTGATAGGTTTGCAGCTGCCCCTCATATTGATAGACGCTCGCAAAGACCGCCGGCTTGCGCGCCAGCACGCACGCGTCGTTCAGCAAAAACTTGGTGGCAAAATTGTCGCTGCAGTCGATCGCGAGGTCGTACTGCTCGACCAGCCGGCGCGCATTGTTGACGTCGAAACGCTCGGTGTGAATATCACAGTGCACCTCGGGGTTGAGGGCATGTAAGCGCTCGGCTGCGAGCTGAGCCTTGAGTTTGCCAACATCGCCAAGCGTATACAGAGGCTGCCGGTGCAGATTGCTCGCTTCGAGCACATCGCCATCGACAATGCCGAGCGTTCCGACGCCGGCTCCCGCGAGATACGAAAGCACCGGCACGCCCAGTCCACCAGCGCCGATCACCAGCACGCGGCTTGCATGCAACCGGGCCTGGCCGGTGGCGCCGACTTCCTTCAGTGCAATCTGGCGTGAGTAGTCCGGCCGGCGCGCGTGTTCATGCTCAGGGGTCGCACAGCGCTCGCAATTGACCCAGCCCGAATCGCCATCCAGGTAATGTTCCTTTTTCCAGATCGGCACCCGGTGCTTTACTTCATCGATGATGTAGCGGCACGCTGCGAAGGCTTCATCGCGATGCGGAGCGCTCACTCCGACCCACACGGCGAGCGCGCCGATGTCCAGTGGACCGATCCGATGCACGCACGCCGCCTGCAGAATCGGAAAACGCCGACGCGCTTCTTCGACAATGCGCTCACCCTCTTTCACCGCGAGAGCTTCGAAAGCCTCGTATTCGAGGCGCGCGACGACCTTGCCCTCGTTGTGATTGCGCACCCAGCCCTCAAAGGCCGCAAAGCCCCCGGCCGCGGGATCGGCCAGTGATTCGCGTAGCGCGACAGTATCGAACGGAGCGCCGCTGAACCGGAACGCGCTCATCCGCCCGCCACCGGTGGAATGAACACCACCGAATCACGATCGCGCAGCGGTGCCGACCAATCGGCGAACTCGGAGTTCACGGCCACCTTGAGTTGTTCGCGCGTGAGCGCGAAGGGATAGCGCCGGCTGAGCTCGGCGTAGAGCTCAGCGGGCGTCGCAGCAGCGGTCACCAGCTCTTCTTCATTGCGCCCGGCTCGCTCGCGCATCACCGCGTAATACTGCACGTGCAGGGTGCGCTTGGTGGTTGCCGCCTGGCCCGGGGAGGTTCCGGTGGCGGCACGGTATTCATCCGGAGTATTGGCATTGTCGAGCCAGCGCCGGTCGAGCTGGTCGAGCAATTTCACATCGGACTGGATCAGGAATTTGCGCGGGCAGTGCTTGCCCGCGTGAACGTACGCGCTGATGGCCGTGCGGCTCGCCGGCTCGTAGATCGCGCACAGGGGCTCAGGGAGGCCGTCGTGACTGCTGCGAAATGCGGTCGCGAGTCGCGATGGGTCGCGATTCGCAAGCAGGTACGCGACCGTTGCACGGCTCAGGTAGGGGAGGTCACATGCCAGGACCAGCCACGCCACATCCGGATGAGCAGCCTGTGCCGCCGCGATACCGGCGATCGGCCCTCGGCCTTCGAGCTGATCGACGATCTGGGGCAGCTCGGCTCGCACCGTATCGTTCGCCTGGTCGGCGCGCACGGATATGAAGGTGCGCTGGCAGAGCTGATCGAGCAGTTCCCAGCTCCATTGCAATTGCGGCTTGCCGTGATAGCTGAGCGCAGCTTTGTCGCGCAGCATTCTGGTGCTCGCGCCGCCCGCGAGGACCAGACCGTAAATCGAGGCATTGCGGGCCATGGTGGCGTGCCTACACGCTGAGCGGCTCTTCGTCTTTGCCGCTCTTGCCACCGTGCTTTTCGAGCAGGCGCGTCTCACCGATCACGATGTCGTGCGAGAGTGCCTTGCACATGTCATAGATGGTCAAGGCCGCGATTGAAGCACCGGTAAGCGCTTCCATTTCCACGCCCGTCTTGTGATGCACACTGACTGTGCATCGAATCAGCACATCAGAGGGTCCGTCCATGCGGATCTCGATACGGCAATTCTCGATGCCGAGCGGGTGACAGAAAGGAATCAGCTCGTGCGTGCGCTTGGCGCCCATGACACCGGCCACGATTGCCGTGTCGAACACGGGACCCTTGGCAGTGCGAAATCCCGCCCCGGCCAACGCCTCCGCCACGACTGGAGGCAAGCGCACGATGCTCTGGGCGACGGCCGTTCGGCGTGTCGCAACCTTATCGCTGACATCGACCATGGTCGGGCGGCCGGCGGAATCGAGATGCGAGAGTTTTGCCATGGTTCATCCGCCGATGTAGTACATCTCGACCTTGTGTTCGCCACGGGCCGTCGTGGAGGCGCGCAGCTCACTGTATCGATCCGCCCGCTTGCGCCACACCGCGCGAATCTGCTCGAGCAGCTCGGGGTCAGTTGCGCCGGCGCGCAGGGGCGCGCGCAGATCATGCCCCCGTGTCGCGAACAAACACGTGTAGAGCACGCCATCCGATGACAGGCGTGCGCGCGAGCAGGCACCGCAGAAAGGATTGGTCACCGACGAAATGAATCCGACTTCGCCGCCGCCATCTTCAAATACGTACCGCTCCGCGACTTCGCCATGGTAGTTGCCGGCCACCGGGCGCATCGGCCAGCGATCGTGAATGCGCTCCATCAGCTCTCGTGATGGCACCACGCGATCCAGGCTCCAGTGATTGCGCGTGCCGACGTCCATGTACTCGATGAAGCGAACAATAATGCCGGTGCCGCGGAAGTGCTCCACCATATCGAGCACGGTGTGATCATTGAGTCCGCGCTCGATGACCGCATTGATCTTGATCGGCGTGAGGCCGGCATTGAGGGCCACGTTGATGCCGGTGAGTATTTCGTCCTTGCCACCGAAGCCACCGCTCATCTTGCGGAAGACCTCATCGTCGAGACTGTCGAGGCTCACCGTCACGCGCTGCAGGCCGTTGGCCTTGAGCTCGGCCGCATGGCGGGCGAGCAGGATGCCGTTGGTAGTGAGCGCGACATCCTCGACGCCATCGATCGCGGTGAGTTCGCCGACCAGGTCCGGAAGATTGGCGCGCAACAAGGGCTCACCGCCCGTGAGGCGGATCTTGCGCACGCCAAGGGCGACGAACAGGCGCGCGAGTCGCGTAATCTCCTCGAAGGACAGCCGTTCGCTAGATTTCAGGAACTGGTAGTTCTCGTGAAAAGTCTCGCGCGGCATGCAATACGGACAGCGGAAATTGCAGCGATCCATCACCGAGATGCGCAGGTCGTGAAGCGCGCGCCCCCGCGTATCCACGGGAACCGCCGATCCGCCGAGCGCGACAACCTGCGGTTTGGATGCAGTAGTCATGTTCACCAACGATAGATTCGTGTCACGAACCCTTTTGGCCAGACATTGGGCCCGGGAGGGAGTTCAACGAATCCGTCAGTACCGGCAAGCGAGCTGAAATCTCCGGAACCGTTGGTCGGCTTCGGTACCGCCCACGGCCGGCCCCAGTCGTCGTATTCCACGGCAACCGGCAGGAAGGAAGTGAGCGATGCCTTGAATTCGACGGGCGCAGCGATGGCGATGCGCTCGGCACGCTGCTCGCGCAATCCCATCGACTGGTAGAGCGCGGGCAGCACATAGCGCACCAGGCAGACCAGTGTCGATACCGGATTGCCGGGCAGCGCGAACACGGCGGGTCCACCTTCGGTGACGCCGAACCACATCGGCCGCCCCGGTCGCTGCGCGATGCGGTGAAACACCAGGCGTACGCCGAGCTCTTCGAGCGCCTTGGGCACGAGATCGTAGCGACCCATCGACACGCCGCCGCTCAGGATCAGTACATCGTGCGTGTGCAGGTGCAGGAGCAGGCGCTCGAGAAGCGTTGCCATATCATCCGGCAAATGATCATCCGCAACACGCAGAAAGCCTCGCTGACGCAACGCCGCCGCGACGCCGTAGGAGTTCGAGCGCCGAATCTGGTGGTCGAGAATCGGGTCGCCAGGTTCCACTAGTTCGTTGCCTGTCGAGACCACGAGAATCGTCGGCTGACTGCTCACCCGAATGCGCGACATTCCGGCTGAGGCTGCGACTGCAATCTCCGGCGCGCGCAGCAGTGCGCCCGCTTCGAGCAGCAGATCGCCCTGCCGGCCGTCGGAGGCACGCTTGTGCACGTTCTGGCCGCAACGCACGTCCGTCTCCGTCCGCACTTGCGCAAGCTCACCGACCAGTTCGAGCTGTTCAGTTGGAATGACCGTATCGCAGCCTTGCGGCAGTACCGCGCCGGTCATCACTTCCAGGCAGTCGTCCGACGCCGCGAGCTTGCGATGCGGATCCCCTGCTGCCTGCAGGCCTTCGACGCGGAACTTGCGTCTGCCCGCTTTCCACGCGGTGCTGTCGATAGCGATGCCATCCATCGCAACGCGGTCGAAGGGCGGCTGGTCGCGCTCGGCGTAGACGTTTTCGCGCAGCACCGCGCCCATGCACTGTGGCAGTGGCAGCGATTCCACGGGTAGACACACCAGGTGTTGCCTGATCAGGGCTTCGGCTTCTGCTGGTGTAACCATGTCTTGTGGGCCCAGGCGACTGACTCGCCGTCCCTGCCCAGGACCTGCGACTAATTCTTCGAGCCGGGCGGATTCTTCTTGTTGTACGCGCGCAGCTGTTCGTTGAAACGCTCGACCACCGCGGTGACTTCATCGAGTGCCGCGTTGTTGCGTTCGACCAGCTTGCGCTCGAGCTCCGCCTTCTGGGCTGCGAAGGCCTTCTTCTCATCGTCCGTCTTGGCCTGCTTTTCGAGCTCGGCGATCGAGCCATCGCTCTCGAGCTTGATGCAGTTCTGGTACGCGGTGATCTCGTCGTTGTACTTAGCCACCGCCTGCTTGGCAGCGAGCATTTCATCGCGAGTGGCCGTACTGCCGTCGGGGATCTTGTCCGGCGCGGCGGGGTAGGTGCAGGCAGCCTTGGCGGCTCCGGCGAGCAGGGTCAGGGCGGCGATGGCCGCGAGCTTGGAAATCATCATGTTTCAGGGTCCCCCGGGGATGGTTATGTCGAGAGCGCCTGGGCGCCCTTTGGAGCGCTCTATATTAGGGCAACTCTGCACGGGTTTCATGAGCGCGACCGCGCACGGCACGGCGCTCGAAGCGGCGGCCCTGGGCCGCCACGGCCTTGACCAGCGCGTAACAGCGCACCTCTTCAGCCAGGCGCAATTCGCGCACGGCGCTGTGGGTGACGCGCGCCAGAAGCGCCCGGCCACCGCTGCGAAGGTGCAGCAGCACCGAGCCTTCGAGCGGCTGGAGGCGCACGATTTCGACCGGCAGCACATTGCGCGTACTGACGTCCTTCACCTCCTCCAGCGCGATCACGACATCGCCAGCGGGCACAAAAATGCGCAGCCGTTCCCGGGGCGCGGCCGCGACGGCCACGCGCAGGCTCAAACCATCGCACTTCACAGTCGCGAGTCCTTCGTCGGCGTCGTAGCCGACTACGCTGCCTTCGAGCACGCTGCCCATCACGCTTTCGCCCACGATCGCGTGCAACACCGGCTCGAGGCAGATCTGCGACACGGATCCTGACGCCAACACCTCGCCGTGTTCCAGGAGCACGACGTGCTCGGCGAGTCGCAGCACTTCATCGAAGGAATGACTCACATGCACAATGGGAATGCGCACCTCGTCGCGCAGTCTTTCGAGGTACGGCAGCACTTCCTCCCGCCGCGCAATGTCGAGCGAGGCGAGTGGCTCATCGAGCATCAGCAAGCGCGGTTGCGCTAGCAGCGCGCGGCCGAGCGAGACACGCTGTCTCTCGCCCCCCGATAGCTGGTGCACGCGACGCTCCAGGAGCGGCCCGAGGCCAAGCAACTCGACGATCTCGCGCTCATCGATCGGCGCCGGGCGGCCGCGGACCCGATGCAGCCCGTAGCGCAGGTTCCCCTGCACATCGAGATGCGGGAAGAGTCTCGCGTCCTGGAAGACACAAGCGATAGCACGCTCTTCAGTCGGTACGTTCACTCCTGCAGCGGAATCGAACAGCACCTGGTCTTCGAGTACGAGCCGACCACGCTCCGGAGTCAGCAGGCCTGCGAGCAACGCGACGACAGTCGACTTGCCGGCGCCGGAGCGACCGAACAGGGCCGTCACACCAGGGGAGGGCGCGAGAAACTCGACATTGAGCTCGAACGCCTCGCGCCGCAGTGTTGCCTGGAACTCGAGCATTCAGCGGCCGAAGCGCCGCCGCAAGGCACGCGCGATCCACTCTGCAGCAAGCAGGCCGGCAAGACCGAGGCCGACCGAGACTGTGGCAAGACGTGCGGCTGCGACATCACCGTTCGGCGTTTGCAGTGCCGTGTAGAGCGCGAGCGGCAGCGTCTGCGTTTCGCCCGGGATGTTGGAGGCAAACGTGATCACGGCACCGAATTCGCCGAGACTCGCGGAAAAAGCTACGACCGCCCCGACCAGGACGCCGGGCGCCATCAACGGCAGCGTGATGCTGAAGAAGCGATCCATCGTGCGAGCCCCGAGCGTGCGTGCGGCCTCTTCGAGGCCCGGATCGATGTTTTCGATAGAAAGCCGGATGGCACGCACCACAAGCGGAAAGGACATGACTGCCGTCGCAAGCGCAGCACCCGCAGTCGTGAAGACAAACTGCAACCCAAAGGAGTCCTTGAGCCAACCTCCGACCGGCCCGCGAGTGCCGAAGAGCAGCAACAGGAAATAACCAACCACCACGGGCGGCAACACCAGCGGCAGGTGCACGAAGGCATCGACGACGGTGCGACCAAGAAAGCGCCGGCGCGCCAGCACCCACGCCACCGCGACTGCGACCGGCAGGCTGAAGATCACGCTGCGCGCGGCGACGTCGAGGCTGAGCCAGAACGCCTGCCATTCCTGTGGACTGAGAGTGAATGGACTCACTTCACCTTGAATCCGCTCTTGCGATAGACCTCGAGTGCTTGACCCGTGGTGATCGCGCGTAGCGCGGCGCGAACCCGTGGGTTGTCATGTGCCGCGGTGGCCGCGAAGGAGTAGAGGATAGGCTCATGACTATTGGGCGGGAAGGCGGCAACGACCCGGACCGCTTTCGATGCCAGGGCATCGGTTGTGTACACGATCGCGAGCGGCGCCTCACCGCGTTCGACCAGCGCGAGCGCAGCGCGCACGTTTTCGGCGCGGGCGAGCTTGGGCTCGACGGTCTCCCACCAGCCGTAGTGCTCGAGCGCCTGTTGCGCGTAGCGGCCCGCAGGGACGTGCGCTGGATCACCGACGGCGAGTCGCCGCTCGCCGAGATACCCGGCCAGGTCGAACTTCGGTTCGAGCCTGATCGAGCCAGCCTCATCCGCCCGTGCAACCATTACTAGATCGTTGCCAATGGGATGTGTCCAGGTGTCCTTGGCGATGAGCTTGCGCGCATCCAGGTAGGCCATCCACTCCTCGTCGGCGGACACGAAGATATCGGCTGCGGCGCCGTTTTCGATCTGGCGCGCGAGCATCGAGCTGGAGGCAAACGAAAGTTTCATGCGTGTGCCGCCCGGTTCGAGCCGGGCAGCGATCTGCTGGAGGGCGTCGGTGAGCGATGCCGCCGCAAATACCACGAGCGGCCCGTTCTGGGCCTTTGGTTCCTCCGCGAACAGGGTGCCCGAGTAAAGGCAGCTCGCACACAGAAGTGTAAGAAGCAGGCGGCGATCGACTGACATGAGATGGATCCCGATTGCGCGAAAGGGACCGCTATTCTGGCCGGTATATAACGAACTGCAAGTCAGCCGAAGTAGGCGTAGGCACGAATCTCCACGCTCGCGCGCGGCGTCACCCCGGCGGGGCAGGTCGGATCGTTGAACGCGCTGTGCGGGCAGCCCTGCACGCGCTCATGCTCCGAGTCGAACGCCTTGAACACCAGCGCTTCGCCAGTGTGCATGCCCGAGAAATAGAACCAGCGATGTTCGGGATTGAAACGATAGAGCGATGACTCGAAACGCAGCTCCGGCGCGTTGGGCGGATCGATTACCGCAAGGCCGGTCACGACGTCCGTCAACCGCGTGCTCGGCGCGGCGCAGATCCCGAGCGGAACATCCTGCGGGGGCGGAGACAGCACGCGCCAGATGTTGAAGGCGGCATAGCGGCCCCTGAGCCAGGACTCTGGGTTCTCGACACCGGCATTCTTGAGATGCAGCAGCGCAAAATCGTCGAACGACTTGCGGCTGTAGTCGACATGCACGAACCGCGCTGGGCGCGAATTGAGGAGCGAACCCGACGCCGCGGATCGTTCGCCCCAGCGCAGCACCGCACCGGTCGCGAGCACTTTCGGTGCCCCGGTGAGGTCAGCAATCAACCGCTCGACTTCCGGGCGATAAATCTTCTGTATTTCGTCACTGTCACGGAAATTCACCATCGCGGTGCGGTGTTCGACCAGCCGGAAGCCCTCCCGGTCGAGGGACAGGCGCGACTGCACCGGGCGCGCGTCGTGCACCACGATCCGGTGCGCGGATAGCTTGAGGTTGTTGTCCTGGTGCTTGTCTGCATAGAAGACCGGCAGCTCATCCATCTCGTCGAGATAGTTGACCGTCGATTCGACGCTCGGGCAACGCTCCACCAGTTCGGCTTCGATTGACATGGAAAAATAATGGACTGTGCCCGCGAGGCTCGCAATGGGTAGAGTAGCGGCCACATTATCGGGAGGAGCGCCGTGGCAGAACAAGAAGCCAAGCCCAGGGCGGCCGAACCAGGCATCGATCGCGCCCACCGACGCATCATCTTCGCCTCGGCGCTCGGCACCGTCTTCGAGTGGTACGACTTCTATCTCTACGGCACGCTCGCGGTCTTCTTCGGCGCCCTGTTCTTTCCGCCGGGAAACGACACGGCGGCGTTCCTCGCCAGCCTCGCGACTTTCGGTGCGGGATTCGCGGTTCGCCCGTTCGGTGCGCTGATCTTCGGACGGATCGGCGATCTCGTCGGCCGCAAGTACACGTTCCTCATCACGATCGTGGTGATGGGTCTTGCGACCGCACTCGTCGGCGTTCTGCCCACCTACGCGCAAATCGGGATCTGGGCGCCGGTGTTGCTGGTGACCTTACGGCTCGCACAGGGCCTGGCACTCGGTGGCGAGTACGGCGGCGCGGCCACGTATGTGGCGGAGCACGCGCCCCACACTCAACGCGGTTACTACACGAGCTGGATCCAGACCACCGCGACACTCGGGTTCTTCCTTTCGCTCGCAGTGATCCTGGCTTGTCGCGTCGGGTTCGGAGATGAAGCTTTCAAGCTCAACGGCTGGCGCGTGCCATTCCTGTGCTCGGTGTTCCTGCTCGCGATCTCGGTGTACATCCGCTTGAAGCTCAGCGAGTCGCCGCTGTTTGCGGAAATGAAGGCACAGGGCCGCCAGTCGCGCGCGCCGCTCACGGAGAGCTTCGGTAACTGGCGCAATCTCAAGATCGTGCTGCTGGCCCTCTTCGGTGCGACGGCCGGGCAGGGTGTCGTGTGGTACGCCGGCCAGTTCTACGCACTCTTCTTTCTTCAGAACACGCTCAAGGTCGATTTCAAACTGTCCTACGTGCTCGTCGCGGTTGCGCTCCTGATCGGGACACCATTTTTCATCATCTTCGGCCGCCTCTCGGATCGCATCGGGCGCAAGCCCGTGCTGGTGACGGGGTGCCTCATTGCGGCCTTCACGTTGATCCCAATCTTCAAGGGACTCACGCACTACGCGAATCCTGCACTGGGCGACTACGAGGATCGTGCCGCCGTGACCGTCGCCGCGCGCGACTGTCACATCAACATCTTCGCCAAGCCTTCAACGGCCTGTGATCGCGCCAAGGATTTCCTCACCAAGGCGGGCCTGAGCTACACATCTCTCCCGCCGGCCGGTGACGCAGACGTCGTGACTACCATCGCGGGCCAGACGCTCATCGGCTTCGATGAAGCTGCGTACAAGCAGGCGCTGGAAAGCAGTGGTTATCCGGCGAAAGCGGATCCGGCGCGCATGAACAAGCCCATGACAGTGCTGCTGCTCGTGCTCCTCATGCTGTACGTGACCATGGTGTACGGGCCCATCGCTGCTTTCCTGGTCGAGCTTTTTCCCACGCGCATTCGCTATTCATCGATGAGCCTGCCGTACCATATCGGCAACGGCTGGTTCGGCGGGTTTCTGCCTTTCATTGCTGCGGCACTGGTGGTGCGCGCCGGCGACATCTACTACGGGCTCTGGTATCCGATCGTCGTGGCGCTCGGAACCGGGATCGTGGGCCTTTTCTTCATGCGCGAAACGCGCGACGTCGACTTGCGTCGATAAGAGCGCTATCCGATTCGAACATCGGGTGGGGGGATTGTGCCAACCCGGGCTGATCACGCTCACTGCGGTAGTGCCTTACAAGGCAAACCCGCGAACATTGACCGCCCAGGTTGGCACAATTCCCCCCAGACCCGATGTCCGAATCGTGCCAGGGCGCGGACTCAGAAGCGGTAGGTTGCTCCAAGGGTCAGCGGAAACGACCAGCGACCATCGCCTTCGTGGGTCGTGTCAAACCCCAACGCAGCGAGCTGCGGATCGTTGCCGGCACGCGCCGCGCCCATGTGCTCTCCTGCCAAAGTGAACTGCAGGTCGACGTTCTGCGGCGCGTGGTAGTCGATGCCCGCCTCAACACTCTGCGAAAACACCGTCGTCGCACGCGCAAAGCGCAGACCCGCGAGCGTTGTCGATGAGTCCGGGATGTCGAGCGTACCGGTCATGTCATGCAGGCGGGTCGCCCCGAGCGCAGCGCCGCCGAAGATGCGCCACGAATTCCCGGTCGGAACGTAGTAGCGCGAGCCGAGCATCAGCGAATACGTATCGGTGTCATTGAAGTGACCTACGATCGGGTCTGACTTCGCCAGGTCCGGCGAGATGATCAGACCGATGGTGCTCGTTTCGCCGTCGAGCGCGTTGTAGCCGAAGCGCGCGTAGGCATCGGCGTTTTCGCTCACGGCGTAGCTCAGTTCGGCGCCCAGGTTGTAACGCGAGCGGTACATGTCCTCGTAAGTGATCGTCGTGAGCGCGACCGACCCCGGCGTTCCGGCGAGATCAGGAACCAGCGGTCCGAGGTCAGGGACGGCGATCAGACGGTTGGTGGAGAAATCGCCGTGCATGCCGAGCGAGTCGCCAGCGTACACCTGCAGACCCCAGGGATTGTCCTCAGTCGCGGCGTGAGTCGCGGGCGCTGCCGCGGCGAGCAACACGGAAAGCGCGCCGGGCCTCAGATTTCGGATCGTAAACATTGGTATCACTCCTTAGCATTTGACTCTGCCGATCCGTCCCGCCGCGGACTGACAGCTTCGACGCACGAGTGCCCCGGAAGTTGACGGGATTAATTCTTCTTAAAATTCTTCACACTTCTTGGTGAATGAAGCTATTTGTGCAACTAGCATCGGCACTTCCCGCCTCATTCCAGCTCTAAGAGGGCTCACCAACGCGGCGATGATAAGAATGCGGATCGAAATACCCGGAACCTGGGCTCCCATACTGGGGCTCACCTTGCTGGCTGCGTGCACCAATGGCAGCGCCAACGAACCGCATCGGGTGCCGCCGATTCCAGTGGTCGTCGCAGAAGTGTCACAGCGCGCCGTACCCATGACACTCACTGCGATCGGCACGGTCGAGTCGAGTGGCAGCGTGAATGTGCAGCCGCGGGTCGACGGGCAGATCGTCCGCATCTTTGTGGCGGACGGCGCCGAAGTGCACGCCGGTCAGCCGCTGATCCAGGTCGATCCCGCACCGTACGACATACAGCTGCGCATCGCGCAGGCGACACTGGCGCGCGATCAGGCGCGATTCGAGAACGCACGCACCAAAGAGGCGCACGGACGGGCGCTGCTCGATCAACGCTTCATCTCGCAGGACGATCACGCACAGCTCAAGTCGGATCTCGATGCCGCCAATGCGACCGTGGCTTTGGACCGCGCGGCCGTCGACAACGCGCAATTGCAACTCGACTACGCGACGATCAAGGCGCCGGTCGCAGGCAAGCTCGGTGTCATCAACCAGAAGGTCGGCAACATGGTGCACGCGAACGCGCAATCGACCACTACTCAACCGCCGCTCACCACCCTGAATATCCTCGACCCGGTCGATGTGTCGTTTGCGATCCCTGAACAACAGCTCGGCGCGTTGCGCGCCAAACTGATGGACGCGCCGCCGGAAGTGGATATCAAAGCGACTGCCGACGCCGCAGCGCCGATCCTGATGACGGGCAAGGTGAGTTTCGTCGACAACGCTGCCGATCCGGCCACCGGGACCCTGCACCTGCGAGCGCGATTCGACAATGCCTCGCACAGCTTGTGGCCGGGTCAGTTTGTGACGGTCAGGTTACATATCGGCGGCGATTCCGAGGTGACGGTCATTCCCGCCGAGGCGGTCGAGAACGGCCCCGAGGGCACGTTCGTGTTTGTCGTGAACGCGCACAGCATTGCGGAGCAACGCATGGTCAAGGTCGAGCGCACGACCGACAAATGGGCAGTCGTCTCGGGCGTCACAGCGCGTGAACGCGTCGTGACCGATGGGCAGTCGCGACTGCAACCCGGGAGCCCCGTGGCGCTCAAGACCGCCACCGAAATCCGGATGAACCTTTCTGAGCTTTTCGTTCGCCGACCCGTCGCCACTGCACTCCTGACGGCGGGCCTCGCCGGTTTCGGTGCGCTCGCCTACCTGACGCTGCCGGTCTCGGATCTGCCGGCCGTGGATTTCCCGACCATCACCGTTACCGCATCCCTTCCGGGAGCGAGCCCTGAGACGATGGCGGCAGCGGTTGCGACGCCATTGGAAAAGCAGCTTTCAACCATCGCCGCCATCGATTCGATGAGCTCCACCAGCAGCGAGGGTTCGACGCAGATCACGCTGCAGTTCGCGCTCGATCGCAACATCGACGCCGCTGCACAGGACGTGCAGACGGCGATCGCCGCCGCCGCGCGGCAGTTGCCGCCCGACATGCCGGACCCGCCGTCGTTTCGCAAGGTCAACCCGGCCGACTCGTCGATCATCGTGCTCACGCTGACTTCGAAGACCTTGCCGATGCCGAAGGTCGACGAGTATGCGGAGGATCTCCTCGCCGAGCGCATTTCGACGCTGGCGGGCGTCGCGCAGGTGCAAGTGTTCGGACCGCAGAAGTACGCGGTGCGCGTGCAGCTTGATCCGCGACGCCTCGCGGCCCGCGACCTCGGCGTCGACGAAGTAGTGAGTGCGATCCAGAGTGGCAACGTCAATCTGCCTTCCGGCACCTTGAACGGCACCCAGCGTACCTTCGTGGTCGAAGCGAACGGGCAGCTTGAAGACGCGGCCGCGTACCGACCGCTGGTGGTGGCATTCCGCAATGGCGCACCGGTGCATCTTGCGGAGCTCGGCAACGTTCTCGACAGCACGGAGAACGATAAGGCGGGCGCCTGGATCGGCAAGGATCTGACGCGTGGCATCGTGCTCGGCGTGCAGCGCCAGCCCGGCGCCAACACGCTAGCGGTCGTCGACTCGATCAAGGCCCTGCTGCCGGAGCTTCGCAGCCAGTTGCCGCCGGGACTCGAGCTCACGCCGGTCTACGATCGTTCGCAAACCATCCGCAGCTCGGTGAGTGACGTCAAATTCACGCTTGCTCCTCGCGCTCGGCCTCGTGATGCTGGTGATCTTTCTGTTCCTGCGCAACGTGCGCGCCGCCCTGATTCCGAGCATTGCGATCCCGATGTCGTTCGCCGGCACGTTCGTCGTCATGTACCTGCTCGGTTTCAGCGTCGACAATCTGTCGCTCATGGCGCTGACGCTCTGCGTCGGCTTCGTGGTCGACGATGCGATCGTGGTGCTCGAGAACATATCCCGGCACCTCGAGAGCGGCCTCCCACCACTGGAAGCAACGCTGCAAGGCACGCGCGAGATCGGCTTCACGATCGTGTCGATGACGATTTCGCTCGCGGCCGTTTTCATCCCGGTGCTTTTCATGGGGGGCATCGTGGGACGCCTGTTTCATGAATTCGCGATCACGGTCGTGGCCGCGATCCTGCTGTCGGGCGTGGTTTCGCTCACGCTGACGCCGGTGCTCTGCAGCCGGATGCTGCGCCATTCCACTCGAGAATCAGAACGCAAGCCCGGCTTGTTTGACAAGGCGAGGGCGGCCTATCACGACAGCTTGCTCTGGACGCTCGCGCATCGGCGCACGATCGTCGCGGTATTCGTCGCGAGCCTCGTTGGCACCGCAATCCTGTTCATCGTCGTGCCGAAGGGGTTCACCTCGAACGACGACACTGGGCTTCTCATCGGCTCGACAGAGGCGGCACCCAATATCGCGTTCGAGGCGATGGCGGCGAAGCAGAAGGAGGCCATCAAGCTCGCGGCGGCGAGCCCGCACGTGACCAGTGTGATCGGCTTCGTCGGCCAGGGTGGACCCAACACAGGGCTCAGCGAGGGACGACTCCTCGTGCCACTCATTCCGCAGAGTGAGCGGCCACTCGCTCAGCGCGTGCTGGAGCAGTTGCGGCCGCATCTCAACGACATTCCGGGCCTGGAAGTCTTTCTGCAGAACGTACCGGCGCTGCGCATCGGCGGCCGGATCACCAAGAGCCAGTTTCAGTACTCGCTCGTGGACCCGGACATGGACGAGTTGATCCGGTGGGTGCCGAAACTCGTCGAGCGGCTGCGCGAAACACGCGTGCTCGAGGACGTTTCGAGTGATCTCATTCTCAACAACCCGAAAGTGCAGGTGCAGATCGACCGGGAGCGCGCGGCGGCGCTTGGCGTCAGCGCCGACCAGGTCGAACAGGCGCTGTTCACTGCGTACGGCCCACGCCAGGTGTCGACGATCTTTGGCGCGACCGATCAGTACCAGGTGATCGCGGAGCTGATGCCGCAGTTTCAGCGTGATCCGGGCGCACTCTCGCTTCTCTATGTGCGCAGCTCGAACGGCAACCTGGTGCCGCTCGATGCCGTCGCTTCCCTCAAGGTGATGACCGGGCCGCTCAGCATCTCACACGTCGGCCAGCTCCCTGCGGCAACGATTTCCTTCAACCTCGCGCCCGGCAAGTCGCTGAGCGATGCAGTGCGCGTGGTCGAGCAAGCTCAACGCGACATGCAAGCGCCCGCGACGCTCCTCGGTCGATTTCAGGGGACCGCGCAGGCGTTCGAATCTTCACTTGCAGGCCTCGGAGTCCTCCTGCTCCTCGCGGTGTTCACGATCTACCTGGTTCTCGGCGTCCTGTACGAAAGTGCGATCCATCCGCTCACAATTCTTTCGGGCCTGCCTGCGGCGGGCTTCGGCGCACTGATTACCCTCTTGCTGCTCGGCAAGGATCTCGATCTGTTCGCCTTCCTCGGCCTCATCCTGCTGATCGGTGTGGTGAAGAAGAACGCCATCATGATGATCGACTTCGCGCTCGAGGCGCAGCGCTCACGCCAGCTCGATCCCGCGGCGGCGATGCTCGAGGCGTGCGTGCTACGGTTCCGGCCGATCATGATGACGACCTGTGCAGCGATCCTCGCAACGATGCCGATCGCGCTCGGCTGGGGTGCGAGCGGGGCTTCACGCCAGTCGCTGGGTCTTGCCGTCGTCGGCGGCCTGGTCGTTTCGCAGCTGCTCACTCTCTATATCACGCCGGTGATCTACCTCGAGCTGGAAGGATTCATCAATCGCTGGCGCGCAAAACGGGCGAAGTCCGCAGTCGCGGGCACTGCCAATCCGGCTCTGCCACAAGCGCACTGAGGGTGCGCGCCACGCACCGCCCGGCGCAGCTCGCGCCGGGTCGCTGCACGTCAGGCGATCAGCCCTTCGGGGCGGTAGTCGAGTTGTAGAGAGCGGTGAGGGTCGGCCGGTTTGCCTCGGCAACTGCGTTTGCGACAGCCTGGTCATAGCATTCCCGGAAGAACACCTTGTGCTCGAATTGAGTGTCTTCGATCTCGCCACAAACGCTGCTCGCCGCCTTCTTGATACGGTCGTAGAGCGCCTGGGCGCCGGCCGGGTTCGAGAGGTCGAGGTCGGCGTAGCTCACGCTCTTCTGCTCTGTGGTGTAGACCGAGTTGTCCGCCAAAGCGGCGAAGAGGTCGAGGTCGGCGTAGCTCACGATCTTCTGCTCTGTGCTGTAGACCGAGTTGTCCGCCAAAGCGGTCGTGAACCAGCGCCACAGGCGATAGCGGTCAACGTGAGCAGCCACGGAGTGGCAGTCTTGAGGGTGGTAATGAAGGTGCTCATTGCGGCTCTCCTTGAGGTTGAGCATCGTCCTTTCGGGCCGCAGCTACGGTATGCATTAGGGCGCAGCAGATCAGCCAAGATTTCGCGAAGAATTGGCAAAGATTCGACAATAGCGTTCGTGAAAGCCTGTTAATGCGGGCCTTTCTGGCTTGTCTACCTGAACGGTACTGCTAAGATGGCGCCCGTCTTCCCCGACATCCCGATGCGACGCCACCGCTCATTTGCTGCATACGCGCTGCTCGCGCTGATGCTCCTGCTGGGGCAGCTCGCGGCACAGGCGCACGCGTACACACATCTGCGGTTGACGGGCGATCCTGCCACGCCGACCGGGCAGCACACGCCGTGCCCAGCGTGTCTTTCCTTCGCGCCCCTCGTCTCCGCGACCCACAGCTCGCACGGCGTCGTGGACTTCCAGTTCGAAGACACGAGCGCGAAGGTCCGTACCGATTCCGTTTCGCTCACTTTCCGCTCAACCTCCCACAGCTTTCAGTCCCGCGCCCCTCCAGTTCTTCTCTAAAGCGATTGACGTAGTGGGTCGCGCGTCAGTGCGCGCCCATCGTTCGTTGACTGTGGAGGAGAACTTCCATGACGATGTCTCGTTCATTTGCCGCGTGGCTCGCGTGCGCATGCATCGCATTGCCCATCGCCAGCCGCGCGGATGATCTCAGCTCGCTCAAGGGCGAGATCGCGGCACTGAAATCGGACTACGAGGCGCGCATTGCCAAACTCGAAGCGCGCATCGATCAACTCGAAACCCAGACTGCAAGCGCAACATCCGCTGCGACAGTGGCAGGAGCGGTGCCACCGGCGGACGTCCTGGCTGCGGCGGCAGCAGATGCGGGCGCGAGCGCGCCGCCCGCTGAAGTCGTGATGCCGAGCGCCGGCGGGGCCAGCCAAAATCCCGCCACCGCATTCAATCCCGCGATGTCGGTGATACTCGCAGGCAACTATGCAGGTACCTCGCAGGATCCGAACACCTATCGGATCGCCGGATTCATTCCGAGCGGCGGCGAGGTGGGTCCGGGCGAGCGCAGCTTCAACCTGGGCGAATCGGAGCTCACGCTTGCCGCCAATGTCGATCCGTACTTCTTCGGCAACCTCACGGCCTCGATCGACGGTGATAACGAGATCAGCGTCGAGGAGGCGTACTTCAGAACGATCGCGCTGCCGGAAGGTTTCGTGGTCAAGGGCGGGCGGTTCTTCTCGGGGATCGGCTACCTCAACGAAATACACGCGCACGCCTGGGACTTCGTCGATCAGCCGCTCATCTACCAGGCCTTCTTCGGCGGCCAGCTCGCGCAGAACGGCGTGCAGGTGAAATGGGTGGCGCCGACGGTGCTGTTCCTGGAATTCGGTGCGGAAACGGGCAATGGCCAGGAATTCCCCGGTACGCACCGCAATCGCAATGGTTTGAACGGGGCCACGCTCTTCAGCCATGTCGGCGGCGACATCGGCGACTCCACGAGCTGGCGCGCGGGCGTTTCGTACCTCGACCTGCGCGCCGACGATCGCACGTACGATGACGTCGACGAGTTTGGCGTTCCGGTCGTCAATTCCTTCACCGGCAAATCGCGCACCTGGGTGGGCGATGTGACCTTCAAGTGGTCGCCGCACGGCAATCCGCTGCGGCACAACCTCAAGTTCCAGGCCGAATACATGCGCCGCACGGAGGAGGGCGATCTCGCCTTCGATGTCGACAATCTCGCGCTGAGCGGTGACTACGACACGACACAGTCCGGCTGGTACGTGCAGAGCGTGTACCAGTTCATGCCGCGCTGGCGCGCCGGCGTGCGCTACGACGCGCTCGACTCGGGCACGACGCAGATCGGGCTGGTCGAGGACAGCCTGCTGCCGCCATCAGCGTTCCCGCTGCTCGAGGCCGCGGACCCGTCACGCGTGACGTTGATGCTCGACTGGAGCCCGACCGAGTTCTCACGCCTGCGCGCCCAGTACGCCTGGGATGACGCACGCGATGCCGAGACCGACCGGCAATTCCAGCTGCAGTACCTCTACAGCATCGGCGCGCACGGCGCGCACAAGTTTTAGGAGCCGAACATGACCAGGCTACTTCGCAGCCTCGCGCTGCTCGCAATGACGATGAGTGCCGTGCCGGCACACGCCGCGCTCAAGGTTCTCGCCACTACCGCCGACTGGGCCGCGCTCACGCGCGAGCTGGGTGGCGACAAGGTCGATGTGTACGGCGCGACGACGGCCTTCCAGGACGTGCACCGCGTCGACGCGAAGCCGAGCCTCGTGGCCCGCGCGCGCTCCGCTGATCTCGTGGTGCTTTCCGGTGCAGAACTCGAGATCGGCTGGTTACCGGTGCTGTTACAGGAGTCCGGCAACCCGCACATCCAGGTCGGTCAACCGGGCTACTTCGCAGTGACGTCCACGGTGAAACTCCTGGAAGTGCCCTCGACGGTCGACCGCTCGATGGGTGATGTGCATCCGCAGGGCAATCCGCACGTGCAGCTCGATCCACACAACATTGGAACCATTGCCAAGGCGCTCACCGCGCGGCTCGCACAACTGGATTCAAAGGATGCGCCGTACTTCGAGAGTCGCGGCGCAGATTTCCAGTCGCGCTGGCAGCAAGCGATCGCGCGCTGGGAGGAGAAGGCCGCGCCGCTCAAGGGTGTGAGCGTCGTCGTGATCCATCGCGACCAGTCGTATCTCTGCCATTGGCTGGGCCTGCAGAACGTCGCGTCGATCGAGCCCAAGCCCGGTCTGCCGCCCAGCGCCGGGTATCTCGGCCAGCTCGTCGCGCAGCTCACCGCTGCGCCGCCCAAGATGATCCTGCGCAATGCGTACAACGATCCAAAGGCAGCGGAATGGCTCTCGGAGCGCGTGCACGCGCCCGTGGTGCTGCTGCCGTTCTCGGTCGGCGGGACTCCGGAAGCCTCGGATCTCTTCGGCCTCTTCGATGACACCATCAATCGGTTGCTCAAGGCGGTGCAATGAACAACATCTCGGCTTACCTAAGCATTCTGTGGCCGGCGATGATCGCCGGGACTCTCGTCCTGTTGTCCCACGTTCCGCTGGGACAGCAGGTCCTGAAGCGCGGCATCGTGTTCATCGATCTCGCCATCGCCCAGGTGGCCGGGCTCGGCGTGATCGCTGCGCACACGGTCGGCTTCGACATTGCCGGCTGGACGACGCAGATCGCCGCGGTCGGTGCGGCACTGCTTGGGTCATTGCTTCTCACCTGGACGGAGAAGAAGCGTCCCGAGGCGCAGGAGGCGCTGATCGGCATTCTCTTCGTGCTCGCCTCCACTGCGCAGCTCCTGCTGCTCTCGAATGATCCGCACGGTGGCGAGGATCTGAAGGACCTGCTCGCCGGGCAGATCCTGTGGGTATCGAAGGATCAGCTGATCCGTGCTGGTGTGCTCACGGCGATCTTCCTGGTGGCATGGTTTCGCTGGCGCGAGCGAATCGGGCGCATCGGCTTCTACGTCCTGTTCGCGCTGATGGTGACGGTGTCGGTGCAGCTCGTCGGCGTGTACCTGGTCTTCACCAGCCTGATCGTGCCGGCGGTGGCGACTTATCGATTCGCGCCGAAGCGTCAGCTCGGAATCGGCTACCTGCTGGCGTTCGTGAGCTACGCGGTGGGGCTTGCGCTATCGACGGTGACCGACCTGCCGTCGAGTCCCGTGATCGTGTGGGCGATGGCGCTGGTCGGTATCTTCGTTCATCTCGCCAACGGCGCCGCCAAGTCGACGATCCCGATGCATCGGAACGCGAGAGAGGAGGCGGCCGCCGACTAGGGTTCTGCATCCGCTTCGGCCTGCCATTCCTCCATCCCATCGAACAGATCACCGCGCGCCGGCATCTTGCCGAGCTTGCACGCTGGGATGAGGAAATTGACCAACGCGCAGCGATCGTTCAGCCAGAGGAGGTAGTACCCATCGCCCTTCTCGATGCGCTTGATACGCGCGTGCGACCAGGGAGCGGGTGGTTTCTTTTTCGCCGTGGACGGTGGCAGCGGATGTGCCTCTGCTTCGCGCCGCGCCGCCTCTTGCCCCTCTTTCTGCCAATCGATCCATGGCATTGCGGTTGGTGCATTGGAACCTTCCGGCGCTGCTGATTCGGTCGGTGCAGATGCAGTCGGTGCCGGTGCCGGAATCGCCAGCGCCTGGTGTTTCACCTCTGGTGGCACGGGTCGCGGCTCGACCGAAAGCGGAAGAAGCATGACAACCTGCATCGCCGGTGCCGACTGCTCTCGCCGCACCGCGAGGGTGCTGTGCCAGAGGAGGGCAATGAACGCCACGTGCACCGTGAGGACTGCGAAGAGCGCGAGTACACGTGTCCGATCCCAACGGAACGATACGTTCCTTACGGCGCGCGCGGACACGAGAGATGGCCCCCTGATCCTGCCAGCGAGAAGCCCTTGGACAGGACCTCCCGCAGCAGGTTCGTAGCTGCACAGAATGAGGCGGGCGATCAGTTCCCAGTTGCCGCGGCTTTGCGTCCCTCGCTCAAAGGCGGGAGCTTGAGAACGCTGCGCAAGTCCGCGGCCGCGACGGCGGCATCCGCGCAGTAGCGCGGGCTCGCGAGGAAGAACGAGGCGATCGCCGGACCCGCGATACGACCGGCGTCGATATCGCTACGGTAGTGAACCCCGCCCACCATGCGCTGGCGGGCAAAGTCCTCGGCGCGCGCCCAGATCGCTGCACGCCGCTCCGGAACCATGTCGGCTAGCAGGACTGCTGCCATGAAAACCCAGGTGGCATGGCCACTCGGGTAGGCCAGGTTCACGAGCGGCTCGAGGCACGGCTGAATGCGCGCATCGAGCGCCACCGGCCGCGGCCGGTCGTAGTGCCTCTTCGCCGCATCGACGAGTTTCTTCGAATCAGCGCGCGCGGCGTCGAACAGCGACTTCACACTTGCGGGCAGCGCCTTGTTCAGCCGGGCCTCATCGCCAAGCGCTGCGGCGAACCTCAGCACACCGATCTGGATGTTCGCGCGCGCGTACTCCACATCCCGCGGCGTGCGGTCATGCTGCATCTGTAGCAGCTCGTCGAGCTCACGCCGCGTCTCGGGCGAATCGTTCGCTGGCGGTGGTGGCAGGATGCGGACCAGATCCGGGGTCTTGTCCTCGAGGTAAACCCCCGCACTCGCCGACCCGCTCAGCAAGAGCGAGAACAGCAATGTCAGGATGTAGATCAAGCTTGAACGCGGCATGCAGGTGCATGCCGCAATCGGACCGCGAACCTTCAACGAGTCACCCCGTCGGCAGCGCTGCGGGCGGTGTAGTCTTTCAGGAGTAGATCGCGTCGTTTGAGCAGCGACGTGATCTGACGCTTCTGAAGATAGGGAGTGAGTGCCTTCGTCAGCACTTCCTCGTTGAGAGTTGCCAGCCGTGCCGCCAGTGCTGGAGGCACCACGGGCTCGCCTTTATAGAGCAGCGTCGGATTCTTCACCAGGGCGGGGAAGGCCCGGGTGTGGTCGATCAACACCAGCGTCCAGTCCTTGGTGAAGAGTGCGTTCTCCTGCGTGCGATCGGTGTTGTGAATCAGGATGTCGAAAATGTTCATCAGGTTGTATTGCGACCTGATGTCGCACCAGCCCGTTGGCTGGATCTTCTCTTCCTGCACCTTGCGCACGTTGGTCGCGCCCTCGACCCAGAATTGCAGGGCTCCCTTGTGACTCTTGATGGTCCTGAGGACAGTCACTGGCACCATGTCGAGACCCAGCAGGCGGTCGATTTTGTACGCCGCCACCTCGTATTCGAACCGATCGGACTCATTCAAGGCCTTGGTGCGATCCTGAATACCGAAGTCGGTGGAGAGCTGCTTGAAAACGGCGCGCACCTCCACGCCGTCCTTGCGCAGGGTGACGCGTTGCGGCTTGGTGATGCCGGTGTCGAGGTCCTCGATGCCGATCACTTCGGCCTGCTCGAGCCACGACTCGAGTGCATCATCATCGATCCCCGCGGGGCGCGAGCCCACGGCGCGGGGAAGCACTTCGGGCTGCGCTCGTTCACCGGGACGATCGGCATAGGCGACCGCCCACCGGCCATTCTCAAAAACGAATGCCGCGGGATGGCCGTTGTATTCCGAGCGCAGCATGCCCGTGTCGAGCAGCACGACGCGGCCATCGAATCGACTCAGCACCCTGCCATTTTGTGACGGCGTGTGCCCCTCGACGACGCGGGCGACGCCGAGCTTCTTCAGGACTGCATCCAGGTTTTCAGCCTCGGTGTACGGATAGCAGAGGGCTTGCCCGCGAAACCAGGTGGGGCCTTGAGGTGTGAAGGCCTCAGTGTTCTGCATCGTGAGCAGTGTCTTCGAAGCCTCTTCGGCGCCCGCGGTGGCGAGTACTTGCGGGAGCTCATTGAAGCCCACCGGCCGGGCGAGATGCTGCTCGGTCTCGATCGCCTGCACCTTCTGCAGGTACTCCGCAAGCTGCGCATGCAGGGTCTGGTTGGTCGCTTCGAGGCCGAGCCGCGCAACTATTTCCGGCAGCCCGCCATGCACGAACGCCGTGTCATTGACCGTGATCACGAAGGGCTTGCCCAGCAGCCAGCGGCCGTACTGACCTTGAGGCGAGAAAGCCTGGCGGCGCGCGAAGTAGCCCAGCCGGAAACGCCGCCTCGAATTCGGCCCGCACCGCGGCCGGTTCCTGCGCGAGAACTCGTTGCCAGGCTGTCTTCGCGCAACTTCGTATCTTCCGGCCCGGCGAACGCACGCGAACTCGGCCGCGGGCACGTAGCGCAGATCGCCGACCAGATTCATGACTTCGTGATTGCCGAGGAGCACGTGCACGGCTCCCCCGGCCTTCTGCGCCTCCTGTTCGAGGCGCATCAGCAGGTCGAGGACCTGGCGCGAGCCCGGGCCGCGATCGATCAGATCGCCCAGGTACTCACGAGGTGAGATTCGCCACCTCGCCAGTGCTGTGCGTTGTCGATGATTCCGGTTTCGTTCAATACCGAGAGCAGCTCGGTATAGGCGCCGTGCACGTCGGCGAACACGACCACACGACGCTTGTCCGAAAATTGATATTCAGAATCGCCGCGGGCGGTCGCGCCGAAGAACAGCAAGGCGAGGGTGACGAGTCAGCCCCCAACGCACGATGGCAACGTTGCGCCCCGGCCGGAGCGTCGCTTCAGATCCCTGCATGGGGCGTATCATTACGCATTCTCGATCCACACGCACGATACCCCGAGGCCGCATGACCACGTTGGCAGGGAAAATCATGCTCCAGCGGAGCCCCTTGTTCCGCGGCCTTTCGGCCCCGGCGCTCGAGCGCATCGCGGAGCTTGCGGTTCGGCGGGGCTACCGGAGCGGCGAGGTCGTTTTCAGCCAGGGCGATCCCGGGGACGCTTTGTATGCCGTGATCACCGGCAAGATTCGTATCAGTGCCGGCGCGGCGGACGGCCGCGAGATCTTCCTCAATATCATGGAGCCCGGGGACACATTCGGGGAAATTGCGCTCCTCGATGGCGGGACCCGGACTGCCTCCGCCACGGCAACGATTGACTCCGAGCTGGTCTCGATCCGGCGCGAACATTTCCTCGCTTTACTCGAACGTGAAGCGCGGGTCGCGCTCGAGCTCTTGCGCCTGTGCGGCGAGCGCCTGCGCTGGACCAGCGGCCTCGTGGAGGATGCCGCGCTGCTCGATGCCCCGGCGCGACTGGCGAAGCGCCTGTTGAGCCTCGGCCAAATGCACGGCCAGCAGAAAGGAGACGGCGTGACGTTACGCATCTCGCAGGAAGAGCTCGCCAACTTCCTGGGCGTGTCACGGCAGGTCGTGAATCAGTACCTGCAGGGCTGGAAGGGTAAGGGCTGGGTGGATATCGGGCGCGGGTCTGTGACGGTGCTCGATCAGGCCGCGCTCAAGGGTGCGACGCAAAAAAATTGATGCTACGGGGGTAGTTGCCAGGGTGGTGAACTCCCTGGGCCGACACGTGCGGCGTGGCGCCTATGGAAATCGCAGGGGGGATTGATTCCTAGTACGCCAGGCCGCCGAGTCCTGCTTGGCACAACATGGGGTTAACCGTTGTGCGAGTTGCGACCGGATGTCGCAGTGTCGAACTGAACCTGTTCCGTCTGCACTGTTGGGCTCGGGTTCGCCGCGTGGATATAACCGATATACGCACTGAAGCCCCATGTAATCAGTGCTGTGATCGTTATCGCCGCTCTTGCGCTCACCGAGGTCTTGAGATCCGAACGTGTAATGCCACTCATGTTCCTCTCCTCATGTTCCCTGGTTGCCTTCTCTACCTTCTGTGCCAACTGCTCGGTTTCTCGCAGCTGCGGGGCTATCGTGCGCACCAGCGCCGTATTTATCTGTCAGGGACTTGACACAACCTCGAAGATCGAGGCGGCGCTCGTTGCGAGGTTACGGCGTGGCCCGGCTTGAATTGCCCGGGGGGAGCAGGGTGATTCGGTGGGGAAGCGCCCGTGGCGCCAAGTCGCTATCGAGGGTGTGCTGGGGGCAAGTGGCGCGTGGCGTATGAGGGACTCCAGTTACCCTGGTACGCCAGCGCGCCGCCGAGTCCTTACTTGCATGACAGATATCAACCGTTTTGGGTATCGAGATCGGACGTCACGGTGCCGGATTCGATCTGGGCCGTGGACAACGAAGGACTGGAGATCTGCTGGAGGTACCCGGCATAGACGTGGATGCTCCAGGTCATCAGCGCAGTAATCGTCAAAGCCGCCACCGCACTCACGGTCGACCTGAACCCCGAAGAAGTGAAGTTGCTCATGTTCGTGCTCCCGAAGTTGGTTAGCTGTCCTGTCTAAGCTTCTCTGCCAGCTGACTCGTGCCAGCTGCGGGGCTATCGTGCGCTCGATCGCCGCGGTCATCTGTCAAGTGCTTGACACAGCAGGTCGCCGTGCGGATCGGGGTGCAGAGGGTGTGCGATCGACGCTGCAATCCTTGACAGCGCCCGGTACTCGGCCGCTGAATAGCGCCGCGCTCCATTCCACACCAATGCACTACGCGCGTTTCACGGCCTGCGTCGACATCCCCGTGATGTCGAATGTTTTATCACCGTGCTCGTCTCAACGTGCTGCGGCCTGCGCCGTCGTGCGCTCAGTGCTGACGTGCATGCTTCTACTGGGCCCGCTGCTGCTCGCGGGACCTTGCTTTCCCGACACGGTCGCCCCGCGCAAGTCACTGCTCGAACAATTGCCGCAGAGTTGGCTCGACGATCAGGGGCGCGACATCAATCTCGCCGAGTTCCGCGGCCGGCGGATCTACTTCACGATGGCGTACGCCACGTGTCGACGTGTCTGCCCGATGACCATGGCGCATCTGCAGGAGTTGCAGAGCGAGACCGAGGCCAGCGGACAGCCCGCTGAATTTGTGATCATCGGATACGACCCTACGACCGATGATCCACAGGCCTGGCACCAATATCGACGCAGTCGCGGATTGCTCCGCGATAACTGGCACTTCCTGACCGGCACGCCCAAGACTGCTGAGCAACTCGCTCACCGGCTCGGGTTCCCGTTCTGGAAGTACGACCGGCACGTGATGCACGAATATCGCATCGTCGTCGTCGATGAGCGCGGAAAGCTCGCCGCAGAATACGGATCAGGAACGAAGCAGCTGCTGGACGCGCCGCCGGAGCGCCTCAGCTCTGCGGACGCACAAGTGAGACAAAGCGAGAAATGAAGGAAACGGTCATGCTTAGTCTAAATTCCACTGCAAGATCACTGTGCTGTATGGCGGTTCTCGCCATGGCCTGTGCTCCATTTCGTGTTGCGCACGCCGCAGCAGATGCGGACCAGGTCGCTCAGCTTCAGAGTCAACTCGAACAGAGTCTGAAGGCGATCGATCAGCTCACTGCGCGAGTTCGCGAGCTCGAGTCGCGCATGGATGCGGTTCAGCCGGGCGCAGCGCCGAGCACCGCGCCCGCAACTGCTGGCTCGCCTGCGACCGCTGCTGCGCCAGCGACGGAGGTTGCACCCGCGACGCCCGCTTCGGGTGCTGCGGATGAGCGCCTCGCGTCCCTCGAGAGCGAGGTTGCCGAGATCACGGCAGCCAATGCGGCGCGCCACGATGATCTGGGCCTGCCGCTGCATGGGTTCGCGGATGTCGGCGCGGGCACGCGCAGCCCCAATAATCCCGACCTGCATGGCGCCGACGTCGGATCGCTCGACTTCTATCTCACGCCGGAGCTCGGCGAGCGCACACGGTCGCTCTTCGAGCTCAACTTCAAGATGAGCACCACCGGGGCGCTGGTCACTGCCCTGGAGCGAATACAGCTCGGCTATCAGCTCGCGGACGCGACGACGCTCTGGCTGGGTCGCTTCCATACCCCCTACGGTTACTACAACACCGCCTTCCACCACGGGCAGCAGATTTCAACTTCATTGCGGCGGCCGAAGCTGGTCGAGTTCGAGGCGAGCGGCGGTGTTCTGCCGGCGCACACGGTGGGTCTGTGGCTGGCGGGCGCCAACCGGATGGACATGGGAAGGCTCACCTACGATCTTTATGTCGGCAATGCGCAGCGAATCGTCGCGGGCGTGATCGACACCAACAATGTCGGCAGCCCGCACGGCGATGCGATCTACGGCGGCAACCTCGGGTTCCTGCCGCAGGCCCTCGATGGATTCAGGGTGGGCGTGAGCGCTTTCACGACCAAGATCGAGGACGATCTGGCTCCCCGTAACCTCACGCGGGTAAACAACTACGGCGTGTACGTCGTCTATGACACCGATCGCTGGGAGAACATGGCGGAGTACTACCACTTCGACAACGACGACCTTTCGGGATCCACGGGCAAGCACCAGAGCGACATGGGCTACGTGCAGATCGCCTACCGGGCGGGTACATGGATTCCGTACGCCCGTTACGAGAACGCGGACTTCGACCAGACGGACAACTACTTCCGCGCGCAGCGTTCCGGCGGCTCCTACTACCGCACGGCGCTCGGCCTGCGCTATGAGCTCGACTGGTCATCGGCGCTGAAGCTCGAGATCGCGCAAACGCATGAGACTGACCGCGCAAACGAAGAGTACGAAGAGGCTCTGGTGCAATATGCAATACGCTTCTAGACCAAAACGCGCACGGTTCCTGCTGCGCCGGGCGGTTCGGCCGCTGCTGGCTACGCTGGTGCTCGCGAGCTTTTCGGTCGCGAGCCGCGCAGAAGGCCTTTACGTCATTTGCCATCCGTCGGTTGCCATTTCGGCGTCCGATCTGCGGGATGTCTTTCTCGGCGAGAAACAGTTTGCGGGCTCAGTCAGGCTGATGCCCGCCGACAACAGCGCCGCCCGAACGACATTCCTGGAAAAAGTCCTCGGAATGGACTACGCGAGATACCAGACGGCGTGGACGAAGAAATCGTTTCGGGACGGAGTGAACCCGCCGACGGTGAGCAGTAGCGATGCCGAGGCGCTCGCTTACGTCAAGCGAGCGCCGGGTCGCTGCAGCTATGTCACCACGGCACCCGGCCCCGGGGTGCTGGTGGTGGCGACATTCTGAGTCGCACCGGACGCGGAAGCGCGGAGGACGTTGTAGGCGAGAACCGGCTTGAGGAAGCCCTTGAGCTGAAGCTCACCGACGGGCTCGACCTCGACGAGGTCCTCGACCGAGGCGAGCACTCGCTGTGAGATCAGTGTCTGGCCCGGTTTCGCCTCGCCACAAAGACGCGCGGCGAGATTCGTGACCGTGCCGATCGCGCCGTAATCCCATCTTCCCTCGAATCCGATCGCACCGATGGTGGCGTACCCCTGGGCGATCCCGGCGCTGAACTGCAAATCGAAGCCGCGCTTGCGCCACGTCACGGCGAGCGGCGTCAGCTTCTCGTGCATCGTCAGCGCCATCCGTACCGCGCGCGCAGCTGGATCGGGCACCGGGACCGGATCGTTGAAGAACACCATCATCCCATCCCCGGCGAAGCGCTCCAGCGTGCCTTCGTGAGCGAGAATCACGCGCCCCATTTCGCCGTGATATTCGCGCAGCACTCCCATGACTTCCTCGGGCTCTGCAGTCTCCGCAAACGCGGTAAAGCCACGCAGATCGAGAAACACGACAGTGACCTCTCGCCGATGGCTCTTGAGCGGATCCTCAGCGCCCCCTTCCACGATCATTTTTGCGAGCTGGGGCGAGAAGAAGCGCTTCAGCCGTCCGAGCTTCTCCAAGGCGGAAACCTGGGCGGCGACGCGCTCTTCAAGCGTCCGATTCGATGCCAGGAGCTGCTCGGTCTGCTCCCGGACCGTATCCTGCAGCGCCTTGATCCGCAGCATCGACTTGACGCGCGCCACCAGCGCCGCTCCGTCGACGGGTTTCGTCAGGTATTCGTCGCCACCCGCATCGAGCGCGGAGACCAGGTCTTTCGGGTCCGTCTTTGCCGTCAGCAGCACGATCGGGATGAACGGGATAGTGGAATCGGCACGCAATCGGCGGCAGACCTCGATGCCGTCGATTCCCGGCATCATCACGTCGAGCAGGATGAGATCGGGCAGTTGCTCGCGCACCATGGCAAGCGCTTGCTGGCCGCCGCTCGCGGTCACGATCTCATAGCCGTGGGCGGTTAGCCGCGCCCGCACGATATCCACGTTCGCCGGAACGTCGTCGACGACGAGGATGCGCGGGGGAGTACGCATGGGCCAGGAATCTAGGGCAGGTATTCCTTGATCTTTGCCAGCAGCTTCCTGGGGCTGACGGGCTTGGTGAGATAGCCGTCGCAGCCGGCCGCGTAGGCTTTCTTGTCGTCTCCGCTCAGGGCATACGAAGTCACGGCGATGATCGGAATGTGATTCAAGGCGGGGTTGCCTTTAATGCGACGCGTGACCTCGTAACCGTCCATCTCCGGAAGCTGAATGTCCATCAGGATGAGATCGGGTTTCTCGCGCTCAGCGAGTGCCAGGCCTTCCTCTCCCGTGGTCGCCTCGAGTGAGTTGAACCCGCTGGCTGACAGCACATCGTGCATGATCTTCCGGTTGTCTTCCTGGTCCTCGATAATCAGGATCCGCTTGCTCACGGCATATCCTCCTGTCCCACCGTCCGTACCGGGATGCTGACGAAGAACGTCGAGCCTTCGCCGAGGACGGATTCGACCCACAACTTTCCACCGTGCATTTCCACGATCCGCTTGGTGATTGCCAGCCCAAGCCCGGTGCCACCCTTGGCGCGCGTCGATGAGCTGTCCACTTGTTGAAACTCCTCGAATATTCGCTGCTGATCGGACTCCGCAATTCCCGGGCCCGTGTCAGCCACCGATACCAGGAGATGTGCATCGGCCCTGGCCGCCTCCACCTTCAGCTCTCCGGTCTCAGTGAACTTGATCGCGTTGCCCAACAAGTTCATCAGGACCTGCGCCATGCGCCTTTCATCACCCAGTGCCACCGGCAGATCCGCCTCAACCTCAACGGTGAGCTTCAGGCCCTTTTCGGCCGCCAGGGATTCCATTGCGCTGATGACAGTATGGACCATGTCGCGGAAGGAGTAATCCGTGAGCGCCAGCGACAACTGACCGGCTTCGATCTTGGACAAGTCGAGCACATCGTTGATGAGATCCAGCAGGTGGCGGCCGCTCTTCTGCACCCGTTCGAGCACGTCGCGGATCGTCTCGGGCACCTCTCCGTAGATCCGATCGATGATGAGTTCCGTGTACCCCAGGATCGCGTTGAGCGGGGTGCGCAGCTCGTGGCTCATGTTGGCCAGAAATTGCGACTTATGCTGGCTGGCCATTTCCAGTTCCCGGCTCTTCTGCTCGATCTCGCGGAACAGGCGGGCATTCTGGATCGCCAGGGTCGACTGCTCGGCAACGGTCTGCAGCAGCTCCACGATTTCGACGCGGAATCTCCCGGTGCTGATGCGCGCCAATGCGAGCGCCCCGAATACACGCCCTTCGCGCAGCAGCGGCAGAGCCAGCACCGCGCGCAACCCTGCCTGATCCAGAACATCACGCAGCAGGCTGGGATAGGGATCCTGCCGGTTGCGGATGTCGGCGATGGAGACCGGAGCGTGCGTCGCAGCGGCGAGCCCCGTCGCGCCTTCGCCCATGCGCACCGGCTGCGATCGCAGTGTCTCCACCAGGTCGGGCGGCAGTCCAGAGCTAGCGCGCAAACGCAGGTCGCCCGCTGTTTCGTCGAGCTCGTAGATGGCGCCAGCGTTCGCCCCCGATAACTGCACGGCACGCGCCACGATTGTTTCGAGCACCTCCTGCAGGTCGAGCGTCGAGTTGACCGCCTGGCTCACCTCGGACAGCGCCTGGAGTCTCTCTACCGAATGGCCCAGTTCCCGTGTGCGCTCGGCGATCTTGCTTTCCAGCGCACGCTCCTGCTGCTCTACCTGGCGTCGGTATTCGTGCAGGCTGATATTCATCCGCGCCAGCGAATGCAACAAGCCGCCGATGTCTTGCTCGGTTCGCACCTCGTCCGGTGCGACGATCTCGCCGCCGGCGATACGATTGGCGACGGTGGTTGCCTGGGCAAGCGGTCGCGTCAGGCCCAGGATCATGCCGCGAACAAAAACTACCGCGAACACGACGCTGAGCAAGGTCGCGGTCAGGACGATCCAGTTCTGCCGGTTCGCCCCCTCGATCGCTTGAGCAATCGAGCGTTCGTGCCTTTGCTGGTAGTAGATCCGATTGGCATCAAGGGCTCGACTCACCTGGGTGGATACGGGTTGCAATCTCAGGATCGAGGGTAAGGATGGATCCTGGCGCACGCTCTGCGAAATCTGTCCCAGTAATTGGATCGTGGCACCCAGAGTGTGCTGGGGATCGATGCGCCGTTGCTCATTGAGCGCCTTGGTGACAACGTCCAGGGCATCAGCCCTGGCCTTGCTGAGCGTTCCCGTGTCCATCGCATCGATAACGCCCTCGATGAAGCGGCCGTATGCATCCTTGGCCTCGAGAGAGAGCTCCCGCAATCGCAGCGAATTCTCGAGTGCTGTCGCGCGCTTCAGATCGAACAGCGTCAGGATCACCAGTACCGACACCAACGGCACGAGGATGATCAGGAACTGCAAGATGATGCGGTTGCGCAGCGACTGGACTTGGATCATGCGCTGCCCCCGTCGTACCGAGCGCTGTTATTGTGAATCGATCGCGTTCATCGCTGTGGAGCGAGTGGCGGAAGTATAAACGGCCTGTTTCCGCAGACTCAAAAAGATGCGCGCGGCAGCCTATTTGCGGCCACCGGTTGAGGCGCACGGCAGGGGTTCAGGTGAACGTCGCGGCTAGGGAGATATTCGTCGCGGCCAGTTGAAGCAGTTCATCGAGCTTACGCCGCGCCGGCGCCCAGTCGTTCGCCGGCGGCGGGCGGGTACGCCCCGGATCCGGCATCGCGTCGTCGACGTAGCGGGCTGCTCTCGCGGGAGAGGTCAGCAACGCCACGGCCATGAGCAGCAGCGATCGAAACCAACGTGGGTTGAACTGAGCGTCGTACATGTCGAACCGCACCTGGCGATATGTCAGTCGAGTACTCGTCCAGCGTACCCAGAACCAAACCGACGGGAAATGCGACCAGCATCATCATGACGATTGCGTTAAACGTGAACTCCATTTTCGACTCCTCGCTCTATATCACAGGGATCGCCAGAGTGAGACCTGGAGTGCTCGACACAAGCGCGGGTTCCGTGAAGTTTGTGTGACATCGGACGAGTCACACGAAACGCGTGACGAACGAATCACAGCGCATGCGTAAGCGCAAAAATAATTTTTCAACAACAGCCGAGTGCGTAGGTCTCCTTACCGTCTTCAAATCGCGACGGAAAAGTTCAGGTCCTGTAAGCGCCAGCCCTGTGCTCAGGTAGGTGCTGCACGCACCGTTGAACTTAGCCGCAGCAAGGGAGTCACCCCACTATGTGGGCACGATGGCACCCACAGCCGTCAGTGCACGCCAAGGAGGCACGCACATGGACCTGGAGCTAGCGATGAAGAATCCCGGCGCAACTTTCGGCACACCCGAAGTGCTCGCGGCGGCGACGGATCTGAGCAAGGGACAGAAGTGCGCGATCCTCATGCAGTGGAAGGACCAGCTGCAGCAGTTGCAGACCGCGGACGATGAGAATATGCAGGGACCGGAGTCGCCTCACGGCGGCACGGCGGAGTTGCTCAAACGCGTCTCGATTGTCCTTGCCCGACTCAACGCCTGAGATTCAGAACGGCGCACCGATCACCAAGCGCCACACCCCCAGGTCTTGGCCAAAGTGATACCCGACTCCCAGGCGTGGCACCGGAATGTGCCACAGGGTCATTTTCGACTGAGGGCCGACCGTTACGCCGATCTCGAACTGAGTTCGATCCGCACTCTGCTCAGCCCGGGTGAGAGGCTCGTCGGGACGATTCAGGAACGTGTCGCTGAGCAGATACACACCCCAATCCAGAGGATGATCCGCGAGATGCAGGCCGAGCCTGTGCCGGCCCTCGATGCCGAGGCTCAGCATCACCAGGTCGCCGGAGCGCGATTCGTCGTGCAGATTCACGGCGGAGTAGGTGGCACCAACGTCGAAACGAAGATCGAGCCAACGCTGGCTCATCGACGCCGCCGCGTGCATCCCGAGCGAGTAGACGGTGGCATCGCCTTCTCCGCTCAAGTCCCAGATGCGCCCTGCCTCGGCGAATGGCAACAGATGCCAGCGAGGCGTCAGCACGATGTCGAGCTCGATGCCCGGCACGAAACTCAAGCTGTCCAGATTGTCCGGCAGGCCCGTGCCGATCACATCGCGCGTCTCGAAATCGACGAACCCGACGGTGAGCGGGAGCGTCAAACGGACGCCCGGTCGCTTTCCTGATGGCTGCGCGAACGTATAGCCGAAGGGCAGGCGATAGATCTGCAGGGTGCGGCCCGCGATGTCGTACACGCCCGAGCCCAACTGGGTCGCATAGGCGACGTTGACAAGCTGCTCTTCACTTGCGCTCAGCGGCTCTTGCGCCATCGCGCCATACGACGAGTGCAGGGCACTGATCACCAAGACCAGCCGAAGAGCAGCTTTCATTCACGGCAAGAGTGCCCCAACTTTGCAAGGACTTCATGTGTCTTCTCCGGGCAAAGAATCGACCGGTGCTGAGAGGAGCACCCGTTCAAGAAAGCCGACACGGGTGCTCGCGAGGCTCAGCTCGAAGTGCAAGTCGGAGTCAGTTCAACCGAGCGGTTGCCTGTCGCAGGAAACTTCGGTGTTCCAATCCGCGAAGTTGCCATCCGGGTTGTCTTCCCACGCCCAGACATGGAGTTCGTAAAATGCTGGCAGCGTGTAGCGATTCGGCCCGGTCACCAGGTTGAGCAGATGTCCCTCGAGTTTCGGTTGCCCGCCGACCAGGCTGTCCCAGACATCCTTGAGCTCGATGAACTCGACACCGACCAGGCGCATCGCGCCGTTACGCAGCGGCTCGTAGATCAAAGCTTCCGGCTGGTCTGCGCGCAGGATGCCGTCGCCGACGCGACCGTCCTTGACGAAATGCACCCCCATTGCGCCCGAGTTCGGACCGCTGACGCAGGGCGTGGCCGGCGCCCAGCCACCTTCGCTGAACATGACATTGATGTCCCTGTATTTCGCGGTCGCCTTGCGGACCTTGTCGACCAGCGGTGAGAAGGGTTTCGCTTGCGCGGCATGCTCACCGTCGTGCGCGGCAAAGGCAGGTGCAGAATTACCCGGCTGTCCCGCGATGGCGAGCAAGGGTATTGCCAGCGGTAACAGTGCAGAAGCAAGACGTCGATAGACGTTCATCGTCGTTCTCCTCATTTGTAGAAATATGGGTCGAGGACGCGAACCTCGGTGATGCACTCCACCGGCAACATGTTGCGATTGGCCGTGCGGCGGATGGCTTCGGGCGACGGTGCGTCGTACACGCAAAACGTCTTCTTCTTGTCAGTGCTCACGTAGGAGTGAACCCACGTGACCTGGTCGGCCATGTTGCTCTCGACGACTGCCAGGCAAGCCCTGGCCCCAAAATCGTCGATGGGAACATTGAGTCCGTCAGGGAACTCTCGCTGGACGACGTACCGTGGCATGGCGTCATCTCCTTTTGGTTTGGTCCACGATCTAGGCGTGGACCAAGGTAGAGATGAGCGCCCGGCGGGGAATCGGGCGACCTACCTAATTTGCGCGGCGGGTATCCCCAGATTGAGCGGGATAAAGATCAGTGAGGCGATTGAGCCAGCCGCATCGCCGGAGACTCTTTGTTATCTTCGCCGCGTGAAGCGACTGCGAACAAACCCAGTACCAGGCAGAAAAAAAGAATGATTGCACTACGCCGCATGCCTATGCGCTTCCACTTCGAGGAATCGTCGCGCGAGCACCCGACCAGGAGATTTCAGCGGTTGTAAGCCAGCGACTCGCGAAATCGTCCCAGTTCTGCCTGTCGAGCCCCAAGCTCGCGCTCCAGCGAGGAGATATCACTCTCCAACGCGCCCTGGCGCCTGCCGAGCTCATAGATGTCTTTCGCGAGAAGTACGCGGTCACTATCGGCAGTGTTCTTGTCGAGAAGCGCCGCTTCTTTTACCGAAAGAGTCTCTTTCACTTCATGCAACGCATGGCGCTTGCTGGAGATCTGACCCGAAACCGCGCTGACGGCTGCATTCAACTCGTAGAGGTGCCGGCCGTCTCGATAGCCCGTCAGGAAATCCTCTTCGAGCTCTGCGGGACAGATGCCGCCGTACGCGCCGCCGCCAGAGCCGACCTTGAAGCCGTTGGCCTCACGGCAGTAGGTTTCCACGCCCTGCGCATAGCCCGAGCGGTAGGCGTCGAGATCGGGAGAGACGTTGTACTTGGAGCACGCTTTGCGATAGTCGCCGATCCTGGCGACCGAAGCGCCCTTGGCTCCATCTTCGAATCCGACGGAATGCCAATCGCTCACCTCGCATTCCGGTCGGCTCATGGTGCTGCATGCCGTGAGAGTCACCGCAACGAGGGGCAGGACCGCGCGCCAAGTCAACCTGAGTGTTTGAACCTTCATTGAGGGCCCTCGCAACGGTCCACTAGTGGTCCGCGCGGCGACCTTAGCCCTCGGTCAGCTGAACGACCGTGACTAAGCTCACGAATAGCGGCTGAGATCGCGCCCTGCGCCAGGGAACGTGGTTGTCACCTGACCTTGAGCACTGGATCGAAGGCTCGCGAGCATGCGAACAAGTGGGCAGGTCGTTCCCGCCCACTTGCCGATCGTCTTCAATTACTCGCCAGGCGTGTCGCGCGTGCCCGGTAGATCGCAAACAGCTGCGGGCTGTTGACGTCCGCCACCGCTTTCGCAATGGCGTGCTGGTAGCAGGCGCTTTTCCTGGTGAGCATTTCGCGATATGGGCCGGCGAATACGGGGCAGACCTGGAGCGCCGCCTGCTCAATGCGCCCGTACAGAACCTGCGCGCCCGGCAGCCGAGAAATATCCAGCTCCGCATAGCTCACGGTTACGGTCGGAACGGTGTCCGACGGGGCCGCCAGCGCGGGAGTAGACGCGAGCAGTAGTGTCATCGCTGCGCCGCTGAGCATCTTTCTTGCCTGAATCGTTGCGTACATGATCCTTCTCCTGAAGCTTGGTTGATCATCCATTTCACGGGAGCACAGAGTAGAGAGGCAGGGGCGGCGACAAATCGGGCGGGCTACCTAACTTGCGCGGCCGGTGTCCCTAAATTGCGAACCCCGGTACCCAGGCGATGCGGCTTGCCGGATACTGTTTGCGAAGGGCCATGGAACTCTTAGAACGTCAGCCTCAACTCGATGAGCTCGCCCGGCAGCTGCGCGAAGCCGAAGCGGGCCGCGGCAAGGTTGTCTTTGTCGCGGGCGAAGCCGGCGCTGGCAAGAGCGCGCTCATCGAAGCGTTTGCGAACAGTCCACGGCGCGGAGCGCGTATCGTCTGGGGCGCGTGCGATGCGTTGCAGACGCCCCGCGCTCTTGGCCCGATTCATGAGGTCGCGGCCGCGCTCGCGGTGGCGAGTCGCGACACGGAACATAGCGAGCAGTCGCGTGCACACTTTTTTGCGCGCCTCGCGCACGAGTTGGCCCGGCCAAATCAGATCACCGTCGTGGTCCTCGAGGACCTGCACTGGGCGGACGAAGCGACGCTTGATTTCGTACGCTTTCTCGGCCGGCGCATGCAGCGCACGCGCTGTCTGCTGATCGGCAGCTACCGGGACGATGAGCTTTCCGCCACGCACCCGCTGCGACGCGTGCTGGGCGAGCTCACCGGGCAGCACGTGACTCGTATGCGTGTCCCGGCGCTTTCTCTCGCCGCCGTCACCGAGCTGGCAGGGGACACTCAGCGTGACGTGGAGCGGATCTATGAAGTCACGGGCGGCAACGCGCTCTTCGTTCGTGAACTCCTGGCCGCGCCATCCAACACGGTCCCGGAAACAGTGCGTGATGCGGTAATCGCGCGCCTGATGCAGTGCTCGCCCGCAGCACGCCAGGTGGCGGAATTCGTATCGCTGCTACCCGGCCGAACGGAACTGTGGCTGGCGACAGCACTGCTCGGCGAGATCGGCACGAGTATCGAGGAAGACGTGGTGCGCGGCCTCTTGCGTCTCGGAGATGACAGCCTCTCGTTTCGGCACGAACTGGTGCGTCTCGCGGTCGAGTCCACGTTGTCGCCCGGGCAAGCGCAGGCGCTGCACCAACGCATTCTCGCGGCGCTGAGAGAGCATGGTGCCGATCTGTCACAGCTGGTGCATCACGCGCAGTTGGCACGCAACACTGAAGCCATTCGCGAATTTGCGCCGCGTGCCGCTCAGCAGGCGGCACAGCTCGGCGCCCATCGTGAGGCAGTCGCACACTTCACGACCACGTTGCGGTATGCGGACACATTCCCCGCCGCAGTCCGCGCGAGGCTCTTCGAAGCGCACGCGTGGGAGTGCAACCTGATGAATCAATCACCGCGCGCGATCGACTCAGACGAGCGCGCACTGGCGCTGTATCGGGACCTGGGCGACGTGGCGGCGCAGGCGCGCGTGTTGCGTGTTCTTGCGCGTGTCTATTGGCAATCGGGTTACAAGCCTCAGGCCGACCAGAGTGTGGCGCAGGCCATCGACATGCTCGAAAAATCCTCGCGGGGGCGCGATCTCGCGATGGCCTACAGCACGCGCTCCATGCTCGCGATGCTGGGCGGGCGTGTGGATGAGGCGCTCGAGTTCGGTCGGCGGGCGCTCGACCTGGGCCGGCAGTTCAATGACCTGGAATCGCAGGTCCATGCACTCAACAACATGGGCTCGGCGCTCCTCGGATCAGGCGATGAAAAAGGATGGGGTCCGCTCGAGCAGGCGCTGTCGCTCGCACTCGAGCACGGTTTGCACGAAGCCGCGGGCCGCGCCTACACGAATGTCACCACGTGCTCGGTGTTGAACTACGAGCTGCTCCGTGCTGAAGGGCACCTGCGCCGCGGGCTGGCGTTTTGTGAAGAGCAGGAAATCTACACACACCTTTACTACCTGCGCGCGTATGAAACGCGACTCGAACTGTTGCGCGGTCGCTGGAAGGAGGCCGCCAGTCTCGCTACGCAGCTGCTGGACGGCAGCTCCATCACGACCAATCAACGGATCCCGACGCTGATCACGCTCGCACTGGTCCGAGCACGGCGCGGCGATCCTGGCGCCGGACCGTTGCTCGATGAAGCGCTGCGGATTGCGCTCCCGACCGCGGAACTGCAGCGCATCGGTCGCGTGGCCGCGGCGCGTGCGGAGGTCGCCTGGTATCAAGGTGAGCTTGACCTCGTCGCACGCGAAGTGGCGGTGGGGCTCGAGGCCGCGGAGGGTCATCGCGATCCGTGGATCCGCGGTGAACTTGCGTTCTGGTACTCACGTGCGCGCCCGGACGCCGAGGTGCCCACAGATATTTTTGTGCCGTACCGACTCATGATCGAGGGCGATTGGCAAGCTGCGGCCGAGGCCTGGGAGAAACGCGGAATGCCGTACGAGCGAGCGCTCGCCCTTGCCGATGGACCCGAGGAGGCATTGCGCGAGTCGCTCGTGATCCTGGAAGAGCTCGATGCGGGTCCGCTGGCTGCGATCGTGCGCCAGCGCTTGCGCGAGCTCGGTGTGCGTGGAATTCCACGTGGGCCGCGCGCTTCGACACGCGGCAATCCGGCGGGACTCACCGCGCGCGAGGTCGATGTGCTGCGACTTACTGGTGCGCGGACACACCAATGCGGAGCTCGCGCGCCGCCTGCATCTCTCTGCGAAGACGGTCGATCATCACGTGTCGTCCATACTCGAGAAGCTCGAAGTGCATTCACGCACCGAAGCCGTGGCGGCCGCGTTCGGCCTCGGAATCGTCAAGGCGGCCGAAAACGAAATGAGTAAATGAGTCCTTCCAGGGCCGCAAAAGCAGCTTCCGACGAGAGGTTTACAAATAATAGTCAAAACGATAGCCCCGTAATCGCGTATCGTGTAGGGCATGACAACCTCGACGAGACCCGATCCAGCGACCACGGATCCTGCAGTCCCGAGCCCCGTTCTTGAGACGCCCTACAGCCTCGATTCCATCACGCAGACGCCATCGCCGATTGCGGATGACACCCGCGATTGGCATTCGTACGTGATCGGTCAGGGCAACAACAGGATTGTCGGCCAGCGCCCCGGCAGCGCCGAGACGGTGCGACGCGCGGCCGAGGATCTGGTGATGCGCCTGAACGAGCGCCGCAATTTCCGCGCCGGCCGCAAGCAACTGGTAATCGGACCTTCCAAAAATGCTTAAGGCCTCGAGCGGCCGGAGAGATTCTCATGTCGCATGAAAAATGGACTCAGCATACCCGGGCCGCGCCACCGCCCATTGCCGGTGAGCTGGCGACCGACTATCGCGCCCGCGCCGCGGCGATCGACTACGAGGCGCGCGAACGCCGACGCCACGAGATCGCAGAGCAGACCGCCGTACAGAACACGCCCGAGCAGCGCATCCAGATCTGGGAGCGACTGCATGAGCTGAATCTGCCGAAGAAGGCCACTCATCCCCTGGTCAGGATCATTGCCGCGGACACCGAGCTGACGCTCGAGCAGGTCCGCGAAGAGCAGGACCGACGCCTGTCGCCGGTCAAACGTGAACCGGCCATTCCGCCTGCGAGTTTGCCACCGCGGTTTTGAAGCGCAGGGAAAACTCGCTCCGTATCTCACCGGAACCAGCGCCACGATACGCTGCCGCACAAACTTCGTGCGCCAGTAGCGATTGAATTCGGCTATCTCCGCAGTCTTACTCAATGCCGGGGCCGTAAGCGCGCACCGCGCTCTCTCGCTTTGGATCCAGCCCTCCGGCGCATTGATCTGTTGCAGGAGACAGCCATGGCTACGCAATTTCCCACCCCGTCCACGCTCTTGTGTGCACTCAGCATTGGAGCTTCGCTGCTACTGCCAGGGATCGCGACCGCTAATGATGTCGACGACCTTGTGGCGCAAGGGATGTTCTGCTCGGCCACGGCCCAAGCGGAATTTCACGCCTGTGGCAATGGAGTGCTCGACGACTACTGGATCGCCTTGGCCATCTGCATCAACGAATCCGATAACAAGGATCGGGCTGAATGCGTCCAGGAGGCGAGGGCGTCGAGAACCGAGGCCAATCAACTCTGCAGGGATCAGCTCGAGGGCCGCGGCGACGCGTGCTCAGAGTTGGGCGAGCACCGCTATGATCCGGAGTTCGAACCCGCATTGTTCGAGAAGAACTTCGCGAATCTCGCCAACCCCAACCGCTATTTCCCGCTCGCGATTGGCAGTCAATGGGAATTTCGCAGCGCGACACAGTCCACCAAAGTGCAAGTGTTGAATGAGACGAAGCTGATCGACGAGGTTCGCTGCGTGGTGGTGCGCGATGAAGTGAGGGAGGACGGTGCGCTCATCGAAAGCACCAACGACTGGTTTGCTCAGGCCAAAGATGGAACTGTGTGGTACTGCGGTGAGGAGACGAGCGAATTCGAATCCTTCCAGGGCGATCGGCCGATGAAACCGGAGCGCGTCAGCATCGACGGTTCATTCAAGGCCGGCAGAGACGGCGACAAGCCGGGGATCATTTTTCAGGCCAATCCGCTGAAGGGTCAGTTCTACGTCGAGGAAGCCTCGCTCGGCAACGCGGAGGACGCGACCGAAATCCTCTCCACTAACTACGCGTTCGGCAAGAACCCCAAGCTCGATGAGCTGGTGCCGCGCAAGCTCGCCAAGCTCCTCTGTTCCGGTGATTGCGTGGTCACGCGGAATTTCTCACTGCTCGAGCCCGACGTGTTCGAGCGCAAGTACTACGCACCCGGTATCGGAGTCTTCCTCGAAGTTGAGCCGGAATCAGGCGAGGTGGTGCGGCTCGTGAAGTGCAACGTCGACCCGCGCTGCGCATTGCTCCCCTAGGCAGCGCACCCCGAAGCCCTGGGGTTCATCCGTTGCCCCAGGGCTTCAACCTGCGCACTTCAACTTTCAGTCCTCATTGCCCGGACGGCTGCTTCGAAGGAGTTTCGATGACAGATGTGCGACTCACCCGAGTCTTGTGAGTCTTGGGTGCCAGGGTCCTGCTGAGCAGATTTCTCGCCTTCGCCTGCCCGTCAACAGCCTCATCGGGTTCTGCTGTCAGCGGTAGACGCTCATATTGCGTGCGGCTCACTTGGGCCGCGAGGGTGGACCCCTCAATCATGCGCCGAGCCTGCTCGTGGCCGTCTTGAGCGATCACTCGGGCTGCTGCGTCGACCAGCGGCTTAACTTCGGTCCTGGGCTCTGAGCGCTGAAGTAGTTGCCTTGCCTGCTCCTGACCATCGGCATTTGCGACCCCTGCCGCGATACCGAGCAATGCCAGCGCAAGACCAGTGACTGCGAATTTAGGATTACGGGACATGGTGTTTCTCCAATGAAGTGAGTGTATATACACGTATATGATCAAAAAAAATCAACTCTTGCGTGAGAGCGCGGTCGCGACCGAAAGGTGATCCTGCATCGCCTTCCAATGCTCCGAGCCCATCCCCTTGATGACCTGGGCCTGTGCTTTTTGCCACAACGGGTAGGCCTCTTTCAGGGCTGCGGCGCCGGCGCGGGTAATGCTGATTTCCCGCTCGCGGCGATCGTCGCCTGCATCAATCCGAATCAAACCTTGTTTCTCCAGGAGCCTGAGATTGCGAGTCAAAGTCGTCCGATCCGTAACCGTCGCGTTCGCCAGCCGCGTGAGCGTAATGGGGCTCATCGCCATGGTCGCCCCCAGGATGCTGAACTGCGTGATGCGCAGGCCGGAAGGGCGCAACGTATCGTCGTAGAGCTGGGTGATGGCTCGCGCAGCCCTGCGAACGCTGCCGCAGATACAGGTTTCATGCGCTCCGCGGGCCAATGTCTTTGGATCAGGCATAATAGGAGTATATACACCTAATAATCCAAGTCAAATCTTTTCGGGGCGCTATTCAGATTCCCGCGATCTTCCAGTTCCCGTTCGGCTCGCGGTCGAAGTAAACCGTGGTCGAGGAATGCCACCACGTAGCAGAGGATCAGAAACGGAATCAGCCGCAGCGTGACCTTGCGCAGCGTCTGCGATGTCAGGTCCGCGGTGGTCCCCGCCAATTCCATCGGGTTCACGCTCTGCGTGAGGAGGACAGATCGTCAGTTCTTCGCGCGCTTTCCGCCGCTATCCAGGCAGTCCTTCATCGTCTGGTACGCGCGGAAGTGATCGGTCTTCGCGAAGGACGCATCGCTGCTGTCGTGACAGATGTCGTTGCGGGATCTCTTGATGATGTTGGGGTCATCGGTGTCCCACAGAGCCTTGTCCTTGTCTGCGGGATGCGCCGTCTGACCGCAGGCCAGTACGAGTAAGGTCGTCGCGAGAAGACTAGTAGCAAGCGTTGCAATCTTCATGGTGTCCCCCAGTTTGGATGCCACCTGGCCGCCTATTTGCCGTTGATCAACTCGAGCGCCGCCAGCGTCTCTGCCAACACCGCGGTGCGCAGCGTGCGCTCGCGGTCCGGCGCGAAGAGCGATGAGTGCAACGAGGGCAACGGGGGGCCGCCCGCCTGCGAAGCGGCAACCTTGGCCTGCTCCACCGCGCCCACCTGCAGATAGACACCCGGCACGCCCGCGCCGACGAATTCGCTGAAGTCCTCGGCGCCCATTTCGGGCACTGATTGCAGCACATTGTCCGCGCCGAGCGCCGCACGCAGAGCGTCGGTCACTCGCGCTGTGAGCGCCGGATCGTTGTACGTGGCCTTGGTGCTCTCGACGACTTTCACCAGCGGCTCCTTCGGCGCGCGCGCTGCGGCCGCTTCCGCCTTCGCGATGCGCTCGATCGCAGCGATCAACCGCTCGCGCACCTCGGACTTGTACGAGCGCACGGTGAGCTGCAGTTTCACTTCGTCGGGGACGATGTTGTGCTTGGTGCCGCCATGGAATGAGCCCACGGTAATCACCGCCGGGTCGAGCGGATTGTTCTCGCGCGCCACCACCGTCTGCAGCGCGACGACGAACCGCGCGCCAATCACGACCGGGTCGATGGTGGTCTGCGGATAGGCGCCGTGGCCACCGCGGCCATAGATCGTCACATCGACGGCGTCTGCGTTCGCGTAGATGAATCCCGGCAGCACGCTCACCGTACCTGACGGGGTGTCGTCCTGGTCATGAATGCCGAGCGCGGCATCGGGCTTGGGAAACTTCTGGAAGAGGCCCGCCTCGAGCATCATCTTCGCGCCGACGATGCGCTCCTCAGCGGGCTGGCCGATGAACATGAGCGTGCCCTTCCAGAGGTCCTTCGACTTGGCGAGGATCGTGGCGGTGCCGATCCAGGTCGCCATGTGCACGTCGTGCCCGCAGGCATGCATCACCGGTACCTCGACGCCTGAATCATCGTGCGTCGTGACCTTGCTCGCGTACGGCAGTCCCGTCTGCTCGCGCACTGGCAGCGCATCCATGTCGGTGCGGACCATGAGCGTCGGCCCCGGTCCGTTCTTCAGGATCGCGACGATGCCGTGACCACCGAAGTTGGTCGTCACCTCGTAGCCGAGTTTGCGCATGCGCTCGGCGAGCTTCGCGGCGGTTTTCTCCTCGTGCAGTGAGAGCTCGGGGTTCTTGTGCAGGTCGATGTAAAGGCTGTCGATCTGGGGATAGAGCGCGTCGATGTCGGCGCGCACGCGGGCGACGACGGCGTCAGAAGCTGCGAACGCGTCGCCTGCGATCAGGGCGCAAAGAAGCAGGAGGGCGGCTTTCATCAATCAGACCCCGTAGTTGTTGTTGTGGGTGTAGGCGTCGCCCAATGATGACGAAATTCGTCACGCCGCGCAGCGTTTTTGCGGGCCGTGATACCAAATTCAGACTGCCGCGCGACTGATTTCAGATCGTCCGCTTCCTATCATCGCCGCGTCGCTTACGACTGCCAGGGACGAGGTTCAAATGCCCAGGGCGATCACACTCAAGCCATCGGACCGGGGCCAGCCGGTCGCCCGCGATTATCGCGTCGTCGCTGCTGCAACTTCGGGACTCGGGATAGCACTTCTCGGCGTGTCAGCCGCCTGGTGGTTGCTCCGCCGGTGGACCGGGCATCTCGTTGGCGACATTCGCGACCAGCGTCTCCTGGACGACCGAAAGTCGCCGCGCTTCTCGACTCCGATTCTTTCACAGGTCCGCGATGCATTGCGCGAGGCGGAAGAGCGCCAGCGTCTCGAAATCGATTACCGTGAAAACTGGACGCCACAGGCACTACAGCACGTCGTGCAGGAAACCCTCTCATCGCCGCAGATCATCGTGGCTTCGAACCGTCAGCCCTACATTCACGAGCGTGATGCAACTGATGCTCTGCATGTGCAAGTCCCTGCCAGCGGCATGGTCAGCGCGCTCGAGCCCGTGATGCGCGCGTGCTCGGGGACCTGGGTGGCGCACGGTAACGGCAGCGCGGATCGCGAGGTCGTCGACCGGTGCGACAGGCTGCGAGTGCCCGAAGATGATCCCGCCTATGCACTGCGACGGATCTGGCTCACACAGGAAGAGGAGGAGGGCTACTACTACGGATTCGCAAACGAAGGCCTGTGGCCGCTCTGTCACCTCGCGTACGTGCGGCCCGCGTTTCGCGAGTCGGACTGGCGTAGTTACGAAGCCGTCAACCGCAAGTTCGCCGCCGCGATCGTGAGCGAAGCGAGAAGCGATCGGCCGGTCGTCCTCGTGCAGGACTATCATCTGGCGCTCGTGCCGAGGCTGATCCGGCGCCGCAAGCCTGAGGCGACGATCGTCCTCTTCTGGCACATCCCCTGGCCCAATGCCGAAGCGTTCGGCGTCTGTCCGTGGAAGTGCCGGATCCTGCAGCACATGCTTGGTGCCGATATCCTGGGCTTTCACACGCGGCATCACTGTCAGAACTTTCTCGCAACCGTGGATCGCTACCTCGAGTGCCAGATTGACCATGAGCAGATGACAGTGACTTACCAGGGCCACGTGTGTCATGTGACGCCCTATCCGATTTCCATCGAATGGCCGCCGCGCCTGCTCGGCACCTTGCCCGACGTCGAAACAACGCGGGCACAGATCCGAGCGCAGTACGGCATCGCGGATCGGGTGAAGCTCGGACTCGGCGTTGAGCGGTGGGATTTCACCAAGGGAATCGTCGAGCGTTTCCACGCGATTGAGGCCCTGCTCGATAGCAATCCGAAGCTAAGGGGTCGCGTGTCGTTGCTCCAGGTGGCGGCGCCTTCACGCAGCAAGTTGCCCGCGTACCAGGCCCTGCAGCGGCGCACCCGAAGCGAGGCGGAGCGCATCAATCTGAAGTTCGGAACCGAAGACTGGAAACCGATCGTCCTCATCGATCAGCACCAGGAACCGGCGCGGGTGTTCGAGCTCTATCGCGCCGCGGACTTCTGCCTCGTCAACAGCCTGCACGATGGCATGAATCTGGTGGCCAAGGAATTCGTTGCCGCGCGGGATGATGAGGACGGCGTTTTGATATTGAGCAGGTTTGCCGGCGCCTCACGTGAGCTGGTCGATGCGCTGCTCGTCAATCCGTTCGATGTGGAAGACACGGCGAACGCGATCCACACCGCGCTCGATATGTCGCGTAACGAGCGCCGGGCCCGCATGCAGCTCATGCGCCGTGCGGTGAAGGAAAACAATGTCTATCGCTGGGCGGGCCGAATGCTGATGGACGCGGCGCAAATCCGTCACCGCCAGGCATTGGCCTCCTGACCGCATAGGCGAGGCCGAGTCCGGCGGGTCCGGCCCTCACGCCCGTGTAAAGAGAGTAGGGTGACCTGCGCGAGCGGGTGCGCTCAGTGCGCTGTGGAAAGGCGCAACTGATAACCTGTCTCGAACAACAGGAGCACACCACATGCTCACCGCCACTTGCCACTGTGGAGCCCTTCGGGTCGAAGTGCCACGAAGGCCACGCACTCTGACTGACTGTAACTGCTCGATCTGTCGCCGCTACGGCACGTTATGGGCGTACTACAAGGCGTCCACTGTGCGGGTGGTCGGCGCGTCACGCACCAAGGACGGATACTCCTGGGGCAGGAAAGCGCTCAGGTTCGTCAGGTGCAGCACCTGCGGGTGCATCACGCACTGGGAGGCCGTTCACCCGAAGAAGGGTAGTTACGTGGGCGTCAACTGGCGAAACTTCGAGCCTGGCCTACTCGTAAAAACTCATCTCCGGCTGCTCGACGGCGCGGGCAAGTGGAAGGAACGGTATGTGAACCGGCTGCCACACGGCGTGGTCTAGTGGCGGTTCTACGGTAGCGGACCCCCGCCAAACATGAGTTATCAGCCGCGCCGACCGCCGCGCCACGAGATGCTCGTCATTCGGGGTGTGCGCCATCACGTGACGCGCTGGGGACCGAACAGCGATTCGCCAATACTTTTTTTGCATGGGTGGATGGATACCGCCGCGACGTTCCAATTCGTCGTGGACTGCATGTCGGATCAGTCGCCGTGTGTGGCACTCGACTGGCGGGGATTCGGACACAGTGATTGGGAGCCGAACGGCTACTGGTTTCCAAACTACCTGGCTGATCTCGATGAGCTGCTGCACTTGATCACTCCGCATCAGCCCGCGCGTCTGGTCGGTCACAGCATGGGAGGCAACGTGGCGAGTCTCTATGCCGGAGTGCGGCCCGAACGCGTAGAGCGCCTGGTGAACATCGAGGGCTTCGGACTGCCACGCACCTCCCCAGACCAGGCGCCGGAGCGTTATCGCGAGTGGCTCGAGGAACTGCACTACATGCCTGACTTCGCGAGCTATGCCTCTTTTGATGAGCTGGCGGGCGCCCTGATGCGACGGAATCCCCGGCTCGATCCCGAGCGCGCACAGTTCATCGCACGCAGCTGGGGAGTCGAGCACCGTTCCGAGATCAGGCTGCGTGCCGATCCGCGCCACAAGCTCGTTAACCCGGTTCTGTATCGACGCGACGAGGCAGAGGCCTGCTGGCGTCGCGCGAGCGTGCCGGTGCTGCTACTGCTGGGCGCGGAGTCCGAACAGCGGGCACGGCTGGGAGACGACGGTAGCGATGCCCATCTTCGCGAGGTGTTTCAAGACCTGCGCATCAAGACGATCGCGGGTGCCGGACACATGCTGCATCACGAACGACCGGAAGAAGTGGCACGGCTGATCGAGAAGTTCCTGCAAAGCCCAACATCCCGCTGATCAACATCAAACGCCGCCAGCATCTCCGCCAACGCCAGGTTGATCCAAGCGCGCATGTGGTCTCGCCAAGCATCGAGTATGTACAACGACGCGTGACAAATCGGTGCAGATCGGCGCGCTGGCCCAGCGAACAATCCGCGGATGGTTTCCGCAGGAAGGACGCTGGAGCAGGTACTCACGGCGCGGTCGGATGCTAATATCCGCTTCAGTGAGCTACGGCGTCTCTTAGCTCGCTTGGGCTTCTCGGAAAGGATTCGTGGCGGCCACTTCATCTACACGCGCGAAGGCATCGCCGAGATCATCAATCTTCAGCCAAAAGGTGGAAAGGCAAAGCCGTATCAAGTGCGACAGGTGCGCGGCCTGATAATCAGGTACACGCTGAAGTTGGAAGATGAAGAGTAAGTACGAAATCACGATTTACTGGAGCGACGAGGACCAAGCGTACATTGCGGCCGTCCCCGATCTGCCTGGTTGCATGGTGGACGGTGCGTCCTATCACGAGGCGCTCGCTGCGGCTGAACGGGCGATCGAGCTTTGGATTCAAACCGCCAAGGAGATCGGGAGAGAGATTCCGCAGCCCGGTGCGCGACGGTTCTCAGCATAGCGTCGCGGCGGATCGGGTGCGGCGCGCGCCCTATCAGGAAGGAGGTCTCCGATGTTCAAGAAAGTCGCATTCACGATGTACCCGATCACGGACGTGGCTCGGGCGCGCAAGTTCTATGAGGAAACCCTCGGCCTCAAGCGCGGCTCGATGGGCAATCAGGGCGAGCACTACTGGATCGAATACGACTTTCCGGGCGGCGGCTGCCTCGGCCTCACCAACTTCATCCCCGATGAGCCGAGCGACAAGGCGGGCGGCACGATCGCGCTCGAAGTCGAGGATCTCGACAAGCTCATGACGGACCTCAATGCCAAGGGTGTCACCTTCAAGGGCGGTGTAATCGACAGCCCCGTCTGCCGCATGGCCGTGTGCCTCGACTCAGAGGGCAATTCGATCCTGCTGCATCAGCTCAAGCCGAAATGAAGCGCCCAACTCCCGTCCGTCCCAGCGGGCGCGAAGCGTTGGCTTTTGAACCGGGGCAAGCGGAAAATCGCGGAACCTTCACGTCACCTCTGCAGCCGGAGAGCGATCATGCGGCGATCAGCTTTGGGCGTGTTCCTGGTAGTGATCACGGCGGGTTGTGCGCAAACCCCCTCTGAGCCTCAATACGAGCCTAAAAATACAACTGCTGCATCGACTACAAAGAAGAATTGCGCGTCGACAGGCAGCCACGTCAAAAAGAATTGCTCTCCTTCGGGTTCGTATTCCAACGCCGAAGCGATGAGGACGCAGAATACGAGCGTCACTATTCGCAAGGGCTCGACGGCTCAGACGGGCGACAATAAGTAGCGCACGATCTCGGCGCGCCGTCAGCCGAGCGACTCGAAGTAGCGCACCATCTCGGCGCGCCAGTTCTCCGCGGGCATCACGCCGCGACCCGCCTGGAGGTTGTCAGCGAGGTGCGCCGGGTTGGCGGTGGCGGGAATGACGCACGTCACGGCCGGATGCGACAGCACGTACTTGAGGAAGAACTGTCCCCAGGACGTGCAGCCGATGTCCTCGGCCCACGCGGGTAAAGGTTTGTCCGCCACGCGCTTGAAGATCGCGCCGTCCTCGAACGCCCGGTTGACCATGACCGCCATGCCCAGCTCCTGAGCGAGCGGCAGCAGACGCTCTTCGGCGGCGCGCGTCTGGATCGAATAGTTGAGCTGCACCCAGTCCCACTTCTCCTGGCGCATCACTTCTTCGAGCTGCTCGTGTGCGCTCGTTTGCGAGTGCGTGATGCCCATGTAGCGGATGCTCTTCCTTGCCTTCATGTCGCGCAGCGTCGTCGAATGCGTTATCCAGTCCTTGAGGCTGTGGATCTGCATGAGATCGACCTTGGAGGTGTGCAGCGCCTTGAAGGAATTCTGCATCTGCTGGATGCCGCCTTTCTGGCCGGAGGCCGAGACCTTGGTCGCGATGAACTTCTTGGCGGGTTTGAGCTTGGCGACGAGATCGCCGACGACACCCTCAGCGCGCCCGTAGGAGGGCGCGGTGTCGATCAGCGTCGCGCCGGCGGCGAAGAAGCGTTTCAGAACCTCTTCAACCTCGGCTCGCTCGGCAGGGGTGGCACCGACATCGAATGCACCTGAGGTCCCAAGACCGATCACCGGTACGGATTCGCCGGAGGAGGGGATCTTGCGCGTGAGGAGTCGTCCCTTGGATTCCGTCGGGGCCGCCCAGGCGGCGGAGCCTGACAACAGGGCAGCGCTGGTGAGGAGCAGGGTTTGGCGGCGGTCGATCAGCATTTCGTTCTCCTGCGACGGCCCGTTAGGGAGTCTGGCTGACTTTCATAAGTCGATGATTTAAAAAGCATTAGTAAGGCACTCAAATTTGGGCTCTAATGCGACTTTCGTGAATTAAAATTTCTTGCGGTTTTCTTTAATATGATGCTTACTCATTAAAGAGCAGCCGCATGGACCGAAGCAAGTTCCAATCTAGAGCACCTGGGCGCCTCATTGAGGTGTCGACTCCCGAACCGGACGTCGCATTCATTCCTGATCCGCTGCCAAGGGACTGGGAGCTGCCGCAGGATCTCGTAAAGCTCCTCGTGAATGCACGCGACGCGCTGGGGCGACTGGATGGAGCGGGACGCTTCATGCCCGCCAACAGTGTCTGGCTCAGACCCCTGCAGCAGCGCGAAGCAATTCTCTCTTCGCGACTGGAAGGCACGTTCGCGACCGCTGAAGAACTTCTAGCTTATGGACTCGAACCCAAAGAACCAACGTCGGGCGACGACCCGATGAACGCCTGGCGCGAGGTCTTCAACTACGATCGCGCGCTCCAGCAGGGACAACACTCCCTGGCAAACCTGCCGCTCGCGGGCCGACTCATCAGGCAGCTGCATGCGACACTTCTCGACGGCGTGCGCGGTGCGAACCGAACGCCAGGCGAATTTCGCACGCGACAAGTGCACATTGGCTCGGACCGACGCTTCGTGCCTGCGCCACCCACCGAAATACCGAGCCTCATTCGCGATCTCGAGCACTACATGAATGAGCCGGACAGCACCGATCCTCTCATTCGCGCCTGTCTCGCTCATTACCAGTTTGAGGCGATTCATCCGTTCCTGGACGGCAACGGGCGCGTGGGACGGTTGCTGCTGTCATTGATGATATTCGTGACCTGCAAACTGCAAGCGCCCTGGGTTTACCTCAGTCCGTACTTCGAAAGGTACAAGGACGAGTACATCGACAGACTGTTCGCTGTGAGCGCGAGGGGTGACTGGGCCGGTTGGGTTGCGTTCTGCCTACGCGCGGCGGCCGAGCAGGCGCATGACGCACTCGAGCGCATCGATCGGTTGCTGAAGCTCAAGGCAAAGTATGAGTCCAAGATCGCCCGATCACGCTACTCCTCAGCACGCTTGCCGCGGATCGTCGATGCGCTCTTCAGCGCGCCACTGACTACGATCCCGACGGTCGCAAGAGAATTCGACGTGACCTTTCCTACCGCACAGGCGGATATCAATAAGCTGGTGCGGCTGGGTGTGCTGTCGCCTTCAAAGCGCAAATCGAAACCCAAGTACTTCATCGCGCCAGAGATCTTTCACGTCGCATACGCAGATGACGCAGTGGTCGAGGTCAGGAAGGGAACATGAAAGGGCCGACGCGCAGGAAGGTTCTCTCGAATGGCCTGATCATCGCCGGCGCCGCGGCGCTCGGTCCTTGGCCCCGCCGTGCATTCGGCCAGACACGCCTCACGCGCGACCCCTTCACGCTCGGCGTGGCCTCAGGCTATCCAACTCCCGACGGCTTCGTGCTCTGGACACGCCTTGCGCCCGAGCTGCTCGCGCCCGATGGCGGAATCCCGCCGGTTGCGATGCCCGTGAAATGGGAGCTCGCGAACGATGAGCAGTTCCGGACCGTCGTGCGAAGCGGCACCGTGTATGCGGAGCCCGATTGGGCGCACAGCGTGCATGTCGAGGTCGCGGGCCTCGAACCCGCGCGCGAATATTGGTATCGCTTCACGGCCGGCGATGCGCGCAGTCCCGTAGGCCGTACGTGGACTGCGCCCCGGAACAATGCGCGCCTCGAGCGCATGCGCATCAACCTCGCGTCCTGCCAGCAATACGAGCACGGGTACTACACTGCCTACCGGCAGATGCTCGTTGATCACCCGGATCTCATCGTCCACGTCGGCGACTACATCTATGAGCTCAGCTGGGGCACTGAACACGTCCGCAGTCACGGAGCAGGGGAGTGCTACACGCTTTCGGACTATCGAGTGCGCCACGCGCTCTACCGGAGCGATCCCGATCTACAGGCCGCGCACGCCCTGTGTCCGTGGCTCCTGATGTGGGACGACCACGAAGTCGACAACGATTACGCCGGCGCCACTTCAGAGGAAGACGATGACCCGGCGTTATTTCTCGCGCGTCGGGCCGCCGCATACCGCGCGTACTACGAGCACATGCCGCTGCCGCGACGCGCGGCGCCGTTCGGCGCGGACATGCGCCTTTACGCCTCGTGTCGGTTCGCAGATCTCGTAGCGCTGCATCTGCTCGATGAGCGCCAATACCGGACACCGCACGCGTGCCCGCCCGATGGTCGCGCGGGCTCGACGCGCGTGCGTCCCGAAGAGTGCCCTGCGTTGCTCGATGAGAAGCGCACGATGCTGGGGCAACGCCAGGAGAACTGGCTGACCGGACAACTTCGGGGAAGCCGGGCGAGCTGGAATTTTCTCGCCCAGGGCGTCGTGATGGCGTACGCAAACGAGGAGCAACCGCCCGCGCGGCGCTTCTGGACCGACAGCTGGAATGGCTACCCGGCGGCGCGCTCGCGACTCATGCGACAGCTCCATGACAACCGGGTCGCGAACCCGATCGTGCTGAGCGGCGACATCCATGCCTTCGTGGTCTCGGACCTGCATCTTGATCCCGCAAATCCTGAAACACCGCGCGTCGCGAGCGAGCTGGTCACGACCTCGATCACCTCGCAGCCAACGTCCAAGTCACTCCTCGATCGCTATCACGACTACAACCCGGCCGTGTTCCTGGCGACGGGTGCCGCGCGCGGCTACGTGCGCATCGATGTCACTCGTGCCGCGCTGCGCGCCGACCTGGTCGCGATGGACACCGTCAAAGAACGGACGAGTACTTCGCGCGTGATGGCTTCATTTGCGGCCGAAGCGGGCGGGAGCGGTCTGAAGCGCTCTTGACCGTGGGTGGGGGCTTCGCAACATCAGAAATCGGCAGGCCGATCTACGAGGCGCTGCGCACGCGCTGTCCAGACTACCTTCATCGGCGCAAGCCGTACTCCTCAAGCAGACCATCGCTGTCGGTCACGCGATCAGCGTTCGCATCACGAAGGCCGGACTCAATATCGCTGCGAAGCTCCAGAGCGTAGAGAACGTCCTGCCAGGTTGCTGTTTCCGGCAATGCATCGACTATGGCGCGCGCCTGGTCTTTAACACGGGTTGACATCACAGAGTTTCCTCGCGTGCTCATCCTACGCCCCCTGGGGATTGTTGGCAGCAGTTGAACATATCGAGGCCAGGGACGTTGGCCTACATCACTAATGCTCGTGAATGGCCAGATGTGGGCCGAATCTTGGGCCAGATGGGGTCGTCAACCTCATGGGAGGGAGAAGGGGTCGCGCGACGAGAAAAGCGATGAGTGTGCCTAAAGAAGTCCCGAGAAATCGACTGGCACCAACGGTAACGCCACCGGATAAAGAATGCCCGGCCGCTCGGCAATGGAGACATCGGTGTAGCTGCCGTGTTGCGGACTACGGAACAGGTGCACGCGGCTGAGCGACACCTCGACAAGCCAGATCTCCGCGACGCCGTGCCGCGCGTACAGCGGCACCTTGATCAGGCGGTCGTAATTCACCGTCGTGCTCGCGATCTCGATGAGCAGCAGCACATCCTCCGCGACCGGGTGCGCGTCCATGTAGTCGTGCGCGTGGCGCTTGACGATGGCGAAGTCCGGTTCCGGCTCCGAGCGGATGCCGAGCCGGATGGGGAGCTGACTTCGAACCATGGCCGCCGAGCCAACCGCTGGGATCAGGCGCTCCGTCAATCGCGAGACGATCGCTGCATGCCGGCTTCCCTGCGGCGTCATGTCGATGATCTCTCCCTCGATCAGCTCGACCCGCGCGTCCGGCGCGAGAATCCCGAGCTCCGCCATGCGGTAGTACTCGTCCACGGTCAGTAGGTGGCGGGGGACCTGAAAGTCGGGAGTGTTCATAGGGACCTGCTCTCTGGTTCGATGCTAGACCACGCGCGATCCAATCGCCAAGCTCCGGAACGGATGTGTCTGTCAAAGAACGGACGAGTACGTCGCACGTGATGGCGGCTGCACCCTATTGCGTGTGCTCGGCCCCTATCTGCGGTCGTTGATCCAGCCGTTATGTCGTTCGGCGAGCCGTGCGCGTTAGCCGTGATGCCGGTACGATGGCCAGACCGGTCCTCGTCCCAATCGAAATGCTGTGAGTAATGTCGACTCCATCGAGGCGATCGTCGCGGAGGCGACGCGCGCCTTCGCGCAGCAACGCTACGCGGAGGCCGCCGCCGGCTTCGAGCAGTGCACCGCACTGGCGCCCCAGGCGCCTTCGTTCCATTTCAACCTCGGCAGCGCACGCGAACAACAGGGCGACCTCGCGCGCGCAATCGACGCGTACCTCGCGGCCTGGCGGCTGAACCCGAAGAACGCGCGCGTCGCGCTGTTCGCGGGAGCCGCGCTCGAGGCCGCGGGCCGGCGCGAGGACGCTGCGATCATGTTCTCGCTGGGCGATGACATCGACCCCGCGATGCGGCGTGCGAGAAACCACCCTGACGTCGACCCCGAGATCCGGCGACGCTCGGCGACGGCGGACCGCGTCATGCGCGAGCACTTCACGCGCCTGCACGCACTCGCCGTCTCCGACTTCGAACGCCGCGCGAGCGAGGCGCGCGGCACGCCGCCGGACGTTTCGCGCGTGCGCGGCGCAATCTGGATCCAGACACACGATGGCCCGATCGCCTACCGCACGCCGGACCAGCAGCCGAGCCTCTTCTACATGCCCGACTTGCCGGCCATGCCGGTGACACCGCGCGAGCGGCTGCCCTGGGCGTCAGCCATCGAGGCTAAAACGGCCGAAGTGCGCGAGGAATATTTGGCCGCCGTCGCCATGGGTACAGCGCATGCGCCGTACGTGGACGCGAATATCCGCGTGCCAATCTGGCGGGAGCTCGCCGGTAACCTCGACTGGTCGTCGCTCCATCTCTACAAGGTCACCGAGGAAACCCCGTTTGCGCGGCTCTTCCCGAAGACACTGGCGGCGCTCGAAGCAGCCGACATCGTGCGGGTCGAGGGCCGTCCGGTCGAGCTCTTCTTTTCGCGTCTCAGGCCCGGCGCGCACATCCCGCCGCATTTCGGTGCGTCGAACAACCGGATCACGATCCACCTGCCGCTACTCGTTCCGGGGGACAGTGAAATCCGCATCGGCACGATGCGGCACACCTGGCGCGAAGGCGAACTCTTCGCCTTCGACGACAGCTTCGAGCACGAGGCCTGGAACCGCGCTGCCGAAGACCGCGTCGTGCTCATCTTCGAGGCACATCACCCGGACCTCAGCGCCGCCGAGCGCGCGGCGATCGAACACGCGATCGGCTATCGCGCGCGCTGGCTCAAAGAGCGCCGCGTCCCGTCCTGAGACGGCGAGCGGCATCGGCCACTCGCCCATCGCCGACGCGCTACCGTCAGTGTCGTCAGCAAGATTGGCGCGCGATGACTCGCACGCCGCGATTCGCCCCGCCAGCTCACTTGGACCATGCCAACTCGTCCAGGTAGCGGAGCGCATCGGCGTCGGCGAGTTGAATCAGCGCATACGGCCCGCCGCACTCCTTACCGGCACTTTCCGCGCCTTGCGCCATCGCGCCGCCCACCGTGCTGCCGACCGCGGCCTTGGCCGGATCCATCAGCACCGCATCCGTCACCGTTGCCGCGGCGTCAGTGCCTACAGCCGCGGCACCAGCCGCGCTACCGGCAAGGCCGGCAAGGCTGTGCGCCATGCGCGGCGCGACATCCACGTAACTCGTGGTACCGGCGGTTATTGGCAGGTGCAGTTCGCAGGTGCCGTATCCCGTGTTGCGCGCCGATGCGAGGAGTTTGACCTGCCCCGGTTGAACATCGACGAAGAAGAAGCCGCCATAGCGAATCTTGCCGGCCATCCGATCGTTGATTCGTACGACGGCCTTGCTGGCGCTGTAATCGTCGTAGCGATCCTTCCGGCGCAGCACGATGATGCGCGCCTGATTCGCCATGACCGGTGGGGTGTCCGCGGTGATCTCCTTGTAGCTAGCGCCCGTTGCCGCGCATGCGGCCAGCGCGGCGGCAAGCAGCAGGAACAAGCCTGCAATCGCGAAAACGGCCCGGGAGCCGGGACGAGGGAAGGGGAGTTGAGGCATTTGCAGTTCACCTCCAGCGGTGAAACCGGTTGCAATGTTACCCCTGGTGTCAGTTAGACGCGCGTGGGGGATTGGAGCGACTAGTTGCGAATGATGATGTTCCCCGCCTTCGCATCGCTGCGATTTTGCTCGACGATCTGGAGGAACGTCTTATCTGCTGATTCTGGAGTGGCGGAGGTGGCGCTGTCGGCGCGCTTGGCCCAACATTCCTCCTGCTGAACGCGTTGCGATGGATCTGGGCTCAGTGACAGGTCCTGGCCAAATAGAGGAGGCGAACCATGCCGAAAAGAAAAGCTACATTGTCTTGGGCTATGGCGCTGGTTCTCGGACTCGTCGGCTGCTCGCGTGAAGCTCCGGACACGGCGCCGCCGGCGGCGCAAGCGACCAGGACGGCTGACGAAGCAGTCGCGCCGACCCTGATCCCCAGGGAGATGCTCTTCGGCAATCCGGCGCGGTTTCGCGGGCGCGTGAGTCCGAGTGGTGAGCAGGTGTCCTACCTGGCGCCGGTTGATGGCGTTCTGAACATCTGGGTAGGTCCAGCCGCTGACCTTGATGCCGCCAAGCCGATCACCAACGACAAATCCCGCGGCATATCGGTTTACCAATGGTCGGCGTCCGATGAGTACATCATTTATCTCCGCGATGTGGGTGGCGACGAGAACGACCACGTTTTTTCGATTCGTTTGCCGGCCGGCGCAGCGCGTGACCTCACCCCGTTCCCGGGAGCGCGGGCGGAGATTTACGGCATCAGCTGGACCCAGCCCGGCGACATCGCTATCGGTGTCAACAATCGCAATCCCGAGTACTTCGATGTCTATCGGGTGAGTCTGGCGTCCGGCAAACGGACCCTGCTGTTCAAGAACGAAGGCTACGCATCGTTCGTCGTTGACGATGATCTCGAGGTTCGTGCTGCCGTTAAGCCGACCGAAGACGGTGGCGGCGAGGTTTACCGGCTGGAGCGTGATCAGAAGGGCAAGGCCGTGCTCACCAAGATCGCCAGCATCGAGGCGACGGACTACTTGAACACGACTCTCTTGAGCATGACGCCGGACAACAAAGCCATCTATGTCATTACGGCCAAGGACCGGGACAAGGCCGCGCTGATGGCGATGTCCCTGGCCGACGGATCACTGGCGATGGTTGCGAAGGATGATCGTGCTGACGTCGATGCCGTGCTGCTCGAGCCGCTGACACGGGAAGTCCTGGCGTATTCGGCCAACTACACACGACGGGAGTGGCATGCGGTTCAGGGCGGGTTCGACAAACATCTGGCCAGCGTCGCGGCCAGTACACCAGGAGATATGGAAGTCCTCGGCCAGTCGAAAGACGGCAATCTGTGGATCTTCGTATCTGAAGCGCCTGATGATCCGACACCCTATTACCTCTATGACCGAAAGACCGGGAAGGCCACGCGCCTCTTTTCCTCGTACCCCGAGCTGGCAAAGCAGCCCTTGCGGCGCACTGCACCCGTAGTGATCCCGGCGCGTGACGGACAATCGCTGGTCTCCTATCTCACTCTTCCTTACGCCGCCGATCCTGATGGCGACGGCAAGCCGGATTCAAAAGTGCCGCTCGTCTTAAACATCCATGGAGGCCCATGGGCGCGAGACAGCTTTGGCTACCTTGCCGAACATCAGTGGCTGGCCAATCGCGGCTATGCCGTGCTTTCGGTCAACTACCGGGGTTCGACTGGATTTGGTAAGGCCTTTGTCGAGGCAGCAGTGCACGAATGGGCGGGCAAGATGCACAACGATCTTGTCGACGCGGCCGACTGGGCCGCGCGCGAAGGCATTACTGACCGGGACAAGACGGCGATCATGGGTTGGAGCTACGGTGGTTACGCGACCTTGGTGAGCTTGACCTTTACGCCCGATCGTTTTGCCTGCGGCGTGGATGGCGTCGGACCTTCCAATCTCGCCACTCTGCTCAGCACGATTCCCCCTTACTGGAAGGCCTTTTTCGAGGTGTTCGCGCGGCATGTGGGTGACCCGAGGACGGCGGAAGGTCGCGCGCTTCTTCAGGAGCGTTCGCCATTGAATCGCGCAGCTGCGATCAAGCGGCCCTTGCTCATTGGACAGGGAGCAAATGATCCGCGCGTCAAGCAGTCGGAGTCCGATCAGATCGTCGAGGCGATGAAGTCAAAGGGATTACCGGTGACGTACGCCGTGTTTCCGGACGAAGGACACGGCTTTGGCAGGTCTGAGAACAATCTCGCCTTTTATGGAATCGCCGAGGGATTTCTGCACACCTGTCTTGGCGGGCGGTACGAACCGCTGGGTGATGACCTTTCTGGAAGCAGCACCACGGTGCCAGTTGGCGCTGACATTGTGCCTGGGCTTGCGCAGGCGCTTGATGGGTTCAAGCCGACGGTACGGAAGTAGACTGGCCTTCTGATGCGTGCGCGTACGGCGCGGCGGCGCGGTTATTCTTCTTCGTCCTGGATTGAGCGCGCAGCCTCGTCGAGATTCTCGAACTGTCCGCTGTCAATGGCCCAGAAGAGCGCCCACACGGCAATACCGAGGAGCACGAGACTCAGCGGCACGAGCACGAACACGATACTCATGCGCAAGCCCGGGAGTGCGCGATTCGGCGCGCATTGAGGACGACCAACAAGGAGCTTGCCGACATGCCGATCGCGGCCAGCCATGGAGGCAACACGGTCAGGGCTGCCAGCGGCACGGCAGCGAGGTTGTATGCCAGCGCCCAGCGCAAGTTCTGGCGGATGACCTGTTGCATGCGCCGCGCGGTGACGACGCCTTGCCCCAGCGCCGAGAGCGAATCAGTCAACAGCAGGAAGTCCGCTGCGGCTTGGGCGATGCCTGAGCCTTCACCCATCGCGCACGAAACATCGGACACGGCGAGCACCGGCCCGTCGTTGATGCCATCGCCGATGGTCAGCACCCGCCGTCCCTGTGCCTGCAGCTCTCGCACGAAGGCCGTCTTTTGCGCAGGATCGAGTCGCGCACGCGCATGCGCGATGCCTAGCTCTGCTGCAACGTGGGTCACTGATTCGGCGCGGTCTCCACTCGCAATGACAACTGTGATGCCGAGTGCGTGCAACGCCTTCACGGCTTCACGGGCGCGCGGCCTGATCTGCTCCGCCAGCTCGAAGGCTGCAGTCACCCCCGCGCTGCTGCCGAGATAGAGGGCGTCAGCGCTTGTGGGAGGTACGACGGTCCGGTCAAAGAGTTCGGCGACAAAGTCGAATCGGCCAAGCCGCCATAGCTCGCCGTGGATCATGCCGCTGATCCCTCTCCCCTCCGTCTCAGTCACGTCCTCGGCTACGGCGAGCGGGTTCGCATGCGCGGCAAACGCGCTTGCGATCGGGTGACTGGAAGCGCGCTCGAGGGCTGCGCCAAACGCGAGCACTTCCGACCTTGCGGCCTTTCCCAGCAAAGTCACGTCCCCGATGGTCGGGCGATTGAACGTCAGCGTGCCCGTCTTATCGAGGACAACAGTATCGATGCGCGCCAGCCGCTCGAGCGCATCCGCTCGCGTTACGAGCAAGCCAAGTCGTGCCAGGCGCAGCGACGCCGCAGCGACTGCTACCGGGCTCGCGAGCGACAATGCGCAAGGACAGGTCACGACGAGCACCGCGAGCGCCGCGGGAAATGCGCGCGACGGGTCATACGCAAGCCACGCAATCGTCACGAGGCCCGCCAGAATCAGGATGCCTGCCACGAGCGTGCTCGCCATTCGATCGGAGGCGAGGACGACCGGGGGTCGCATACTCTGCGCGCGTTCCAGCAGGGCGACGATCGAAGCGAGCGTTGAGTTCGTCACCGCAGATTGAGCAGTTACCGTGATTGCGCTGCCTGCATTAACGGCTCCGCCAAGTAACGCATTGCCGGTACGTTTGAGTACCGGGCTCGATTCCCCCGAGATGAGAGACTCGTCGATCCAGGCGTCGGCGCTCGCGAGCCGAGCGTCTACTGGAATCACCCCTCCTTTTGGAATCGAGAGGCGGTCTCCCGCGGCAACAGCGTGTACCGGAATTCGCTCTATCGTGCCGTCGTCATCAATTCGACTCACCGCTGCCGGCATGCTCCGGCTCGCCGCTTCACTCAGCGAGAGGCTTCGCTGCCGGACCATCATTTCGACGTAGCGACCCGTGCTCAGAAAGAAGATGAACATCGTCACCGAATCGAAGTAGGTCTCACCACTGCCGCGAATCGTATTGATGACACTCGCGCCGTAGGCGAGCGTGAGGGCCAATGCCACCGGAACATCCATCCCAATCGCGTGTCGTCTGAGATCGCGCATCGCGTTGGTGAAGAACGGTGCGCCCGAGTACACCAGGACTGGCGTGGTGAGAAGCAGGCCAACGTAGCGCAGATAGCTCGCAACAGCCGGGTCGATGCTGTCCGGCGTCGCGACGTATACGCCCAGGACGTACATCATCACCTGCATCATGCTCAGGCCCGCGAGGCCGATGCGCTTCAGGGCCATCCGGCGTTCCCGCTCGAATGCCTGTGCGGATGCCACACCGGACAAAGGAACGGGTGTAAAGCCGGTAGCGGTCAGTGTTTGCAATATGCGCGGCAGATCAATCTCTGCTGTGCGCCAGTCCACCGACACGCTCGCCGTCGCGACATTCACGTTTGCGCGTTGGACTCCCGGCAGGGCGCGAATGGCGCGCTCGATGGAACGGCCGCACGCCGCACAACGCATGCCCTGTGCGGCGAAGACGGCGCGACTCACTCCGGCCGACTCATCGGTCCAGAACGCGTGCGCGACACTCACTGGGCAGCGCTCCGCGTATTGCCGGCATCCAGAACGAGATGATCGAGTGGCCCGCGCTGGCTCTGCCTGATGCTCCAGGTGTGCATCGAATCTGTGAGTTCCAGACGCCAGTGGCCTGCGGGAGCCGCTGTGCATTGGGCGACGTAGGTGGCACTGCCCGGCTGCTGCGCACGCTCATTTGCAGCGCGTCGAAACACGACGCTACGGTCGAGCGCAGGCTGTGCGGCGTGCGTGACCGAAAGGCGAAGGCTCTCCGGAGGCGTACCCCTGGAGCGCAACTCGACCGTGCACGCACCGCTCGAACCGACACCCTCGACGCGGGCGCTGACCGACAGGTCGGCGGCACGCTGAAAGCGCGCGAAATCGCGGTCCACTTGCAGACCTTCCGAGTGATACTGCTCGGGTAACGGCCTATCACCGTGTTCAACAGCGAGAACCAATGTCACTGTGCTCGCGATGATTGCCAGCAGCGGCAGGCCCCAGGCCAGTACCAGGACGGGGTTTCGCAGCATTGACGTGATTGCCTTCATCGACTTGGCGCCAGGAATCGCGCGCTGGCACTGGCATGGAGATCAGCGACATCCTCCGCGCGCACCTCGAACCTGATGTCCTGCGACCCCAGCGGCTCATAGGCGGGCCTTCGCACCCGAAGGGCGACTGCATACACCTCTCCGCCCGGTGCGACAAGGCGTGCCGGATTCGGATCAAGAGTGAGCTCACCCGCGCCTCGCACGGTGACGACAAAAGGATGGGGTTGCTCGGTCTTGTTCAGGACCTTCACCGTGTACACGTTCTCGACCCGGCCGTCGTCGAGCAACCGGTAGAGTGCATTGCGATCACGAATCACATCCACGCTGAGCGGTGTCCGCAGCACCAGTCCAGCTACGAAACCCGTCATGAGCACGAGCAGCAACGCGCCATAGATCAGCACGCGGGGCCGCAGGACGCGCGTGGGCTTTCCGTCCAGCGCATTCTGCGTCGTGTAGCGAATCAGGCCACGCGGGTATTCCATCTTGTCCATGATGGAGTCACAGGCATCGATGCACGCGGCACAGGCGATGCACTCGTACTGCAGTCCCCGACGAATGTCGATCCCGGTTGGGCAGACTTGAACACACAGCGTGCAATCGATGCACGTGCCAAGCTTCGCGGCCGCCAGGTCCGTGCCTCGCCGGCGCGGCCCGCGCGGCTCGCCCTGCGCCGCATCGTAAGTGATGATCATCGTATCGCGATCGAACATGGCGCTCTGGAAGCGAGCGTACGGGCACATGTACTTGCAAACCTGCTCGCGCAGGTATCCGGCGTTGCCGTACGTCGCGAACCCGTAGAAGAGCGACCAGAAGAGCTCCCATGGGCCAAGCGACAATGACATGGCATTGCCAGCGAGGGCTCTGATCGGAGAGAAGTAACCGACGAACGTCATGCCCGTGAAGAGCGCGAAGCCGATCCACAGCGCTTGTTTGGCGGTCTTGCGCAGGATTTTCTGCGCTGTCCACGGCGCCCGGTCGAGTTTCATGCGCTGGCTTCGATCGCCCTCGCACAGGCGCTCCATCCAAACGAACGCTTCCGTCCAGACCGTTTGCGGGCAGGCATAGCCGCACCAGAGCCGCCCTGCGAGCGCGGTCACGAAGAACAAGGTCAGCGCCGCGATGACCAGGAGCAGGGTGAGAAAGATGAAATCCTGCGGCCACATCACGATGCCGAACAGGTAGAACTTACGTGCCGGGAGGTCGAACAACACCGCCTGGCGATCGTGCCAGCTGAGCCACGGCAATGCGTAGAACCAACCGAGGAGCATCCAGACGGCGAGCGTGCGCAGGCTGGCGAAGCGGCCGGTTACTTCGCGCGGATAGACCTTTGCCTCGGAAATGTAATAGGAGTCCGCCGGCGTCGCCATGGCCAAGTCCTTCACGGCCTGTCGGCAGGCGGTGCCTCTTCCTTGTGCTCGGTATGCGTCATGTAGAGCGTCAAGCCCGAAGCGGCAGCCGCAATACCCCAGAAAAAGAGGAAGCCAAATGCGTACACCGCGCGGCGCGTCGTCCACCATTGCGGGAGACCGTGCGACGACGACGCAAGGGGATCAACCAGCGCAAAGCAGATCATCGTGGCCGCTGCGGCCACCAGGAACGAACACCATGCGATGACGCCGATCGAGCGTGCTCGCGGAGTGAGGTCAGGTCGCGGCTCGGACTCCGCGGTTGAAGGCTCCGGACCCGGATGCGCACTCATGGTTCATCCGTTGCGGCCGGTGCAGTCGCTGCAACTGCGGGAGCGGGACTTTCAGCCGCACCACCCAGGCTAATCACATAAGCCGCGAGGAGTTTGGTGCGCGTGTCGCCCAGCAGCGGAAGATGTGCGGGCATTTGTCCCTGACGTCCGTGCGCAATACTGTCGCGAATGGCGACGATACTTCCGCCATGCAGCCAGACTGCGTCGGTGAGGTTGGGCGCTCCCAGCTGGCGATTGCCGTGCGCATCCGCTCCATGGCAGGCCGCGCAGATTTCGTCGAACTTCTGTTTGCCCGCTGCGAGTGACACCCCCGGCGGCAACTGGTGGCCCGAAAGACTGAGAACGTAAGCCAGCACATCCTCGACACCGCTCGCGCCGAGTACCGGAAGCCATCCGATCATCACGCCACTGCGACCGTCGCGGATGCTGGTCAGAATCGTGTCGGGATCTCCGCCCCAGAGCCAGTCCTTGTCCGCGAGATTCGGGAAACCCGGGGCGCCGCGCGCATCCGAACCATGGCATGCGGCGCAATTATTGAGGAAGAGATTGCGGCCGACTTGCACTGCGGCGCGATCGTGTGCGAGCGCCGTGACTGACTGCTTCTCAAAGGGCGCAAAAGTCTTAGCCAGCACGGCTTCCGCCTGCCGCGACTGCTCCTGGTGCTGCCCGACCTCGGTCCAATCGCGCAAGCCAGCGAAATTGCCGAGACCCGGATAGAGCGCGAGGTATATGAGGCCGAAGATAACCGTCAGGACAAACAGTCCCATCCACCAGCGAGGTAGCGGGTTGTCGTATTCACGCAGGTCGTCATCCCATACGTGCCCCGTCGTTTGCACTTCCGCCGCAGCATCCCGGCGCCTGCTCGTCCACCAGAGCAGCCAAACGACACCCGCAATGTTCAGGATTGTGATCAGGGCGACGAACAGGCTGGCAACAGTTGTCATGGCGCCTTGTCCTCGTCACGCTGCACCTCGGTCGGGGTGCGCTCAGCATTGTCATCATCTTCCAGAGGCATACGCGCTGCGGCGTCGAATCTGGATCGCCGGCGGGAGCTGTAGGCCCAGATGCACACGCCGATGAACAGCGCGAGCAGCAGTGCGGTCACGATTCCACTCAAGGTGCCGGAACTCACTGCCTTGCTCCTTGCATGTGGAGCGCCTCACTTCCACTGCTTCGAGGCAACACCGAGACCCTGCAAATACGTGATGAGCGCCTCCATTTCGGTCTTGCCCTCGACCGCCGCACGGGCGCCCGCGATATCAGCATCGGAATAAGGCACCCCCACGATGCGCAGCACGCGCATCTTCTTGGGCGTTTCAGCGGCATCGATGGTCTGGGATTGCAGCCATGCATATGCTGGCATGTTCGATTCGGGCACCACGTCGCGCGGATTGATCAGGTGGATCCGGTGCCACTCATCGCTGTAACGGCCGCCCACGCGCGCCAGGTCCGGGCCGGTCCGCTTCGAACCGAACTGGAAGGGGTGGTCGTAGACCGACTCGCCCGCGAGGGAATAGTGTCCATAGCGTTCGGTCTCCGCCCGCAGGGTGCGAATCATCTGTGAATGGCATCCATAGCATCCTTCGCGCACGTAGATGTCCCGGCCTTCGAGCGCGAGCGCGCTGTAAGGCTTGATCCCCGGCGCCGGCGTCGTGACATGGCTCGAGAAGTACAGGGGAACGATCTCCACCAGTCCGCCGACGCTGATCACGAGCGCGATGAGCGCGCCGAGGAGTCCGGCGCGCTTCTCGACGATTTCATGCGATATGGCCATGTTTGCGCAGCTCTCCCTAGGCCGCCTGCGGCAGAGGCGCTCGCAGGGTCGCTCTGCCTTCGCTGATGGTCTTGCTCACATTGAAAGCCATGATGATCATGCCGGCGAGTACCAGGACACCGCCGAGCAGACGCACGTAGTAGTACGGGTACGTCGCGTTGAGCGCTTCGACAAACGTGTAGGTGAGCGTCCCGTCCGCATTCGTTGCTCGCCACATGAGTCCCTGGGTTACGCCCGCGATCCACATCGCCGCGATATAGACAACGATGCCGATCGTCGTGGTCCAGAAATGCCAGTCGATCAGGCGCGTGCTCCACATCGCCGTCCGCCCATAGAGACGCGGCACCATCACGTACACGCAACCCACGGTCGTCATGGCGACCCAGCCGAGCGCGCCCGCGTGCACATGACCGATGGTCCAGTCGGTGTAATGCGAAAGCGCATTCACGGTCTTGATCGACATCATCGGCCCTTCGAAGGTCGACATGCCGTAGAACGACAGCGCCACGATGAGGAACTTGAGGATCGGATCGGTACGCAGCTTATGCCATGCACCGGAGAGCGTCATGATGCCGTTGATCATTCCTCCCCAGGAGGGCGCCAGCAGGATCAGCGAGAACACCATGCCGAGTGTCTGCGCCCAGTCCGGGAGCGAGGTGTAGAGCAGGTGGTGCGGGCCGGCCCACATGTAGATGGAAATGAGCGCCCAGAAATGCACGACCGAGAGCCGGTAAGAGTAGATGGGACGTCCCGCCTGCTTCGGAACGAAGTAGTACATCATTCCGAGGAAGCCGGTGGTGAGGAAGAAGCCGACCGCATTGTGCCCGTACCACCATTGCACCATCGCGTCGACGGTTCCCGCGTACGCTGAATAGGATTTCGTCAGCGATACCGGGACTTCTGCATTGTTCACGATGTGCAGTACGGCCGTCGTAACGATGAACGAAGCGAAGAACCAGTTCGCCACGTAGATGTGCGACACGCGGCGCTTGATCAGGGTGCCGAAGAACACGACCAGATAGGCGATCCACACCGCTGCAATCAGGATGTCGATCGGCCACTCGAGCTCGGCATACTCCTTGCTGCTCGTGATCCCGAGCGGCAGTGTCAGCGCCGCGAGGACGATGACCGCCTGCCAGCCCCAGAACGTGAATGAGCTCAGTGCGTCCGAAAACAGGCGCACTCTGCAGGTTCTCTGCACCACGTAATACGAGGTGGCGAAGAGGGCCGAGCCGCCAAACGCAAATATCACGGCGTTGGTGTGCAACGGGCGCAGCCGCCCGTAGGACAGCCACGGCAGGCCGAAGCTCAGATCCGGCCAGATCAGCTCGGCGGCAATCAGGACGCCCACGGCCATGCCGACGATCCCCCAGACGATCGTCATCATCGCGAACTGGCGAATCACCTTGTCGTTGTAGGTTGGCGGGGGCGTATCAGCAGGCAGGCTGTGCTGAGTGGTGGTGGTCACGTGCTGTACTCGCGCGTTAAGACCAAGAGCCTATCAAGAATCTCAGCTTTTGCGGAAAGTGCGCAACTGCCGAGGGATTAGCGGCCCCAGCTCGCGAGGTTCAGGAACTCCCGCCGCGTGCGCGCCCCGTAGGTGCGAAAGCTCGGATTCGGTTGCTCGACGTACGCGAGCCTGCGCTGCGCAACGTCATCGTGATGCGCGCGCTTCTTCAGCGGCCTGCCGGATCGCAATCGTTTCGCGTATGCATGCCAGCACCTCACTGCTTCGTTCGCCGGGACGCGAAACAACTTGCCACCGGGCGTTCTCAACGGCAGGGGTGGCGTGGACCAGCCGTCGAGGCTCGGATCGTTGGAATCAATCGCCCTTCTGATAGGGGTTTGCACGTAGGGCACTGTCGAGTGAAGTCGCTGATACTCTGGATGTGGGAGCCTTGGGCGCGCCACGGAGCGCCGGGGAACCAAGAACTGGTCTGCCTCGCGCGGACCCGCGGGGAAAATCGTGACCGACAAGCTATCGACGGGTTCTGCCATAGGTCTGGCCCGGCTCGCGTACCTTGCCGGCGATGCGGCTGGAGTCCTGGCGTGCGTGGTCTGCGCCAGTCTCAAGTGTGCGGCCGCTCGCGCTGCAACAGAGGTGGACGCCGCGCATGCATTTACGTTCTACGGCCAGCAGGCATGGCCGAAGCAGACCACCACCAATCAGCAGATTGCTGACATCAACCGGGCCTTCGGCACGAATTTCGACGACTGGGGTGACGTGGCGAACCTGAGTGTCGGTGCGCAGTTCTTCTGGCGGGTCGCGCCGGGGTGGAAGCTCGGCGTCCAGGTGGACTATGGCGCCGGTTCGATCAGCGGCAGCGATCAGGTGCCGAGCGCCGCAGGTCCGGCCGAGCTGTCATTCAAACAGCGGTACGACATTTACACGGACATCTACGCCGTCGCGAAATGGAACCCGTGGCCCGAAATGGCGAAGGTGCAACCCTTTCTGTACGGGGGCGTTGGCGTGGCATACGAGAGCGACACGACCACGCTCACGCTCAAGAACGAATTCATCGACAGCGGGCTGCGCGTGGAGAACGACGGTTGGTTCCCGACCTACACAGCCGGGATCGGCATTGACGTGCCGTTCTCATCGACAAGAACCTGGTACTTCGAATTCGGCGTCGCTTACGTCTGGGCCCGGATGACGAACCACGTGCCGGCCACAGGCGATCTGGCGCCGTCACCCACGGTCACCGCAGACACCGATCTGACCGGACCGAATTACTGGCTCGGAGTCGGGCGCTCCTTCTGACGGACGCGAGCACCGGGTTCGGACAATCAACCGCGCCATGCCATTTTTCCGACGACACGACGGCGACCTGGTCCGTGACGCGGCGCCGATGCGGCGGATCATGCCGTACCTCATGCGGACACGTAACGAGAGCACGGTATTCCACGATTCGACGTACCGGGTGACGGCGATGCGCGCATGGCTCGCGGCGTACAATCGCTGTCACCCGGCGCATGCCACGATCTTCGATGTGCTCGTGTATGTCTGCGGGCAGACGCTGCACGTCCGCCCCGAGGTGAATCGCTTTGTCTCTGGCGGACGGCTCTACCAGCGACGGGGCGTGCAGATATCTTTCGTGGTCAAACGGGAGATGAGTGACGCGGGCGCGGAGACGACCGTCAAGATCGAGATCCCACGCGGGGAGCCGTTTCCGGCGTTCGTCGCGCGCGTCAACTCCATCATCGCCGATTCGCGCCAGCGCGACCACGCGGCCGACAAGGAGACGGCGCTGGTCGTGCGCCTGCCAGGCACGGCATTGCGAGTCCTGGTCTCGTTGGCGCGTCAACTGGACTCGTGGAACCTGTACCCGCGGTTCATGACCGCGAACGATCCGATGTACGCGAGCCTGTTCCTCGCCAACCTCGGTTCCGCGGGCGTCAGCGATGCGTATCACCATCTCTATGAGTACGGCACCGTGTCGTTGTTCGGCGCAATGTCGGCGGTGCGTCCAACTCCGTTCGTCGAGGGCGGGAACGTCATTGCAGGCGAAGGGCTCGGCGTCCGCTGGACCTTCGACGAGCGGATCCACGATGCCTTCTACGCAGCGCGTTCGCTGGCGGTGGTCCAGCGAGTGATGGAAGACCCGGCACGTTATCTCGGTGCGCCGGAGGGCGAGCCAGTCTTCACCCTTCGCGACGCCGCGGCGCGTGTCGCTGCATTACCGTGAGGCCCTCCGAACGGCTGACCGTCGTTGCGGCCCTCGCGCTTTCGGCGCTTACAGCTGTGGTGCGACCCGAGGGCGCAGCCTCGCGGCTGCTGGTCTTTGTATCGATTGCAGCCGTGACGCTGCTGCTCGCGCGTGCACCACCGCGCGGCGCTATGCACTTCCTGCGCAGCTGGCTGCCGGTTGCTGAAGTCATCGTGATATTCCTGTTGCTGCAACCGATCATCGAGGCCACGGTCCCGTGGCGGCTCGACGCTGCGCTTGCCGCACTCGATGCGCGATACCTCGACTGGCTGGTCGATGCATGGCGTGACGCCTTCGGCCGTCCCGCTTCTCTCACAGATGCGGTATACCTCGCTTACTTTTCCTACTACTTCCTGCCCATCACGGTCACGGCGGTAGCGTGGCGGCGCAGCTTCGCTGTGTTTGAGCGCACTGTGTTCACGCTGCTACTCGGCTTCTACCTGTCATTTCTCGGCTACCTGCTCATGCCAGCGTCGGGGCCGCGGCTACCGTTCCCGCGTGCTCGACCGATCGTCGGTTGCCTGATGACTTCACACGTTCCCGCGATTGGCGGCGCCATCGCACGCGGAGTGCAGCAGGATCCTTACGCCTCTAGGTCGCGACTGAACGTCGCAGCTGATCGCGGATCGGCAGATCGCGGATGCGCACGCCCGAAGCCGCGTAGATGGCGTTGGTGAGTGCCGGGATGGCGGTCGGCAAGCCCATTTCGCCTGCGCCGGATGGCTTGAAATCGGTGCGCAGGATTTCAACTTCGACATCGGGCGCTTCCGCCATCCGCATGAGCGGGTAGTCGGCGAAGTTGCTCTGCACGATGCGCCCGGCCTCGACGGTGATGCCGAGGTGCAGCGCCGTCGACAAGCCATCGATGGTGCCTCCGGAAAGCTGCGCCTCGACGCCCAGCGGATTGACGACTGGCCCGACGTCCGAGACGCACACGCAGCGGCGGATTTCGAGCTCACCCGACGGTGACAGCGCGACTTCCATCGCATGCGCCGTGTAGCCGCCGAACACGAAGTGGCCCGCAATGCCGCGTCCGGATCCCTTGGGCAGCGTACTGCCCCAACCGATACGCTCGCCTGCGCGCCGCAAGACCGCCGCGAGACGACCTGTGTGGAATTTCGGCCCGCCATGATCGCGGTAGTCGAGCTCGCGCGGCTCGCCGAGGAGCTTGAGCCGCAGGGCGAGGGGATCCTGGCCGCTCGCGAGGGCGACCTCGTCCATGAAGGATTCGATGGGAAAGGTCACGAACGTCGGGAGCGGTGCCCGCCACCAACCGAGCGGCAAGCCGAACTCGACCGGCGAGAATTCGCAGGAATAGTTCGGGACGCTGCCCGCGGGAAAGCCATCGGGATCGGCGCAGCCGACCCAGGCGTCTTCTTCCTCCATACCCGCGACGCGGTACTTGCGCGGCGTTGCCGCGACCCGATGCCGCCAGCCCGTGAGGTTGCCCTGCGCGTCGAGCGTCGCCGCCAACGCGTGGACCCCGAACGGCCGGTAGAAGTCGTTGCGCAGGTCATCCTCGCGCGTCCAGAGGATCTGCACCGGCGCTTTCACGACGCGAGCGACCAGCACGGCCTCGGCCACGTAATCGTTCTCGAGCCGGCGCCCGAATCCGCCACCCGCACGCACCAGGCGAATTTCGATGTTGAGCCGTGGAATCCCCGTGAGTGAGTTGATCATGCGCGAGGCGCTCCCCGGACTTTGAATCGGCGCGATCAGCAGCGCGCGATCGGTCTTGAGATCGAGGAAAGCGTTCATCGGCTCGAGCGTCGCGTGCGCCAGGAACGGCTGCGTGTATTCGGCTTCCACCACTTTGGCGGCCGAGGCGCGCGCCTGCTCGAAATCGCCATCGGCGCGCGCCGCAAGTCCCGGCCGTCGCGCCGTCTCGCGGGCGCGCCGCGCGAGTTCCTCGGTGGAGCCGCTCGCATGCGGTCCCGGGCGCCACTCGATCTTGAGCGCCTCGCGCCCCTTGCGCGCCGACCAGGTGTCGTCCGCAACCACCGCAATGCCTGCGGCGAGCGCGCCAAGATTGACCGGCTGATCCACGCCCGGCCCCGGAATCACGACGATGTCGCGCACGCCCGGGACTCGCCGCGCGGCGGTCGCATCGAAGCGCGCGATGCTGCCGTCGAAGTACGGTGAGCGCTCGATCATCGCGACGAGCGCGCCGGGCTGGCGCGCATCGATCCCGTAGGTCGCGCGGCCCGTGACGATGTCGCGACCATCCGCGACGCGGACCGGTTGACCGATGATGCGAAACTCAGTCGGCTTCTTGAGGGGCAGGGGATCGCGCGGCGCTGTGAGCTTCGCAGCCGCGGGGGCGAGCTCCGCATAGGTGAGCGCGCGTCCGTCGGGGTGCAGCACTCGAGCCTCGCGGGTCGAGAGCTGGCTCGCGTCCGTGTGCCACTCTTGCGCGGCTGCGGCGACCAGGAGCCAGCGCGCCCGGGCGCCGGCCTGCCGCAGTTCCTCGAATCCGTCGGGAATGCTGGTGCTGCCGCCCGCGCCCTGGTCCCCGTACTTCGCGGCGATCCCCGGCGGTGCCGGACTCGCCACCAGCCCATAGGGCAGTTGTTCCACCTCGACCTGCGACCACGCCACATCGAGCTCTTCCGCGATCAGCATCGGGAGCGAGGTCTTCACGCCTTGTCCGATTTCGCAGCTGCGCGCGCCGATGACGATGCGTCCGTCCGGCTCCACGCGCACGAAGGCGTTGAGCTCCGCCGGGCCGCGGGCGCCTTGCGCACGCGCCGACCAGTGCGCGCCCACCAGCAAGCCGCCGAGCGCGGTCGAGGAGATCTGCAGGAACGTACGTCGCGACAGCACCGCACTCATGACCGAGCCTCCTCTTTCATGAGCGTCGCGGCGCGCGCGATCGCCTTGCGGATGCGCGGGTAGGTGCCGCAGCGGCAGAGATTGGTGATGGTGTTGATGTCCTCGGCGCTCGGGTTCGGCGTGCGCTTGAGGAGATCGACCGCCGCCATGATCTGCCCCGCGTGGCAGTAGCCGCATTGAGGCACGTCCTCTTCGATCCAGGCGCGCTGCACCGGGTGAAGCGTCTCGCCCTGCGCCAGACCCTCGATCGTGGTGATGCCCTTGCCGGCGATGGCCGTCAACGGCGTGATGCAGGAGCGCATGGCGGCGCCGTCGACATGCACGGTGCAAGCACCGCAGGCACCAATGCCACAGCCGAACTTGGTGCCGGTGAGCTGCGCATGATCGCGCAGGTACCAGAGGAGCGGCATCGACGCATCGCCCGCAAAGCTCACAGGCCGCCCGTTGATCTTGAATTCGACCGCCATGTCGGCATCCCCCGCGCCGCGTGATGGCGCCTTTGATGGCACGCCGCGCGGGAAGTTCGCATGAGTTCATCGCGCAGGCAACGTGGTTGCGAGGCGCTGTCTTCGAGCTCTCGAGCCGAAATGGCGGCTGAAATCCGCTTTGTAGACGCTCGGCTTCTATCTGCAGCGGTTGGTCCAGCTGTCAGGGCTCTCAGCGAGCGGTTCGCCATCAAGTGCGGTGCTACCAGAGCGATCTCGCGACTGCATCATCGCTTGACGCGTTGCTTCCAATACCCCGGTTCTCGACTGCAGTGCATCACCGCGACAATCAGTACCAGGTCAGGTTCGATCGTATAGAGGACGCCGTATGGAAATACGTGCGTGAGGCACCGGCGAACGTCTTCGTCAATCACGCGCCCCACCGCAGGCGCTTCAAGGATCCGGCCGATCGCCGCTTCTACGGCCTCGATAAATCGCAGAGCCAGCTCTGGATTGCGGCCCGCGTAATAGCGAGCGGCGTGCGTGTACTCTTCAAGAGCATCTTCATGGAACGCGAGCCTCATCGCTTGACTGCATCGCGCACCTGCCGAAGGGCTTCATCGCCGGGAATCGTTCTGGCCGTGCCGGCGCGCACTGCGTCCCGACGTTGCTTCGCCAGATCGGCCCACGCATGGTCGAGCTTTCCAAGCTCCGCCTGGTCGAGGCTCTCAACCAAGAGGTCTGCAAGCCGCGCACGCGACTCTGCAGGCAGACCCATGGCCTCGGCCGCTAGCTTTTCAATCGTTTCCGCCATGGCGCCAAGATATTCGGGCACTGAGTATTGTCAAGGTATTCACGCGCAGCGGGATTATGAATCATCTGTGGGCGTGGGCCTCGCTGGCATTTCGATGGCAAATGCGTTGAAAACGGCCTGGCTAGCGGTCTCGACACATCTCGGTGAGTGACTCCTGAATCGGAAAAGATGGATCTCGAATCGCAGCTCCGGAATCCACGCTGACGCCTCCGACTCGCTTCGTCGCCTTTACCGCTTCAAGTCGAGCGTTCTGCTCGGCTCCGATCAAGGGTGCGACGCCCTCTACGGTCCTTTTCGCTATGGCGTGTGTTGCCGCATCCCTCTCCTCCATCAAGCGGGCGTAGGTTTCGCGATTGATCGTAGCTTTCTGGTCGCAGACCTGCTTGCGGTACTTTTCAGAAACCGCGTTCATCTCTTCCATGCCCGTCTGGATGTGAACGGCGAGCTTGTTTGCGACCTCCGGATCGACTCCTTGCGCGAGCAGCTGTTGTCGAGAGGCCTCCGCTGAGGTGCCATGAGCGAGCGCGAGTAGCTGGCCGAACTGATATTCGTAGGACTCAGGCGTCATTCGTTTGGCGTGAGGCGGTAGCTTTTCCTGTGCCAGCGCGGGCAGCGCCAACATGCCAATCAACGTCAGCATTAACGGCTTCATCGGGCCTCCCTGAGCTGCCAATGTGGACGTCCGTAGCGTACTACCGCTTGCCGCAGGCTCGCTCTTTCGCGACTGATTAGTCCCAACGACGGGCGTTCTTCGGAAAACCGGGGCGCTGCACTCTGACCACGCAGAAGCATTGGCCAGTGGGCGCCTGCATCACGACCCAGCGCTCGAGACGGTCCAAGACCGTGGCGCCGAGCTTCGTCAGGCGTGCGACTTCCGCAGGAATATCGTCGGTCTCAATATCGATATGAACGCGGCTCTCGTGATCGACGCGCTGGAAGGAAACTGTGTCACTTTGCGGTTGACCGCTCTCCGCGAAGCAATCCAGCGATGCTCAGGTCCTCATCAAGGTCTGGCCAATGAATGCCTTCGCCCCCTCCAATCAATTGCCAATGCTTGCGTTGTTCCGCGCTTGCATTGAGGAGTCTTGGAAACCAAACGAGCGGCGCCGACATCGCTCGGCCGTCCGCGAGCGTCACGATCAGCTCATCGTCCGTGAGCTCGACATGCGTCGCAAAGTCATTCATCTCGATCTTAGTCAGCTGAAAAGTGTTCATTCCATGCCCTCACGAGCTCCTCCTGGTGTTCGACTACGAAGCGTCCAATGCGTCGGAGCTCGTGAGCGCGCAATCGGCGGGAGCGTACCATGCGCACTGGCGTCAGTAGAAACTTGGCAGCCCCACTGCCGTCTCTTGCGGTACTTACAACGTGGATGTTTTCCTTGTGTGTTCGATGCGAATCGACGGCGCGGGTCGACGCGCTGGATGACGTCGCTACTGCGATTCTTGCGTCTTCTGGAGCATCGCGGGCAAGCCGCCGTCGGCCGTGATGACGCGGCGCTTGAAGTACCAATGTCCATGGCGCTTGACGAGCTCGTCGTGCTCGCGGCCCTGCTCGATGAACTGCGGCGGCGACGTCACCGATTCGGAGTTAACGCCCGTCCATATGACATCTGCGGTTGCCGTGTCGCCGTTGACGACGATCTTGGGATTGGTAAGCAGCATACGGAACGTTCCCGGCCGGCGCGGCGATCCTTCCGCGAGCTTCTTGTAGAGGTCCTCGATGCCTTGCTGGCCTTGCGCGACCAGGCCATTCACATTGAGTACGCCGTCTTCGACGTAGAAAGCGCCGAAGTCGTGGCGACCCGAGCCCAGTTGCCCGTAATAGTCGACCAGCATGTCCTCGATCTGCGCTCGATCGAGGAGCGTTGTCAGCGTCGCCGCCGCGTCCTCGGCGCGCGACGGCTGTGTCGACGCAATCAGGATGAGTGCAAGCAGAATGAGAAGGAAGTGGCCGAAGGTTTTACCCCTGAGCCGGGCGTGTAGGGAATCAAGCATCTGACACTCTCCTCTATTGTTATCGTCGGCAGACGTGCGAACTAGGCAGATAGCACACCGCAGGCTCGCTCTTTCACGACACCGACGGCCGCACGTTCGCGTTCAGTCGGAACAGGTTCGTCGGATCGTACTTGTCCTTGAGCTTCCTGAGTCGCGGGTAGTTTCCCAGGTAGTTGTCGTCCACCTGCTTCTGCGACTCCTCGACGGCGTCGTTGGTGTAGAAGCCGTACGTATAGGGCGCGATCGTCGTCCAGTACTGGCGCAGCGACTTCAGGTGCGGCGCCGGGTCGGCGGTGGCCGGCCAGTCGGCGAGCAGTAGTGCCGTGGCGTGAACGTCGCGGAACGGGAACGCGGTCGCACCGGTCGGCACACGCGCGATCGCGCCGCCGAGCTGCTGGAACCCCACGATGGTGGATCGCTCGGGGTGCTCGTCGAAGCCGTCGATGATTGCGCTGATAAGCTGCGGCGAGATCTTCTGGACATAGCCCGTCTTGGTGTACGAGCCAATCGCGCGCTGCTCCGTCTGGTCGCCGGCGCGCTGTAGCGCGACGTAGTCGAGCGTCGACACCTTGTCTAACACGGGCTTCCCCAGGCTGCGAATCCTGCGCAGGATTTCCTCTGCCCGATTTGCCGGACCGGAGTAACACAACGTGAAGCCGACGCCGTTGGCACCGGTGAAATTAGTGTTGGACGTGACAAGAGCGTCCAGGGCCAGATCCTCGGGGGCCTCGCCCTCGTAGTCGGCATAGAACCCCAGGACGTCTTTCGTCTGGCTGCGTGGAAACATGATCGCGCCGCCGACGACCTGCCGCTGCATGGGATGCAGCGCGAAATCGAAAGCCGTGACGACGCCGAAATTACCGCCTCCGCCACGCACTCCCCAATACAGGTCCGCATTCTCGTGTGCGTTCGCGCGCAGGATCGCACCGTTAGCAGTGACGATCTCCACCGCGCGAACATTGTCGAGCGCGAGCCCGAAGCGCCGTGCGAGCCGCCCGAAACCACCCCCGAGCGTGAGCCCGCCCACGCCGGTGTGCGATACCGTCCCGGCGGTCGTGACGAGCCCGTGTGCCATCGCTTCGTGGTCCATATCGCCCAGCAGGCTCCCGCCGGCGACGCGCGCGATGCGTGCCTCAGAGTCGACGCTCACGCCGCGCAGCAGCGAGAGGTCGATTTGCATACCGCGTTCGCACGTGGACTTCCCGGCGGGACTGTGGCCGCCGCACTTCACGGCGAGGAGCAGGTTCGACGCGCGCGCGAATTGCACCGCGCTGCTAACGTCGGAGGCGCCGCGAGGCTGCACGATCAGCGCCGGATGCTTGTCGATCTGCGCGTTGCGGACGCGGCGGGCCTCCTCATAGGCGGGAACGCCAGGCAACAGCAGATTGCCGCGGAGGCTGTCGGCGAGCTCCTGCACGCTGGTGCGCGTCAACGTCACCGGCCGGCCATCGCCGGTGACCGCATCGATGTCGTGATCGACAGATAGCGAGGGGCTGAGGAGAGCCGGCCAGGCGCGACCGATGGGCGCCGTGGTCAATCCCAGCACGGAAGCCCGAGCAAGGAAACTGCGACGCGTCAGCATGACGATCTCCCCCAGCTGCTTAGTTGTCGCTATCAGGCCACGCGGCCTTTGATAGGCGTCTGGGCATTGCTGTCAAGCGGGGTTCACCGATGAGAGAGAAACTCCTCGATCGTAATGCCGATATCTTCAGCGATGCGTCGGACAAGAATTGGTGAAACATCGCGGCCGCGATGAAATGGCACTGTCGTGTTTCGACCGGCGCGATTTCGAAACTGCTTATGAGAGCCGCGTTGCCGAACTTCCTCAAAACCGAGCTTATGAAGGATGGCCGCAACCTGCCTGGCCTTCAGAGGCGGGACCTTGCCCATCGGTCAAGCCACGGCGACGGTTTGCACCCCCACGAATTCCCGTTCTAGCTTAGGTTCGCCATCCTCCAGCAGCATCGTAATGACCTCGCGGAGGTTCTCATTCAGTTCGTCCAGCGACTTGGCCTGTGAGTGCGCCCCGGGCAGTCCGGGAACATAGCCCACATAGAGTTGGGTGTCGGCGCAACGCTCGATGACGGCTGTGAAAGTACGCATGGTCAGTGCTGTGGCAAGTGACATGGCCATTATTCCTTCGGTCGGTGGTGTGCGCAAATCGGGACACAGCATACGGAGCTCGAGCTCTCTTTTTGACCCGCGTTATCGATGGATTTGTGCTGAATCGCCCGACTCCGTGGACGGGCTTGAAGCCGACCGGCCGCGGACCGTGTTTGCGAGCTTTCGCGTCGTGCGCCGCACGCGGCTACGTGCGCATCGATGTCATCCGCGCCACGCCGAGCGTGAGGCCAAGCGGTGCGAACGCGCTACCAGCGGAACGCTGCCGCGATCATAGGTCCGTTGAAGCTGAGCGATTCGATGGTCTCGCCCGACTTCATGTCGTAGTCAAGATAGCGCCACGCGGCGAGCACGTCGCCCCAACCGAACGAGTAGCCAAGTCCAGCCATCGCCTGCCAGGTGAGATCCGATTCGCCAGTGCCGACGTCGAGGTGATAGGGAGCAAACCACCTGCGCCCTTCGCCGAAGGCCAGCCGGCCCCGGACACCGACGATTACGTCCCAGTTCTGCAGGCTGTCGCCGCGCGCTCCCGTGCGATCGGGCAGCGCAACTGAGCCGACGTTTCCGGTGAGCGTCCAGTCGAGCGTGTCCTCGAGGTCAAGCAAGCGCACTCCGCCGATCACGTCGAGGGAGGCATCGGGTGTCCTCACCGCCTGATACAAGCCGGTGAGTGTCCACGCCCAGGCCTTGAGGTCGAAGCCGACGTTGGCGCTCACGTCGGCAGGCAACGGCACGCCGCCGAGGCTGAGCCCGCGTGTCCCTGACTTGGTGTCGCCGATGTCGACGTAGGCCAGGTCCGTGAACAGTCCGAACTGTCCCCGCCGTGCGTCGAACGAACCCATGAAAACCGTTTTCAAGCTCTCGATGATCGTGTCGATGTCGATGCCAGCGCCGCTTCCGCCATCCGAGGGCGGGAATGCCGTTGTGCCGTCGATTGTCGGCAACCACAGGTAGATTCCGGCCTGGAACTTCCAATCCTCGGTGGATTGCGCCGCGGCGGGTCCCGAGATCAAGGCTGCGGCCACACCAGCGGCCAGCGTCGTCAGCAAGATTGTCTGCATATCAATCTTCCATCCTGTCGCAATCCACTTTTTCTAGTCCCAGCGCTGGGCGTTCTTCGGAAAACCGGGGCGCTGCACTCTGACCACGCAGAAGCGTTGGCCCGTGGGCGCCTGCATCACTACCCAGCGCTCGAGACGGTCCACGACCGTGGCGCCGAGTTTCGTCAAGCGTGCCACTTCCGCAGGAATATCGTCGGTCTCAATGTCGATGTGAACGCGGCTCTCGTGATCGACGCGCTGGATCTGCACGATGGGCTCGTCGGGTGGTGTTTCCAGCATCAGGTAGTGACTGCGACTGCCCGGATGGCTGGGATCCACGGGGCGACCGAGTGCCTCAGCCCAGAAGTGGGCGGCGTCTTCCAAGTTTGCAGTCCTGCAATCAATCAGCACCGCACAAAGTCGGGAATGATGCATATCAGTAGCTCTCCTTAGCCTTGCCACGGGACCAACCGTTTCAGATCTCGAAGGTTAAGCGGCAAGGCACACAAGACTCCACTTCTTCCTCAGGGTACTCGCGGGGCGGAACCTGATACATTTCGCGCGCCAACGCAGATCGAAGCACGCAGGTCGAAATACGTACTTGTACAGTCCACGGCGCTGTTCATACGTATAAAGCCGAGCGGCGTTGAGAGGGATACTGCGCTGCGCCAGGAGCGATGCTCCGACAGCGCGCACAGGTACGTCAGGGATCTCGAAGGTCCAAAGAGAGGCGGTGTGAATCGGGTAGCGATCGTAGCGACGGCACTCCTTGCGGTAATCATATCGGCGTGCGGATCACGTGAGTCGGGCACTGCACCAGTGCCTGCAACGGCGGATACCGGCGGCTCCGCAAAGGGCGACTTTGGGCCACCACAAGGCGAGCCCATCAAGGCGGTTCTCGCCAGTCCACCGCAGGTTCCGCCACCACTCAATCGCAAGGTTCCCGCCAAGGTCATCGTTGAGCTTGAGGTGAAAGAGATCCAGCGACCGATTGCGGAAGGTGTCACGTATACGTTCTGGACCTTCGGCGGCACCGTACCCGGAAGCTTCATCCGTGTACGCCAGGGCGACACGGTGGAGTTCCACCTGCGCAATCATCCCAGCTCGAAAATGCCGCATAACATCGATCTGCATGGTGTGACGGGCCCGGGCGGCGGAGCGGCCTCGAGCTTCACGGCACCGGGGCATGAGTCGGTGTTTAGTTTCAAAGCGCTCAATCAGGGTCTGTACGTCTATCACTGCGCGACAGCCCCGGTCGGCATGCACGTGGCAAATGGCATGTACGGCCTCATTCTCGTCGAGCCACCAGAAGGACTGTCGCGAGTCGATCGCGAGTTCTATGTCATGCAGGGCGACTTCTATACGGTCGGCAGGTACCGCGAGAAGGGCCCGCAGGCATTCGACATGCAGAAGGCAATCGAAGAGAACGCGACTTACGTGCTTTTCAATGGTGCAGAAGGCTCCCTCACCGGTGATCACGCGTTGCAGGCGAAAGTCGGCGAGACGGTGCGGTTATACGTCGGCAACGGCGGGCCCAACCTCGTCAGTTCTTTTCACCTGATCGGCGAGATCTTCGACAAAGTTCGCTACGAAGGCGGAACGCACGCCCAGGAGAATGTGCAAACGACACTCATTCCCGCCGGCGGCGCCATGATTGCCGAGTTCCACACCGAGGTGCCGGGCACTTACGTCCTGGTGGATCATTCGATCTTCCGCGCCTTCAACAAGGGCGCGATCGGACTGCTCAAGATCGAAGGCCCTGAGAACAAGGCTATCTACTCAGGCAAGGAAGTCGACAACGTGTACCTCGGCGATGCTGCTGTGAGTGCACAACCGGTCGGTGCCGCGGCACAGGCGGCAGCCGCAGGAACCTTGACGCTCGAGCAGCAGGTTGCGGCGGGGGGTGCGCTGTTCAACGGCACGTGCTCTGTTTGCCACCAGGACAATGGTGCCGGGTTGCCGGACGTGTTTCCGCCGCTCGCGAAATCCGACTACCTCCACGCTGACCGGACGCGGGCGATCGCTACCGTCCTCAATGGACGCACCGGACCGATCACAGTGAACGGCAAGACCTATAACTCCGTGATGCCGCCGATGAGCCAGCTGAACGACGACGAGGTTGCAAACATACTGACTTACGTGCTCAACAGCTGGGGCAACGCCGGCGGACATGTGACTGCTGCTGAAGTCGCACAGCTCCGCAAGGCGACGCCGCCACCGGAAGGCGCGGCTCATTAGCGAGCCGCGGCGGGGTGACAGGCATGGGCAGCTCGACACGTGGCGAACGGAGCCTGGTAAGCAAAGGTTTGCGGTCGGCTGCGCTCGGCTTGCTCCTGGCATGCGCGACCGATGTCTCGGTCGGCGGTGCAGCGGATGAAGATGCCGCCTTCATCGAAGGTGGCAAATGGCGCTCCATTCTGCCGACCGGGACTTCCCAACCGGACGTGACCGTTGCCCCGTACCGTCTCGACCGCAGGCCCGTGACCAACGCGCAGTTCCTGGCCTTCACTCGCGCGCATCCGCAATGGCGCAAAGGCCAGGTGCCTGTGGTGCTTGCAGACGCGAGCTATCTAAAGCAGTGGGCCAGCGCCTCGGAACTTGGGCCAACGGCACTCCCGGAGCAGCCGGTTGTCGGCGTCAGCTGGTTCGCGGCGCGTGCCTACTGCGAGGTGCGCGGTGCGCGCTTGCCGAACTGGTACGAGTGGGAGTTCGCGGCTGCGGCGGATGAAACACATCGCGATGCTCGCGATTCACCGGAGTGGCAGCAACGGATATTGGCCTGGTACAGCCGGCCCTCGAACGAGCCGCTGGCCGCTGTGGGGCAGGGTCGGCCCAATGCTTTTGGTATCTACGATCTGCACGGCCTGGTGTGGGAGTGGGTCGAGGATTTCAGTGGCCTCATGATCGGAGCGGACAGTCGCGAGCAGGGTGATCCCGACCTGCTCAAGTTCTGTGGCACCGGTGCACTGGCGATCCAGGATCGGACCAACTACGCGGTCGGCATGCGCGTTGCGCTGCTTTCTTCGCTGCAGGCCCACGACACGACGATCAACCTGGGGTTTCGATGCGCGAGCAACTGAACCCCGGCAATGCCGCGCGCCAAATTCTGGTTTCGATCGCAGCGATCGCACCTGCAATTGCTGCCGTCCTGATTCTTGCCTTGCACGTCGGTGTATCGCAGCCGGCGGGCGCGGCGACATCGAGTGCCGCAGTGACATCGCCGTGGCCCACCGATTCGCTGCACCGTGTTGATGTGTTACTCGAGACCGCGCAAGGAAGCAGGACGACTCTTGCCGCGACTGCGGGCAAGGTGCGGATCGTCACCATGTTCTACACGAGCTGCACGGCGGCATGTCCCCTCAACATAGACACACTGCGCCGGATCGATGGTGAGCTGTCTCCTGCCGAACGCGCCAGGCTTTCCATCCTGCTGGTGACACTGGATCCGCAGCACGACGATCCGGCCGTACTGCGTGAGTTTGCCGCGCAGCACCGGATCGAAGCTGGGCGCTGGACACTTGGCCGCGCATCAGTTGCTGACACGCGAAAGCTGGCGGGTGCTCTGGATGTGCGCTATCGGCAGCTTGAAGACGGAAACTTCAACCATTCGACCGTGCTGGTGTTACTGGATCCCTCGGGTCGCGTCCTCGGCCGCAGCGACAAGATGGGCACGCCCGATACCGAGTTCGTGTCTGACATTCGCAAAGCGCTGAGCGGCGTACAAGGTAGTCCAGAAGCTCGGGAGTGAGCCGCGGATGCTCATGCCAGCCGCGACGCCGGCGTGAACGCTGGCACTGGCTGGCTGGGTTGCACAGAGCGCGCTGCGATGGGCTCAAGCAAAAGGAGACCCGCCGCCGTATTGGATATGGGGATGTGGTAGTTGCTGTGCACCTTGCGCGCAGGTCCTGTCAGAGCTGCGCGGGCGCTGATCCACATCAGGACTTCGACGCCCTGGGTGCCTGCGTGCTCGACCAGCTGGCGGTTCGTGTACGCGGTCAGCGCCACAGGATCATCGACCAGCTTCTGCATGCACATCATGTCGAAGTCCTTGTTGATGAATCCAGCACGCTGACCATCGAGCTGGTGGGACAGGCCTCCGGTGCCGAGCACCAGCACGCGCGCTTCATCTGGATAGGACTCGATGGCGCGCCCGACGGCCTGCCCGAGCGCGTGGCAGCGTGCCGCCGAAGGCAAAGGGTGCTGAACAGTGTTGATCGCGATGGGCACCGCGCGCACCGGTCGCGCGTTCGCACCCGGCCACAGCAATGCCATCGGGACCACGAAGGCGTGATCGACCAACATCTCCTGGCAGGTCGTCATGTCGAAACCTGCCGTCACCAACTCCTCGATCAGATGCCAGGAAAGCTTCGGATCGCCCGGGAAAGGACTCAAAACCGGTAAGCCCCATCCTTCATCGGCATTGCGATATTCGGGTGCCGCGCCGATCGCGAAAGTCGGCATCTTGTCGAGGAAGAAATTAAGTCCGTGGTCGTTGTAGAAGATGACGACGGTGTCGGGCTGCGCCCGCTCGAGCCAGGTATGAACGGCGTCGAACCCCTCGAAGAAGGGCTTCCAGTAAGGATCCTCCTGCACGCCCCGAGCGATGGCGCCGCCGATCGCGGGAACATGTGAAGTCATCAGGCAACCGACGATCTGCGCCATGGCTATTTCCCCGCGTTGGTGAGCTTGGTCTTGAAGGCCTCGAGTGTCATGCCCGTCTGTTGCGCGCCGATGTCCTGCACGCCGAGGCGAAAGATGCCCGCGAGCTTGGCAAGGTAGTAGATGTTGCCGCCGGCCTTGAGCAACGCCAGGACATTACGGCGCCGGACTGCATCGCGCTGCACGGTGTCAAGGCCATACTGGGCGCAATACGCGTCTTCGTCCTTGAGGAACGCCGCGCGGTTTTCCGCGCGGTTGAAGGAAAAGCACATGCGATTGAGCGCATAACCGCGACAGGCCTGTTCCGCCCCAAAGATCGTAGTGCCTGGAATATCGCGGATCGGATTGGTGACGGCCATGGGAGCACTCCTCGATTGCAGCTCATTCAGATGCTGCTCGGACCGTCGCCTGCAGGAAATGCGCGGATGTGCCTAGCGGATTGCGGAAACTGCGTAGCTCGGGCGGAACCTGCTACATTTCGCGCGCCAACGCGGGGAACGGGGCCGCGTCGGTCTTGTGGCGGAACCGGTGACGGTATCTTAAGCACCATCGACGCGCCGTCCGGCGGCGGCACTCCTACTACCTCGACAAATGACTCACTGCCAGCCCAGTTCTGCGTAAACAGTGCGAGGCAGCGCTTGGAATTGTTCTTTGCTGACGGAAAAAGAATGCCCTGAGCACCTGCGGCTGCGGCGATCCGGCCAAAGATCTGTGAATTCGATGGCAGGTCGTGCTGCACTGGCTGCAGACGCCAATCTGGATCGAGCAGCTGGCGCTGAAGCATCGCTGGCGATCGCACGAGGCCCGGCCCGTTCCGGAGATGTAACCTGCGTGCGAGGGTGCGGATGACGCTCGGCATCTTGAATCTGGAGATGATCTCCGCGAAAGGTCGCAAGGCTTCCAGGTCGCCGACGTCCAGAACCGACTCGATCATTCCTCGAATTTCCACGTGTGTGAATGACTCGGGCTTCACTAGCGCCAGTTCATGCGCCGTCAGCCCATTTACATGTGCTGACCGTTCAATTCCGAACCGTTCGCGAAATGCGGTCTCGAAATCTTCAGCAAGATAAAGTGCAGGGAACGGTGGGAAGAGCGCCGGGTTTAGTGCACTTCCGATATTGAATCGCCCGCCGAGCTTCAGGCTCCCGGCGACCGACAATGGCTCGAGCGTGTTGCGATAGCCGACGATGCGAGCCCAACCTTCGAATTGGTACGCACCGCCGAGGCGAGCGCGTATCGCTTCTACAAGCTCACTAACATGTTCTTTCCGATACCGTTCGAGTCCGAAATAGAGTGAGTGACCAAGGTCGTCGAAGTTCTTGCCAGCGGCTTTCCATTGAGCCAGCGATGCATGGGAGAACCGCTCGAGCTCGGTGAGTGAGGGCAGCGAGAGTGAGGCGGGAACAGCCGACTGACTGCCTTTAGGCGGTAGAGGTCTTCTTCGGCGCGCCACCCTTCTTTTCCTCCGTGATCTCAACATCAAGGCTTGCAGGCGGCTGCGTTCCGCTCTCAACGAGCGCGTCCATGACAAAGCGGCGCAATTTCTCGTAGCGACCGAATCGAATCATGTCGCGAGGGGCGAGATTCCCGAGCAGTGGGTTCTTCGTCTTGAACCAGAGTGCAGTCTTGACGGCATCACCGGCAAAGAACTGCGCCACCAGGCTGCAGACCACGGCAATCTCAGTCAGTCGGTCTACGATTTCCTGGGGAATCTTGTGATCCCAGCGAACGGATGCTCCCGAAACACCTGCCATGCGGGCAATCTCGCGTCGATCGAGGTTGAGGAAGTCCGCAACGCTCTTGGCCTGGAGCGTCTGATTGGCCCAGAAGCCCAGATAGTCCCGCTCAGGGACGGTATTAAAGAGACGCGCTCGTTGCATGGCATAGCTCTACGAGGGGGTGGGCCCGAAGAGTACCATGCTGGCTCTTCCATAGACCACATATAGACCGTAAGTTAACCATGAATAGACCACAGATGTAGGATCGTAACAGGCTGTTTACTTTGGACATCCATGTGGCGGGACGGGAAATGGTGTCATCGGTGAAGCACGGAGGGCGAGTGGCATTTCTCGTGAAAGGGCGCCGATTTACGCGTGCCCCCGCCTTCGCATCGCTGCGACTTTGCTCGACGATCTGGAGAAAAGTCTTCTCGGCGCCTCCCGCCCAACTGAAGACAACGCTAGTGGCGAGCGATCAGCGCGTGGCCGAGCAATCTGATACCGCACCACGGAGTCAGAGAGCCATAACCAGATTGCCACTTCTTCCTCAGGGTAACTGACGAGCGGAACCTGCTACATTTCGCGCGCCAACGCAGGAGGATGCCCCTGACACCGCACTCCGCTTCAGCGCCGGCGCGCGGCGGCCTGTTCTCGTACGAGAACGGACTGGTGCTGCTGCTCGGCATGACGTTCGGCTTCGCCTACTTCGATCGCACGGCGCTGAACTTTCTCACGCCCTTCATCGTCCCGGATCTCGCGCTCAGCAACACGCAGGTGGGGTTGCTCAGCTCCGGGCTTTCCATCACCTGGGCGCTCTCCGCCTATGTCATCGGACGCTGGTCCGATGCGGCGGGGGTGCGCAAGCCGTTCCTGCTGGCGTTCATCGCCATCTTCTGCGCGTGCTCGTTCCTCTCCGGAATGGCGCCGAGCTTCATGCTGCTGCTCGTGGCGCGCATGATCATGGGCGCCGCGGAGGGACCGGTACTGCCGGTGTGCCTGGCGATCGTCAACGCCGAATCCTCGCCGCACCGGCGCGGCATCAACGCGGGCTTCATGCAGAACTTCTTCGGCACGCTCCTGGGCGCGGTGCTGGCGCCCGTCGTGCTGGTCGCTCTGGCGAACGCGTTCAATTGGCGAGTCGCGTTCTACGTGGCCGGCATCCCCGGGTTGCTCTGCGGGCTCGCCATCTGGCGCTGGGTGCGCGAGCCCCGGGACTCAAGACCCGTGACGCCGCACGAGCGCATCGATCTGTGGCAGATGCTTCGCGTGCGCAACATCTGGCTCTGCTGCCTCATCAGCATCTGCCTGATCGGCCACGTCGTCGTATTGCTGGCGTTCCTGCCGCTCTATCTCACGAGCGTGCGCGGTTACTCGACGACCTTGATGAGCTGGGTCATGAGTGTGGCCGGGATGGCGGGACCGTTCGCGTTCCTGGTGCCGGCGCTCTCTGATCGCATCGGACGCAAGCCCGCCACGGTGGTGTTTTCCTTCGCAGCGATCCTGGCGCCGTTGGCGGCGCTCTATTTCCACGGCCCACCGACGCTGCTCGCGGCGATCATGTTCGGCGGCATGCTGAGCGCGGGAGTCTTCCCGCTCTTCATGGGCATCATCCCGGGCGAAACCATTTCGCGCCGTCATGCGGCGACGGCGATGGGCCTCATCGTGTGCGTCGGGGAAATCGGGGGCGGCGTTGCCACACCGGTCGTGGCCGGCTGGCTCGCAGATCGAAGCACGCTCGCTGCGCCTCTCATGATCGCCGCAGCGGCAGCCGTGATCGCGGGCGCATTGGCGCTGCTGCTTAAAGAAACGGCGCCAGTGAAGGTGGGCGCGGGTCACACAGCCAGTGATGCGCGAGCGTCCGAAGGCTCCGGTCCAGCGTAGAGTGGCGGTCGAGGACTACACTACGCCCAAGGTCGCGTTCCGCTGATAATTGACCTGCTGTTCAAGTGAAGAGTGCTTGCCATCAAGTCTGACCGAGACGCTATGTCCGAGCGAGAGGCCCGTGACGGAGACGGCATCAAAAGCCAAGTCGACTTTCGATATCTCTATCAAGGACGCGGAGGAACTCCTCGCCTATTGCAACTCGCTGGGTGATCCGCTACCGCAGAAGGCGGAAGTATTCAAACGCGCGGGACTCGTAATGGCGCTAACCGCGTGGGAAACGTACGTCGAGGATTTAGTCGTCGAAGCCGTTCGCCAGCGAGTGTCTCAAGACTCGCAGGCAGAACGCTTCATGCTCGCCAAGCTCGATGATGAGCTGAAGCGATTTCACAATCCGACATGAGATAAACCAGAAAACTCTTTCTCGACTACCTAGAAATTGATGTGTCGTCGGGATGGCGCTGGAACGGCATTGAGCCTGCGTTGGCAAGGGAGAAACTGGACGCACTCGTCAAAAAGAGAGGTGACGCCGTGCACCGTTCGAAGGTTGCCATTCCCGGAGCCCCACAGCCGCACTTGGTCACGAAAGAGCATCTAAAGAAGTCGATTCGCTTCCTCAAGGAACTCGTCGCGGCGACTGAGAAAGCACTCGTTAACTTGGGATGAGGATTCGTCAGGTCGGATCTGCGCGAGCTGCGTTGATCATCACCCATCGCCGATCATGAACCATTCAAGTTATAGAGGATCTCTACAAGATAAAGCGAATTCCAAGCTCTGTGGCGGACGGAATGATCGCACTACTTCACGGTGGATCCAGAGACACACGAGAGGCCATCCGCGGGCAATTCGCTCTCACGCCTTCGACCGAATGTACTGACTAAGATGAAACGTCGCCAGCTTCACATCCGAATCGACGAGCCTGATGGGTTCGCGTTGGATGTACTTCAGCAGCGCTTTCGGCTCCAGTACCCATAGGTCCTTGCGGAATCGATCCAGGATTTGGGTCGACCCACCAGTTTGGGAATACGATTGCACCCCGTATCGGCAGCTGTCTTCCTGTCGACTCGCGAAGAAGGTGGAGAAGCCACCTTGTCTGAGCCCGGACCTGTTTGATCGGATCCCTATCGGGCTTGCGTCCCGCAACCAGGAGCTGGTTACTCTCAAACGTGACTTTGGCATCGGGTACAGGTTTGGAGTACGTCTTGGTCTCCACTACGAAGATGCCACGATCCGAGATGACGACATGGTCGAGATTAGAAGCCGTCGCCCGGTACGTCGTGGAAGAGCTTGCGCCGTCGGCGCGAAGCTCTTCCAGAAACTGGCCTACGAGTCGCTCTCCGTCGCGCCCGAGACGGATGCTCTTTGCTTCCTTCCTCAGCCGAAGCACCTGCAAGAGCATGATTGCAATCGCTGCAACGGCCAGTACCGAGAAGAGCATTGGACGACGGGGTGAATGGAGCAGATAGCCTAGCCACTCCATGATTGCGATGATCACAAAGCCCGCCGCGAACATGAAATAACCAACGCCGCGATCAATCCAAAGCCGTGCCAATGCCTCATCGAGGGATTGGCCGGCGTACCGGAGGGGTTTGCGCCTCAATGGGGACCTTGGTGACATGTCGTTTCTCCCTGATCCCGCGCGTTATAGGGAGGTTGATGGCGGGCGTCCGTGAACTATTGCCCGGTACACGCTAGCTCCTCCGCACGGCCGACATCCTCAGCACATTGTCCCTGTGATATTCCAGAAACCGCCGCTGCCCCTGCGAGAACGCCCCGACATTCACCTTGCGCTCCGACGCGATCCCCATGCGCGCGAGCGATATCCGATCGGCCACCGGTGAGACGAGCAGATCACCATTGCTATCGAAGGAGATGAACCCCTTGTCGAAGAGGTGATCGATCGTGGGCGTGAGGAGCAACCCGTTCTCGCCATCGAGACGCTCATCGTTCGTGCTATCGCGCCATGGCTTGGTGTGGCTCGCGATGAGATGTTCCGGGCGCTCGACCTTCGTCACACGACAGGCGCGCTCGACCTGTTGCACATTGGCGCGAAACAGACCCTGCCCGCGACGCGCCTGGATGAGCGCCTGCCGCTCGGTCTCCTCCATCCGGCGGTCTTCGCGAATCGTCGCTTCGACGTGCCGTTCCCAATCTTCGAGCGTCGGCTCGGGCGCAGGAGTTTCGCGCTCAACTCGACCCATATCGCGGGCGACACCGACGACTTCATCTGTCTCCCGGCCGATGAGGCGAAGCAACACTGCGGCGAGCGGCGCGTCGATCTCCGTCAGGTACACGCTTTGCAGGCCGTCGCCGTTGGGCCGCAATGGCGCGTACTTCTCGGGCAGGAGGCTGCGAAGTTCATCGATGTGATCCTTGGGACGAATCCGATTGGTCAGCTCATGAAACTTGATGTCCACGCGCCACCCGATCGCCTCCCAGTACGCGCCGGCCGTACCGAACTCAATCGGCTTCGGGCCCTCGTGAGCGTAGGACGAGCGATTCCGAGCGCGGCGATGCGCGTGTCGCAGAACGAGAAGATGACATCACCGGCGCGACCTCGCGCATCGACTCGTAGAAAGGATTGCGCTGATCGTTGGTCTTGCGCTTCGGCGACCAGAGATAGCCGCCGCCGATTTCGTGGCGGTAGGTCTGATTCTGGTTGACCCACCAGTAG
>CAWEOT010000008.1:0-14466 GCA_963810775.1 uncultured Gammaproteobacteria bacterium
TAGGCGAACAGGATTACGATGTCCAGCGCGCCCATGTGGAGGCCTCGCGAATCAGGGAGCCGCTATTCTGCGCTCCCGCCGTCCTCGCGTCGCGCCAGGTCCGCCTGCAAAGGCGGTGAGTGACCTCAAGACTCTCGACGTTCTCAACCTGCGTGTCACCGGTTGTATCAACCAGTTGACAGTTCTCCTCGGTCGTCTTGGACACAATCCCACGCCTTGAACGCGGTACATGTCGTGTCGCGAGGAGAGTCAGGAGGAATTGATGAAGCATTCTACGTATCGGGCGCTTGCCGGACGAACGGCGATGTCACTTATGGCATGCATGTCTATCGGAGAGGCACACGCGCAAAGCACGAACCCGCAGACTTTCGAGCCACCGGCCGTGTTCCAGGCGGCCGGACCAAGCATCGCGTTGATCCAGGCGTCGCTCGATGCGTACCGGCTCTCGCTGGGCGGAGACAATAACGGTGTCGCGAAGGGCCCGCTCGCGACCGGCCGTCGCGAGATCAACTGGGACGGCGGCGGTTCCACGGCAACGTCGCTCGCGGGAACACCGTTGACCCAGTTCCTGGACGGCCGCGGCTCGCTCTTCGTCACGCCGGGCAGCGGGTTCGTGCAGGCGCCGCCGTCCGGTCTCGCCGAGACCTTCGCCAACCCGACCTATGCGAAGGTGTTTCAGCCGTTCAGTCCGGGGCGGCTGTTCAGCTCGATCGGCAGCAACGTCACCGTCGTGACCTTCTTCGAGCCGGGCAGCGCCGGGGGGCTCGTCGCCACGACACGCGGATTCGGTGCGATCTTCAGCGACGTCGACCTGCCGGACGGCAGCGGTCCGGGCGGCAAGCGAGGCAATCGCAAGTCGAGCACGCTGGTCGAGTACTACGGACTGGACGGCGAGCTGCTCTACAGCAGCTTCGTGCCGGCCTCACCCGGCGATGCGGGCTTCTCGTTCCTTGGCATCACGTTCAAAGACGCGCGGATCGCCAGCGTGCGGATCACCGCCGGCGACGTGGCTCCGGGAGCCGATGACGAGCGGCCGCACGACATCGTCATGACGGACGACTTCATCTTCGGCGAACCGCAGCGCGTGCGGTGACGCCCGCCGACTGAAAGCGCGGCATTGCGGACGAAGGGACGCCCCGGCACGGCGGCGTCCCTTCGCCGTTCGCGGTTGTACGGTTGCGATTCTTTTTCGGCGTAGAGCAGGCCACCCACGTCGCAGGTGCACTCGACGGCGGGGCAATGCCTATTGCACGAAGGTGTCGGTCGACACGTGAGGCATGAGGTATACGATATTGGTGATCCCAGCCAACCGGGGCGGGGCCCGTACATGACAGACCTATCGAGCTTTCCTATCACGAGAAAGTGGCCCGCGCGCCATCCCGATCGGCTGCAGCTCTATTCTCTGCCCACGCCGAACGGCGTGAAGATCTCGATCATGCTCGAAGAGACGGGCCTGCCGTACGAGGTGCACCGCGTAGACTTCGAGACCCACGAGCAGCTGTCCTCGGAGTTTCGCTCGCTCAATCCGTACGCCAAGATTCCGGCGATCATCGATCCGAACGGGCCGGACGCGAAAGCACTGCCACTGTTCGAGTCAGGCGCCATCCTGGTTTATCTTGCGGAGAAGACCGGTCAGCTCATGCCGCGCGACCGGGCGGGGCGATTCGAGGCCCTGCAATGGGTCTTCTTCCAGGTGGGCGGCGTGGGGCCGATGTTCGGCCAGGTCGGTTTCTTCAACAAGTTTGCGGGGAAAACCTTCGAGGACAAGCGGCCGCGCGACCACTATGTCAACGAAGCCAAGCGCCTGCTTGAGGTCATCAACGGCCGGCTCGCTGATCGGCAGTGGATGATGGGCGACAGCTACACGATCGCGGACATCGCGATCCTGCCGTGGGTGCGCAACCTCATCGGTTACTACGAGGCCGCGGATCTCGTCGGCATCGGTGGCTACCCGCACGTACGCCGCGCACTTGAAGTATTTCTGGCGCGACCTGCGGTGATCCGGGGTCTCGAGATCCCGAAGCGTCCCTGAGACGATGAAGGAGTGGCGAGACGCTTCGCCCTAGCGGCGACCACTGTCGGCAAACAGCTTGTTCATCGTGCTGTACGCGGCGACTTCATTGAAAAGCGTGCCCATCGCGCCAGCAAGAAAATTGGTCGCGAGACGACTCGTAAGGCCCAACGCCGCTTGCGCGATTGCCGACCCTGCGCTCAGACGTCGAACCCCGAGCTTCTGGAGGGCATCGATTGAAGGCAGACCCGGCACCGCCATGATGTTAAGAGGCGCCGGCTTGATGGCTGCTGCAATTGCCGATATGGCCGCGCCGTCGGGGAGGCCTGGCACGAACACGCCGTCACCACCGGCCGCCCGATAACGCGCTGCCCTGGCGATGGTCTCCTCGATTGCCGCATCCCCGGATGCGATGCCGCGCAGGTAAACATCCGTACGTGCGTTGATGAAGAGGTCGACACCGGAGCGCTCGGCACGGTCGCGAATCGCCTCAATCTTTGCGCACAGCATCTCCTTCGAGCCGCGGCCGTCTTCGATGTTGATGCCCACGGCTCCGGCATCGATGAGGCGGGCGGCGAGCTCGGCCACAGAGCGCGGGTCTTCCGAATAGCCGCCCTCCATGTCGACGCTGAGCGGCACGCGAATGACGCGAGCGATCTCGCGAGTAGCAGAAACGAGTTGTTCCTCCGGGAGAATGTTGTCATCGGAGTAGCCACGCGACCAGGCCAGTCCCGCACTGGTCGTCGCAATGGCCTTGGCACCCAGGCTCTCGATTAGCCGCGCGCTGCCGGCATCCCAGGCGTTGGGGAGCAATAGCACGCCTGGGCCTTGGTGGAGACTTCTAAATACCTGTGTCGACATGTTTCATCCTCAGTCTTCATTTCAGCCGATTGTATACGGCGCAGAGCAGGCCTTATTGCGCTCTCTGCGGGACTGATGGTCGGCCAGGCACGCAAACACGCTTTTCATCGCATTGACTCGGGCGAGATAGCCATGGACATCGTGATCGCCACACCGCTGACGGGGAAGCAATCGAAAACGCCGCCCCGCATAGGCCTCGCCCGCACCGGCGCCGCACAGGTGGATCAGGGCAGCCATATTCTGCTTTTGCTCGAGCGTAGCGGCCGCGATTCGGCGGCGCTTCAGCGTGCTCGCTACGCGGCGATCGAGGTACGCGGAAGTGAGTTCGACCGCGTCAGTCGGCTCCACCCGGGAATAGAGACTATTGAACCAGCACGATCGCAGTTCATGCCAAGGTCCAGCCTCCACGACGGCGTGATCATGAATGCAGTAGCGCCGCGCCTCGGCAAACGTTCCATCCGTAATCTGATACATCCCCACCGCACTCGAAGCCGGCCGGTACACCTCGAACGGCTCTGGCGTCAGTGCCCAACGCCAATACGTCCGCACCACCGGATTGCCCGACCCTTCCACTTGCGCGAGAGCCGCGAGAAGGTCCGGTGTGATCACGTTAGTTGCATGCTTTCGAAAGATCGGCGCGTACTGTCGCCACGTTTCGAACGGTGTTTTATAGAGCGTGCCGCTCACGGGAAAGAGCAGCTCCGATGGCTTGCGGATGGCCTGGTAGGTCCAGTTGACCGCGAGCCAAAGCGTGCAGACGCCAGCCGTGACGACGATGAGCTGCACGAATAGGGGCGCGCGTCGGAACGCTTGAAACCATCGCCGACGCAACCGGGCACTCGGCCATAGCTTGGAAATGCGGAATCGGCGCGACATCGGGAGGACTCATAGGAATCAATGATTCTTGTGGTGATCTTTCAGGAACGCGACAAGTGTTGTAATGGCGTCTTGGGTCTCGCCGGCAATCACATCGGAATATTCCGGAGATCCGTCGGGAAAGCGAATGCTGTCTGATGTTGTTATCAGGTGATTTAGTGAAGTCAGAAGCGATTCTCGCGCGGTTGGCGAGGAGCGAGTCAGGGCGGTCAAAAATACCGCCAAAACGCTTTCAATCGCGATGATCCGTGCTGTCGTTCTGACTCGTTCAAATTCTTCAGGCGTCATTTCCTTAGCTCCTTGATCAAAGAGCCTGTAGCAGGTGGGCCGCGCGATTGTAGTGGCGTGGCTCTACCCAGAAGAGCATGCCGCACCGACCGTCTCCCGCGGAGATCACGTTGGCCGCGATGATGTTGATGTTCGCCGACCCGAGTGTGGCGAGAGGCCCCACCGTCGCGCCGACTTCGTCCGTCCCCTGACCCAGAAAGGCACGCTTGGTACGGCTCAATTTCCATTTGCGCCGCTTGGCGATTTCTTTGAGGCCGTCGAGATCCTGGGTGACGAGATCAATCTGCGCCTGGTTGCGCCCTTGCGGAAATCCAGAGAATGCGAGCAGGTTGAGGTTCGCCTCCAGGAGCGCTACCAGAATGCGGCCCGCCTCCCCAGGTTTGTTCCCCACCATGACGTACGCGTAATTCACCTTGCGAATCGTGATTGGCATTTGCGACTCCTTGCTGTAGCCGCACGCTATCTTGCGTGAAGCGCGACTATACGCCGGAGCGGGGCTACCATCGCCCAAGGCCGCAGACGCGGCCGATAAGGACCAGCAAATAGCATGACACGCAACTTCAGTCGCGGCATTCTTGTCGCGGCGCTTGCATGCGCAATTCTCCCCAGCAGCGCACGCGCAGAGTCGCAACCTCATGCCGCGAGTTCGCCATCGCGCCCGAACATCATCTTCATCCTCTTAGATGACCTGCGATGGGACGAGGTCGACTATCCCTTCGTCAAAGCCCCGAACATCCATCGCATCGCGAGCGAGGGCGCGACGTTCAAGAACGCTTTCGTCACGACGCCGCTCTGTTCGCCCAGCCGCGCGAGTTTTCTCACCGGTCAGTACGCGCACAAACACGGCATCACCGACAACACTGACCGCAGTCCGCGAAGTCACGAGCTCGTCACGTTCCCGCGCCTGCTGCACGACGCTGGTTACGAGACCGCGTTCATCGGCAAGTGGCACATGGGTCTCGATGACAACGCGCGACCGGGCATTGACTACTGGGTCAGCGTGAAGGGGCAGGGGAACTATCTCGATCCCGAGTTCAACGTAAATGGCGAGCGCAAGAAGATTTCCGGCTACTTCACGGATATCCTGAGTCAGTTCGCCGTCGATTTTCTGAAACAGCCGCACGCCAAGCCGTTCCTGCTTTATGTCTCGCACAAGGCCGTTCATCCCGACCTGATTCAATATGCCGACGGGAGCGTGTCGGACCTCGGTGGCGGCAAATTCATTCCCGCCGAGCGACACAAGACTCTTTACGCCGATGACGCCATCCCCCATCGCGCGAATTACGGCAAACCGCCGGAAGGCAAACCCGCATTGCTCCGGCACATCGACGATCTGCCGCCGCTCGGCCCGAACACCGTCACCGATGACGAAACCATTCGCAATCGCCTGCGGATGCTCGCGTCGGCGGACGAAGGCCTGGGCAAGATGTTCGCCGTCCTCGAAGCGCAGAAGCAGCTGGACAACACGCTCATCATCTTCACGAGTGATGAGGGCTACTTCTACGGCGAGCATGGCTTGAGCTTCGAGCGTCGCCTGGCCTACGAGGAGTCCATCCGCATCCCGCTGCTCGTGCGCTATCCAAAGCTGATCAAGGCCGGCAGCGTCCTCGACCAGCTCGCATTGAGCATCGACATCGCGCCGACGCTCCTCGCGATCGGTGGCGCGCCGGCGGCTCCGGGCATGCATGGGAGATCTCTCTTGCCGCTATTACAGGGCAAGAAGATCCCGTGGCGCGAGTCGCTCCTCATCGAGCACGCCTCGGACAAGGTATTCCCGCGGGTCGTGAACATGGGCTACCAGTCGGTGCGCACGGACCGCTGGAAATTCATCCACTACGTCGACCTCGAAGGCATGGATGAGCTCTACGACCTGCGCGCCGACGAGTTTGAAATGAACAACCTCATCGCCGCACCGGGAGCGCAGGCGCCGCTGAAGGATTTGAAGGCGGAGCTACAGAGACTGCTTAGGGACTCGCAGTGACCCGATTCACTCTGTACATGGCCAGGGCTCAGACCTTGCCAAGGGCCGTTCCGCAGGCGATGCGAACTGAGCCGGGAACCTGGGATTTGCACGCGGAGACAACTGTCTACCCACGAGCGAACGATTCTCAAGACTTCTTGAGGATATTCGCCGCCTGACTCGCTTCCCAGATCACAAGACACGACCGATTGGCTTCACGGCAAATCTGGACGCTGATAGCTCTTGACGGATTTCCTTGAACGAACTCAGGGCTGAGCCGTACGCGAGAATAGGAGCTAAACGTGCAGATTTCGCACGCGCGTAAGCCGCGGATCGACGCGTACGATCGCGGGCATGAAGCCCTTGTCCACAGGTGTTGCCACCGTTGAGCACCGCATCCGGACGCTACGCGGTCAAGCTGTTCTGCTCGACTCGGATCTCGCACTGTTGTACCGCGTATCTACAAAGGCCTTGATTCAAGCGGTGAGACGAAACCGCCTTCGCTTCCCTGGCGACTTCATGTTTCTGTTGACCAGTCAAGAGGTTGCGCGTTTGAGGTCACAAACTGTGACCTCAAAGAAGCCCGGGCGCGGCGGCCGTCGATACGCTCCACATGCGTTCACGGAGCAGGGCGTGGCGATGCTGTCGAGCGTGTTGCGCAGCCGGGCTGCAGTCGCCGTCAACATCGAGATCATGCGTGCGTTTGTGCGCCTGCGACGAGCGAGTGTCGTGAGCGAGAAGCTCTTGAGCGTCGTGGCGGAGCTCGCTCAGCGCGTCGACGCTCATGATTCGGCGATCAAGAGTCTGATTGAGAGCATTAGGCGTCTGGTGGAACCTAAGCGAGCGTCACCGAGGAGGCGACCAATCGGCTTTGTGCCGATCGAGTAACTGGGCAGCCTGCGCCGCTACTTGACATGAAATCCTTTACGTTCTAACTTAACCTTATTGTTAATTACGTTGGTGGTTAAATGATGAGCGTCGACCGCCTTTCCGCCACCTTCTCCGCTCTCGCGGATCCCACGCGTCGGGCCATCCTCGCTCGTCTCGCCAAGGGCGATGTGACGGTGAACGAGCTCGCCGCACCCTTCGACATCAGTCTGCCAGCGGTGTCGCGGCATCTGAAGGTGATGGAGGCTGCAGGGCTCATCTCCCGAGGGCGTGACGCGCAATGGCGCCCGTGCAAGCTGGAGACAGCAGCGCTTAAGAGCGTTGATTCGTGGCTGGCCGGCTATCGTCGCTTCTGGAACGAGAGCTTCGACAAGATGGACGCCTACCTCGTCGAGATGAAGAAGAAGGGGAAACGCAAGTGAACGCCAGACTCCGCGACGATGAACTTCTCATCACGCGTACCTTTGACGCGCCAGCCTCGGTGCTCTTCGCGATGTGGTCCGATCCCGAACACCTGAAACACTGGATGGGGCCGAAAGACTTCGACTGTCCCGAAGTCGAAATCGATTTCCGCGTCGGCGGCGCCTATCGCGTGATGATCAGGTCGGCGGAGCACGGCGACAGTTGGTTTGGCGGCATTTATCGTGAGATCGAGCGGAATCGACGGCTGGTCTTCACGTTTACGTGGGACAACGACGGCCCGTCCGCGGGCGTCGAAACCCTCATCACGATCACATTCGAAGAGCGCAACGGTAAGACCGTCCAGACTTTCCACCAGACGCCCTTCCTCACTGTCGAGCGGCGCGACAGCCACGTGGGCGGCTGGAGTCAAGTCTTCGACAAGCAACGGGCCTACGCCGAAGAAATCGCAAAGGAGTACACGTCATGATCACGATCTCTGCTTTCAAATGGGTTCCGGACTTCGCCCAGGGCCAGGTGCGCGATCTGCGCGCGCGTTGGGCGCTCGAGGAGGCTGGTCTACCCTATAAGACACGCCTTCTGGAACAGGGCGATCAGGACAAGCCGGACTATCGCGCGCTGCAACCCTTCGGACAGGTGCCCATAATCGAGGAAAACGGCCTCGTCTTGTTCGAGTCCGGCGCCATCGTGCTGCACATCGGCGAACGGAGCGATGCGCTCCTGCCGAAGGACGTGGGCGCACGGGCGCGCGCGACGCAGTGGCTGATCGCGGCGCTCAATTCCATCGAGCCGTTCGTCATGAATGTCGCGCTGATCGATCTCTTCTATAAGAATGAGGAGTGGGCGAAGCTGCGCCGACACGGCGCGGTGGCGTTCATGCACAAGCGCCTCTCTGCCCTCTCCAAGTCGCTCGGCGACAAACCCTACCTCGACGGCGAGCGCTTCACCGCGGGCGATCTGATGATGACGACGGTGCTGCGCATCCTCCCGGAGATTGCCGCGAGCGACGAACGCCTCGCGAGGTATATCGAGCGCTGCACGGCTCGACCTGCCTTCAAGCGGGCGTTCGATGCGCAGATCGGAGATTTCAGAAAGGCCGCTTGACCGTCGTTCACTCTCACCCTAACCCTCTCCCCGTGACGGGGAGAGGGAAATCGACTCGCCGCGGGGTTGACGCGGCGACCTAGGCCGCGCCCGGAAAGACCGCCATTTCGCTGTGCTTTGCTGTCTTTCGCGCCTCGTGACCTCAAAGAGGCCCGATTTCCGCGGATCTTCGCACCAGGCATTCGGTAACCGTTCGAAAGCCACCAGATTTGCAACTGGCGTCCCGCGCGGTGTGCACGCGACAATAGTAGTCGTGAGTTTGCGCGCGATTGATCTGGCGAATACACTTTCGCCAAATGAGTCATACCGTGACAGTGCGCTTACCCAAGGACCTGGCAAGCTGGCTTGAAGCAACCGCGCGCAGGCGCGGTGTGTCGCAGAGCCGCATCATTCGGGACCATCTCGAAAGAGCGCGGGCCAGCAGCCCGAGTCAGGCATTCATGGAGCTGGCCGGCTGCGTGCGCGGGGCGCGCAATCTTTCGCAGCGCAAGGGGTTCAGCCGGCGATGAAGGGTCTGGCAGACACGGGATTTCTGGTCGCATTCGCGAATCGGAATGATCGCTTTCACGACTGGGCCGTCACTGTAGCAGAGGGCGTGACGGAGCCACTCCTCACCTGTGAGCCCGTGCTTGCCGAGACAGCCTTTCACCTCCGCAGCGTGCAGGTCGCGTTGTCCTTGATTCACGCCGGGCTGATCGAGCTTGCCTTCGAGTGCAACGATCAACTTCCCCAGCTTGCGGTTCTGGCGCAGCGTTATGCGGATCGCAAGCCGGACCTGGCAGATCTTTGCCTCGTGCGTATGAGCGAGCTGCACCCACGACATAGCGTTATTACCACGGATCGGCGGGATTTCCGCATTTACCGACGCAACAAGCGCGAGGCAATTCCTGTCGTGTGCCCGCCTGGGGCGTGATCCGGCGCCAATCCGATCAGGGATTGGTAGGTGCTACCATCCCGCGCCCCCAGCTCGCGAGGTTCAGGAACTCGCGCCGCGTGCGCGGCCCGTAGGTGCGAAAGCTGGGATTCGGTTGCTCGACGTACGCGAGCCTTTGCTGCGCGACTGCATCCTCATGCGCGCTCTTCTTCAGCGTGTCGATGGCGAGGTTGTAGGGCTTGGCGGCGTTCAGCGCGAACACCTTCTGGCGCAGCTGCGGCGTGATCTGCGGATATCCGTACTTGTCGCGCAGCTCGGGCGCGATCTGGAACGTGCGGAACGCCTGGATCTGGTCCTGCGGCGAGCCGTACCAGATCGAATCGGTGCCCCAGAGCACGTTGTTCTCGCCGCAATACTTGAAGAGCTTGCCGAGCGCGTGCGCCGCCTCGCCGGGCTTGCGCATCGAGAGGAAGCGCCAGGTCGAACCGAGCTCCGGATACACGTTTGTGTTGGGTGCGACGCCTGCTTTCTGGAGCGAGGTGACGAGCGCATCGATGCCATCGGTGCGCGACGCATCGTACGGCCCCTTCGGGCGCGCCTTCGGCCACGAACCCCGAGTGATAGATGAGGAAATTGAGGTCGGGAAAGCGCTTCGCGATCGGGCCGATGTCCGAGCAGGTCGAGTGCTCGTAGCTCTTCGGCCCGAACGGCAGTCCCTTGTGGATGGCGATGTTGCGGATGCCGAGGGTGGTCGCTCGCTCGCAGAATGCGATGCCGACGTCGTCTGTCATGAAGAACCCTTTGTCTTCCGGACCGAACTGCGTATAGGTCTTCCACGCGACGATGCCGAATTTCGCGAGCCTCTCCATGTCCTCGAGGTCGCCCGGCTGGTTGGGGTTCACGCGTCCGTGCAGCAGCAGGCGGTGCGAACCCTGCATCCGCTCCACGATGTCGCGCGTCGCCGTGGCTTCCTCGATGGTGAGGGGCTCCGCATCGCGCGCCGAGGGCACGAATGAGAGCACCATCATGTCGGTATCTGAATCCAGGAACACGTCCTTGACGAATTCGTCGGAGCCGAGGCAACGCAGGTAGCTGCGCGCTCCAGGCTCATCGGCGAGCTTGCACTTGCCCTTGGGCGCGAAGCTGATCGGACGCGCACCCGCCGGCAACTTCTTCAGCCATGCACCGGTAGGATTCACGAAGTGACCCTGCACGTCGAAGATGAATTCCTGCTTCCCGAGCTCGGCCGCGGCGATCTCGCTGTCCAGGGCGGCATCGGCGGAAAGCTGGAAGAATCCGCCCGTGCGTCCAGCGGCGGCATGCGCTGCGTTGAAGGCGAGGAGCGTGGAGGCCGCGCCGCAACTCGAGACCAGGAATTCGCGGCGGCTCTTGCCGACCCGTTTCGCGAACTCGGTGGCGCGTCTCGGCGGCCAGGGCGTTGGCGCGTCTCAGCGAATCGTCCAGCGGAATCGGCGCGAATTCGCCGTTCGTGGTCGAGTCGAGCTTGATGGGGAGCCGGCGGCCTGCCGGATCGCAATCGTTTCGCGTAGGCATGAGAGCACCTCAACTACTTCGTTCGCCGAGAACGCAAACCAAGTTGCCACCGGACGTTCTCAACGGCAAGGGTGGTGTCGGTCGGTACTGTCGAGTCGGAGTGGAGACGGTACGATCCATTCTGGCCGCGGCGTGATGCACTGCTGAACGAGGGCGTATCTCTATGGAGGAGAAGGTTGGGGAGAGGGGGACTCTGCAGCGCGCCCTCGGCCGCTGGGACCTCACCGCGTTCGGCGTCAACATTGTCATCGGCGGCGCCGTTTTCCTCACGCCCTCGCTGGTCACCGCGGAGCTCGGCAACTGGAGCCCGATCGCGGTCGTGCTCGTCGGGCTCGCCTGCCTCTGCATCGCCCTCACCTACGCCGAAGTCGGCAGCCGGTTCGAGAGCACTGGCGGCCCGTATCTGTACACCTTGGCCGCGTTTGGCCGATTCGTGGCCTTCGAAGTCGGCTGGATGAGCTGGTTCACACGCGTCGCCAGCATCGCGGCGCTCGTGCACGGTCTCGCCTTTGCGATCGGCTTCTACGCGCCCGCCGTGAGCGCAGGGCTCCCGCGCGTGGCACTCATCGTCGGCGTGCTCCTGGGCGTCGCACTCATCAACGCGCGCGGCATCCGGCAGAGCGCACTCTTCATCGACGGCATCACGATCGCGAAGCTCACGCCGCTCGTGATCTTCATCGCCGTGGGGCTCTTTTTCGTCGACTGGAGCCGTCTCGCGCCGCTCCCAGCGCCCAGCGTGTCGCAATGGGGCGCGGGCATGCTGTTGATCGTCTACGCGCTGGGCGGCTACGAGGTGATCGGCGTGCCGGCGGGCGAAACGCGTCATCCGCGCACGGACCTGGCCTTCGCCATGGCGATGACGGTGATCGGGTCCACCATCATCTTCACGCTCGTGCAGATCATCACCATGACCATGCTGCCCGAGGTCACGCAATCGAAGACCCCGGTCGCGGACGCGGCCGCGGTCTTTCTCGGGCCCGCAGGCGCATTGATGATCGGCATCGGATCGCTCGTCTCCATTACCGGCAATGTGACGGGAAGTCTCCTCACCGCCTCACGCTACCTGTTTGCGTTTGCCGAAACGGACGCGATCCCGCGCACCTTCGCGTACGTGCATCCGCGCTTCCGCACCCCCACGCACGCGATCTGGTTCTCAACCGCTGTGGCGCTCGCGCTTGCTCTCTCGGGCTCGTTCGTGCTGCTGGTCGCGGCGAGTGCGATCGCGCGTCTGCTCACTTACTCGGGTGTGTCTGCAGCGGCGCTGGTGTTGCGGCGGGCGGCGGCTCGGGACAAGGTCGCGCCCGCGGCCTACGTTGTGCCGTTTGGTCCGCTGATTCCATGTGTCGCGATCATCGTTTCGCTCACGATCATCACCGGCGCGACTCGCCCGCAGTTCGCCGTTAGCGGCGCCGCGCTCGGCTTGGGCGCGCTGCTGTTCTTCGGTCACCGCTGGCTGCGCCGTTTTGCTCCCTCTGCCGCTCGCGGGAGAGGGTAGCAACAGGCGCGCGAAGCGCGATCTGTACTACCATTCCCACGGTCGCAGGACGCTGCGGCCAGAGCAAAGTCAAAGACACGAAAAGGGGAGCCCATGAACATCAAAAGCCATTTATTCGTCATGACTGGGCTGATTGCGTTGTCGGCCTGTGCGCCCAAGACGACGGATACGGCTGCGGACGAAGCCGCTATCAAGGGCGATCCCGTCGCGTGGATGAACGCCTATAACGCTGGAGACGCTGACGGCGTCGCCAATCTGTACGCGGAGACGCTGTCCTGATGCCGCCCGGGGTGCCGGCGATCACCGGTCGCGCCGCCATCAAGGAATTCATCGCGTCGGATATCACGCAGGCCAAGGCTGCCGGGCTCGCATTCAAGGTCGACGAGCCCACGGGCATTGGCACCTCGGGCGATCTGGGCTGGGCGAGCGGGACCTACGCCGTCACGGACGGATCCGGGGCCGCGGTCGATAGCGGAAAATATCTGTCGGTCCATCGCCGCATCGACGGCAAGTGGAAGTTGATTCGTGACACCTGGAACAGCGATGCGCCGCCGGCCGCAGCTGCCGCACCAGCCCCAGTCCAATGAGCGACCGACCGTTCGTCATCGATCCGCATTTCCGGCTGCAGGAATGGGTGGCCGAGGAGAAGGGTTACTTCGCGGACGAGGGGCTCGACTACGTGTTCCGCGAACAGGTCCAGGCCACGGACGGCAAGGTTCACGACCAGGGTACGAGGGTCGGCGCGTATCAATCGTTCGAGCAAGGGCGCGAGACGAACGTGAGCTGCGCGTGTCATTGGACCGTGAACGTCGCGGCGTCCTCGGGGCACGGTCGCCTCTATCCGCACGTCTACTCCGTCGCACCGTCGGGCGTGTTCGTTGACCCGGACTCGTTGATCAAAACGCCCGAGGATCTCGACGAGGTGCCGATCTCGGTCGGTTATCAGTCCGGTAGCCATTACTCCACGATTCAGGCGCTCGAGCAGTACTTGCCGACGGAGCGCATCAACCTCTCGTTCAACGACGGGATGCTGTTCAAGCGCATGGAACTGCTGCTCGAGGGTCGGGTGCCGGCGGCGGCACTCTTCAGCGGCCCGTACTATTTCGTCGAGCAGCTGGGGTTTCGCAAGATTCTCGACAACACCTTCATGATCGCGACGATGGTGCACGGTGATCCGGATCCGGAGGATCTGCGCAAGCTCTTTCGCGCGCTGAAGCGCGCGCAGCGCGACATCGATCTCAGGCCCGAGCTCTACACGCACTACTATAAGAAAGAGTTTCCCGTCCGCTATCACGACCAGATGGACACGCGCCGATGGGGGCCCGGCGAGCGTCTCGTGTTCGACACGTATACGGAAGACGCGTACCGGAGCGCCCGCGAATGGATCGCGGCGCATCGCATCTTCCCGACCGGCGACCTGGGCTCACTCAGCTACGGCGAATCCGTGTTTCGCCAGCCGTAGCCTACCGGTCCGACACTCACGTACGCGGCCCGGTGCGATCGCGCGCTCACGCACCGGACCTGTACCGTGGACCACCTACATCGCTCGACGACTGAGCAGGTTTGCCGCTCTCGCTTGTCCATCCACAGGTGTCGCTTGCGACAGTCGGCTCACGGGAGCCGGAGCGCTTTCCGTCTGCGGGCGGCTGAGCAGTGCTTCCGCGCTGACATGGGCGTCGACTCGCGGCGCCGACGTGACGGCGAAACGGCGCGTGTCGAGCAACCGGCGTCCATTCTCGGCTGAGCAATGCCGCAGCTTGCGTCTGTCCGTCGCTCGCTCGGGCCACGGGCAGGGCAGCAAGGAGCGAGCCCGCTGGTCACGGCGGTCGCCGCAAGTACCAGGGAGATCATCCGTACATGAGTCTTCATCTCAATCGCCTCCATAAATTGTTGCGGTTATGCATGCGCCGGCCTTGCGCGCATGAAATGCACTTCTTCGTCATCGGCCTGTCGCATAACCGTGTACGGAGGGGGACCTGACGTTCCGCGAAAACCTTACGCGGCAGCGTTAAAGAAAAAAATAATCGCGGGTCTGCAATATTCGTGCGGCAGGGTCGGTCCCGACTGTCCCTCAGCTCGCCGTCAGCGGCGCGTGCTCGGCTAGGCGCGCTGCTGTTCTTCGGTCACCGCTGGCG
>CAWEOT010000009.1:0-429181 GCA_963810775.1 uncultured Gammaproteobacteria bacterium
CTAGCGCTGCGACAAAGCGTATGTCTGGGTGAAGCTGGGCAAGCGAGATTTCGTGTGCATTACCGTCTCCTCGCGAGCCGCCTCCGAACCATGTCCGAAAACAGCTAGTCCGCGAGCGCGCCCGCGCGTATGGTCCCCGCATGGATCAGATTCTGGGTCTCGACCGCCGCGCCCTCGAACGGGCGCGCATCAGTCGCGACCGACGCTTTGACGGGAAGTTCTTCATCGCAGTGACTTCGACGGGGATCTACTGCCGGCCAGTGTGCCCCGCCCGCACTTCAAAGAGTTGCAATGTGCGCTATTTCGCGACTGCTGCTGCCGCGGCGGAAGCCGGTTTTCGCCCCTGCCTGCGCTGCCGCCCGGAGGCGGCACCGGGAACTCCGGCCTGGCTCGGCACTTCCGCAGTCGTCAGGCGTGCGCTACGACTGATTCACGAAGGGGCGCTCGACGAAACTTCGGTCGAAGCGTTGGCGGGGCGAATCGGTATCGGAGCGCGGCATCTGCATCGACTGTTCCTGCAACACGTTGGAGCCTCGCCCATCGCGGTGGCGCAGACGCGCCGGTTGCACTTCGCCAAGCGTCTGCTGGATGAGACCGACCTGCCCATCACGCAGATCGCGCTGGCGGCGGGATTTGGAAGTCTCAGGCGCTTCAACGACGCGTTTCAAGCGAGCTATCGCCATGCACCGCGCGAGCTGCGAAAGAGGCGGCTCGGTGATACGGCCGCTGGAAGTGGCGACGAGGTCGTTCTCAAACTCGCATTCCGTCCGCCCTATGACTGGACACACGTCAGCAGTTTTCTTGCCGCGCGAGCATTGCCCGGCGTGGAGCGCGTCGATGACCGGGGCTATGCGCGAACGGTGCGTTCTGACGGGGGACACGCTGTCGTGACCGTTCGAGCGCTTGAGGCTGAGGATGCTCTCGAGCTGCGGGTGCGTGGCGCTGCGCCCGCGGCGTTGTTTCAGCTTTCCTCCGCAGCGCGCCGTGCATTCGACCTGTCCGCCGACCCGGCGCGCATCGCGCTCGCTTTCCGGACGGATCGACTTCTCGCGCCACTCTCGAAGCGGCGGCCGGGGCTGCGCATTCCCGGCGCGTGGGATGCGTTCGAATGCGCCGTGCGCGCCGTTCTCGGCCAGCAGGTGACCGTTGCAGCCGCGCGTACGTTCGCGGCACGCCTGGTGGCGCGCGCAGGCGAGCAGATCGGAGACGGCACGGATGGCCTGACGCATTTATTCCCATCGCCCGCTGTGCTTGCGGATGCGGACCTCGGTGGTATCGGGATTACGGGAGCACGCATTCGTGCACTCCGTGCATTGTCGCGTGCCGTGGACGACGGCACCGTCGACTTTGAGGCGCCGGTGGAAGAGGTGACAGAGGCACTCGCAGCCCTCCCTGGGCTCAGCCATTGGACCGCGCAGTACGTTGCACTACGGGCGCTCGCCGAACCCGATGCATTTCCAGCGGCGGACATCGTATTGCGGCGAATGGCTGCCGCCGGCGATGGACCGCTCACAGCGCGTGCACTGGAAGCACGTGCCGAGAAATGGCGACCGTGGCGCGGTTACGCGGTGTTACATCTGTGGGCCGCGGCGGCCGAAGCTCGCGTGAGGCGGACTCGATGACTGAGGCGGTAACCTGCTGGCACGAGATCGACACTCCTGTCGGACGACTGTTTCTCGCGGGTCAGCGCGGTCGGCTGCGCCTGGTGCACTTTCAGACTGACTCGAGGCCATTGTGTGCGGAGCGAGGATGGATTGCTGATGCCTCGGCGTTTGCAGACGCGGCTGAGCAGTTGGGCGAATATTTCGCCGGCCAGCGACGCGTGTTCGATCTCAACCTGGTGATGCCCGGAACCGAGTTTCAACGTGCGGTGTGGTCAGTACTCAGGACGATTCCGTACGGAGAGACGATTTCGTACGCCGAGTTGGCACGCAGGCTGGGCAGGCCACGCGCCGTGCGTGCGGTCGGCAGCGCCAACGGTGCGAATCCGTTGCCGATTGTCGTGCCGTGTCATCGGGTCATCGGCAGTGACGGTTCGCTAACCGGATTCGGCGGCGGGCTGGACCTGAAGCGCAAGCTCCTGGCTCTGGAGGGCGCCGCGCGTGTCAGAGAACTCGAGGCGGATGAGGCAAATAGGGCGGCATCCGACCTGTTTGGCCCGTAGCGTATGTCCCGTGAAGCGGGGCCGGCTGTTCATGCCCACTGTTCGGCTGCTGGCAACGCTGGCCGCCGTCCATCCCCTGGCGTCGGCGCAGCCAAGTGAAGCAAGGCAGGAATCCATGAGTTCGAACGCGAGGCCTGAGAATGTCGGCGAGGCTGATCTGCTCTCACCGATCGTGGAGCTGCGCCAGTACACATTGCATCCGGGCCAGCGCGACGTGCTGATTGAGTTGTTCGAGCGTGAATTCATCGAAAGCCAGGAGGCACTCGGCGCGAACGTCATCGGTGAGTTCCGGGATCTCGACAACCCGGATCTATTCTTCTGGTTGCGGGGTTTCGCAGACATGCCTGCGCGTGCGCAGGCGCTTGCGAAGTTCTACAGCGGGCCGACATGGAAAGCGCATCGTGAAGCTGCGAATGCGACCATGGCGGACTCCGACAATGTGTTGCTGTTGCGCCCGGCGCGTTCGAACTCCGCATTCCGATTGTCGGCGTCTGCACGTCCGCAGCAAGGAAGGAGTGCACCAGCGGCGCTCATTGTGGCGACCATCTATTACCTGCGCGCGCCGCCGAACGATGGTTTTGTCGCCTGGTTCGAAGGAGTTGTGCGACGACAGGCTGAGGACGCGGGCGCAACCTTGCTGGCTTCCTTCATCACCGAGCCGAGCCCGAATAACTTCCCGCCCCTTCCGGTGCGCGAGGGCGAGAACGCCTTCGTATGGTTTGCCTGTTTTGTGGATCTCGATGCGTATCAGCACTACCTCAAGACGCTGGCGCAGTCGTCAGCCTGGCGTGAACTGTCGACGCAGCTCGCCGTTCGTCTGAGATATCTGCCCGAAGTGCACCGATTGGCGCCAGCCGCGCGATCCCTGTTGCGCAGCTGCCCGGTAGCTGAAAGCCGCACCACTCACGCCCGTTAGCCTCCACCGGTCATTCGCATCGGGTGGATGTGCCACAATCCGCCGGGTCGAGAGTCCCCGGGGGATGGCATGGCGGACCAACAACAATCGGCGCGTGCCTGGACAAACCTGGGTCTCGGAATAGCGTTATTCGGCCTGCCGCTCGTCGTCGAGTTTTTCCGTCGCGTGGTCGGTCCGCGTACCGCCGAGAACACGGTGGCACGCGAGCTCATCATCCTGGCGCTCGTCGCAGTTCTCCTTTGGATCATCCGCCGCAAGGAAAGGCTGGGTTGGGATTCCGTAGGGCTGGGTCGCCCGAAGCCAGGTAGTACGGCCCTTTGGGTACTGATCGCCATGCTTGGCGCGGCGGTCGCAATCGCGATTTCTTTCGCGATCATCCATGTGCTTGGATTGCGGTTCGGTAGTCCGGATGTCAAGAGTTTTGACTCCCTGCCTGCCTGGGTAATGGTGCTGGTCATCGTGCGCGCCGGGCTGGCAGAGGAGATCTTCTACCGCGGCTACGCCATCGAGCGCCTGCAATCCCTCACCGGAAATCGCTGGATCGCCATCGCTGTGCCGCTCGTCATGTTTGCGATCTTTCATTATCGACAGGGCTCGGGTGGAGTACTCATCGCGCTGTTGACCGGTGCGGTGATGACTGCGGTATACCTGCGCACACGCAATCTGTGGGTCACCATCATCACGCACTTCCTGGTCGACTTCATTCCGAATATCGTCTTGCCAGCATTCCTGGGAGACGGCTGACCCGCACCAAGCGCCGCAAGTCATGGTCGAGCTCGTCAAGCCGCATGCGCCTTCGTGCGATCGCAACCGCGATCCGATTCTCCGTGTGCTGCGCCGATATTTTGGCGATCGACGGCGCGTGCTCGAGATCGGCAGCGGTACCGGGCAACACGCGGTCTATTTTGCGCGGGCGCTGCCGCATCTCATCTGGCAAACCTCGGAGGTGGAGGAGAACCTGCCAGGGATCAGCCTGTGGCTGGGTGAAGCACGCCTGCCGAATCTGCCATTGCCGCTCCTGCTAGACGTCAACGGTACCTGGCCCCAGGTGCGATACGACGCGGCATTCTCCGCAAATACGCTGCACATCATGAGCTGGCCGGAAGTACAGAAGCTGTTCGCCGTGTTCGATGACGCGCTTGAAAGTGACGCAGTACTCGCGATCTATGGTCCCTTCAACTACCTCGGTCGCTTCACCAGCGAGAGCAATGCGTCCTTCGATGAGAGCTTGAAGCTACGCGCGCCTACGATGGGTATCCGGGACTTCGAAGCTGTCGATGAGCTCGCGCAGTCCATTGGCATGACGCTCGTGGAGGACTGCGCGATGCCCGCGCACAATCGCACGCTGGTGTGGCGACGTCACTGACGGGCGGGTACCGAAGCAGCTTCAAGATCGAGTGCGGGGGAGCGGCGCAAGCGCCAGGCGACGAAGGCGCCGGCAAGCATCAGCGGCGCGAGCAGCACCAGTCCCGCACTGAACTCTCCCGTCGCGGTCTTCGCCAGACCCACCACGTACGGCCCGACGAACCCGCCCAGGGAAGCCACAGTGTTGATCAGCGCGATGCCGCCGGCTGCGGCGTCGCCGGTTAGAAACCGGCCGGGCAAGGCCCAGAACGGCCCGCGGCTGCCAAGATCTCCGACTGCTGCCACGGTGAGCGCGATCATGGCGGGCACCGGCGATGTCAGGTACACGCTCGCGATGAACCCCATCGCGGCGATCACGCAAGGCACGGCGATGTGCAGGAAGCGCTCGCCAGTGCGGTCGGAATTCCAACCGATGAACACCATGCCAATCGTGGCGGCGATGTAGGGAATCGCCGTGAGCATGCTGACCTTGAAATTGCTGAGTCCGGAAACGCTCTGAACGATTTGCGGCATCCAATAGGTCAGGCCATAGCTGCCGCACTGACATGCGAACATGACGAAGGTGAGCGCCCACACCGTGGGATGAAGGAATGCGCGGCCCAGGCCGACGCCGTGCTGTGACCTAGCGCGTGCGTGCTCGGCCTCGATGCGCTCACTCAGCCACACTCGCTCCTCGGGGTTCAGCCACTGTGCCTGGTCAGGTTTGTCGGTGAGATAGAACAGAACCACGACGCCGAGGATGACAGCGGGAGCGCCTTCCAGGAGAAACAGCCATTGCCAGCCCGCAAGCCCCTGAAGACCGTCCAATTCGAGCAGCAAGCCCGCCAATGGGCCGCCGATTACCACTGAGAGCGGAATCGCGGCCATGAACCAAGATACGGCGTTGGCACGCTGCGCCCGCGGAAACCAGTACGTCAGGTAATAGATGATGCCGGGCAGAAATCCGGCCTCCGCGACACCCAGCAGGAACCTGAGGATGTAGAAGGTGATCGCGTTGTGGACGAACATCATCGCGACCGAGACGAGCCCCCACGTGATCATGATGCGTGCGATCCAGAGGCGCGCCCCGACTCGCGCGAGCACGAGATTGCTCGGGATCTCGAAGAGCGCGTAACCAAAATAGAAAACGCCCGCCCCGAAACCGTACACCGTCGCGCTGAAGCCGAGATCCTCGTTCATCTGCAGGGCTGCAAAGCCGACATTCACCCGGTCGAGCCACGCGACGATATAAAGGAGGAGCAGGAACGGCATCAGCCGCCGGGTCACTTTCGCGAGCGTTTCCCGCTCGAGTGCTTCGGGCGCGGCGCGCGCTTCCGGCTCCCACTCGGTGGTTCTCATTTGTTTTGCAGCTCTCCGGGGCAGCGCGTAGACGGTGTCGGGAAGTGTACAGGCTCCGTCCCATACCCCGCAGTCGCGGTGGCCTTCGTCACGATCGCAGATCGCAACGAGGGGCGTACGTCACATCGGGCAGAAAAGTCCGGTGCAACAATCCCACCATGCGTTATTTCGCAGTCGCACTGATCGTCCTTGCGCTGTTCGGCGCATATGACTACTTCACGACCCGCCCCATCGACTGGCGTCCGGGCATTATGGTTTCAGCAGACCCGGGGCAGATCGATCTCGCGGACGCTGCGGCCGTCGAGCACGGTGGCTTCACGCTGATCCCGCGTGCGAAGTTTGTTGCCGAAGCGCGCGTCCTCAGCCGCTCGCGTTATCGAACCGGCGCACTTGCCGAGGCGAGCCCGCTCGACATCGCCGTCGGCTGGGGACCGATGTCCGACTCCGCGGTGCTGGCCGGTATCGAAGTCACACAGGCCAACCGCTTCTATTTCTGGCACTACGACGATGAGCCGCCGATCCCTCGTGACGTCATCGAAACGCATTCCGCCAACTGGCACCTGGTGCCCAGCTCGAAGAGCGTCTGGAAAAACCTGAGTGGGATTCGCGTCGGCGATATCGTCAAGCTCGAGGGCGAGCTCGTCGACGTGGAGCGGTCCGACCTGGGCGTGATGAGGACGTCACTCCGCCGGGACGATACGGGAGCCGGGGCATGTGAGGTGATCCTGGTCGATGCCGTGACCTTTCGCTATCACTGACGTTCGTCCTGGCAAGAATCCGATTTCCTCGGGCTGTCGAATAGATAAGCGCACGGGGAAGCTGTATGCGCGCTGGTGCGGGCCTTTCAGCAATCCGGCGGACTGTCAGGTTCATCACCATATGAGGAGACGAGCGTAATGAAGAGCAAACTGTTGAGTGCCGCAGTCGCGGCCGTGCTGGGACTTGCGATCACCGTGGCGTCAGCTGATGTCATGGTCGGCGGCAGCGCGATGTTGCCGCAGCGGAACATCGTCCAGAACGCAGTCAATTCACAAGATCACACGACTCTGGTCGCGGCGGTCAAGGCAGCGGGCCTGGTCGATACTCTCGAGAGCAAGGGTCCGTTCACGGTGTTCGCGCCCGTCAACGCGGCTTTCGGCGCGCTGCCCAGCGGGACTGTCGACACGCTTCTGCAACCGGAGAACAAGGCGACGCTGACGAAGGTGCTGACGTATCACGTCGTGCCGGGTCGCTACACCTACTCCGATCTCGACCGACTGATAAGCCAGGGCAAAGGTGCCGCGACCCTCACGACCGCGAGTGGCGGCACGCTCTGGGCGATGAAGAACGGCAGCCACAACATCACGGTCAAGGACGAGACCGGTGCTGTTGCGGACATCACGGTCTACGACGTCATGCAATCGAATGGCGTGATTCACTCCATCGATCGCGTCCTGATGCCGAAGTAGCTTCGGCGATCCTCGCTGTCCGCTTCACCCGCGGCCCGAGGATTCCAAGAACCGGCACGGCAGGGCACTGCCGTGCCGGATCACCGTCGAATCTGTGCAAGCTCTCCGCAGAGCATCGCAGGTACGTTGGTCCCTGAACGGCGGCGCCCGGCACGACCACCCATTCCCTTCGTCACATCGTACCCACCTTCGTCGCCGCGTCTCCTGATAATCGCCCATCAGGCGCCCGTCAACAGGCGCCCAGGCCAAGGGGGACAGCAATGAAGAAGTTCGTACTGCGGCGCACGGCTGCGGCCATCGCGCTGCTTGGATTGTCGGCACTCACGGTGACTGCAAGTGCAGCCATCAGCGAGATTCCAGTAACGACCAACTCACAGTCGGCGCGGATGGATTTCATCGCAGGGCAGGCCGCGCTCGATCGCGGCGATGCTTCACAGGCCAACGCGTTGTTTCGGGCTGCGGTCGCAGCCGATCCTGATTTCACCTACGGCTGGTTCAATCTCGCGGTGGCATCTTTTTCCACCGAGGAATTTTCCGCCAGCCTGAAAAAAGCCCAGGCGAGCGCGGGCAAGGCAAGCTCGGGCGAGCAACTGCTGGTAGAGATCAATCGGCGCTTTCTGGACAGTGACTTCGAATCACAGTTGTCTCTTGCCAACCGTCTGGTGCGCGAGTACCCGAGTAGTCCCCGCGCGTGGTTGGCGCTGGCCGCGGTGCAGGCCGGACTCAACAAATTCACCGAGCAACGCCAATCGATCGCCAAGGCGATCGAGCTCGATCCCTCGCTCGCAGCCGCGCCACTCGCGATGGCTAACTCGTACCTGTTCAACGAACCGCGTGATTTCGTGCAGGCCGAGAAGTATTTCCGCCAGACGATCGCGCTCAATCCCGGGGAGAGCAATTTCTGGTGGTCGTTGGGCGATGTCTATCGGGCCACCAATCGCCTCGAAGAGGCGCGCGATTACTACAAACGCGCCACGCTGCTCGATCCGAGCGATGGCATCGCGCAACTGAAGCTCGGCCACGTGGATTCCTTCCTGGGGCGCTACGAGGAGGCGCGCGCGGACTACGACCGCGGGATTGCCACTGCCGAACCGGTCAACAAGCCCTTCTACGCCAACTACAAGTTGTTCACCTGGGTGCACGCCGGCGATTCAGCCACAGCAGTACGCGAGCTCGAGAAGCTCGCCGGCGAGACGGACTCGATGGGGCTACCCGACGATCAACAGACTGGAGCCAAGGTATTCGCGCTCACGAACGCTGCCACGGTGGCCCTGCACACGGGAATGAACGACGAGGCTGCGCGCGTCATCGGCGAGCTCGCCGCGGTGTTGCGTGCCAACGCCAAGGCGGTTGGAACCGAGGAGTTCTCGAACATCCAGGAAGCGCAGATTGCCTACTTCGAGGGCCAGCTCGCAGCCCATCGCGGTGACTACGCGCAAGCATCGAAGCTCGCAAAGAAGTACAGCGACCTGGTGGCTCCGCAAAAGAACCCCCGCAAGATGGAGAACTATCACGACCTGATGGGCCTGATTAACTACCTGCAGAAGAAGTATCCGCAGGCAGTGGCCGAATATCGTCAGGCGGACCTCACCATCATGTACAACAAGTATCACCTGGCACAGGCGCTGGAAGCCGCGAACCAGGGCGCGGAGGCACGCAAGATCTTCAAGGAAGTGGCGACCTACAACTTCAACACGGTCGGCTTCGCGCTGGTGCGCAAGGATGCAATCGCCCGGGCAGGCTGAGGCCGCCCGCATACTCGTGTTGGGGGCGGGCGTGGTGCTACCCTTCGCGCGCCATGCCCGCCCGGACGCCAGGCCCTGCGGATCTCGAGCCGATCGAACGCGCGAGCGTCGACGAGTTGCGAACCTTGCAGCTCGAACGCCTGCGCTGGTCGCTCGGTCATGCTTATGAAAACGTAGCTCACTACCGCCGCTGCTTCGACGCCGCGGGCATAGGCCCGGGCGACCTGCATCATCTCGAAGACCTGCAGAAATTCCCGCTCCTCACCAAGGACGATCTGCGTGAGTGCTATCCGTTCGGCATGTTCGCGGTGCCGCGCGAGCGAGTAGTGCGCATTCATGCTTCGAGTGGCACCACGGGCAAACCGACGGTGGTCGGCTATACCAGGAATGACATCGATACGTGGTCGATGCTCGTTGCGCGATCGATCCGCGCTGCCGGCGGCCGCCCCGGTGACATCGTCCACGTCGCTTATGGCTATGGTCTTTTCACTGGTGGCCTGGGCGCGCACTACGGCGCCGAAAAACTCGGTTGCACCGTGATCCCGATGTCGGGCGGGCAGACCGAAAGGCAGGTGCAGCTCATCCAGGACTTTCGCCCCGACATCATCATGGTCACGCCCTCGTACATGCTTGCGATTTCCGAGGAGTTTCATCGCCAGGGGATCGATGCGCGCGCTTGTTCGCTCAAGATCGGCATCTTCGGCGCCGAGCCGTGGACCGAAGGTATGCGCGCGGAAATCGAGCAGCGCATGGGCCTCGATGCGCTCGACATTTACGGACTATCGGAGGTGATGGGCCCTGGCGTCGCGAACGAGTGCATCGAGACCAAGGATGGCCCGGTGCTGTGGGAGGATCACTTCTATCCGGAGGTGATCGATCCCGAAAGCGGAGCGGTATTGCCGGAGGGTGAGGTGGGTGAGCTCGTGCTCACTTCGCTCACCAAGGAAGCGCTTCCCGTGATTCGCTATCGCACGCGTGATCGCACTCGTTTGCTGCCGCCGACAGCGCGGTCGATGCGCCGTATTGATCGCATCACCGGCCGCACCGACGACATGCTGATCATTCGCGGCGTGAACGTATTTCCGACCCAGATCGAGGAGCTGATCCTGGCGGAGCGACGGCTCGCACCTCATTACTACCTGGAGCTGACACGTGAAACCCACCTCGATTTGCTGACGATCAATGTAGAGCTGCAACCCGGGGGTGAGGTGAGTGCCCAGGAGCGCGAGGACATCGCACGAATTTTCGCGCGTCACGTGAAGGCATACATCGGCATCACGGCGAAGGTGGTCGTGAACACGCCGGGCACGATCGAGCGCTCGATGGGCAAGGCAAAGCGCGTGATCGATAAGCGGAGCCGCAACTCCTGAGTTCAACAGCTTGAAAAACCACTGAATTGGACGTGCGCCTGCAAAGCCTGTAGAGTGCGCGGCGCTGAATCAGGGTCGCGCGGTCAACGCCCCCCTTCACTCGCAGTCTGTCTCTCCCGACTTACTTCGATTTTTTCACCCCTCGCTATTGACCGCTACAGCCCTCATGGGCTGGCGTGCGAGTCAACTTAGGATTTCTTACATATGCTATTTGCCGATCTCGGGCTCAAGCCCGAGCTGTTGCGTGCCGTAACCGAAAACGGTTACGACACACCCACCCTTATTCAATCCAAGGCGATTCCCGCTGTATTGGCGCGCCATGACGTTCTCGCTCAAGCGCAAACCGGTACGGGCAAGACCGCTGGATTCGTTCTTCCCATCTTGCAGCACCTTGGTGCTGCGTCCGGGCGCACGCCGCGTGCGCTGGTTCTCACGCCAACGCGTGAGCTCGCCGCGCAGGTGGCCGAGAGCGCGCGTACCTACGGTAAGTATGTCGGACTGCGCACGCTGGTCGTCTTCGGCGGCGTCAACATCAACCCGCAGATTTCGGCATTGCGCACCGGCTGCGATCTGCTCGTCGCCACTCCCGGCCGGCTGCTCGATCTCGCTCAACAGGGCGCCGTGCAGCTCGGTAACGTGAAATTCTTCGTGCTCGACGAGGCCGACCGGATGCTCGACATGGGTTTCATTCCCGACATCCGACGCGTGATCAAGCTCCTGCCGGCCGAGCGCCAGAATATGATGTTCTCGGCCACCTACACGGATGACATTCGCACCTTGGCGGCGCGTATTCTGCGCAACCCAGTGACGCTCGAAGTCGCGCCGCGCAACGCGGCGGCCGACGGCGTGGAGCAGCATGTGTATCGAGTGGCGAAGGATCACAAGCGCCACCTGCTCGCGCATCTCATCGATGACGGTGGCTGGCACCAGGTCCTGGTGTTCACGCGTACCAAGCACGGTGCCAATCGCCTGGCGCAACAACTCGAGTCGAGCGGGATCCGCACCGCGGCGATTCACGGCAACAAGAGTCAGGCCGCGCGCACGCGGGCGCTATCCGATTTCAAGGCCAACAAGGTTACCGCGCTGGTGGCGACCGAGGTCGCCTCACGAGGCCTCGACATCAAGGAGCTGCCGCAGGTCGTCAACTACGAGCTGCCGAATGTGCCCGAGGACTACGTGCACCGCATCGGTCGCACGGCGCGGGCCGGTGCCACCGGTCGCGCGGTATCACTGGTTTCACCGGACGAGGCACCGCTGCTTCGAGACATCGAGAGGCTGTTGAAACGCAGTCTGCCGATTGCAGCGTTGCCCGTTTACGAGGTCCGACAGGAGACGGCAGCGCCGGCCCCCGATCGGCGTCTCACGCATTCACACTCGAGAACTGCCTCGACGCCGGCTCGCCATCATGGCGATTCCCGCCGCTGGGGCAGACGAAACAACCGCCACTGAGATCAACCGCGCGCGGCGCTCAACTTCTCGATCGCTGCGCGTTCCTTTTCCGCCGCCGGCCAGCCTTGTGCTTGCGCGCGGCGCTCATCGGACTGCGCCTCCCACCACTGCAGCGTCGCCGCAGAGGTGTCATACAGCGGCCGGTAGTTCAATCCTGCACTCAGCGAAGCTGCGTTGTCGAAATGGCGGGAAGTACGGCCAGGCAATACCAGAGGCAAGTCGATTTGGAGTTCCTTCAGCAGATCTTCGGTAGGCCAGTGAAACCTCACCAGGTCCTTCGAGAGCCACGTGAGGCCCACCAGAGTCTCCTCCCAGTTCATCGCCGATGTCGGTCCGGCCGCGTTATAGATGCCGGACACATCCCGCTCGCCAAGCCCGACGATCCATGGGCCGAGGTCGCGCACGTCCACCCATTGCAGCTCGTTGTGTGGAGCCGGCGGGCCCAACACGTCACCGCCACGCGCCACGCGGTCTACCCAGTACGTGAAGCGATCGGTTTCATCCTTCGGCCCGACGATGAACGTCGGGCGCACGATGGTGGCTGACTTGCCCAGTGCTGCCTGCACGATCCGATCGCACTCGGCCTTGAGCGGTCCGTAGCGATCCCAGCTCATCTGCTCGTTCTTTGGATCCGGCAGCGCTCTGAGTGGCGAGGTCTCCACGACATTCGTCGCTCCCGGCTCGTAGACCGCGACGGTCGAAACATAGATGTAACGGCCAACGCGTCCCTTGAGCAGCTTCACCGATTCGCGCACATGGCGGGGGACATATCCGGAGTTGTCGATGACGACGTCCCATTTGCGGTCGCCCGCGAGAGCGCTCAGCCCTTGGTCGATCTTGGGATCGCGATTGCCAATCAGGAGCTCGGCCTTGCCGTCGAACAGCGCCGTATCGCTCCGACCCCTGTTGAAGAGAGTGACCTTGTGGCCTCGAGCGAGCGCATGTTCGACCTGGAAGGGTCCGATGAAGCCGGTGCCACCAAGGAAGAGGATGTCGAGAGTCTTCGAAGCCTTATCCACACCGACAGCTCGTGTCACGCCACTTGCAAGCATTCCCAGGCCGGCTGCTGTCCATCCAAGCACTTCGCGTCGCGTGGTCATTGGTTCTCCCAGAGCCAGGTGGTGTACACCGATCGTTCGAGCGCACGGATTTCACCATGCGACTCATGAAACGTCACGTTGCCTGTTTCTTGAGCCACTCGATGACCGCCAGCGTGGCATCGCGATTGCGCAAGTGCTCGGGGAGGACGATCCAGTACGCCGGCCCCAGCTGCACGTTCAACTTGCCGAAAGGCCTGACGAGAGCGCCGGACGTCACGTCGTCGTTGGCCAGCTGGTGCCGAGCGAGTGCCACGCCCTGGCCCTGGATCGCTGCGCGCAACACCAGATCAGATGAGGCGAATCTGGGGCCGCTGCGTACGTCGAGCGCCTTCGGACCGTGCTCGCCACGCCACCGCTCCCAGGACGCCTGCGGATCGCGATCGTGCAGCAAGCGCAAGCGGCGGAGGCGGGCAGGAGTGTCGGGCCTACCCGAGCGCTCCCAATAGGACCGGCTCATCACCGGGTAGAGGGAATCTTCCATGAGCGGCTCGCGATGCACGCCGTGCCATCTGCCATCTCCGATCCGGATCGCAAAGTCGACCTCCTCGGCGCGCAGGTCTGTAAGCCGCTGATCGACGACCACCGAGACCTCGATTCGCGGCAGTGCCTTTTCCAGTTCCGGCAGCCGGGGTAGAAGCCAACGCGCGGCGAAAGACGGTGCGGCGGCGATCGTTACGGATCGGCCTGATCTCGCCTCTCGCAGCGCACCTGCTACACGCGCAATCTCCTGCAGGCTCGCGAGCGTCGCCTTGCCGAGGACTTCGCCTTGCGGTGTCAACGCGAGCCCCCGCTTGCCCCCACCCACACGGGCAACTGGAACACCCAGCCAGGCATTGAGCTCCGCAACGTGACGGCTGATGGAGGAATGCGCAATGCCGAGCTCGCGCGCCGCGGCGCGTATCCCGCCGTGCGCATAGACCGCTGCGAACGCCCGCAATGCATGCAGAGGCAGATCCTGCATGGTCTAAATGATAGACCATTACTCGCAACCCTTAGAACAGTGCCCTGCGGCACAATCTTCAAGTCTGGCTAAGGAGAAACGCAGATGGAAGCGGATAGGCGGACTGGTCACCTGCTGAGACCACGCCATGGTGGGCGCGGCTGATGGACGCACTGATCGCGGCCGCGGGGATACTGCTGGTGGGCGCCATTACGCCCGGGCCCAACAATTTCGTGGTCATGACGGCAGGCGCACGCGCGGGAATCACGGGCGCGTTTCCAGCGCTCGCCGGCATCATTCTCGGTACGCTTGCGATGACCGCGGTCGTCGTCTTCGGCGCAGGCGCCGCATTCGCAGCGGAGCCTCGCCTGAGAACCGCGCTCACCACCGCGGGATGCCTGTACCTCGCCTGGCTCGGCTTGCAGCTCCTTGCGCACCCGCGAAGGGGCCCGCGCAGGATCACGGCGTGAAACGCATCTGCCGAGTCATGCAACCGGCCTGTTCTTCTTTCAGTTCCTGAATCCGAAAGGCGTGGGCGATGGTGCTCACGGTGACATCGGGGGTGCACAGCGGTGTCGGTGCCGCTCGCATCGGATATCTCATAGCGCTCATCGTGCTGATTCCCACAGTGTGCCTGGCGTTGTGGGCGTGGCTTGGGGCGCTCATGACCAGGGGACTGGCGCGCCCGCGTGCAGCGCTGTGGTTCGAGCGGTCGATGGGGGCACTGCTTGTTGCTATCGGCGCTCCTGGTCTGGTTCACGCCATGAAAGTGCTCGCATTGGCAGGCAGTTTGCGGCGAGGTTCCTACAACCGGCGCTTGCTGGAGGCGGCCATCGCGTGCGCTCCTGCGGAAATGCAGGTCGCTCTGTACGATGCGCTCGCGGCAGTTCCGCTCTTCAACGAGGATCTCGAGGCTCACATTCCCGACAGCGTCGTGCATCTCAGGCAGCAAGTCGCTGCAGCGGATGGAATGCTCATCGCGACGCCCGAGTACAACCAGTCCATTCCCGGTGTCCTCAAGAACGCCATCGACTGGCTGTCGCGACCCGCACCTGACGAGGTTCTGATCGGAAAGCCGGTCGCGGTCATCGGTGCCTCGGCGGGCCGCTGGGGCACGCGTCTCGCTCAAAGCGCGCTGCGCCAGGTACTCAATGCCACCGAATCGCTGGTGATGGCGAACCCCGCGCTCTACGTGCGCGAAGCGGAACGGTTGTTCGACGCCGATGGGCGTCTCATCGATCCGGCGACGCAGGAATCCTTGCGCTCGCTCCTGATTGCCTTCGGCAAGTGGATCGATCTCACGGACGCGCGAGCGACATGCGGCCTGGACGGTCAGGCACCTCAATGCCAGGCGCGCGCGGCCGCGAACGCCTTGCCGTAGGGCTTCATGCCGATCCAGAAGAAGATCGTCCCGAGCGGTGCCAGCACGATATGGATCGTCGCGATCGAGTAGCGCAACTTCTCTTCGGCGCCAAAGACGTACTGGGTGAGCGCCGCAACCAGGAGCGGTGCGAGCGCGATGCCGATCATCGAGAAGGAGAACAGGAACGCCGCGGTGACCTGGCCGCGCATCTCATTCGGGACGATCACTTGCAACGCCGCATTCTGCGGTCCCACGCCCATCGAGATGATGGTGTAGTTGATGGCGTAGAACACGATGGCGAGATAGGGATTCGGCATGAACGCATACGCGATGGCAAATGGCACGTGCAATGCGGTCGCGATAAACACGACGCGCAGGTTGGCATCATCGCGGCCCTGCTTCGCGAACCACTCGGCCAGGAACCCGCCTGCGAGCGACCCGATCGGCGCCAGGATCAGCAGGATCGAGCCCTGGATAATTCCGTATCGCGCCGGATCCCAGCCGTAGGTGCGCGCAAAGAAGGGCGCATTCCAGAAAAATGCGCCAGCCGCGAGTGCATTGGCGGCCCACCCGAGGAACATGGGTGCGAACGTAGCGCGCCCGTCGTACAGGAACTTGAACACTTCGCGCACCGGCACGACCTTGACCTTGCCGCTGGCATCCGCCTTATAGGTTGTACTGCGCGCCCCCCGGCGCCTGGGCTCGTGCAAAGTCGTGAGGGCCAGGATGCCGAGCAGCACATCCGGTATCGCCATGATCAGCAGGATGATCTGCCACGGACGCAATTCGCCGACCATCGGGACGACGACGTGCATGGTCGAAGCGATCCCGATCAGCGTGCCGCCGAGCAACAGCGCGAGCGCCGCGCCGTAGTAAAAGCCGATGTTCATCACTGCGAGCGCTTTCGGGAGCTTCGCGGCCGGAAAGTAGTCGGCGAGGATCGAGAAGGTGGCCGGCGCGTTACCGGAGCCGCCGATGCCCCCGATCATGCGGACGATGAACAATTGCGAGAATGTACTGGAAAGGCCGGCCAGCGCGGCCGAGATGCCGGTCAGAATCAGCCCGACCCCGATGATCAGCCGACGGCTGATGATGTCGACCAGCCTGGAGACCGGCAGCATGAAGAGTGCGTTGAGGGCCGCGGCTGCGGTTCCGATCGCGAGGGCCGCCTGCACGTCCGTGAGCCCGAGATCGCGCTTAATGGGCTGGATCAGCAGGCCCGAGATGCTCGCGTTCATGAACAGCACGAGCAGCGTGAGTCCGAAGAACACGACGCCGTACCAGGCGACCGCTGGACGCGGCCAGGCGTCGCCGCTCGATTGCGCTGGCTGGTCAACGGGATTCGCCGCGGACTGGTCGTTCATTGTTGTGGGCTCCGACTGACTGGCAGGGCTGGAATCCGCTTCACCGGCGAACCATACGCGTTTCCCGATGGGTCGAGAATCGGTGTAGTGCAGGCTGTGATAGTCGAACTTGGCTCGGTGCGAGCTGCGAAAGGAGCTTCAGGTGCTCGAGTTGTATCACGGCTCGCCTGCGGCCAATTCCCTGAAGGCGCTGCTCCCTCTCAAGGAAAAGGGGGTGGAGTACGTCAGCCATTACATGAACCTGCTCGAGTTCGAGCAGCACGAGCCGTGGTTCGTGAAGATCAATCCGAACGGCCAGGTGCCGGCGCTGGTTCATGACGGCAGGACCATCACCGAGTCGACCGTAATAAATGAGTACGTCGACGAGACTTTCGCGGGGGTGCCGCTGCGGCCCGCGGACGCTTATGGGCGCGCGCAAATGCGCATCTGGACCAAGTTCGTCGATGAGTACTTCTGCCCGGCGCTCAGCTTTCTGGGCTGGCATGCAATGATCTGGAGCGCGGTGAAGCATCTTACGCCGGAAGAGTTCGAAGCCAGGGTCGCCCGCATTCCGCTCAAGGAGCAGCGCGACAAGTGGCGGGAATCCGCGGCCCAGGCCTGGACCGAGGAGCAACTAGAGGATTGGCGCCGCCGGGTGCGGTCGTCGATCGAGCGTATGGAACAGGGCTTGCGCGGACCGTGGATGCTGGGCGAGCAGTTCACCCTCGCCGATGTCAGCCTGTTCGCGATGCTGATCCGCATGCCTGAGTACTACGCGGACATTGTCAACGACCGCGACAGCCCGCGCGTCATCGAATGGTACGGGCGGATGATGAGCCGCCCGGCCGTCAAGGAGACCTTGGCGATCCGGCCGCCTGCCGATGCTGAGCGCTCCCGCCGTTCGGTCGACCGCTGATTCAGAGCCCGAGCAGATCCCGGACCGGGCGCGGTGCGAACTCGCTCCACTCGATTCCCAGGCCATCGGTTGCAACGCGCACGACGAATGCTGCAATCCGAGCGCCGCAGAGCTCGACCTCAACGTGCGTCCATGCGGCAACCTGCAGGCGCGTGTGCACGAAAGCTCCGCTCAGGCTCGCGTCCCTGATCTGGCCCGCTGCGTCCCATTTCGCGCAATGCACCCGCACGGTGGCACGTACCGGCATGCGTTCGCCCCATCGATGCTCCATCCTGCGAGGGCCAGATGTGCGCTGGGCGACCAGGTGCGCGTTGAGGGCTTGGGGTTTCTGCCGGCGATGACTGCATCGTTTCCATGGCTCGGTTCATGAATCTTTCCCTCAGCACGACCCGAACGCCGCGGAAATTCGTACAGGTACGTACAGGACAGCGCTCGACTGACGCAGGTTCCTGCATCCGGGTCGACGTTCGTGTCAGGAAATGCAAATCCTGACAGTCGAACGGGCCTGCGCTATTCTCGCGTCGTGAGTCAGCAGAGCCGTGACATCAAACGTGGCAGCCGCAACGAGCGAAGCAAGTAACAGTCTTTCGACGGCCAGTCCGGACCGGCCGCTGGTAGTCGCCGGCGCGTCGGTCTGCGCTCGTGGCGCGGGCCAGTGATCAGCGTCCAATCCACAAGCGAGGCCTGATGGACCGACAGAAACTGCTGGCAGTGATCGCCGCCGTGGCGCTGGTCGCCATCGCGAGCGTCGTCTACTACGAAAACCGCAAATCGCACGCGCCCGAGGAGGCATCCGGTCCTCCTGTCACTTCCCGACAGGCTCCCGAACCTGCAATTCGCAACCCGGTTCCCGAGGTTCCCGCGGAGACACCCCTTCCGGCCATCAACGAGAGCGATGCGCCGTTCCGCGATTCGCTGTCAGGCGTGTTTGGTCGCGACGCAGTCAGTCAGTTTCTCGCGCCGAACGATGTCATTCGCCGCATGGTGGTCACGATCGACAATCTGCCGCGCAAGAAGGTCGCCGTGGAGCGCCGCCCGATCCTGCCGACGGGGGGTACTTTCGCCACGTCGGGAAGCGACGAGAGCCTGACCCTCAGTCCCAATAACTACGCGCGCTATGCGCCTCTGGTTCGTCTGGTCGAAGCCGCTGACGCAAAACAGCTGACGGCGCTCTACTTTCGTTACTACCCTCTGTTTCAGGGTGCCTATGAGGACCTCGGGTATCCAAAGGGCTATTTCAACGATCGACTCGTGGTAGTGATCGACGACATGCTCGCGACGCCGCAGGTCAAGGGCCCGATCAAACTGGTGCAGCCGCGTGTGTTCTACGAGTTCGCCGACCCGGCGCTGGAGTCTAAGTCCGCCGGGCAGAAACTGCTGATCCGCATGGGCACCGAGAATGCGGCGGCGCTCAAGGCGAAGCTCACCGAAGTCCGGAACATCATCGTCACCCAGAAGCCGGTTGCTAATCCCTAGAGGTTAGTCCGAGCCGGCCATTGGGTGGGGGGTTGTGCCAACTCCGGGCTGATCACGCCCGATGACGGTGCGATCCGAGGATGTATCCCCGCAAACATTGCTCGCCCGAGTTGGCACAATCCCCCCGACCGCAATGTCCGTCTCGTCCGAAGTTGAGAGCAAGGATCTGACGGCTTTCGCCTCTTCGGCTAGAGCAGGACGATCTGGTCGCCGGGTGGGTGTGCCTCGAGCTCGTGTAGCTAATGCCCTCTGTCCGGGCGATCAGCGATCAGACCGGATTCACTGCTGGCAAGCTGACCTATCGGCGTCTGATCGCCGCCCGGACTGAGGGTTCGCGCGCGACCTTGAGCGTTCCTCGCTCAAGCGTCGTCGCTGCGCATTTGCTCCACGAGCTCGAGGCACACCCACCCGGCGGTCGGAACGGACTGCTCTTACGTTGCGAAGGCGAGGCGTTTGCGGAATTCGCCGAGCAGCAGCCACAGGCTGATGACCGCCTGCAACGCAATCGTCGCCACCGACAGGTGCCAGAAGTGTTCGAGCTGCACCCACGGCTGCATTGACAACCACACCGCCGGGACGCAGAACGTCAGAATGCGCGCGGCGCTGCTGAGTAGCGCCGGCCACGTGTTGCCGATCGCCTGGAACAGGCCGGAGCAGGTGAAGATGATTCCGGTGCCGACAAAATTCCAGGAGATGATCCTCAGGTACTGCACCGCCACCTGGATGACGTGTGGATCGTTCGTGAAAGCTCCGACCAGAAGCGGGGCCTTCCACTGGCACAGCAATGTCATGACAGACATGATTCCGATGCCTGCGATCGTGGCGGTCCGAAAAGTCTCCCGCACACGCTGCGCCTGGCGAGCACCGAAGTTCTGGCCCGCGATCGGTGAAGCTGCGAACGCGACGGCCATTGCGGGCAGGAAGATCGATTGCATCACACGCGAGCCGATACCGAACCCGGCCTGGGCCGCTGCACCGAAATCGCGGATGCACCAATAGATGACGCCGACGATGAGAAACATCATCATGAATTCGCCGCCCGCGGGGAATCCGAGATTGAACATGCGCTTCCAGGTGGAAAAATCAGGCTTCCAGAGCCCGCGATCCACATACACGTACTTCTCGAGGCGGGCGAAATAGATGAGCAGCAAGATCACGCCGACGCTGATCGATATCGAGCTCGCGAGCGCGGCGCCTTTGACGCCGAGCGGATGACCGGTGCCCCAGCCGGCGATCAACACCGGCGCCAGGATCGTGTTGAGAATGAGCGTCAGCGACTGCACGATCATCGTCGGCTTGACGATACCGGTGCCGCGCAACGCCGCACCCATGCCGACGAGCGCAAACTGCAGCGCCAGGCCAGGAACGAACCAGAAAAGATAGGTCTGTCCTGCCTCAGCGGCTCCCGCGTCTGCAGCGATTTCGCGCACGTACGCGCCGGCGATGGTGTAGCCGGCGAGAAGCATCAGCACCGAGCAGATGGCTGAAATCAGCAGCGCCTGGTTGAAGACCAGGTTGGCATCTTTCTGATCCTTGCGACCGACCGCGTGCGAGATCAGCGTGACGGTCCCGACTGAGAGCACTTGCGTCAAGGCCAGAACGATGAACATCACATTTCCGGCAGCGCTGACGCCGGCGAGTGCCTGCTGTCCGAGACCCGCCACGAAGTACAGGTCGACGAGGTAATACAGCGTCTGCACCAGCATTCCGACGCCAATGAAGGTCGACATCTGTACGAGGTGGCTGCCGATCGACCCTTGGGTCAAGTCCTTCATTGTGCTGCCTCAATGAGTGCCGCCAGAGCGTGGCGGCGCGCCAGTTTAGCCCAGCGCTGCCCAGAAAACGCTTGCCGCGAAACGCGCGCGGGACGACGATGATCGCGGAGGATCAGGATTCATGAGCCGGGCTTTCGTTCGCGAGTCGGACCAGGATGCGGCGGCAGAGACTCTGCCGGAGCGCATCGTCAGCCCGCACCCGAATTTCGTCACCCCGCAAGGACTGAAACAGCTCGACGCGCAGATCCGTAGCCTCGAGGCTGAGCGCCAGGCGGCACGCTCCGGTTCGGACACATCGCAGCTCGCGCGCGTCGCGCGGGATCTGCGTTACTGGTCGCAGCGGCGCGCGACTGCGCGGGTAGTCGAGCCCGCGGTCAGCCCGATACCATTCGATTCGGCGTGGAAGTAAGGCTGCGTCTTGAGGACGGCAGCGAACGCACGTTCCGCCTCGTCGGCGAAGACGAAGCGGACCCGGCCCGCGGGCTCATAAGCTGGGTCTCACCCCTCGGAGCCACGCTTATGGGTCACGAGCCGGGCGATACGCTGAGAGTGCTCGACACGAACGCCGAAATCGTCGAGCTCAAATCCTGATCTGGTCCTGTCCTCGCGCAACGCGTAAAGCCTGCGCGGCTGCGCGTACGCCACTCTCCCAGGCACCGTGGATCGTGCCGAAATGTTCGACTGAACAGGCCTCACCCGCGAAGAACATCCGCTCGCCGACCGGCTGATTGAGAACTTCGCGCATGTGCGCCCGACCCGGTCGCGCGGCTGAATAAGACCCACGTGACCAGGGATCCTCGCTCCAACCGACGGTCAGACTGGCCGTGATCCGGCGAGTGAACTCGCTGCCGAAGATTGCGCCGAGCTCCTCACGCGCGAATTGTTCTAGCTCACCGCGCCTCTCGAGATCCCGCGCAAACCGTCCGCCGAAGTATGCGAGCAGCACTTCATGTCCTGCGGGACGCACCTGGTAGCTGCAGGTGTGTGCTTTTTGATCGGTGCCGGTGAAGTGCGTCGTGCCTTCGAAAGGCAGCGCACCCGGCTCCATTCTGAAGAACACCTTGTTGGCGATCCCGAGTGGCACATCGTGCAAGGCCTGCTGAACTGTCGTTGGCAATGGCGGCTCGAACCGGATGCCGTCCAGTGCGAGTACCGAGGTCGGAGCGGTGACGATGACGGCGCGTGCGTCGACCGATCCTGTTGTCGTTTGCAGCGTAACGCCCTGATCGCGCCAGTCGATGGTTCGCACGGGTGTCGCCAAATGCACTTCAAGGGCTTGCGCGGCGCGCTCTACCACACTGCCGAGACCTTCTCTCACTGCCCAGTTCAACTCCGTGTCGTCGAACCGCGCCACGTCCAGGCTCGATACCGAGTCGCTCTCGATGCCGATATACCAGGTCATGATGGCGTCGAACTGAGCGCGGAACGCATTGTCAGGAATGAGCTCGCTCATCGGTACGTCGCGACCTTCGGCGGCGGCCCGGCTTGCGAGAGAGAAATTCTGTTCAAGGCCGTGGTCAACTGCGGTCAGCTCTGCGGGGCTGCGGACTTTCGCGCCGACGCGCCGGCGCCAGTCGGGCGGTTGCTCGAGGATCGAGAATCCCTGCTCGCGAGCGAGCGCAGCCCAGGGGTTTTCAGCGGCGCTGTGCAACCACGCGCAACCGCGGTCGAGCGGTATGCCGAACGTGGATCTGTCGGTGTGCGCCCGACCGCCGACGCGATCGCGTGCTTCGAGCACGAGTATGTTCGCACCGTTGGCGCGCAGCCAGCGCGCGGCGGCGATTCCCGCCGCACCGGCGCCAACGATGGCGATGTCGACTGCAGACATGAAAAGCGCGAGCGACTTCGTCGAGGTCAGGGCTTCGCGTCCGCCCGGAAGATCGGATACAGGCGATAGTGATCGTCCCAGGCCGGATGATGACGATAGAAGAATTCGAGTCGTGCCGCCGGGTCGGCGGCAAACTTCGCATCCTCCGCGAGCCGACGCTTGAATTCGCCGGCGAGAGCGGGGTCTTTGGCCATCATCTGCTCGCCCACCTGCTCGGTTACGTACGCTTCCATGTATTCACGTACCTCGAACGCCACGTTGAAGAAACCCCAGGCTACAAAGGAGTCCGATGATTGAGGCTCGAACAGGGCCAGTATGAGTCGCGAGCCCGGCTGTGCGATAGGAACGTACAGCGAACCTGCGTACACATCACGATGCTCACTGCCCCAACTGCCGTCAATCGTCACTGTGGTACGACCTTCTGAAGGCGACGGCGAAAAGGTTGCCCTGGTGGCGCGGAAGGTCTCGACTTCAGCCTGAGGGTGAGCCATCGTCAACCGCTCAAACCGAATGCCGTGCAAACTCAGCCGCTCGGATAACCAGGCCGCTTCCGCAGCGGGCACGATGTATCCGCCACGTGGTGCGCGCGTACTGCTCTTCACGACGAGATCGTCCTGCAACGGCACGTGCCAGATCTGCGGCTTGTTTGGGTTGTAGCGCGTCACCGTGCCGCCGGAGATCTCCGACGGCGAACGCGTGTACGTGTAGCCGCGAAAGTCAATCATCGTGGCGTGAGTGCCCACATCCATATCCATCGCCACCTGCTGTCCGCCGAGTGACTGGGCGCGCTCGTCTGCGGCACGGGCCTCTGCGACCCACGTGGCGCCTTCCCGTTGTGTCATTCCCGCAAGTATCACGAGGATGTTGCGCATGACGCGAACCCGCGTCGGGTAGTCCTTCCACGAGTGCGTTTCAACCAATAGGGTAAAGCGATTGCGTAACGGCCAGTAACCGGTCGAGAAACGCGGCGAATACGGACTGATCTTGAAACCCGAAGCCGGGTTGTCGGCATCGTTGAGCGCGGGATAGAAATCGAGCGGCAGCGAACCCTGTTTCGCGAGGCTGTCATTGAGCTCCGTGAGCATCTCACGCCCGGTTGGTTGCAGCTCCGGCGCGCCGATGTAGCGCGGCTGAATGTTGTTGGACACATCGTGCTCGAACTGCGCGCCATCGGTGGTGTGCAGGTCGACGTACAGGATCGGGTCCCACGCATCGAGAAGACGCAGTATCGCCCGTGTTTCCGGCGCGTCGAGCTTGGTGTAGTCGCGATTGAGGTTGAGGTTCTGCGCGGTGGTGCGCCAACCCATTTCCTCCGGCCCGTTCTGGTTCGGGCGGTTCCAGCGTCCGAAGCGCTCATGCCCGTCGACGTTCAGGACCGGCACGAAGACCATCACGAAAGACTTGAGCGTTCCGGGAGCAGCCTTTTCCTCGAGCAATTCCCGCAAGGCGAGAAATCCCGCGTCCTTGCCCTCGATCTCCCCCGCGTGAATGCCGCCCTGCGCCAGGACCACGGGAAGTCCACGCTGACGCGCGATGTCCGGCGTCAGGGCGCCACTCCGTGATGCTATTAGTGCCAGCATCGGCCTGCCTTCCGGTGTGCGGCCAAATTCCTCGCAGCGCACAGCGTCGGGATAGGTCTTTGCGAATGCGGCGCACAGCCGCTCGACCTCCTCGTAGCGTCCCGTTTTCTTGAATCCCGACTGTTCCGCGATTGTCTGGAGCATGTTCCGCTCGGCTGAATCGGCAATGCCGTGAAAGGCGAGGAGGGCGAGGGCGCAGGGCGCCAGCCGCCGAATCATGTGGCTTCGTCCGCCACCCACAGATGATGAATACCCATGTTGAGCCGAAACGGCAGCTTCACCGTGGCGACGGGTCCGTCCTGCATGTGCTGTGTGTCCACGATAATGAGATCGGTGCGGCCCTCGAGCACGCGATTGGTCGTGCCCATCAGGTAACCGTCGCCTTCCGCAGCGCCCTGACGGCGCGGGGCGAAACAGCACTCACCGAGACCCGAATCGTCGCCGATGAAAAATGAGGTCGCTTCCTGTTTCAGGTGATCGAAGCGCGTGTAGCAATTCAGCGGACGCATCGGGCTGGCCGCGAGACGCTCGTGCAACGGGCGTTGGGGATCGAGAGTCGGCATGAAGCCGAACCGATACGGATGCGTGTGATAGCGATCGTCCTGGCGCGGCAGGACTCCGACCTGCGGATACAGGACCTTCATGTCGTAGAGTTTCGCGGGCCCGGAGACGTCGACCGACAACCGAGTGAGGTGCCCCTGCGCGCCGATCGGATCGAAAGGCTCACCGTGCAGGTTGGGAAAGAATGGAAACTGGTTCTTGGGCGCCATATCGACGTCGACCTGGATCGTGTTGCCATTCGAGAAAGCGCCCATCACGTGCGTGGCGCAGCGCTCCGGCCCCTTGAACCAGCGCAGGTCCTTGCCGTCACCACCCCGGCGCATTACTCCGAACCACGTCGGAAGCGATGAGTCCCACGCGAAGTGCACCTTGCCCTTCTTCATTTCCTCGACATTGGTCGCCATCGGGATCACGAGGAACGCGATGTGTTTATCCGTAACTGCGAAATCGTGCAGCATCCCGACGTACGGAACCTTGATCCAGGTGCTCCAGTTGAGTTTCCCATTACGGTCGATGGAGAAGACAGCGACATCGTCCGTCGCTTCGCCCCTGGCCTCGTAGCCGAACCCGATCATCTCGCCGCTGCTCGAATCGATCTTGGGGTGCGCGGTAAAAGTGAGGCTCTCGAGCTTGCCGCCGAACGTGTAGTAGTCATCGAGCGTGTCGAGGGTGCGCGGATCCATGACCACCGGTGGGCTGTCTTCCTTGAGGGCGAGGAGCTTGCCGGCGTGAAAAATGATGTTGGTGTTCGCGGTCCCGCGGCTGACTTTCTTCACCCGCGGGTCGTCCGTGTGCGGATTGCGGTAGGTGCCGAAGAGCGACTGCCGCGCCTCGCGTTGCGCCTTGAAACGCTGAGTGCGCACGTAGCGCGTGCGAAAATCAGCATGACCCTTCGAGATCCGGAACATCGCCACATGGCCTTCGCCGTCGAACGGGATGTTCGGCACGCGTGGCGGATATTGAAAGTCGGGACCCACGCGATAGAAGGCGCCGCTCAGATCGAGCGGAATCTCCCCTTCGACTTCGCAGTCCTGGATATCGCACTCGGTACGAAACGGCGCACCGAAGGGATCAGGCGGAAATCTGACCGGCGCGGGCCTGGATTCTGACGTCATCCACGAACTCCTTTTGACCTCAAGCCGAGTCTGTCTCGAGCGGCTTGGCGAGAGTCGGTTGGGCAGGCCGTGCAGCCTAACGTTCCGCGGGGCACAGGGGTAGGGGGCTCGACATTCCGTTCGCGGTACATGGTCGAGCAGGCCGACGCTCTGGTACTGTCGCGCACATTCGATCCTGGCGAGTGGAGAAACAAGATAATGAAACCCGCTCTTCTCCTGCACCGGCGCGAGTTTCTGAAGGCCTCGACCGGCGTGCTGACGGGAATCGTGGCCGCTGGCAGCCCGCTGGCGCTGATTGCGCCGAGTCGTTCCTGGGCCGTGGATCTGGCGACGCTCAGCAGCGCCGAGGGCGCCACGTTGATGGCCATGGCGCGGACGATCGCGCCTCACGACAAGCTCGAGGACGCTGCCTATGCGCTCGTGATCCGGGGCGTCGATGGCGAGGCGGCAAAGGACCCCGGCCTGGCCAAGCTTCTGAAAGACGGCGTGCAAGGTCTCGGGTCGAAGTTCACGCAAGCGCCGGAGGACGCACGTGTGGCAGCCCTGAAAGAGATCGAATCCTCACCATTCTTTCAGACGATGCGCGTCAAGACCTTGCAGCTGCTCTATGCCTCGCCGCTCGCCTATGCCTATTTCGGTTTCGAGGGCGAGGCGTTCTCGAAAGGCGGCTATCTCTACCGCGGCTTCAACGATCTGCGCTGGCTACCGGACGTCCCTGCCGAGGACGCAGGTCCGGCGCCGGTGTCCTGAGGTACCGGGTCATGGCCTCCTTCGAACATGGCGATGATGGTGTGGTCGTCATCATTGGCTCCGGAGCCGGCGGCGGGACTCTCGCGCACGAGCTCACACGCAGCGGCATCAAGGTCGTGCTGCTCGAAGCGGGTAAGCGCGAGTCCATCGCAACCTTTTCGCAGGATCCGGGCGTGGCGTTTGGTCAACTCACCTGGCTCGACCCGCGCACCCAGTCGGGTACGTGGGGTGTGCCGCGCGACTTTCCGACACTGCCGGCGTGGATTGCCAAAACGGTCGGCGGCACGACGGTGCACTGGACAGCAGCGACGCCGCGCAATCGCGACTGGGAGGTCACGGCACGCACCAGTTACGGCAACATCCCTGGCGCCTCGCTCATCGACTGGCCGATCAAGTACGAAGAGCTCAAGAACTACTACCAGCTCGCCGAAAGACGCCTGGGCGTCACGCGGCGCAACGGCGTACCCGGTATGCCGGCCTCCAACAACTTCAAGGTGCTGTATGCCGGCGCCAAGAAGCTTGGGTACAAGCGCGTCCATACGAATTATCTCGCCATCAATCCACGTCCCTGGGATGGGCGCGCGTTCTGCATCCAGCAGGGCTTTTGCGCACAAGGCTGCAAGACCGGGGCGAAATGGAGCACGCTCTACACCGAGATTCCGCGCGCGGAAGCGACCGGGAACCTGGACCTGCGCATCCAGTGCATGGCGACGAAAATAGAGCACGGCGCCGACGGCCGCGTGACGGGAGTCGTCTACAAGGACGCCAAGGGACAGGAGCAGCGCCAGAAGGCACGCGTCGTGTGCGTTGCAGGCAATGCCCTCGAAACACCGCGCCTGTTGCTCTTGTCGGAGTCCGCGAAATTCCCGCACGGTCTTGCGAATTCGTCCGACCAGGTCGGGCGCAACTACACGCACCATGTCATCAACTTCGTGTGGGGCGTGTTCGACAAGCCGGTGTATGCGTGGCGTGGTGCGACGCTGGCGGGCATCGTCGAGGACGAGACGATCAACGATCCGAAGCGCGGCTTCGTCGGCGGCTATCACCTCGAACTATGCGCGCTCGACCTGCCCACTATGCCGCTCGTAGGCATTCCCTACGGCTGGGGCCGCGATTTCGCTTCAATCATCGACAACTACCGCAACATCGCCGGCATATTGGTGAATGGCGAAGATATGCCACGCGCCGACAATCGCATCACGCTCGATGCAAAGGTCCGCGACGTCCATGGCCTTGCTGTTGCGCATGTTCATGTCGACGAGCATCCCAACGACCTCGCGTTGCGCGCGCATGCGACGGGGCAGGCTGCCAAGCTTTACGAGTCGATCGGGGCTAAGCGCGTCGTCAAGGGCAACCATCCGCCGGCGACTCACAACATGGGAACGGCACGCATGAGTGCAAAACCGGGCGACGGCGTGACCAACGCGTGGGGCCAGACGCACGACATCAAGAACCTGTTCGTGTCCGACGGCAGCCTGCTCAGCACACCAGGTTCAGCCAATCCAACGCTGACAATCGTCGCGCTCGTGCTGCGTCAGTCCGAATACATCCGTCGCGAGATGAGCGCGCGCAACATCTGATCATTCGTTCGGCGTGCTCCGCGGAGTCGGCTCGACGGCCTGCGCCTTGTCGACGCGGAACCGCAGGCTCGGCAGCGTCTGCGCGTCGAGGGCACCGACACCCGCATCCACGGCACCGCGTTCGCCCGGCTTGATCGTACCGCTGATGGTGACCGGCTCGCCCTGTCGCGCGATCTTGCCCGAGGCATCGACGAGCACCGGGGTTACCTGGATCCCGGTGAGCGGCAGCGGTGCGCGGTTTTCGATCACGAGGATTACCCGACCATTCGCGGCGACTTGCGGAGCAGTGGCGACGTAGTTTCCGGGATTACGTGGCAGGTCGATGCGCAAGGCTTCCGCCGCTGCAGCCTGTCCGATGTTGCTGTTGGACGTCGCGGCCGCCTGGTAGTACTTCAAAGCAGTTTCTGTATCACCCCTGTCCTTTGCCACTTGCCCGAGGAAGTACGCCGCGGGTGCGGTCGGCAGGAGCTTTGCGCTCTGTGTCAGGTACTGCTCCGCCTTGGCCTTGTCCCCTGCGCGATATTCGGCGACACCGGCGCCGAGATATGAGCCGAAGTAGCCCGGGTTGAGCTGGATCGCCTTTTCGTAATAGGGGCGCGCTTCGTTGGGTTTCTTATCAGCGAGGGCAATCTCGCCCTGCAATTGTTGAAACAGGCCTTCCTTGGGCTGCAGCTTTGCAGCATCCGCCGCCAGGCTCTTTGCCTTGGCCGTGTCGCCCTTTTGCGCAGCGGCCAGCGCCTGGTCGTACTTGTCGTAGGCCGGCTTCATCTCGAGCAGCGGCTGAACGCGTGCGATGTAGGTGTCCTTGCCGATGTCGCCGCCGCGGCCGAGCTCGTCGGCGGTCTTCTTGTTTTGGTCCACGCGCTCGGCCGAGGGCGGATGCGACGCGAACAATCCTGTCATCCAGTCCTGGTTCTTCTGGCCTTCGCTGAAGAGCCGAACGAACGTTTCCTGCAAGGTCACGGCACCCCAGGGATCGTAGCCGGTAAGCTTCATGTACTTCATGCCGTACTTGTCGGCTTCGAGCTCCTGGTCGCGCCCGTATTTCAGCTGGATCATCTGCGCTCCCGCCCCCGCGCCCTGCAGCACCAGCGAAGCCAGATTCGCATCGACTCCGCCGACAGCAGCGCCGATCTGGGCGACCTGCAGTCCCGCCTGCATCAGTGTTCCGCGCTCCTGAGCCTTGGCGCCATGGCGCGCGGCGGCGTGCACGATCTCGTGACCCAGCACTGCGGCGAGTTCCGCCTCGCTCTGCAACTCATATAAGAGACCACGGTTCACCGCGATCTTCCCTCCGGGCAGTGCCCACGCGTTCGGCACCGAGTTGTTGAGCACGACGAACTCATACGGGAGCTTTCGATCAGCGACACCCGCGAGCTTTTGACCGACCTGGCTCACATAGGTCGTCAGTTCCGGCAGGACCGTGAAGTCACCCCCTTCACCCTGGCGAGTGGGGGCGTAGTTCTGCTCGCCCATCTGAACTTCCTGGGCTTCGGAAACGAACTGGATCTCCTTCTTACCGGTGACTGGATTCGTGCCGCAGCCGCTCAGACCAAGTGCGAACGCGCTGACGAGCGAGATCGAAATCAGGAATGAGCTACGCATGACCACGCCCACCGTTGGTACGTGCGGCTGATCCCCGGCGGATGACTACCGAGAATACGAGCGCGGCCAACGCCCAAGCGATCACCTGGTTGAACCCCTCGGCGAGAATGTAGGCGGACGGGAACTGATACCAGTTCCAGTACGCGACGCTGATCGCGAGCCAGCCCATCAGGCCGATGGCGGCGCCAAAGGCCACCCGACCCCACAAGCTCAAGGTCGTGTAGCCCAGCAATATGCCGAGCAGGAGCGCTGCCAGGAAGTCGTTGACGAGCTCCGTCATCAGCTGCCGCATCGAAAGCGGCTCATGCCCCACCGGATCGAACAGCAGCAGACCGTTCGGCCCGGCCTTCATCTTGTCGATCCAGGCCCGCTGCTGGTCTTCGGTGAGATTTCCCGGGTCCGCAGCCCCAGGAAAGAAATACAGGCCCTTCTCCGGGATGGTCGCGCGCATCGCATCCAGGAGCCGGGGCTCATCGGGCAGGGAGCGCAGGCCCGCTTCGCCGAGCGGTGAAACCGCGTGCGAAATGAAACCCCAGAGAAAAACCGCAATACCAGCCAGTACGCTCGCGAAGATCAGGCGACTCATGGGCTCTGCCTCACCGGGTGGGTAGTGAAACCGACGGCTTCGCTGGGACGTTGATTTCGATCTTGATTCCGTTCGGATCCAGAAGGAACAGCTGTCGCAGTGCGCCGCCGGCCACGTGGTTGACATGCGCGCTGACGCCGTGTTGCTGCAGCCGCGCGAGGATCGCATCGAAATCCTCGCCGTTGAATGCGATGTGATCGAGAGGGCCTGTGCCCGGCGCAGCAGTCGTCACCGGTATGCCCTGCGATCTCGAGTGCGCTGTGTAGGTGTTCCACTCGCCGATATGGATGCAGGGCGTATCGCCGACGTACAGCCAGTAGCCGGGGAACGCGAGCGGTGGACGAGGACCCACCCGCATCCCGAGCACATCGCAGTAGAAGTCGCGCGTCGCATCGATGTCCTTGGTGAGCACGAGATAGTGCTCCATCTTCGTCAACGGCATGAATGATGCTCCGAATCAGTGTGCAGGTCGGGGAGGAGACCCGTCATGGCCACGCCGTGCAGGCGACGCATACCTCATCCCGTCCCGATGAACCCAAGGGTCGAAGCGCGTGATGCTAAGCGAATCGCGTTCCGCGCACTACAATGAGCCATGATCCCCGGAAGCTGCCTGTGCGGACTGGTTCGATACGAGGTGTCGGAACCGTTCAGCATGATGGGCCACTGCCACTGCTCGATCTGCCGCAAGCACCATGGGGCGATGTTCGCCACGTTCGTCGCGGTACCGGGCGCGCAATTCAAGTGGCTGGCCGGAGAGAAGAGCGTAGGGAGTTACGAGACCTCGCCCGGCGGCTCGCGCTCCTTCTGTCGCGTATGTGGCTCGGTCACGCCGCTCGAACTCCCGGCGGCAGGCATCGTGTTCGTGCCCCCCGGGAATCTCGAAGGCGATCTCGACGCTCGGCCGCAGAGCCACATGTTCGTCAAGTCCAAGGCGCCCTGGTACGAGATCACCGACGGCCTGCCGCAGCACGAGGCGTATCCACCCGGCTTCGATGCGCCTCCAGTCCAGCGACCAGTCGTCGAGCCCAAGATGGGCGTCGTGCAGGGGAGTTGCGTGTGCGGCGATGTCGCGTATGAGATGACGGGATTGCCGACGCGCGTCCACAACTGCCATTGCTCGCGTTGTCGCCGCGGCCGCAGCGCTGCACACGCGACGAATGCTTTCTATCCGCTGGAGCAGTTTCGTTGGGTGCGGGGAGAAGAGCACATCGTCGACTATCGCGTTCCCGGAGCACGCTACTTCGGCATCGCATTCTGCGAGCGCTGTGGAGGCGGTGTCGCACGCGTCTCGCTCGAGCGCGGGCTTGTCTCAGTACCTCTCGGTGCCCTCGATTCCGACCCGCAGATGAGTGCGCAACGCCACATCTTCGTCGGCTCCAAGGCGAACTGGTTTGAGATCACGGACCAGGTTCCGCAGTTCGCCGAGATGCCTCCGGCCTAGAGCAGTCCCGGGCGGCCGTAGGGTGACAAACCGTGCCGAGTGCGCGGCAGTCCGAGCCGGCCATTGGGTGGGGGGTTGTGCCAACTCCGGGCTGATCACGCCCGATGACGGTGCTATCTGAAGATGTATCCCCGCAAACATTGCTCGCCCGAGTTGGCACAATCCCCCCGACCGCAATGTCCGTCTCGTCCGAAGCTGAGAGTAAGGATGCTAGACGGCTTTCGCCTCTTCGACTAAAGCAGGACGGTCTGGTCGCTGGGTGGGTGTGCCTCGAGCTCGTGTAGCTAATGCCCTCTGTCCGGGCGATCAGCGATCAGACCGGATTCAGTGCAGGCAAGCTGACCCATCGGCGTCTGATCGCCGCCCGGACTGAGGGTTCGCGCGCGACCTTGAGCGTTCCTCGCTCAAGTGTCGTCGCTGCGCATTTGCTCCACGAGCTCGAGGCACACCCACCCGGCGATCGGATCGGACTGCTCTTACTCCTGCGACTCTGCGCCGGCAGCGACCAGTGCGACATCTCCCATCGAGACAGTCTTTGGATTGAACTTCTTCGCGGCCGCTGTCATTCGCGTCAGCGCGGCAGCGATCGGCATGGGCGGTTTGGTATCGCCCTTCTTCATCTTGTGAAATCGCACCGGGTTGATGCGGGCGACGACATAGCTGCGCAAGTAAGGCGACTTGAAGCCGCGCGCCTGCAAGGCGCTGATGATGTTTTTCACCGTGGCGTCGATTTCCAGCAAGCGCGCCGCATGACCTTCGCGCTCACGTAAGCTGGCGACCAGCGGCCGGTCGCTGAAGCGATCGACTTTCTTCAGGAATGCACTGTAGGCGCCCCCAGCAAAGCGCGAGTTCTTCTCGTAGATCATGCCGAGCGTCAGGAGCTCCGGGGCCTCGAACTCGGCTGTGAACTTCGACTCGGGAGTCTCGCGTTCGCGATTAGCGAGGCTGCGCGCCATGCGGATGACCTCGAGGCTCCGATCCTTGAGGTTGTGCGCCTTCTCGGTGTTGAGCGCGAGAATGCGATAGGCGAGAGATTCTTCTGGTGAAACCAGTGCGGTGACCAGCCTGAGACCGAGATGCTTCGCCGCCGCCAGCCGATGCCTTCCGTTTGGCGTCCAGAGCTGGCCGTCTTCGCCACGCACGACGATCAACGGATCGAGAAACACGCCGGTTTCATCAATGCGTTGCGCCAGGCGTTTCGCATGTGTAGGAGAAAGATCTCGCTGAAAAGGCGTGGGTTGCACGGCAGCGATGGGCAGCGATGCGATCAGGAGTGGACGCCCGCTCAGCGGTTCACGATAAGCACCAATCGCTGCGCCACCCGCCTCCCTGACCTGCGCGACGAGCGACGCGAGATCCTGATGGCCAAGATCGAGTGTAGTTTCTTCAGCGGTGACGCCGCGCGCCTGCTTACCAGGGGCCAGGCGGCCTCGGGCGCCTTTCCTTGCACCGGCACGGGCTGAGCCCGCCTTCTTCGCCGTCTTACGAGTTGCCATGGATGCAGACTGCCGATCCGGTCTTATGATGTAAACATCCGCTGTCCTCACGCCGTGCGGCGGCCAGCCGCTGGAGAGCCGAGATGCCAGTTCCGTGGATTCAGATCGTTCAATGGGTGCCTTCGATCCTCGAGCTTTCCAAGGAACTGCTCAATCGATCACGGCGCCTGCAGCCGCCAGGACCGGCTGGTCCTCCCGCAGATCCCGCCGATCCGGCAGCGCGCCTCGCGGCCCTGGAGGAAAACGAACGGCGACAAGCAGAGCTCGTAAGCCGAATGGCCCAGCAGACGGCGCAACTGACGGCCGCGGTTACCGCCCTGCATCGCCAGATGCAATGGCTGATAGTCGGCCAATGCATCTCGACAGGCGTTGCGTTGCTCGCCGTGGTGCTGGCGGTCAGTCGCTGAGCTCGAGGAGTTGCCTCACGCGGGCAGGGGTTCCGAACCGCTAAGAAATCCCAGGACGGCGGCGGTAAATTCCGGCGCGCATTCGACGTTCGACAAATGCGCTGCATCGAGCACCGTCAGTCTGGCGCCCGGAATCCGTTCGCGGATCAGTTCGGCGTGCTCGGGAGGCGTGGCGGGATCGCGTGCACCAGCAATCACAAGCGTCGGGGCGCGGATGGCGCCGATCGAATCGCGTTGATCCATGTCGCGAATGGCGGCACAGCAGGCCGCATAACCGGCCGGATCCGTGGCGAGCAACATGGCCCGGATCGGCTGCACCGACTCCGGGTGCTGTTGAAGGAACTCCGCGGTGAACCAGCGGCCGAGGATCGTGTCGACCAGCGCGCCCATGCCACGGTGCAGAGCCGTCTCGATGCGCGAGTTCCAGGTCTCGCGCGGCGGCAGGTACGCGGAACTGCTGCTGAGAATCAATGACGCAACCCGTTGCGGATGCTGCACCGCCACCCACATCGAAGTCATACTGCCGAGCGACAGGCCACACCAGTGGGCCTTTTCAACGCCCAGAGCATCGAGGATGGCGATCGCATCGCGCCCCAGTTGCTCGACTGAGAGTTCACGCGCAGGGCCGAGACTGGATTTTCCGTGGCCCCGCGCGTCGTAGCGAATCACCCGGAATCGGTCCGCAAAGTCGGCTTGCTGCGGGTCCCACATTTCGAGCGCGCAGCCCAGCGAGTGAATGAGCAGCAGCGGCGTACTGTCGCTGGATCCCGCGACGTCGTAGCGCAACCGGGCCTGGTCGACCTCGACGAAGGGCATGGGGCGGTCCGAGGCTTCGAGTGGAGCGTGAAGTCTACGGCGAGTCGAGGCTCGGTTGCAGCTCTCTCATGAGCTGACGACTGGGTCCAGATGAATTCAGTCGGCAGCTGCCTCGCGGCATTGCTGCGGTTCGTGCTCGAGCAGCTCGGCGAGCGCGACCTCGGTCCAACGCACCGGCTCGACGCGTTGCAGTCGCTCGAGCTCAACCAGGGCTACGCTTTCATAGCCTGCGGTAGGCGTTCCGAGCTCGATCATGCGGCAACCAGTCGCAGCGGTGCGCACCCTGCCGGCGTGCCAACCGGCATCGATCTGCGGACTCTGAACCCGAACGATGGAGCCCTCGGGAAGCGAGGGACTCTCGGCAGCCGCAGCCAGCACCGTAGTAGAGGTGACAACTGATAACAAGAGAGCCGCAATACGCATGATCTCAACCTCGTGTGGAATCTTCGGCGATTTCGCGATCGTTGCCCGCAAGCTCCAGCCAGCACACGAACATGAATGCGAGCAGCGCCAGTAGCAGCTTGTTGAGCGACATGGCCGACATGATACGTCGCCACTCCTTCACTTGGGGGAACGTCACTAGTTCCTTGGCGTACGGGATCTTCACCACGGGCTGCCGGCTACAGCGCCGGCGGCAGCGAAACGCGTGCGTGTTCTCCCGCAGGGCCGAGCGCCGCAGTGGTAGATGCCGCGCAGTCCGACCGCTGCGCCCGCGAACCACGGCAGTCGGCACTGATCTTGTGCGCCGATACCGCCGGTCGCACCGTCCGGCGGTATCGGGACTGAACAGCCGCGGCCAATCAAGTGATTCTTCGAACACAAACGGCTGGCACGCGGACTGCATCGCCTGAGCCACCCTCTTCTATGGATCTCTCAGAAGGAACCAGTTCTTGAACAACTCTCCGCCAGCGAACCATCCACGACCGGTCCGAGCCACGTGGAAAAACACCCGTGCGGCCAGCATGCAGCTCAAAGCGCGCCGCGATCCTCGACGCATCCGCGCGCACGATCATCTGCAGCGGTGCCGATGCCGTTTCAGTGTCGGGTATCGCTCGCGAGCTCGGGACGTCGTATGGCGTTGTGTACTACTACTTTGCGAATCGCGATGAGCTGATCTGGGAGTGTCTGCGCCGCGCAGCCGATGAGCTCGATGAAGCCTTGATGCGCGCGAGACCTCGGCGGGCACCATGCTGGATCGACATTTTCATGAGCGCGGTTCTTGACGCCGATAACCTGTTCGCGGGAGCGCTGACACCGACGCTCGCGTGGGGACTCAAGGACGCCTTCGCAAGGCGCGCACGTGAACGTTACCTCATGGTGCGAGGTCGTGTGGCGCGCTGGCTCGCGCGTGGACTCAACGATGGGTCCGTTACCACCGGCGATCCCGCGGTGGCAACCGACTTGCTGCTGGCCGTGCTGTCCCGTGTGCATGTGCCGGGCGGCGAGGGCAGCACGGCGGCGATTCGGAGCGAAGCGTTGCGCTTCATCAATCATGCCGTTCGCGGCACACGGCCGCGGCCTCCTCACATCGCGATGAAATGAGCATCCGGCCGGGACGCAACGTCGCGCAGACGCGAATCCACGCGGTTTACCCGCGCAAAGCCGGCAAGCCACCGGCGTGTAAACTACGCGCATGAATGAACAAGCAGAGCTCGCGCGGGCTCTTTCGCTACTGCGAGAAGGCAAAGTGCCCGCTGCGGAAGCCGTATGCCGCGAACTCCTTGGGCAATATCCACGGAAGCGCCGCAGCCCTCCATCTCCTGGCTCTGGCCCGCAAGGACGCGGGCGATGTCCGGGTGCCGAGCAGCTCATGCGGCAGAGCATTTCCTCGGACCCGTACAACGCGGATTTCCGCGCCAATCTCGGGAACCTTCTGAGGAAGGTGGGTCGGTCGGCGGAGGCCGAAACCAGTTATCGGGACGCGTTGCGGCTCAGTGAGCGCCATCCGACGGCGCCATTTGGGCTGATCAAGGCTCTGACTGATTTGAACCAGCATCGCGCGGCCGAAGACGTGGCCAGAAAATTGGTTGCTGAGCGCGGGTCTGATCCCCAGGCGTGGACTGAGCTCGCACTTACCTTGCGTAACCAGAATCGAATGCCGGAATCTGAATCCGCCTATCGTCGGGCGTTGGCCGCCGATCCCAATTATGCGACCGCGCATCACAATCTCGGTTCGCTATTGGCCAACATGGAACGTTCCGAAGAGGCCCTGGCCGCCTTACAGCGCGCGCAGGCCCTGGGCGTAGCGGGATTCGAGATGGAGTTCAATCGCGGGCGTGCGCTCTCTCAGCTCTATCGCATGGAAGAAGCGGAGCTGGCCTTCGCGAAAGCCGTCGCACTCAACCCGCGTGATCCCGAGGCGCAGATGAATCTGGCGCGGCTGCGCTTCATGGCCGCCGATCCGCAATTCTCGCGTGACATCAAACAAGCAGCTGCAACATACGCTGACGACATGCAATTGCAGATGCTGCTCGGAATCATCCTTTGGCGCGCGGGGGACTACGCCGGTGCGGAGAGTCACTATCGCTCACTTCTCGCGCGTCGCGGGCCCGATCCGAACGTGCGCAACGCTCTCGCGCAAGTGCTGCACGAGACCGGAAGGCTCAAGGAAGCGGAAGTGGAAGCTGCCGAGGCGGCGATCGCGGCACCACAGAACGCGATGGTGATCGAGACGCTGGTCAGTATCCTGTTGGCGCGCGGACGACCCGACGAAGCCACGAACTTCGTTCGGACCCAGAGATCGCGTACGCCTAACGACCAGGGCTGGATCGCGCATGAGGCGACTGCCGCGCGGCTGATGGATCAGCCGCTATACCGCGAGCTGTATGACTATTCACGTCTGGTGCGGACCTATGACCTGGAAGCACCGGCGGGATGGTCCTCCATGGAGGAACTCAACGCGGCGCTGATCGAAGCCTTGGGCGCCAGGCACCCTTTTGCCGTGCATCCGCTGGACCAGAGCTTGCGCAACGGTAGCCAGACTGCCAGGAACCTGGTGACGGATCCCGATCCGGCGATTGGCGCGATACTCAAGGCCTTCGAGGAACCGATCGCACAGTACCGACAGGCCATCGGTACCGCGGCGGGTCATCCACTGTCCTCGAGGAACCGTGGCGCCGCGTCGTTCAATGGCGCATGGTCGATACAGCTGCGACGCGAGGGATTTCACGTCAATCACGTCCATCCAAAGGGGTGGATCAGCTCGGCCTATTACGTCTCCGTGCCCGAAGAGGTCAACGACGTAACCACGATGTCGGGTTGGCTCAAGTTCGGCGAAACGCGCTACCCGGTTCCGGGCGCCCAGCCCGAGGTGTTCGTAAAGCCTCGCCCCGGGCGGCTCGTGCTCTTTCCTTCATATATGTGGCACGGGACCAACCCCATTCACGGTGACCAGCCCCGCATCACGATAGCCTTCGACGCCATACCGGGCGGCTAAGGACATTCCACTGCTTGACCAATGCTTGCCTTCGCGCTTGCCGGTAAACTGCCGCCCCTTCGCTCGGCAGTAACGCTTCGTGGGGCAGTTGGATGGCAAACAGCCAGCCGGATGATCGCTGAAATTCGCGCAATCGTCGGGGCCGTGGAACAGGCTCGCAGGACCGGCCGTCGCGAAGAAGCCGAGCGCCTGCTTGCACAAGCGCAAGCGCGGGCACCCGACCATCCCCTGGTTCTCAACGAAGCAGCAATCGCGCAATTGCACGGAGGCGATGCTTCTGCGGCGCGAAGCTACCTGGAAAGCGCGATCGCGAAAGACGACAAGAACCCTTCGCTCTGGCTGAACCTGGCGAGCGCGTTTCGCTCACTCAATCTCCCGGCGGAGGAAATGAAGGCGCTGGAGCGCGTACTGGCACTGGAGCCACGGCACCTGTTCGCCTTGTTGCAGAAGGGATCGCTCCTCGAAAGAGAGGGGAAGCCGAAAGCGGCAGCCCAGGTTTTTCACAACGCGTTGCTCACGATTCCAGGCGGCACACAGCTGCCAGAATCGCTCCGACCCGCAATTCAGCGCGCCATGACCTCGGTGCGCGAGAACCTGAGCGCCCTGGAAGCCTTTCTGGCGGCGCGATTGAAGAGCACGCGTGCGCAGCACGGCGCGGCGCCGGCTGGAGCGTTTCGATCACAGCCTGGCGGCATTTCTGGGGAGGAGCCGGATCTATCATCCCGAGCCCTCGTTCTTCCACTTTGCCAAGCTTCCGGCACTGGAGTTCTATCCTCGGAACGACTTTCCCTGGCTCGATGAGATCGAGGCCGGCACGGCAGAGATCCGCTCCGAGTTCGAACGGGTGATGACGGAGGATGCCGGAAAGCTCGAACCTTACATCGCCTATCCGGACGGCGTGCCGCTCGACCAGTGGAAAGAGCTCAATCATTCGCGCCGCTGGAGCGCGTTCTTTCTGTGGCGCGACGGCAAAGCGGTGCCTGAGCACCAGGAGCGCTGCCCGAAAACCGTGGAACTATTGAAGCGGATGCCGCTTGCCGACGTTCCGGGATACGCTCCCACTGCTTTCTTTTCGATTCTCGATGCCAGGTCGCACATTCCTGCGCACAGCGGTGTGACCAACACGCGCCTCATCGTTCACCTGCCGCTCGTGATTCCCGCGGCGCTGCCGTTTTCGGGTGGGGTCACAGACTCGCGAGTGGCAAACCGGCCGGGCCTGGGTGTTCGACGACACGATGGAACATGAAGCCTGGAACGACAGTGACGTCCCCCGCGCCATCCTCATCTTCGATATCTGGAATCACCTGATGAGTGCTGCCGAGTGCGACCTCGTCCGGACGGCGGTTGCCGGAATAGGCGACTACTACCGCGACGAATCAACGCGCAGTCTGATGCCTTAGCGCGCTTGTAGCACGCGGCGCGCCGTACGCTGCTCAGGCCGATCGCGGGCTTTCGTCCGCCGCCCAAAAAAAGCGGCGGGCTTTTGGCCCGCCGCTGAATCGACTCGTGGCTGATTCTTTAGAAGTCGACCGTCACACTGACAGAAGCCATACCGACCCAGCGTGTCATAGACCTGCGGGAAGGTATTGCCGTTGCAGTACACCGACGGGCAGTTGGATTGCCCGACGAGCGGTGGATCCTCGTCCGTGAGGTTGTTGATGCCGATACGACCCGTCACGCTCTCCTTGAACGTGTAGCTCCCGCCAGATCGAAGTAGCTCATTGCCTTGATGCTTTGCGTCCGTCGTGGCACATCGCCCGCCAGCTGCGGGTTGGTGCTGGACGCATCGAGTCTTGGTTACGCGTCGACATAGCGCCAGCTCAGCGAGACATCGAAATTCCACGGTGCAGTCCAGGTGGCGCGGAACTTGTGCCGCCACTCCGGAATCGGGACCCCGCAAACCGTGCCGTACAACCCTACGCAATCGTAGGTTGGGGCGTCCCGTCAACGGCTTCCACGGTGTACTTGTCATTGTACGTTCCGATCAACTGCAGCCCCAGGCGGCCCGCGCTGCCCATCTGGAAGTTGTAATTGATTTCCGTATCGATGCCTTTGACCTGGAGCGATCCCGTGTTGACGATCGGATCGTCAATGTAGCCCACGGTGGTCAGCCACAGCGTGCCGGATCCTGGAGCTCGGTGCACCAGGCTGCAGAACGTACGGATCACCCGCGCACGCAGTTGTTGAGAATCAGGTCAGCTCCCACGCTGCCGATGAGATCCTCGACCTTGATGTCGAAGTAGTCGAGCGACCAGCTGAAGTTCGGCAGGAAGCGTGGTGTGAACACGAAGCCGTACGAGTACGTGTCCGAGGTCTCCGGATTGAGATCCTGGTTGCCACCAACCAGGCCGTTGTACTGCGCAGCCGGATTGGCGAGCACGTTCCCGTATTGCGCCGCCGTGATGCCCGAGAAGGCGCATTGGCGGCAGGACTCGCTTCGGGCGGATCCGTCGTCGCGAAGTCACGCGAACAAGGATCCTGCTGACCGTCGAGCTGCACACGGGTCTGGAGGAACAGCTCCTGGATGTTCGGCGCACGCACCGCGCGCTGGTAGCTGCCACGGAAGCGAATGTCCTCAACGGGCGCCCAGTCCGCACCGAACTTGTAGGTGTCGGTGTCGAAGCCGAGGCTGTAATCGGAATAGCGATAGCCAGCTTCCATCGACAAGCGTCTCCGCACCGGTCTTGCCCTGCACCAGCGGAATGCGCATCTCCAGTGAAGATTTCCTTGACGTCATAAGCGCCGTCGGTGTTGAGGGTCGCAGCGCCCTGGCCCAACAGGTCACCCGTCTGGAGAATTCTGGTCCGTTCGCAGCGTGGATTCTTCGCGACGGTACTCGGCACCCACCGCGAGCCCGATGCCATCATCGGCTGTCGGCAACTTGATGCCGTAGTGGCCCAGATCGCCAGTGACTGCGCCGCTGACCACGATTTCCTTGGTCGAGCCTTCCTGGAAGCCTGGCGCGGACACGTAGTTGACCGCCTCCGGCGTGACACCACCAGCCTGGAAGATGTTGTACGGCACGCACTTCGGATCGTCGTTGGTGAGCTCCGCGTCGACATTGACGCGGCACACCGGCTGTCCAAAAGTGGGTGATACCGGGTTCGGGTCGTTCACCACCGTCAGTGCCTTCAGCGCACGTGAGAGCGAGAAATCGTTGAGATAGTTCTCGGCATACACGGTGGTTCCGTACTGGCCGTAGGCGTCGTAGCGTCCACGCCTCCGCGAAGTCACCGCGGAAGCCGACCACTGCACGATAGGAGGTGTGACGCAGGTCGTCCTGACGTCCGCCACCTTCCACGTTGCGCTCGGCCGATCGTCACCAGCACGTCATCCGTGGTCGCGGGCTTGTTCACGCCATCGCACAGCGTGCTGCGCTGAGCGGCGGACAGGAACGGATTGGAGCAGTTGACCAGGTAGTTGCCGAAGAACGGCGGCAAGCCGATGCCGCTGCCGAGGAACAGGCCGCTCGGAGCGATCTGAGCGACTGTGCTGTCATCCATGAACTGGAACTCAGCATACCCGGTCGCATGATCCGAGACGTCGAGGTGAGCGAACAGGCCAGCGGTGTAGCGCTCATCGGGTCGCTGGTAATAGTTCAGCGGTCCGAAGTTGTACTGGTCAGCAGCACCGCCCCACGGCCTGAACTCCGACCCGTCGACCGTAAATGAAGCACCCGTGTTCGGTGCGCCGAACGCAGCCGGGTCCTGGTCGACCGGGAAGAAGCGGCCCGTGGCGGAGGTCGAAGAACCGCTGCACGCGAATTCATCGCCGGAGCCCATGCGTGCAGGCGCTGAAGTCACGCTCGGACTGCAGCAGCGCATGGAGCTTGCGATAACCCGCGTACACCGTGGCATTGCCACGTCCGTCACCCGTGTTCATGCCCATGATGAAGTTGAAGTCCGTCGTATACCCGTCCGTCACACTGCTGTCGGGTGACGGGAATCCGCGCGCATCGAGGGCCGCCTGCGCAGCGCCGTTGCCGTTGCTGTGCGAATAGAGGCTGTACTGACCATCGAAGCGAACGCCTTCGAAATGGTCGTTCATGATGAAGTTCACGACGCCGGCCACGGCATCCGCGCCGTACACGGCCGAGGCGCCGCCCGTCAGCACTTCCACACGCTCGATCAACGCGCCCGGAATCTGGTTGAGGTCAGGCGATGCGGCGCCGTTCTGAGTCGGGTCACCCGGCATCAGGCGGCGGTTGTTGATCAGAACCAACGTACGCTGCGAGCCGAGGCCGCGCAGATTGACTGTCGCCGCGCCCGTGGCGCCGTTCGAAACGTTGCCACCGAAATCCGCTGCGGCCTGCGGAAGGTTGTTGATGAGATCCTCAACACGCGTCACGCCCTGGAGTTTGATCTCCTCGTTACCGACGGCGGTGACAGGGCTGATGCTGGTGAGATTTGGCTGCGGAATACGCGAACCGGTGACAACGACTGTACCGAGCTCGGACGGTCCCGCTGCTGCCTCCTGCTGATCCTGCGCGAGCGCAGGCAGGCTGGTCGCTGCGGTCGCCACGGCACTGACATACAGTGCGTAACGAACCCCGCGCGCCACCTGGCTATTGCGGTTAATCATTTATGTCCTCCTGCAAGAGAGACTTGAATTGTCTTGATCGCTTCGGCGGTGGCGATGTACATCCGTCGGCCGCCGGATACCCCTGAGTAGCTGCTCCGCTGGATCGCTAGCGCACCCCACGGAACACGTGGCGCGGATGATAGCAACAAGGGAAGTTTGAATGGAAGCGCTTTGGCAGGAAAACAACAGCTAATTACGAAGGTGTTCGGATACTGCTGCTGGGACCACGGTGGGACGAACGAACACAATCTCTAGCCGAATTGGCTCATTTTTGACGGTGAAAAGACTCGACCAAACTGATCAGGGAGTGTTACAGGCACCGCAAGCCTGTGTTTGTTTCAGATGTACAACAGCCTGGACTACACAGCCTGTTGCTTTATGGCCCAGCCGGTGGCGCATCGAACATGACATGGAGTGGCAGTTCGTCCACCTGGCGCGAATCGCCATCGCTCACATGAAACACCCGATAGAGATAGGTGCCTTCGTTCGTTATCGGTAAGACATTGATATTGAAGGCCGAACGCGCGCGCCTGCCGCGTTCCAGGCTGACTTCGGCTCGTGAGGAGCCGAGTTCTGCGCCCTGGGCATCGAAGAGCCGGCATTCGATGACCCCTTTTTCAGGCACCCCCATGTCCGAGCGTTCGGTCTGCACTACCAGGACCGACTGAACCTGCGCCGCCGCCGGCTTACCGGCGGCCAGCGCTTCACTTACCGCACTTCTTGGCACATGCAGCTCATCGATGATGCCGAACAGGGTGACATTGCTCGATCGCTGGTCGATCGAGAACCTTTCGCACAGCAGGGTCCATCGGTGTTTCACGAGATGTCCTCTTCTCAGCCCTGATCCGTGCGCCGCAGCACGACGCGACGATTCTGCGCACGGCCTTCCGCCGTCGAATTGTCCGCGACCGGTTGCGACTCACCCAAGCCGCGCGCTTCGACACGCGACGGATCGATGCCCATGCTGATGATGTAGTCGTGCGCGGCCTTTGCTCTCTGCTCTGAGAGGCGCTGGTTGTAGCTGTCCGAGCCGTTCGAGTCGGTGTGTCCCTCGATGATGCCGGTCGCCGTTGGCACGGCTTTCAGGAACTCCACTGCGAGATCGAGATCCTTGAACGATTCGGGCTTCAGCTTGCTCGAGTCGTTATCGAAAAATACTTCGAGCTTGCGCGTCAGACTGCAGCCCACGGTATCAACCTTGTCGCCACGCGGTGTAGCCGGGCACTTGTCGCGACTGTCGGGCACGCCATCACCGTCGCCATCGAGCTCACAACCCACCGTGTCGACGGGTGCACCAGCCGGCGTGCCTGGGCAACGATCGATATTGTCGGTAACGCCATCGCCGTCGCTGTCGGCGGGTGCGGGCGGTGGTGGCGGAGGCAACGGCGGCGGCGCTTCTTCAGCGAGGCAGGTATTGCCGCCCCAGTAGAATTGGAATTTCAGGCCCGCCATGTAGTCGACCAGCCGATCGTCTTGTCCGCCGACAAAATCATTTCTGCCGCGTACTTCGGCGCGCAGGATCATTCCGCGACTGCAGTCCTGGGAGTGCGTAAGCGTCCAGAGCACGCCGGCGCCGAGGTCGACATAAGGATTGGTCGAGTCGCTCGTCAGGTCCGGGTTGTCTTCCTGAGCGCCGCCGCCGATCAGAATGAAGGGCGAGATCCGGGATTCGCGATAGAACACTGCGAGCGACATTGACACCCAGCGATGTGATCTCGAGGTCATTGCCGCCAGCGCCGTCAAACTTGCCGAGCCACGCGTCGGCCTCGATGTTCACGTACTTGCTGACGGCCTTGCCGAAGGCGAGGTTGACACCCCAGTCGTCATCGACGCTGCGCTCATCGTCCATCCACATCGCATGCACACCCGGCGCGATGTACCAGCTACCCTCAGGCTGGCCGGCGCGCACGTTGCCAGCCGCGACAAGCGCAAGACCAGTCGCGACCAGCGTCGCTGTGTGTTTGGCGTTCATTGCACTCTCCCTGTCCGAGGCCGCAAGCGCAGGCGGTCGATTCAGTGTTGTCGGGCCTGCGTTCGGAGCCAGAATCTTAGCCGAAGAGATGGCTGACCGGGTGATCCGCAAGGTGAGGAGGGCTGCCAGCTGTAAACGCCCGGGACTTCATTTCAGCTCGTTCGAGCGGCCACGCTTCCTGCATGGCTACCACGGACATCGCCCGTACGCCGCCTTGGCAGCGCTGCGTCCCATCAGCAGAATCGGGTCCACGAGGGATACCTCATTGGACTCCACAGCTGGCGAGCGCTGAAATTCCGTGGCAGATGCAAGACACAGAGATCCCGCGGTCGATCGCGACACGTTGCGCAGGATTCAAGGCGTCGCCCAGAGTGGCAACGTCGCCGGCGCAGCGGATCTGGCCGAAGAGGCACTGGCATCCGGTCTTGAGCATCCTTTCCTCTTTAACCTGGTCGCGCTTGAACGCGAGAATCGGGGGCAGCTCGATCAGGCCGTCGAACTGCTGCGACGCGCCCTCGAAATCGCGCCCGAAGACATCGGTTGCCTGCATGCACTCGGCATTCTGCTCAACAGGCTTGAGGCCTCGCAGGAAGCCCTGCGCAATTTCGATGCAGTGATTCGCCTCAATCCGGCCTTCGCGCCAGCGCATGCCTGTCGCGGAGCCGCGCTCGAGGCGCTCGGTATCCTCGACGTCGCAGAACAATCCTATCGCCGTGCGCTCGAGTTGCAGCCCGGCAACCTCGCTGCAAAAGATGGCATGGCCTCACTCTGTAGTCGGCGTGGTGATCACGCGAATGCGCGTCGCTTGGCGGAGGAAGTGCTGCGCCTCGAGCCGAACTTTCCCAGCGCGGTGATGCATGTTGCGGCCGCCGATCTGGCGGCAGGCGTCCCGGACAGGGCGGAGGTCGCTATTCGAACGTTGCTTGCCGACCCGCGCCCATCGCGGGTGGAAAAGTCGCTGGCGCGCAGCGTCCTCGGAGACGCACTCGATGAGCAAGGGCGCTTCGACGAAGCCTTCGAGGCCTATACCGAGTCAAATGAGGAACGACGCGCGGTCTACGCAGATCGCTTCGGGAGCGGCGAGAGCGCATTGGAGCACGCCCGATGGTTGAATCGATATTTCGAGCAGGCTGAAGTTGAGGATTGGAAGCGATCGGAGTCGCCGTCTCGTGCGGGCGGTCATGTGTTTCTGATCGGCTTCCCGCGCTCCGGTACCACACTCCTTGAGCAGGTACTCGCAAGCCATCCGCAGGTCGACACGCTGGAGGAGAAGGAGACGCTGATCGATGCGGTGCGCGAGTACCTGCGCGAGCCCGAAGGCCTGGATCGTTTGGCGCGCGCACGGCAATCAGAACTCGAGTCGTTCGGTACGCGGTACTGGCAACGAGTCGCCGAGCATGGTGCACGCATCGAGGGAAAGCTGTTCGTCGACAAGCATCCGCTCAATGCGCTCAAGCTGCCGCTGATTGCCCGCCTGTTCCCCGGCGCGCGTGTGCTTTTCGCGGTCCGCGACCCGCGCGATGTGATCTTCAGTTGTTTCCGGCGCCGCTTTCGCATGAGCAAGCCTTACTACCAGCTGCTGTCCCTACAGGGGGCGGCGGCGTTCTATGACGCAGTGATGCAGCTCACCGTACGGCTCGAGACTCTGCTGCAAATGCCGACCGCAGAAGTTCGACTCGAATCGGTGATAGCCGACTTCGAAGGCGAGGCGCACCGCATCTGCGAGTTCATCGGCCTCGAGTGGAGTAGTTCGCTGCGCGACTTTGCAGCACGCAGCCGCGATCGCAGCATTGCCACGCCGAGCGCAGCGCAACTCGCAGGAGGTCTGAGTACAAGCGGGATTGGCCAATGGCGCCCCTATCGCAAGCACCTGGCGTCGGTGATGCCGCTGCTCGAACCCTGGATGACTCGGTTCGGTTATCGGGCTGACTAACGACTGGGTGATTGGCGCGTATCGCTTGGGACTACGAGCTCGCGCCGAAAGCCGGGTGGATCACCCGGTCGCCGCTGTGGATACCGAGCCGCTCTGCTTCCCCTCCCGCGATTTCGATCACCCCGGTGACCATTCCCATCGAAGTGATCGTTGCCAGGGACTCGGGCTGGGCCTTGGGGGCGACGCGAATGACCCGTCCATCGGCGGACACGAACAACATATCGAGCGAAATGCGGGTGTTCTTCATCCACATGTTGACAGTCTGTGGTTGAGAAAATACGAACAGCATCCCCGTCAGCGGGCGCAACTCGGTCACGAACATGAGTCCCTGTGCGCGGCGTGACGGTGTATCGGCAACCCACACGGTGAGCTCATGCCGTTTCCCGCCGCTTTGGATTTCCAGTTGCGACTGGGGAAACGAGCTGAGCGGTTCGTGGTCGGCTTCCTGTGGCGCCGCGATACCTGCCGTGCACACGAATGCTGCAATCCAGGGCAAGACGCGTTCCGTAAGTCGAAAAAGGCTCATGTGCTATGGGCTTCGCTATTGGAGGGATCGACACCCGTGTAGATGACCTGGCCTGCAAAGTCAAAGGTGCTCATCAGCACGCTGGCATCGCCACCGACCGCGTGAGCGGGCTGCATACAGAACCCGCGACCACTCACCCGGTAGGTGCGGGATTCTTCGCGCCAGGGCGTGATCAACTGCTGTTTGAGGTCATCTATCGTGCACTTGTCATCGCCCAACGTGCCGTAAATGCGCGCACGACCTTCTTCGATGATCGTGATATTCGCCGGCAGCACCCGACCCGAGCTGCTCTCGCTCAGGCCGGCAATCCCGAGCACGATTACGAGGCGCTGCTCGCCATCCTCGAGCGTGCGGCTGAAGCTCAGACGCACGCCGTTCCCGTCAGGACGGGGCATCCCTTCGCATTGCGTGCCGGCATTATCCCAGTCGAGTTTGAGCTCGAGCGCACCGTCGAGGCGGGCGCGCAGAAAACCATCCCCGGACGCCAGGCATTCTGCGGTTGCGGTCTTCGCGGCCGGAGCATCCTGAAGCAGCGGCTTGGCCGTGGCGCGGTACCGCGCGATGAGAAATGCGACGGCAACCACCACGAGCAGGCTGCCGATGATCGCGAGCGTGCGTTTCAATCCCAGTCCTGAAGCTGCGCCGTAGATGGCGCTAGCTTACCGGACGCACCAGCAAAGCTCTGGCCAGGTGTCCATGCATGCTGCCGATCGCCTTGGCCAGGTGCAGCACGAGCGTGAGCAGGACGACGCCGATCGCGATGACAAGGGGAGTGGACCAGGGTTCGAATCCCTCGGCCTGCACGTCCCCCGTTATCTGAATGACGCCGGCAAGATGCAAGAGCCAGAAGATGGGGCCGACGATCAATCCGAGGCTGATCGCGAGTCCGGCAGTGGCGATCGTGAAATAGGCGATGCCAAGGGGAAGCTTGAGAATCATGTAGAAAAGCGCCGTCCAGGTGTGACGATCCTTCAGTATTCCGACCACGCGCTCGTACCAAGGTGCCGTGGTCGAGGCATGTGCTGGACGTCGCGGCATGCGCGTACCCGTCAGCCCTTCGACCATGCGACCCTCCGCCATCGAAAGCGCTCGCACCAGGCCGAGGAACAGCAGAAAGAACGGGAAGCCGATGATCAGGATCATCGTGCCCGCAGAAATGGCCAGCCCGGTTACCGCCACCGTGAAGTAAACAATGCCCGTTACCAGCGACAGCAACATGAAGAAAAGCGACGTGTACGCACGCCAATCGGTGTACACGCTGAAGAACTTGCCCAGTGCGCCTCGCGAAGCACGGCGCGGCGGCGTGGCCAGGGCCGCGCGTACCGTGGCCTCAGTGGTGCGATACGCATCGGCGACTTCCTCGGGCGCGCCATACGTACTCGCAATCAGCTCGAGAACGTCCGCTTCCGATTTGCCCGGATGCTGCGCAACCTCGGCGCGCAAGTACTCCTCGGCATCGTAGAGGGCATCTTGTTGCAAGGCCGGATCCTCGCCGGCGAGAGCGGCCTTCAGTTGCTCGAGATATTGCTCGACGGAGCGCGGTGCGGAGCGGGACATCTTGAAGATCTCCTGATCAGTCGGTTGGGCCGCTGCTGGGAGCGGGCCGCGTAAAGAGGTCGACGAAGTCGCGCGTCTGCTGCCAGATCCCCAGCCATTGCTGGAGAACCGCGCGACCTTGCTCGGTGATGCGGTAATAGCGGCGCGGCGGACCCGCGTAGGACGGAACGACGCGACTGGCGAGCAGTCCGCTGGCGCTCATGTTCCGAAGGACGGGATACAGCGCGCCTTGCTTGACAACATTGAGCCCGGGTGCGACGGCCTGGAGCTGCTTGGCGATCTGATAGCCGTACAGGTCTTCATTGGCCCGATCGAGAACCGAAAGCAATACAAGAGCGATCAGCCCGGCATTCAGCTCGCGCTGAAACTTCTTTTCCGCGGATTCGAGGCCGGCTTCGGAGTCGCTTTGTTGCTCTTCTAATGCCATGCAAGGCGCACGATCATTCGATTACCTACGGTGGGCAGTAGTTAATACTATTCACTGAATACTAGTCAAGAAAAATTTAGCCACTCAAGACGTTAAGAATGAGAGCTTTCTGATCGCTCTGAAACCGATGCTAGACTCCGGTGCCTTTTCTCACTCGGCCAATCCTTAGCTGAATGAACTCCACGCGTTTCGTTTTCGAAGTAAACCCCGCGCTTCCCACTGCCCTTGCTCGTCTTGCCGAGCTCGCCAGCAACCTCAGGTTCTCCTGGCACCGACCGACGCGGGCGCTGTTTTCGTCACTCGATCAGAACTTGTGGCGGGAGGTGGGTGGCAATCCGCGTGTGTTCCTGCGCTGCGTTGATCAGGCTTTGCTCAATCGTGCAGCCACCGATGTCGCTTACCTCGAGCGCTACGGAAAGGTACTGGCAGGTTTCGACACCTACCTCAACGAGGTTCCGCCGCACGAGAGCCAGGCGAGCCAGGGCACGGGACTCGTGGCGTATTTCTGCGCCGAATACGGCTTTCACGAGAGCTTCCAGATCTACTCGGGCGGCCTGGGCGTGCTCGCCGGAGATCACTGCAAGACCGCAAGTGATCTCGCGTTGCCATTCGTGGCCGTGGGCCTGCTCTACACCGAAGGCTACTTCACGCAGACGATCGACAAGGAGGGCAACCAGGTTGCGCACTACCGCGAGCACGGTCGCGCCGATCTGCCGGTGGAGCCAGCGCTCGATCGCGCGGGCAAGGAAGTGCGGATCCTCTGTCGGCTGGCGGGCCGCGATGTGCACGTGCGCGTCTGGCACGCGAAGGTCGGGCGCGTCTCCGTCTATCTGCTGGACACGAATCTGGCCGAGAACGCGCCCTCTGATCGGGAGATAACGCACAAGCTCTACGGCGGCGATGAGAACGTACGCATCCAGCAGGAGATCGTGCTCGGCATTGGCGGCACCAGGGCCTTGCGTGCTCTGGGGCTCGGACCATCAGTGTGGCACATCAACGAAGGACACGCGGCATTCCTCATCGTCGAGCTGATCCGCGAAAAAGTCGCGCGCGGACTCGATTTCGCCAGTGCACGCGAGGCCGTGGCAGCAGGGTGCGTCTTCACCACGCACACACCGGTCGCGGCCGGTCACGACGTATTCAGCCCGGAGCTGGTGCTCGGACATTTGGGCGAGCTGGTTATGGAACTGAAGATCGACGCGGAAACCTTCCTGCGTCTGGGGCGCCCACCGCAGGGCGGCAATCACTTCAATATGACGCGTCTTGCGCTCAACGGCTCGCGTCATCACAACGGCGTCAGCCGCATTCACGGCGGCGTGTCCGCTCGTATCGTTGCTGATAATTGGCCCGAGGTGCCTCCGGAAGACAATCCGATCGGCTACATCACCAACGGCGTGCATCTGCCGACGTTCCTGTTCCAACCGTGGGCGGATTTCTTTGACCGATCGCTGGGGCAGACCTGGCGCGCACGACTGAACGAGGAGGCGTTCTGGCAGCGGCTGCACGAGACCGCCGATGAATCGTTCTGGGAAGTGCGGCAGGCCGTCAAAGTCGAGGTGCTGCAGGGATTGCGCGCACGATTACAGGTGCAATGCGCGCATAACAACATCAGCGATGCGCACTACCAGCGCCTGACCCGCTTTCTCAATCCGGCCAACCCCAACGTCCTGACCATCGGCTTTGCACGCCGCTTCGCGACCTACAAGCGCGCCACGCTTCTCTTCAACGACCTCGCACGCCTCGCTGCCATCGTGGGCAATCCCGAGCGGCCGGTCATCTTCGTCTTTGCCGGCAAATCGCATCCAGCCGATGAGCCGGCACGCAAGCTCCTGCGTGACGTCAACACCATCAGCATGAGCGCAGATTTCTTCGGGCGCGTGATTTTCGTCGAGGACTACGACATGGCACTCGCGCGCCTGCTGGTCGCTGGGGTCGATGTGTGGCTCAACAACCCGATCTCACCGCTCGAGGCGAGTGGGACTTCCGGCATCAAGGCCGCGATCAATGGCACGCTCAATCTCAGTGTGCTCGACGGCTGGTGGGCGGAGGGGTTCGACGGTGAGAACGGTTGGGCGGTCATATCCGCCGACAGCGGCAACGAGCAGGAGCGTGATCGTGAGGATGCGCAGACGCTCTACGAGCTGCTCGAAGATGAGGTGATTCCTCTCTACTACGCGCGCAACGAACAGGGCTTTTCACCGGGATGGGTCGCGAAATCCAAGCGCTCGATGGCCACCATTATTCCGCACTTCAACATGCGCCCGGTGCTCGAGAACTACGTCGCCGGGCTCTATCGACCCGCGGCACGATGCGCGCAGGCCCTGTCCGGCAATGAGTTCAGGGGCGCGCAGTTGCTGGCGACATGGAAAGAGAAAGTACAGCGCGCATGGGGCCGCGTCGGATTGCGGCATCTCGACCCGGTGCCCCCTCGACTCGACTACGGCGGCCGCCTGCAGACTCGTGTCGCCGCCTTTCTCAACGGCCTGGATCCGGGCGACGTGCGCGTCGAGCTGGTATTGCGGCGGGAACTGCCCGACGGAGGCGGGGACCCGCCTCCCTATACGTCGTTTGCTGCCAATGGGGCGGGCACGATCCCCGGAATCGTGCGTGAGCCTTTCACTCCAACCAGTGAACGCGACAGTGACGGCTCGCACGTGTTCCGCGTGGACTGCGCGCCGCCATGGTGCGGGCGAATGAGCGCACAAGTGCGCATCGTTCCGCATCACGATCTGCTGTCACATCCGTACGAGATGGGTCTGATGAAGTGGATGTGACATCTAGCGCGTATCGAGCCTGAGAATCACACCCGCGAGCGGCGGCACCGTGATTTCCAGGGAGCAGGGAAGCTGATGGAGCGGCGCCGCGCGCGCCTCGAGTGGCAAAGGGTTGCCCAGATTGCTGCCACCGTAGTATTGCGAGTCGGAATTGAAGATTTCCCGATAAATGCCCATCCGAGGAACGCCGATGTGATGCCGTGGCCGCGGCACCGGCGTGAAGTTGAGCACCACCACGATGGTTTCCTCGTCCGAAAACCGCAGGTAGCTCAGCAATGAGTGAGCACGATCCTCGCAATCGATCCAGCGGAAACCGCGCGGCTCGAATTCGAAGCGTGACAACGCTGGGTGCTCGCGATACAGGCGATTGAGATCGCCGACCAGGCGGCGCATGCCGGCGCGCGCCGGCTCCTCGGCCAGGTACCATGGCAGTGCCACGCGAAAGTTCCACTCCGTCGGTTGCGCAAACTCTCCGCCCATGAAGAGCAGTTTCTTGCCGGGATAGGTCCATTGGTACGCATAAAGCAGGCGCAGGTTCGCGAAGCGCTGCCATTCATCGCCCGGCATGCGTCCCAGCAACGAATGCTTGAGGTGGACAACTTCGTCGTGCGAGAAGGGCAGCACGAAGTTCTCGGTGTACGCGTACATCATGCCGAAAGTGAGCTCGTTGATGATGGTGTGAGCGATGCACCGGATCGTGCGATATGTAGTCGAGGGTGTCGTGCATCCAGCCCATGTTCCACTTCATGCTGAAGCCGAGCCCACCGCTCGAGGCGGGGCGGCTCACCATCGGCCAGTCGGTGGATTCTTCCGCGAGCGTGACGGTGCCGGGGAATTCGAGGTGCGTCACGCTGTTGAGCTCGCGTATTAACTCAATCGCTTCGAGATTCTGGTTGCCGCCGTCGCGATTCGGCACCCAATCTTCGCCTTTGCGGCTGTAGTCGAGGTACAGCATCGAGGCGACCGCATCGACCCTGAGGCCGTCGATATGAAAGTCCTCGAGCCAGCAGCAGGCGCTCGAGATCAGGAAGCTGCGCACCTCGTGGCGGTCGTAGTTGAACACCAGCGTCCCCCACTCGCGATGCTCCGCCTTACGCGGATCCGCGTATTCGTACACAGGGCTCCCATCGAATCGGGCGAGAGCGTGTGCATCGCGCGGGAAATGGGCCGGGACCCAGTCCAGGATGACACCGACCCCGGCGCGGTGGCAGCGATCCACGAACTGTCGAAGGCCCTCAGGATCGCCATGCCGGCTGGTGGGCGCGAAATATCCGGTTGCCTGGTATCCCCAGGAATCATCGAGCGGATGCTCGCTGATCGGCAACAACTCGATGTGGGTGAATCCGAGACCCTGTACATATGGAATCAGGCGCTCGGCAAGCTCCGCATAGCCCAGGAACTCCCCGTCAGCCCTGCGTTGCCACGAGCCGAGGTGCACTTCGTAGATCGACATCGGCGCATGCAACCAGCCGCTTCCGGCTCGCGCTGCCATCCATTCATGGTCCTGCCACGCGTGTGCCGGCGGAGGAGTAACAATCGCCGCCGTGGCGGGTCGCCGCTCGAATTGCCGCCCGTACGGGTCGGTCTTGAGGTGAATGGTGCCGTTGTCGCGATTGCGGATTTCGAACTTGTAAAGAGTTCCAGGCCCGATGCCGGGAATGAACAGCTCCCACACGCCGCTCGACCCGCGCACCCTCATCGGGTGACGGCGACCGTCCCACAGATTGAAAGTCCCTACGACACTGACCCGCTCCGCGTTGGGGGCCCACACTGCGAACTGCACGCCGCCGATGCCGTCAACGGCACGGGCATGAGCGCCGAGAAATTGATGCGCGCGCCGATGTACGCCGCTGTTGAACGCACTCAAAGTGCCTTCGTCGATGAGCGGCGCGAAGGCGTAGGGGTCAGCGACTTCGAATACGCCACCCGCATCGTCCTGCCACGAGATCGTGTAATGCGCCGGTAACGTTCCAGGCGTTCCGTACCAGTAGAAGAAGTCGCTCGAACCGTGCCGCTGCAACTCGTGGCTGCGGCTGGCGCGCACCTGGTGCGTGGCCGGCAGGTAGACGATGAGCACTTCCTGGCCGACCCATTCGTGTCGTCCCAGGATGGAGTGTGGATCGTGGTGCCGGGCGTCGCGGATGCGCTCGAAGTCGCGCTCCAGGCTCGCGAGCAGCTCACGCATCTCGCGCTGGCGTGTTGCAGTCATCGGCTTCAAAGGTAACATAGGAGCCTGTCTGACCATTCCGCGTGAGCCGCGTTGCGATAAGCAGGCGATGGCTGCTAGGCGCGAGGTGCAGGCCATGGTTGATTCCATGGCCAAGACTCGCAACGACGCAGACGCGCCTGATCATCGCAACCCGTAGGGACCGGGCGCGGCCACGCGGAATGGTCAGACAGGCTCCCACCTCGCAATCTCGCCGGAGCGCAACTCGCCTCATGCCGAAGCAACCCGCCCGCGCCTCTTCGGGCCGTTACGTCAGCCGACTGACCAGCGGCACGCTGGCCGTCATCATGGCGGGCGGGCGCGGCGAGCGCCTGAAGGCACTGACCGATCATCGTTGCAAGCCGGCGACGCCGTTCGGCGGCAAATTCCGCATCATCGACTTTGTCTTGTCGAACTGCGTGAACTCCGGTATCCGCCAGATTTGCCTGCTCACCCAGTACAAGGCGCAATCGCTCATTCAGCATGTGCATCGGGGCTGGGGATACTTGCGCGGTGAGTTCGGGGAGTTCGTCGAGATCATCCCGGCGCAACAGCAGATCGGCGTGCACTGGTATCGCGGCACGGCCGATTCGGTGTACCAGAATATGGATCTCATCCGTTCGCACCGGCCCACGCACGTGCTGGTGCTGGCGGGCGATCACATCTACAAGATGGACTACGGTCCGATGATCGCCTATCACGTCGAGAAGGGCGCTGACATCACCGTCGGCGTCGTGCAGGTGCCGCGCGAGCAAGCGCGCGGATTCGGTGTGATGACCACCACGGAGTGGAACCGGATCATCAAGTTCGCGGAGAAGCCGGCGAACCCGGATCCGATTCCGGGCCGCGAGGATATCGCGCTCGCCTCGATGGGCATCTACGTGTTCAACACGCGCCTGCTGGAGAAACTCCTCAGCGCCGACTCGGAAAATCGCGAATCGGCTCACGACTTCGGCCGCAACATCATTCCGGACGCGCTCGAGCGACTGCAGGTGTTTGCTTATCCGTTCCAGGATGTGCGTACGCGCGCGCAGAGTTATTGGCGCGACGTCGGAGACGTCGATGCCTACTACGAAGCCAACATGGAGCTGGTGCATGTCGATCCGGAGCTCAACATCTACGATCAGCAGTGGCCGATCTGGACTTACCAGCTGCAACAGCCACCCGCCAAGTTCGTTCTGGACGAGGACGGTCGGCGGGGCATGGCGGTGAATTCGATGATCTCGAGCGGCGCGATCATTTCGGGCGCCGCGGTACACGAGTCGCTGCTGTTCTCGGGAGTTCACGTCCAGGAGCGCAGCGAGATCGAAAGCGCCGTGGTGCTCCCGGACGTCGACATCGGGCAACGCTGCATGATTCGTCACGCGATTATCGATGAAGGCTGCGAAATTCCGGACGGCATGCGCATCGGGCTCGACGCCGAGGCGGATGCGAGCCGCTTTCACGTCACCGAACAGGGCGTGGTGCTGGTCACCAGCGACATGTTGAGGGACCTCGAGGCGTGAGCCCGGCCGAGCCGTTGCGCGTGGTGCTGTGCTGGCACATGCACCAGCCGCAGTACCGTGACTTGATCACGGACGAGCACGTGCTGCCGTGGACCTATCTGCACGCCATCAAGGACTACGTCGATATGGCGGTGCACCTGGAAGCGCAGCCCGGCGCGGCGGCGGTGGTCAACTTCTCGCCGATCCTGATTGAACAGATCCGCACCTACAGCGCGCAGATTTCCGCCTGGCTGCGCACTGGGGAACCGATTCGCGATCCGGTGCTGGCGCTCCTGACGCCCGACGGAATGCCCCAGGATGCCAGTCTGCGCGCCGACGCGATTCGTGCCTGCCTCAAGGCGAACCGCGAACGCCTCATCGAGCGCTTTGCGCCCTACAAGGCACTGGCGGATCTCGCGAGTGCCTTCCTCGAAAAGGATGCCGCACCCTACGCGTCACCCCAGTTCGTGTTGGACCTCGCAGTCTGGTATCACCTCGCGTGGCTCGGCGAGACCGTCCGACTCGGTGATCCCCGTGCCCAGGAACTCATCGCCAAGGAGCGCGATTTCAATGCGGCTGATTGCCGGCAGCTCATCGAGATCATCGGTGACATTCTTTCCGGCCTTCTGCCGCGCTATCGGCGCCTGCTCGGCAGCGGACAGGTCGAGCTGTCCATAACCCCGTACGGGCATCCGATCCTGCCACTGATGCTCGATTTCAGGAGCGCGCGTGAATCACAACCGGCGCTCGAATTGCCAGTCGAACGCGAGTATCCGGGAGGCGACGATCGGGCGCGCTGGCACATCGCGCGTGCCATCCAGTCCTTTGTGGAAACCTTCGGGGTGCGCCCCAAGGGATGCTGGCCGGCCGAGGGCGGTGTCAGCGAGCGCACGCTCGCGCTGTTCGATGAATTCGGTTTCGACTGGATTGCGACGGGCGGAGCGGTGCTGCGCAACAGTCTGGCGGCGTTGGGTGCATCCGATGCCGAGCGCAGCGTCGCTCGGCTGCAGCGCCCGTATCGCCTTGCGGATGGGCGCGTTCGTTGTTTCTTTCGGCACGATGGACTATCCGATCTCATCGGCTTTACGTATTCGAAATGGCACGGCGATGACGCCGCCGCCAACCTCGTCGAACAGCTGGAACATCTGCACAAGGTCCTGCCTCCCGAGCAAGAGAACGTGGTCGCAATCGTGCTCGATGGCGAGAACGCCTGGGAGTACTACCCGTTCAACGGCTATTACTTTCTCAAGGCGCTGTACGAGAAGCTTTCCGAGCATCCGCAAATCCGGCTCACGACCTTCTCGCGCTGCCTCGCCGACGGAGTGAGCGCAGGTGAATTGCAAAGACTGATCGCTGGTAGCTGGGTCTACGGGAATTTCTCGACCTGGATCGGCAATCCGGGCAAGAACCGCGCGTGGGAAATGCTGTGCGAGGCAAAGCGCGCCTTCGATCGCGTAGTCGTGGAAGGCTCTCTTTCCGAAGAAGAGCAGAACGCGGCCGAGCGCCAGTTGGGCGTCTGCGAGGGTTCAGACTGGTGTTGGTGGTTCGGCGACGAGAATCCAGCGGAATCGGTGCGCGCCTTCGACAACTTGTATCGACGCCACCTTGCGAACCTGTACCGCATCCTCGAAGAGGAAGCGCCCGCGGCGCTTGGTGAACCCATCGCGTACGGTCACGGGACGCCTGAAGTGGGCGGTGTCATGAAGCGCAGTGCATGAGCTCACTCGATCGGCGCCGTGCTGGCGTGCTGCTGCATCCGACCTCGTTGCCCGGGGCGCAGTCCGGCGGCGCGCTGGGCGCGAACGCCAGGCGCTTCGTCGATCTCATCGCGGATAGCGGATTCAGCGTCTGGCAGATGCTGCCGGTCGGACCGGTCGATGCCGATCGTTCCCCGTACTTTTCCCGCTCCGTCCACGCCGGCAACGTCGACCTGATCGACCTGGACGAGCTCGCGACACGCGGCTGGACTCACGCCGAGGCCGCACCGCACCCGGGCGAAGCGGCTGCTCACTTTCGTGCGCGCAAGCTTCTGGAGGCACTGATCGGCTTCGAGAACCAGGCCGATCGCGACACACGGCAGGCGTTCGCGTCGTTTCTTGCGGCACACCGGCATTGGCTGATCGATGACGGCTTGTTCCTGGCGCTCAAGGCGCAGCATCAGGGCCGGCCATGGTGGCAGTGGCAGCCGGAACTTCGAGACCGTACCCCGGCGGCGATCGCTGACGCGCAGAGACGCCATGCCGCATCCATCGAACAGTTCGCCTTCGAACAGTATCTCTTTCATTGTCAATGGCAGGCGCTGCGAGCGCACGCGCGTGCACGCGGAGTCCTGCTGTTCGGCGATGTCCAGATCTACGTCGCTCACGATAGCGTGGAGGTCTGGGCTCATCGGGAAAATTTTCAGCTCGATGCCGCAGGTCAGCCTGTCGGTATTTCCGGAGTGCCCCCCGATTACTTCTCGGTCGATGGCCAGGTGTGGGGAAATCCGCTCTACAACTGGCCCGTCCAGGAGCGCGATGGCTTCAAATGGTGGATCGCGCGCTTCGCGACGCAGCTCGAGCGGTTCGACCTGCTGCGTATCGATCACTTCCGCGGGCTGGAATCCTACTGGGCCATTCCGGCCGGCGCGACGACCGGGCGCGATGGCGAATGGCGACCAGCGCCCGGCGAGAAACTCCTGCGCTCCCTGCAGAGCGGTCTCGGGGGATTGCCAGTCATTGCTGAAGATCTGGGCGTCATCACGCCGGAAGTCGAACGCCTGCGTGATGCCTTCGATCTGCCCGGCATGCGCATCCTGCAATTCGCTTTCGACGGCACACCGACCAATCCGTACCTGCCGCACAACCACATCCGGAATTGTGTCGTGTACACCGGTACGCACGACAACGACACGACACGGGGTTGGAACGATTCGCTCGATGCGAGTACGCGTCAGCACGTTGCAGACTACTACGGCACCGCAACCGACCACGTGCCGCAAGCCCTGATACGCAGCGCGCTCGCTTCGGTGGCGAAAATGGCAGTACTGCCCCTGCAGGATCTGTTGGGCCTGGATTCGCGAGCGCGCATGAACACTCCAGCGACCACCACCGGCAACTGGTCGTGGTCATTCTCCTGGGAGCAGCTGCCACCTCAATTCGCGACGGACTGGCAGCGCCTGAACGTCAGGTACGGCCGGGCGTAAACTGCTTCGCCGTGCCGGCACATCGAAGCGAAAAGGAGAGGGCGATGCGATGGAGTGTCACTTTGCTGGCCGCGCTGGTCACCGCGTGCGCAACGACCAAACTCGAGGCCCCGAATCTCAACGTCGTGAACATTGAGATGCTGGAAAGCAGCAGTTTCTTCACGCAACGCGCGAAAGTGCGTGTGCATGTGCAGAATCCCAACGACATTGAGCTGCCGATCAAGGGGGTGAGCGCGACACTCTTTCTGCAAGGTGAAAAGTTCGCCACCGGTGTGTCGGCGGAGCCCTTCACGGTGCCGGCGTTCGGCGAGGGGGAGTTTGACCTGATGGTTGATGCGAACGTGGCGGGCGCATTGATCCGCATCCTCGGCAAAGGCAAATCAGACCAGTTGATGCAGGGCGGTCTCGACTATCGGCTGACGGGCAAAGTGGGTCTCTCTTCGGGAATGATCCGTTCAATCCCGTTCGATGAGACCGGTACGCTCAAGCCGCCTGACTCGACACCTCCGCCAGGGGCACCGCCTTGATCGCAGGCCCGGCTGGCGCAGTCACAGGCGGCCGTCGGGTGACAAACCGTGCCGCCAGCGCCGGATCACGGCCGTCCTTAACGGTGATTGACGAGGCACACCCGCAAACATAGGTAGCCGGCGCAGTCGGCAGGTGTCACCCAACGTCCGCCTGTGACTGCTCTTATCCGGCTCGGACTCGAACGGTCTCGCCGATGGTATTCATGATGTAACGCAGCTGGTCGTAGTCGGGATGGCGCACTCGCATCCAGGCATTTGCCATGTATCCGGCTTCGACGGGTTGCGTCGGCGTGCCCGCAGCCGGCAGATGCGCGGCGACGATGCACTCGCCGAACTCGCGCCCGATGCGATCCATACCCTCATAACCGCAGATGCGGCCGTCCCGATCCGGTCGCAGCGCGATCATGCCGCAGGCATAGCGGCGAGAGGGTCGCTGACCGATGCGCCCGTGAACCAGCCCCATTGCCCACTCGCGGTAGATGTCGAAATCATTGCCCGCGTTGTAGACATCCCATTGGCCGACGCCCGGCGGGCGGCAACCGATCTCCGAGAACTTGAGACCCTTGGACCCGAAAAACCACTCCATGTGCGTGGCGGAACTGCCGATGCCGAGCGCCTTGATGACTTTGCGCGCGAGTAGCTTCACCTCGTTGTAGCCTGGCGCGTCGATACGGTTAGTTGAGACGATCTGCGGCGATATCCAGCGCTCGCGCATCGCTTCGAGGACGTTCGGGTAGTAGTGGCTGATGAACTCGTGCACCACCTCACCCCGAATCGTGAGCGTGTCGAGAAACCCCTCGTGTCCCTCGATGAATTCCTCCACGGCAACTGACTGACCGCGATCGATCGCGAACTCGCGGATCGCGCGTTCCAGCTCGGCGTCGTCTGAGACCTTGGTAGTGCCGGCAGCACCGGCACCTGCACGCGGCTTGAAAATGAGCGGGTAGCCGACCCGGGCCGCGAACTCGCGCGCGGCTTGCGGTGATTCAACGCTGCTCGATTGCGCGCACGGCACACCGGCCGCGCGCAGCGCCTCTTTCATTGATGGCTTGTCGCGACACAGCCACGCGGTCTGCACGCTGGTGCCGGGAATTCCGCACGCTTCGCGAACCTTGGCGGTGGGCATGATGTGCGCCTCGACCGTCGCTTCAAGGCGATCGACCCACACACGCTTCTGAATGCGGCGCACCGCTTCGAGCAGTGAGGGCTCGTGCACGACCGACTGGACCTGCTCGTAGTCCGCCAGCCAATGACGCAGCTCGCCATCCAGATAGCCGATCGGCCGCTCGCCAATACCTACTACGCGCGCGCCCACCGAGTGCAGACCACGCACGAACTCGCGCTGGTTATGCGGAAATGCGGGCTCGACGAAAATGACGTTCATGCGCCCACCAATCGCGTGTAGAGCTCAACGTACTGCGCACCCTGTTTTTCCCATGAAAAATCCTGCGCCATTCCATTGAGCATGATGCGTGTCCATGCGGCGCGATTCTGGTACAGGTCGACCGTCGCATTGATCGCCCAGGCGGCTGCCTGCGGATTGTAGTCGTTGAAGACGATGCCGGTGCCCGTTCCAGTATCGGGATCGTAAAGTTGCACGGAATCGGCCAGGCCGCCGGTGCGGCGCACGATCGGGACCGTGCCGTACTTGAGGCTGTACATCTGGTTGAGCCCGCAGGGCTCGTAAAGTGACGGCATCAGGAACACGTCGCTCGCCGCTTCGATCAGGTGCGCGAGCTTTTCGCTATAGCCCCGATGAAAAATGACTTTGCCGCGGTGCGCGCGCTGCAGAGCGGTAAAGAACTCCTCGTACCGCAACTCCCCGCTGCCGAGAACCACGGCGCGCAGATTGCGATTGGCGAGTACCCGGGGGAGCGCGTCGAACAACAGATCGATACCTTTCTGCACCGTCAGGCGGGTGACCATGCCGAGGAGGGGCACCCGCCGCCCGAGCTCGAGCTTCAGCGTCCGCATCAGGAACTGCTTCATCCGCGTCTTGCCCGCGAGATCTTCGGCGCTGTAGTGGTGCGGCAGGTGAGGATCGGTTGCCGGGTTCCACTCCGTGTAGTCCACGCCGTTGAGAATGCCGATGACGGCCGCGCCGCGCGCCCGCAATGCGCCCTGCAGACCCATGCCGTACTCGTCCGTGCAGATCTCGCGTGCATAGGTCGGACTCACCGTCGTGATGACGTCCGCGTAGAGGATGCCGTGCCGCAGTGAGTTGATGCGCCCGCTGCGCAGTTCATCCTGGTGCAGCAGGTGCTGTGCGTCAGCGAGGCCGAGATCACTTGCCGAGGACGCAGGAAAAATTCCCTGGTAGCCGATGTTGTGAATCGTCAGGACGGTGCGCGTCCGTGCGAACAGCCGATCCCAGGCGTACACCGAGCGCAGATACAGGGGCGCGAATGCGGTGTGCCAGTCGTTGCAGTGGAAGATGTGCGGTGCGAACCCGCTGCGCTGGCAAGTTTCGATCGCAGCGCGCGTCAGGAGCAGAAACCGCAGGTGTTCGTCCGCTCCTGCGCTGTAGATCCCGGGCCGATTGTACAGAGCAGGGCAGTGCACGAGATTGATGGGGAGCGAAGAGCCTGGCAGTCGCGCGGCGATGATGGAAAACGTATAGCGATGCGCGCCGAGTGCAACGGGCACTTCCTTCACCGATTCGAGCGGCACGAGCTCGAGCGCCCTGGTATCGATGCTCGAGTAGAACGGCAGGAACAAGCGCACGTCGTGTCCCTGGGCATGCAGATAGCGCGGCAAGGCGCTCGAGACGTCGGCAAGCCCGCCGGTCTTCGCCAGGGGTGTGACCTCCGAGGCCACGAAACAGATTTGCAGTGGCGCAGGCATGCGGGATCAGTGTAACAAGCCTAAACTGCCGCAAAAGGGCAGGGCCGCGGCCGTCGGGTCGCAGGCCTAAGACATCAGAGCGCTAGCGTGGTCATCCTGCTCATTTCTCCGGGCTACCCGGCTGACATGCCTCACTTCACGCGCGGGCTGGCAGAGGTCGGCGCGACCGTGCTGGGCGTGGGCGATCAGGCGCCCAACGCGCTGCCTGACCTGGTGCGCAAGTCGCTCTCCGGCTACCTGCATGTGCGCTCGCTCTGGGATGAAGCCGCAGTTGCAGAGGAACTGCGCAATTGGCTGCGTGGCCGGCCGCTCGATCGCATCGAGTGCCTGTGGGAACCCGGCATGGTGCTGGCTGCGCAATTGCGCGAAGCACTCGGCATTGCAGGGCTGGATGTCCAGCAGACGCTGCCTTTTCGCGACAAGGAGCGCATGAAGCAGGTGCTCGACGCTGCCGGCATCCGCACCCCGCGCCATGTCGCTGCGCAGAGCTCGGCGCAGTGTTGGGAGGCGGCGGAGGGCATCGGATTTCCGCTGATACTCAAGCCGATTGCGGGCGCAGGATCAGCGGATACCTATCGGGTGAACGATGCCGACGAGCTGCGCGATGCGCTCTCACGCCTGCGACATATTCCCCTCGTGAGTGTGGAGGAATTTGTCGATGGCGAAGAATTCACCTTCGACACCGTGACCATTGAAGGGCGCATCGCGTACTACAACATTGCGTGGTATCGGCCGCGTCCTCTGATTGCGCGCTCCAACGAATGGATCAGCCCGCAGGTCATCGCGTTGCGCAATGTCGATCAACAGGATCTCGCCGGCGGTGTGCGTATGGGACAGGATGTCATTCGCGCGCTCGGCTTTCAGACCGGGTTCACTCACATGGAGTGGTATCGCAAGGCGGACGGCGAAGTCGTGTTCGGTGAAATCGGCGCGCGCCCGCCGGGCGCACACCAGGTGGACCAGATGAACTTCGCCTGCGACTTCGACGTGTTCCGCGAGTGGGCGAATGCGGTCGCGCGCGGGCGCTTCGACACGAAGATCGAGCGCCGGTACAACGTCGCGACGATCTATAAGCGCGCGCAGGGCACGGGACGGATTCGTGCGATCGAAGGGCTCGATGCACTTCAGCGCCGGTTCGGCTCAGCCGTCGTCTGGAACACGCTGCTGCCGATCGGCGCGCCGCGACGCAACTGGCGCCAGACCCTGGTCTCAGACGGCTTCATCATGCTGCGCCACCCGGACCTCGGTGCGACGCTGGAGATGGCCGATGCCGTCGGGACCGACCTGCAACTCTACGCAGGCTAACTCTGCCTCTTGTTCGCGGTGGCGGGTATCTCGCTCACGGGGCACTACGCTCGGCAGCGAGGTCAACCGGCTTGCCGAGCTCGGGCCGGGTCGCCGGTTGCGGGACCGCTCCGATGTGCTTCGCGAACCGGTAGGGGCCGAGGACGAGATACAGCAGGGCCGAAATGGTCAGCCCGGCGACCGACGCCCAGATGACGACGTCGTAGGAACCGGTCGCCTCGCGGATGCGGCCGGTGACGGGCGCCGCGATGCCGAACAGCAGCGCCATCAGCGCCATCTGTACCGCGAAGACCGTCGCGAAGGAGCGCAAGCCGAAAAATCGCGTGTGGAAGTACTGTCCCATCGGGCGATGCGCACCGAACGAAAAACCAAAGAGAGCTGCCGCGACGTACAGCATCGTGAGGCCACCGTGGTCGGCAGAGATGCGCGCCAGGATGATGAAGGACGCCACCGAGCACAGCGTGAACGGCACCGATATCTTGGCGGTGTCGATCCGGTCCAGGACGAATCCACCCACGATCGTGCCGATAGCGCTGACCATGGTGAACACGGACAGGTACGTCGCCGCATTCGCGGGCGTGAATCCGCGCTCGCCGAGCATCGGGACGAGAAACGTCATGAGTCCGTAGCCCGGCACCGCCGCAAACAGGATGGCGGCGATGATCAGCCAGTACGTGCTCGTGCGGAACACCTCACGCGCCGTGAGTCCTTCGAGCTCGGGGATCGCCGGTTGAGCCGTGCGCTCGCGGCGCGCGAACAGTCGCCTCGAACCACCGGCGACGCCCGGCTCTTCCAGCGTGAAATAGAGCAGCGGCACGAGCGCGATGATCGTCAGACCCATGATCACGAACAGGCCGCGCCAGCCGAAACGCTCGACCAGCGACTGGATGAGCTGCGGCAGGAAGGCGGCGGCGAGGCTCGACTCGAGACCGAAGAGAGCGAGCGCCTTGCCGCGGTGCTGGGTGAAGAGCGCCGTGAGCACCTTGGCGTAGCCGATCGCGGTCGTGCCGAAGAGGCCGAGGAGCCCAAACCCCAGGTAGAAATGCCACAGCTCCTGGGTGAACGAAATCGCGATCGTGATCAGGCCCACCATCACCGTGCCGCCGATGATCATCAGCCGCACGCCGGTGCGATCGATCAGGTAACCGAGCAACGGAGCCACCAGGCCGCCGCACCACATGAGCGCCGTGGTCGCATAGCCGAATTGCGTCGGCGTCCATTTGAACTCGGTGGTGATCGGTACGAACACCAGCGTCAGTGCCATCATCGGCAGCAGGCTGCTCGCGAACATCTGGCCGAGCAGGATCGCACCCCCGATCTTCATCTTGCGCACAGAGAAATCGGATTCGATCTGCATCGGTGGAGCCACGGCCGCCTGTTACAGTTGCAGTGCTAAAGTATGCGATGACAGCGGCGACGGGAATCGACCGACAGCGAAATGGCTCACCTGAGACTCGTCGACGTTTCCGCGACGACATCTGAGATGGCCGACGCCGTGGGGACGGAGCTTGCCTCTACGCGGGGTTACCAAACTGCCGGGGGCGCAATGTTCGCTCTGATATCGAGGATTTCTCTCTGTCGCACCGTCCTCTGCGGCTCGACACTGCTGGTGGCTCTCTCGATCGTTTCATGCGTACCAGCTCCGCCGCCAGCGGCAGGAGAGCAGCCGCGTAGCGCAGTGGTCGGGCCGAGCGATGCACGGCGCGAGACGCGACAACGCTTTCTCGAGATGTTCGCCCGAACCTATTTCCCGGGCCGTACTGGACAGCTCGCCATCGTGCCGCGCGAGGGCGACTTCATCACACGACCCGATCCCGACGTGGTTTTCATGCATGGCTCGCCCTGGGCGTACGACGCCTTCATTCCACTCATGTTCGTGGGTCCAGCAGTGAAAACGGGCGAGTACTCGATGCCGGCTGCGCAGCAGGATGTAGCCCCAACGCTGGCGGCCGCGCTCGGCACGCGCATGCCGCCGACCGCGACGGGTCACGTGCTGCCGATTCTGCAGTCAGACTTCGTGCCACCGAGAGTGGTCATGCTGCTGGTCCTCGACGGGATGCGCCGTGACTACCTCGATCGCTATGCCGCGTCCATGCCGACGCTCACTGCTCTCCGAGAGCGCGCTGCCTGGTTCAGCCAGGCAAGCGTGAATTTCTTCCCCACGAACACTTCGGTAGGGCATTCGACGCTCGCCACTGGAGCGGATCCTCGTGTGCATGGCATTACCGGCAACAATATCTATGACCGCGTACAGCGCCGCCGCCACGACATGTTCGAGGGCGGAACCCCCGCAGACCTGGTGGCGATGACCCTTGCGGATGTGTGGCAACTCGAGACGGCCGGGCGCGCCATCGTCGTTGCGCAGGCCAGTGTCGAGCGTGCGGCAACACCGCTCGCGGGGCATGGGAGCTGCCAGCTGAATGGGTCACCCGTCATTCTCGCCAGCTACAATCCGCAGAGCGGCGATTGGAATGCGAACTCCGCATGCTTCCGGTTACCGGTCTACCTCAAGGAACAAAACGCGAGAACGGTGTGGCCGAAGGCGGGCAATGGTTGGGACACAAGAGTCGATTCGACGGCGTCGGTGCGGTATTCCGCGCTCTTTCCTCGGTTCGAAGCCGATGCGATGACCGCGATGATCGAGCATGAGCCGCTGGGAAAAGACGATGTTGCGGATCTCATCCTGATGAACCTCAAGGGCGCGGACTATGTCGGCCACAGGTACGGCCCGGATTCGAATGAGCTGCGCGTGACGCTCGGCGAAATGGACCGCCAAGTCTCGCGGATGCTGCACGCGCTCGAGGACAAGGTCGGGAAGGACTACCTGCTCGCCGTGACCGCCGACCATGGAATGCCTTCCGAGCCGTCCTCACCCGATCGCCGGCATTTCGCACCAACGCTCGTCGACCTGCTCCACGAGAGGTTCGACCGGGAAGGGAAGCATCTCGTGACCCTCTACGAGCCCGAAAACAGCCAGATTTTTGTCGACGCTGACCGTCTCACCCAGCTCGGATTGACGCTGCACGATCTCGCTCGTTTTCTCGAATCGCAGCCGTTTGTCTTTGCGGTGTTTACCGAGGACGAGGTGCGGAGCGCAGCGCAGACGGCGAAGTGAGCCGCAACGCCGCGCCGTATACAATTCCGGCTTCCGCGCAGGAGCACCAGTCATGGCCAAGATAGTGGGCGGAATCGCCACGTCGCACACGCCGACGATCGGTTTTGCGCTCGATACCGGCAAGCAACGCGACCCGGTGTGGGCGCCGATCTTCGAAGGCTACAAGCCCGTTCAGCAGTGGCTCGCGGCCAAGAAGCCCGACGTGCTGTTCTTCATCTACAACGATCACGTGACATCGTTCTTCTTCGATCACTACTCGCACTTCGCGCTCGGCATCGGCACCGAGTACCCGGTCGCGGACGAAGGCGGCGGTCCGCGCGCTCTGCCGCCGATCAAAGGGCACCCCAGGCTAGCGCAACACATCGCCTCCGGTCTCGTGGCAGACGAGTTCGACCTGTCGTATTTCCAGGGCAAGGGGCTCGATCACGGGGCGTTCTCACCGCTGTCACTGCTGTGGCCGCACGACCCCACTTGGCCCGGCGCGATCGTGCCCCTGCAGGTCGGCGTGCTCGAATTCCCGACGCCCACGGCGCGGCGCTGCTTCAAGCTTGGCCGCGCGCTGCGCAAGGCGATCCAGAGCTATCCCGAGGACATCAAGGTCGCGATCGTCGGTACCGGCGGGCTGTCGCACCAGGTGCACGGCGAGCGCGCTGGCTTCAACAACACGCCGTGGGACATGGAGTTCATGGACACGCTGGTGACGGATCCGAAGAAGCTCGCCGACATCACGATCGCGGATTACGCGACGCGCGGCGGTCTCGAGGGCTCGGAGGTGGTCATGTGGCTCATCATGCGCGGCGCGCTCGCGCCCAGGGTGAAGAAGCTGCACCAGGCGTACTACCTGCCGTCGATGACGCCGATCGCCACGCTGATCCTCGAAGACGACGGTCCGGATGCGGAGGGCGAATCCTTGCCCGCGTATCGCGAGCGCATCGGCAAGGAGCTTGCGGGCATCGAAAAGCTCGAAGGCACATATCCCTTCACCCTCGAGCGCAGCGTGAAGGCGTTTCGGCTCAACGAGTTTCTGCACCGGCTCATCCAGCCCGAATATCGCAAGCAGTTCCTTGCGAATCCGGAGCCGCTGTTCGAGGCGGCGGAGCTCACCGAGGAAGAGCGCGATATGGTCCGGCGGCGCGACTGGCGCGCGATGATTCACTACGGCGTGATTTTCTTCATGCTCGAGAAGCTCGGCGCCGTGATTGGCACGACGAACCTGCACATCTACGCGGCCATGCGCGGCCAATCGCTCGAGGACTTCCAGAAGACCCGCAACGCCCAGGTGCTCTACTCGGTCGCCGGCAAGGACGAAGGGAAAAAGGACTGGGACAAAGCGGCCCCGAAACCCAGCTAGTAGCTGGCATCGTGGTAGTGCTTCTTGCCGCGCAACGCCTTCTGGTACTCGTCCTTGCTCAGGATATTCTCCTCGAGCTGCATGTCGGTGCGCGCGTAGCAGCGGAAGAACTCCGCGATACGTTCCGCTGACTGCGTGACCTCATCGCGAATGTAGTTGATGTCGATGTTGATGCACACGGCGCCGACCACGCCATAGTCCTTGCGCACGATGGGAATCGTGGTGCACTTGAAGCGGCGTGCGCCGATGTTGAGCTCGTAGTTGAGCTTGTCCTGGTTGAGCGCCCGGCGCTTCTTGAGATCGATGAGCAGGGTCGTCGTGCCCATTTCGAGCGAGCGTCCCGTCACTTCGCCCCCTTCTATGGCGGTAATCGAGCGGCTCGGGTTGGAGAGATCGTGCAGCAGCACCTCAATTCCCATGTTGGGAAAAGTCCGCCCGATCAGGCGCGCGAGATTGCGGAAGTTCTCCAGGAACTCTCGCGTGTCGTCCACGACACCAGCGCCGTGGTATTTCGCGAAGAGTTTCTCGTACGCCGGCCGCTCCTGGGCGTCCAGCAGGTCGCGCACGTTGTTCTGTTCACCGATGAAGATCAACTGTCGCGCGGCGCGTGCATCCGTGTTGCGCAGGAAATAGTGAATGCCGAGGCGAAAGTCGCGCAGGTTGAACTCGGCGAAGTTCTCGGGCGTCGGCTCGTAGGGATAGAAATCATAGTCATCGAGGCTGCGGCCCTGCTGGCGCCCGCGCTCGCGATACCTGCCGATCAGGAAACCGCCCGCGAACAGAAGCAGCGCGACGGCGAGCTCGGAGAGGATGTTGCCGATCCAAGGATTGTTGAGCAGGTCAGCCACGCGTCAGACCAACTCGCCGAGATACTTCGGCAGCATCTCGCGCCACGTGACCCAGTTGTGGTGGCGGTCACGGCCCCAGAGGTCCACGCGATTCGGCACGCCCTTGGCGCCCAGGACGTGGGCGATCCTCCATGACTCACTGGGATCCTCCCAGTCGCCTTCACCGGTCGGAATGACGATGAACCGTTTCCGCAACTGCTGCAGTTGGGGTCCGTCCTCGAGTCCCGGCAGGTAATGAAGCGGCGATGAAAAGTAGAAGTCCTGGTTGATCTTGCCGTCGAGATACTTCGACAGGTCAAAGGTTCCGCTCATCGCCACCGCGAGCTTGAAAACGTCCGGGTGCCGGCAAATGCTGGCGACCGCGTTGAACGCGCCGATGGAAGCGCCCGCCGCCACGACTTCGATCTCGTTGCTGGCGCAGTCTTCACGGATGAGCGCAACCACCTCGTTGTAGATGTAGGCATCGAACAGGTTCTGCACGCGCGAACAGTATTCGGGCGAATGTGTGCCCTGCAGCCAGGTCTTCCCCGCGATGCTGTCTACCGAGTAGACCTTGATGCGCCCCGCATCGATCAGATCGCCGAGCACGCGGACGAGGTGGAAGCGCTCGACTTCCTCGTAGTCTCCACCGGCAGTCGAAAACAGCAGCACAGGCGTGCCGAAGTGACCCCAGCGTACGACGCGCGCCGCTTCGGGGAGGCGTTGCGTATTCCAGCTCCAGTTTTTCTTATCCATTACTTTCCTGCTGGTGTGCGCCTCGGGAGCGCGCGTAGTCAAATGGCGGTGGTCCTGCCTTCGACCTTGCGCCATTCCTGGATGCGATTGAAAAACAGCTCCGTGAACTGTTCGATTTCGTGCGCCGGGTAAAGGGCCGTCACTTTCTTGCGGATTGCATCGCGCGCTTCGCTGGTGCCGAAGAATTCATGCGCGACCTCATCGAGATGCGCCAGGTGCTGCGCGCAGAACTCGCGGAACGAGTCCGTGGCGAAATGCTCGCGGGCGAGGAGCGCATAGCCGCGCAGCTTTTCGTGCGGCGACAGATCCTTGGCGGCAATCCTGAAATACGGCTCCCAATCGAGATTCCTGCGCACCCGGCGCTTGGTCGCGGCGCAAAAGATCGACCAGCGCAGGTTCGCCTTGATGAGCCAGGGGAAATGATAGTGAAGCGAGGTCACCTGCGAATCGGGACAGGCGTTCGCGAAATCGATCGGGTACCACTCACCGCCCTTGAGCAGGGCCTCGCATGAATTGAAGTCCCAGCCGAAGAAGGCGTTGATGGTGAGCGTGATGTCCTGGAGCTTGCGCTGCTCATCGGCGGAGATGAAGTCACGCTCCATCCGGTAACGATCGTGAAGCGGCGCGGACGGGTCGTAGTTCACGACGCGCGTCTGTGGTCCGAGGCCAACGCAGCGGACGAATCGGTCGTAAGGGATCACGCCCGCCTGCAGATGCATGATCTTCGTGCCGCTGGCTTCGTACGCCGCGCGCAACGCCGCCTCATCGTCGATCTTGGTGACGCCGACCCAGCCGCCGCCGTCGTAGGGCTTCATGAACAGCGGGTAGCCGACCTGCTTGCCGATCGCGCCGACATCGAAGAGCCGCGCGTACTGTTGCAGCGTCGCCTCGAGATCGGCGCTCTTGTCATACGACTTGGGCGGAATCATCCACGTTTCGGGAATCGGCAGGCCGAGACGCATCATCGCGCAGTAGGTGGTGTGCTTTTCGTTTGCCTGGATCGACCACGGATTGTTGAAGACGTAAAGGTCATCCAGCACCACGGCCTTTTTGATCCACTCGCGGCTGACGTGATACCAGTGCGTGAGGCGGTCGATCACGACATCGTAGCGACAGGGCTGGCACAGGTTGAAAGGCTCGATGGTGACGCGGCTCACTTCGAAGCCCAGCGTGTCGCCGTGCCACGGAATATTGAGCTTGAGCCGGCGCATGATCGCCTCGAAGCAGATCGGCCAGCAGATATCAGCGCCGAGCGACAGACCGATTTGGCGGGTGAGGTGGGCCATCAGCTATTCATACACCATCCACAACGGACCCGGAAACAGCCACGAGAGCCCGGTGCGCAGCCGGTCGCGCCAGTTCTGCCAGTTGTGGCCATCGCGAACCTCCTCGTAGCGCACCTCGATGCCCTGGGTGTTGAGGAGCGGCACGATCGAGCGGTTCTCGTAGATGAGCGATTCATAGATGCCGCAACTCAGGTACATCCGGTCCGCGGGCCTCCCCGGGGCGGCGCGAAACTCGTTGACGAAGCGGGCGACGGGATCGAAGACCGGCCCGCGGCGATGATGGCCGATATCGGCGAAAGCGAACGAGCCCGACTGCAACAGCAGGCGTCCAAACAAGCCGGGGTAGCGCCACGCGGTGTGGAGCGAGGCCACAGCGCCGAAGCTTGCCCCCATCAGGCCCCGGCCGGCGGCTTCATCGATCAGCGGGTAATGCGAGCGCATCAGCGGCAATACTTCCTCGACGAGAAAACGTGCGTGCTCGATATCGCCCGCATACTCCGCCAGGCGATCGCGTGACTGAGTGAGGCAAACAATCAGCGGCGGAATCTCGAGCCGATGGATCAGGTTGTCGAGCACGGTCTTCAGGTGGGCGAAGCGCAGATAGTCCTCGCCATCGTGCGCGATCACGAGCGGATATCGGCGGCTGCGCCGGAACCGTGCCGGAATGTAGGTGAGGAGTTGTTGCTTCGAATCGAGCGCTGCGCTGCTCAGGGTCAGCTCTTCCAATGCTCCGAGCCGCACCTGTGGATCCGGGAATGTCCACCGCGGGCGCTCGTAGCCGTAGCCCTGGCAGACTGAGTTGGCTCCGAAGGGGTCTGCTGCCTTTACGGGGTTGAGCGGATCGGTGATCCATTCACTGTCGGGGCCGCGAACGATCTCGAACTTGTATTCGATTCGCGAGTTGGGCAGGCAGATCGATTCGCAACAACCAGAGGTCCGTGTCCGGTACGCGCTCGAGCTGTTGCGCGGTCGGCAATCCGTATATCCAGCAGCGCAGCAGCACTGTGTCCGCCTCGCCGCGATAAACGAAGGTCACTCCGGTCGGGTCGACGATTGGAAAGCGATTCGTCGCGATGAACGCATCGACGGTCTCGGGCTCAGGGCGACCGCTGCCGAGCAGATCACGCAGGCTGGCTACCCTGGCGCTCATGCGGTGCGAATCTCGGCCAGCGCGCCGCTGCGACTCAGCTGCCAGGAAGCGTACGTGCTGGCCAGTCGACCTTCGCGCCAGTGAACGAAGGAGCCTTCATCGAGCGTGAGGCAACGCGCCGGCGCGAAACGGCGCACGAACTGAGCCACGCTGTCGTACTCGTGCAACGCAAGGCGGGTCTGTGCCGAGGGTAGCGGCACAACGCCGCGTGCCAGGCCGAGCCCCGCGTCGAATACCTCCGCAATGCCAGCACCCTGCGGCGGGTGATCGTGAAACAAAACGATGCGTTCGCTCAACGCCATCGCGCCGGCCGACCAGGCAATTATTGTCTTTCCGGCGAGCAGCCGCTGCAGATCAAAGAGGCGCAATCGGTTCGCAAGCACGGCGACATGGCCGCCCGCGATCAGTACCGCGGCCGCACCCTGGATGAGGCGGCGCAAGGCCTCGATGTGCGAGACGACGGGTGCGCGCTGCTGCACGCGTAGCTTGCGACGAAATGCGGCATGTTCGCGTTCGATGCCGCAAAGATGCTCGCGATCGAGCGCGCGCAACACATGCAGCGCGGAACGACGCGCACGCCGAACCAGTTGTGGATCGCCGTCGCGTTCGAGGAGCTCGCGGGTCGCCGCAACGGCATGAGCGAGGCGCAGACGATACAGGTCCTGCATTTCGCGCAGGCGCGACTGGCGTGCGCGATATGCGCTCTGCAACTCCGCATCGGTGCCCAGCACCTCTTCGGCGCGTGCATACAACGCCAGGTCCGTGACGGGTGCAGCGACGTGTGCGCGTAATTCGTCGATCTCCGCTTCCCGTTCCTGCCAGCCGGCCGAGATCGAGACCAGCGGCCCTGCCAGCGACAGCTGGCGTAGCGCGAAAGCGAGGTTAGGCTCGCGAAACTGCGGGCCGAGGAAGATCACATCCGCCATGCGATGCATGATAGCGGACCTGAATTGCCTGTTGTCGTGAACGCGCGTTGGCCCGATCATTGCGCCTCCTTCCGCCGCAATCCAGGGTGCCTTCGTGACCGCACGCGCGCTTCTTTTTCTGGCCTGTTTACTTTCCGCGGACGTCGCGAGCTCCGCTAACGGTGCCTTCGGCCCGGATTCGTTGTTCGACTGGCAGTTCGTCGGTGATCCGCAGATCTCCCCCGACGGACGGCAGATCGTCTACGTGCACGCCCGGGTAGATCGCGATCGGGATGACTACGCGCGGGAGCTGTGGATCGCGACCGATGGGAGTTCGCCGCGCGTACTCACGTCCGGCAGCAACGATTCTGCGCCGCGCTGGTCGCCGGATAGCCGCCGCATCGCCTTCATTTCCGGGCGCACCGAGAAGCGTCAGATCTTCATCCTGGAACTGGCAGGTGGCGAAGCGTGGCAGCTCACGAGCGACGCGGACGGTGTCGGTGCATTCGCCTGGTCGCCGGACGGCAAGCGCATCGCGTTTACATCGCGAACCGCGCTCGCCGGCGATCCCGGGTATGAAGACGAGAAACCAGCGCCGAAGGACAAGGATCATCCGCCTGCCAAGCCACCGTTCGTGACCGAAGATCTCATTTATCGCAACGACGGCGTGCCCGGCTATCGCACCAGCAAGCGCGCCCAGGTCTGGGTCGTGTCGACGATGGCGGGGCCGAAGCAGGCGGGACAGCGTATTACCAGGACCACGTTCAATGTCGGTGAGCCTGCATGGTCGGTCGATGGGCGCTCGATCCTGTTCAGCGCCAATGGCCGCCAGGATGCCGACTACGCCGCCGACGACAGCGAGATCTTTGCAGTCGCGAGCGACGGGAGCGCGGCACCGCGCGCACTCACCGATCGCCGGGGACCAGATGGGGAGCCGCTGCCGTCGCCGGATGGCAAGTGGATCGCGTTCACTGGTTTTGACGAGGCCAACCCGCCACGCAGCAGCACTGTTACCAATCTCTATCTGATGCGCACCGATGGCTCGGACATTCGCGAGCTGGCAGTGGCGCTCGATCGGAGCGTCGGCGAGACGACGATAAACGATGCCACCGCGCCCGGCGCCAATGGCAGGCGCATGGCGTGGTTCGCGGATTCGCGCAGCCTGCTGGTCGTCGCGGCCGATCGCGGCCAGGGGCGTCTGTTCAGTGTCGATGTGGCGAGCGGCAAATACACGGAGCTCAGCCACCTGAAGCAGGGCGAGGTACGCGACTTCAGCCTGAGTCGCAACGGCACAGTCGCGGCGGCCTTCAATTCATCGGCGCAGCCTACCGAGATCTACCAGTTCGCCGCGTCTGCGATCGACAAGCCCTGGAAACAAGTCTCATCGCATACCGCAGGGCTGGTGCCCGCCGCTGGGTTTTCGCAGTACGAGGAAATCACCTACAACTCTTTCGATGGACGGCCGATCCAGGGCTGGATCATCAAGCCACCTGGATTCGATGCGGGCCGCAAGTACCCGATGATTCTCTACATCCATGGTGGTCCCCACGCGATGTACGGAACCAGCTTCTTCCACGAGTTCCAGGTGCTGGCGCAATCCGGCTTCGTGATCCTGATCACCAATCCGCGCGGCAGCACCGGCTACGGGGAGGAGTTCGCCAACATCATCCAGTACCGCTATCCGGGGGATGACTATCGCGACCTGATGGCTGGAGTCGACCAGATTCTGGAGCGCGGCTACGTCGATGAGAAACGCCTGGGTGTTGCGGGCGGCAGCGGGGGAGGCCTGCTGACGAGCTGGACCGTCGGGCAGACCGGACGTTTTCAGGCCGCTGTCGTCGAGCGCGCGGTGACCAACTGGTTCAGTTTTGTCGGCACGTCCGACCTCAATTACTACTTCGTCACGCACTGGTTCCACGACTTCCCCTGGCGTGACAACGCGGATTACCTGGAGCGCTCGCCGCTCTCCCACGTGGACCAGGTGACGACGCCGGTGCTTGTGATTCACAACGAGCAGGACTATCGCACGGCGCTCGACCAGGGCCTGCAGTTCTACACTGCGCTCAAGATGTTGAAGAAGCCCGCGAAACTCGCGGTGTTTCCCGACTCCTCGCACGGCATGAGCCGCGAGGGCCGGCCGAGCCAGCGCGTCGCACGCCTGACGCTGATCCGCGATTGGTTCACCGAGAAGCTGAGCGCGCCGGCAAAGGAAGGCAAGCCGGATGAGCAGACGGCCAAGGCGAAGTGACAGTGGTCGACTAGTCGCTGCCGTTGCGCTTGTGGGCCTCGACGTCACCAACAATTGCAGACGGCGCATTCTGATCGCGCAGGAAACTTGCGACGCTTTCCTGCAGGCAACACGTCATGGCTTCGTGCTTGCCGTTGCCGTAAACGCGGATGATCGACTCAAGGAATTGCGTCGACAGGATCGGCTGGCCGAACTGCTCCTGCTCGGCGATGACCTGCAACAGGATGAGGCGCGTGATGTCCGCGCCGGTCTTGTCTTCGACCACGCGGATCTTCTCGCCTTCGATGATCAGGGCACGGATGTCTTCCAGCGTGACGTGTCGGCTCACGGTCGAATCGTAAAGTCGCCGATTCGCGTACTTCTTGATGGTACGTTCGGACCCCATGGCGGGCAGTGTACCTGATTGATGCGCCTGAACTTGAGAAGTCGCGGCGAAGTCAGGACACTAGGGCAGCTCTGCACGGGTTTCATGAGGCGCGTTGCGTCGCCAACGGTGCAGATGCTGGGCGCACCGTGCAGCCAATGGTCGATTCCCTTGGCAAGCGGTGCAACGACGCAGCTGCCCGTTCGCGACGCAACCCGTACGGGACCGGCCTCGGCAAGCTGCTGGCGTCGTTGCGAGTCTTGTCGATATTGACATATCGACTGCGCCTCGCGCCTAGCCAGAAGCTTGCGGAGGCACGGTCGCGGCCATGAAACCCGTGCAGAGCTGCCCTGGCCCGCCCAGCCCCCGCCCGGGGGTACCTACGTGCCCAAGGAGCCACGATGATCTACGACAACATCCTCGGCACCATCGGCAAGACACCGATTGTGCGCATCAACCGGCTTGCTCCTTCACATGTGACGATGTATGTGAAATGCGAGTTTTTCAACCCGCTGGGGTCGGTCAAGGATCGACTGGCGATCGGAATCATCGAGGATGCGGAACGCCGCGGGACGATACGTCCCGGGCAGACGGTGGTCGAGGCAACCTCGGGCAACACCGGTATCGCGCTCGCCATGGTGTGCGCCGCGAAGGGTTATCCATTCGTTGCAACCATGGCCGAGAGCTTCTCGGTCGAGCGGCGCAAGATCATGCGCATGCTCGGCGCGCGTGTGATCCTCACACCGGCTGCCGAACGCGGCTCGGGCATGGTGCGCAAGGCCGAGGAACTGGCGAAGAAGCACGGCTGGTTTCTCGCGCGCCAGTTCGAGAATCAGGCCAATCCGGAATACCACCGCAATACGACTGGACCGGAAATCCTCAGCGACTTCGCCGGCCAGCGGCTCGATCACTGGGTGACGGGCTGGGGAACGGGCGGAACACTCACCGGTGCAGGCCAGATGATCAAGCTGGCGCGGCCCGACGTGCGCATCACCGTGAGCGAGCCGGACGGCGCCGCCATGCTCTCGGGACGCGAGTGGAAGCCGCACAAGATCCAGGGCTGGACTCCGGACTTCATCCCGGCGGTGCTCGATCGCGAAGTTGCCGATGAGATCATTCCGGTGACCGACACGGAAGCGGTCGAGACCGCGCGCTCGCTCTCAAAGAGCGAAGGGATCTTCTGCGGCATTTCCTCAGGTGCCACGTTTGCCGCTGCGCTCAAGGTTGCGAGCAAGGCCAAGAAGGGGGACGTGATCCTCGCCATGCTCCCTGATACGGCCGAACGCTATCTGAGTACGGTGCTGTTCGAGAGCATCCCGGACGGAACGGATCCTGAGCCCTGAAATCCGCCCGGATTAAGCACTCTTAAGAGTCCGCGAATCACCCCTCAAGCCGGGGTGGTGCAGGCTGTCACCACTCCGGATCGCGGCGTTGCAATCCCTGTCAGGGCAACTCTGCACCGGTTTCATGGAGCGCGTTGCGTCGCCAACGGTGCAGATGCTAGGCGCACCGTGCAGCCGATGGTCAATTCCATTGGCAAGCGGTGCAACGACGCAGCTGCCCGTTCGCGCCGCAACCCGGACGGGACCGTCCTCGGCAAGCTTCTGGCGTCGTTGCGAGTCTTGTCGATATCGACATATCGACTGCGCCTCGCGCCTAGCCAGAAGCTTGCGGAGGGACGGTCGCGCCCATGAAACCGGCGCAGAGTTGCCCTAGGAGACAGCCTTCGAATGAGCAGGCTCAGCTCGGGCCCCGCTCGCGCGGTGCTCAGCATCGGCGCGCTGATACTCGTCACCATTGCGCTCGAAAAGTCCTTCCATGGCCTGACCTGGGGACACTTGCGCGCGGACATCCACGCGCTCTCGTGGGGCGCACTGGCCGCAAGCGTCGCGGCGATGGTGGCGAGCTATGCGCTGCTCACTGTCTTCGACTGGCAGGGACTGCGCGCGGTCGGTCGCAAGGTTTCGCGAATGCGCATGGTCGGCACCGCGTTCATGGCCAACGCGTTGGGCCATTCGCTCGGCTTCGCGTATCTGACCGGTGGCGCTATCCGCCTGAAGGGCTACAGCGACAGCGGATGCACGCCAGCCGATGTCGGGCAGATCGTGTTTCACACCACGACCGGGTTTCTGTTGGGCGCGTGGGCTTTGGGCGCAATCACCGCAGTGCTGGTGCCCGGGCAGCTGGCCGCAGTGCTTTGGGGAGGTACAGCGCTGTGGCGCTCTGTCGGGGGCCTCGCGCTCATCGCTCTGATCGCGCTCATGATCTCCCTGCGGGATGCACCTACGGCGCTCGAGTGGCGCAAGTTTCGCCTGGTCCTTCCGGCACGTCGCGATGCCTGCGTGGCGCTTGTCGTCAGCATCGCCGAGCTCGCCTGCGCGGCAGCGACTCTCTACTTCCTGTTGCCATCGACAGCTGCGATCAGCTTTCCAAACTTCATCGGCCTGTATCTCGTTGCGATCCTGGCGGGACTCGTTTCCACGGTGCCCGCAGGGCTCGGCGTGTTCGAGTGGGTGCTGCTGCGCCTGATGCCACAGGTCAATACCAGCGAGCTGCTCGCATCGATCCTTGTGTACCGCGTCGTGTACTACGTACTGCCGCTCGTCATCGGGATCGCGGCACCAGCCGCGGTCGTGTTCCGCAATCGCAGCCGCACGATCGGCCGATTGCTGGGCGATGTGACGCCTGCGTTGGCCGCGATCGCTGTTTTCGGAGCGGGCGCCTGGCTGCTGCTCGCGGGCTCGTTGCCGCTGCCGCGCGAGGCACGGGGCGGTACGCCGCTCGCGCTGCTGGAGGTTTCGCATCTCACCGCGAGCCTGATCGGCGTCGCGCTGCTCGTGCTCGCGCGCGGCATTCAGCAGCGCAATCACGGCGCCTGGGTGCTTACTTTTGGCGCATTAGGCGCAGCGGCACTGCTTTCCACCCTACGCAGCGATCCGCCGCTCCTGACCATCATGATGATCGTGCTGGCACTTGCGCTGTGGATCGGCAGACGCCGTTTTTATCGTCCGGCGGCCCTGTTTGAAGCGCGCTTCTCGTGGATCTGGTGGCGCAACGTCATCGTCGTCGTCTTCGGCACCGCCTGGCTCATGCTGTTCGCATACCGGCACCTGCCTTATCAGCACCAGCTGCTATGGCAATTCGAAGCAGCGGGCGATGCGCCGCGTGCACTGCGTGCGCTCGTCGTCGTGGTCGTGGTGCTCTCGGCACTCGCCTTGCGCGAGCTGTTGCGTCCGGCGCGCGGCACCGAGCCCACGCCTGAGGAACCGGTTCTCGATGCGCTCAAGCCGATTCTCGAGCGCGCGACTGAAACGCAACCGCTGCTCGCCTACCTGGGCGACAAGGCGATCCTGAGCAGCGCCGATCGACGCGGATTCATCATGTACCAGAGTGCGGGTGATTCGCTGATCGCGATGGGCGACCCGGTCGGCGACGTCGCGAGCCGCAATGAGTTGCGCTGGGCATTTCGCGAGCTGGCGGATCGGCGCGGGCTCAATTGCGTTTTCTACCAGATCGGGAACGAGGACCTGGAGAGATATCTCGATCTCGGGTTGTCACTGGTGAAGCTCGGCGAGGAGGCGATCGTCGATCTCGACGGCTTCACCCTCGAAGGCAGCTCCCGTGCCAGCCTCCGCGGCGCGCGCAACCGTGCACTGCGCGAAGGCCTGCGATTCTCCGTGGTGCCGGCCAATGAAATCGAGACGTGGCTGGAGGAGCTCAGAAACATTTCTGATGACTGGCTGCAGGACAAGGCCGGGGCGGAAAAGGGCTTCTCGTTGGGATACTTTGCGCCCGACTACGTGCGGCGCTTTCCCTGCGCGCTGGTTTTTCGGGGCAAGCAGCCGATCGCGTTCGCGAATTTGTGGCTGGCGCCGGCGGGCCACGAGTTATCGGTCGACCTGATGAGACAGATGCGTGATGCACCGGCCGGGGTGATGGATTTCCTGCTCATCGAAACGATGCTGTGGGGAAAAGCACAGGGCTATCACTCGTTCAACCTCGGGATGGCGCCGCTCTCGGGAATGGCGCGCCATCGCCTTGCCTCGCGCTGGCAGCGGCTGCTCGACCTCATCGCTCGCCGCGGCCAACGCTTCTACAACTTCGAAGGCTTGCGTCGCTACAAGGCAAAATTCGGACCGCATTGGCGACCGCGTTATCTCGCCGCGCCAGGAGGCCTCGCGCTGCCGCGAGTTCTGCTCGATGTCACGCGCCTGATCGGCAGCGGCATGCGCACGACGCCTGTCACGCGAGCCCCGGGAGCAACCCCGAACCATTTGGAAGCCGCGTGAGTTCATGAAGCGCGGCCTGGTGCTCTTCGGCCTGCTCTGGATGATCAGCGCATGCGCCGCGGTTCCTGCGGCCACTCCGGCGCCCGCCGCAAGCTCCTCGTCCCTCGTTACCACGTTTGACTTCGAGGAGCTCGGCCCGATCACCGTGTACCAGCCGAGCGGCATGCCGCGGAGCGTGGCCTTGTTCATTTCGGGCGACGGCGGCTGGAATCGCGGCGTGGTCGACATGGCGCGCGCGCTCGCAGCGCGCGGCGCACTGGTCGCTGGCGTCGACATTCGTCGGGTAATAAAGCTCGCTCCGCTTCGCGATCGTGGCTGTACATATCCGGCGGCGCAGTTCGAGCAGCTCGCTCACAGCCTGGAGGCGCGCTTCGCTCTATCCCAGTATCACTACCCGATACTCGTGGGTTACAGCTCCGGCGCCACTCTCGCGTATGCGCTCTTGTTGCAGGCGCCAGTCGGCACCTTCGCGGGCGCACTGAGTCTCGGGTTTGGGCCGGACCTGGAGGCGCCGACCCCCTTGTGCGAGGAGAACCTGCTGCGAACTGTGGTCCGGCACACCCCACCACCGGGTTTCGACATTCAGCCCGTGTCGAGCACGCCGGCGCGTTGGATCGTACTGCAGGGCGATCTCGACCAGGTCTGCGACCCGCAGCGCAGCCACGATTTCGTGGCGCCGATCGGCAACGCGCAGCTCGTGATGCTGCCGAATGTCGGCCATGGCTACTCGGTGCCGAAGAATTGGCTGCCACAGTTTCTGAGCGCCTATGAGGCGCTGACCGAGGCAGCAACCCCGCGCGAAGCGACTTCGACAACGACGCTCGGCAACCTGCCGCTGGTGGAAGTGCCAGCCGAGAAGGCCGGTGGCGATAGCTTCGCAGTAATCCTGACCGGTGATGGTGGCTGGGCGGGGCTTGATCGCGGTCTTGCCACGGATCTTGCCTCACGCGGCATCCCGGTGGTCGGCCTTTCCACACTGCAGTACTTCTGGAAAGCGCGCACGCCTGAAGAAACCGGTGCAGATCTGGACCGGGTGATTCGCTACTACCTGCAGCAATGGCACAAGACGCACGCGCTCGTGATCGGCTACTCAATGGGTGCCGAGGTGTTGCCATTCGCGCTCAACCGACTCAGCGCCGACACCCTCGGTCGGGTTGCGCTCGCCGCTGCTCTTGCGCCCGGCACCGAAGCACAGTTTGAATTCCATCTCACCGATTGGGTGGGGCGGCACCGCAGCGGCCTGCCGATCGTGCCCGAAGTGGAACGCCTCAAGACCCCATTCATTTGCATTTACGCGCACGATGACTCCGGCACGCTCTGCCCGCGGCTGGATCGCGAACGCTTCAAGGTGATCGAGCTTCCTGGCGGACACCACTTCGAGGGCGACTACGCCCGCCTCGCCGCTACGCTTCTCGCACAGCAATGAATGCGTAGGCCCTGCCTGCGGCGCTAGACTTCACGCATGCGGATACTCGTAGTTGAAGACGATCGCGAAGTGGCGCGCTTCATCGAGCGGGGCCTGAAGGAAGCGGGGCATACCGTGGACCTGGCGAGCGACGGCCGCGATGGGCTGTTCCTCGCCATGAGCGAGCCCTACCAGGCGGTAGTCCTCGATCGCATGCTCCCGCATGTCGATGGCCTGGCGATCCTGCGCGCCCTGCGTGGATCGAGCATCGACACACCGGTGCTGATCCTGAGTGCGCTCGGCGATGTCGATGACCGCGTCTCGGGCCTGCGTGCCGGCGGGGATGACTACCTCGTCAAGCCATTCGCGGTGAGCGAGCTCGTCGCGCGGCTCGAAGTGTTGCAGCGGCGCGGCTCGGCGAACACATCCGGTCCCATCACGGTGCTGCGCGTAGCCGATCTCGAGATGGACCTGCTCAAGCGCAGCGTGAAACGCGCCGGTAGCAAGGTCGACCTGCAGCCCAAGGAGTTCCAGCTCCTAGAGTTCCTGATGCGGCATGCCGACCAGGTGGTCACGCGCACGATGCTGCTCGAAGGCGTGTGGGACTACCATTTTGATCCGCGCACCAACGTGATCGACGTGCACATCTCGAATCTGCGTGCCAAGATCGATCGCGGTACCACGCAGCCGCTGCTGCACACTGTCCGTGGCTCGGGATACCGGCTTGGTCTGGCGTCGGATTAGAAGTCCCGTCTATCTGCTAACGTGGTGTCTGCCGCTCGCCGCGGCGATCGTGTTGGCGCTCGCTTTGTGGCCGGTGTATCGCGAATCGGTCGACGATCTCGACAAGCAGGTCCGCGAGGCAATTGCCGAGGAGATCCAGGGGCTCGATGAGCACTACCACGAAAAGGGCGTTGAAGCCCTGACGGAAACTATCGAGCTGCGGGTGCGCGCACCGGCAGATCCGGATGCCGTCTACCTGCTGAACGACGCAGACGGCAAGGTGCTCGCCGGCAACCTCAAGTCCTGGCCCGATGGAGTGCCTCAACGTGAGAGCCCGTGGTTCAGCGTGCCGCAGCGCGATGGTCTGGCGCTCGAAGGCCGCGTGTTTGAGCTCAACGGCGATCAGCTGCTCCTTGTCGGCAGGCGCTCACCACTGCGTCGGATCGATCAGCACCTCAGGACCCAGCTTTGGAGCGCGACGATTCTCGGTCTCCTTGCCTGCGGCGCCATCGGCACGATTGCCATCCTGCTGTTTCGCTGGCGCATCTCGAAGATGGCCGCGCGCGTTGATGCCATCGAGAACGGCGATCTGACGCAACGCCTGCCGCTGAGTGGCACCGGTGATGAGCTCGATCAACTCGCACGACGATTCAACTCGGCGTTCGATCGTATCGCGACACTCGTCGACGGTGCGCGCCACATCAGCAGCGCGATCGCTCACGACATGCGCCGCCCGGTGGCGAGCCTGCGCAACGAACTCGATGAGCTCAGCCGCGACTCGCGCCTCGATGCCGCGAGCCGCGAGCGGGTCAACCAGGCAATCGAGCGCATCGACGACATGCTCGCGACATTTTCAGCGCTGCTGCGCCTCGCGCGCATCGAAGCGGGCAGTTTCGGGCCGCGCCGCGACAGCGTCGATCTGCGCGCCGTCTGGCAGGATGCAGTCGACTTGTACGAAGCAGTGGCCGTCGAGCGTGGCATGCATATCGTGGCGCGACTGCAGCCGGCGATGGTGACGGGAGATCGCGACCTGTTGTTCCAGGTCGCGCAGAACCTGCTTGAAAATGCTGTGCACCACGGCGGCGGCCAGATCGACGTGGACCTCCAAGCCAATGCAGCGACACGCGTCGTCGTGCGCGATCACGGCCCGGGCGTTCCGCCGGATGCGCTGGCGCATCTCTTCGAGCGCTTCTATCGCGTGGATACGGCCCGCACCAGCAGCGGCTTCGGCGTCGGCCTGGCGCTTGTGAAGGCGATTGTCGGGCTGCATGGCGGGCGAGTAAGTGCGCTCAATGCTGAACCAGGACTCGCCATCGAAGTCGAATTGCCGCGTCCTGCCTGACATACTCTCGAGCGGCAAACAATGAGATACTTTCGCGCTTCGCAGCAGCGCCCGTTTCGCATGAAGCCTTCCCGCACTTTCTCTTCGTCGATGCTCATGGCGCTCCTGCTTGGCGTCATTTGCGCCCTCGCTGGTTGCTCGGGCGAGAAGTCCAACGCGATGAATAATGCTGCTTTCGGCGGCGGGCCGGACGCGGCCATCGGCGTCGTGACCGATGCAGCGCGACATGAGGAATTTGCCTACGAGGTCGAAGCGCTCGGCACCGCTCACGCCAATGAAGCGGTTGAAATCACGGCCAAGGTTTCCAACCTCGTGACGGCGATTCGTTTCCGCGAAGGCCAGCAGGTACGCCGCGGTGCTACGCTGGTGGAGCTCGACAGCGTGCAGGCGGGCGCCGATCTCGCCGCGGCGCGTGCCGCGCTGAGTGAAACACGCAGTCAGTACAAGCGCAGCGAGGAGTTGTATGCCACCCAGGCGTTGTCGCAGTCGCAGCTCGATCAGCTCGAGGCGACACTGCTCGCAAATCAGGCGCGTGTAACTTCGGCCGAATCCAAACTTTCCGATACCGTGATTCGCGCGCCGTTCGATGGGCGCACCGGCCTGAGGCGCGTCAGCGTCGGGAGCCTCATCAGTCCCGGCACGCTCATCACGACACTGGATGACACGCGCATCATCAAGCTCGACTTCGCGGTGCCCGAGACCTTCATCTCCATCATCAAGGAAGGCCTGCCCGTCACGGCGCGCAGCATCGCGTTCCCGAATCACGACTTCAAAGGAACGATCGTCAGCATCGACTCGCGCCTCGATCCGACGACGCGCGCCATCACGGTACGCGCGGAACTGCCCAACTCCGACGGTAAGTTGAAGCCAGGAATGTTCCTCAACGTTCGCCTGCAGGAAGAGCGGGGCCAGGTGCTGATGATTCCCGAGCAGGCGCTCGTGCCCGAGGAAGGTCGTCAGTTCGTATTCCTGGTGAGCGATGAGCGCGCGCGCAAACGCGAGGTGAGCATCGGTCGGCGCAAGCCGGGGAAGGTGGAAATCATCTCGGGCCTCGCGCCGGGCGACCAGATCGTCGTCGAGGGCACCCAGAAGGTGCGCGACGGCGCGCGCGTGCGCGATGTCCGCCAGGAGATCGAGAGCGCCAGCCGCGACTGATCCCACGCCGCCTGTCAATCGCTCAGGGCACTTCTAACCTATTGTTCCAGCTGATCTTAGTGTCCAGACTACCCGGCATAACGGGTGCCGTCTGGTAAACTGCCGCGCCTTCCGCTCCCACGCTTTTGGCGCTTCCCTAGCCGATCAATGGCTGACCCGTGCGCCCCCAATAATGCTGAAGGCGAGATGAGTCATGCCTGCATCACCGTATCAGCAACTGGAACAGGAATTCCGGCGCCTGCACGCCTTCCGCGGTGCGTTGTCGCTCTTGCGCTGGGACGCGGCGGTAATGATGCCGCGGGGCAGCGCCGATGTTCGCGGCGAGCAACTGGCCGCGCTCGAAACTGAATACCACGCGCTCCTGACGGCGCCCCGAGTGACGCGCCTGCTCGATCGCGCGCAGGCGAACTCCCAGGGGCTCGAAGACTGGCAACTCGCCAATCTGCGCGAGATGCGCCGCCAGCGCGATCACGCGATCGCCACGCCGACGGCATTGATTTCGCGCCTGGCCCGCGCCACTTCGCGTGCGGAAGTGCAGTGGATGGAGGCGCGACAGAAGAGTGATTTTTCGGTGTTTGCGCCTCACCTCGAGGAAGTCGTCGCGCTGGTGCGCGACAAGGCGGCGCTGCTCGGACAGGCCCTCAATCTGCAGCCGTACGATGCACTCGTGGATGAGTTCACCTCCGGCATCACGACGCAGGACATCGATACGCTGTTCAAGGCGCTGTCGCGCAAGCTTCCGACGCTGATCAACGAGACTATCGAGCTGCAGGCGAAGACGCCGCCCCTGCCGCTCACCGGCAAGTTCACAGCTTCGAAGCAGCGCCAGCTGGCGGTCGATGTCATGAAGGCGCTCGGCTTTCCCTTCGATCGCGGTCGGCTCGACGAGAGCGAGCATCCATTCACGGAAGGCGTGCCTGGCGACATCCGCGTCACCACACGCTTCGATCCCAACGATCCGTTCAACGGCCTGCTCGGCGCGTTGCACGAGAGTGGCCACGCCATGTACGACCTCGGCCTGCCGCTCGCCTGGCGCGATCAGCCGGTCGGGCGCGACCGCGGCATGGCACTGGAGGAGAGCCAGTCGCTGCTTCTGGAAATGATCGTCGGGCGCAGTCGTCCGTTCGTGCGCTACCTGAAGCCGCTGCTCGAGAAGCATTACGGCGTCAGTGGCACGGAGTGGGATATCGACAACCTCTATCGGCACCTCAATCGCGTGCGCCGCAGCCTGATTCGTGTCGATGCGGATGAGCTTACTTATCCGCTGCACATCATGCTTCGCTATGACCTCGAGAAAAAAATCCTCGGCGGCGACCTCGCGATTCGTAACATTCCGGAGGCCTGGAATGCCTACATGGAACAGCGGCTGTCGATCCGGCCGCAGAATGACGTCGAGGGATGTCTGCAGGACATTCATTGGGCGGTGGGATCGTTCGGCTACTTCCCCTCTTACGCGCTCGGCGCAATCATCGCGGCGCAGTTCTGGGACAGCCTGCATGCCCAGCGTCCCGGTATCGACGAGGAGATCGCCAGCGGCCAGTTCGGCGGCCTGTTCGAATGGCTGCGCGACAACGTGCACAGTCTGGGCGCTAAAGTCTCGATCCAGGACCTGATGAAGAGCGCGAGTGGCAAGCCGTTGTCAGCCGCCGCATCGCTCAGATATCTCGAGACCAAGTACCTGGAAACGCCAACATGAGACTCCTCGCGCTGGCGATGTCGCACCTGGGCTGGATGCTCCTCATCATGGTGCCTTCGCTGGCAGGCGCTCACGACTGCTGGCTCCAGGCGGATGACTACCACATCCCGATCGGCGCAAAGCTGGTCGTGCATCTGAACATGGGTGAAGCACTGAAGGCGGAGGAGGAGAGGCCCTACGAGAAGGAGCACACCGAGCGCTTTGAGCTGCGCCTGCCCAATGACACGCGCGATCTCATGGGCCCGGCCAGCGACGGCGCCAAGCCCGTGTTTGCCGATGTACTCCCGGCAGCCGGCGCATTCCTGGTGACGATGGTGCGCGGCTCGCCAATCGTCGAGCTCGATCCGGCGAAGTTCGACGCGGAACTTGCCCACGAAGGTATCGCCCTGGCGCACGGGCGTCCGGTGGAGCGCGTGCGATCGTGGTGCTTCCTCAAGTTGCTGGGCCGCTCGGGGGAGGAAACTGAGACGGACCTGCATCACCGCTTCACCGGTATGCAATATGAGATCGTGCTGCTGCAGAATCCGTTCACGATGCATGCGGGAGATGAGCAGATCGTGCAGCTCCTCTTCGAGACCAAGCCACTGGCGAATGCCACGGTATCCGCGCTGCATCTTTCAGCAGACGGCGCACTGGTCGAGGTGCAGGGTGTGAGTGATGCCCGGGGCGTTGCGAGATTCACGCTCACTCAGCCGGGCGTCTGGCTGTTCCGCAGCGTGCACATGCGTCCATGTAAGGCCTGCAAGGACGCGGACTGGGAAGGGTTCAGGGCCACATATAGTTTTGTCCTGGAATGACGACACCGAGCGCCACCATGGACATGAAGACCGCCTTGCCGGCGAACAATCTTTCCAACACCACGCGGCGCCTGCAGGCACGCCTGCGCGGCCTGGTCGGCAAGGCGATCGAAGACTACGCCATGATCGCTGCGGGCGATCGGGTGATGGTCTGCCTTTCTGGCGGCAAGGATTCCTACACGCTCCTTGATCTGCTGCTGAGCCTGCAACGCAGCGCACCGGTGCGCTTTGAGCTCATCGCGGTGAATCTCGATCAGAAACAGCCTGGTTTTCCCGCGCATGTGCTGCCCGAATACCTGACGGCGCTCGGGGTGCCCTTTCACATCATCGAGCAGGACACCTATCGGGTCGTGAAGCGCGTGGTACCGGAAGGCAAGACGATGTGCGGGCTGTGCTCGCGCCTGCGGCGCGGGGCGCTTTACCGCTATGCACGCGAGCAGGGCATCACCAAGATCGCGCTCGGCCATCACCGCGACGATCTCATCGAGACGCTGTTTCTGAATATGTTCTTCGGCGGCAAGCTCAAGTCCATGCCACCGAAGCTGCGCTCCGAGGATGGCCATCACATCGTGATCCGTCCGTTGGCTTATGTCGCGGAGCGTGACATCGAACGCTACGCGCGCGCCCGCGAGTTTCCGATCATTCCGTGCAACCTGTGCGGATCGCAGGATCACCTGCAGCGCGTTGCGATCAAGCAAATGCTGGCAGATTGGGAGAAGCAACATCCCGGACGGCTCGAAGCGATCGGCAGCGCGCTGCGCAATGTCGTGAGCTCGCACCTCGCAGATCCGCAAGCGTTCGATTTCTCCAACCTCGCGCCCGAGCGGCACGAACAGGACTCGCGTGGGTGAATCTGTCGCCTCGAAAGTGCCAGCGCCGCCGCTGCCGAACACCTACTGGGTCGAGCCCGGACGACTGCTGGCCGGGGAATATCCGGCCACGCCCTCGCGCGCCGATACGCTGTTTCGACTGAACAAGCTCCTCGGCGCCGGCATCACCTGTTTCATCGATCTCACCGAAGCCGGCGAGCTCCCGTCGTACGAGGCGCTCTTGCCGAGTGCGAAAGCGGCGAGCGACCTCGCCGTGATGTACGTACGTAAACCCATTCGCGATCATTCGATCCCGGACTCGCGCGAGGCGATGATCGAGATTCACGAGTGCCTCGATCGCGCGTTCGCTGCCGGACACCGTGTTTACCTGCATTGCCATGCAGGCGTTGGTCGCACCGGCACCGTGCTCGGTTGTTATCTCGTGCATCGTGGAATGCTGCCCGACGCGGCGCTCGATCAGCTCAATTCCCTGTGGCGATTCAATGCGCGCTCCAAGGACTGGCCGCAAACGCCGGAAACCGACGAACAGTACGAATATGTCCTCAACTGGCACGCACGCGAGCGAGCGGTGGAATCGATTCCACCGCCGGCCCACGAGGAACTTCACGCGGCCCGTGCAGTTCGCGATCGCTATCAGGGCGCGATGCTCGGACTTGCCGTCGGCGATGCCCTCGGCGCTTCGGTTCAATACCGCGCACCCGGTTCGTTCACGCCGCTCGGCGACATGCTCGGCGGCGGTCCGTTCGAAATGCCACGGGGCGGCTGGACAGACGATACGGCGATGGCGCTGTGCCTGGCGGAGAGCCTGGTTGAGCGCGGCGAATTCGACCCGGCCGATCAGATCACCCGTTATCGACTCTGGCAGCGCGAAGGGCACCTGAGCAGCACCGGTCAATGCGTGGGAATAACCGCGGTTGTGGCGCAGGCGCTAGCGACTGCGAAGTGGTCCGGGAAACCTTTTGCCGGATCCCACGATCCGGCGAGGCTGGACAAGGAAGCGTTGTCGCGCGTCGCGCCCGTGGTGCTGTTCTTCCTGGCGGAGCCTCGTTCGGCGATCGAGCTTGCCGCCGACGCGGCGCGGACAACCGACCAGTCACCAATCCTCCTCGATGCCTGTCGTTACTTCGCCTCACTCCTGGTCGGAGCGCTGCAGGGGGCGAGCCGCCAGCAGCTCCTGAGCCCCGGCTACACGCCGCTGCAGGACCTTTGGCAGCAGCGACCGCTCAGGCCCGCGATTGCTGCAGTTGCCGCGGGCTCCTATCGAAGCAAGGCCCCGCCCGACATCCAGGGAGGGGGTGGAGTTGTGGAGGCACTCGAGGCAGTCCTGTGGGTACTGGCCCGCACCCAGAGCTTTCGCGAAGGCGCCTTACTGGCTGCCAACCTGGGCTTCGATTCGGACGTGACCGGCGCCCTTTTTGGCCAGCTGGGCGGCGCGCTGTATGGGGTGGGGGCCATCCCAATCGGCTGGCGCAGCGCATTACTTAAAGTGGAGCTGATCGAGCAGCTCACCGACCGGCTGCTGGCCGCATCCCTGGAAAAAATGGCGACCTGAAGGGATTCCACGCTCCGGCGACGCTGGGGAGTTCTGCTAGTATTCCCGCAGCAGCCGGCACCCGCCGGCCGCGATCCAGGTTGCACGTATAGAGGCCATGGCGCACAGAGCGCCCATTCGTATTCGGTTACCCGCCCGGCGCCGGCGCAAGGCCGTGCCGCGCTGGACACGGCTGCCCGATGAAGAACTGCTTGACCTGCGCTTTTGCGATCTGCGCCTGCGCATCGACGGAACGGCGGTCGCGCCTCAAATCAAGCGCCTCTACGCGGAGCTCGATGCAGCGGGCCTGAAGGTGCGCCCGCATTGCTGGCTCGCAGAAGAATGGTTTTCGCCGGACGGTGTGCCGGGCATCGCGATTCCCTTCTACCTCTCCCACCCACGTCTCATGCAGCTCGAGCGGCGCATGATGCACGAAGTGGAGGGCGGCAATTCCAACTGGATGATGCGGATCCTGCGTCACGAAGCGGGACATGCGGTCGACTCGGCGTTCCGCCTGCGACGCCGGCGACGCTGGCGCGAAGTCTTTGGACCGGCCTCGTTGCCTTATCCGGACAGCTATCGCCCGCGGCCTGGCAGCCGGCGCTACGTGCAACATCTAGGCTCGTGGTACGCGCAGAGTCATCCCACGGAGGACTTCGCCGAGACTTTCGCGGTGTGGCTGAGACCACGGTCCGCCTGGCGCCGCTCTTACGATGGCTGGCGTGCACTGGAAAAACTCGAGTATGTAGATGGCCTCATGCAGGAGCTCGCACATCGCACGCCGCCGGTTCGCAACCGCGACCTGATCGATCCGCTGTCGGCTGAAAAGCGCACGCTGCGCCAGCATTACCGCAACAAGCTCGCCCGTCACGCGGGGAGTCGCCGCTCGCTGGCCGAGACAATGGTCGAGAGCGCGTTTCGCGCCGAGCCTGAGAGCCGCGGAGCGATTCGCGCTTCTGCGTTGGTGCGCGCAATGGCGCCTGCGTTCAGGCGCAAAATTGCACTGCGTCTCGACACCAGTGAATACCTCATTCACCAGGTGCTGCGCCTCGTCATCCAGCGCTCCGCGCAGCTCGAGCTCTACGTGCAGGGACCGGTGCGCGCAGCCCGGCGCCGCATCGAGGCACTCCTCATTCGCATCGCACGACTGCATCTGGACGGGACCGCCGGACGCCACGTGCTATGAAGCCTCTGCGCACGCTCGTCGTGATGCACGAGAGTCTGGTGCCTCCGGAAAGCCTCAAGGGTCACAGCGACAAGGAAATAGAGGAGTGGCGCGCTGAGTATGACGTCATCACGCACCTGCGCAACGTGGGACATGACGTCAAGCCACTCGGCGTGCGCGACAGCATCACGGAGCTGCGCGCTGAAATCTCCGAATGGAAACCGCAGATCGTCTTCAACTTGCTCGAAGAGTTCGACGGCATCGTCACATACGACCAGCACGTGGTCGCATTCCTCGAGCTGCTGCGCCAGCCGTACACAGGCTGCAATCCACGCGGCTTGCTGCTGTCGCGCGACAAGGTGCTGAGCAAGCAGCTGCTTGCCTACCACCGCATCCCGACGCCGCAGTTCGCAGTCTTTCCGCGCGGCGCGCGCATGCGGATGCCGAAGCGGCTGCGTTTTCCGCTATTCGTCAAGTCGGCGACCGAGGATGCGAGTCTCGGAATCGCCCAGGCCTCGGTGGTCGAGGACGCAGCGAAGCTGAAGGAACGCATCGAGTTTATCCACGAACAGACGACGTCAGACGCGCTCGTGGAGGAATACATCGAGGGGCGGGAGTTCTACGTGGGCGTGCTCGGCAATCGGCGCCTGACGACGTTCCCGGTGTGGGAGATGACTTTCGGTTCTCTGCCCGAATCGCTGCCGGCAATCGCGACGCGCAAGGTGAAATGGGACAAGCGCTACCAGAAGAAGTACGGCATCACGACGGATCCAGCGAAGGACCTTCCGCAGACAGTGGTCGACCAGATGACGAACCTCGCACGTCGCATCTACAAGGCGCTGCATCTTTCGGGGTATGCACGCATGGATTTTCGGCTGCGATCAGACGGAAGCCTCTTCGTTCTCGAGGCGAACGCGAACCCGAACTTGAGCAGAGAAGAAGACTTCGCTGATTCGGCGCGCTCAGTGGGAATGTCGTACGACGACCTGCTCAGCAAGATCCTCACGCATGGCCTCGGCTACCAGGCAGCGTGGCGCCTGTACGAGTCCTGATACGGGGCCCATTGAGTTCAAGCCTTGCGCGATTTCCGACGCTTCGGCCCCGCCGCGATCTCTTCCAGCCGTTGCACAGCTTTGCGCTTCTCTTCGGGGGAATAGCCTTCGTAGCAGCGATCGATCAGCCGGCGAACCAGCTCGATCTTGATCGCGGCGGCATCCGCCGGAAGTTCGACATCCGTTTGATCGAACGCCAGGATCATTCTGAAGAAGCGTTCGAGCTCAGGTTCCGGTAATCCGCGATCCGTCTCCACCAGCGTCTTGATCGAACCGAACATCCTGGTGCGCGTAGGTTGACGCGAGGTTGTGTGCGATCGTTCGATGCGGCGACTCGCCAGCGGTCATGATTTCATCCAGCAGCCCGAGCCCTTCCTCGAGGTGAAAGAGCCCATCCTCGGAGCGAAATGTCGCCTCGGCCCTGGACAAGTGCTCGCGCGCGCTGCGCAGTTGCGCTGGTTCGGAGGACTTCATCTCACCGCGTCTTTGTCAGTGAACTGGCGTCTTGTTCGTGTTGTGACTCGCGCGGATCTTCCATGCCGTTCCTTCCTTGACCGTCACCCAGGTGAACAAGCCCTCTCTGGGTTCCCTCGCTGTCCCATCGTCGTCGCGGTCGCCGCTCATTTCCCAGCTGACATACACCAAGGCTACGTCCGGCTTCAGAGGTTCGACTTCGACATCCTTCACCTTGAACACGCTGTCTTTGAACTTGCCGGCGTGGACTCGTGCATGTCCCTGCACGACGGCCTCGATCCCTTTCCCGCGACCCGCATTGACATTGACCCAGTCGACGTCGTCAGTGAGCAATTTCCGAAATGCACCTTCGATATCGTGTTTGTTCCAAGCCGCCTGGAAGTCCCTGATCAGAGCGAGATTGCCTTCCTCCGGGCTCATCTCCTCTGCGTGCGCGGAGATGAGGCTTGTTGCGATTGCGAGAGTCACCAGCGCTGCCAACTGCATCTGGGCGCGTTTCATGGCGGTCTCCTCGTAGCTGCCGGGTTGGCTGAATTGTACAGGTCCGAATTCTGCCAGTTCGTCCCATTGCTCTGCGCGACATTCAGCCGCGGAACGAACGCTTCTCCCTATGTTCAAAGGAACGGTCCGATGCTTCACCGCACATCAGCGAATCACCGACCAACCCACACGGAGGTAAGCACATGAATCCCGTCGTTCACTTCGAGATGCCCTACGACAATCGCGAGCGTATGGCGAAGTTCTATGGGACCGCATTCGGCTGGCAGACGCAGCTGCTGGGTCAGGAGATGGGCAACTACGTCGTCGCGACGACTACCGCGACTGACGACAAGGGGCCAAAAACCCCGGCGCGATCAACGGTGGCTTTTTCGAGAAGAAAGCTGATTGGCCGGCGCATATCCGTCGGTCGTCATTGCGGTGGATAACATCAAGGACGCGGTGAAAAAAGTAAAAGATGCCGGCGGCAAGGTCCTCGGCGAACCGATGGAGATCCCGGGTATCGGCCAGTACGTCTCATTCACTGATACCGAGGGCAACCGCGTGGGCATGCTGCAGCCGCTCCCGCGCATGACGCACTCGCCAAAGTCGCAGTAGGAGAACCAACCCCTCGCACGTGGACTCTCGCGGCGGGCTCACCGCCTGCCGCGAGAGCTGTCAGGCCGCACTGGTTGAGCGTGACTCGATCTTTGCGCCTTTCAGCAGCAACCAGAAGCCAAGGCTGACCTCATAGATGCCCATCCCTGCGTGATTTCCTGGGTGGCGTTTGTCATGTGAGTTCCTCAGGAAATTGTTTGGCCGCACGCAGTCAAGAATGACAGCTTACAAGTGCGCAAAGAACTCCGGCTTGCCATGCCTTCTGTCGTTCAGACCGTCGGTCTTCAACATCCCTCGGCGCTTGTTCTGAATGCCGGCACTTTATCCATCTCGCGTTTGCTCCCACGCGTTGTTAGGCACCACATGATCACGCCTGGTGACCCTACTTCATTCCGGCACCCGCTGCCGCTCGCACAGGAATCCCGGACGGATCAAAGTTCTCGAGACAGAACACATTTACCCCGTAGTGATCCGGGGCCACTCGCTTCCGATGGAAAGGATAGATACCACAGACCTTACAGAAGTAGTGTCTCGCCGTACGTGTGTGGAACTGATACGTCGACAGTGACTCCTGGCCCGCTACAAGCCGGAAATCGGATTCGTGGACCTTCACCATCAGCGCGTTCTTGCGACGGCAGATCGAGCAATCGCACGTGGTCAGTTCCGGGAAGTCTGTCGTGACTTCGAAACGTACAGCACCGCAATGGCAACTACCCTGATACACCTGCATTGACCTCGAACCCATGCCCCGACCCCCGCTGGTGCCTAACGCCGCAGTTCAGCAGCGGCGCGCTGACCTAGGTGCCTTGCCACTTTATCCCATGACCGTCCGCTGCAACTGCTTGTTAGTCCGACAGCGCTCACGCCTTCCAGAACAGCGTCGCGAAGTCCTGCTTGTGCTCCTTGGACGAGCCGAGGGCGTCGATGTCAACGGCGTAGTTCGCTGCGGCCGCAGGCGCTCGGTGCGGCCCGCTTCTGGTCGAATCGCAACTGGGTGCCATCGGAATCTGATCCGCCTCCGGCGAAACGTTCAGAAGATCCACAACTGAAAATCCACGTGTCAGTCGTTCGACTCCGCCCCTGGCCACCATCTCCGGGAGTCCGCACACCTTCGTGAGCAGCAATTGCCATCGGGCCGTTGAAGCGCCTATCGTTCTCTATCCCTCGACACCATCCTGGCTGGGCGGATTCCAATGGGAAGGCAACGCCGATTGTTGGCAGTCACGCTTGCCGCCAGTTTGCAATTCGTAGGACCTGCAGCGGCGCAGGACTGGCCGACCCGGCCTGTGACCATGGTGATTGCGTTCCCAGCCGGGGGCGACTCCGATATCTTCGGGCGCATCTTTGCGCCGCGCCTTTTCGAACTTCTGGGTCAGCCGGTGATCGTCGAGAACGTCGTCGGCGAGGGCGTCATGGGCGGCGCCTATAGGGTGGCCAAGGCAGCGCCCGACGGCTACAAGTTCATGATGGGTCATCTGGGTACCCACGCCCAATATCAGTCAATCTACAAACACCCGCTCTACAACGCGGCGACCGATTTCGCGCCGGTGGCGCTGCTCGTCGAGCAGCCACAAGTGCTGGTAATCCGCAAAGATTTTCCGGCCACCGATTTGTTGGAATTTGTTGCCTACGCGAAGGCTAACCAGGCGACGATGCGATTCGGGTCAGGCGGAGCGAATTCCCCGACCTATCTCAACTGCCTACTGTTCAGATACGGCGATCGGGGTCAATGTCACGCATGTCCCTTATCGCGGCAGCGGGCCGGCTGTGCAGGATTTGATCGCGGGCCGCATTGACTACATGTGCGCCGGCCTTGCGTCAGTAAAGCCGCAGATCGAGGGCACCCGCGTAAAGGCCGTCGCGATTTTGGCGAAGAACCGCTCACCAGTACTGCCGAACCTGCCAACCGCGCATGAGCAGGGGCTGACCGATTTCGAAACCACTATCTGGTTTGCCTTTTTCTTGCCCAAGGGTACACCCGCTCCGATCGTCAAGAAGCTCAACGACGCCACCGTCGCAGCGATGAACACATCGTCCGTGCAGCGGCAGCTGGAGGAACTTGGCGTGACGCTGGTCGCACCCGAACGCCGGTCACCGGAGTACCTACAAGAATTTGTCGTGAGCGAGATCGCGAAATGGGCTCCGACGATCAGAAGGGCAAACGTGACGGCGGACTGAGGTTTACTGCGTCGATTGCAATCGAAACTGAAAATGCGTGTGTCGGTGCTTCGATTCCGCACTGGCCACGATCTCAAATTTTTGCGTTGACCTCAGAGCGAGACCATTCGAGTGGCGTGATCCGCGTTCGTTTTTATTGGCCGGATATATCTATACCTCCCTGACTACGCGTCGTGAGCAAACGCGAGAGAGATAAAGTGCCAGCATCCGACAGACGAGCAGCGAGCGCGTCGCTCAACGCGGACGTTGGGCCGCAGAAGAAACATTCCTCTCACCACTCGCACCGCGCACCGGAGATCACATGAGGCGAGTCACTGGCATCGGCGGCATCTTCTTCAGTAGGCCAAAAACGCTCCATCGCTGCAGGCTGCGTACAAGCGGCACTTGGGAATCGATGTCCAAGTCTGGGGCGGAGCTGCCTTCGATTGGACCGACGCCAGACGGCAAGCCGGTGCAGGCAGCAACGCCTGGCTCATCGCTCCCGGAAGAAAGCACGCAGTTCGCGCCACGAGCGTGCTGTCTCCCTTCATGGTAACTGACCGAGGTGGAGGACGTGCACGCCTTGGACCAGGAGTGTCGGTTAGATGGCCGGATGTTTCGAGTGCCACGGGGTCGCCTGCTCGTACGCGTGACCGATGCGGCATATCACCGATTCGCTCAACCGGCGACCCACGAACTGCACGCTCAGCGGCAGGCCGTCCGCCGAGAAACCGCAAGGCACCGACAAGGTCGGGCTGCCGCTGAAGTTGAACGGTTGGGTGTGAATGTCATTCCGGACCTGTTCGCTCCACGATTCGTTCGGTCTCTTCGTCGAACGGATCCGCCTCCTTCACTCGTGCCGTGTTCGCCATCGACGGACACACCAGACAATCGACGGTGTTCAGCATGCGCTCGAGTGACGCGGTGACTTCTGATCGAACCTTCGCGGCCGCCGCCAGCGCCGCGGGAGTGACTCGCTGACCAGACTCGAGCGCAGCGCGAAGTCCCGGCCCGTACTCGCTGGCCCGGCTCGGGAACGTCTTCGCATGGGCGGCAAGCGCCTCCACCGCACACAGGTCGAGCCAGGCGCTGCCGACTTTGCTGACGTCCGGCATGTTGACGGTCACGATGGTCGCGCCCAATCGAGTCAGTTCAGCGAGCACGTCATCCATCGCCTTGGCGACATCAGGGTCCACGTTATCGGTGGCATAGCGACGGTCGAAACCGACGCGCAGGCCCGCGATGCCTCGACCCAGTTCGGCTCGTACCGAGGGTACCGGGTCGGGCAGCGACGTAGAGTCGTGAGGATCGGGACCGGCCATCGCTTCGAACATGATGGCGGCGTCTTCCACCGTGCGAGTCATCGGCCCGACGTGATCCATGGAGGCGGCCAAGGCGAACACGCCGTAGCGGCTCACCCTGCCATACGTTGGCTTGAGCCCAACGCAGCCGTTCGCGGCCGATGGGTACCTGATCGACCCCCCCGTGTCCGTACCAACCGACGCAAAGCACAAGCCCGCTGCCGTCGCCACGCCGGAGCCACTCGATGACACGCCGCTCCACCGTGTGGCGTCCCACGGGTTCGCTGGCACCTGCAGGCCGGGAAAGTACGGACCGAACGCGCCTTCGCACAGGACGAGCTTACCGAGGATGACCGCACCCGCAGCTTCCAGCCGCGCGACGACGGTCGCGTCGAAGTCGGGTATGAAGTCCGAGAAGACCTTCGTGCCTGCCATGGTGCGAACGCCGCGCGTATAGCAAAGGTCTTTCACCGCGATGGGCACGCCATGCAGAGGCCCGCGGTACCGGCCGGCGCGGATCTCGGCGTCCGCGCGCCGAGCGCTCGCGATCGCTTGGTCGGCCATGACCGTGACGTAGCTCTGCAAGCGCCCGTCCACCGCGGCGATCCGGTCGAGCAGTTGTTGCGTCAGATCCAAAGACTGGATCTCTCGTGCCGCGATCAGCTTGGCGACGTCCGCCAGACTCGAGTAGTGCAGCGGTCTCGTGACTTGCGAGACCGAAGAACCCGCCGGGCCGCGCCCGCACGACACTGCGGCGACCGGTAGTGCCGCGACGCCAGCCAGGCGTGCCAGGAGTTCGCGGCGCGTCAACACGGGTTCGATCATCGTGCGGCCAGCCTATCAGCGTGACTGATGGCTCTACGCACGGCTCATGCCCGCCGTCGGTCGACGATGAGTGACGCGTTGATCTCGGCGACGCTGCGTGTTCCCGCCTGGCGCATGTTGCCGGCGAGCTCCGACTGCAGGATCTCGAGCACGCGCTCGACGCCTTCCTGCCCGAAGGACGCGAGTCCCCAGATGTAGGGCCGGCCGATGCCGACCGCATTGGCGCCGAGCGCCAGCGCCTTGAAAACGTCGGCGCCGCGACGCACGCCGCCGTCCATGAGCACCGGAACACGGCCGGCGACCGCTGGCGCGACTTCGGCGAGGCTGTCGATCGATGCGCGGCCGCTGTCCTCGGCGCGCCCTCCGTGGTTCGAGACGATGATGCCGTCGACGCCGTGCTTGACCGCGAGCAGCGCGTCCTCGCGCGTGACGAGACCTTTGATGACGAGCTTGCGCGGCCAGATGTCGCGCAGGCGCTTGACGTAGTCCCAGTTCATGTCGGGCGGCGTTAGGTCGTCAACTGCCTTGACGTCGAGGCCGCGGAACATCGGCTTGCGCGCGATTTCGTCGGCAGAGCCGGGTGCTGCTGGTGTGGCAGGCGGTGCAGTCGCGCGGAATCGAGCCGTTTCGCACGCGCGAGCGTGACGCGGTTCGTGCCGCCCTGGAGGTCGACCGTCAGCACCAGCACGGGGCAGCCGGCTGCCTCGACGCGACGAACGAGTGCCAAGGTCAGGGGCCACTGGTCGGTGGGATAGAGTTGGTACCAGACCGGCTCGCCGCGCGCGGCGCTCACGTCCTCGACGCCGGTCGATGAAACCGTCGAGAGAATCTGCAGGTGTTTCTGCGAGCGGGCCGCTTTCGCGCTCGCGATCTCACCGTCCGGGTGGAACGCACGCTGGCTTCCGACCGGATCGAGGAAGATCGGCGACTGCCAGGTCGTGCCGAAGAGGCTGACGGACGTGTCGATCCGGGAAATGTCCACCAGCCGCCGCACGCGCAGGCTGTAGTTCGCGAAGCCCGCGTCGTTGGCCTGAAGCGTCGCGTCGCCGTCTACGCCGGTCTTGAGATAACCCCAGTGAGCGGGCGGCAGCTTCGCCCGCGCGAGCCGCTCGAAGTCAAACACATCTCGCGCCTCCGCGGCGGAAGCGATGAACGGGTCGTCCTGGGCGGATGCGCGGAGCGCGCGTGCGAGACCGAAGAGTGCCGGGGCGGTAAGGATGGACTTCAGGACGCGCCTGCGTGTGGTGTCGCTCATGGATTGCCCCTTCGATCGGGAAACAGCGATTTCAAACGCTCCCCCTTGTGCGGTAACAGTAGCCGATATACGTGTCTGCTTACGTCCGCGCTGAGCAACGCGCTGCTGTGTAATGGATGCCGGCACTTTATCCTTCCCGCGTTTGCTCCAGCGCGTTGTTAGGCCGCGCCGCGCTGTGTCGCATTTGTGCCTCGCGACCGGGGCGTCAAGATGGCCAAAGCAACCGCCACTATGAAGAGCGCCGGCACGTCACCTGCCAAGTGCCCCATGTGCTCTGGCTGGGTGACTGCTTGAACGGCCATGACTCCTCCGTGTACGACGCTAGACCACACGGCGAACCAGATCAGGCTCAGATTGGCTAGTGGATCACGTGCGGCCCGGATCAAGAACACGCCAAGTGTGGCGTAGATGCCAACGATCATCATCGGGTAATCCGAGTGACCGACGTGCCAAGTCCAGCCGGACGGCCAGAACATCATAAGGGGGTAGAGGGCAAGACACGCGAGGCCACCCAAGACTAGAACGACGCGCAAATACCTGAGGCGATCGACTACGGTCATAGCGGACTCCTCTTCGGGTTAGCCAACGATTCTGGTTGCGAAAGGGAGTCTGAAGGCCATCCGCGGCCCTGTCCCAGAAGGCATTCGCGAGTAGACCGACGAATACGTGCTTCTTAAATGCGCAAACATTGCGTCGATCTTGCAGCCGTGTCTCTGCATCAACAACTTGGGTTGCAAACTCGTTCGTTCTGAATTATCCGTATGGCCGCCTTCGCAGGGTCCCGACTAGCGGTTGCCCTTGCGGAACTCGAAGAACGGATCGTCGCGCCGACCGGAGATGACATTCCCGGCGGAGTCGAAGGCACGTTCGGACGACTTGAACTCCGTGGGCGTGAGCTCGATCTTCACTTCGGTGCGTGCGCCGGAGCCACCGACGGCGCGACAACTAGCCGCGGAGCTGTGCCCGGTAAATTTCTCATCCGCGAACTCCCACTTCAGTTCGCAACCACTCGTGGTGCTTAGATCGTCGGAGACGATACTCTTGAAGATATCGGGGCGAGCATGGCCGCGAATCCAGCGTTCCGGTTCCTTGAAATTGTAGATCGTCTGTGCGATCGCCTTGTCGTCGGAGGTCTTTTCAAAACTGTAGAGCTGCTGGCTCAGGACGCGCTGCGGACTCATCGCGTCGCTTTGCTGCACGTAGTACGTTTGCTTGCCGATGATCTTGGCCTCGACCGCCACGATGTCGAGTGCGATCGGTGCGTGAACATCGGTGACGTTGCGAGCGAGGTCGGCATCGACCTGTGCGCGGTTGTCATAGGCGCCTGGCAGCCATTCCGCGATCCGCGCGAGATCCTCTTCCCGCAGAGCCTTGTTGTTGGCGCCGCAGCCCGAGGTCAGCAGCGCAGCGACGATCAGCAGGACCACAGCTCTGTTCATGATTTCACTCCGTCTGCGTGTATTTCGATCACGAACCCTTCAGCCACTTGTCGAGCCACGTCAGCACTTCGCGATGAAATTGCAGGCTGTTATTCGGCTTCAAGATCCAGTGATTCTCATCCGGGAAGATCAAGAGGCGACTCTCGATTCCGCGCCGCTGCAGCGCCGTGAACGCGGACAGACTCTGTCCGTAGGGCACCCGAAAATCCAGCTGGCCAGCTGTCACCATCATCGGGGTTCGCCACGCGGCGACATGGTTCACGGGGTTGAACTTCTCGTAGTTCTCCGGCTTCTCGAATTGCGCGCCGCCGTGTTCCCACTCCTCGAACCACAGTTCCTCGGTCTGGTAGTACATGCCGCGGCCGTCGAAGATGCCCGCGTGATTCACGATGCAGCGAAAGCCGTCGCTCCAGTTGCCCGCGATCCAGTTCATCATGTAACCGCCGTACGAAGCGCCCATCGCGCACGCGCGCTGGCCATCGAGCCACGGATACTTTTCCGTCGCGGCGGCGAGGCCCTTGCGCAAATCCTCGAGCGGTTTGCCGCCCCAGTCCTGGCTGATCGAATCGGTGAATGCCTGCCCGTAGCCGGGTGAGCCGTGGAAGTCGATGAACACCACCGCATAACCTGCGCCCGCATACACCTGCGGGTTCCATCGATAACTCCACGCGTTGCCAAAGCTCACCTGCGGCCCGCCATGGACGATGAAGGCGATCGGATACTTGCTGGTCGCTGTGAAGTCCGCGGGCTTCACGACGTAGCCGTAGACCGTCTCGCCGTTCCAGCCGCTGAAACTGAATTGCTCCGGCGTCCCCATGGTGCGCGTGCCGAGCAGCGCAGAGTTGTAGTGCGTGAGGCGTTGCGGGCGTCCGCCGCCGAGGTTCACGCTGTACAAGTCGACGGGCGCGGTCAGTGACGCGAGCCCGTACACGACCGATTGCGGCCCGACCGTGAAATCCGTGACCTGTCCTTGCGCCTGGACTGCGGCGGCCTTCCCGTTGCGCATGTCGATCGACCACAAGGCGACCTGGCCAAGATTGTCCGCCGTGGCGTAGATGTGGCGGTTGTCAGGTGCGATCACGAAGTGGTTGATCGATCGGTCCCAGTCCTTGGTGAGTGCGCGCACGGCGCCGCTCTTCAAATCCTTCACGACCAGGTGGAAGCGATCGGCCTCGAATGCCGGACGATCCATCGCGATCCACGCCAGCGTGCGCCCATCGGCGGAGTAGCTCGGCTGCCCGTCCCAGGCCTGATTGTCGGCAGTGAGATTGCGCGGCTCGCCAGTGCCGTCCGCCGCCATCTCGTAGATGTCGAAGTTCGTCGACCAGGCCTCGGTCTTGCCCTTGATGCGGGCCGCGAACGCGACCTGCGATCCGTCGGGGCTGAAGTTGAATTCCTCATCGCCGCCCATCGGCCGGGAGGGCACGTCGGCGTCGAGTTTCCCGCTCAGGCTGACCGGCGCGCCGGATACCTTGCCGCTCGCATCGAGCTGGATCGTATAAAGATGAGCCTGCCGGCCGTCATCCCACGCGTCCCAGTGACGCACGAACAGACGATCGTGCGCGTGTCCGTGCTCCTTCGACTTGCCCGCCGCATCGACCCGCTTCGCCGTGCAGTCGAGGTCGGCGCAGTCGGGAAACACGTCCATGCTTACGGCGAGGCGATTGCCGCGCGGCGCAACCTTGAGCGCGTTCACATCGACAGGCAGGCGCGTGACCTGCATCGCCTCACCGCCATCGAGCGACAGCCGCCATACCTGCGAGGTGCCGGAGCGCGTCGAGAGGAAGTAGAGGCTCCGGCTATCCGGCGACCAGCGCGGATTCGTGTCGTTCGCGGGGTCGCGCGTCAGGCGGCGCGGCTCGACCTTGTCGGAATCGAAATCAAGGAGCCACAAGTCCGCACGGCGCTTGTCGGCGTCCATGTCCGTTTCGTGCACGGTGAACGCCACGTACCGGCCATCGGGAGAGACCTGTGGATCGGAGACGCGATCGAGGCGCACCAGGTCATCGACGCTGAAGGGCTTCTGTTCCGCGGCTGAAGCTGCGTGAATCGTCAGGCTGCCGAGAATGGCGGCAAAGATGAAGGGCTTGTGCATGTCGACTCTGCTCCTCGCAGGCAATTGGCGCGGGATTGTAAGAGGTCCCGCGTCGACGTGCAGCGATGCTTCAGGGTCGGGCAGCTTTCGGGCTGATCAAGGCGACTGCGCTGGTATAGCCGTGAACCTGGGTGAAACCCTGCACGGGTCCGATCTCCCCGCTACAGAAGAAGCCCACGATTGGCAGGTCACCGAGGGAACGGCGCAGTGCGTTACTGTCGTGATCGGGGCTGCCGTAGAGCCCTGAGCCCCGGCCGACACAAGAGAAGAGGAGGGCGCCCGCGGGTGTTGCGTAGTGCTCGGCGCGATATCTGGAGAGTGCACGCTCGAGGTCCTCTGCGGATGACAGCGCATCGCGCACGTGGAATTGCACGATGCTGTTTGCTTCGAGCTTCGCGCCTACCCACAGCGAGCCGGTCTGCGGGTCCATGCCAAGGACATTGCGAATCAGGAAATCCCCGGCCTGCACGCTCGGGCGCTGTCCCGGCATCGCGAACCCGATGGAGAGTGAATGACCGACCAGTTCGCGATCGCGCGCGCTCAGTTTGTCGAACAGGGCCGACAGCACATCGCGTGGCGCTCTGACCATCGAGCTCGCGCAACAGGTTGCCGTGACACGCGGTGACGAACATCGGGTCGCCGATCGGGCGGCAACCCTGCGCCACGATCGAATCGACGTGCACGTTGCCGCTGAGCGCGAGGAATATGGCTCCGCTCCTGTAGGTGTTGTGGCCCAGATACAAGAGATTGCTGCCGGGCTGGCGGCCGCCGCTCGCGAGGCCACCGATCTTGAGCGAGCCGGGAAACGCACGATCGAGACCTGGCAGGATTTCCTCGGCCGAGAACGTGAAGGGATCCGTGACGAGCAGGAACTGGGGATGCTTGGCCGCTTTCACCTGCAGGGCAGCTTCCCAGGCGGTGCGTTCAGCGAATTGCGGTGGCAGATCGCTGCTCTCGACATGGCTCAGCGCCACCTCGACGCCCGGAAGAATCGCGGCGCTGATCGCTACGCCAGTTTCCTGCTCAATCTCGCGTCCGGCACCGATGACACCGCTCGCGCAGCAGCCGAAGAGCAGCGCGTCGTTCCATCTCTCCTGTACCAGGCGGCGCAGGCTCATCTGTTCCGCGCCGAAAGCACTGGTCACGAACGCGATGACGAGATCGGGGTCCTGCGAGTCGAGCTGACGGTCGATTTGGTCGAGGGCATCGGCGACCGCGGCATCCAGCCGCTGGGCGGTGGAAATTGCGGACGCCCACAACATGGATGCAAGTTTACGCCTGTGCTTGCGGAACCCCGAAGGCCTCCGTGACCGGATTGCGGAAGGTCTCGGCCGCGGCGGCGCGGGACCATTCTCCGAGCGCAGGATCGGCGAGCGCGACCTGCATGTAGTCGCGCGCCTCCGGCGAGACGTTCATACCATAGGTGTTGAAGCGCGTGACGACGGGCGCAAACATGGCGTCGGCGATGCTGTAGTCACCGAGCAGCCATGGCCCTGCGCGACCGAAACGCCGGCGCGAGTCACACCAGATTTCATCGATCCGCGCGATATCGCGTAGCAGATCCGGGGTCTGTTCGACCCGCCGTCCGGTAGCGCGGATGTTCATCGGGCACTGCGAACGCAATGCCGGAAAACCGGAATGCATCTCTGCACTCACGGAGCGTGCCCAGGCGCGTGCGGCGCGATCCTTCGGCCAGCCGCGACCGGTCTTCTCGGCCAGGTGCCCGACAATGGCGAGCGAGTCCCAGATGTGCAGGTCCCCGTCGATCAAAACGGGTACGCGGCCCGCCGGGCTGTACTTCGCGATCTCGGTACGAAATTCGTCCCGGTATAGCGGCAACATCACTTCGGTGAAGGGCTCATCGAGATGCTTGAGAAGGATCCAGGGGCGAAGCGACCAGGACGAATAGTTCTTGTGGCCGATAACGAGCGTGAGAGACATGGGGTGCAATCCGGCGATGGCGAGGGGCGGCCAACTTAGGCGATGAGGCCCGGGGAAGGCAAGACAATTGACGCCCTCTGTGGGCGTCTCTAGTCTGCCTCGGCTCGCAGGCGGGAGTATCCATGCATCCCTTCGATCCAACCGACAAGGGCCTCGCAACGCTCGCGGTGCGTGCCGGACAAACGCGCGGCGCCGAAGACGAGCACGCCGAGCCGATCTACACCACTTCGAGTTTCGTGGCTCGCGATGCCGCGCAGGCAGCGGCTCGCTTTGCGGAAACGGAACCGGGCAACATCTATTCGCGTTTCACCAATCCCACGGTGCGCTGTTTCGAAGAACGTCTTGCAGCGCTCGAAGGCGCCGCCGCTTGTGTCGCGACCGCGTCAGGGATGGGCGCGATCCTCTCGATGCTGATGGCGCTCCTCAAGAGCGGCGATCACATCGTGTGCTCGGACAGCGTTTTCGGCTCAACGATTACGCTCCTCAATCGCTTCTTTGCGAAGTTCGGCGTCGCAACGACCTATGTATCGCCTGATCCGCCGGAAAACTGGCGAGCTGCGATCCGGCCGAACACACGTTTGCTGTATGTCGAAACGCCATCAAATCCCCTCGCAGGAATCGCGGACATTCGGGGCATCGCGGCAGTAGCGCGCGAGGCCGGGTGTCTCTTCGCAGTCGACAACTGCTTTTGCACACCCGCGTTGCAGAAACCGTTCGAGCTCGGCGCGCACCTCGTGATTCACTCGGCCACCAAGTATCTCGATGGTCAAGGTCGCTGCGTCGGCGGCGCGGTGGTGGGCGATCGCGAGCTGGTCGGGCGCGAGGTGTTTGGCTTCATGCGCAGTGCCGGGCCGAGCATGAGCCCGTTCAACGCGTGGGTGTTTCTCAAGGGGCTGGAGACCTTGAGCCTGCGCATGCACGCGCACTCGAAAGGTGCGCTCGATATCGCGATCTGGCTCGAGAAGCAAGCCGGCGTTCGCAAGGTGTTCTATGCAGGGCTGCCCTCGCATCCTCAGCACTCTCTCGCGCGTGCACAGCAATCGGCATTCGGCGGCATCGTGTCGTTCGAAGTGGAGGGCGGCCAGGCAGCCGCCTGGCGATTCATCGATGCCACCCGGCTCATGTCGATCACCGCGAACCTGGGTGATGCCAAGAGCACCATTACGCACCCGGCAACCACGACCCACGCGCGCATCAGCGCCGAGGAACGTCAGCGCGCCGGGATCACGGCGGGACTTCTACGCATATCGGTCGGGCTCGAGGATGTTGCCGATCTCAAATCGGACATTCAGCTAGGGCTGTCCGCGCTTTAAATCATCGAGTCACTGCGCGCGACGCGAGAAGGGATGTCCTCGCAGGCTTCCCTAGTCGGGCAGCGGCAAACCGCGCGTCTCGACGATCCGACGGGTGCCGATCAGTGCGATCGCCGGAATCACGGCCACCCAAAGCAGGACTTGCAGCAGCGCAACGGTCGAGCCGCCGGCGCGTGCCGACACTGCGCCCACCAGAAATGCACCGCCGGCTGTGAGGAGGCGGCCCGAGTTGTAACAGACACCACTGCCCAGGGCGCGCAGCCGCGTTGGAAAAAGCTCCGGCAGATAGAACGTGAAGGCAGCGAAGATTCCGTAAACACCGAGTCCGAGTACAAAGAACCCCCGAACGCGCGAGTGCGGTTCGAGCTCCAGTCCAAACACGCCAACGATCGCAAGCAGCGTGACCAGAAAATAGATGGCGAACATCGTGCGTCGGCTGAATTGCTTGGCCAACGGGATGGTGAGCAGCGCCCCGAGTATTCCGCCAATGTTGAACCAATTGGAGGCCTCCGCCTTCCATTGCTCGGCAAGCAACTTGGTCGCTACGGCGTCGAATCCACTCAGCAAGGCGTGATCGTGTGCGAGGCTCGCAGAGAGCAGCGGCGAGAAGGCACCGATCGTCCACCAAGTCAGCAACGCCATCACGGCGGTGAACAGGCCACTGATCGTTCGCGGGCGGAGCGCGTCCGAGAACAGCGCACTCGGTCTTGGTGGTGGCTTCAAGCTTCGCGGCCCGTTGCCAGCGCTCCGATTCGCGCAGGAACCAGCGCACCAGGATCGCGAGCGCGGCGGGTATCAGGCCGCACAGAAGCACGTATCGCCATGAGGTTTCCGGCGAGGTCGCGAGCCACACGCCTGCGATCTGGTAGTTGAGAAAGCCAGCCAAAGCGAAACCGAGCGGTGAGGCAGTGAAGAGAATCGAGCCGGCCTCTACGCGTCGCGAGTCGGGCACGACTTCCGCTACCAGCGCCGCGCCCACCGCCCATTCGCCACCGATGCCGAGGCTGGCAATGGCGCGAAATGCGGCGAGCTGCCAGATGTCCTGCGACAGCGCGCAGAGCGCGCTGCCCACGCTGTAGATCAGGATCGTGATCAAAAGAGTCCGTTTGCGCCCGATGCGGTCCGCAACCAGGCCGAACAGAAATCCACCGGTGGCCCAGCCGATAAGCAGGATCGCCGTGATGATGCCGGTCCAGAGAAAAATCGCCGAGCGCGCATCTGCCGAGCCAGGCTCGAGGCCGAGCAATACCGGTACACAATTCGGCGCCACGAAATTGAAGAGGATCGCATCGAAAACATCGAATCCCCACCCACACCAGGCGGTGAAGATCACCAGCCATTGATAGCGTGTCAGGCCGAGCACGCGTGAGGTATTCCGGCCGACGATCGATCTGTTAGCACTCGTGGCACGACGCTGCCAAAGACGCGGATGTGAGAACTGCGTAACGAATTGCAATAAACAACGCGCGCTGCAAGATGTACATCACAGTGTCCGAAGCGGCGCGGGGTCAAGTTGCATCCCATGGCACCGAACTTTCGGGTACCGCGGTGAGACATACAAGGTATGGTCCACAGATACCTTGTAGAGGCGCACGGTCGAGTGCGGAGGTGAGCGTTCGATGAGCGGCGATGGCTCCAGGCACAGGGTGATTGCGGTAGGCAATCTGCAGGAGTTTTTTCGCGATGCATTGAACGCGGCGATGTCCCATCAGAAGCTCTCGGTCCGCGATCATACCGAACATTACATAGTCAACCTGCTGACACTGTTCGCGCGCACTGACGCCCTGTACGAAACGACGCCAAAGGGATCGAGGCTCAAACCGCTGGTCGTGATGCTGGGGGAAGCACTCGAGGCACCCAGCCCCGCCGAGCGAAATCGCGGTCTGCAACGTCTGGGTGATGTTTCACTGTTTATCGCGGGTTTCTTTGCCGGAAGCTTCGCCCGCAAGCTCATCGATATCGACTATCACATCGCGATGGGTGGACGAGCTTACGGATCGCTCGCGGACCTGCTCGGGCGTGGTCGCGAGCAGTCTCTCGCCGGCGTTTTTGCGGAGCTCGCGCAGAAGTTCCAGCGCCTGGTGGACGCGCTCAATGAAGTGAGCGAACAGTCCCATACGCATTCCGCCCGGGACATTCTGCGGCTCTACGAGATCTGGATGAAGACCGGCAGCCGGCGCTCACAGACGCTGTTGCGCCGTCTCGGCGTCGAGCCGACCGCAGCCGCGGTCACGCGCTTCCAGCACTAGCCATGCTGCTCCGGGAGCTGCAACAGCTGCTCGGCCGGATCTACGACATCCGCATTGAGCACGACATCTACGAATTTCTGGTCACGGACCGGCGCGAGCTCACGCCCGCGACGCAACGCGCCTCACACACAAACACCGATGAAGAGCTGTTAGTGAGCGAGATCGGTGGCGACTTGTGCATGTCGCTGTTTCTTGATCGAGCGCTGCTGGAGCGGCTGAGCAACGCCGACCCGATGCGCGATCTCAACTCAGGGAATCTCGCGGACTATTGGACTGCGCTCGAGGGCGTGAGCCACTTCCAATATCTGGCGTGGAACGCGGCACTCGATCGGGGCGTTGCGATCCACGAGCTCGAGATGCAAGCGGAAGTGGATAAGTACGCGACGACACTTTTCCTGCTGGGCCAGCAACGCGAGGGCCGCTTTCCGCTTCTACTGCACCAGTGCCTGTTCGAGCGCGCGCAAGTGGATCGATCACTGGCGAAGCAGGGCGTCGACCTCTATGCGTCCGCAAACCGCTACGCCGCGAAGTTCTGCCGAGGCCTCGAGCGACGATTTCTCAAACGTGGTCGACTACGTTGCGAAGCGTTGATCCGCGAACTCAGGCACTTCTATCGCCTGACGCACGGACACAAGATCCGGCACATTGAGGCAGCGCCAGCTGGATAGGGCGTCGGCCGGGTTAGCTGTTCGTCCCCTCAGCCCGACACGAATAGGCCGTCACCGTGATTGAAACACGAGCGTTCGCGCTGTACGTCGACGCATAGTCGATGTACCGAAATCCGAACGGGCTCAGGTGACGAACAGCTAACCCAGCCGCCGCATCTCTATTCGCTGGTGTTTCTTTAGTTCGATCCACTTCGAAAGTGCGCGCAGATCCTTCTTGCGAGGCTTCTGCTTCTTGCCGATCAAGCCGCTGTCGTAGGGGTTATACCCGCGTTTTATGGCGAACGTGTTCAGGGGAGCGTTGGCGCGTGGCTGATTCACGGCCTCGTCGAGCTCAAGGCCTGGATGATCCAGCGCTTTGCCGCTCCAGGTGTCCCAGACCGCATTGCCGCGATCATCGAAACTGACCTGACCGGATGGTTGGTCCTCAAATGGCGTGGAGTGCCAGCGGCTCTTATCGTTATTCATCGCTGTTCTCAACTTTCCGGCGTCGCTTCGACAGGCGATGCCAGTCCCCCGATGCGAGGCAGCCTATCCAATCGATGTGAAACAGGTCGTGCGCCGTCTCACGAAACGCCGACGTTTGGCTTTACTTAATGGATGTGAAAAGAAGTTCGCCGAGTGACTCAGCGTCGCAGGCGATTCGCCGCACGACATAGTGCGATCACTGTCTTGCCGTCAGTGATATCGCCATCGAGGGCGCGCGCCAGTGCATCTTGCAGCGGAACCCAGGAGGCTTCGAACACCTCGGCGGCTTCCGGTGCCGCCGTCTGCTGCTGAAGGTTCCGCGCCAGAAACAAGTGCACGATTTCGGTAAATACACCCGGTGAGCTGATCACGGAACCGAGAGGCTGCCACTCGAGCGCGCTGACGCCAGCTTCCTCGGTGAGCTCGCGCTTTGCGGCGATAAGTGGCGGTTCGCCACCGTCGAGTTTTCCAGCGGGCAGTTCCCACAGCCAGCCGTCGGCCGCATGTCGAAACTGTCGCAGCAAGCACACTCTGTCTTCGGCATCGAGGGCGACCACTGCGGCGCCGCCCGGATGACGCACAATTTCAAGCTCTTCGGTGACGCCGTTGGGAAGCGTCACGGTTTCTACGTTCACCGTAATCACTCGACCACGAAACACGGTGCGCTGCTTGATGGTCATGTGTGCGTGCGGCGAGGGCTGGATTCGCCGCCAGGCTCAGTGTTCTTCTACTTCGTCGACTGTTGCCTGTCCTGAAAGTCGTCGGCGGATGTGCGCCCACGACAGGCCCGCCGTGAGCACCAGGGCGATGATGATGAGCACGCTCCAGGTCAGCGCGCCCTTGTTCGAGAGGTCGAGCCAGCCCCAGGACACGAACAGCCAGATCAGGGCGATGAAGAAAATTCCCATCAGCACCACGCCAAGAGTGCCGATGGCCTGGAACGTCGCGCGCACGAAGATAATCCATGCAATGAGGAGCGCGAGGCCAGCCACCACCTTGGCTGGGGTTACGGCGGGAAAGCCCGTCGCAAACCAATGAATGAAGGAGTAGCCGGTCGGATTGAACGTGACGAGCACCAGCAGGAGTGCCAGTAGGAAGCGCACCACAATGCCGACGAAAGTGAAATTTTCCATGTGGGCTGTGCCGACCGTCCGCCGAGGAGAGTGAACGCATCCTGCCAACCCGGGGGCGCGGGGTCATCTGGATAAACATACAGGTCCGAAGTAAAGTGCTGGCCTTCATGCCCGCCAGCAGCTTTGAACGCCTCAACGAGATGCAGCGACGTGCTGTCGAGCATGGCCATGCCCGGCCTGCGACAAGCGGCTGGGAATCTGGTCCGTTGCTCATTGTTGCCGGCGCGGGAACCGGCAAGACCAATACGCTCGCACATCGAGTGGCATGGTTGGTGCTCGCGGGTGTCGAGCCGGATCGCATCCTGCTTCTGACTTTCACGCGGCGCGCCTCGCAGGAGATGACGCGCCGGGCGCAACGCATCGTCGATGCATCGCTGCGCGAGCGTGCTGTGGGCAGCAGCGGCGCACAGTTGCGCTGGGCAGGCACTTTCCACTCGATCGCCAACCGGCTGCTGCGCCAATACGCGCGCAATCTCGGCCTCGACCCCGGCTTCACAGTGCTCGATCGCGGCGATGCGGCTGACCTGATGGACGTCGTGCGTCACGAGCGTGGGCTCTCGGGGCTCGCCAAACGCTTTCCGCGCAAGGACACGTGCCTGGCGGTCTATTCACACCGGGTGAACACCCAGTGCGAGCTCGAAGACACGCTGCAAGCGCAGTTTCCCTGGTGTCTCGACTGGCACTCGGAGCTCAAGGGTCTGTATCGCGACTACGTCGTGCGCAAGCAGGCTCATCACCTGCTCGACTATGACGACCTGCTGCTGTACTGGCATATCATGATGAGCGACGCCGCGCTCGCGCGCGCTGCGGGTGAGCAGTTCGACCATGTACTCGTCGACGAATACCAGGACACTAATACGCTGCAGGCCCAGATCCTCATCAACCTGAAGCCCGACGGCGCAGGGCTCGCAGTGGTGGGTGACGATGCGCAGTCGATCTATTCGTTCCGAGCCGCCACCGTCGAGAACATTCTCAACTTTCCGGCTGCGTTCGGCTCGGCGACCACCGTCACGCTGGAACGCAACTACCGCTCTACTCAGCCGATCCTCGATGCCGCGAATGCCCTGATTGGCGAAGCTGCGCGCCAGCACCGCAAGGTGCTGCAAGCCGAGCGCGGCGGTGGAGAGCAGCCCGCGCTGATCAGCGTCCAGGATCTCAGGCAACAAGCTGAGCACGTGGTGGCACGGATTCTTGCCAATCGCGAAGCAGGGATTCTGTTACGGCGCCAGGCAGTGCTGTTTCGCAGCTCCCACGACAGCGATCTGCTCGAGATCGAGCTCACGCGACACAACATTCCCTTTGTGAAGTATGGCGGCCTCAAGTTTCTCGAAGCGGCCCACGTCAAGGACCTGCTGTCGATCCTGCGCTGGGCCGACAATCCGCGTAACGAGATCGCGGCCTTTCGTGTCCTGCAACTGATGGACGGTGTCGGTCCGGCGAACGCGCGGCGCAGTCTCGATGCCCTGGCGCGAGCGGGATTTGAGATGCGTACGCTGCGCGAGGTTGAGATCCCCACGGCTGCCGCTGTGCAGTGGGATGCACTGGCCAACCTGCTCGAGTCGCTCGGCAATCCTGCAGCGCCTTGGACCGGGCAGACGCGCCGGGCACGCGAGTGGTACACGCCTTTGCTCGAGCAGCACTACGAATCGGCAACGGTGCGGGCCGCAGATCTCGAGCAACTCGAGCAACTTTCCTCGCAGTACCCTTCGCGCGAGCGGTTTCTTACCGAGCTCGCCCTCGATCCGCCCGAAGCTTCCGGTGATCACACCGGCCCACCGCTCATGGACGAGGACTACCTGATTCTCTCCACCGTGCATTCGGCCAAGGGCCAGGAATGGGATGCGGTGTACGTGCTCAATGTCACCGACGGAAGCTTCCCGTCGGAATTCGCCGGCGGCAAGCCAGAGCAGATCGAAGAGGAGCGCCGGCTTCTGTACGTCGCGATTACACGCGCGCGCGCGCAGCTCGAGTTGATTCATCCACTGCGCTTTCACATCACCCAGCAGCCGCGCCTCGGCGACAAGCATGTGTATGGTGCGCGCAGTCGCTTTCTCACCGACAAGGTGCTTGCATGCTTTCGCCAACAGGCTACGCAGATCGAGGAAGCAGCCGATGCTCGTCTGCCGGCAGCGGCAGTGCGCGTGGATGCGGCCGCGAGGCTGCGTGATCTCTGGTAAGTGTTAAGCCGCGGTTCAGCCGCAGGGATTCATCGTAGTTTGAATATCGCCATCGGAGACGCACTACATATGACACATGCCGTTCGCAGAATTGGCCTCGTCCTTTCAATCCTGGTGCTCATGCCTTTGCTCGTATCGGCAGCCGACAAGACCGATCCGAAGAAACGCACGACCTATAAGCAGGACGAAGTCATGACGGAAGCCGAGAACTTCTTCGGCAAGGGCGCCAAGGGAATCGCAGATGTGATCCAGAAGGCCTTCAAGGACCAGGGCGAACCGAATGCCTTCATCGCAGGCGAGGAAGCGGGTGGCGCAGTGGGCGTCGGTGTGCGCTACGGTAAGGGCACGCTCAAGTATTACGGCGGTGGTTCACGCGAGATCTACTGGCAGGGACCGTCAATTGGTTTCGACATCGGCGGCAACGCAGCCAAGACCTTCATCCTGATCTACAACCTCAAGGACCAGCAGAAACTCTTCCAGCGCTTTCCGGGCGTCGAGGGGAGTTTGTATTTCGTGGGAGGCGCCGGGCTCAACTACGCTCGCACCGACGGCATCACTGTCGCACCGGTACGCCTCGGCGTGGGCTGGCGCCAGGGCGCGAGCGTGGGCTACATCCATTTCACCGAGCAGAAATCGTACAACCCCTTCTAGAACCTGAAAGGCGTGGCGGCGGCTGTCGCCACGCCTTCATCGCTTACTTCGGCTTCACGAACTTGAGTGTCATCCGGTCGCTCTCGCCGATAGCCGCATACTTGGCGCGATCCTTATCGCCCTCGCGATACACCGGCGGCAGGGTCCACACGCCTTTCTCGTAGTCCTTCGTGTCTTTCGGGTTCGCGTTGATCTCGGACTTGTCGACGAGCTTGAAGCCGACACTTTCGATCAGCTTGATGGCGACATCCTCGTTGACGTAGCCGCTCTTTGCCTTGGGATCCTGCGGTACGGCGGGATTGCCGCGATGCTCGACGACACCGAGAACCCCACCCGGCTTCAGAGCCGTATACATGGCCTGGAAGGCCTTCGGCGCCCAGTCGCGCCCCATCCAGTTGTGGATGTTGCGGAAAGTAAGGACCAGATCCGCTGATCCGGGCGGGGCGACGTTGGTTGAGTCCGGCCCGAGGTCCGTGACGATCATCTTGCCGTAGACGTCCGGACTCGAATCAATCTTCTTCTGGTAGGTCGCGCGAGTCGTCGCCACGTTGGGGTTCGAAGCGTCCGGCGCGATTTCCGCTGAGTACAGCTTGCCGCGATCCTTGAGAATCGGCGCAAGGACCTCGGTGTACCAGCCACCGGCGCCGGGCCAGATCTCCACGACGGTCATGTCCTCGCGCAATCCGAAGAAGGTCAGAGTCTGCTTCGGGTGCCGATAAACGTCGCGTGCGCGGTTGGCCTCCGAGCGTTGCGCGCCGGCGAGTGCCGCATCGATCGCCTTGGCGGTCGAAGCATCGGTTTGTGGGAGTTTCGGCTGGGATCCGGACTGAGTTGCGCAGGCCATCAGCACCAGGCAGCCAGCAACCAAGGCGAGAGTCGTGTTCCTCAATCCATGGGACATCGTTCGATCTCCTTCGCAAAAAAAGAACCCCGCGCGCGGCGGGGTTCCGAAGCTTGAAACCGTGTCAGTCGAGGCTGTTACCAGCGACCACGTCCACCGCCGCCACCGCCGCCGGCGAACTTCGGACGCGCCGGACGTTCCTGAGCCTCGTTTACGCGCAGCGGCCGGCCACCCATCTGGAAGCCATTGAGCTGCTGAATCGCGTTTTGAGCTTCACCCGAGGCCATTTCCACGAAGCCGAAGCCGCGTGGTCGCCCGGTCTCACGGTCATTGATCATCTTGACCGATTCAACCTTGCCATGGCGCTCGAACAGCCCACGCACCTCATCTTCCGTGGCGCTGAAAGGCAGATTCCCTACATAAATCGTCGTCATTCAAATTCTCACTCTGCAACGCGGCGGTCGGCTGGCCTCCCTGAGAGGACGCGTCGCCTTAGGCCGCAGTTTCAACATGCAGGTCAGGTTCGGGCGCGTGCATCGGAAGGAGACACGGTTGCCCGGACCAAGGCCTGCGCCTTGGTCGTGCACTAATCAACTAGAGCTGGGTGAAGGGCGAGAAGCCTCGAAGAAAGAATTCACGCGGACGCCCGGCGGAAGCATGATGAGGGTACGAACCGGGGCGCGAGCTTACGTGAGCCCCTTGGGGTTGGCAAATCAGGAAAGCCCCTAATGGCTACGAAATCATGGTTTTGCGACGCAAAACGCGTTTTCAGCCGCTGGCCGGCCTCCTCTATATCTATATAGAGACTGGCGGCAGTCCGGTCAGGCGCGCCAGAGCGTCCAGGCACCGATGAGGATGAAGCCGATCCCGGCAACTCGGGTCAGCAGTCGGGTGTCGACGTGCTGGGCGACGAAGCTGCCGGCAAGCACGCCGATTGCGCATGCCAGCACCAGGCCGGACGCGGAGGCGGCGAACACCAGCGCCTTCGACTGGGGGTTCTGAGCCGAAAACAGCACGGTCGCGAGCTGGGTCTTGTCGCCGAGCTCGGCGAGAAACACGGTGCCAAAAATCGCTGCCAGGCTCTTGAGGTCCATGCTTCAACCGCCGCCGTCAGGCTCGAGATAGGCGTAGCCGTTGAGCTCGCCTTCGTAAAAGCGCTTCAGCGCCTGGCTCTCGGTGAGCGTCAGGCGGCCCTCACGCACTGCGCGTTCGCAGTCGCGGGACAGTTTCGGGTGCAGCTCGGCCACGTCGTACTCCATGTACTCGAGGACGCGGTTGGCGGTATCACCCTTGACGATTTCCTCGATCCACCAGCCGCCCTCATCGTGCAGGCGGATGTGCACGACGTGCGTATCGCCGAAGAGATTGTGCAAGTCCCCCAGTGTCTCCTGGTACGCACCGACGAGGAATGCGGCGAGGTAGTAGTCCTCCCCGGGGCGCAGCTCGTGCAGCTCGAGCGTGCGCTTCACGTCGCGCGGGCTCACGAAGCGGTCGATCTTGCCGTCCGAGTCACACGTGATATCAGCGAGCACGCCGCTGCGCGTCGGGCGCTCATCCAGCCGATGAATCGGCATGATCGGAAACAGTTGGCCGATCGCCCAGCTGTCGGGGAGCGACTGGAAGACCGAGAAGTTGCAGAAGTAGGTGTCGCTCAGGATGGACTCGAGGCCGTCGAGTTCTTCCGGGACCACACTCAGCTTACGGCAGTAATCGCGCACCTTGGCGCAGGTCGCCCAGTACAGCCGCTCGGCGAGCCCGCGAAATTCGAGGCTCAGGTAGCCGAGATTGAACATTTGCAGTGCCTGCTCGCGCGCCTGAAGCGCATCGTGATAGCACTCGACCAGGCGCCGCTCGCTCACCGTGCGGTAGGCCTCGAACAAGTCGTGCACCGGCTGCGGGATGTCGTTATCGCCGTTGTAGTCCTCGCTCACCTTGCCGGCGACGCGGAACTGGTCGAGCGCCGAGTAGCCGAGCGTATTGAAGATGAGCACGCTGTGGTGGGCGGCAATCGCGCGACCGGACTCGCTGATGATCATGGGATGCGGAATGTCGCGCGCATCGCACACGCTCCCGATGCGATACACAACATCGCTCGCGTATTCGTTGAGCGTGTAGTTCACCGAGGATTCGTAGTTGGTGCCGCTGCCGTCGTAATCGACGCCGAGGCCGCCGCCGACATCGATGTATTGCAGCCCCGCGCCCATCAGCTTGAGCTCGGCATATACGTGCGCCAGCTCGTTGATCGAATCCTTCACGCGGCGGATGTCCTGCAGCTGGCTGCCTGGATGGCAATGCACGAGCTGCAGGCAATCGAGCATGCCGGCGCGCTTCAGGGTCTCGAACAGCTCGAGGATCTCGGTGATGAAGAGGCCAAACTTCGACTTCTCGCCGGCTGACTCGCGCCACCGCCCCGCGCCTTCGCTCGCCAGTTTCACGCGCACGCCCATCTTCGGTCGGACCTGGTAACGCTCGGCGTGTTTGAGGATCAGCGCCAGCTCGGAAAAATTCTCGACCACCGGGATGATGATGCGGCCGAGCTTGGCGGCGAGGATCACGGCTTCAATGTAGCTGTCATCCTTGAACCCGTTGCAGATGATGACGCGCTCCGAATCTCCTTCGGTCATCGCCATCACGGCAAGCAGCTCCGGCTTCGAACCGACTTCAAGGCCAAAACCGAACTGCGCGCCGTAGCGGTACACCTCTTCGACGACGAGGCGCTGCTGATTGACCTTGATCGGGAACACCGCAGCGTAGCGATTCTTGTAGTCGTTCTCCGCGATCGCATTGGCGAACGCGTCGTGCAGGTGGCGCAGACGGTGGGCGAGAATGTCGGAGAACCGCACCACGAGTGGCGTGCGCAGATCGCGCGCCTGCAGGCCTTCGACCACTTCGAGCAGGTCGATCTCGCGTTCCGGGCGCGTGTCGGGCCGCACCACCACGTGGCCGGCCGCATTGATGCCGAAGTATCCGGAACCCCAAGCCTGCACCTGGTACAACTCGAGCGAATCCTCGATCTTCCAGGTCTGGCCCGGCGCGGCCTTCTTGACGGCGTTATCCACGATTGCCGATTACACCTCGGGCGGGCCCGAAAAAGTTGCGCGCACGATAGCAAAATGTGGAGAGAAGTAAATTACGAATCGCTATCCGCTCTCGCTGCCCGTCGCAATCGGCCGCCTGGCGTCGCGGATCCATTCGCTCCAGGAACCCGGATACAGGCGCGCGCCTGAGAACCCCGCGATCTGCAGTGCCAGCAGGTCATGGCACGCCGTGACCCCTGAACCGCACATCGTCACAACTCGATCCGCCGACGCGTCGGCAAGCGTCTTCGACCAGCGTTCACGTAGGACGTGCGCCGGGAGAAAGCGGCGCTCGGCGTCGAGATTGGACATGAACGGGTGATTGCGTGCCCCCGGGATGTGGCCAGCTACCGGATCGAGCGTCTCATTCTGACCGGCGAAACGATCGGCGCTGCGGGCATCGACCAGCACGACCGATCGATCCGCGAGTGCAGGAACGAGCTCATCGAGCGTCACCGCCTGTTCGGCGCGGGGGCGGGCCACGAAAGTCGCGGGTGCAGCTCGCCGTTCGTCGGTCTCCAGCGGTAACCCCGCGGCGAGCCACGCCTTGAGCCCACCGTTGAGCACCGCGGCCGCCTCGTGGCCGACCCAGTGCAGCATCCACCAGAGACGCGCCGCGATCGCGCCACCGGCATCGTCGTACGCGATGACCTGCGAGCGCGCATCGATTCCCCAGGCTCCGAGCCGTCGCGCAAATTCTTCCAGAGGCGGCAGAGGATGCCGGCCGGTGCTCGGCGTGATGGAGCCGGACAGATCCTGATTCAGATGCGCATAACGAGCACCCGGAATATGCCCGGATCGGTACTGTTCGTAACCGGCGCCCGGGTTCGCCAGGTCGAAGCGGCAATCGACGATCGCCCAACGCGGATCGCCGAGGTGTCGCGCGACCTCGGCCGGCTCGATGACAGTGGTGAAGCTCATGCGGGGATTCTACAATCCTTGCGCTGCCGTGATCGCGGCGCTCGAAAGCGGAACTGACCTTGGCACTCGAGCTCTACTGGGGAAGCGGGAGTCCGTACTCCTGGCGCGTCATGCTCGCACTCGAGCACAAGCGCCTTCCTTTTGTCTCGCACCTGCTCGAACTCTCGCGCCAGGAACATAAGGCGCCCCACATGCTCAAGCTTAACCCTCGCGGGCAGCTGCCGGTGCTCAAGGATGGCGACTACGTGTGTTTCGAGTCACTCGCCATTCTCTACTACCTCGATCTGAAGTACCCGGACCCTCCACTCTTCGGTCGCAGCCCCGAAGAGGCCGGCACGATCATGCGCGTGATCTGCGAATACCAGAACAACGCGGAACCGGAACTGATGAAGATCGTGCGTGCGGTGTTCACCGGCAAGGTGAGGGAGCGGATCGAAGAAGTCACGGATGCCATGCACACGCTCGCAAACGAGGCGCGCGTCATCGAAGGACGGCTGAGCAAGTCCGAGTGGATCGTGGGCGAACACGTTTCGGCGCTCGATTTCGTGGTGTTTCCGGGGATCCAGTTGTTGTTGCGAGCACTCAATCGCGACGAGGCGGCGGAGCTGCGCTCACGTTTTCTGCCGATGGCATTCAACTATCCTTCCCTTGCACGCTGGATTTCACGCGTCGAAGCGCTACCTGGCTACGACCGCACCTATCCGCCACATTGGCGCAGCCCACCCGCCGCGTGACGGTTGCGTCGTCGCGTGGCGACGCATTTGCGTGCCGGCCACTCAACGGGCACGATGCGCTTCGAGCTAATGCGGATGGGCAAACGGATACCGATTCATCATGAGTGAACACCAGATCCATGTGGATTTTCCCGGGCGCATCGTCCTCATCGGCTTCGGCAGCATCGGGCAAGGTGTCCTGCCGCTGATCCTGCGACACATCGGCGGTGTGAAGCCGGAGCACATCACTATCATCACGGCGGACGATGAGGGCCGGCAGGAAGCCGAGCAGTTCGGAATCAAGTTCGTGAACCAACCGTTGACGCGCGATAACTTCAAGCGCGTGCTCGATCCATTGGTCGGTCGCGGCGATTTCCTGCTCAACGTCTCGGTCGATGTTTCCACGATGGCACTGGTGAAGTTCTGCGCGGAAAAAGGCGCGCTTTACCTCGATACGTGCATCGAACCCTGGCCGGGCGGCTACACCGACCCGACGATCCCGGTGTCCCGGCGCACCAACTACGCATTGCGCGAAGAGGCGCTGATGCTGCGCAAGGGGAATACGCGCGCTCCAACCGCGGTGGTGACGCATGGCGCAAATCCAGGTCTGGTCTCGCACTTCGTCAAGCAGGCACTCATCAACATCGCGGCGGACACGGGTGTGAACGTCGCAACTCCATCCTCGCGCGAGGAATGGGGCAAGCTTGCGCAGACCCTCGGCATCAAGGTGATCCACATTGCCGAACGCGACACGCAGATCTCGAACCGGCCCAAGCAGCCCAATGAATTCGTCAATACCTGGTCCGTCGATGGATTCGTGAGTGAAGGTTCGCAGCCGGCCGAGCTCGGCTGGGGCACGCACGAGCGTAATTTCCCGCGCGATGGTGCGCGCCACGATTTCGGCTGCCAGTCAGCGATCTATCTGAATGTACCCGGCGCCGCGACCCGGGTGCGCACCTGGACGCCGCTCGCCGGCCATTTCCACGGCTTTCTGATCACGCACGGCGAATCGATTTCCATCTCCGACTATTTCTCGGTGCACGACGGAATGAGCGTCGCGTATCGACCCACGGTGCACTACGCCTATCACCCGTGCGATAACGCAGTGCTCTCGGTACACGAGTTCGCTGGCCGGAACTGGCGGCTGCAAGATCACAAACGCATCATGATGGGCGACATCGTTTCGGGCATCGATGAGCTCGGCGTGTTGCTCGCGGGGCATAAGAAGAATGCGTACTGGTATGGTTCGCAGCTCTCGATCGACGAAGCACGCCGGCTGGCGCCCTTCAACAACGCTACCAGCCTGCAGGTGACGGTCGCGTGTCTCTCCGGGATGGTTTGGGCGATCGAGAACCCGAGTCAGGGCCTGGTCGAGCCCGACGAAATTGACTTCAAGCGCAATCTCGAAGTCTGCATGCCATATCTCGGTCCGGTGGTAGGGCAGTACACAGAGTGGAATCCGCTGCACGATCGTGGTCGGTTGTTTGTCGAGGATCTCGACGCCACCGATCCTTGGCAGTTCAAGAACGTTCGCGTTCTTTAGTCGCGCAGTCCCGGGCGGCCGTCGGGTGACAAACCGTGCCGACAGCGCCGGATCACGACCGCCGTTAGCAGGATCCTGAAAGTCACACCCGCAAACATTGGTAGCCGGCGCCGTCGGCAGGTGTCACCCAACGTCCACCCGCTTCTGCGCGCCGACGGTGAGGAAGCAGACGGCTGCGCCTCTTTCGGCTAGAGCAGGACGATCTGGTTGCTGGGGGGATATGCCTCGGACTCGTGTAGCGAATGCCCTCTGTCCGGGCGATCAGCGATCAGACCGGATTCACTGCTGGCAAGCTGCCCTATCGGCGTCTGATCGCCGCCCGGACTGAGGGTTCGCGCGCGACCTTGAGCGTTCCTCGCTCAAGTGTCGTCGCTGCGCATTCGCTCCACGAGCCCGAGGCATATCCCCCCAGCGACCAGGGCGGACTGCTCTTACTCCTCAATGAGCTTCGCGATCAGCGCCTCGATCTTGCGCGCCCGCGCATCGTCGGCATGCGTTTCGCCGACGAACCGCCCGCGCACCCGGCCTTGCTTGTCGATGACGTAGTAGGCGGGCCAGTACTGGTTGTCGAGGGCTTTCCAATAGGAGAAGTCGTTGTCGAGCATCACCGGATGCTTGAGGCCGAATTCCTTCACCTTGGCGACCACGTTGTCCCGCACTTGCTCGTTTGGAAACTCGGGGCTGTGCACACCGACGAGCGATAAGCCCTGCGGGCCGAATTTCGCCTCGACGCCTTTGAGCCAGGGGAACGAGTGGAAGCAGTTCCAGCACTCGAACGCCCAAACATCGATGAGCAGTACGCGACCGCGGAAGCTCTCGAGCTTGAGCGGTGGTGAATTGATCCAGTCCGCGGTGGCCGTGTGCGTGAACTCGGGCGCCCGCTCATCAGGCAGTGCCGCATTGGCGCCGCTGAGCAGGCAGATCGCGAGGAGCGTGCCCGATACTCGGGTGACGGCGTGAACGATCGACTGAATTGGATGTGTGCTCATGACCATCAAGACCCGATGAGGCGGCGCATTATTTCGCGGGCCGCTCGCCATACACGACTTCGAGCACCACGAAGGAGCGGGTGCCGCCGGGCAGATCCACGCTGACCTCATCGTCGACGGTCTTGCGCAGCAGCACCCTGCCGAGCGGCGAGTCCATGCTGATGTAGTCAGACGCGAGATCGAACTCATCAGGGCCAACGATTCTCAGGCAACGCTCGGTGCCGTTGTCCTCTTGCACTCGCACCCACGCACCAAAGAACACGCGGCGCGGGTCGCTCGGTGGATGGTCGACCACCACGATTCCGTCGAGGCGCTTGCGCAGGAAGCGCACCCGGCGATCGATCTCGCGCAATTGCCGTTTTCCATAGATGTACTCGGCATTCTCGGAGCGATCGCCTTGTGCCGCCGCCGCCGCCACGGAAGCGGTCACCTGTGGCCGCTGGACACGCCACAGGTAATCCAATTCCTCACGCAGGCGTTTCGCGCCTTCGGGCGTGATGTATTTCGAGCCCGCAGGTTGCGGTGCACGGTAGCGTCCCATTACGGCTCAGCTCCGGTGTCGACGGTCCCGGAATACGGCCGGACCGTACCGGGATCTTGATTCGGGGCTAAAAACTCCTGCATCGCCAATGATTTGTGCATCCGATCACAGTTTTGACTTAAGCGCGTCTCTAATCTCACCCGCCATGGGCGTCAAGTACTACACACACTTCGTGATGAATGACCAGCCCGAAAGGATGAACGAGTTCACCGGCGTGGTGGAGCTCAATCGCACACCGCGCGCCGCGCACGACTTGAAGGACATCGCGGCGATCCTGGCCCGCAGCCTCGATCTCGAGACGGATGACATCCAGATCCTGGACTGGGCGCGCCTGCACTGAATCCCCTAGCGGACTTTCCTTCCCTTCATCAAAGTCCGCTTCTCTGAACCCCAGACCAAAAGTCTGGGGTTTTTTTTGAGCTACGCTTCACCTCCATGGCGAGCGGCTCGTTCAAGGACCATTTCTCCGGGCACTCGAGTTCCTACGCTGCGTACCGTCCCGGCTATCCAGCGGAGCTCTTCGCCCAGCTCGCCGCTCTGAGCACGCAGCGGCAACGCGCCTGGGATTGCGCCACCGGCAACGGGCAGGCGGCCATCGGCCTGGCAGATCATTTCGCTCACATCGTTGCGACAGACGCGAGCGTCAAGCAGCTCGGCAGTCGGCGCGAACATGCGCGCATCGACTATTGCGCGGCTTTGGCAGAGGCAGCCCCCCTAGCTGACGCCTGTTGCGACCTCGTGACCGTGGCGCAGTCGGTTCACTGGTTTCAGTTCGAGCGCTTCTACGCCGAAGCGCGCCGCGTGCTGAAACCTGGCGGTGCAATCGCGCTCTGGACTTACGCGACGTTTCGCATTCAAGCCGACATCGATGAGCCGCTCGGTCATTTCTACAACGATATCGTCGGGCCATACTGGCCCCCGGAGCGGCACTACGTCGAAGCGGGGTACCGCACGATTCCATTCCCGTTCGATGAGCTGCAACTGGCGCCAATCGTTCTCGAGACGCGCTGGAGCTTGGATCACGTGATGAACTACGTCGGGACGTGGTCGGCCGTGCAGCGCTATCGGCAAGCGCAGGGCTCGGATCCGTTGCCCGGATTGCGCACGGAGCTCGAGCCCCTTTGGGGCGCGCCGGCGACGATCCGCCTGGTGAGCTGGCCACTGCACATGCGCGTCGGCCGCATCTGACCTTCCAGCCGAGTTCGAATATACTGCGCGCCCCTTTATTTTCCCGGCCGGCGGCCGCACAGGTATCCGGCTTGAATCCCAGGCCCTCACCCAAATGAACCGACTCGCAATGACTATCCTCGCCGCCTCTTTGACTGCTTGCGTTGCCACCCCCGAATCACCGGTGCCGACTGCTTCCGCGTCGCCCGCAACTCTCGGCTCTGGCCTTGACCTGGCCGGATTCGATCGCAGCCTGCGGCCGCAGGATGACCTGTTCCGCTACGTGAGCGGCGAGTGGCTCAAAACGGCGGTGATACCTGCCGACCGTGCCAACTACGGCGCTTTCACGATGCTCGACGATCAGGCGCAGGCCGATGTGCACGAGTTGGTCGAAAAAGCCGCGAATCTGCCGCACCGCGCGCCCGGTTCCGACGAGCAGAAGATCGGTGACTTCTATCTGAGCTTCATGGACACCGCGCGTATCGAGGAGCTGGGCCTCGCGCCGCTCAAGAGCGAGCTGGCGCGCGTGGATGCCGTCGCCAATCGCGCTGATCTGGTCGGCTACATGGGCTACGCGCAGAGCATCGGCGTCCTGCACCCCCTCTGGTACTTCGTTTCCCAGGACGAGAAGAACGCAACCGCATACATCTCCAATATCTATCAACGCGGACTCACCCTTCCGGACCGCGACTACTATCTGAAGACCGACGAGAAGTACGTGGCGATTCGCGCCAAGTACCAGGCCTATGTGGCGAACCTGCTCAAGCTTGGCGGCTTCCCCAACGCCGATGACGGCGCCCTCCGGATCGCGGCACTCGAGAATCGCCTGGCGCAAGCGCACTGGACGCGCGTGCAGAACCGCGACGCGGAAGCGACCTACAACAAGTACAACATCGCGGAAGCGAACGCGCTGACACCGGGCCTTGATTGGGCCCAATTCCTGGCCGGCGCGCAGGCCGACGCACAAGAACTGGTGATTGCTCAGCCGAGCTACGTGACCGCGCTCGGCAAGGCCATCACCGAGATTCCGCTCGAGGACTGGAAGCTGTACATGAAGTACAAGCTGATCGACCAGTACGCGCCGTATCTCAGCAGCGCGTACTCCGATCTGCATTTCGATCTGCACCTCAAGACCCTCAAGGGCATCGAGGAGAACCAGCCGCGCTGGAAGCGCGCGGTGGATGCCATCGATGAGTCGCTGGGTGATATCGCGGGACGACTATATGTCGCGGAGCATTTCACGCCGGACGCGAAGCGGCGCATGGACGAGCTGGTCGCGAATCTTCTCAAAGCCTACAAGGTATCGATCGACAGTCTGGAGTGGATGAGTCCCGAGACGCGGGCCGCCGCCCAGGCAAAGCTCGCCAAGTTCACGGTCAAGATCGGCTATCCGGACAGGTGGAAGGACTACTCGGCCCTCACCATCGACAGCACGGATCTCGTCGGCAACCTCCTGCGCTCCGCGCGGGTTGAGCACCAGCGCTACACCGCCAAGCTCGGTAAGCCGGTGGACCGCACCGAGTGGCTGATGACGCCGCAGACGGTCAATGCGTACTACTACCCGCCGATGAACGACATCGTATTTCCAGCCGCAATCCTGCGGCCGCCGTTCTTCAATGTCGCCGCGGACGACGCCACCAACTACGGCGCGATCGGCGCCGTCATCGGGCACGAAATCAGTCACGGGTTCGATGACCAGGGCCGCAAGTACGATGGCGACGGAAACCTGCGCGACTGGTGGACAGATGAGGACGCGAAGCGCTTCAAAGAGCGCGCGGCCCGGATCGTCGCGCAATACAGCGCCTACAACCCGATCGACGACATGAAGGTCAACGGCGAGCTCACGCTCGGCGAGAACATCGGCGACCTGTCCGGTCTCGCCATCGCGTACAAGGCCTACAAGATCGCCATGGGCGACAGGACGGCGCCGGTGATCGACGGGTTCACCGGCGATCAACGCTTCTTCCTCGGTTGGAGCCAGGTGTGGCGACGCAAGTATCGCGACGAGGATCTGCGCCAGCGCCTCGTGACCGACCCGCACAGCCCGAGCGAATATCGCTGCAACGGTATCGTCACCAACATGACGGCGTTCTACACTGCCTTCGGTCTCAAGGAAGGCGACAAGCTCTACCGGCCGCCATCCGATCGCGTCCAGATCTGGTAAGAGCTCGAGTCACGCAGTTACCTGCAAAGGAGCGACCATGCGCGCATTACTCCTGTTGACAGTTCTCGCAACTGCCTTGCTGTCCGGGTGTGGCTACAACACGCTGCAGAGCCAGGACGAGCAGGTCAAAGCAGCCTGGTCGCAAGTGTTGAATCAGTATCAACGTCGCGCCGACCTGGTGCCGAACCTGGTGAACGTGGTGAAGGGCGCCGCGGCCCAGGAGCGACAGGTGCTCGACGACGTCGTGCAGGCGCGCTCGCGCGTTGGCTCGATCCAGGCGACCCCTGAGCTGATCAACGACGAGGAGGCGTTCAAGAAATTCCAGGCGGCGCAGGCGGGCCTTACCAGCGCGCTGTCGCGACTGCTCGCGGTCGCCGAGAACTACCCGGAACTCAAGTCGATCGAAGCATTTCGCGACCTGCAGGCGCAGCTCGAAGGCGTCGAGAATCGCATCGCGGTGGAACGCAAGCGGTATATCGAAGCCGTGCAGGCCTACAACACGACGGTGCGATCCTTCCCCTCGAACCTCACCGCGAAGCTGTTCGGCCACAAGGTGAAGCCGAATTTCTCGGTGGAGAACGAGGACGTGATCTCGAAGCCGCCGACCGTGGACTTTGGCGCGCCCGCTCCGGCGCCTGCGCCGACGCCGGCTCCGCAAGGGTAACTGACCAGCGCCAGAGCCCCCGATGCGCCTCACCGCGGGGTTCGCTTTCGCGTGCGCGCTTCTGTGCGGCGCCATCAGCCTGGCTGCGCCACTGCGCGCGCTGTACGCGCAGGTCCAGGTTCCGCCGCTGCAGGGGCGGATCACTGATTTGACTCACACCCTGAGCGCCGAACGGGCCGCAGCGCTCGAACAGAAATTGCAGGCATTCGAGGCGAAAAAGGGCAGCCAGATCGCCGTGCTGATCGTGCCCACGACCGAGCCAGAGGACATCGCTGCGTTTGGAATTCGGGTCGCTGAAGCGTGGAAGCTCGGGCGCAAGGGCGTCGATGACGGCGCCATCCTGATCGTTGCCAAAGACGACCACCGCATGCGCATCGAGGTGGGCTACGGGCTCGAAGGTGTCATGCCGGATGCGATCGCGAGACGCATCGTGGCGAACACCATTGCGCCGCACTTCAAGCAGGGTGATTACTACGGCGGCATCGATGCGGGTGTCGACCAGATGATTCGCATCATCGATGGCGAGCCGCTTCCCGAGCCCGATCGCAGCTGGTCTCCGCCTCCGGGGGGCATGGAGTGGCTCACGACGGCGCTCGTGCTGATCATCATCGGCGGCACCATTCTGCGTCGGATGTTCGGCCGTACCTTCGGTGCACTCGCCACCGGTGGTGTCAGCGGCTTCATCGCCTACGTGATCACACATGTCATCCCGATTGCCGCCGGCGTCGGCGCGATCGGGTTCTTCCTCGCGATGTTGTTTGGCGGCTTCGGCGGGCCGAGCGGCTGGTCGAGCCGTGGCCGCGGTGGCCGGGGCAGCGCGTGGGGCGGAGGCTGGGGTGGCGGCGGATTCGGCGGTGGCATGGGCGGCGGAGGGGGCTTCAGCGGCGGTGGTGGCGGCTTCGGTGGCGGCGGCGCATCGGGAAGCTGGTGACATGAACCTGAAGCGACTCCTGCGGCACTGGTTCACGACCGACCTGACCCGGCGGCGCACGTTTCCGACGCACGTGCTCACGGCCATCGAGGAACAGATCCGTGCCAGCGAGAAGCAGCACGGCGGCGAGATTCGCTTTGCGATCGAAACCGCGCTGGACGGTCCTGTGCTTTGGCAGGAGATCCCCGCGCGTCAACACGCCATCGATGTGTTCGCACAACTGCGCGTGTGGGACACGGAGCACAACAACGGTGTGCTCATTCTGGTACTGCTCGCGGACCGCGACGTGGAAATCGTCGCCGACCGCGGCTACCGCGATCGGGTCAGCGATGGCGCGTGGGAAGGTGTATGCCGTGCGATGGAAGCGGAGTTTCGCGCCGGGCGCTTCGAAACCGGCGCGATCAAAGGCATCCAGGCCATCACCGGCATCATTGCCCCGCTTTTTCCACCCCAGCCGCGCGATCCCAATGAACTTCCCGATCGGCCGGCACTCCTTTAAAGAACGCGCGCAGGTGAGAGTCGCGCACAGCGATGACATAATCGCAGCATGCTTCAGTTGAATCTGTCTGCGCTCGCAGACAATCCCAGGGTGGTTCAGAGTTGGACGTTGCTGGTTGCAACGGCTGCACTCTGCGGCTGTTCGCTGTTTTCCAATCCGTTCGGCCGTCCGGAGCACCCTGCCCAGCAGCAGGTACCTCCGAAACCGACCGCGCTGCCGCCCATAGCGACGCATCGATTCGAGATCGATCCCCTCAACGACGATGTGGTCGGTCTCATGCAGAGCACGATCGCCTCCAAGGAAGACACGCTTCCGGATATCGCGCGCCGCTTCGATATCGGTTACGAGGAAATCGTGCGCGCCAATCCGGGCGTCGATCCATGGCTGCCGGGCGAGGGGCGGGAGATCGTGCTGCCGACGCGGTTCATCCTGCCCAACGCGCCACGCGAAGGCATCGTCATCAACATTCCGGCGATGCGTCTCTACTACTTCCCGGCGCACAAGAAAGATGAGCCCGCCGAGGTGTTCACGTATCCGATCGGCATCGGGCGCGTAGGTTGGCAGACACCGGAGGGCGAAACAAAAATCGTCAAGCGCACGCTCGATCCCGTGTGGACCGTGCCGGCGTCGATTCGCAAGGAGCATGCCGAAATGGATGATGAGCTGCCGCCCGTGGTCGGCCCGGGGCCGGACAACCCGCTTGGCCGGCATTCATTCACGCTCCAGTGGCAGAGTTATCTCGTGCACGGGACGAACAAGCCTTATGGCGTAGGCATGCGTTCCAGTCACGGCTGCATCCGCCTGTATCCAGAGGACATCCAACAGCTCTTCGACACGGTTCCTTTGGGCACGAAACTGCGTGTCGTAAACCAGCCGGTGCTGTTCGGGCGCCTGGGCGAGGACGTGTTGGTGCAACCCTACGGCGCTCTCGAGGACGATGAGCGCGATTGGTCGGGGAACGCGCGCAAGCTGATGGAAAAGTCGATGCCCGAGGCCACGCGCAAGATGATCAAGGAGGACAAGCTCACCATCGACTGGGAACGCGTACACGCGTTGCTCGAAGCGCCCCGCGGTGTGCCGGTTTCGATCATTGGCCCGGATGCGAGCCTCGACGCGGAGCTCGTGGCGGCGCGCAAGGTCGAGAACTCCGTGCCCGGGGGATCGAACTGGGATGGCAAGGTGGAAGTGGACGAGGAAAAGTTCGAGCAGCTGCTCTCGGAAAGCGAGTCCAGTACGCCCACCGCGGCTGCCGACGGCACCGCGCGCTGATCTACCAGATCGTATCCTGCGCGTTGCGATCCGCAGCGACCGCTACGATTCCCGAGGCTATCGCGCACAATCGTCCATTGGAGAACAGCGCACTCTCTGCGAACGCGAGGTTGTCGGTGCGCTTGACGCACGCCCCGAACGCTTCCAGCGGCGCATCGAGCACCGCGCGCATGAACTTCATCGACAGCTCGCAGGTTCCGGCGCGCCGAATATCGAACTGCAACGTGCCGGCAAGACCCAGCGCGCAGTCGAACAGGCCCGCGAGTACAGCCCCATTCACCGCGAGTGAACGCAAACCGCCACGGTGATGTTCTTCGATCGCGGGCAGCGTCACTCGCACCAGCAGTGCGTCCGAAAGATCGACGACCAGGCCGAAGCGCATGACACCCGGCAGGCGATTGAACTGTTCTGCCCACGTGGCACGTGCGGGGGCCTCGATGGGAATGACTTGTGCCCGGGCTTTCAGACCCGCGAGCTGGCTGTCGTCCGCGTGCATGGGACTCTCGGGCAGGGCGGTTGGCGCATGATACCCGCTCGGCGGCGTCACACGACTGTCATGCCCGATCCCTAGCCTGCCGCATTTGTTTTCCCCGAATCAGCCATGCGCGTTCTGATGATCTCCGATGTGTACTTTCCACGTATCAACGGAGTCTCGACGTCGATCCAGACCTTTCGCCGTGACCTCGAGTATCTCGGGCATGAGGTGATCCTGATCGCGCCGCGCTATCCGCAATCCGGCGCCCAGGCCGAACCCGGCATCTTCCGGGTGTCGTCACGCCAGGTGCCGCTCGATCCGGAAGATCGCATGATGCGGCGGGACGATATCCGTCGCTTGCTGCCGGACCTGCGCCGATCTGACTTCGACCTGGTGCATGTCCAGACCCCATTCCTTGCCCACTACGCCGGAATCGAGCTCGCCCGCGCGCTCGACGTCCCGGCGGTCGAGACCTACCACACCTATTTCGAGGAGTATCTGCATCACTACGTGCCGTTCATGCCGCGACGCGTAATGCGCTTCGTAGCGCGTCGATTCACGTGCCGCCAATGCAATCAGGTGGATCATCTCATCGCACCTTCGCACGCGATGCGCGATGCACTCCTTGCGTACGAAGTGCGCACGCCGATCAGCATCATCCCCACGGGACTCGAGGCCGATCGCTTCGAGAAGGGGGACGGGGAGGCGTTTCGCCGACGCTTCGGCATCGAGGCGCAACGTCCGGTGGTGGTGCACGTCGGGCGCATCGCGCACGAAAAGAACATCGATTTCCTGTTGCGAGCAATGGTGAGCGTCTGCAGGCAAGTGCCGGACGCGCTGTTACTTGTGGCTGGTGAAGGGCCGGCGCTCGCGCATTGCAAACGGCTGTCAGCGGAGCTCGGTCTGCAGAAGCACACCCTGTTCGTCGGTTACCTGGATCGCAAGCGTGAGCTGCTCGACTGTTATCGCGCCGGCGACGTGTTTGCGTTCGCTTCTCGCACTGAGACACAAGGGCTGGTGCTGCTGGAGGCGATGGCCCAGGGAGTACCTGTCGTCTCCACTGCGCACATGGGGACGCTCGATATCCTGGGTGCGAATCGCGGCTGCGTGGTGGTCGAGGAATCGCAGCCGGATTTTGCTGCGGCAGTAGCCGACCTGTTGCGCGATCGTGCGAAGCGCGAGGTGTTGGGTGCCGAGGCGCGCGCCTATGCCGCAACGTGGTCGGCGCGAGAGATGGCGATGCGCCTGGTGAAACTCTACCGGGCTACGTTGGCAGGCGATGCAGGTTCCGCGCTCGCACGCGCGGAGCATGAGAGCTGACCCACCGGGTCCGCAGCATCCCTTCAGTTGGTGATTCCGGTATATTCGCCTGCCTCCCCGGCGACGAAGACGCGATGCTCACCGATTGGCTCAAGATCATGCTGGATGAGATCGCACGCAAGCAGGCGGAGCTCGATAGTGGGCGCGCCGAGCAGCAGCGACGCGAGCAGGAGCGCACGACGGCGGAGCCGCATCAGGATGCCAAACGCCGCGCCTCGAAGGGCGCAAAGGCACGACGCCCATGATCCCGCTAAAGGATGACAACCCGTCGCGCCTCGTGCCGTATGTCACCTACGCGATCATCATCCTCTGCGTCGTAGTGTTCCTATGGCAATTCTCGCTGGGGCCGGTGCGCGGCCAGACCGCGGTGTACGCCCTGGGGGTCATTCCCGCGGTACTGCTCGGCAGCACGCAACTGCCGGCTGACGTGGCCATAGTCCCTCCGTGGCTGAGCGTTGTGACTTCGATGTTCATGCACGGTGGGTGGATGCACCTGCTCGGGAACATGCTGTACCTGTGGATCTTCGCCGATAACGTCGAAGACAGCATGGGGCATGTGCGCTTCGTGATCTTCTACGTACTCTGTGGAGCGGCCGCGGTGTTCGCCCAGGCGTTGCCCGATCCGACGTCAGAGGTGCCGATGATCGGCGCGAGTGGCGCAATTTCCGGCGTGCTCGGCGCGTACCTGCTGCTGTTCCCGCGGGCGCGCATTCACGTGCTGATTCCGCTCGGGATCGTCCTGCAGAGTGCACACGTGAAGGCCATGTGGGTACTGTTGTTCTGGTTCGCCTTGCAGCTGGTGAGCACCGTGTTCCAGGGCGAAGAGGGTGCCGGCGTCGCGTTTCGAGCGCACATCGGTGGGTTCGTGGCCGGAATGGCACTCATTCCACTCTTGAAGTACCGCGCCGTTCGGTTGTTCGCTCCCTAGAGCAGTCCGGTCTGGCCGCCGGGTGGGTGTGCCTCGAGCTCGTGGAGCCAATGCGCAGCGACGACGCTTGAGCGAGGAACGCTCAAGGTCGCGCGCGAACCCTCAGTCCGGGCGGCGATCAGACGCCGATAGGTCAGCTTGCCAGCAGTGAATCCGGTCTGATCGCTGATCGCCCGGACAGAGGGCATTAGCTACACGAGCTCGAGGCACACCCACCCAGCGACCAGACCGTCCCGCTTTAGTCGAAGAGGCGAAAGCCGCCTGCATCTTGACTCTCAGCGTCGGACGAGACGGACATTGCGGTCGGGGGGATTGTGCCAACTCGGGCGAGCAATGTTTGCGGGGATACATCTTCGGATCAGCACCGTCATCGGGCGTGATCAGCCCGGAGTTGGCACAACCCCCCACCCAATGGCCGGCTCGGAGAGCTTTTCAGTCAATAGCTGGCCGGCATTCGACTGTTGCCGGAGTTTCCTGCTTGCCAGCCTGGCTGAGCGCGCACACGGCCGAGCCCGCGACGACCAGCAGGGCTCCTGCGATGCTCAGCGCGTTGAGCCGCTCCGGCTCGAGTACCCCGGGCACCACGGTGGTGGTCAACCACATGGCGGAAAGCGTAACCAGGGGCGCGAGTGCCAGGATCGCGCTCACTCGCGACACCTCCCAATGCTGCAACGCCTCGGCAAACGCGCCATAGGCGACGATCGTGTTGACCGCGCAAAACAACAGCATGCAGAGCTGACCCGGCGTCAACGCCTGGATCGTGGCGGGCGTGGCGGTGGGAAGCAGCAAGAACGTCGCGGCGACATACAGCATCCACAACACCTGCTGGGAGTTCAGCCACTTGAGCAGCTGCTTCTGCGCCATCCCGTACGCCGCCCAGACCACTGAGGACAGGACGAGCACCGCGACCCCGAGCCCCAGTCCTCCGCTCAGGTCGAAAAGTTCCGGCAGGCGCCGGTTGAAGAACAGCAGAAGCCCAGCCAAGAGAGCCATAAATCCAATCCATTGGACGGGTGAAAAGCGCTCGTGCATCACGAGCACGCCCCCAAGAAGCAGGAACATGGGCGCGAGCTGGATAACCGTTTGGGTCACCGACGGCGTCGTGTGCTTGAGCGCGAGTGCGTACAGGAGATAGTTGCCCACCAGCCCGAGCAGGGCGACGAGCATGAGTATCCAGCCGCGCCGTGGCAGGACTTTCCAGTTCGGGAGCTGACCGCCAACGGCCAGCATCACCCCAACTGCGAGCGCCGAGAGAAAAAACCGGTACCAGCTGATCGTATAGACGTCCATGCCTTCGAGAACAATCTTCAGGGCGATGGGCATGACGCCCCAGAGGAACGAAGTGATCAGCGCGAGCGATAGACCGAGTCGCCAGCGCCCGGTCATGCGCAGCGTTCCGGCGCGCTGCAGGTGCGACGCGAGTCGTCATTGATCCATCTCATGGGGGAGGCGGCTCCGGATTCGAGTCGTCGAGGGCCTGCAACATTACACCAAAGCGTGCATTTGCCGACGCCCGGCGAAGCGCGAGTGCGGCGTGGGTGTGGTAGAGTCGCGCGCAACAAAGTGAGGGTGCCGGTGGCCGAACGGCTGACCACAGGGATTCAGGTCGCAGAACAATCAGGTCCAGAACAGAACATCGCGCGTGCTCCGACTGCCGTCACGGCTTTCGTGGGTAGAACGCTCCGCGGTCCGGTCAACCGCCCCGTCACGATATCGAGCTTCGCCGATTTCCACTCCATATTTGGCGGCTTGTGGCAGCCGAGCACGCTGAGCTACGCCGTCGAGCACTTCTTCGAGAATGGTGGCCGGCACGCGATCATCGTGCGCGTGACCAATGGTGCGCGCCCGCCGACACTCGATCTGCGAGCCGGGCCCGAGACCCTGCGCCTCGAGGCGCTCGCCTGCGGAACACGAGAATACCTGCGCGCATCGGTCGACTACGACGGCATCGGCGAGAACGAGAACGATTGCTTCAACCTGGTGCTGCAACGAGTCCGTGCGCCGGGCTCGGAGCACGTCGAGGACCAGGAAATCTTTCGTCGCCTGTCGACCAAGGTTGACTCGGGCCGCCACGTTGAGCCGGCGCTCAGCGAATCGGCTCTCGCACGCGTCGTCGGCGATGTGCCGGTGACGCGACCTGAGCGCACGCTGCGTTTCGACGCGCGGGGCGGCATCGGCTACGTGCATTCCAATCCAGACGGCGACGATGGCGGCCCGCTTACCGACTACGACCTGATCGGCTCGGCGGTCCATGGTACGGGGCTGTTTGCGCTGAGAGCGGCCGACCAGTTCAAGCTGCTGTGCGTTCCACCGCTGGCACGGGACGTCGACGTCGGCATCAGCGTGCTGCTGGTCGCTGCGCGCTTCTGCCGCGATCGTCACGCCATGCTGGTGATCGACCCACCGTGCGCGTGGACCTCGGCGGAATCAGCAGTCCACGCATTGCGGGACTGGCAGTTCCGCAGCGAGAACGCACTCATGTATTTCCCACGGGTGCTCGGTTACGACCGTCTGCGTGGCCGCTTCGAGCAGTTCGCACCGTGCGGCGCGGTGGCCGGCATGCTGGCACGATCCGATGCGCTGTGGCCGCTGTGGAGCGCATCCGCGGGCGAGGACGTGTTGCTGCGGCCCGGATATCGTCCCACTTGTCCGGTGACGGACGCGGAGCGCATGCGCCTGGCGCAGGTCGGGATCAATACGTTGCAGGCCGTGCGCTCGCCCGTGCGCACGGATCTGAGCGCGCGCACGCTGGCGGGCGGTAGCAGCGGTTCCTCGGACTGGAAGTACCTCGCGGCCCGGCGCCTGGCGCTGTTCATCGTCGACAGCATCGAGCGCGGCACGCGCTGGGTGGTGTTCGAGGCGAATGGCCCGGACGTATGGCGACGCGCCGCTGCGCAGGTGGAGCTATTCCTCTGCGGAGCTCGATGCGGACGGCGCCTTCCTCGGCCGCGCCGAAGACGAGGGTTATTTCGTCGTGTGCGACGAGCGCGTCAACAAGCCGAACGATCTGTGCAACGGCACCGTGAACATACTGTTCGGTTTCGCTGCACTGCGCGCTGGTGAATATCACGCCTACCTGCTCTCGCATCAAGCGACGGGCAGCAAACTGCGTGCGGTCAGCGTCAACCGCCTCGAGACCGGCGGACGGCGGTTGGTTGAAGAAATGGAACGAACCTTCGCCGGCGGCTAGGCAGATCTGCGGTTGCTCACGTACATCGTGATCACCGCACGCACCACTTCCGTCCCAGCAGCATCGGTCACTGTCAGCGGCACGCCCACGTTTTCCGGCGCCTGCCATTCCGTCTTGTCGAGCCGCGCGACGGCGCTGACGCCGCCCTGAGCCTTGCGCAGGTATTCGATGGTCATGCCGCGCGGTATCCAGCGCATCGTGACCGGGATCGTCACTTCCATGAGCATGCCGCCGGCGAGCTCGCAGAGGTTCGCCATCGCGATCGCGTGTACGGTGCCGATGTGATTTTGCACCGCACGTCGCTTGCGCATCGCGACCTGGCACAAGCCAGGACGCAGCTCCACGAAACGCGGCCGGATGGTTGCAAAGTAAGGGGCCTGGAAGCAGACGAAGCGCGCGAACAGCCATCGCCCCGCAGGCCACCTCGACATTCGCTCGAAGTGACGCAGTGCTGCCGGCTGCTCAATTGCAGTTGTCACGAGTCGGCTCCTTCAATGGCTAAGACATCGCTCGCCCAAAACCGCCACCTCCGGGCGTTTCTATCACGATCTGATCGCCGGGCCCGACCTCGATGCTCGCCGTCGCCGCAAGTTCGAGCTCCGATCCATCCTGGCGACGCAGGCGATTGACGCCGGCGCGGCCCGGCTCGCCGCCCTCGAGACCGAACGGCCGGATACGACGATGATTCGACAGGATGGATGCGATCATCGCCGCGCGGAATTCGAGGCGCCTGATCGCGCCGCTCCCACCTCGATGCCGGCCCGCGCCGCCCGAGCCCTCACGAATACGAAACTCCCGCAGCAGCACCGGGTAGCGCAGCTCCAGCACTTCTGGATCCGTGAGTCTGGAGTTGGTCATGTGCGTCTGGACCGCAGAGGTGCCGTCGAAGTCCGGGCCGGCGCCCGATCCACCGGCGATCGTCTCGTAATACTGATGCTGCGCGTTGCCGAAGGTGAAGTTGTTCATCGTGCCCTGGGCGGCTGCCATCACCCCGAGCGCGCCGTAGAGCGCATCAACAATGCATTGCGAGGTTTCGACGTTGCCGGCGACAACCGCGGCCGGGTAACGCGGATTCAGCATCGAGCCTTCGGGAATCACGATTTGCAGCGGTTTGAGACAGCCCGCATTGAGCGGAATGTCTTCGTCGACGAGTGTGCGGAACACGTAGAGCACGGCCGCCATGCACACCGAGCTCGGCGCGTTGAAATTGTTGGCCGCCTGCGCTGAAGTTTCGGTGAAGTCGATTGTCGCGCTGCGCGTCGCGTGATCGACCTCGACACGGACCACGATCATCTGGCCATTGTCCATCTCGTAGCGAAACGCGCCACTGCCGAGGCGCCCGATTACCCGGCGCACGCATTCCTCCGCATTGTCCTGCACGTGTTGCATGTAAGCGCGCACCAGCGGCAAGCCGTGCTGCGCAATCACACGCTGTAGCTCCGCGATGCCCTTCTCGTTGGCAGCGATCTGCGCCTTGAGATCGGCGATGTTCTGAGCGGGATTGCGGGAGGGACAGGTCGCGCGCGTCAGCCGTTCGAGTAGTTCTCGCTCCGCAAACTCGCCGGCATTCACCAGGCGGAAGTTGTCGAACAGCACACCCTCTTCGTCGACCGAGCGACTGTGTGGCGGCATCGAGCCGGGCGTAATGCCGCCGATTTCAGCATGGTGAGCGCGCGATGCGACGAAGAAGGCGGGCTCGGTGCCCGTCGCAATGAATACCGGCGTGATCACCGTGATATCGGGCAGATGTGTTCCGCCCTGGTAGGGCGCGTTCAGCATGAAGACATCACCGGGCCGCATTGCGCCGCGGTTTGCCTCGAGGATGTGCTGCACGCTTGCACCCATCGAGCCCAGGTGCACCGGCATGTGCGGCGCATTGGCGATCAGGCCCGCCGCGCCGTCGAACAGCGCGCAGGAAAAATCGAGTCGTTCCTTGATGTTGACCGACGCCGAAGTGTGCTCGAGCACAGCGCCCATTTGCTCTGCGATGTGCATGAAGAGCCCGTTGAACACTTCGAGCAGCACTGGGTCGGCGGCAGCTCTCACCAGCGCGTCCGAATGCGCGGCAGCCCGGGATCCAGCGCGTGACAGGAGCAGCTCCCCGCTTGCCAGCCGCTCGCAGCGCCATTGCGATTCGAGGACGACGGTCGAGTGCGGCTCAACGATCAGTGCCGGTCCCTGGATGTATTTGCCAGGCTCGAGGTCATCGCGCGCCATCACTGCGACGTCCTGCCACCGGTCATCGAACCACACTCGGGCTCGATCCAGGGGCGCGACCGCGCGGGCGGCAAGCAGATGCGGCGCCTGCGGCGCGATGCGCGAAGACACGATCGCCTCGATGCCGATCGACGCCACCATGACCTCCGCGGCGTTGGTGCCAAACCCGAACTGACGTCGATGCAGGTGCTCGAAGGTCGCGTACATTGTGTCGAGCGAAGCGAAGGGTACGGTCAGCGCTGTGTCGCTCCCGGCAGTGCGTATATCGACCGAGCGCTCGATGTCGAGATCGACCGTCGCGAAACCCTGCGCAGCGAGCGCGTTGCGCGCTGCTCCCTCGAGCGCGACAAATTGCTCCTCGAGCCCCGGCAAAGATTCTGGCTGCAGCGCGCGTTCGACGGAGCAACGACGGATTTCACGAACGTCCGCGAGCCCGATACCGTAGGCGGACATGAGGCTCGCGAGCGGGTGTACCAGCACACGATCGATGCCCAGGGACTCAGCCACCCGGCAGGCATGTTGGCCCGCCGCGCCGCCGAAGCAGAACAGAGCGAAGCGCGTGCAGTCGTGGCCCTGGCGAACCGAGACGTGCTTGATGGCGTTTGCCATGGTTTCGACCGCGACGCGCAGGAATCCTGCCGCGATCGCTTCGGGCGTGCGTGCAGCGACACCTTCCTGCTCAATCTCGCTCGCCAACTGGTCGAAGGCGCGGCGTACTTCGGCGACATCGAGTGACTGATCGGCATTGGGGCCGAGCACCGCCGGAAACAGCTCCGGCTGCAGGCGGCCAAGGAGCACGTTGGCGTCGGTGACGGTGAGCGGCCCACCGTTGCGATAGCACTTCGGTCCGGGATTGGCGCCGGCGGATTGAGGTCCCACCTGAAAACGGCCGGAGGCGAATCGCAGGATCGAGCCGCCGCCGGCGGCCACCGTGTGCACGCTCATCATGGGAACGTTGAGCCGTACGCCTGCGACCAGGCTGTCGAAACGGCGCGGATAGCCTCCGTCGTAAAGCGACACGTCGGTGGAAGTCCCGCCCATATCGAAGCCGATCAGGCGCTCGAATCCCGCCGCCGTGCCGGCTTTCATCATGCCCACGAGTCCGCCGGCGGGTCCCGAGAGAATGCTGTTCATGCCGCGGAACGAACCCGCATCCGTGAGCCCGCCATTGCTTTGCATGAAGTAGAGGCGCGGTGGTTCGCCGAACTCGCTCGCGAACTCCGCGCGCAGCTCGCCTACATACCGCGCGAGCAGTGGCGACAGGTACGCGTCCACGACCGTCGTATCGCCCCGCGAGATCAGCCGGATGAGCGGCGCGACTTCGTGAGAGACCGAGACCTGGTGAAAACCGATCTTGCGCGCGATGTCGGCGGCGGCTCGCTCGTGCTGAGAGTGGCGATAGCCATGCAGGAACGCGATCGCCGTACTGTCGAAGCCGCGGGCATGCGCTGCGCTCAAGTCGGCGCGCAATCGTTCTGCATCGAGTGGCTCGAGCACCTTGCCGGCCGCATCCAGCCGTTCACGCGCTTCGATCACTTCGCTGTAGAGCAACTCCGGAAGACGGATATGCCGGGCGAAAAGCTCTGGCCGATTCTGGTAGCCGATGCGTAGTGCATCGCGAAATCCTGTCGTGATGACGAGCACGGTGCGTTCGCCCTTGCGCTCGAGAAGTGCGTTGGTCGCAAGCGTAGTGCCCATGCGGACGCTTTCGATGCGCACGCGCTGTTCGCGAGGCTGTGACCTGAGAACGCGCCGAATCCCTTCCATCCCTGCGTCGCGATAGTGCGCCGGATCTTCGGAAAGGAGTTTCAACGTGAGCAGCGCGCCGGCCGGCGATCTCGCGATGACATCAGTGAAAGTGCCGCCGCGATCGATCCAGAACTGCCAGCCCGGTCCAGACGCAATATTCACGCGCAACGAGATACACTGGCCCCGGCGACCTGACAACCCACAACCCACAAATCGCAGGTACACCCATGCCCTCATCGCAGGCTGTCTGGACGGTGATCGGTGCGAGTGCCGCAGTACTCCTCGTCATCGCGCTGTGGACCATGCGTCGAGCGCGAACCCTGGACGGATTTCACCTCGCCGACCGCGAGCTCGGCGCAATTCGCGGCGGCTTGAGTGGCGTCGCGAGTGCGTATTCGTTCTGGGCGATGGTCGGTGTGACCGGTGCAGCCTTCACGCTCGGGTGGTCAGCGATCTGGCTGGCGCTCGGGATCCTGCTGGGCGCTGCTTTCTCCTGGTTCGTGGTTGGGCCTGCACTTCGTCGCAGAGCGAACGCCGCCAACGCGGGGACTGCGCTCGAGCTCGCGGGTGCCGGGTCAGCAACAGTTTCCGTTACGAGCATAGCGGCCGTGGCGGTGCTGTTCGGAATCGTCGCGCAACTCGGATTCGCCGGCAGTGCAGTGGCGCGCGGCCTCGGGTTGAGCACGGCAGCGGGTGTGATGCTGGTGGCGGCACTCGCACTCCTCGGCCCCGTTCTTGGCGGACTACGCGCGACGGCCTCGGCCGGCCTGCTGTGCGCTTTGGTGGTTATTCCGGCGGCTGTGCTGCTGCCACAGTTCGGTCTCATCTTCGTCGGCGGTTTCGATCAGCTGCGCAGCGGACTCGCGACGACCGGGGAGGGTGCTGCGGCTCTGCTCGGTGGCCGCGGCGCGCTGGATGCCACTGTATTGTTATTGGCCGCAGCGGGCCTGGGAGCCAGCACCTGTGGGCAGCCGCAGGTGCTCGATCAGTATCTCGCCGCGCGCAGCGAGCGCTCGATCCGCTGGTCGGGCGTGATTGCCGTGCTGTGGCTGGTGGTCGTGCTTGCCGGGGCGCTCGCACTTGGTTGGGTGGCACGCGTCGATTACGCCAGCATCGACAATCCGGATGTGGTGATGTTCGAGGTCCCGCGACGGATCATGGCGCCCTCGTTCGTGGCATTGCCGATCCTTGCCGTGCTCGCGCTGGTCGTCTGCAGCGTCGGCAATCAGCTTGTGACCACGTGCTACGCACTGCTCGCCGTGGCGCGCAATCGGGACGCACCGCCCGTGAGCCTGGGGCGGTTGCGCGTCACCATCCTCGTGGCCGGCGTCGCAGCCGCTGTCATCGCTGCGGTGAGCGGCGTGGACAGCTCGCGTGGATTCCTGCTGGCCTGGCTCGCGACCTCGGCTACGGTGGGACCGCTGGTGCTGCTCGCATGCGCGGGGGTGCGGGTTCGAAACGGCTGGGCGGCAGCGGCAGCGCGCGTTGCTATCGCCCTCGCACTTGTCCTCTTTCTTCTCAGGCGTGAACGCCTGATCGAGATTGCAATGTTCCTGCCGTTCTATGCGGCGATGCTGGTTGCGCTACTCGGCCGCCAGCGCCAATCCTGAGCGCCGTCCTCGCATCGATTCACAAAAAGTTCGCGTTCTGTCAAAAGAGGTGGATAATCCGCGCCCAGAAGTGGAATAAAAACAACCACCCGATTTACCTAGTGGAGGTTGCATATGAGCCTGATATTTCCCTCTCGCGTTGCGAGCCGTGCTTTTTACTGTTGCGTTGCTGCAACGTTAGGGTTGGCAGCACTCTCTGCATCTGCCCAGGAGGCGGCGCCGCTAACCGAGACGGTCGTCGTGACGGGTTCGCGCATTCACCAGGATCCGCTGAACCAGCCGGCGCCGCTCGTCACGGTCGACGAAGCGGACATCGCCAAGTCCGGTCTTACGTCGATCGGAGATGTGTTGCAGCGCATGCCCGTCTCCGGCGGCGGCCTCAACACCAAGTTCAACACCAGTGGAAACATTGGCTTCCCGCCTGATGGCGGAGGCGTCGGTGCCGGTGCGGCAACCGCCGACCTGCGGCATCTGGGGCCGAAGCGCACCCTTGTGCTGGTCGACGGCATTCGCTGGGTGAATGAGTCCTCGGCCTCCGGTGTTGGATCAGCGACCGACCTCAACACCATTCCCACCAGCATCATCGATCACATCGAAGTGCTGCAGGATGGCGCCTCCGCGATCTACGGCTCGGATGCGATCGCCGGCGTGATCAACATCATCACCAAGAAGGGCTACGAAGGAGTCGAAATTTCCGGCTACGGCGGCGGTTACGACGAAGGGGATGGCAACACTCAGCAGTGGAACATCTCTGCAGGTGCGACCTCGGAAAAGACCCGCGCCTTCTTTGGCCTGAGCTACATCGACCAGGGTAGCATCAGTTCTGCCGATCGCTCGATCTCCGAATTTCCAACACCGGGCGCCGGTCAGTGCACGAACCGCTGCAGTTCCGGCACGCCCCAGGGGCGCTTCCTCTTCACGGATCCGAATACGGGGCAGGGTTTGGACCTGACCCTCAATGATGGAGTGACGAACCCCGTCTACAACCCGGCCGACCCCGCGGCTGGCCCCCGCACGGATAGCTTCCATCCGTTCGCCACGGCGGATCGTTTCAATTTCCAGCCCTTCAACTTCATTCTGTCGCCGAGCGAGCGTGTCGGCCTTTACGGCCAGGTAGAAACCAGCCTGACTGACAATGTCAGCGTCTACGTAAAGGGCCTGTTCAACCAGCGCAAGTCGACCAACCAGGCAGCGCCCGAGCCGATCTTTGTCGGTCCGGAGGCGGGGAACGGCGGCGGGAGCCTCCTCGATGTCACCGAGGTGGATGTCGACAACCCGTTCAACCCGCTCGGCTTCACGCTCAATCTCAGCACCGATCCCATGACTGGTGGTACCGACTACTTCATCGGCCGCCGACCCCTCGAAGGCGGGCCGCGCGTGTTCGATCAGAACGTCGACACCTGGTATGCGGGCGGCGGTTTTCGCGGCAACTTCGCCGTGGGGGATCGCGACTTCTTCTGGGATCTGAGCGGCGTTTGGTCGCGTAATCACGCCGATCAGGTTACCCACGGCAGCTACAATTCACTCAAGATCAAGAACGCGCTCGGCCCAGGCACGGTTGAGGGCCTCAATGGCGCGACCGCGACTGCCTGCGGACCAGTGACAGATGTCGGGGGTGTACCGACCGTACTCACTCCGATTCCGAACTGTGTGCCGTTCAATATCTTCGGCGGCCAGGGTGATGGCAGCGGCACGATCACGCCGGAAATGCTCAACTACATTCAGCCCGTGCTGCATGACGTGAGCGAGCAGGAACTCAAGGACTTCACCGCCAACATCAGCGGTACCATCGTGCCCTTGCCTGCAGGCGGCCTCGATTTCGCGCTCGGCTACGAGCATCGTAAGCAAGAGGGCTTCTACCAGCCGGATGCGATCTACCCGGCCAACGAGAGTGCGGGTGTGCCATCCGGGCCCACTTCCGGTCAGTACGACGTCGACGAGGTTTACGGTGAAATACAGATTCCGATTCTGAAGGGAGTACCAGGCGCCGATCTGCTGCAGGTAAGCGCCGCCCTGCGCTGGTTCGACTACTCAACGTTCGGAAGCGATACGACCAGCAAGTTCGGCCTCAACTGGCGTCCGATGAAGGATTTGTTGATTCGCGGAACCTGGGGAGAAGGCTTCCGTGCACCTGGCATCGGCGAGCTGTTCGGAACATTCTCGCGTTTCGACCAGACCCTGACCGATCCTTGCTCGGCGCCGGTCGCGCCCGCGAACGTGGCGAATTGCGCAACGCTGGGAGTGCCGCCGACGTTTGCACAGCTCAATGCACAAATCTCGGTCATCACCGGCGGCAATCCAGAGCTGAAGCCCGAGACTTCGGAAAGCTACACAGCGGGAATCGTTTACAGTCCACGCTTTGCCGAGGGTGCGTCTTGGTCAGACTCGTTGAGTCTCGAACTGACGTACTACAACATCAAGATCGACGACACGATCCAGGCGCGCGATGCGCAGGCGCAGCTCGACGGCTGCGTAGCGACGCTCGATGCGGTGTTATGCAACGGGATCTCGCGCACCACTGGCGGGACGATCAACGGGTTCAACAATGCGCTGATCAACATTGGCGGCACGGAGACCGCGGGCTACGATCTCAACGTGCGTTGGGCGATGCCAGAAACGAGCATTGGCAGATTTACCCTGAACTGGCAGAACACCTGGCTCGACGAATTCATCGAGTCCACGGAGACGGCCGCGGGATTTGTGGAGACGGAACGCAAAGGAACGGAGCGCGGCAGCCCGTCGCAGGCATATCCGGAATGGAAGTCTGCGCTGTCTCTTGACTGGGGATTCCATGACTTCGGAGCCACCGCAACGGTTCGCTACACCGACTCGCTCAGCGAACCGTGCCGCAACATTGGAGCGTTCGCGTCTCTGTGTTCGGACCCGGTGGGGCTGACCAACGAAATGGATGCCACGACTTACGTCGATCTGCAGGCCTCGTGGTCGCCATCAGGCCTCGCGGGCTGGACGTTCGCAGTCGGCGTCAACAACCTGTTCGATGAAGATCCGCCCAACTGCTACAGCTGCGAGCTGAATGGCTTCGATGGATCGACCTACGACGTGCCGGGCATGTTCTGGTACGGGCGCGTGGTCGCGCACTTCGGCGCGCAGTAAGAGGCAATCACTGCAAGGCCGGCTCCGGAAACGGGGCCGGCCTTTTTCTTTAGGGAACCCTTCCCCAGCCCTCTTTTGAGGGCGACACGCTGTTGAGCGCGATGGTGGAGATCTTCTCGAGCCGCTCCACGGTGTACGTGTAGCCCAACTCGATGGCGCGGTCGAAACCTTTCCAGTTGAGCATGTCCATCGCCTCGAGCCGCGGCTGCAACAGCACGTCGGTCTGTTCGCGGTGCGCCATGGTTGCGGCGGCGCTGTTCACCATGCCGGCGCGCCACAGGATCTGAAAGATATTCACCCGGTTCTTCTTGGCGCGGAACCAGCTCATCGCTTTCCACAAACCTGGAACGTCCACATCGTCGAAGTCCGCGGTGAACGCGCGATCAGCACCCACATCGACACCGATGATCGGCCCGCGTCCGACTTCGCGCATCACATCGACGGGCAGGTTGTTCATCGCGCCGCCGTCCACGTGGACTTCGCCGTGATGGAACACCGGCGGCAGCACGCCGGGGATCGCCACCGAGGCGCGCAACCAGCGCCACAGCAGACCCGAGCGATGCACGGCGATGCGGCCCGCGGAAAGATTCGATGAAACACAAAAGAACGGCAGGTTGAGGTCCTCGATCTGCATCTCGCCGAATTCCTGGCGCAGCAGGCCCGAGACCTTGCGCCCCGATACCAGTGAGAGGAGCGGCAGCGTGTAGTCGTTGAGCGGGTTGGTATCGACGAAGGTGCGCTTGAAGCGCTGCACGAGATCCTCGTGGGGCCACTCCATGGCGATGCCGGCACCAAGAATTGCGCCCATGCTGGTGCCGCCGACTGCATCGATCGGGATGTTCCCTTCGCGCAGCGCCTTTACGACCCCGAGGTGCGCGAAACCACGTGCTCCACCCCCGGATAGCACGAGGCCAACGCCACGACCGGTCAGCAGGCGCGCGATGCGCCGGACATCGGCGGGTGAACGCACATGATGATGTGCCAGCCCGGGATGCTGGGCGAGCCAGCGATGGGTCGATCCGCGCACCACGCCGGATTCCTGCAGCAGGACCAGTTCGGCACGCTGCAGTGTGATTCGCGATTCGCCGCGGCCCTCGAGAAGACGCCAGGGCGTCGGTTCTGCGCCAGCCTCGGCAAGAAGCAGGAGTGCATCGGCCTGGCGTACGCAGAGCTTGCTCCACGGGGTAGCTGCCTGCGTCGGCGACATAGATGACGAAATCATTCGCGGACTCGACGTTCGCGAACCAGTGGCTGGTGTGCGCGGAACCGCGGCCACTCCACACGAGTTCGGTGCGTGAGCCGTGATTGAGCGCTTTGACGAGCTGCTCAGCAAAGGCACGCACGTCGATGTCCGGACTGTGCGGCAGGATGGTGAAAGTCTTCGGCACCGAGCGCTTGCCACGTTGCTGGCGTTGCGAGTTCTCGAGCCGCTGCACCGTGAGTTGCGCGATGCGCAGCATCGCCTGGGGATGATCGAGCAGCAGGGTGTCGAAGGCTTGCTTGGAAAAGCGTCCGATTTCGGAGTCACGCAGCGCATGCACTGAAGCCGTGCGCGGCTTGCCCGAAATGAGCGCCATCTCACCGACTGTTTCGCCGGCCATGACGCGGCCCACCAGGCGGATGTGACCGTCCGGGGTGCGCGCGAATGCACCCAGGCAGCCGCTGATGACGAAGTACAGTGCATCGGGAGGATCGCCCGCTTCGAACAGGCTCGCACCGCCGGGCAGTGAGTACCATTCGATTTCGGCCGCGATCGCCGCGAGGATCGATGCATCCAATCCCCGGAACAGCTGCAACGTGCCGAGGAGCGAGAGCATGTTGCGCCCCTCGATGGCCGTCTCGATGATGGTGTCGCGTTCCAGATCCATTAGCGTCCCTGTTAGCCGGCCTATTCTCAAAGCACGGGCCCGCGCGAAGCGGGCGAGTCGTCACAAATCGGCCGGAATTCCGCTATTTGTGGCGTCACCGTAGCGATTTGGCAACAATCTGGCGCCCATGAAAGCACAAGCGGCCCCGGATTCGCCCGCCATCCGACTCGAGCGACGCATGCACGCGGAGATTCCGCTGACGCGTTCCATCGACGTGCGGGTGAGCACGTATGACGGCAAGGCGCTCACGCTGAACGCGCCGCTCGCGATGAATTCGAATCACAAGGGTACGGCGTTCGGCGGGAGCCTGTTTTCGCTCGCCGTGCTGGCGGGCTGGGGTCTGCTGGTACTCAAGCTCGGCGAGCGTGATCTGGATGCCGAGCTCGTCATTCAGGATTCGAACGTTAAATACCTGGCTCCTGTCCGTGGCGATTTCAACGCGCAGGCGAGACTCGATGCGGACGAGTTCGAGCGCTTCGTGCGTACTCTCAGCCGTCGCGGCAAGGCGAGGGTGCAAGTCGCAGTTCTCATTTCCCACGGTGGCCGCGACGCGGTGCGCTTCGAGGGCACCTTCGCTGCGATCAAGACCTAAGAGCAGTCCGAGCCGGCCATTGGGTGGGGGGTTGTGCCAACTCCGGGCTGATCACGCTCGATGACAGTGCTATCCGAGAATGTATCCCCGCAAACACTGCTCGCCCGAGTTGGCACAATCCCCCCGACCGCAATGTCCGTCTCGTCCGACGCTGAAAGTGAAGATGCCGGCGGCTACGCCTCTGCGACCAAAGCGGGACGGTCTGGTCGCTGGGTGGGTGTGCCTTGAGCTCGTGTAGCCAATGCCCTCTGTCCGGGCGATCAGCGATCAGACCGGATTCAGCGCTGGCAAGGTGACCCATCGGCGTCTGATCGCCGCCCGGACTGAGGGTTCGCGCGCGACCTTGAGCGTTCCTCGCTCAAGCGTCGTCGCTGCGCATTGGCTCCACGAGCTCGAGGCACATCCCACCCAGCGAGCAGATCGTCCCGCCTTATTAGCCAAAGAGGCGCACGCCGACTGCATCTTTAACTTTCAGCGCAGGAGCGGGTGGACGTTGGGTGACACCTGCCGACTGCGCCGGCTACCAATGTTTGCGGGTGTGACTTCCAGGAGATTGCTAAGGGCAGTCGTGTTCCGGCGCTGTCGGCACGGTTTGTCACCCAACGGCCGCCCGGGACTGCTCTCTTGCGATACTAATGCCATGAAGCGGCAACGCAGTCTGTCGCCCGAAGCGCTTGAACGCATCTACGCGGCGATCCGCGCCGTGCCTCGCGGGCGCGTCGCAACGTATGGATGGATCGCGGAGCGAGCGGGAATGCCACGGCGCGCGCGACTCGTGGGGTATGCGCTGCGCCACGCGCCCCGTCGCCTGCGTTTGCCCTGGCACCGGATCATCAATGCGCAAGGTCGCATCTCGTTTCCTCGCGGCAGCGAGCCCTACGCCGAGCAACGCAGACGGCTGGAAGCCGAGGGCGTGCCTTTCGTACGCGGTCGCGTGCGGCTCGTAAAGTACGGCTGGCAGCTCACGCTCGATGAGCTGCTCTGGAAGCCGCCCGCCTAGCTTCTGTCGCGGACTAGAGCCACGGATGCGCCTGTCGCCGGTCGTGATCGCTTGCTACCATCTGGCTGGTTGAAATGAACAGGTGGATCACGAATGCCAGATCGATACGTCGTCTTCTCTCACGGCAAGGACGGTGCGCCCTGGGGCGAGAAGATCACGGCCATGGCGGAGATGGCTCGAGCCGAAGGCTTCGAGGCCGAATCGGTGGACTATCAGGGAATCGATGATCCGAACGATCGCGTTACCCGGCTGTTGAGCTTCTGCAAGGACCTGCGCGGATCACTCGTGCTGGTGGGTTCGAGCCTCGGCGGACACGTTGCGACGGCTGCGTCGCGCCTGTTGCAGGCGCGCGGACTGTTCCTGCTGGCGCCCGCGTTCTATATGCCCGGGTTCGAACAGCAGACGCCGAAGCCGGCGGAATGCCCGATGACCATCGTGCACGGCTGGCGCGACGATGTGGTACCGGTCGAGAACAGCGTGCGCTATGCGCAGCAGTACAAGGCGACGCTGCACATCCTCGACGGCGATCATCGCCTGGTCGATAACATTCCGCAGATCAACTATCTGTTCGAGTACTTCCTCGTGACGCTGGAGCCGTATCTCTAGTCGAGCGCCTCGACCCTCCGGTCACTGAGCTGTGGTAGCAGCGGGTGCCGGTGACGCCTTCAGTTGCGCCGGTACGAATTCCTCCATCACTGTCCTGGCGAGCAGATCGAGGGGCAGCACGCCCTGGTTCGCGATGAAGTCGTGAAACGCCTGTGCCTCGAAGTGCTTGCCGAGCGCCATCTCCGCGCTGGTGCGCAGCGCCTGCAGCTTCGAGTAACCATAGAAGTACGCCGTCGCCTGCCCGGGCGCGCGGAACGTATAGCGATCGATCTCCTGTTTGGCCATCGGCTCGGACAGAACGATCTCCTGCATCAGGAATTGCTTGGCAGCATCAGGCTCGATCATCCCGAGGTTCAACATGGGGTCGAGTATCGCGCGCGCGGCGCGCATGAGCCGCATCTGCAGCACGCAGATCTGAGCCTCCGGTGGCTCGTACTGCTTCATCACCGCCTCCATGTACAGCGCCCAGCCTTCGACGTTGGCGCTGTTGAGTGCGTACACGACTCGGGCGGTCGAAACCCCGTGTTCGAGCATCCGGGCGAACTGCAGTTCATGGCCGGGGCGCGCCTCATGCGCGGTCAGCGTCCAGGTTATGGCGTCGTACTTGAAGTCGTCCATCTCGACGCCTGAGTCCGCGTTTGGATTGGAGATCGGCAGCACGAATGCCGCGGGCTCTCCGGTGTTGCCGATCAGGCGCGGCGGGTCGAGGTGCGGCGCGGGCCCGGCTGCCGACTCAGCCTCGGTTCCAATACGGATTACTGCCTCGCGCGTGGGCAGTGTGACGAGGTGCTCGCGCCGGACGATGTCCTCGATCTGGCCGAGAACGCCGCGATATTTTGCCAGCAGCTGGTCGTCAGCCACCTGCTCCTTCTTGAGCGCGCGAATCACGTCGCGGTAATCGCTCGATGGGAGCCCCTTCGCCTTGCTCACCTGGCGCGCGAGTGAGTCGAGTTCATCGCGGGTTGTCTGATAAGCCACCTGCGCGCGGTCTATCAATTGATGTGGGTCCATCTCGACGCCGAAATTCTTGAGATTGTCGGCGTAGATTTCCGGCGGCAGTCGGTTGGTCTGACGCGCGTGCGGCAGAACTGCCGTGCGGATCCAGTCCGAGTATTCGTGGATCTGGGTCGACAGCGTTGCAAAATCGCCTTTCCAGCCCTTGAGGCCGCTCTTTTCAAAGAGCTCACGAATGCCGTCGAGGAAACGATCCGTATTCTTTAGATCCTGCTCGACCTCGACTACCCAGGGAGCGGTGAGGCTCGTATCGTCGAGACGCTCCTCGATCCGCGCACGAGCCAGTGTCGTGATCGGCTCGTAGCCTTTCTCCGCGCCGACGTACCGATGCAGGCGCTTGACCGCCGCCGCCTGTCGTTTCTTCGGCACGCGATCGTCGAGCAAGCCATGGAAACCGGTAAAGATCGCCTTGGTGAGATCCTGGTAGGGCTGCATCAGTCGCCGGTTGAGCACCGATGAGTTGCGCTGCTGATTGGCGGAGGCGACCAGGATATCGATGTCCTGTTTCACGCGCGCATCGGATACCTTGTCACGCTCGGCGGTGAGCTTCGCAGCCGCGGCCGCAAGATCTGCCTCCGCTCGTTCGTCGAAGCGCGGCTTGAGGTCGACCACATCGGCGTCGTGCCCTTCCACGCCCTGTGCCGAAGCCGCTTCCGGGTTGTACTTGGCCAGCACTTCGAGCAGCACCTGGGCGTAGCGATTGCTCTCCTCGACCCAACTGAGGTCATCAGCGCGGGCAATGGAGGCGAGAAGCAGCGTCCCCACGAGCAGGGCACTCAAACGTTGCAACATCGGGAGAGCTCCAGTCGAAGTCCGGGTAAATGAGGGTGCGAATGCTTTCCTGACAGGAGCCCCGGAGTCAAGCGCGCGCCGCCCGTTAATGACGTTCGCGAATCGCTCGCGCGGCCATGCGATCGACGACTCCGGGAAGGATGAGCTTCAACCAGCGGGCGAAGCGGCCGCGTAGCGAGGTAATGAGCAGCCGCCGCCGCCGCTCGATCGCGGGCACGATCAGACGTGCGCATTCCTCGGCGGTCATGATCCGTTCCACGCGCATCGGACTTTCACCCAATGGTCGGCCGTCGGGCCCGATCGCGCGCTTGTGGATTTCTGAACGCACGAAGCCGGGCGCGATGATCGTGACGGTCACGCCGCTTCCGGCAAGTTCGATGCGCAAGGAGTCGAAGAAGCCGACCATCGCATGCTTGCTCGCGGCGTAACCCGATCGCTCCGGAACGCCGGTGAGTCCTGCCACGCTCGCGACTGCGACGAGCCGCCCCCTTGACTGCTTGAGCCAGGGGAGCGCGGCGGCCGTGAGATGCACCGCGCCCAGGTAATTCAACTTCATCAGGTGCTCGTACGCCGACAGGTCATCGAGCGCATCGAAGCGCGCCCACATCGTGCCGCCGGCGTTGTTGATCAGCACATCGATCCGTCCAAAGCGCGCCACCGCCGCGTCGATGAGCGCCCGGCACTGCGCCGGGTCGAGCAGGTCGGTCGGCACGACAATCGCGACACTTCCCTGTGCCGCACATTGGTTTGCGACCTCCTCGAGACGTTGCCGATTGCGCGCAGCGAGCACGAGGCAGACGCCGCGTCGAGACAACTCGAGCGCCAGCGCTTTGCCGATGCCTTCCGATGCGCCAGTGAGCACGATGACCTGACCCGCGAGTGGACTTTGCACGCGTGCGCTTGGGGGCCCGTGGCTATCCGCGGCCTGATTCACGGTACACTCTCGCGCCGGTTGCGTTGGGAGGGCTCGACATGAGAACGCTGTCTGGATGCCTGCTGTGCGCGATGCTCCTCGGCGCTTGCGGGCAGGATACCCCATCGAAGCAGGAGCCACCGATGCCGGTCGAGGACACTTTCGCCGGGGATATGATCAAGCAGAAGCAGAAAATCGAGGATCAGGCGCAACAGCAGGCGGAGAGTCGCATGCCGGACCTCAACCGCCAGCTCGATGCCGCCGAAGGTGCTCAACCCGTCGAACCTCAGGACTGACTCGCTCCTCACCGCATGAAAGTGGGCCTGAGCCTGGCGCGGCCCTGGATCTGGCTGCTGCGCAAGACGATCACGCTGTGGGTCCGCACCACGGTGCGCCCGCCCGACATTGCGCAGCGTTTGTCCGGACGCGATCGGCCGAAATGCTACGTGCTGGAACAGGAAAGTCTTGCTGACCTCCTGGTGCTGCAGGACACGTGCGTGAACCTCGGCCTGCCGCGTCCCAGCCGGCGGCTTCTCATCGGCTCTGTGAGCGAACGACGCTCGGTCTGCTACCTGGAGCGCACTGCAGGCTTCTTCGGCACTCGCCTCGATCTGCGTCCACCGGAATTGCTCGCCAACCTGGTGAGTGCAGCGGGCGCTGATCCGACGCTCGATCTCGATATCGTCCCGGTGGCGATCTACTGGGGGCGCGCTCCGCAGAAGGAAGGCTCATCGCTCCGGTTGCTGCTCGCCGAGAACTGGGTATTTGCCGGCCGCTTTCGCCGCTTTCTCATGGTGATCTTCAACGGCCGGTCGACGCTCGTGGAGTTCGGTGAGTCCCACGCGCTGCGCGACTTCATTCAGCCGGGGCTCGAGCCCGCGCGTGCTGTGCGACGCATTTCGCGCGTACTGCGCTCGCAGTTTCGCACGCAGCGCGCGGCCGCAATCGGCCCGGATCTCTCCCATCGGCGCACCATCGTCAATCGTGTCCTCGCGACGCGCGCGGTGCGCGCCGCGGTCGCACAGGAAATGCGTGAGAAGAATCTCACGCGCCGCGAAGCACTTCTCACCGCCAAGCGCTACGCGGACGAGATCGCTGCGAACTACTCGCATGCCTTCGTCACGTATTTAGCGCGGGTTCTCGGGCGGGTGTGGAACCGGCTCTACGACGGCGTGGTCCTGCATCACGAGCAGGTGCTGCACCGGGTCGCGGCCGGCAACGAGATCGTCTACGTGCCTTGCCATCGCAGTCACATGGACTACCTCTTGCTCTCCTACATTATCTATACGAAGGGGTTCGCGATTCCGCACATCGCAGCGGGCGTGAATCTCAACATGCCCGTCATCGGCCACTTCCTGCGCAAGGGCGGCGCATTCTTTCTGCGACGCAGCTTTCGAGGCGACAGTCTCTACCCCGTGGTGTTCATGAATTATCTGGGGCTGATGATGGCGCGCGGCCACTCGCTGGAGTATTTCATCGAAGGCGGACGCAGCCGCACGGGCAGACTTCTACCGCCCAAGACCGGCATGCTCTTGATGACCGTACGCAGCTTCCTGCGCGACCCCGCCCGGCCAGTTGTGTTCATCCCGGTGTATTTCGGCTACGAACGGCTGGTGGAAGGCGAGACCTACATCGGCGAATTGAGCGGGCAACCCAAGCAGAAGGAGTCGGTCTGGAGCCTGTTGCGGAGCCTGCCGAGTCTCAGGCGCAAGTTCGGCAAGGTGCATGTGAGCCTCGGCGAGCCCATTGACCTTGCGGACCTGGTCCTAAGACACAATCCATCCTGGAACGGTGCGCCACTCCCCGACGACAGCCGCCCGGCGTGGCTCACTCCGACGATCGATGATCTCGCGCACCGGATCATGGTGAACATCAACGGTGCCGCTGCGGTCACGCCGATCAACCTGATGGCGATGACCGTTCTCGCGACACCGCGCCAGGCACTGCTCGAGAGCGATGCGGTTCGCCAGCTCGATCTGTATCGCGCCATGCTTCTCGGCCTGCCGTATTCGCGTTACGTCACGGTGACGGAGCTCGATGGCGCCGAAATCGTGCGCCACGCCCAGGCAATGCAGGTGATCGAGCGCGTCAGCCATCCGCTCGGTGATTTGCTGCGCATGGACCAGCAGAACGCGATTCTGCACACCTACTTCCGCAACAACATCCTGCACCTGTTCGCGATGCCCTCGCTGATGGCGTGTTGCTTTCTCAACAATCCCTTGCTGCGCACCGAAGACCTGATGCGACTCGCCTGGAGGATCTATCCGTACATCGCCGATGAGCTGTTCCTGCCATGGCGCGAAGACCAGGTGCCGGACATCGTGCAGGCTGTTCTCGATCAATTCGCGGCGTTGCAACTCATCGAGCGCAGCGCCGACGGCACCGAATGGCGGCGCCGTTCGCCGCTCGCGGTGGAGGCGATGCAGCTCTCGGTGCTCGCGCAGGGCACGATCCAGATCGTGCAGCGCTACTACATAGCCATCGCTTTGCTGATTCAGGCTGGGAGCGGGCTGATCAGCCAGGAAGCGCTGGTGAAGCAATGTCACCTGATGGCGCAACGCATCTCGATGTTGTACGAGCTGAACTCTCCGGAATTCTTCGACAAGACACTGTTCTCGAGCTTCATCGACTTGTTGCGCCAGCGAGGGGTGCTGCAGGTGAGCGCGGACAACCGGCTGCTGTTCAACGAGGTGCTGCTCAACGTCGCCAACGATGCGCAGCTCGTGCTGAGTGAGCAGATCCGCCACAGTATCCTGCAGGTGACGCACGCATAGGCGCGGGCGGACGTGGGTGGGACACCTGCCGACAGCGCCGGCTGTCATGTTTGCGGATTTGCCTCGTAAGGGACTGCTAAGCGGGCAGTCGTGATCCGGCGCTGGCGACAGGTTCTGTCGACCCGACGTCCATCCCGCACCCGAAGATTGCTGCGCCGCTGCTATACTTCACCGCCATCCATAACTGTTGTGTTCGAACCCCTGATTCGGTAATAAACCAACAAGTTCAGGGACGAAGTCGGCAACAAGCAGTCTTCCGGGGGGACTCCAAATGAAGGCGCATCAGATCGGCAGTGAGGCTCGCTCCCGCCACACGCACTGGATCGCGATCGCGTCGGCAGCGTTCGGCGCAGCGACACTGGCGCCTCCGGCTCAGGCTGTCGATTTCTCCAGTGGCGCGCTCACGGGAAGCTGGGACACGACCATTTCGTATGGCATGGCGTTTCGCATCCAGGACAGCGACTGCAACCAGATCGGCATTGCGGATGGCGGCTGCGGCCGCTCACCGAACATCGACGATGGCGACCTGAATTTCGGCACCGGCTCTTATGCCCGCACTTTCAAGCTGACGAGCGAGATTGGGCTCAACTACGGCGATTTCGGCCTGTTCGTGCGCGGCTCCGCACTCTATGACGACTATGTCGAAAATGCTCCGACCGAGCGCACGCCACTTACCGCGCACGCGAAGGACCTGGTAGGCAGCTACGTACGGCTGCTCGACGCGTTCGCGTACTGGCGCCCCACCATCGGCGGGAAGCCGGCAGAGTTTCGTCTCGGTCGCCAGGTCGTGAGTTGGGGGGAGAGCACGTTCATCCAGGGCGGCATCAACAACATCAATCACTTCGACGTCGCGGCCCTGCGCCAGCCGGGCGCGGAACTGAAGGAAGGATTTCTGCCGCAGGAAATGGCGTTCGTCTCGCTGGGCATTACGGAGAATACGAGCGTCGAGGGCCTGTACCTGTTCGACTGGAACGACACGCGGCCGGAGCCGGTGGGTTCGTACTGGAGCAGCAACGATTTCGTACCGATCGGTGGTAGCAAGGTCGTGCTGGGATTTGGCGGCTTCTCTGACCAGGGCGTGGACTTCACGCCGGTCGGCGGACCGTTCATCGCGAACTTCCAGGCCGTGCCCCGTGGCCTGACGCAGGAGCCCAGCGACAGCGGCCAATTTGGCGTCGCGTTCCGCACCTACTTTCCGGGATTCATGAACGGCACCGAGTTTGGCCTCTACTACATCAACTATCACAGCCGCCTGCCGCTGATTTCAGGGCGCAGCGGCACGCAGGCCGGCGTCGGCAATGCAGCAGGCGCGGCGACTGCAGTGCAGGGCGGAGCGCAAGCTTTCGCTGGCGCAATCGCCGGGGGCCTTCCGGTGCAGGCTGCCATCGCGACTGCGGCAGCAGTCGTCACGCCGGTCGCGGTGCAGGCCTCGGCGAGCCGCGGTGGCAACCTGACGGCCCAGACCGCATCACAATACGCGACCATCGGTGCGACCCAGGCGTCGCTCGGCGTGAGCGCATCCGACATTGGGCGCAACGCCACCAACATCGCCACACACGAGTTCGCACAGACGGCCGAGTACTTCACCCAATTCCCGGAAGACATCAAGCTCATCGGCCTGAGCTTCAACACCCAGTTCCAGAAGACCGGCATTGCGCTGCAGGGCGAAGTGTCTTTCCGGCAGGACGTGCCGCTGCAGTTCGACGATGTGGAGCTTTTGTTTGCGGCGTTGACGCCACTCGAGAGCGGGCTGTTTCCGTTGAGCGCACCGGGGGTGCCGTTTCCCACGACCTGTACTGCCGCGTTGCCGACACTCGCGCGCTGCGGCCAGCTCGGAAAATTCGACGTCAATCAGGTCGTCACCGGGTGGAAGACGCACGATATGCTGCAGGGGCAGTTCACCCTGACCAAGGTGTTCGCGAACATCCTCGGCGCCTCGCAGTTCGTCACGGTGTTCGAGGGTGCGTATACGCACGTCAACAGCTTCGAGGACAAGCTCGAGGGCGAACGCAATAACCGCGGTCTGCGCTACAACGGGCCCGGCACCTCGGTGAGCGGCAATTTCGAATTGCGCGGGCGCCATTGCCCGCAATTGCCAACGGCGCAATGCGTGGCGCTCGGCCTGGTCGAGCCACAGAATCGTTTCGCCGATGCCGACTCCTGGGGCTACCGCATCGCGGGGCGCCTCGAGTACCCCAATTCGATGGGTCCGTGGACTCTCATTCCACGCTTCTTCTGGCAGCACGATGTCGATGGCACCACGCCCGGTCCCGGCGGTGCGTTCGTCGAGGGGCGCTACGCGCTTACGCTTGGTGTCACAGCGAATCTGCAGAACACCTGGGAAGTGGACCTGAGCTGGTCGAAATACGGCGGTGCGGGTCGCTACAACGACATCAATGATCGCGATTTCGTCGCGGCGACGCTGAAGGTCTCATTCTGATTGCGCGCGATCGGACCAAGAGGGGACTGACCATGCGGACAAGAGCACTCGTTTCGGTGGGGGCCGTTCTCGCGCTGTGCGCATTCGCGGGTGAAGGGCAGGCAGCGATCAGCGCGGAGGAGGCGGCGCGGCTCGGTGCCGATCTCACACCGCTTGGCGGCGAGAAGGCGGGCAATTCCGCGAACACAATTCCCGCGTGGGATGGCGGTCTCATCTCTGCGGAAAAAGCCGGTGTGACGGGTTACACGCCGGGCAAGCATCATCCCGATCCGTTTGCGAACGAAAAGCCGCTCTTCAAAATCAGCGCACAGAACGCCGCTCAATACGCCGCGAATCTCACCGAGGGCCACAAGGCGCTTCTCAAGACGTACAAGGACACGTACTTCATGAATGTGTACCCGAGCCATCGCACGGCCGCGTACCCGCAGCGCATTTACGAGGCGACCAAGAGCGTTGCGACAACTGCCAATCTCTCGACCGGCGGCAACGGCGTGACCGGAGCAGTGATCGGCATTCCGTTCCCGATACCGAAGCAGGGCGTTGAGATCTTCTGGAATCACGTGTTGCGTTATCGCGCCGACGGTGCCCAACGCAACATCGGCCAGGCTGCACCGACTGCGGGCGGTGACTACACCATGGTCAAGTTCCGCGACGAGTTCTACGTGGTCTACAGCCTCGCGGGCGCCAAGGAAGCGGAGCTCGACAACGTCATTCTCTACTTCATCCAGGAGACGGTCGCGCCGGCGCGCCTCGCGGGCGAGATCCTGCTGGTGCACGAGACGCTCGACCAGGCGAAGGAGAATCGCCGCGCGTGGCTCTACAACCCCGGGCAGCGCCGCGTGCGTCGTGCTCCGAACGTCGCGTTCGACAATCCCGGCACCGCGGCCGACAACCAGCGCACCTCCGACCAGTTCGACATGTACAACGGCAGTCCCCAGCGCTACGACTGGAAGCTCGTGGGCAAGAAGGAAATGTACGTTCCGTACAACGCCTACAGGCTCAACAGCAACCAGCTCAAGTACAAGGACATCCTGAAGCCGCAGCACATCAACCAGGAACACGCGCGCTACGAGCTGCACCGCGTATGGGTGGTCGATTCGACCCTGAAGGCGGGCACCGATCACGTGTACAAGCGCCGCACGCTGTATGTCGATGAAGACTCCTGGCAGATCCTCGCGGTCGATTGCTACGACAAGCGCGACCAGTTGTGGCGCGTGCAGGAAGGCCACGCGATGGAGTACTACGAAGTACCGACGCTCTGGACCACGCTCGAGCTGGTGATGGATCTGCAGAACCGGCGCTATCTCGCACTCGGGCTGCAGAACGAGGAGTCGGGCAGCTACGACTTCACGATCCAGCGCACGGTCGCCGACTATCAACCGAATGCGCTGCGGACTCGCGGCACTCGGTAAACGTGTGAGGTTTGTCCAGGTCTGATGGGTCGTCCTTTCCCTCGGCCGACGCGAACGAACCCTTGTCGAAATTGCACGCGTCAGCTTTCGCGGGATTCCGGTACGTCCACCTGAAGTAATCAAGCAAGAACGGGCCCAGGGAAAGGACGACCCATCAGACCTGTACAGACCTGACACCGTGTTACGCCGATGAAGCTGCTCGCTATTTCACTCGCCGCATCGGGCGTGCTTGCATTCACCCCGTCCCTTTGTTCATCCGACGATAAACCGGCGGCGCCCGGCGTCGAGAACGCGGAGATCGCGCGACTCGCGAGTCAATCGCTGCTGCTCGATGCCGCCATGGCGGGCTCGCGCATGGTGGTCGTGGGCGAGCGCGGACATGTGCTGCTGAGCGATGATCAGGGCCACACCTGGCGGCAGTCGCCGGTACCGACGCGCGCCAACCTCACCGGCGTCTTCTTTCTCAACGCGCAACTTGGCTGGGCGGTCGGGCACGACGAGGTCATCTTGCGCAGCGAAGACGGCGGTGAAAGCTGGACCCGCCAGCACTATGCGCCGGAGAAGGAGCAACCACTGCTCGACGTATGGTTCGGCGATGCGGACAACGGCCTCGCGTTCGGCGCCTACGGAACCATTCTCTCGAGCCACGACGGCGGGGGCACGTGGAGCGAGCAGATCTTCGAGCCGCGGCCGCTGATCGAGAAGCCCGCGGCACCGCAGGCGGCTGCAAGCAAGGACGACGAATACGACGTCGAAGGCTCGGCGAGCGACAGCCACCTCAACGCAGTGGAGCGCGCCGCGGACGGCAAGCTGTATCTCGCTGCGGAAGCGGGGCACCTGTTCCGCTCCGACGACGCGGGCGTGAGCTGGCTCGAGTTGCCGTCGCCTTACGAGGGATCGTTCTTCGGCATCCTGCCGCTCGATCCACCGTCGCTCCTGGCATTTGGCCTGCGCGGGCATTTGTTCCGCTCCGACGATGCAGGCGCAACCTGGCAGCCGCTTGCCTCCAATACCACGGCAATGCTCACCAACGCCGTGCGCCTCGATGCGGAGACCATCGTGATTACCGGTCTTGCCGGTGCGCTCCTGGTCAGTCATGACGGCGGGCGCAACTTCGAGTTGCACGCGCAGGAGGATCGCAAAGGTCTCGCTGCCGCACTCGCCGCAAGTGGGAGCCTCGTCACGGTCGGGGAGGGCGGCATCAAGTCGATCGCGATGCCGGCGGCGACACCGTGAAGGCTTCCTCATCGCAACGCGAGGCACGTCTGGTCGAGTGGCTGACGCCACACGTGTTCGGGCACCGCGTGACCATCGTGATTGCCTTCGCGGCGATCACCGCGGTGATGATCTACGCCGCGCTGACGGGCCTGCGCATCGATACGAATTTCACCAAGCAGTTGCCGCTCGAGCACGAGTACATGCAGACCTTCATCAAGCACCAGGAGGAGTTCGGCGGCGCGAACCGGGTGCTGGTGGCAGTGATCGCACGTGAAGGCAACATGTTCACGCCGGAATTCTTCCGGGCGTTGCGCACTGCGACCGACGAGGTGTTCTTTATTCGCGGCGTCGATCGGGCGCGCGTGCAGTCGCTGTACACGCCGAACGTGCGCTACACGGAAGTCGTGGAAGACGGAATCCAGGCGGGCAACGTCATTCCCGCCGATTTCCAGCCGACGCCGGAAGGACTCGCGCAGGTGCGCGAGAACATTCTCAAGGCAGGCATCGTCGGGCGCCTGGTCGCGAACGATTTCTCGGGCGCCATCGTGAGCGCGACGTTGCAGGACTTCGATCCGGAAACCGGCAAGCCACTCGACTACATCCGCGTGGCACACGATCTCGAGACGAAGATCCGCAATCGCATCATGGGTGGAAAGGTGCACGTCCAGGTCCAGTCGTCCACGAGGCCGGTCGAAGTGCACATGATCGGTTTTGCCAAGATCGTGGGCGACATCGCTGACGGTTCAATGTCGGTCGCGATGTTCGCCGGCATCACCGTCGTGCTCACGCTGCTCTCGGTGTGGATCTACATCCAGTCCTTCAAGGTGGCCCTCATCCCGGTCGTGTGCTCGATCGTCGCGGTGATCTGGCAGTTGGGCATGCTGGTATTCCTGGGTTACGGCGTCGATCCGCTCGGCATCCTGGTGCCGTTCATCATCTTCGCGATCGGCGTGAGCCACGGCGTGCAGAAGATCAGCGCCGTGAAAGATGCGGCGCTCGCGGGCGATGACAGCATGACCGCGGCACAGCGCACCTTCCGCCAGCTCTTCCTCCCGGCGATCGTCGCGCTGCTCGCGGACCTCGTGGGCTTCATCACGATCCTGCTCATCCCGGTGCAGGTGATTCGCGAGATGGCCATCACCGCGAGCCTGGGCGTCGGGATCGTGATCCTTACTGACCTGGTGCTGCTGCCAGTACTGGTTTCGTACGTCAGCTTCGATGCGGGTTACCGGGCAAGAATCGAGCGTCGCAACGCACATGTCCTGCGCTTCTGGGATTGGTTGTCGGGTGTTGCGAAGCGCGGCCCCGCAGCTGTCATCATCGTCATCGCCGCCGTGCTCGCCCTGCTCGGCTGGTGGAAGGGGCGCGAAACCCCGATCGGCGACACCCAGGCGGGTGTTCCGGAGCTACGGCCCGATTCCCGTTACAACGTCGACTCGGACATCATCACCCGCAAGTTCTCGATCGGCGTCGACATCATCAATGTCATCGTCGAGACGCAGCCGGACGGGTGCATCGACTACGACGTGCTCAATGCGATGGACCGTTTCGCCTGGCACATGGCGAATGTCGATGGCATCCAGAACGTGCTCGCGCTCCCAGGGGTGATGAAGATCGTGAGCTCAGGGTGGAACGAGGGGAGCCTGAAGTGGCGCAGCATTCCTCGTAACCGTGAGCAGCTGGTACAGGCACAGGCGTATCTCGAGACCAGCACCGGGCTCTTCAACAGCGACTGCAGCGTGATGCCGGTGATGATGTTCACCACCGATCACCGTGCCAGGACCATCGAGCGCGTGGTCACCGAGGTCAAGAAGTGGCGCACTGAGAATCCCACGCCCAAGGCGACCTTCAGGCTCGCCACCGGCAATGTTGGCGTGATGGCGGCGACCAACGAGGAAGTGAAGGCCAAGGAGTATCCGATTCTCGCCGGGGTGTTCGCCGCTGTGATCCTGATGTGCCTGCTCACCTTCCGCTCCGTCACCGGAACGCTGTGCGTCATCCTGCCGCTGGCGCTCGGCTCGATACTCGCCTACGCAGTGATGGCGATCGTCGGCATCGGTCTGAAGATTTCCACCTTGCCGATGGTTGCCCTGGGCGTGGGCATCGGCGTCGACTACGGCATCTATCTCTTCAGCCGCATGCAGGACTATCTCGAGAAGGGCGAGAGCGTGCACGACGCGTTCCTGCACACGCTGCGGGTCACGGGCGCGAGCGTCATCTTCACCGGCATCACGCTCGCGATCGGAGTGGTGCCCTGGGTGTTTTCGCCGCTCAAGTTCCAGGCGGATGTCGGCATCCTGCTCACATTCCTTTTCGTGGTGAACATGCTCGGCGCCATCCTGCTGCTGCCGGCGTTGGCAGCGTGGCTGGTAAAGCCCACTCCGATCCGGCCACCGGCGTGAGGGTCGTGCCGACTTCGGGCTGACCAACGTTTCATGACGGCTGTATCCGAAAATGTATCCCCGCGAACACAGGGGCGCCCAAGTCGGCAGACCCCCGACGCCGGTGTCCGAATCGTCTTGCCAGCAGAGGAGCGGGTGGACATCGGCGTGATACCTGACGACTGCGCCGGCACCAGTGTTTGCGGGGATGCATCTTCAGGTACCGCCATCAGTACTCGTGATCCGGCGCACGTCGGCACGGTATTACCCGATGGCCGCCCGGGACGAGGCACGTAAATGACACCCGAGGAGTTTCGCAGGCACGGCCACGAGCTGATCGACTGGATCGCAGACTTTCGCCAGCGCGTCTACGCGGGCGAGTTTCCGGCGCTGTCGCAGGTATCACATGGGCGCCTGCGCGCGCAGCTGCCGGCCTCGCCGCCGCAAACCGCCGAGTCGTTCGATGAGATCGTCCGGGATCTCGATCGGCACATCGTTCCGGCGCTGAGTCACTTTCAGCACCCGTCGTTCTTTGGCTATTTCCCTTCGAACAGCCTTCTCGCGTCGGTGCTGGGGGACTATGCGAGCACCGGACTCGCGCAGATCGGCCTGAATTGGGCTGCGAGCCCTGCGCTCACCGAGCTCGAGGAGCTGACCACGGACTGGTTCCGCCAAATGGTGGGCCTCAGCAACGCATGGAGCGGCGTGATCCAGGACACGGCCTCGACCGCGAGCCTCGTCGCCCTCCTATGTGCGCGCGAACGTGCGACGGCAAATAGCGCGCTGCACGGTGGGTTGCAGGCCGAGAGCTCGCCAGTAACGGTCTACTCCTCCGAACAGAACCACAGCTCGGTCGAAAAGGCGGTACTACTCGCGGGATTTGGCCGGGACAATCTGCGGCTCATCCCCACCGATCGCGATCACGCGCTGCGAGTCGATGTCTTGCGGACCGCAATCGAGCGCGATCTGGCCGACGGCTCGACACCGGGTGCAGTGGTCGCGACGATCGGCACGACTGGCACGACCGCCATCGATCCTCTGGCCGACATCGCAAGACTTGCGCAGCATCACGGCCTCTGGCTGCACGTCGACGCGGCGCTGGCCGGCTCCGCGATGATCCTGCCCGAGTGTCGAGCGTTGTGGCAGGGCATCGAGTCCGCGGATTCGGTCGCGATCAATCCGCACAAGTGGCTGGGCGTTGCTTTCGACTGCTCGACTTACTTCGTGCGCGATCCCGAAGCGCTGGTGCGCGTGATGTCTACCAACCCCAGCTACCTGCGCACGCAGGCTGACAGCGAGGCGAAAAACTTTCGCGACTGGGGAATTCCGCTCGGCCGCAGGTTCCGCGCGCTCAAGTTATGGTTCCTGATTCGCGAGCAGGGCGTCGCCGGATTGCAGGCGCGCCTGCGGCGGGATCTCGCCAATGCACAATGGTTCAAGGAGCAGGTCGACGCGACGCCCAGCTGGAAGCGGCTGGCACCGGTTCCACTACAGACCGTGTGCGTGCGACACGAGCCACCGGGACTCGAAGGAGCAATGCTCGACCAACACACGCTCGCCTGGTGCAACCGCATCAACGCTTCCGGTCGCGCCTGGCTCACGCCGGCTCAGTTGCAGGGTCGCTGGATGGTGCGAGTCTCGATCGGCGCTGAGGCGACTGAGCGCTCCCATGTGCAGGCTCTGTGGGATCTCATGCGTCGGGAAGCGGAATCGCAGTACTCGCAATCACGATGAGCAGTCGGGGCGGCACATGGATGCTGTACGGTGCCAACGGTTACACGGGCCAGCTGATCGCGCGCGCAGCCTGCGCACGGCAGCGGGCGCCGATTCTCGCGGGCCGAAATGCAACGGCGATCGAGCGGCTGGCGAAGGAGCTTGGTTGCGAGTGGCGGCAGTTCGCACTCGATAACGAAGCTGCCCTGACCAGGGCGCTCACAGGCGTTTCGTTGGTCCTGCACTGTGCAGGGCCTTTCTCGTCGACCGCACGGCCCATGATCAGGGCATGTATCGCATCGCGCGTGCATTACCTCGATATCACGGGCGAGATCGAGGTGTTTGAATGGGCGCGCCGCATGGATGATGAAGCGCGCCGCGCCGGGGTGCTGTTGTGCCCGGGCGCGGGATTCGATGTCGTACCGAGCGATTGCCTTGCGGCGCAGCTCAAGGCCGCGCTGCCCGACGCTACGCACCTCGCGCTCGGCTTCGACAGTCGCAGCACGCCAAGTCGCGGCACCGCAAAGACAATGATCGAAAGGCTGCAGCATGGCAGCGCCGTGCGCGTGGACGGAAAGATCATCAGCATTCCATTTGCGAGTCGCGTGCGCGAGATCGATTTTGGCGAAGGACCGAGGAGCGCGATCGCCATTCCGTGGGGCGATGTGAGCACTGCGTTTTACACGACTGGCATACCGAACATCGAGGTCTACATCCCCGCATCGCCGCGTGCGATTCGCCGGATGCGCTTCCTCAGTCGCTTGCGCTTTCTGCTCGGCCTGCCTGCGGTTCGGACATGGCTCAAGCGCCGGGTCGATCGCGGCGCGTCGGGCCCTGACGATGAGCAACGAGAGCACACCCCAGTCCTGCTCTGGGGCGAGGGACGAACTGCCAGCGGCCGCACCGTTGTGGGGCGCATCCGCGTGCCCAATGGCTATACGACGACCGTGCATGCCGCCCTTGCGCTCATCGAACGCACTCTCACTCAATCGATACCGGTCGGGTATCGAACTCCCTCGCAAGTGGTGGGGGCCGACTTCCTGAGTCGTCTGCCGGGCGCCACAAAGGTCTCGATGAGCGCTCGTTGAAGAGCCCATCGGCGCCGAAATCAACGAACCACCTGCGCGGGCCTGCATCAAAGGGGCACAGTTGGGTACGATAGCGACCTGAAGACTCGCTCCCGAGTCGGCCGACCCCCAGTCACCCCGTGTGTGCCACGGACGGAGCCCGGTGCAAGCCCCATGAAGTCACGTGCTGTGCGTTTCACTGTCGCCACGATGTTGATTGCCACCCTGGCAGTCGCTTGCAAGCAGTCGGCCCCACCGGGTTTTCCGGTGCCCGAGGTCGAGGTCATCAAGGTGCAGGCACAGACAGTACCCCTCACGCGGGATCTCGTCGGCAGGCTCTCTGCCACGCGTGCGGCCGACGTGCGAGCGCGCGTTGCCGGCGTGCTTCTCAAGCGTCTCTATGTGGAAGGGTCGGACGTCAAGGAAGGCCAACCATTGTTCCAGATCGATCCCGCGCAGTTCAGGGCGACACTCGAAGCGGCGGAAGCCGCGCTCGCGCAGGCTGAGGCGAACGCCACCAACGCGCGCTTGTTTGCACAGCGCACGCGCGAACTGAAAACCACAGGCGCCGTGTCGAAGTCGGATGTGGACACCGCAGAGGCCAATGAGCGCTCGACCGCTGCGGCAGTGAAGCAGGCGGCCGCCAACCTCGAGAGCGCACGGATCAATCTCGGTTACGCCCTGGTGCGAGCGCCGATCTCCGGCCGCTCGAGCCAGCAGCGCGTCACCGAGGGCGCGCTCGTGGGTCAGGGCGAAGCGACGCTCCTCACGACCGTCGAACAGATCGATCCGATCTACGTGAACTTCGATCGGCCGGCGTCCGAAGTCCAGGAGCTGCGTCGCGCGCAGACGGCGGGCACCGTTACGCTGGTGGAACCGAACAAGGCCCAGGTTCAATTGATCTTTACGGACGGCACACCGTACGGACAGGTCGGTTCGCTTGATTTCTCCGACGTGAGTGTGGATCCGACCACGGGCGCGGTCGCGTTTCGCGGCCTCATCCCCAACGCGGACCGTCGCCTGCTGCCGGGCCTGTTCGTCAACCTGCGTCTCACGATTGGTGAGCTCAACCAGGCATTCGTGGTGCCGCAACTCGCGGTGCTGCGCGATGGCGTCGGTCCATACGTCATGGTCCTCGGATCCGACGGCAACGTCGCGCAGAAGCGCGTGGAGATCGCGAGCGCACAGGAAAATCGCTGGGTGATCACCAAGGGCATCGCGGACGGAGACCAGGTCATCGTCTCGGGTCTGCAGAAAGTGCATGCCGGCGCGCCGGCAAAAGCGGTTGCCGCGCAGGCATCGCAGCCGAACGCTCCCGGGCAGGCTCCTGCGGCTGCTCCGTCTCCCGGCGCGCACTGAGCAGAAGGACCGACGATGCCGCAATTTTTCATCGATCGCCCGGTATTCGCCTGGGTGATCGCCATCCTGATCACCGTCGGTGGCCTCCTGGCGATCTTCCGCCTGCCGGCTGCGGCGTATCCCAATATCGCCCCGCCTCAGATCAATATTTCGGCGGGATACCCGGGCGCCAACGCCGATACCGTCGAGCAGGCCGTGACCCAGGTGATCGAGCAGCAGCTCACCGGCATCAACAACCTGCTGTACTTCACTTCATCCTCGAGCTCGAACGGGGAGTCCTCAATCACGCTCACCTTCGAGCCGGGAACGGATCCCGACATCGCGGCTGTGCAGACGCAGAACCGTGCGGCGCTCGCCGAGCCGCGCCTGCCGACGGAAGTGATTCAACAGGGCGTCACGGTCTCGAAGGCGAATGCCGGCTTCCTGCTCGCCATCGGCATACGCTCCGAGGACAACTCCTTCAGCTCGCAGGCGCTGAATAACCTGCTCGCCTCGCGCGTTCTCGATCCGATCCGCCGCATCCAGGGAGTGGGCTCGGCGAATCAATTCGGGTCCGAGTACGCGATGCGCATCTGGCTCGATCCGGACAAGCTGCACGCGTATTCGATGGCGCCGGATGACGTTCTCGAGCAGGTGCGCAACCAGAATGTCCAGTTCGCGTCGGGCGCGATTGGCGAGCAGCCCGCGCCCGCAGGCCAGGAGTTCACGGCACCGGTATCGGCGGAAGGTCGTTTCACGGCGCCCGAGCAGTTCGAGAACATCATCCTGCGCGCCGAAGCGAATGGTACGACGGTGCGGCTCAAGGATGTCGCGCGGGTCGAGCTCGGCTTGAGCGGCTATGGGTTCGATGTGCGCCTCGACAACAAACCGGTAGCGGCGTTCGGCGTGCAGCTGCTGCCCGGCGCCAATGCGCTCGAGGTTGCCCGCAACGTCAAGGCAAAGATGGACCAGCTGCAGCAGAGCTTCCCGTCAGGCGTCAAGTGGTTCAACGCCTTCGATTCGACCACTTTCATCACGCACGCGATCAAGGAAGTGATCATCACGCTGGTCGCGGCGGTGGCACTCGTGTTCATCGTGATGCTGGTGTTCCTGCAGAGCTTCCGCGCGACCCTGATTCCCACCCTGGTCGTGCCGGCAGCGCTGATGGGCGCGTTCATCGGTATGTACGCGCTCGGGTTCTCGATCAACCAGCTGAGCCTTTTCGGCATGGTGCTCGCGATCGGTATCGTCGTGGACGATGCCATCGTGGTGATCGAGGCCGTTGAACGCATCATGCGTGAGGAAGGCTTGTCGCCGAAGGAGGCAACCCGCAAGGCGATGGGCCAGATCACGGGACCGATCATCACCATCAGCGTGGTGCTCGCGGCGGTGTTCATTCCGAGCGCGATGCAGACGGGGAGCGTCGGGGTGATCTATCGGCAGTTCGCGCTCACCATCGCGATCTCGATGCTGTTCTCGGCGTTCCTCGCGCTGAGCTTCACGCCCGCGCTGTGCGCGACCATTCTCAGGCCGGCGCACCTCAAGCCCAATTTCATCTTCCGCTGGTTCAACCGAGCTTACGATCGCTCGCAGGCCGCCTACACGCGCCGCGTAGACCAATCGACGTCTCACGCGCCGCGCTGGATGATCGCATTCGCAGTGCTGGTAGTGATCACAGGCCTGCTGTTTGCGCGTCTGCCGGGAAGCTTCCTGCCCGACGAAGACCAGGGCTACACGCTCGGGTTCGTGCAACTTCCGCCGGGCGCGACCATGAATCGCACCAAGCAAGTCCTCAACGACCTCGGCGGACGCCTCAAGCAGCACGAGGCGGTGAACTCGGTGTTCCAGGTCGCCGGCTTCAGCTTCATCGGCCAGGGCGAGAACGTCGGCATCCTCTTCATCCGCATGAAGGACTGGAGCGATCGCAAGACCAAGGCATCGGACTTCGTGGGGTGGGCCAACGGAATGGCGTTCATGACGGTAAAGAACGCACAGGTGTTCTTCGCGAACCTGCCGACCATCAGCGGCCTCGGGCAATTCGGCGGCTTCGATTTCTATCTCGAGGATCGTTCCGGACAGGGTCACGAGGCGCTGCTCGCCGCACAGGGAGCGCTGATGCAGAAAGCCTCGCAGAGCAAGATCCTGGCCAACGTGCGTCCGAATTCTCTCGAGCCCGCACCGCAGCTGCGCCTGACGCTCGATCGCGTGCAGGCACAGGCAATGGGCCTGGCGATAAGCGATGTGTTCTCAGCCGTGCGCCTGATGCTCGCGCCGGTGTACATCAACGACTTCTATTTCGAGGGGCGAGTGCTGCGGGTGCTGATGCAAGCGGACGCACCGTTTCGCTCCAGTGCTGATTCGATCCGGCACTTCTATCTGCCATCCACCATGGCTGCAGCGAGTACCGGGAGCGCCAACGCCAACACGATGGCGCCGAGTGCCGCGCGCACCGAGACGAACTCGAATGTACCGACCATGGTTCCGCTCTCGACCGTGGTCAATTCGGATTGGATCGTCGCCTCGCCCAGTCAGTCGCGCTACAACGGCTACGCCGCGGTGGAAATCACCGGCACGAATGCGCCCGGTAAGAGCTCGGGCGAAGCAATGAAGGAGATGGAACGCATCGTCGCGGAAGATCTGCCGCACGGATTCGGCTACGACTGGGCTGGCCAGTCGTTGCAGGAAATCCTCTCGGGGGCGGAGGCGCCGCTCCTCTTCGCGCTCTCGATCCTGGTTGTGTATCTGTGCCTCGCCGCTCTCTACGAAAGCTGGTCCACGCCGCTCTCCGTGATGTTGATCGTGCCGCTCGGCGTCCTCGGCGCGTTGATCGCGGTGTCATTGCGGTTCTTGCCCAATGACGTCTATTTCAAGGTCGGACTCATCACGATCATTGGATTGGCGGCAAAGAATGCGATCCTGATCGTGGAGTTCGCGGTCGACGAACAGGCGAAAGGCAAGAGCCTGCACGCTGCAGTGGTCGAGGCGGCGCGACTGCGGCTGCGCCCGATCCTCATGACGTCGTTCGCCTTCATTCTCGGCGTGATGCCACTGGTAGTCTCAACCGGCGCGGGCGCCAATGCGCGTCGCGCGATCGGCACCGGTGTCGTGGGCGGGATGCTGACCGCAGCGTTTCTCGGCGTGCTGTTCGTGCCCGTGTTCTACGTCGCGGTCCGCCAGTTGATGGGCGACAAGCTCGAGAGACCGCCGCCCAGCTCCTAGTCGTCGAACGCGACGCGCCCACGCAGGCGCTTCACAGTTTTACGGGTGCGCTTGCTTTCCAGACGCCTTTCTTTCGACGCTCGCGTCGGTCGTGTGGCATGGCGCACCTTGGGCTCAACCAGCGCGCGGCGAATGAGGTCCGCGAGCCGTTCATGGGCATCGCGGCGATTCTGCTCCTGGGTGCGATGCCGGCGCGCGACGAGCAGTACGCTGCCATCCTCGTTGAGGCGCTGACCGGCGAGTCCTCGCAAGCGGGCTTTGACACGCTCATTGAGCGCCAGTGTTCCGGCGAGATCGAAGCGCAGCTGCACGGCGGAGGCGACTTTGTTGACATTCTGGCCGCCGGGGCCGGAAGCGCGGATGAAGCGCAGTTCGAGATCGGAGTCCGGGATCTCAATCTGTCCTGAGATGTGCAGACCCACGAGCGGGGCTTCTCAGTCCCGCCGTTGCGTCTTGCCAGAGATCGCCCAGTCCTCGGCGTCTTCGGGCGAGGCATGGACGCGGATTTCGCGCTGCGCGACCGGGAAGGTGATGTTGCTCTCCTTGAACAGGCGCCACACGGTGCGATTGACCTCCGAGCGCACGTTGTTTACGCCCTCCTGCGGGTCCGCGATCCAGAAACGCAGCTCCAGGTCAATGCCATGATCGCTGAACGCCATCAGTCGCGAGACGGGCGCCGGCTCGCGCAGGATGCGGCGGTGGCCCTCCGTCGCCTTGATCAGCACGCGCAGAGCAAGCTCTGGATCATCCTTGTAGCTGATCCGCACCGGCACCTTGATGCGTACTTTCGGGTCCGTGTAGCTCCAGTTGATCACCGAGTTGGTGATGAGATTCTGGTTCGGCACCAGCGTCTCGACACCGTCGCGATCGCGAACCACGACGTAGCGGCCCTTGAGTTCCTGCACCCAGCCGAACCCTTCCGTGGTGGTGCCCCCGACCCCGGTAAAGCTGATCACATCGCCCGGCTTGATGGAGCGGTCCATCAGCAGCACGAAACCGCTCACGAAATTGCTGGCGATGGCCTGCAGGCCAAAGCCCAGGCCGATACCGAGTGCGCCGGTGAAGACCGTGAGCGTGCGCAGGTCGAGCCCGGCGTAATTGAGGCCGATCAGGATGCTGAAAACGATCAGAAACGCGTGGATGAACTTCGAGGCGCCGATTCGCGTGCTGACCGCGAGGCCGGCGACCGACATGAGCCGGCGCTCGATCCAGCGCGCCAGCCAGGTCGCGGCAAGAACAAACAGCGTGATGATGAAGAGTGATTCGAGCATCGACCAGACGGTGAGCGGATCCTTGCCCTTGGTGAGCGGAATGCTGTTCAAACGGGTTCTGACAGGCGCCAGCCAGCCGAACAGGTTGATAGCGACCACCGCCCAGATCACCAGCGTCAGGCGCGTCTCCCAGCCCTTGAGCCAGGTATCGGGGCCGAGTGAAAGCCGCAGCAGGGACACACCGATGCGGATCAGCACCAGCGCGCCCATGAGCTGCAGCATCAGGTCGAGGAAATTGATCTCGAGCCCGAAGCTGTTGAGGAGGCCGCGGGTCAGGAACAGCAGGAGCGTCGCGATGATGAAGGGGCTGATCTTGATCGCCCCCTCCGCCAGCTGCTCGCGAAAATTCGTGGCTGGCGGCGCGTCGGGTGGAATCAGCCGATTGCGCAGGTAGCGACCGAGGAACCATCCGAGGCCGAAGGTGGCCAGTATCGCCGCGATCTCCGTGAGCGTGTCACCGCTCGACATCTGGGTGAACGCGCTTTCCAGAGCTTTGAAGAAGCTTTGCATCAGGCGTTGAGGTCCGGGATCAGCTGGCTTTCGAGCTTGGCGATCTGGTCCTTGAGCATGAGCTTGCGTTTCTTCAGGCGCTTGAGCTGCAGCTCGTCCACGTCGAAGTCGAGCGACAGCCGGGCAATCACGTCGTCGAGGTCACGATGCTCGATCCGCAGTTGCCGCAGGCGCTCGATGTTCTTGAACAGCTCGGTATCGACGTTGTCGGGTGGCTGGCTCATGGTGCGAGCAGCACCTCAGGCGAGACTCTGCCAGACCGGTTCGATTCCAGCCGGTAGCTTAGCCAACCGGCCGGGCGGATTCCAAGGTATTTGTGGATCGTGGAAATCCGATCCGATCGAGCCTGCCAACCCAAAGCGCGTGGCAAGGGCGGCGAGGGGCGCGATGTGCCCGAGGGCGCGACCGCACACGACTTCGATCGCGGTGCCACCGCTGTCGCGAAACACCGTTACGAGCTGGCGCCGCGCGCCGGGGGAAAGCATGTAGCGCATCGGATGGGCGAGAACCGCAACCCCGCCCGCGGCGCGAATCCACGGCACGACCTCAGCAACATCCGGATAGTTTGCAGCTACGTGCGCAGCGCCGCCGCGTCCCAGGTAGCGCTTGAACGCTTCCGCCATGCTGCGCACGTGCTGGCCCGAGATCAGGGCACGGGCAAGATGGGTTCGCGTGACGATGGAATGCTCAGCTTCGAGCTGCGCCAGTATTGTGAGCCCGGGAATCGCCTTGCGCTCGAGGCGCTCGGCGAGTGCCGCGAGGCGCGAGCGGCGTAACACCTGCAGACGGTCGATTCCTTCGACAAGCGCAGCGTTGCGAGGATCGATGCCGAGACCGATCACGTGAATCGTCTGCGCGCGCCAGGTCGAGGACAATTCGATGCCGTCGAGCATGCGCAGGCCGCGCTGCAAGCACTGGCTATGCGCCGCTTCGAGCCCCGCGGTCGTGTCGTGATCAGTCAGGGCCATCAGTTCCACGCCCGCATCCGCGACCCGGTCCACCAGTTCGGCGGGCGAGAGCACTCCATCGGAGTGGTTCGAATGCAGGTGCAGATCGACGTTGGTCATCGAACTCTCAGTGGGTCTGGCGCGGCGCAAGTCCGACCGCCTCGAGCGTGACGCCGAGGAGTACCACAAATCCCTGCCGCCGGGTTGACCCGTCGTCGGTGTAGTCGAACACGTAGTTCCTGCGCCAGGTCAAGCGGCCGCTTGAATCCCGTGCCGGCCTCATGCCGCTGAACGCCACCGTGCCATCGAGAAACTGCACGTTGGCCGTACGACAGGTGTCGAGCGCGACGGCGTTGGCGTGCTCGCGAGCCCGCAAGGCTGCTTGCCAGAACCAGGCCGTGAACAGTGCGCCGAGCACCAGAATGAAAGCAAACCACATCCGGCCGTATGATACCGGCGCCATGCTCGCCCCGCTGCCAACCATGCCCGATTGGGGCCGGATCGATACCGTGCTCCTGGACATGGACGGCACGATCCTGGATCTGAAATTCGACAACACGTTCTGGCGTGAAATCGTGCCGGCCAGATTCGCAGCGGCACGGGGGCTCGAGCTCGATGCGGCCAAGGCACAGCTGCGGCCGGTATTTGCTGCCAAGCAGGGTACGCTCGAGTGGTATTGCATCGAATACTGGAGCCGCGAGCTCGAGCTCAACCTCGAGCAGCTGAAGCGCGAGGCGCGCGAACAGATCGCCTGGCTCCCGCAAGCGGAGAGCTTCGTGCGCGGCGTGCGAGGGCTGGGCAAGCGCCTTGCGCTCGTGACCAACTCGCACACGACCACGCTTGCGATCAAAGATGAGCACCTGGACTTCCGTGGGCACTTCGATGCGGTCTATTCCTCGCACATGTTCGGCTCGCCCAAGGAGAGCGCGCCGTTCTGGAGCGCCCTGCTCGCTGCCGAGCGTTTCGATCGGGAGCGCACGCTATTCGTGGATGACAGTCTGCCTGTGCTGCGGGCCGCGCGTGATTTCGGCGTGGGATGGATCTATGCGATCGCCCGACCCGATAGCAGCCAGCCGCGACGCGAGATCGCGGAGTTTCCTGCAGTCGATTCAATCGAAGAGCTGAAGCCGGAGGTGGCCATTGAGCGACGCAACTGCGGTTGAAGGGGTCGAATATGCGGGCTTCTGGGTCAGGGTCGTAGCGTCCATCGTTGATAGCATCCTGGTGAGCCTGACGATCTCTCCCCTCGTCAGAGCGATCTATCGGTCCTCGGCGTACGACAACATCTCGCTGAGCAGTGACCCGGCACAGATGCTGAGCGCGCTGAGCGCCGAGATGTGGAGCGCGGCATCAGGGGCGTCATTCATCCTGACTGCGATCGCCGTCATCGTGTTCTGGATCTACAAGTCCGCGACCCCCGGCAAGATGATCTTCGGCGCAAGGATCGTCGATGCACGCACCGGTGGGCCGCTGACGACGGGCCAGTGCATCGGTCGTTATCTTGGGTATTACGTTTCGCTCTTTACACTCTGCATCGGCTTTCTGTGGGTCGCTTTCGATCCGCGCAAGCAGGGATTTCACGACAAGCTCGCCGGCACAGTGGTCATCCGGGCGCGCCGCAATGCTGCGGCCGACTTCAAGGGACCACCGCCGCCGGTGAATCCTGGATAAGTGAGGGTTGATTGTCGACTGCCTGGTCTCCCCCACAGCCTGACACGAACGACACGTATCGCGGATTCCGACGTCACCTTTCGCGGGATACGCTCGCGCACCGATTACGTAATCAAGCAAGAACGGGCTCTGGAGGAGACCAGGCAGCCGACACTCAACCCTCGGCCATCTAGGTTCGCGCGCGGGAGGTGCGTCGCTGTCGGCGGCTGCGGTGATGCCGATGCGAGTGCGAAGCTCCGCCTTCTTCCTCCGTGCCGGGGACGCCGCGCGCCCGGGCGGGTCACTTCCGCGAGCATCTCCGGTGCGATCGCTTCCACCGGCACCTTGTGTCCGATGTAGCTCTCGATGTCCGGCAAAGACATCACATATTCTTCACATCCGAAGCTGATCGCATCGCCCTCGGCACCGAGGCGTGCCGTGCGACCGATGCGATGCACGTAGTCTTCCGCGTCCTGCGGCAGATCGAAGTTGAAGATATGGCTCACTTCCGGCACATGCAGGCCGCGCGAAGCGACGTCCGTGGCGATCAGGATGGCGAGGTTGCCGCTGTGAAAGTCACGCAGCATTCGCAGGCGCTTGCGCTGGGGAACGTCTCCAGAAAGCGCTTCGGCGTGAAAACCGTTCGCGCTGAGGACCTGCTCGAGCTCGTCGGCCATGCGGCGCGTGTTGACGAACACCATGGTGCGATGCGGGTCCATATGCCGCAGCAGGCCGATCAGCAGCGGCAGCTTTTCGCTCATTGCCGGGAAATACAGGACCTGGCGAACACTGTCGACCATGACCTTGTCAGGCTCGACGCGCACCAGCTCGGGATTGTTCATGTGCTCGTAGGCGAGCTCGAGCACCCGGTGCGATAGCGTGGCGGAAAAGAGCATCGATAGGCGCTGTTCCGGGCGCGGCAGACGGCGCAGGACATAGCGGATATCGGCGATGAAGCCGAGATCGAACATCCGGTCGGCTTCATCCAGCACGATCACTTGCACGTGCCGCAGATCGAATACGCGCTGCTTGAAGAAATCGATGGTGCGCCCGGGCGTTCCGATCAGTACATCGACACCCTGTTCGAGGGTACGTCGTTGTTTTTCGTAGTCGGTGCCCCCATATGCCAGCCCGAGGGTCAACCCCGTGAACTGGCCGAGCGCTTCGGCATCCTTGTGGATCTGTACCGCGAGCTCACGCGTCGGCGCCAGCACCAGCGCGAGCGGTGCCGTGCCGGGACGTGTGGGCGAGGCTGCGCGAGTCAGCAGGCTGTTGAACAGCGCCACCAGGAACGCGGCGGTCTTGCCGGTGCCGGTCTGTGCCTGGCCCGCAACGTCGCGCCCCGCCAGTGCGCTTGGGAGCGTCTGCGCCTGAATCGGCGTACAAAGTTCAAATCCGGCTTCCGCGATTCCGCGTGAGAGGGTTGCAGGAAGATTCAGTGAATCGAATCGCAGTTCAGATAGATGATGTGTTTCTGTCATCGAGGAGACAAGTGACTCAAGGTGGAGTGAGTGAGGCTTGCAAATTGCCTCAAAGTTGGGTCCAATACCGCCCAGCCGTAGCGGCTCCGTCCGCACTTCCTAGAAGCTCCACCACCCGGCCTGATTATTTCGATACCCAACGCAGGGTTATTGTAACCGTAAATCGACTGCACCGCGTCTGCCTGACGCTGCACATGCCCCGAGGGGCTTTTCCTTCATAAATTTCCACATCGCATTGACGAGTTCGCACATCTTCATTCTTCATTTTCCCTTTGGGAGGTAGTTCCGAGTGGGCAAGCAAATTGTTCACACCACAGACGCCACGTTCGACGAGGACATTCTGAAATCCGCTACACCAGTACTGCTCGACTTCTGGGCGGAGTGGTGTGGTCCGTGCAAAATGATCGCGCCGGTGCTCGACGAAATCGCCGAGGAATACAAGGACCGGCTCAAGATCGCCAAGATCAACATCGATGAGAATCCGCACACGCCGCCGCGTTTCGGCATCCGCGGGATCCCGACGTTGATCCTGTTCAAAAACGGTACGGTGGAGGCGCAGAAAGTCGGCGCGGTCTCCAAGTCACAGCTCGCCGCCTTCCTGGACAGCAACCTATGAGAGGCTATCTCGGTAATTCGGCTCGCAGCCGACCCAAAGGTCAGGGGGGCGGTCGTCAGAACCGCAACAACGACCCCAATCGCGGCGGACGCCAGGATGATTTCCTGCCCGAGGACAACTTCGCCGACGGCGAAGGCCTCGACGTCATCACGCCCAGCGAGCTTGCGGCCACGCGCCGCTCGATGAATCTCACTGAGCTCAAGACCAAGCCGGTCTCGGAGCTCGTGGATCTCGCCACGCAGATGAACCTGGAGAACATCGCCCGCTCGCGCAAGCAGGACATCATCTTCGCCATCCTCAAGGCGCATGCGCGCAATGGCGAGGACATCTACGGCGATGGCGTGCTCGAGATCCTGCAGGACGGCTTCGGCTTCCTGCGCTCGGCCGACAGCTCGTATCTGGCCGGTCCGGATGACATTTATGTCAGCCCCAGCCAGATCCGCCGCTTCAACCTGCGCACCGGGGATTCAATTTCCGGCCTGATCCGCCCGCCGAAGGACGGAGAGCGTTATTTCGCGCTGCTGAAGGTCGGCGAAATCAACTTCGACTCGCCGGAAAACTCGCGTCACAAGGTCCTGTTCGAGAACCTGACGCCGCTCTTCCCGAAGGAGCGCCTGAAGCTCGAGCGCGGCAATGGCAGCACCGAAGATCTGACGGCCCGCACCATCGATCTCATGGCGCCGATCGGCAAGGGCCAGCGTGGCCTCATCGTGTCTCCGCCCAAGGCGGGCAAGACGATGCTGCTGCAGAACATCGCGACCGCGATCACCGCGAATCATCCCGAGTGCGTCCTCATCGTGCTGCTCATCGACGAGCGGCCCGAAGAGGTCACCGAGATGCAGCGCACGGTGAAAGGCGAGGTGGTATCGAGCACGTTCGATGAGCCAGCCAGCCGCCACGTCCAGGTCGCCGAGATGGTGATCGAGAAGGCGAAGCGCCTGGTCGAGCACAAGCGTGATGTCGTGATCCTGCTCGATTCGATCACGCGACTGGCGCGAGCCTACAACACCGTCGTGCCCTCATCGGGCAAGGTGTTGACGGGTGGTGTCGATGCGAACGCGTTGCAGCGGCCCAAGCGCTTCTTCGGCGCGGCGCGCAACATCGAGGAGGGCGGAAGCCTGACGATCCTCGCCACCGCGCTGATCGATACCGGCTCGAAGATGGACGATGTCATTTACGAGGAATTCAAGGGAACCGGCAACTCCGAGATTCACCTCGACCGGCGTATCTCTGAAAAGCGCGTCTTCCCGGCGTTCAACATCAACCGTTCCGGCACGCGCAAGGAAGAGCTGATCACGGCCCAGGACGAGCTCGCGAAGATGTGGATCCTGCGCAAGCTCCTGCATCCGATGGACGAGTTGGCCGCAATCGAGTTCCTGCTCGACAAGATGAAGGACACGAAGACCAACTCCGAGTTCTTCGATGCGATGAAGCGCTAGCGCAACCGGCAGCAGACGTTGAAGTTGCACCCGGTCCGCTTTACCGATCGATAAGAACAAAGAGGGAGATTCCTGATGAAACTCAGGACCGCGGCTTTGTCGGTCGCGGCGATGGGCGTCGTGTTCGGCGACATCGGGACGAGCCCGTTGTACGCCCTGCGCGCCTGCTTTTCCGATGCAGCGGGAGTGAGCGTAAGCGCGTCCAGTGTGCTCGGGATTCTCTCCCTCATTTTCTGGTCCCTGGCGCTCGTCATTTCGGTCAAGTACGTCAGCATCATCCTGCGCGCTGACAACGATGGCGAAGGGGGCGTGCTGGCCCTGACGACGCGTGTCCTGAACGAGCGTCCGATGCGGGGCACGACCGCGATCGCGACGCTCGGTCTCATCGGCTGCGCGCTCTTCTACGGCGATGGCGTGATCACACCGGCCGTCACCGTGCTCGGAGCGATCGAGGGGCTGAGCATCGCGACTCCTGCGCTAGGGCACATCGTCCTACCGCTGTCGATCATGGCGCTGCTTTGGCTCTTCTCGATCCAGCGTCGCGGCACCGGTGCGATCGGTCGCTTGTTCGGCCCGATCATGCTGCTGTGGTTCGCGGTGCTCGCGGTGCTGGGGATTCGCAGCATCGTGCTTCACCCCGTCGTCCTTGCGGCCGTGAATCCAGCCTACGCATTTACGTTTTTTGCGGAGCACTCCACGGTGGCCTTCGCGGTGTTCGGGGCGGTGTTCCTCACAGTCACGGGAGGTGAGGCGCTGTACTCCGACCTCGGGCACTTCGGGCGCCGGCCGATCGCAATGGCCTGGTTCCTGGTCGTCTGGCCTTGCCTGTTGCTCAACTATTTCGGCCAGGGTGCACTGCTGCTAGCTTCACCCCAGGCAATTCTCAACCCGTTCTATCTGCTCGCCCCCGAGTGGGCGCTGATTCCGTTGGTGGTGCTCGCCACCGCGGCGAGCATCATCGCATCGCAGGCGGTCATTTCAGGGGTGTTCGCAATTACGCAGCAATGCCAGCAGCTCGGTTACATCCCGAGGGTGAGGATTCAGCATTCGTCTGCCGCGCTGATTGGCCAAGTGTACGTCCCCGCTGTGAACTGGCTGAGCTGTGCGGCGACAGTAGCGCTTGCAGTCGGGTTTGGATCTTCAGCACACCTCACTCACGCCTATGGTGTGGGCGTCTCGTGCACCATGCTCATTGATTCGGTCCTGATCCTGCTGCTGCTGTGGGGCGCGACACGGCAATCCGAGCGGCTGCAGTTGTTCGTGGTATGTGGTTTGCTGGCCCTTGATGCCGCGTTCGTCGTTTCCAACCTGGACAAAGTACCCACGGGAGGATGGTTTCCGCTTCTTTTCGGACTGGCCATCTTTGGCGTGATGAAGACCTGGCAGCGTGGGCGAGTCATCGTCACGGAAAAGATGCGGCGCGAAGAGCGACCCGCGGACTCGTTTCTCGAGCAGCTCGAACGAGAGCCGCCCGTACGTGTCGAGGGCGTAGCAGTCTTTCCGACCAGCAACACTACGGGCATCCCGCGTACGCTGGTCCGCAATCTGAAGATGAACGGTATCCTGCACGAGCACACGATCATCTTCTCCCTGATCACCGAACGGGTACCGCGCGTGAGTGAAGGGCGTCGAGTCAAAGTCCAGACGCTGGCACCCGGCCTGTATCGCGTCATCGCGCGCATGGGGTTCATGGAGTTTCCGGAGGTTCCCAAGCTCTTGCGTGCGGCTCAGCAGTGGCTACCGGTACGCACGGATGACGCCGTGTACTTCCTCGGACGCGACGACATCGTCCTCGGCAACCGGCAGGGCATGCACCGGTGGCGCAAGAAGCTGTTCCTGTTCCTCGCACGCAACTCACAGTACGCCGCCTCCAGTTTCGGAATTCCGCCCGCGCGCCTGATGGAAGTCGGCGGGCAGGTTGAGATTTAAGGGACAGCGAGGCAATCGTCGTCGAAGGCACTCTGGTGGCCGGATACTCGGGAACACCGCTGGCAAAGAAGCTCGGCATCAAGGCCGGTAGCCGGGTGTTCGCGCACGGCGCGCCATCGAACTACAGGAAGCTGCTGGCACCGCTGCCCGACGGCGTAACGATCGTGGCACGCATGTCCGCCGAGACGGACATTACCCACCTTTTCGCGACGCGCCGTACCGATCTCGCCCGCGGGATCAAGGCGGTCCTCGGCAAGATGCCCCAGGATGGTGTGATCTGGGTGTCGTGGCCGAAGAAATCCTCGAAGGTGCCGACCGACATCACCGAGGACACGATCCGCGAGGTCGCGCTGCCGCTCGGGCTCGTCGATATCAAGGTCTGCGCGGTGGACGAGGTGTGGTCGGGACTTAAGCTCGTCGTCCGCCGCGAGAATCGCAAAACCTAGACGACGCCGGTCGCGGGTGGACGTTGGGTGACACCTGCCGACGGCGCCGGCGACCTATGTTTGCGGGTGCGCCTTTTAAGGTATTAGTAAGAACAGCCGTGATCCGGCGCTGGCGGCACGGTTTGTCACCCGACGGCCGCCCGCGGCCCGGCGCCTCTCAGGATTCACGCGCGATGGCGCGATAGCCGATGTCGCGGCGGAATTGCATTCCCGGCCACTGGATCGCCTCGACGAGCGCATAGGCCTCGCGACGAGCCCGGCGAACTGACTCGCCGAGTCCTACTGCGCAGAGCACGCGGCCGCCGTTGGTCAGAACCTTGCCGTCCGCGAGTCTCGTGCCCGCGTGGAAGACTTTTCCGGGCAAGCGCGCCGCAGCGGGTAGTCCGGTGATGACATCACCTCTCGGATAGTTATCGGGATAGCCCTGCGCGGCCATCACGACGCCGAGGGCCGCGCGCGAATCCCATTGCGCATCGACCTGGTTGAGCCGTCCATCGAGCGCTGCACTGCAAAGCTGGACCAGGTCCGATTTGAGGCGCATCAGCACGGGCTGCGTTTCCGGGTCGCCGAAGCGGCAATTGAACTCCAGCACGTTGGGCGTGCCATCCGCGGCGATCATCAGGCCTGCGTACAGGAATCCGGTGTAAGGCGTCCCGTCCTGGGCGAGCCCGAGAATCGTGGGCTCGATGACCTCGCGCATGATGCGCGCGTGCAGAATAGGGCTGACGATCGGGGCGGGCGAGTACGCGCCCATTCCGCCGGTGTTGGGTCCGCGATCGCCATCGTCGCGTCGCTTGTGATCCTGGGAAGTGGCGAGGGGCAGGATGTGGCGACCATCCGCCATCACGATGAAACTCACTTCCTCGCCCGCGAGGAACTCTTCGATCACCACCTGGTCGCCCGCCGCACCAAACTGGCCGGCAAACATCGATTCGGCCGTCTCGATGGCCTGGGCCGCGCCTTCCGCGATGACGACACCCTTGCCGGCCGCCAAGCCGCTCGCCTTGACGACGATTGGCGTGCGGTGCGCTTCGACATAGCGGGCATCGAACGTTTCGCGGGTGAAGGTGCGCGAGGCGGCGGTCGGGATGCGATGTCGGCTCAGGAATTCCTTGGTGTAGGCCTTGGAGCCTTCGAGCTGCGCAGCACGCTGGACGGGACCAAAACAGCGCAGCCCCGCGGCTTGGAATCGATCCACGACGCCAGCGACCAGCGGGGCCTCGGGTCCGACAATGGCGAGATCGATGCGCTCGCTCTTGGCAAGTGCTTCGAGGGCCGGCAAGTCCTCGGCTGCGATATCGACGTTGCGCGTCTTGGGCTCGAAGGCCGAGCCGGCATTGCCGGGTGCGACCAACACTTGCGTGACCAGGGGCGACTGCGCGGCCTTCCATGCCAATGCATGCTCGCGGCCACCACCACCAATGATGAGTACTTTCATGGCCCGGGCGCAGCCTAGTGCCTGAAGTGCCTGATGCCGGTGAACACCATCGTCATACCGTGCTCATCGGCCGCGGTAATGACCTCAGGATCGCGCAATGAGCCACCGGGCTGAATCACGGCGGTGATGCCGTATTCCGCGGCGATGTCGATGCCATCGCGGAACGGAAAGAAAGGCATCCGACGCCATCGCGGCGCCCCTGATGTCGAGTTTGGCGTCGGCGGCCTTCATGGAGGCAATGCGGCTCGACACCACGCGGCTCATCTGTCCCGCGCCGATGCCCAGGGTCATGCCCTCGCGGGCATACACGATCGCGTTCGATTTGACGAACCGGGCCACACGCCATGCAAAGAGCAGGTCCGCGACCTCAGCCTCGGTCGGCTCGCGCCGGCTTACGACGTCGAGGTCGCTCGCGGTGATCGAATCAGCGTCGCGCGTCTGGACCAGGAGTCCCCCACCGACGCTCCGATACTCCGGCCCCAGCTCGACCGGTGCAGCGAGATCGCCCAGCGCGATGGCCCGGACATTTTCCTTGGTCTTCAAGGCCTCGAGCGCCGCTGCATCGAAGCTCGGTGCCAGGATGACTTCGACGAACTGCTGCGTGAGGATCGACTGGGCGGTCACGCCATCGAGCGGGCGGTTGAAAGCGATGATTCCGCCAAACGCGGAGGTTGGATCGGTGCGATACGCCTTCGCGTACGCGACGCCGATGTCGCCGGCAACCGCAACGCCGCAAGGATTGGCGTGTTTAACGATAACGCAGGCGGGCTGCGAGAATTCCCTAACGCACTCGAGCGCGGAGTCAGCGTCGGCGAGGTTGTTGAAGGAGAGTTCCTTGCCTTGCAACTGGTGGCCGCGCGCGATGCTGGCCCCTCTCGAGCCCGGGTCGGTGTAGAACGCCGCGCGCTGGTGTGGATTTTCGCCGTAGCGCAGGTCGAGTTTCTTATTGAAGACCGCCGTCAGCGTTTCGGGCCAGGACTGATCGACCACCGGCCACTTCTGCATGAGGTACCCGGCGACCATCGTGTCGTAACTTGCGGCGTGGGCAAATGCTTTCGCCGCCAATTGCGCCCGGAAAGCCTTCGACGTTTCCCCGGCATGCACCTGGAGCTCATCGAGGAGCGAGGTGTAATCCTCCGGATCGACAATTACCGTCACGTCGGCATGATTCTTGGCCGCAGCGCGCAGCATCGCCGGCCCGCCGATGTCGATGTTCTCGACGGCCTCCTCATAACTGCAGTCGGGGCGCGCGATCGTCTGCGCGAAGGGATAGAGATTGACGATCAGCAGGTCGATGGGCTCGATGCCGTGCTCGGCCATCACGGCTTCGTCCGTACCGCGCCGACCGAGCAGCCCGCCATGAATCTTCGGGTGCAGGGTCTTGACGCGGCCGCCCATGATTTCGGGGAAGCCCGTGTGTGCGGAGACTTCCGTGACGGCAACGCCGTTCTGCATCAGGAGCCGCGCGGTGCCGCCGGTTGACAGGATCTCAACCCCTCGCATCGCGAGGGCGCGGGCCAACTCGACGACGCCGGTCTTGTCGGACACGCTCAGCAGAGCGCGGCGCAAGGGCGTCATTTCGAGAGTCCGAACTCCTTCAACTTCTTGCGCAAGGTGCCGCGATTGATGCCGAGGATCACCGCGGCGCGGCTCTGGTTGCCCGAGGCATAGTCGAGCACCGCCTTGAACAGCGGTTCCTCGACTTCGCGCATCACCAGGTCATACAGGGCCGCCGGCCGGTGGCCGTTGAGATTGGTGAAGTAGGTAGTGAGCGCTTCGTGGGCATGATCTCGCAGGGGAATTTCCCTGCTTACTGCGCGAGCCATAGGTTCCCGGCGCAGTTTGGATTTCTTCTTGACCACCATTTAAGGTTCCCCGCTATCGTCAAGAATTTTTCTTCTTATCAAGCCGCCACACTGATACCCGATGCCAGTTGACCAAAGTACTCGCGGGCCATCGCGAACTGCTCATCGGTCGTCTTCGCCGTCATCACTCGCTTGCGGAATTCTCCTGCTTCGGAATGATGCTGGCAGTACCAGCTCAGATGTTTACGTGCCACGCGAACGCCCGTGTCTTCTCCGTAATGCGAGTACAGGGCTTTCAAGTGGGCGAGCAGAATATCACGGACTTCTTGGAGCGCAACCGGAACGTGTTCACGTCCGTTGGCGAGGAAAAAGTTGACTTCGCGAAAAATCCATGGCCGACCCTGCGCACCGCGTCCGATCATCACGCCATCGACGCCAGTGGATTGAAAAATCTCGCGCGCCTTCAGTGGTGAGTCGATATCGCCGTTCGCGAACACCGGAATCTTCACCGCGGCCTTGATCGCGCACACGGTTGCGTGCTCTGCGCTGCCACGAAACATGCAAGAGCGGGTGCGTCCATGCACCGCGAGTGCCAGCACACCACTCGCTTCGGCAATTTTCGCGATCGTGACGCCATTGCGATGCTCCGGAGACCAACCGGTGCGGATCTTGAGCGTGACCGGCACGTTCACGGCATGCACGACGCGCTCCAGGATACTGGCCACCAGCGATTCGTCGCGCAACAGCGCCGATCCGGCCGCCTTGTTGCATACTTTTTTCGCGGGACACCCCATGTTGATGTCGATGATCTGCGCACCGGCATCGACATTGAGCCGCGCGGCCTCGGCCAGCATGTCCGGCTCGGCTCCGGCGATCTGAACGATGCGCGGTTCTGGCTCATCTTCGTGTGTCATGCGCCGTTGCGACTTGGCCGTGTGCCAGAGGCGGCTGTCGGCGGTGAGCATTTCGGATGCGGCGATCCCGGCACCAAGCCGGCGGCACAACATCCGGAACGGACGGTCGGTCACGCCGGCCATCGGAGCGAGTGCAAGAGGAGAAGAGAGCGAATATGGACCGATCTGCACCAAAAGGACGCCCTCAGCCCTGTTCTTTGGGCTCATCAGCCGCGCATTTCACGTTTGTCGCAACGCGCAAGCACACATCGATCTCGAACCCCACCGCGTCCTTGCCCGGATCAACGATCGCGATGTCCGCATCGACACGTTGTCCCGCACCGAGCAGTTCATTCCCTGCCGGCACCACGTGCAGGTACTCGCGCGGCTCGAGATCACGCAAGCCGACACGCCCGCCGAACCGATCGTGGAGCGTGAGTCGCAGCAGCGGGTAGGGTTGGGCACGCTTCGCTGAATTGAAAACGCTGGCTCGCACCCGTAGCGTGCCGCTGTCGCCCGGTTCAGCCGCTGCGCCCCATTGCCGCAGCTCGTAGGCACTCAGATCCCAATGAGGCGACAGTTTCACTCCGAGCCCGCGGTAGATCGTGCCGATCGCTGATCCGAACACGGGGCTGCGCGCCAACGCATCGCGGTTGAAATTGATGAGCTGAATCGCGAGCAGTAGCCCCAGCGCCGCACTCGCGAGTGCCCAGCGCTGGCTCAACAGCTTGACTTTTCGCCGTTTGGGCGCGAGCGCGAGGGCTGGTTCGGAATCGACCTCGGCAACGCCGTCATTGAACTTCAGACGCGTACCGGAAGGCAGCACGAACTCGGCGCGAGTTTCGGGGTCGCCCGCGAAGGCGGCTTCGATGTCTCGCATGAGGTCCGTCTCACTGTCGCCCTCGTTGGCCGCCGGCTGCAGCATGGCGGCGCTGAACTCCGAGGTCTGGTTGTCGGCGTCGATGTCAGGATCGGGATTCGCTGGCGCAAGGCTCGCCGTTACCTCGACCTCTTCACCCTCGAGGGTGATGGCCTCGTCGGGGGATGCTTCCTCAATATCGATGATCTCGTGCTCGGCGGTGTCCTCGTCGGTCGGCACGGGAATCGGGACCGGGGGTTCTGCGGGTTTGACCCGCAGCGATGGCGCGGGCGCCTTGACGAAGACGCGATTGAGATCATCGACGGTGAGGTCGAATTCGAGCGCCGAGTCCGGAATGTTCTGGTTCGTGTAGTCGTCAGGATCGAACGGCAGATCGGAGGCGCGGCGGTTGGGTCCTGCAGGAATGTCCGGAGGCGGCGCTTCCCCGACCTCGGCACCGGGAGGCGCATCGCCATTTGGCTGATCGATCAGGAAGGTGACAGCATTGAAGACGTGCGCGCAACGTCCGCAGCGCACGCGTGCCTGCGCAGCCCTGAGCATGGCAACGGTGACGCGAAAAACCGTCTGGCACTGAGGACACTGCGTGAACAAGTCAGCGACGCTCCCCGTTCAGGCACACCCACGAGTCGCGAGTGGCGAACACGCGCATATCAAAGCACGGCGCGTAAGCAAGTGTCACGGACGCAGCCTGCGATTCGAGGATCCCGCAGAGCGCGATCCTGCCGCCGGGGCGGAGCAGCGCGGCAAACCTCGGGGCGAGCTCGATCAATGGGTCCGAGAGAATATTGGCGACGAGCACATCTATCGATTCGTGCGCGTCATCCGGAGCTGCAACACGGATGTGATCAAAGACGTCGTTGCGCCGGGCGTTGTCGAGCGGTGGCCGTGAGCGCCTGGGGGTCGATATCGACGCCAAGCACGCTGCGCGCACCGAGCTTCAGGGCCGCGATCCCCAGGATCCCAGAACCGCAACCGAAGTCGATCACGTCACGATCGTGCAGGTCGATGGCATCGAGCCATTCGAGGCACATCGCCGTGGTCGGGTGCGTACCGGTTCCGAAGGCGAGGCCCGGGTCGAGCCAAACGACGGCGGCATTCATCGCGGCATCCGGTGGCGACTGACCGTGCGGGCAGACCCACAGGCGCCTTCCGAAGCGCAGCGGACGAAAGTCCTTGAGCCATTCGCGCTCCCAGGCGCGATCCGCAACCGCATCGAATTCATAGTCGTGCGAAGCGCCCCTGCTGGCGCCGCGAAGCTGCTCGATGATCTGCTGAGGATCGCGCTCTGCTTCGAAAAGGGCCGTCAACTGAACTTCGCGCCACAGCGGGGTCTCGCCAGGACGCGGTTCAAGAATCGGTGCATCGCCCGCATCGGCGAGGCTCACCGACAGTGCGCCCGCCTCAAAGCACGCTGATTCGAAACGCTCGGCCTCGTCAGCACGCAGGTCGATGGTGAGTTGCAGGAAGGGCATAAGAAGAAGGCGTCGGTCGGCAGGCTTCAAGCCTCGGGCGAGTGAACGGCGAAGACACCGCGGGCCGGTGTCAGACCAGATAGGGAAACGTTACTTCAGTCCGAGGCGCCGCTCGAGGTAGTGGATGTCGAGGCCGCCGGAGCGGAAGGCGGCGTGATTGAAGATTTCCTGATGCAGCGGAATGTTGGTCTTGATGCCTTCGACCACCATCTCGGCGAGCGCGTTGCGCATGCGCGCGATCGCGGACTCGCGCGACTCCCCGTGCGCGATGATCTTGCCGATCATCGAATCGTAGTAAGGCGGCACGTTGTAGCCGGAGTAGACGTGGCTGTCGACGCGGATGCCGGGACCGCCTGGTGCGTGCCAGAGCCGCACCGGGCCGGGCGAGGGGATGAACCCCTTCGGATCCTCGGCGTTGATGCGGCACTCGATCGCGTGGCCGCGGACTTCGATCTCATTCTGCGTGAAGGTGAGCGGCTCACCGCCCGCGATCAGGAGCTGGGTCTTGACGATATCGATGCCGGTGACCATCTCCGTGACCGGATGCTCGACCTGGATGCGCGTGTTCATCTCGATGAAGTAGAACTCGCCGTCCTGGTAGAGGAATTCGAGCGTCCCGGCACCCCGATAGCCCACCTCGCGGCACGCCGTGGTGCACCGATCACCCATCGTGCGACGTTGCTTGACGGTAATGCCGGGCGCAGGTGCTTCCTCGATAACTTTCTGATGCCGGCGTTGCATCGAGCAGTCGCGCTCCCCGAGGCTCACGACGTTCCCGAAGTTATCGCCGAGGATCTGGAACTCGATGTGGCGCGGACGCTCGAGGAACTTCTCCATGTAGACCTGTTCGTTCCCGAACGCGGCCTGCGCCTCGGCCTGCGTGATGTGGATTGCATTGAGGAGCGTGGCTTCGCTGTGCACGACGCGCATCCCGCGCCCACCACCACCGCCAGAGGCCTTGATGATCACCGGGTAACCGATATCACGCGCGATCCGGAAGTTTTCCTCCGATTCCTTGACGAGTGGCCCATCCGAACCCGGCACGCACGGCACGTTGTTCTTCTTCATGACGCGGATTGCCGAGACCTTGTCGCCCATCAGGCGGATGGTCTCGCTGCGGGGTCCGACGAAGATGAAGCCGCTCTTCTCGACCCGCTCGGCGAAGTCCGCATTCTCGGACAGGAAGCCGTATCCCGGGTGTATCGCGACGGCGTCCGTCACCTCGGCGGCGCTGATGATCGCCGGCATGTTGAGATAGCTCAGCGCCGACTGCGGCGGCCCGATGCACACCGTCTCATCGGCGAGCAGCACGTGCTTCTGGTTGTAGTCTGCGGTGGAATGCACCGCGACGGTCTTGATGCCGAGCTCGCGGCAGGCCCTCAGGATGCGCAGCGCGATCTCGCCGCGATTTGCGATGACGATCTTGTCGAGCATGGTGGCCGCTTATTCGATGACGGCTTATTCGATTACGAAAAGCGGCTGGCCGAATTCCACCGGCTCGCCATTCCTGGCGAGGATCGCGGTCACGCGCCCATCCTTGTCCGACTCGATCTGGTTCATCATCTTCATCGCTTCGATGATGCAGAGCGTCTGGCCGACCTTTACTTCGCTCCCAATGTCGACAAAGGGTTTCGCGCCGGGCGCGGCCGAAGCGTAGAAAGTGCCGACCATTGGCGCGGTAACGACGTTCTCGGCGGCTGGAGTTGCTGCGCCCGCAGAAGTGGCGGCGACCGCGGCAGCGGGAGCGCTGGGCGCTGCGACGGCCGATGCAGCCGGCGCCGACGTTGCCGGAGCCGCGGACTGTGCGACCTGCGTAACGACGTGGCTGCTTCCATAGCGGCTGATGCGCACCGATTCCTCGCCCTCGGTGATCTCGATCTCGGCGATCCCCGACTCCTCGAGGAGCTCAATGAGCTTCTTGACCTTGCGGATATCCATGCAGTGCTCCTGGAGTCTCAGCTCTTGGATGCCGCTGCCAGGCGTGCGAGCGCAGCCTGCAGTGCGAACTCATAACCCTGAGCGCCAAACCCGACGATCGAGCCGACGGCGATATCGGAGAAATAAGAGTGACGCCGAAACGGCTCACGGGCGTGCACATTGCTGAGGTGCACTTCGATGAAGGGGACACGCACCGCGAGCAGGGCATCGCGGATCGCGATACTCGTATGAGTAAACGCTCCCGGGTTGAAGATGATGAAGTCCACCTTGTCGGCCGGGCAGCGCTGGATGCGATCGATCAGATCGTGCTCGGCGTTGCTCTGGTAGGCGAGCAGTGAGTGCTGCGCCTGGACGGCGAGGTCGGTCAGTCGCTTTTCGATCGACGCAAGCGTGTCCCCGCCGTAGAGCGCGGGTTCCCGGGTGCCCAACAAGTTGAGGTTGGGCCCATTAAGAAGAAGCAGTCGTCCCATCCGCCTGAGTTTTACTTATCGCGTTGGACGCAGATGGCGGCAAGTTTAAGCACAGATCGACGCAGATGGGTACTTTTTCATGTCAATAGAGTGTGAAGGCCACCAGAATCAGGAAGATGGCGGCAGATCGGTGCAGGGCGGGGGTCGGGGAGTGTATTTCGGATCGGCGCCGATTTCACTACGGGCAGATCGGCGGAGGTTTACCGGCGGGCAGGATCCCGCCCGGGGCCGGTTGGCGGCTACTTCGCGTCGAGCGGGCTGAGTACTCCGCGGCCACCGCGGTTGAGGACATGGGTGTAGATCATCGTCGTCTTCACGTCGCTGTGACCGAGCAGCTCTTGCACGGTACGAATGTCGTATCCCGATTCCAGGAGATGGGTCGCGAAGGAATGGCGAAAGGTGTGGCAACTCGCGGGTTTGGTAATCCGTGCGAGACGCACTGCCCGGTGCACGGCGCGTTGCACAGTCTTCGGATGCACGTGGTGACGGACTCGACCTGAACCGTAGGGATCGACACTGATCGATACCGATGGGAACAGGTACTGCCAGCCCCAGCTCGTGGCTGCTGCTGGATACTTTCTGGCCAGGGCCGTCGGAAGCGACACGCCAGGTCGCATCGCCTTGCGCTCGCGATGGAACCAGGCGTTGAGTTTCGAAAGATGCGCACGCAGGTGCGGAAGAATCATCAGCGGCAAGACTGTGATTCGATCCTTGCCTCCCTTACCGTCGCGAACGATGAGCTCTTTGCGCTCGAGATCGAGATCCTTCACGCGCAAGCGCAGGCATTCGGCAAGTCGCAGGCCACTCCCGTATAGAAGATTGGCGATCAGTCGGTAATGCCCGGCGAGATGGTCGATCACTGCCGTAACTTCGGTGCGCGACAGCACGACGGGCCTGCGCCGCGTCTGCCCGGCACGAACCACCTCGTCCAGCCACGGCAACTCGACTCCGAGCACCCGCTTGTAGAGAAAGAGTAAAGCCTGCAACGCCTGGTTCTGGGTCGAAGGCGCGACTCCACGCTTGACGGCGAGATGGGTGAGAAAGCCCTGCACTTCGCTGGCGCCCATCGAGCGCGGATGGCGGCCTCCGTTAAAGGCGATGAAGCGCCGCATCCATTGCAGGTAGCACTTCTCGGTTTCGAAGCTCAGGTGGCGCACGCGCATCTGCTCGCGCGCGACTTGCAACAGTCCGCGTCCTTGCACCATGCCGCAGAACTCCCCGGAGTATTACGGGAATCCCCGCACGAACTGCATTAAGTGAATCAAGACGTTCGAGAGCGAGCTAGCAGATTATTGGACTCAACCGGGGCAATATGGGAACACCTATGTGTCCCATAATTAATAGTTAGACGGCAGCGCATGCGTTCGGCGATCTTTGACGATGCCGGCGCACCTTGCGTGCGACGACTACGCTCAGACCTGGTCGACGTGGTCGCGTGGATCCGCATCGGCGTCGGAACGCAGGTGCTGGAAGAGCGCTGAGTCGAGCCGGCGAGCTCGGGTCTAGCAGCGCTCGGAATGCTGTCGTCGAGTCATTGCGAACGCCTCGGTGCCTACGTATCTGAGGGTCTCGGCGGACGAATTGCCGAGCCGATGGGCTGCGCTCGCGCGGCATGATGCGTTGACGTCGGCGGGATCTTCGTGACGTGTCGCGCGCTGACGTCTAACAACCGGCTGCAGCGGTCCGGGGAGGGATAAAGTGCCAGCATCCATCACACGCCGGCCGCTGAGCCGGGACGTTAGGCGGCAACGAATCAGGCGAATCACGCTGGTTACGCGAATTGCGTACCGAGGAGTCACTACTAGCCTCGGCGCATGAAAGTGGGCGATCTGCTTCGCGTGCTGCAACAAGACGGGTGGTATCTAGTTGCGACGCGCGGTAGTCATCGGCAATACAAACACCCGACCAAGCCTGGTCGAGTGACGGTTCCAGGGAAGAAGAGCGATGATTTGGCGCCTGGTACGCTCAACAGTATCCTCAAGCAATCGGGGTTGAAGGCATTAAGGTAAGTGGTCATGCGCTACGCCATCGTCATCGAAAACGCGGGCTCGAACTACTCTGCATACGTTCCGGACCTGCCGGGATGCGTCGCGACCGGTGCGACGATCGAAGAGACCGAAAGCTCTATTCGCGAAGCGATCAAGTTTCATCTCAAAGGGCTGCGCGAGGATGGCTCGCCGATCCCTCCACCTTCGAGCCGCGTCGACTACGTTGAGGTTGCCGCCTAACAATCGGCTGCAGCGGTCCGGGGAGGAATAAAGTGCCGTCGATCTTTACAGCCCAGCAGCCGGCCGCTGAGCCGGGACGTTAGGCACCAAGGCATCCATGGCTCATCTTCCTGCGTCCAAACAGATTATCGGTCTTGTTGGATGGCTCGTTATCACATTTGTTGCCGCCGCGATTGGCGGTGCCGCGTCAGTCAATGCCGGCTCGTTCTACACGCAGCTTGTGCTGCCGGAATGGGCCCCGCCATCATGGGTATTCGGCCCGGTCTGGACTGTGCTCTACGTTGCGATGGGCATTGCCGCGTGGCTCATCTGGCGAGCCGACGGGTTTCGCCCGGTGCGTGGGGCACTGACGCTGTTTCTAGCGCAGCTTGCGTTGAATGCGCTATGGAGCTGGTTGTTCTTCGGCTGGCATCGCGGTGCGTTGGCCTTCGCTGACATAGTGCTCTTGTGGGTCTTGATCATCGCGACCCTGATCGCCTTCTGGCGCGTACGGGCGCTGGCCGGTTGGTTGCTGGTCCCATATCTGCTGTGGGTGAGCTTCGCCTCGGCTCTGAACTATGCGGTTTGGCAACTCAATCCCCAGAGCTTGGGCTGATGTCGCCAGGTCAATTCTCGGCATTGGTGGCTAACAACCGGTTGCAGCGGTCCGGAGATAGATAAAGTGCCGTCGATCATCACGGATCACTGCCCGGCCGCTGAACCGGGACGTTAGGCGTCACCTACGACTCTAAGACGGTGTGCATACGCACTGACCACGGTGCGCAAGAGAGACGGGATGCGCAGTGGCGAATGCGTGTTCCTGGCTCGGCGCCGACTGCGTCGGAAGCACTTTGTGGCTGTTGCTGTCCGCGATCATTCGCTGCTCGAATCGCTTTCGCGGACAACTGGCTGCACTGGTCCTCGATCGACTGTCTCATGCTTGCGGCAATCTCGTGGGCTGTGTGGCTGAGGCGAGTTCGTGCGCGGCTAGTCGGTATTCGCCGCGATACAAGTTTTTCTGGCGACGTTCTGGGTGTGATGGCAATAATCGCGATCTACGCAATCGACCGAGCAGGGTACTGGGCGACGCTTGCCGTTGGTGGCTCGCAACAACATTTCCGCTTGGGGTGCGTTACGCGCTGCTTACGATCTTGGTCGCCGCGCTTGTGTCGATGTTTCGAAATCGGTTAGCAGCGCCGTTCGAATCGGGTGTAGTCGCGGGGCGCGCGATGCTAACAACGCGTTGGAGCAAACGCGAGAGGGATAAAGTGCCAGCATCCATCACACAGCAGCGCGTTGCTCAACGCGGACGTTAGCCGTCGCGAGCGGAGAGGTTGTAGGTCTAGCGACGTGAGAGTTCGGTACTACATCGACCCGCGCACCGAATCGCCGCATATCTACGGTCATAATGTTGCGGAATCAGAGGTTGAGGAGGTTCTCGGTGCGCCTGGGGAGGATCGACCGGGCCGTGAAGGATCCCGGGTTGCGATAGGGCACACTTCTTCTGGACGGCTGTTGAGAGTAATTTATGTGCCGGACTCTGAACCTGACAATGCATTTGTAATTACCGCCTACGAGTTGACCGGAAAACCAGCGTTGGCCTACCGCCGCCGCAGACGCAAGAAGCGATGAAGAAACGGAACGAATATCCACCTGGATGGGACGAGCAGCGTGTCAAGCGCGTGCTCGAGGCCTATGAGTCGCAGTCTGAGGCCGAAGCTGTAGCCGAGGACGAAGCAGCTTTAGAGAGCGGCGCTGGAACGGTAATGGAAGTGCCGACCGAGCTCGTGCCGAAGGTACGTGAGCTCATAGCCAAACATAAGAAGAGCGCCTAGGTCGCGACGTCTAACAACGCGTTGGAGCAAACGCGCGGCCGGCAGCTCCGATGAGGTAACAGGGATGTCGAGGTTCTCCATCAAGTGCCTCCGTTTCGCCGTGTCAAAGCCGCGCGTCGCTCAACGCGGACGTTAGGCCGCCGCAGGGATCCACCACGCACGACCGGAGACTCGTATGGCTCGCTACCTGCCGACGCTCGTCCTCACGCTGAGTCTCATCGTCGCGGCTGCCGGTTGCCACACGCTGCGGTCTGGAGCAGCCCCGGGCCCGGCCGCAGTGCCCTACGACCCGGTTACGATGGACCCGCCGGCCCCGGACTCCGTGCACCCTCCCCGGATGGCGGAGATCGCGTTCCAGAGCGCCGGCGACCGGCTCAACGGCCTGCTGTATGTCGCGGCCGGGGCGGGCCCGCATCCCGTCGTGCTGTTGCTCCACGGCAACCCCGGCAACGAACGCAACCTCGACGTCGCCCAAGCGCTCCGGCGCGCCGGCTACACCGTGCTCTACTTCGACTACCGAGGCAACTGGGGCGGAGGCGGCTCGTTCTCGCGCACGCACGCGCTCGAAGACGTGGGCGCGGCACTACGCTGGGTGCGATCCTCCGAAGTCGCGAGGCAGTTCGACATCGACACGTCGCGCGTCGCGCTCGTCGGCCACAGCATGGGCGGCTGGCTCGCGTTGATGTCGGCGGCCGCAGACCCCGAGATCGCGTGCGTCGGCGCGCTGGACGCGCGCAACGTCGGCGCGTACGGGCACCAGCTTCGGTGGGACCGCGCAGCCGAGGCCGCGCTGGTCGCTGCCAACGATTCACTCACCGCACCCGGGGCGCCCTATCGGGCGGAAGGAGGCGGCGTAGCGCTCGTCACGGAGATGAAGGCCAACGCCGAGCGCTGGGACGTGACGGGAAACGCGCGAGCGCTGAGCGACCGCCCGGTCCTCCTCGTCGCCGCCGTGTTCAAGGCTGACCAAGACAGCCTCGCGGCGGCGCTCGGCCGGGCGGGGGCGCGCCGGGTGACTGCCCTCGCGTGGCCCACGGACCACTCCTTCTCCGACCGGCGGCTCGCACTCGCGCGGACGGTCGTCAACTGGCTACGATCCGATTGCGCACTCTAGTCATGGTCGGGCTGCGGCCTAACAATTCATTTAAGCCGACACCGCTTCGCGGTGCGGCTTAATTCAGGCGTTGGGCAGGCAGCGAGCATCACGCTGGCGCCGTGATTCGGAGACGCGCTCAGGCTGAGCGCACAACCGGGAGGCGTGTCATGAGGCGCACGATCATCACCTTGTCCGTGTTCGTGATGCTAGCCGCCGTAAGCAGCCCCGGCCAGGCGCAGCAAGATCCCCTTGTCGGAACCTGGAAGCAGAACCTGGCGAAGTCCCAATACGATCCGTCGACTCGCGCGCCAAAAATCCCGACTACCGTGCGGCGCACGGCGGTGGGAATCAACGGCTACAAGCAGACGACGGACGGCATGAATGCGCAGGGCGCCCCCACGCACACGGAATACACCGCGAACTGGGACGGCAAGGACTATCCTGTCACCGGCTCCGCGGACTATGATTCCGTCTCCCTGAAGAAGATCGACGCCTTCACCCTCATTACAGTGAACAAGCGAAGCGGCCTCGTGGTTCGCATGCTTCGAACCGTCGTGTCCAAGAATGGCAAGACGAGCACGTCCGACGTGATTGGGTACACCATGCAGGGCATCGCGTTCCACAACGTCGTGGTTTTGGACAAGCAGTGACGTTGCGCGCAGCGACCTCGCTGCGTGCGGTGCCCAAATGACGGCACGCTGCTGCTGCCCAACAACGAAATGGAGCCGACGGGCGCGAGAACTCGCGGCGCGATTGCGCTACACAGCATGCGCCTGCGGCTCAGTTCGAGCACGTTAGACCCCAGCAGCCAGCGATTTGACGCTATACGTCATTGCCGTATACTCGGCAAATGTACGCGTTCATCGAAACCAAGCTGTTTACCCGTTTGGTCGATGAATACCTGAGCGACGAGGAGTACTCGGCGCTGCAGTGGGCCTTGCTGGCAGGATTCGGGAGGAGATTGATGAGTAAGGCCAAGCGAAATATCGGTGCAGAGATTCTCGAAGGGATCCGCGAGATCAAGCGCGGTGAACACGGTCGGGTTACGAAGATTCCCGCGGTCGCGGACGTTCGCGAACGCACTGGCCTGTCGCAGTCGCAATTTGCCAAGTTGCTCGGTGTCTCGGTGCGCACCCTGCAAGAATGGGAACAGGGCCGTCGCGCACCATCTGGCGCCGCGCGCACGCTGATACTGGTAGCGGCGAAGTATCCGCGCACGCTCGTGGAGGTCGCATGATCTGCTGGGGTCTAACAACCGGTTGCAGCGGCCCCTGAGGGATAAAGTGCCGGCATCCAATACACATCGTCCGGCCGCTGAACCGGGACGTTAGGCGGCTTCGCGATTGTGGTCCGTCAGATTGTTCAGGAGCCGCGAGTCAGCAAGCTAAGCCACCCTGGACCCTCGGAGGTGAAGGATGCGAATTCGAGAAAGTGAACAAGCAGATCTGGCCGAGATATTCGCAGTGGTCAATGAGGCGGCGCAGGCATATCGAGGAGTAGTACCGATCGATCGTTGGCACGAACCCTATATGCCGATGAGCGAGTTGGAGAGAGAGATTGCGCAGGGGATAATTTTCTGGGTGGCCGAGGAGGAAGGACACCTGTTGGGCGTCATGGGAATTCAGGACAAAGGAGATGTCGCGCTGGTGCGGCACGCGTATGTCCGACCAACGACGCAGAGGAAGGGCGTGGGGACGAAGCTCCTGCGCCATGTCGAAAGCCTAGCTTGCAAGCCGGTACTGATTGGCACCTGGGCGGACGCGTCGTGGGCTATCGAGTTCTATCGACGGAACGGATACACAATCCTGTCAGACAGCCACAAGGAGCGTCTGCTCCGAACCTACTGGTCAATTCCTGAGAGACAGATCGAAACGTCGGTTGTCCTTGCCGATAGACGATGGATGGAGACCTAACAGCAGACCTCGATGCTGAGCAACCGCCCAACCACCGGTTGCAGCGGCCCGTGAGAGATAAAGTGCCAGCATCCAATACATTTCGTTCGGCCGCTGAGCCGGGACGTTAGGTGACACGCGGATGGTAGCGTCTGACGTCAACAGTGACTTGAGGGTGAGCCTGCGCGTTCCCGCGTGACTCGAGATGAGTATGCAATCCTGAACATGGAAGACTCGGAATTCATCCCTTACCTCGTGCTGGTCCGCTTCGACAGGGGCGAAGACTTGCGCGATCGTTTGGAGGAATCGTTGGCCTTGCTTCGCGCCGCACTCGCCGAGATTGGCGAGGTGGAGCCTGTGACAACGTCATACGACGGATCCGCAGTTAGCTATCTTGTTGCTGCCAGGCCTGACTTTCAGCCGTACCGCGTAATCGAGCAGCTCAAGTCCCCTCGATCAGGGCGGCCCTCGCCGCTGAAGACGCTCGACAAGGCCCTTGTTCTCTCCCTTGAGTGCGCGGCCGCGACGCGCATGGAGCGTGTTACTGATTGGCTTCGTGAGAATGGCTGCCTTTCCGAACGATAGGACGTGGCGCGCGCAAACAAGCGAGTGGCTGGCACTCCATGTTCAACAGCTGTCACCTAACTACGCGTTGGAGCGAGCGCGGGAGGGATAAAGCGGTGTTCTTCTTCAATTCTCAGCAGCGCGTTGCTCAACGCGGACGTTAGGCGGCATGTTTTCGACGTTCCCCTGGCGCCTCCTCTTGCTCAAACTCGCCGCCCTTTTTTCGTTTTGTGGTGGGCCGCTCGTACTCGCAGATTTGCTGAAGACTCATATGCATAAGGACGTCGCCTTCGCAATCGCGTTCGCACCCAGCGTCGCACTGATTTTCGGTGTTCACTCACTATGGGAAGCGAAACCCGATCGCTGGGACAATGCCATGGTCTTGTTCGGCGCGGTTGGTGCAGCTGCGCTGGTAGGAATGAACGCGTTTGCGATATCTGAACTCATTGGTGGGCGCGACCGAGCCGACGAAGGACTGATAAGACTGGGAATCGGTGTTGGATTAGTGTTTGTCGCCTTCTACGCACGTGCGTCACATAAATTCTTCCAATTGCAGCGTAGTGCCGCCGCCTAACAACCGGTTGCAGAGGACCGTGAGGGATAAAGTGCTACAGATCTTCAAAGGTCAGTGCCCGGCCGGTGAACCGGGACGTTAGGCGACTATCAGGGTGGTTCTATGTTCGTTGGACACTACGGCCCGAGCTTCGCCATCAAGTCGCTTCGCCCTGCAATCCCGCTGTGGCAACTGTTCATTGCCGTTCAACTCGTGGACGTGGTGTGGGCGGTACTGGTCCTCTTCGGTGTCGAGAAGGTTCGAATCGTCCCGGGGATTACGGCGTCGAATCCGCTCGATTTGTACTACATGCCCTATACCCACAGTTTGGTCGCGGCGATTTTCTGGTCGGTGGCCGCGGCGCTCGTCTTTTGGCTCTTGTCGCGCGTCATGACTCGCTCCGCAGCGGTGTGGATCGGGGTAGCCGTTTTCTCGCACTGGATTTTGGACTTTATAGTCCATCGGCCTGATCTACCTCTCTACGATGACACGCTGAAGGTCGGTTTGGGTCTCTGGAACTATCCCGTCGTCGCCCTCTCGCTCGAGGCGGCTCTTCTGTTTGGGGGCATGATCCTGTATCTCAGAGTGACTACGCCCATCAACGCGATTGGTCGCGTGGGCCCGCCGGTTTTTGGGGTTGTGATGCTTGCCATCCAGAGTTACATCTTCTTCGGCCCCCCGCCGGTCTCCCCAGCCGCTGCTGCGATTACGGCACTCGTTTCGTACGTCCTATTTGCAGTCTTGGCCGAGTGGCTTGCACGTCAGCGTCGGCAAACCGCTGCCTAACAACGCGTTGGAGCAAACGCGAAAGGGATAAAGTGCCGGCATCCATCACACAGCAGCGCGTCGCTCAACGCGGACGTTAGGCCGCAGAGACAATCCTGTGAAGCGCACGTGGACGATCATTGGGGTACGCGATGTGCCGAGCAGCTTCCGGTGGTACCAGACGCTCTTCGGCCAGGCGGAAACTCGCCCGGGACATCCCGATTTCGGCCAGATTCTCGACTCGGATGGGACTGTTTTGCTCTGTCTCCATCAGTGGGGGGTAGAGGACCATCCCTCTCTAATGAGGCCCGACCACGGTTCGCCTGGCAACGGGCTCCTTTTGTTCTTCCGCGTGGACGACTTTGCCATGGCCTTGCGACGGGCCCGTGCCTTGGTCACTCACCTCGAGGAGGAGCCGCATGTGAATTCGAACACTGAAACTCAAGAGTTCTCACTGCGAGATCCGGACGGTTACTACGTCACGATCAGTGCACTACCTGCGGCCTAACAACCGGTTGCAGCGGCCCGTGAGGGATAGAGTGCCGGCCCGTGGCCAATTCATTGCGGCGGAGGGGAGCAGTCACAGTATTCACTTGGACTCCCCGGATCTGGTCCGTCGAGTCATCCGTGAAATGTTGACCGAGATACGTGTTGGTCCATCGTTTCCAGACTCTCGGTACCTGGGACTTCCGGCGGAACAATGATTGCGACAGTTGTGTCGCTTTTCTCAGAGACTTCATTGACAGGGCGGCGTCCCTACAGCATTTCTTCGTGAGTGCCATGTCGGTGAGAGACGTTCACTTTGGAACCCGAGTATCCAAGATCGACAGCGACAAGTACGCCGATGACTACAAGGCTGTGTATCACCCACTTTCAATCCGGTGGACGAAAAGACTTGGCGCCTAACAACCGGTTGCGGCCGTGAAAATACTAGTCGCTGGAGGCGGCATTGGTGGCCTGGCTGCCGCCATCGCGCTAGCTCAGCGGCAGTTCGAGGTGGAAGTCATCGAGCAGCAAGCCGAGCCGCGCGAGGTGGGGGCGGGAATCGCGATTGGCCCGAACGGCGCGAGGATTCTCACCTCGCTGGGAATCGACCCCGCTCTGGCGCCACTGAAGCACTCGCAGCGCGGCGTGCGGCTGCGACGCGGCAAGAGTGGACGGATCATCGTCCAAGGGACAATCGACCCATCCTTCGAGGCTCGCTTCGGCGCGCGACCGTACAACCTGCATCGCGGCGATCTCCGGCGAGTGCTGATGGATGCAGCCCGCGCTTGCGCGACCATCAAGATCCACCTGGGTCACCGCGTCGCATCTATCGCGCAAGAACCGAACCGCGTGTCTGTCGAGACGGAGCCGGGCATGCGGCTGACCGGCGATGCCCTGATCGGTGCGGACGGCATACACTCGGTCGTGCGCCGAACGATCGCCGGGCCCGATGCGCCGCGCTTCTCGGGTGAGGTCGTCTGGCGCGGGCTCGTGCGCCGCGCCCACCTGCCAACGGAATCCGGTACCGAATTCATGACGATCTGGTGTGGTACAGATCGCCACTTCCTCCAGTACCTCGTGCGCGGAGGCGACCTCCTCAACATCGGAGGCTTCGTCGAGTCAGAGGAATGGATGAGCGAATCGTGGACCGAGCCGGGCAGGAAGGAGGATCTTGCTCGCCTTTTCGCGACGTTCCATCCCACCGTCCGAGAGATCATCGACGCGGCCGACGAGTGCTTTGTGCAGGCGATATACGAGCGGACACCTCTAGTCGCCTGGTTCAATGGCCGAACCGCTCTCCTCGGCGACGCGTGTCACGCGATGCCGCCGCACATGGGTCAGGGAGCGGGAATGGCGCTTGAGGACGCGATTGTCCTGGCAAGGATGATCGCCGAGCATCAGCAAGACCTCGTCGGGGCATTTGCATCCTATCAGGCCAAGCGAGCGGATCGGGTAAAGCGTGTGGTAGCCGCAGTGCGCTCGATGGGCCGCATCTACAACGTCGGCAATCGCCTTCGGGGAGTCGCGTTGCATACGATGATGTTCGTCGCGAGCAAGCTGCGACCGCAGGTCGGGCCCTTCGATTGGGTGTCTGAATATGACGCTCTCTCTTCGTAGCCGTCGTGTTGCAGGCGGGAACCGAGTGCAGGCGAGGGGCGGGGTCTGTCCTGTTGTTTTTTCCGTGGGACATCTCTTGCAGTAAACGCAACGAATTTCCGAGATAAGGGGCGTGACATGAGTCTGTACGCAGTGGTCGACCCCGCGACCGGGGACGTAGTGCAGGAGTACCCGACCGCGACCGACGAACAAATGGAGCAAGCGCTTGCCGCGGCGGCTAAGGCGCACCGCGAATGGTCGCGTAGCTCGACAGTGGCCGAGCGGGCTGCGCTGATCAAGCAGGTCGCCAAGCTGCATACCGAGCGGCGCGAGGAACTGGCCAAGATCATTCAGCGCGAGATGGGCAAACCGCTGGACCAGTCACTCGGTGAGGTGGACTTCAGCGTCGCCATCTATGAGTACTACGCCGACAATGCCGAGAAGTTCCTCGCCGATGAGCCAATCGACTTGCTCCACGGTGAGGGCAGCGCCCTGATCCGCCGCAGTTCGGTCGGCGTGCTGATCGGGATCATGCCGTGGAACTACCCGTACTACCAGGTCGCGCGGTTCGCGGGCCCGAACCTCACGCTGGGCAACACCATCATCCTCAAGCACGCACCGCAGTGCCCCGAGTCGGCCGCCGCGATGCAGCGGATCTTCACCGACGCCGGCTTCCCCGAGGGCGCCTACGTCAACGTGTATGCCACCAACGAGCAGATCGCCGAGGCCATCGCCGACCCACGGGTGCAAGGGGTCTCCCTCACCGGTTCGGAGCGTGCCGGCGCCGCCGTCGCCGAGATCGCCGGCCGCAACCTCAAGAAGGTGGTGCTCGAGCTCGGTGGGTCCGATCCGTTCATCGTGCTGAGCTCCGACGATCTCGACTCCACCGTGGAGTCCGCCGTCGCGGGCCGCTTGGAGAACACCGGTCAAGCCTGCAACGGGGCCAAGCGCTTCATCGTCGCCGAGGACATCTATGACGAGTTCCTCGACAAGTTCACCAAGAAGGTGCTGGAGAAGGCGGACAACCTGGCGCCGTTGTCGTCGGTCGCCGCCGCCGAACGGCTGGACGAGCAGGTGAGCCGGGCCGTGGACAACGGCGCGACCCTGGTCTCCGAAGGGCAGCGCAAGGGTGCGTTCTACCCGCCCGGTGTGCTGACGAACGTCTCGCCCGACTCGCCGTCGTACAAGGAGGAGCTGTTCGGCCCGGTCGCCACGGTCTACAAGGCATCCTCCGAAGAACAGGCCGTCGAACTGGCCAATGACACGCCGTTCGGGCTGGGGTCGTACGTTTTCACCACCGATAAGGAACAGGCCAAGCGGGTCGCCGACCGGATCGAAGCGGGCATGGTGTTCATCAACGCGGTCGGCGCCGAAGGTGTCGAGCTGCCGTTCGGCGGTGTGAAACGGTCCGGCTTCGGCCGCGAACTCGGCAGGTTCGGCATCGACGAGTTCGTGAACAAGAAACTGATCCGCGTCGGCTAGGGGCTGTGACTGGTCGTTGAATGCGGGGCTGCGGCGGCTGCCATGAGGCGACTGGGTCGCCATCTTCGGGAATGCCGGCGGGGGAAAGTCGGCCCTGGCAAGGAAGCTGGCGGAGGTGACGCGATTGTCTAATTCTTCGCGCTGAAGCCCAACTCGCGCACGAGGGTGTCATAGCGCGGGTCAGCTCGGAGCGGGTCGAGGATCGGATCGACGAACACGTTCCCCGTCAATCCGGGGTCGCGGATTTCCCGCGCCTTCGCGAGCCACCGGAACGCCTCGTCACGATCGCCGAGCCGGGCATTGATCTCGGCAAACTGGTAGGAAGCCGCCTCGCCGATGTTCTTCGCGTTCAGCATGGCCTTCATCTCCGCGCGCGCGAGGTCTTTCTGGTCTTTCGTGGCGAACACGAGGGCCCGGCCCGTCATGCGTTGCCATTGCACGCTCTCCAGGTCGAATTCGGCGAGCGCCTCGTCCGGCCGGCGCAGCATCAGCAGCGTGAACCCGAGCTGGCCGTGGACCGTTGGGCGATCAGCAGCAAGCGCTACGGCGCGGCGCGCGGCGGCCTCCGCCTTGTCATACTGGCGGGCATTCTGCAGAGCCGACGACAGGGCCAGGTGCGCCTGCGGGGCCAGCGGGTCAAGCTCGATCGCCTTCTTGGCGGCTGCGATCGCCGCCTCGTGATTGCCGAGACTCGACTGGAAGCCCGCGTAGTTCTGCTGGACGTCAAAACTCCCCGGGTTGAGCTGAAGCGCGCGTTCCGCGGAGACCTTCGACGCTTCCAGGTCGAGATCGACGACTGCCTGGACGAAACTGAGTGAAAGGTAGCCCTCGGCCAGGTCGGGCGCGAGTTCGATGGCGCGCATGGCAGCGTCGCGCGATTGCCTGAAGCCGGTGTCATAAGGCAGGTAGGCGTTCGAGGCCATCGTGGAAAGCGTACCGGCCTTGCCGACATAAGCGCGGGCATAGCCCGGGTCGATGCGGATGGCCTCCTCGAACGCCGCGAGCGCCGCCTTCAACGTGTCCTCGGCTTCACCCTTGTTCTTCTGGAACCGGCCCTGCAGATAGGCTTCGTAAGCCTCCGGCGCGTGCGTGCCACCTGTTTCCTGCACGGAAGTTTTCGGCTGCAGCAAGCGCACCTTCAGTGCATCAACGACCTCTTTCGAGATCTCGTCCTGCACTGCGAAGATGTCGTTCACATCGCGGTCGTAGGTCTCGGACCACAGGTGCGAGCTGTCGGCGGCACGGATCAGCTGCGTCGTGATGCGCACACGGACTCCGGCCTTGCGCACACTTCCTTCGAGCACGTTGTCCACGTTTAGGTCGCGCGCGACCTCGGCGATCTTCGCGTCCTTGCCCTTGTAGGCAAAGGACGAAGTGCGCGCGATCACGCGCAGTCCCGGCACGTTGGCAAGCACGTTCAGGAGTTCTTCTGTGAGGCCGTCGGAGAAGTATTCGTTCGCCTTGTCTTCGCTCATGTTGACGAACGGCAGCACCGCGATCGACACGGGCGATGCGGAACCCGGCGGCACGGTCACCGCTGCTTGCGACGTGGTCGAGGGAGTGCTCGCCGTGCCGGCGTGACCGCGGAAGCGATCGGCTACAACCAGCCCGCCTGCGCAGACGAGCAGCACGATGACGATCAGGTCGAGCTTACGGGCCGTGCGCACCGTCACCGAGGTCTCTCGCGCGACTTCCTGCTCGCGCTTCAGGCCCTCTGGCGTGAGCTCGTAGACCCAGGCGAAGATCAGGACTAGCGGCAAGCCGAGGAGCAGCAGGGCGAAAAGTAGGCGAACGCCCCAAGGCGGGACGCCAAGCGCGCCGAACAGGAGGTCGCCGACCTGGAGAAGCACCCAGCTCGCGACGGCATAGAGGACAGCGACCCTTATGACGTTGCGGCGCTTGAGCTCGGAGTAGAAAGACATATCGGCCGCAGCATCATATCGGCGGCCAGCACAATCCGCCATCGCGACGCCCGCCGCTAATCATCCCTGTCCGCCCGAAACAAGGCCATCAGTCACTTGGTCGGCATGCATCCCCAATCACTTGCAGACGGTTCCGCGTCCAGCACGGTCATGCGCGCCACTTCACACCAACCCTCGGCGGGGCGAAACTCCATTACGCAGCCCACCCCTCGATCTGGTGTGATCCAATCTGGTGTGATTCTGTCTGGCCGGCGGCGCCACACCCTCGGGGCTATCACGAAGAGTTCGGCCTTTCGATCACACGCAATGACGCCTAACAACCGGCTGCAGGTCCGTGAGGATAAAGTGCCAGCATCCACTACGCATCGGCCGGCCGCTGAGCCGGGACGTTAGCCAACAACTGGGTTCACCGCATGGCCGACGTGATCATTGTGACCGGGGCTAGTCGAGGTATCGGAGCGGCGACGGCGCTGCTTGCTGCGCGGCGCGGGTACTCTGTCTGCGTCAACTTTCGAGCCAATCGGGTGGCTGCCGACGGTGTGATCCGTGCAATCGAATCTGCAGGTGGGCGTGCGATCGGTATCGCTGCCGATGTCTCGAGTGAGCCAGATGTCGAGCGACTGTTCGAGACGTGCGATAGGGATCTAGGTCCGCCCACGGCGTTGGTGAACAACGCTGGAATACTCGAGAGGCAGATGCGAGTCGACGCTATGGACGGTGCACGTATCCAGCGGATCTTCGCGACCAATGTCATCGGTTCGTTTCTCTGCGCTCGGGAAGCGGTGCGTCGCATGTCAACCAAACGCGGCGGCCATGGCGGTGCCATTGTCAATGTATCGTCAGGCGCATCGCGGCTTGGCGCCCCGGGGGAGTATGTCGACTACGCAGCCTCGAAAGGGGCCGTGGATACGTTGACGATCGGATTGGCGAAGGAAGTTGCGGATGGGGGCATTCGCGTCAACGCGGTGCGTGCGGGATACATTCACACGGACATGCACGCAAGCGGAGGAGAGCCCGCGCGTGTCGATCGCGTAAAGCAATTCGTACCGATGAAGCGTGGGGGAACCGCAAACGAAGTAGCTCAAGCCATATTGTGGCTTCTATCGCGCGACGCCTCGTTCACGACTGGTAGCTTCATCGATGTGACTGGTGGCAATTGACATGTGTCGAACATCGTCTAACAACCGGTTGCAGCGCTCCGTGAGGGATAAAGCGCCAGCATTCAAATCACAGCGTCCGGGCGCTGGACCGGGACATTAGATCGACCTCGAGGTCCACCGTTACCGATCCAGGTATTTGAAAGTGACGTCTTCTAGGTTCGTATCCTTTCAGTGTCTGGCATTGGTCTTGCTGGCGGCGGGACTCACGGAGGGCTGCGCGCCGATCGCCTCGGTGCCACCTGTATCGGACACTCCGGCGACAGGCCCGCAGACGCCGCTCTCGAAGGCCCACGTGAACGGCGTGGAGCTGCACTACCTCGACCGGGGCCAAGGCGAGCCGATCGTTTTCGTGCACGGCGGTCTCGCGGATTACCGAGAGTGGGACCCGGTTGCGAAACAGCTCATGAACGAGTACCGGACGATCATCTATAGCCGCCGCTACAACTTCCCGAACGACAATCCGCTTTCCGCGCCCGATCATTCGGCCATCGTCGAGGCCGCGGACCTCGCCGCGCTCAATCGGAATTTGAACCTTGGTGCGATGCATATCGTCGGCGTCTCGTATGGCGCGTACACCGCGCTCGAGTTGGCCCTTCGCGAGCCGCAAATGGTCCGCACCCTCACGTTGGTCGAGCCGCCTCTCATTGGATGGCTTCCGGAGTTGCCCAGCGGAGCGGCGCTGTTCGACGAGTTTTATGGCGGAATGTGGCAGGCGACTGGCAAGGCCTTCGAGCGCGGCGACCCGATGGGGGCTCTACGCATCTCGCTCGATTACTTCGTGGGTCCGGGCGGCATGGACAAGATCCCTCCGGAGTTTCGCTCGGCTCTGATCGCGAACATCCGCGAATGGCAGGCGCTCACGACCTCTCGCGACGCCTTTCCGCCGATCAGCCGGGAGCAGATCCGGAATCTGCAAGTCCCGGTGCTAATGTTGAGCGGCGGGGAAACCTATCCGATGCTGCGCCTCACCGATGACGAATTGGAACGGCAGCTTCAAAATGGACGGCGGCAGATCGTTCCGAACGGCACGCATGAGGTATGCAGCGAGCAGCCCACCCTGTGCGCGGTGGCCATTCGAGCATTCTTGGCCCAGGCGAGGTAGTCGGCGAGCGCATCGTTGGATCGTAAAGACGGACGGTCTAACAACGCGTTGGAGCAGACGCGAAATGGATAAAGTGCCAGCATCCAGTACTCGGCGGCGCGCCGCTCAACGCGGACGTTAGGCAGCAGAGCCGTCTAATGGCGCACGCAATGACGCTCACTACGAACAAGCAGATCGTCCAAAAGTTCTATGACTCTGCTAACCGCGGAGACATGGAGACCTGCATGGGTCAGCTCGCTGACGATGTGACCTGGACCAATATCGGATCTACGAAATTTTCTGGTACTTTCCACGGAAAAGCCGATCTGATAGCCCGATTGTTGCAGCCAGTTTTCGGACAGTTGCAGGCCGGAATAACTAGCGCCATAGACAACATGGTCGCTGAAGGCGACTTCGTCGTAGTTCAGTCGCGCGGCAAAGCTGCGACGAAGGATGGACGCCCCTATAACAACACTTATTGTCACGTATTCAGAATCCGCGGCGCCAAGATAGTCGAAGTCACCGAATATCTGGACACTGAATTGGCCAGTGCCGTGTTGCGCGCGTGATTGCTCTGCTGCCTAACAACGCGTTGGAGCAAAAGCGAGAGGGATAAAGTGCAGGCATCCATTACTCAGCAGCGCGTCGCTCAACGCGGACGTTAGGCACCACAAGCATCCATGGCTCATCTTCCTGCGTCTAAACAGATTCTCGGTCTTGCTGGATGGCTCGTTATCACATTTGTTGCCGCCGCGATCGGCGGTGCCGCGTCAGTCAATGCCGGGTCGTTCTACACGCAGCTTGTGCTGCCGGAATGGGCCCCGCCATCATGGGTATTCGGCCCGGTCTGGACTGTGCTCTACGTTGCGATGGGCATTGCCGCGTGGCTCATCTGGCGAGCCGACGGGTTTCGCACGGTGCGTGGGGCACTGACGCTGTTTCTAGCGCAGCTTGCGCTGAATGCGCTATGGAGCTGGTTGTTCTTCGGCTGGCATCGCGGTGCGTTGGCCTTCGCTGACATACTGCTCTTGTGGGTCTTGATCATCGCGACCCTGATCGCCTTCTGGCGCGTACGGGCGCTGGCCGGTTGGTTGCTGGTCCCATATCTGCTGTGGGTGAGCTTCGCCTCGGCTCTGAACTATGCGGTCTGGCAACTCAATCCCCAGAGCTTGGGCTGATGTCGCCAGGTCAATTCTCGGCATTGGTGCCTAACAACCGGTTGCAGCGGCCCCTGAGGGATAAAGTGCCGGCATTCAATTCACATCGTCCGGCCGCTGAACCGGGACGTTAGGCATCACACCGGACACAGGTCGCTGGGCGGCTCTCGGCGCAAGCTGGCTCAGTCCAAAGCCTCTCGTTCGGTAGGCGAGCGCATAGGAATGGCGTGGACTCTTGGGAGATCGCGTTTTCGGCCGGGTTCGGGAACGTCAAACAACTGGAGGAGCCATGCTCTCTCTGTACAGACAGTTGAGTGCGGCAGTCTCGCTCGTATTTGCTTGCACCTCAGCCTTGATGGCGGCAGAGGTGCAACGGCCGCACGGTACCGTTGGAAGGCCCAACATCGTTGTCATTCTTGCGGACAATGTTGGCTATGGTGAATTGGGCGTCTACGGCGGTGGAGTGCTGCGCGGCGCTCCCACTCCGCGCATCGACGGGCTCGCCAGTCAGGGCATGCGACTGCTCAACTTCAACGTCGAGGCACAGTGCACGCCCTCCCGATCCGCGCTCATGACCGGGCGCTTTTCGATTCGGTCGGGAACCTACGAAGTGCCGAGAGGGGGTGCACCCGAAGGACTTACACAGTGGGAGATCACAATCGCAGAGCTGTTGTCGGCTCAGGGCTACGCCACGGGCACGTGGGGCAAGTGGCACCTCGGCAGTATCGAGGAGCGCTTTCCGACGCACCAGGGGTTCGACGAGTGGTACGGAATTCCGCGCAGCTACACCGAGGCCATGTGGTCGTACGCGAACCAGACGAACGGCCTGTGGCCGTCAGTTGGCTCGAAGCAGGGCTGGAATGCGGATGTCACTCCGCTCGAACCCGTGTACGAGGCGCACAAGGGTGAGAAGGCCGAGCAAGTCGCGCAGCTCGATCTCGAGCATCACCGACGCATGGATGCGGAGATCACCCGGCGTGCGGTCGATTTCATCACGCGCGAGACAAAGGCCGGCCGCCCGTTCTTTGCTTACGTGTCGCTCAGGCTGCTTCACATGCCGACTCTGCCCAATCCCGAGTTCTCCGGAAAAACAGGGAACGGAGATTGGGCTGACTCCCTAACCGAACTGGACTACCGTACGGGTCAGATTCTTGACGCGATCACGCGCGGCGGTATCGAAAACGACACGCTCGTCATCTTCGCGAGCGATAACGGCCCGGAGGCAGCTCACCCCTGGGAAGGCGACAGCGGCCCGTGGCGAGGCACCTATTTCACGGCGATGGAGGCTTCGTTGCGCGCGCCCTTCATTATTCGGTGGCCGGGCCGAGTGCCCGCTGGAAGCGTCAGCAACGAAATCGTGCACATCGTGGATCTTTTCACGACCATTGCCCATATCGGTGGCGCACAAATCCCCAACGATCGCCCGATTGACGGCGTTGACCAATCGGAATTCTTCTTCGGTAAGCAGGTGAACTCCAATCGCGAGGGTTTTCCAGCGTACGTGGCCGACCGGCTGTCCGCTGTGAAATGGCGTAACTGGAAAATGCACCTGATCAAACAGGAGAACGCGTATGACCCGCCGCAGAAGCTTCCGCTGCCAAAGATCGTCAACTTGCTTACGGATCTGAAAGAGGAGCGGGACGTGCTCATTCAGAACAGCTGGGTTACTTATCCAATGACGAAGATCCGTCGCGACTTCGAAGCCAGCCTGGAAGCACATCCTCCGATCAAGGTCGGGACGCCGGATCCGTACGTCCCACCACAGTAGGCTAGATAATGAGCGTACGTTTGTGAAGGCTCGTGTGACGCCTAACAACCGGTTGCAGCGGTCCGTGAGGGATAAAGTGCCAGGATTCACATGTCGCGGTCGGCCCGCTGAACCGGGACGTTAGGCGTCATGGGTCACGATGTTGTGGTGCTTGGTAGTCGGCGTTGCAGCGCTTCCGTGCCTGTTGATCACGGGGCATCGGGCCGGCAAATAGACGGGTGTGACTGAGATGAGGCCAAGATGGGCGGCGTCGATACTCGAGTCCCAACTCGCGTTGCTGACCTCGCTGTCCGTATTCTTGCTCGCTTCGATCGACGCCGAAGCACAGGATGCGGCGACGCACGGCGTCGTACCGCTACACGCGCCCCGACCAGGGCAGTGGGTCGAGAAGGTCTGGGGCGACCCGGACACGCCGAGCGCGCCCTTCGTGATCCGGATTCACGCCGACGCTGGCTACATCATCCTGCCGCACACCCATGAGATCGACGAGAACATTGTCGTCGTCCAAGGCGTTTGGGCACTCGGGATGGGGAGCCGTTTCGATCGCTCGGCGCTGGAGCAACTGAATGTCGGCGCGTTCGGCTTCGCGCCAAGAAACATGGCGCACTTCGCGTGGTCGAAGACCGAGACGACCATCCAGGTGCACGGGATCGGAGCGTTCTTAAGCAAGCTTGTCGACCCCGCCTATGAACTCACGGACAGGGGCGTGTTGATCCTTACCTATTTGCTGAAACCGGGAACACCGACGCAGTCCGCTCCACCTGAGTGTTTCGCGTGGAAGATCGGTACACGGGTACGCGGCGCTGCCGGGGAGGGGGCAGTGATCGGCGCGCGGTGCTCGCCTGCGAATCATCTGACGCAGTACTGGGTTCGACAGCCGAACGGCCACCAGTTCTGGGCTCCCTCGCAGGAGTTGAGGCTGATCGGTTGAGGAATTCAAGGCGACCTAGAAGGCACAACGTTACGCGCACATGCCTCAGACTGCATTAAATGTCCGACGCCTAACAACGCGTTGGAGCAGACGCGAAATGGATAAAGTGCCAGCATCCATCACACAGCAGCGCGTTGCTCAACGCGGACGTTTAGGCATCACGTGCGTCTCTGGACGATTCATCCGCGCTACCTCGATTCGCAGGGCCTAGTTGCGCTGTGGCGAGAGGCATTGTTGGCCCGCGCAGTATTGCGTGGACGAACTCGGGGCTATCGCCATCATCCGCAGCTCGCACGCTTTCGCGGACATCGGCAGCCGCGATACGCGATCAACGTCTACCTTGCGGCAATTCACGCTGAGGCCAGAGCGCGCGGTTATTCATTTGATGCCAGCAAGATTGGGCCACTGCGCTCGATCGCCCTAATCCCCACGACGAGAGCGCAGATCGCGTTTGAATGGCAACATTTGCTGCAGAAGCTCACTGTCCGTAACCCGGCGTTGCGTCGACGCTCGCGCACTGTCACCTTTCCGCGATGCCATCCGCTATTCAAGCCGGTTAGAGGGCCACTCGAATCATGGGAGCGCGTGGGTCGTGATGCCTAACAACGCGTTGGAGTCAGACGCGAAATGGATAGAGTGCTGACGTCGAAGACACCGCAGCGCCGCTCAACGCGGACGTTAGGTGACACGCGGATGGTAGCGTCTGACGTCGACAGTGACTTGAGGGTGAGCCTGCGCGTTCCCGCGTGACTCGAGATGAGTACGCAATCCTGAACATGGAAGGCTCGGAATTCATCCCTTACCTCGTGCTGGTCCGCTTCGACAGGGGCGAAGACTTGCGCGATCGTTTGGAGGAATCGTTGGCCTTGCTTCGCGCCGCACTCGCCGAGATTGGCGAGGTGGAGCCTGTGACAACGTCATACGACGGATCCGCAGTTAGCTATCTTGTTGCTGCCAGGCCTGACTTTCAGCCGTACCGCGTAATCGAGCAGCTCAAGTCCCCTCGATCAGGGCGGCCCTCGCCGCTGAAGACGCTCGACAAGGCCCTTGTTCTCTCCCTTGAGTGCGCGGCCGCGACGCGCATGGAGCGTGTTACTGATTGGCTTCGTGAGAATGGCTGCCTTTCCGAACGATAGGACGTGGCGCGCGCAAACAAGCGAGTGGTCGGCACTCCATGTTCAACAGCTGTCACCTAACTACGCGTTGGAGCGAGCGCGGGAGGGATAAAGCGGTGTTCTTCTTCAATTCTCAGCAGCGCGTCGCTCAACGCAGGCGTTAGCCCGCTCAGGAGCACGTAGTGCGACCCCTTCGGTATTCCATCAACGTCACATTGGACGGGTGCTGCGATCATCGTGCAATTCTCCCGGACGAAGACTTGCATCGCCACGCGGTCGAGAACCTCAACCGGGCGGATGCACTCCTCTTTGGCCGGGTGACTTACGAAATGATGGAGGCAGCGTTTCGGCCGGAGTGGACGGGAGAGATGCCCGATTGGATGGAACCCTTCCGCCGTACGATCGACGCGGCAAAGAAGTACGTCGTGTCGAGCACGTTGAAGCGGGCCGATTGGAACGCGGAGCTAGTGCGCGGGGACCTAGGGACGGCCGTTCAGCAGATCAAGCGGGAGTCGGGTAAGGGACTGCTCGTAGGAGGCGTAAAGCTCCCGCTGGCGTTGGCGGAGCTGGGATTGATCGATGAGTACGAGTTCGTGGTGCACCCCAGGCTGGCGGGCCACGGGCCGACGTTGTTCGCGGGGCTATCGAAGTGGGTCGACTTGAAGCTCGTGAGCCGGCTGGAATTCGGCTCGGGGGCAGTGGCGATGCGATATGAGCCCAGAAGTTAGCCATCAGCGGTCGCTCCGCCGTGTTGCACTTGGTACGCGAATTCGCGGAAGCGGGCTAACAACGCGCTGCACGCGGACGCCCCAGCGCTGCGCGCTGGGGTTCCCTCGGCCGCTTCGCGGCCTCGGCGCCGGCGAGCGCGGGCGTTAGACACACCCGCTAGGTGGACTCATGGAGAACTCCAATTCGCCGGCTCGGGTGGCAATGTGGGCTCGAGCGCTGGCGTGGTTGTTAGAACGACATCAGATTCGAGGAAACGCGATATGCAAGTTCGACACGCTGTAAAAGCTCTCGCAATCAGCGTGACGCACGATAGCGTTATGCAATCACCAGGAGCGTTTCGATGATTCCCACCATCACCGCTTTTGAACGGTCGCCCGATCGCGGCAGAGGACTGGCGCGTGACATGCGCGTTCGCTGGGCACTTGAAGAAGTGGGCCAACCTTACGACGTTCGATTTCTCTCGTTCAGTGAGATGAAGGAATCTGCGCATCGTATGCTTCATCCTTTCGGTCAGATTCCGACCTACGAAGAAGGCGATCTCGCGCTCTTCGAGTCGGGGGCGATCGTATTCCATATCGCGGAACGCCATGCGGGGTTACTGCCAGATGATGCGAATGCCCGGGCGCGCGCGATTGCATGGATGTTTGCCGCGCTTAATACGGTGGAGCCGCCGATTGTTGATCGCGGAATGGCGATGCTCCTGGAGCACAACAAAAGCTGGCATGAGGAGCGCCTGGCTATCCTCGAGGATCGCGTGCGTGTACGGCTGGGCGAACTTTCCAGTCGGCTTGGCGATACCGACTGGCTCGACGATGCGTTCAGCGCCGGTGACCTACTGATGGTGACAGTGCTGCGCAGGTTGAACGGATCGGGTGTACTGGAGAAATATCCGAACCTCTCCGCCTATGTCGCCCGTGGCGAAGCGCGCCCCGCCTACAAGCGTGCTTTCGACGCTCAGTTGGCGGTTTTCACTAACAACGCGTTGGAGCAGACGCGAAATGGATAAAGTGCAAGCATCCATTAATCAGCGACGCGTCGCTCAACGCGGACGTTAGGCCGACTCCGGAACGCACCATGCCCAATTGGCTCCGAACAATTCTCGCAATCGCAGCCGGCTTCGTTGTCTGGTTCGCGGTGGCGACGGTTGGCAACTTCGCAATTCGTTTGCTTTTCCCCGCCTACGCGGAAGTCGAAAAGGCAATGGACTTCTCTCTAGCCATGCTGCTTGCTCGCCTCGTCCTCGGTGCTGCAGCGTCGATCGCCGCTGGCGTTGCCTTCGCAGCGGTGACGCCAAGCGCTCGATTACCTAGATACGTATTTGCGCTTCTGCTCCTTGCGCTGTTCGTACCAGTTCACGTGTCTTTGTGGGATAAGTTCCCAATTTGGTACCACATCATCTTCTTGGGCTCACTTGTTCCATTGGTCATGCTGGGCGCAAAGCTGGCATCTAACAACGCGCTGGAGCAAACGCGAGAGGAATAAAGTGCCAGCATCCAGAACACCGCAGCGCGTCGCTCAACGCGGACGTTAGGCCGATGATGCCAGTCAGGATCGTGACGATTTCAGTCGTCTGGTCGACATGCGTAGCAGGCCACGGAAGCACAGGGTGGTCGAGCAGAGTTTTCCGGTACAGTCATCGGCCTGATAGCGCGCGCTGAATCGGGACGTTGGACACGCAGACCATCAAAGCAACTGCCAATGCTGATCTTCGCTAATCCGAATCATGCGTTGCATTCCGGTCGCCAGGAGATGTTCCGAGGGCGCCTGACGCCTTGCTACGAAGTGCCCGCACGCATGGACTCTGTACTGAGCGAACTTGGCAAGCGCCCAGTGGGCGAGGTGCGAACCCCTCCGCCCATTTCGCATTCCGTATTGGAAAGCGTTCACTCTCCACGGTATCTCAACTTTCTGCGAGGCGCCTGGGCGGAGTGGCTAGCCGAGGATCCGAGCAATGCCGACATCGACGCGCTTCCTTCAGTTTGGCCCGTGCGCGGTTTTCGAGATGACGTGGAGCCCAGGGACTTCACCGCACGCCTGGGCCTCTACTCCTTCGATGTGGGCACGCCACTCACCGCGGGAACATGGGTCGCGGCGCTAGGGGGCGCAGCATGTGCCGCTGCAGCGGCCAGCGCGCTTCGCGCGCCGTCGGCACCTCGCGCGACCATGGCACTTACCCGACCCCCTGGACATCACGCGGGCTGGGATTTCTTTGGCGGCTACTGCTTCATCAACAATGCGGCTGTGGCTGCGCAGACGTTGCTCGATGAAGGCGCTCGGCGAGTGGCAGTGCTCGATGTCGACTACCACCACGGCAACGGCACCCAGAGCCTTTTCTACGAACGCGCAGACGTTCTCACCATTTCGATCCACGGTGACCCGCGCTTCGAGTATCCGTTCTACCTGGGTCACGCGGACGAAAGTGGAAGAGGCCCGGGTGAGGGATTCAATCTGAATCTCCCTCTCCCAGCAGGCACGGATTTCGCTCGCTGGCGCTCAGCACTCATGCCAGCACTGGATCAGGTGGGAGACTTTGCCCCCGACGCACTTGTCGTTGCACTGGGAGTCGACACGTTCGAAAGCGACCCGATTTCGCATTTCGTGCTCGCGAGTGAGGACTACGTTCAGCTGGGTCGTGATCTTGGGTCGACCAGGCTCCCTGTGGTTTTCACTCTGGAGGGCGGCTACGCGGTAGCCGCGATGGGTGTCAACGTCGTCAATGTACTTGAAGGTTTCTTATCCACCGGTCGCCAAGAGTGACTTCTGCTTTCAGCGTCTGCGGAACGCCTAACAACCGGTTGCAGCGGCCCTGGGAGGAATAAGGTGCTTATCAATCGTCACAACTCATCGGTCGGCCGCTGAACCGGGACGTTAGGCGACACGGGGGATAATGTGGACGTCGGCACGATAGGCGGAATTGTTGGTAGTGTCCTTGGATTGGCGGGTGGTGTCGTCGGCACCTACTTCAGCATCAAGAACACCGCGGGGCCGCGCGAGCGTTCCTTCATGGTTCGCGTGTCCGCGATTGCCTGGGTGGCGGTTACGGCTTTCCTGGCTGGGCTCCTGTTGCTGCCCAAACCGTACAATTGGTTGCTTTGGGTGCCTTACGCGATCGCGCTGCCCCTATCCATTCGTGTGCTTAATCAGCGTCAGCGGCAGATTCGCACGGACGAAGCGGCATCGCGAGCGTCGAGCTCATCGCGCACGTAGCGCGTTTGCGTGTTGTCTAACAACGCGCGGAGCAAACGCGGGAGAGATAAAGTGCCAGCAACCATTACTCAGCAGCGCGTTGCTCAACGCGGACGTTAGATGCCGAGAGCCTAATGTGGCAGTACGTCATCAGGATTGTGCTAACTGCGGCAGTGGTCGTGGCGGTATCAGAGATCGCGAAACGAAGCACTCTTTGGGGTGCCGCGTTAGGCGTCACTCCCGCTGACCTCACTGCTTGCGTTTGTGTGGCTCTATCTCGACACCGGCGATACACGACGTGTGGCGGATCTTTCCCAGGGAATCTTTTGGCTCGTGATCCCTTCGCTCTTACTGTTCGTGGTGTTGGCGTTTCTGCTGCGGTCCGGGTGGGGCTTCTGGTACAGCCTGGCCGTCTCGTGCGTGGTGACGGCCACGGCATATTTTGGAATGGCCTGGTGTCTAGAGAGACTCGGCATCCGCGTCTAAGTCTCGGCGTTTCGATAGTGGCCTGGAACGTCTTGGTGTACACGATCGCTCTTTGGTCTGATTGACAGTCCTTCGCCGGCGATCTCACAACAAGGAAGAACACATGGCGATCAATGCTTTCAACAGTTTCACCGACGGCCTCGATCCAATTCAACGGAGCCGCGAACACTTCATTGCCAACATCAACGTCGAGGACGACCGCCTCTGGGTTCCTTATGCGGAAGGTGTATGGTTCCAGCCGTGCTGCTTTAACGTCACATCTGGCGGATTCAGCGTCGTGCTCAAAGGTCTCCCCGGCGCCAAGCTGGGCACTCACTACCACGTCGGCACCGTACGTGGCTATACGATGCGTGGCCACTGGAGATACCTGGAGCATGACTGGGTTGCAAAGCCCGGCACATTTATCTACGAGCCCGCCGGCGAGGCTCACACGCTGGTCATCACTGACGACTCACCAGAAGCAGCGTTGATCGTTTTTATCGTCGAGGGCGGCCTGATTTATCTGGACAAGGCGGTGAACGGTGGCTTTGCTGCCTACGAAGACGGGTTCACTGCTCTCGAGCTCGCTCGCAAGTACTACCGCGAGGCCGGTCTCGATGTGCGTCAACTCGATCTCCTGGTTCGCTAGTTGAGCGAGTGCTCATGCGTGGGCGTCAGCGAATGAGGGCTAAGAAGAACTTGACGCACAAGCTCATTCTCATCGTCGCAACTCTGGCGTTCGCGCTCGCCGGATGCTCGAAGCACGAGGAGCCAATCGCACCATCGCCCGATGGGCACACCGCGCAGGCATCGAGGCAGGCGGCTGCCTCGGCTCTAAAAGCGGCACTGGACCATCTGACGAAAGCCATACTCCAGGAAAGCCCCGAGACGGCGAGTTCCTGGGCCGTCTCGGAGGAGCTTGCGGGGGGCAAGTATTCGAACCGGCTATCGGATGCTTCGGCCGCAGGCATGGCGCGCCAGATCAGGATCCTGCGCGAAGCTCGTGCTGAACTCGCGCGCATCGACAGCACTGCGCTCTCGCCCGACGATGCCATCACCCAGGTCGTGGTCGCGACGTATATCGACAGCGTCGCGGCAGGCGAGAAATTCGGTTATGGCGGGTACGGATTCTACCCGCCGAATCCCTACCTGGTGACGCAGCTCACCGGTGCTTACACCGTGATACCGGATTTTCTCGACTCGCAGCATCCGGTGAGGACGGTGCAGGACGCCGAAGACTACCTTGCGCGTGTCAAAGCGTTCGCAGAGATGATGGATCAGGAGACGGCAGAGGTCAGGGCGCAAGCTAAGAAGGGCGTGATCCCACCCGACTTCTGCATCGCCGGAGCGGTGAAGCAGCTGCAGGAGTTCGCAGCGAGACAGCCGGCCGACACCGTCCTCGTGCAGTCGCTCGAGCGCAAGGTCGCCGATGCGAAACTCGACTTGGTCACGCAGAAGGATCTCGTGGCCCGGGTCGAGCGGTCGGTGAAGGAACAAGTGCTGCCTGCATACCGGCGCCAGATCGCGCAGCTGCAGGAGCTGCGCGTACGCGCGAAGCACGATGCCGGTGTTTGGCGCCTCCCTGACGGCGCCGAGTACTACCGCCTCGCGCTCAAGAACTACACCACCACCGATCTCACTCCCGAGCAGATCCACGAGATGGGATTGAAGCTGATCGAGCAACTGCATCAAGAGATGGATGTCATTCTCAAGGCGCAGGGCTATGCGAGCGGCACAGTAGGTGAGCGCATGGACAAGCTGGCGAGGGACCCGAGACAGCTCTATCCAAACACCGATGCAGGGCGCAAGGAGCTGCTCGATTCCCTCAATCAGCAGATCGCCGACCTGCAGCCACTACTGCCGAAGTATTTCGGGGTCCTCGCCAGGGCCAAGCTGGAGATCCGTCGGGTGCCGCCGTACATCGAAGCGGGTGCGCCGGGCGGTTACTACATGTCCGGGGCGCTCGACGGCACACGCCCGGGCGCCTATTACATCAACCTGCGCGACACGAGCGAGTGGCCGAAGTTCTCTTTGCCGACGCTCACCTACCACGAAGGCGAGCCCGGTCACCACTGGCAGGGCTCCATTGCGCAGGAATCCAGGGGGCTGCCCCTGATTCGCGGCGCGTTCCTCAATTTCTCGGGCTACTCCGAAGGCTGGGGCCTCTACGCGGAGCAGCTCACGGACGAGATGGGCGTCTACGAGAAAAATCCCTTCGGCCGGCTCGGCTACCTGCAGTCGATGACCTTCCGCGCCGCCCGGCTCGTCGTCGACACGGGCCTGCACTACAAGAAATGGTCGCGCGAACAGGCCATCGATTACATGGTGGGCGTCACGGGCGATCGGCCCTCAACAATCACGACGGAGGTCGAGCGCTACGCCGTAGTGCCCGGTCAGGCGACCGCCTACATGGCGGGACGCGAGTTCATCAATCGCATTCGCGACGAAGCGAGAGCGGAGCTGGGCGACAAGTTCGACATCCGCGGCTTCCACGACGCTGTGCTGGCGGATGGCGCCGTGCCCTTATCCGTGCTCGAAACAATTGTGAAGTCCTGGGTCGAGAAGCAGAAGCAGTGACGGGGACGAAACGCGTCTTGGCAGCACGCGTCATCGGGAAATAAAGTGCCGGCACGCTCAACAGTGTTCTGAAACAGTCGGTGCTGAAGAAATAGGGTAACTAACCATGCGCTACGCCATCGTCATCGAAAAAGCAGGTTCGAACTACTCCGCGTATGCGAGTGTTCGGGTTCGACCGAGAACTCGACGCTCTTGTGCAGCAGCTTGCAGCTGCACCGTACGTAATCCTGCCGCCGGAGCAACGCTGGTTTCCAGCCGCGGAGGAGTCGCGTAGCAGTACGTACGAAAAACTTTTGCATCAAGGCGCACTGCAACGCCGTTAACACGCCGCATCTACGTGAACGCGGACAACGCGCGCGTCTGCATGTTGGGTGGCGAGCCGACAATCAACTGTCGATAAAACGCAAGGACGAGTTGCTGCGGGACTGCAGCGCGTTCATTTCCGTTTCGCCGCATTAAGAATGCTTCGCTTCGCGGGCGCGTGCGAATTCTCGATAGGCAAGGTCTCGCCTTCGGCGGACGCTTGCACCTACGGACATCGCCGCATGTCAATCCTGCACCTAGAGACAATATCGGCGGGGCGATATCCATCCTCAGAATGAGTCGGTTTCAGGGAGAACACAAATGAAGCGAGTGACCCCGTTTGCAGTTCTTGGCGTCCTGCTGACCTTCGCCGCCTCGACGGTGGCGGCGCAGGACCAGCTCGATCGCACGTCATTGCCGATCGCGGAGCCCAAACCACCGACTTATAAGGAACTCGACGCGCGAAACGCCAAGCCACCGGCGCGGTTCGAGGTCAAGGCGCCCAAAGGCGCTCCCAATGTCGTGATCGTGCTCATCGATGACGTCGGCTTCGGCGGACCCAGCACCTTCGGCGGTCCCATCCGCACGCCGACCATGGACCAGCTGGCCCAGTCCGGCCTGCGCTTCAACAACTTCCATACGACCGCGCTGTGCTCGCCGACACGCAACGCGCTCAAGACCGGCCGGAACCACCACACCGTCAATACCGGCTCGATCATGGAGAGCTCGACGGCCTTCCCCGGCAACACCGGGCAGAATCCGAACAGCGTGGCGCCCCTCGCGGAAATGTTGCGGCTCAACGGCTACAGCACCGGCGCCTTCGGCAAGTGGCACGAAACCGCCCCCTGGGAGACCAGCGTATCGGGTCCGTTTGACCGCTGGCCCACGCACCAGGGCTTCGACAAGTTCTACGGATTCATCGGTGGCGAGACCGACCAGTGGTATCCGCTCATTTACGACGGGGTGATCAAGGTCGACCCGCCGAAGATGAAGAACTACCACTTCACCGTCGACATGACGAACCAGGCCATCAACTGGGTGAAAGCCCAGCAGTCGATGACGCCGGACAAGCCGTTCTTCGTCTACTTCGCGACCGGGGCGACGCATGCACCGCATCACGTGCCGAAGGAGTGGGCGGACAAGTACAAGGGCCAGTTCGACAAGGGCTGGGACCAGGTGCGCGTCGAAACGCTCGAGCGAGAAAAGAAGCTGGGCGTAGTGCCGAAGGAGACCAAGTTGGCCGACAGACCGAAGGACATCAAGGCCTGGGATTCACTGCCGGCGGACCAGCGGCGTCTGTTCTCCCGTCAAGCCGAAGTGTTCGCGGGATTCCTGGAGCAGACCGATCACGAGATCGGGCGGTTCGTGACAGCGCTGCAGGATATCGGCGTATTCGACAACACACTCTTCATCTACATCGCAGGCGACAACGGGACCAGTGCCGAGGGTGGCTTCGTCGGCATGTACAACGAGATGACCTATTTCAACGGCGTGGCCGAAAAGGTCGAGGACCTGATCCCGCTGATCGACAAGTGGGGTGGTCCAGAAACCTTCCCGCACATGGCCGCTGGCTGGGCGGTTGCCTTCGACACGCCCTTCATGTGGACCAAGCAGGTGGCGTCCGACTTCGGCGGCACCCGCAACGGCATGGTCATTCACTGGCCGAAGGGCATCAAGGAGAATGGTGGCCTGCGCAGTCAGTTTTCACACGTCATCGATATCGCGCCGACGATCCTCGAGGCCGCAAGTTTGCCCGAGCCAAAGAGCGTCAACGGCACGCCACAGACGCCCATCGAGGGCACAAGTCTGCTCTATGCCTTCAATGACGCGAAGGCGGCAGAGCGACACAAGACACAGTACTTCGAGATGTTCGGCAATCGCGCGATCTATAGCGATGGCTGGCTTGCCCGGACCATCCATCGCGCGCCCTGGCAGACGAGCAACCTTAAACCGTTGACTACTGATGTCTGGGACCTCTACGACGTGAGGAGCGATTTCAGTCTCACCAACAATCTGGCGACCAAGGAGCCTGCGAAGCTCAAGGAGATGCAAGCTCTGTTCATGACGGAAGCGGAGAAGTACCACGTGCTGCCCATCGACGACCGGACCATCGAGCGCATGAACCCAGCGATGGCGGGCCGGCCCGACGTGCTCGGTGCACGCACTTCGCTCACGCTCTATGAGGGGATGCAGGGCATGATGGAAAACACTTTCATGAACATCAAGAACCGCTCGAGCAAGATCACCGCAGAGCTCGATATTCCGGAAGGTGGCGCGAACGGTGCGATCCTGTCGCAGGGCGGTCGCTTTGGTGGCTGGTCGCTGTACATGAAAGATGGCAAACCGGCCTACACGTATAACTTCCTCGGGCTGGCGCGCTACACCGTCGCAGCACCGGAAGCACTACCGAGCGGTCCCGCCAAAGTCGTGCTGGACTTTGTCTATGACGGCGGCGGAGCCGGCAAGGGTGGCAAGGCGACGCTTTACGTGAACGGGAAATCCGTCGCCGAGGGCCGAGTGGAGAAGACTCAGCCCAACATCTTTTCGGCGGACGAAACCGCTGACGTCGGCATCGACAATCAGACGCCGGTCGCCGAAGGCATCGGTGTCGGCGCAGACACTCGATTCACCGGCAAGATCAACAAGATCACCCTGGAAGTGAGTCCCATGGGCGCCACGACCAAGGCTGCCGCCGCAGCTGGCCAAGCCGCGACCGAAATGAAACAGGCCTCGTCCGACTAGTTGGTTGTGAGTTAGGCGGGTCGCGCACACGCGCGGCCCGCTTTCGGGCTCGACTCCTCGTCGCGCTCATTCCGCGGAAGACCACCTCGCGTGTCGAATTCTCGATAGGCGGATCGGGCCTTCGGTGGACGCTTACGACCACGCACATCACAGCATGTCAGTCCGACTGATGACCATGAAGCGAAGCGAACATGCAGAATGACCGTTCAGGAGACACATCATGAGCGATCACTGCCATGCTTCGTCGCCGCCGCCGACCTGGTCGCCAGGACAGTCGCCGCTCAGGCGCTCAACGCGCAGAAGATTCCCGCATCCGATCACGACGCCGAACAAGGTCGCAGACCCGCATCGGCACACTCGACTTCGTGGATGGCGTGCCCGACTGAGGCGACCGTCGCAGAAGGTGTACGACAACCTCGACTACATCCGCGGCGTGAGGTCTTTCTGACGGAACATTCCCGCGAGCATCCGTGTATGCGATTGCGCAAGGGCTTCACAGAGCACGGCGCGGAGGACAACCACGCATGCGTCATCTTCGACCGAGACTTGATGGATTCGCAATCCACTGTTCCTGACCGCCGAACTGCGACACCGTTTACTGCTGGTGCTATCTCGACCTGCAGGCCGAGGGGCCGATCGGTTCTTGAGATCCCACCGGACGAGCTGGGCACGATCGACGACGCGTGCTTCCGCTTTGTCATCGACCTTGGCGTTCCCGGGCCGGACGCGGGCAAGGGCGGCAAGTACCTGCTTGTGCCGCCGGATTACAAGGGCTCGATACCGAAGGATAACATGGTACGCCAGCGCATACTTCGTGGCCGAAGTCGCCTTCGTAGTCAACACGATCCCGCTGCGCTGCTTCGCTCGTCGACGGCGAAGCCCAATGCCGCCGCGACGATTTCAAGGAAGACGGCACGGATCTATCCGCTGAGTCAGGCCGCGGCAGTCCGTCCGCACGATGAAGTTCATCGAGCGGATCCGGCAAGTCAGTTCAACACCGTCCACGCGAATGACTATCGGGTTCTATCGAGGAATCGAACGACCGTCGTTCAGCACGAGCCGGTCGATTTCCTCGATCCGGAGCTGCGGGGCCTGTGCGGCCGCATCGGCATCGTCAAGGGGAAGCAAGTTCACGCCGGATGCGCGGATGAAGAAAATCCTCAGTCGATGCCGTCGCTGTCGGCAACGCTACGCCCGGGCAATGTCGTTCTGCGACGCGCGATCCGCGAGTCTGCGAATCTATCCGGCAACAGGCAGTGGAGTCTACGACTTTCATCGGCGCCACCGATTACCAGAGGCTCGACACGACGCGAACGGCGCGCGGACCCTCGATGCCCGCGCCAGTTCTACTACGCCTACACGATCGGACACGCCGGGGATGATCATGCGGCTCAGCCAGGCGCCGGCTCGCAGTACGCGAATCGCGACTTCGCCGATTCCGACAGGCAATCCCTTCGACGGTGCCAAGACCTACAAGGTGACGCTGCCGGCGAACGTCCCCGCCGCAAGATTCTGGTCGTTCACGGTCTACGACAACCAGACGCGCTCGTTGCTCGCAGACCGACCAGCGTTACCCGCGAGCGGGAAGCAACATTCCCGTCACCGGCAGCCGAACGAATTCGGACGGCTCGGTGACGGTCTACTTCGGTCGCCCAAGGCGGCCGAGGCAAGAAGCTGGCAACTGGATTCAGACGACGGCCCGGCAAGGGCTCTTCCTGGTCTCCGGCTCTACAGCCCGATGGAGTCGTTGGTTCGACAAGAGCTGGCGTCCGGGCGAAGTCGCGCTGGTCGAATTGAGCGAATGAGGGATCGTCGACTGAACTGCAGACGTCGTCCTTCGCGTCTTGATACGCAGTCGCGGCGTGCCTGCTTGCCGCGACGCGCTTGTCCGGCACAGGAGAACGATGCCGCGGCACTTGCCAAGGCGGCGCAGAACCCGATCGCCGACATGATCAGCCTGCCGCTTGCAGAACAACACAAATTTTGAGTTCGGACCGCTGGAGAAAACCCAGGACGTTTTGAACATCCAGCCGGTCTTGCCCTTCAGCCTCAACACGAATTGGAACCTCATTACGCGCACCATCGTGCCGGTGATTTCGCAGCCGGCCTTTACTCCGGACCAGGACCGTGTGTTCGGCATCGGAGACATTCAGTTCTCTGCGTTCTTCTCGCCGAAGAAGGTGGTCGGTGGATGGGTGTGGGGCGTCGGCGCGATCGCGCAGCTCGACACCGCGACCAACAATCGACTCGGTCAGGGCGCGTGGGGGCTGGGACCCACGGCCGTGGCCCTGCACCTCGGCAAGACGTGGGTCTACGGCGCGCTCATCAACAACGTCTGGTCGGTGTCGAAGGACGAAGGCCGGAGCAGCGTGAACCAGATGCTCCTGCAGCCGTTCATCAACTACAACTTTCCCGACTCGCCGGGGCGCTATCTCACTTTCGCTCCGATCATCACGGCGGACTGGGAAGCGGACAGCGGGCAACGCTGGGTCGTGCCGCTCGGGCTGGGGCATCGGGCAGATCATGCGTTTCGGGAAACAGCCAGTGAACCTGCAGGCTTCGGCGTACTACAACATCGAGAAGCCGGACAACGCCGCAAGCTGGCAGCTGCGTTTGCAGATCCAGTTTCTATTTCCAAAGTGACGCTGATGTGCACGCGCATTACGTCCAAACCTCACACGCGGTCGTCTGCGAATACAAGCAGGTAAGGAGACCAACATGAAACTCGTATTGAACACCAACTGGACCGCGCGAAGCGCTACGAAAATGTCGTGTGCTTGCGTGCTGGGCATTGCCAGCCTGGCGGCGCCGCCTCTCCATGCGCAGGAAGTCACGGGCTCGTCGGGCTGGCAATTCGCGGCGACGATTTACGGATGGCTGCCGGACATCGGCGGCCATACCGAGCTTCCACTAGGTGGCGGCAGCACTATCAATGTCGATGTGAGCACCATCCTCGATCATCTGAAGATGACCGGCATGGGCTCCTTCGAGTTTTCCAAGGGACGTTGGGGTGGATTCACCGACCTCATTTATCTCGATGTCGGCGATTCGAATTCGCGCACCCGCAACCTCTCGATTAACGGTGTGCCGATTCCGGCCAGTGTCACGGCGGCAGCAGACTTTGACCTCAAGTCGACGATCTGGACTCTCGCCGCCACCTATGGGGTTGTGGACCGTGGTGAGGCAACGTTCGACGTGTTGGTCGGTGCACGTCTCGCCCACATGAAGGAGGAACTCAAGTGGACCTTCACCGGAAACTTCGGCCCGATCACGCCGCCACCAACCACGGGCAGTGCCGACGAATCCGTCGATCAGTGGGACGCAATCGTCGGGGGCAAAGGGCGAATCGCGTTTGGTGCGAGTCAAAAATGGGCGGTGCCTTACTACTTTGACATCGGCACCGGTGACTCCGACCTCACCTGGCAGGCGGAGCTCGGCCTGACGTATTCGTTTGGGTGGGGAGATATCGGCGTCGCCTGGCGCTATCTGGACTATGACCTCAAGTCGGGCGGACCAATCAAGGAACTCAATTTCAACGGACCCGCACTAGGCGCGATCTTCCGGTGGTGACGGACTGGCGACATGACGGCGTTCGTTGGATGGCGAGCATGCCGAAAGGGCAAGTCGCTCTTCGTTGTCGGAGGTTGGCTGCTTGCGATATTTGCCCTGGCGCTGGGAACAACCGTGCCCGCATATGCCGACGACAAGAACGACGAGTTTCGGGTGATCGTGAATCCCACCTATGCACTGACCAAGGACAGGAGCTGGATCGGTATCGGTTATCTCGGTTATTGGTGGAGTAACGACCGGAACTACAGTGTCGATTACCTCGGCCTGGGCACGATCTGGAAGTTTGCGCCGAACTGGGAAACGTGGTTCGTGCTGTTCTGGAAGCATACGGACAACGAAGTCGCCCCCGACGTCGATGAGCTGCGCCCCACAGTCAGTCTCAAGAACTACTTCATCAAGACGAGTACGTTCAAGTTCTACAACATGGCGCGCCTCGAATACCGCATCCTGGACACTGACGGTGAAAGGGGTACGGAATACTTTCGCCTTCGCGATCGGCTGGGTGTGGAGGTTACGTTCGGACCCGCCTGGTACGGCGTAGCGGCCGTGGAGCCCTTTTATCGATTTGACCGGGACACGCTCGACCCTCTGCGAGTCCGTGTCGGGCTCGGATGGGTCATCAACCAGTACGTGCGCGCGGAATTCATTTACGACATGCAGTTCACGCGAGTCAGACCCGACAATGACCTGGAATGGACCGACAACATCTGGCGTCTGAACTTCAAAGTCGCTCGCCAGCATGGCGTTCTGCAGCATGTATTTGGCGGTGAAGCCGACGAGTAGGCGCGTTCAGATTACCCGCGAGATGCTGGCGCCCGATGAGACATCGATGAATTCTGACCACACTTGAGTTCCGGAAATCGGTCCTTCATGTACTGCAGGAACTCAGGTTGATACACATCACAACTCAATACTCCCTGTTGCAGGTAGCCGCGATGTTGGGCCAGTACGAAGTCGATAGTGTTCTCCCACCGTTCGTCGCGGCCAACCAGACGCCACAGCGTCTCGGCCGTGAACAACGCATGCGTCGCAAACCAGTTGTAGCTGGCATCCACGGGCTGATCGCTGACCCGGCTCGCCAGATCCGGGTGCTCCACGGACAACTTGAGGTACTCCTGCAGGATCCCGACGGCAGCAGCCTGTCGTTGATCGTGCGTCCCGCGCCGATATGTCAGAACTCCAAAGATCACGGAGGCAGCGGTGACCAGGGCACCCAGGATCGAGGTCCATTGCATCAGTCGTTGCAGCTTTACCTCATTCATCTTGAATCTCATCCACTGACTGGCGCAGCGCGAATATTCCTCGATCAAAATTACGCGAGCTGTCTGCGAGCGTGCGAGTACGGTATCACGCCATAGACCTGCAGAGCTGCGAGCTTCTGCCCTGAGTCCAGCGTTAGATATCAAGAATTCGCAACCAGGTCGCGTGCGAAATCTCGATAGGCGCAGTCGCGCCTTGAGCAGAAGCTGCGACACGCAAAGTAGAAAGACTTCGAACTGTTGACTAGACCTGACGGAGTTCGGCAGATGGTTACGATCCATGGCCCGAGCGGTCGCGCAGTTGCGGGCCCGGTGCGCGCAGCGTCACTCCTCGTTGTGGGAGGTTGGGTCTTTGCGACGCAACCAGCTGTGGCGGACGAAGGTGGCGTGAGCTTCTGGCTGCCGGGCCAGTTCGGCAGCTTCTCCGCAGTGCCGGGGAGTCCGGGCTGGTCGCTCGGCGCGGTGAACTACTACACCTCGGCCGACGCGGGCCGCAACAGGGAATTTCCACGCAACGGCCGCATCGTCGCGGGTCTCGATGTCACTGCGGATCTTCTGTTCCTGTCGCCGAGCTACACGTTCGCCGACGAGGTTCTCGGCGGGCAAGCTGCCCTGTCGATGCCTGTCGTCTTCGGCCGCGCGAAGGTGGAGGTCAGCGCAACTCTCACAGGTCCCGGCGGTGGCACGGTGACGGGGAGCGAGGACGACACGCGCACGGGATTCGGCGATCTCTATCCGACGTTCACGCTGAGATGGAACCGTGGTGTGCACAACTACATGGCCTACGGCATGGCGGGCGTGCCGGTCGGAGAGTATGACCAGGACCGTCTTGCTAACCTCGGCACCAACCACTGGTCGCTCGATGCGGGTGGCGGTTACACCTACCTCGATGACAAGAAGGGCCACGAGTTCTCTGCCGTGCTCGGCCTCACTTACAACTTCGAAAACCCCGACACCGACTACAGGAGCGGCACGGACGCGCACCTCGACTGGGGGGCTTCGCAGTTTCTTTCCGAGACCTTCCACCTCGGCCTCGGCGGCTACTTCTACAACCAGCTCACAGGCGACAGCGGCGACGGCGCGAGACTCGGCGACTTCGAGTCGGAAGTAGCGGCAATCGGCCCCCAGGCCGGCTGGTTCTTCAAGGTCGGCGACAACACGTGGTACTTCAATCTGAAGGGTTACTACGAGTTCAACGCACAGCACCGACCCGAGGGATGGAACGCGTGGCTGACGCTATCGCTTCCGCTCGGCACCGCGAGCAAGTAGGTCCGTTGCAGTGCGAGCATTGCTGTGACGCGGCCTCACAGAATATCGACATTCCGCAAGGTCTGGAGTTAACCTAGCCGCCGAGCACAACAACGAAGGAATTACTGACTGCTCGTCAGTCCTGCCAAGGCAGGCATCCATTCAGATGGAAATCAATCCAACGTCGGGCATGTCACCTGCGCACGTCGTGCATATGCCCATCGTCGCGACGGACCCTGCAGAGCTCTCCGATTTGTTGCGTGACTGGAACTTCGAGTTCACGCAGCTCACGCCAGGCAAGCTCCAGGCGAAGGGCGCGATGGTCGATCTCGGTGGCGTCAATGTCGCGCGCGTCGCAAATAACCAAACGATGCAACAGAGAGGCTATGCGCCGCGCGGCATGGCCGGGATGTTCATGCCCGGCACTGGCTCTGGGCCAGCGTTCGCATACGGTCAGTTGGTGGAATCCGGACAATGCGTGACCCTGGCGGAAAGTGATCTCTCGGAGGCAGTCACACACGGGCATGGTGGTCGCTACGTCGACGTCGCCCTGGGATTCGATATGAACGCCTGCCGCAGTCAGCTCGATGCGTTGAATGGCGGCTCCCTGGGGATAGCGCTCGGCACCAGCATCGTGGCACCGGACCCTTCCTGGGTCGATGACATGCTGGGGCGTGTCGAATGGCTCTTGAATGCGGTCGGTGAACATCCGCAGGCGCTGAATGACGCTCGTGTGCGGGCGAGTCTCGCGGACCGTGTGCTTGCTGCAATGGTGCGCTTCGACAACTCTCCCGCCGATGTCGATTCGACCACGCGTGCGGCACGCGCCGGCAGGCGCGTGGCGGTGCGGCTCGCCTGTGAATTTATCGACTCGCGACTGTCCGAGCCGCTGCAGTTATCCCAGCTGTGCCGCCACGCGAACCTGAAGATCCGTTCGCTCGAGTACGGCTTTCGGGAGGTCACCGGGCTGACGCCTGTCGCCTACATCAGGTCGCTGCGGTTGAACGCCGTCCGAAAGGCTCTGCAACAGGATGCTTCGCCGCACCCTCGTTCGATCTCGGAAATTGCCATGGACGCGGGGTTCTGGCACCTGAGCCAGTTCGCCGTGGACTATCGACGCTTCTTCGGCGAGACCCCCACGGAAACGCGGCGCCGCAGACTTGCCAGAGGTTACAAGTCCGCCCCTGCGATCAACTTGCACACCCACGCTTCAACAAGCCCTTAACCCCTCACGAGAAACTGACAAACCCAGGCTCGCGCGAGCGATTTTTCGATAGCGGGACCGCACCGGCCGGTATTCACTTGCGAGGGTGAGGCCCGACGACAGTGAACTCGAGGCATTGACAGAATTCCTCCGGGGCTGGCGCGTGGAAGTGATCCAGCTTGGGCCTCGATCCGATCGGACATTGACGTTCAGCGTGTCATTTCGCTCGCATCGAGTCCTTCGATTGCATGCTGACAGCGCCTTCGTGCTCCGTGGCACGGTACACAAGCACCAGAGTTGCCTGTTGCTGTCCGCGTCTCGGCAGGCTGCCATCCGGTTCCTGGGACAACCACTGGGTGCGAACGAACTGATGTTCGCCGGCGCTGGCGCAAGTCTCGACCTGTTCGTCCCGAGTGGCGCCGTCTTACACATCCTTGTTGCCGAAACCCGTGAAGGCATCTCACGCCGCGCACTGCGGATATGTCAGGACACCACAGCTGACGAGGTGGCCCTCCTTACTCGATACATCAAGCACCCGGATCAGCATCACGGCGAGATCAACGGAACACTTGCGAAGCATCTTCGGCACGCCGTTACGGAATCGAGCAGCACGCGGCTAGATAGCAATGGGAATGCGCTACGAGTTTCCGCGGTCGTGTCCGCGTGCCGGCTGATCGAGAAACGCTTCCCGGAGCCTCCAACGTTGAGCGAGCTGTCCCGCCATTGCGGGGTCGCCGAACGCACTCTCGAGTATGGGTTCAAGCAAGTCTATGACACCACGCCGCTCACTTTTGCCAGGAATCAGCGCCTGACGCGCAGCCGAATGGCGTTGCTGCGCGCCGCCGCGCGTACTTCGATTAGTGAGACTGCGAGGGCTTGCGGATTTACGCACATGGGTCAGTACTCGCGCGACTATCGCCGACTTTTCGGTGAGACTCCGTCCATGACACGCGCACGCGTGGTGATTTTGGTTTTGGTTAGCGGCACTCTTGACCTTCTCGACCGGTTTTCTTGTTGGGGTTGATTTCCGCGGAAGCCGTCTTGAGGATATGACCAGGGGCGGAATCGAACCACCGAAACGCGGATTTTCAGTCCGCTGCTCTGCCAATTGAGCATCCTAGATATGTTCGTGGATGGCTTAGGGCCTTCGGGCTGCGAGGGTCTGTCCTTTTGTTTTTTCCGTGGGATATATCTATACCCCCTAACAACGCGTTGGAGCAGACGCGAAATGGATAAAGTGCTGGCATTCAGCAGACAGCACCGCGTCGCTCAACGCGGACGTCACGTGTCATGTCTCGCCGATTCGCCCTAACCGTGATTGTGGTGGGTGCCGTTACGCTCCAGGCCTGCACGACCTCGGATCTCGGCGACTTCTGCTCTTATTCCGACGCCGACTTCAGCAAGGTGGATAGCAGCTCGCTTGGAGTAGTGTTGGGTGCGCCGGCTAATCGCTCATGTCGTGTGGTTGTTACCGGACATGACACCTAACAACCGGTTGCAGCGGGCCCGTGAGGGATAAAGTGCCAGCATCCAATACACCGCGGCGCGTCACTTAATGAGCGTAGGCTTCGTGCCGATCGGACCACTACGCGTCTGGTGTCGGTCAGAGTGAAGCAGCGCGTCGCTCAACGCGGACGTTATGCATCAAATCCCTTTCTGGAGGGTCATCTATGACAGTGCCGGTGTGGATGTTGCTCGGGTTCGCAACGTGGACGATGCTCTTGCTGCTTTTCACGATTGGGATTTATCGCTGGAGCCGCATCCTCAGCGGAAGGGTACCGATCCGGGATTTCCCGGCTGACGCCATTGGGGGGGAGGAATGGTATCGGCGCGCGACGCGGGCTCACGCGAACTGCATCGAAAATCTTCCGATTTTTGGCGCTATTGTCTTTGGACTCTACGTTGGTAACGTGGCAAGCACGTTGGTAGACGCGCTGGCAGCGACGGTCCTAATCGCCCGGATCCTGCAATCGCTAGTGCACGTATGCCTCGTTCATACAAACACCGTAGCATCCGTGCGGTTCGCGTTTTTCTTCGTGCAATTTGCCTGCTTTCTGTGGTTGGTTGGAATCATCATCGTCACGCACACTGGAACCGCGTAACAACCGGTTGCAACGGACGGTGATGGATAAAGTTGGACAAGTGCCTATTGTTGGGACTCGAGAACGCATCCAGAGTTGGCTGCGGGACCGCCATCTTCGCGGAGCAAGCCTATCGTTCGTCGGTCAAAGACCGAGTCAGGGGTTCATGAAAATGAAATCGAACCAGATGCTTGTCATTCTCGGCTTTGCACTGGCGTTGACGGCTTGTTCGCCGTCGGAAACACCGCCGGCGGGCACCTCGGCCACCTCAGTCGCCCCCGCATCGCATTCGCCTGCCGATTTGCCGGCACCGAATCCCGACAACAACGCCTACTTTGGCGATGTCCACGTCCACACCGGCTGGTCGTTCGACGCCCTGACCAACGGCTCCAAGACCACGCCGACGGACGCTTATGCCTGGGCGCAGGGCAGGTCGATCACCGGCAGCGGCGGGCCGGAAATGCAGATCCAGACTCCACTCGATTTCTACATGGTGTCCGACCATGCCGAGTACATGGGCGTCTTTAACGAGATGACGAACCCGGAAAGCCCGCTCAGCAAGACGGAGATTGCCAAGGGCGTCACCTCACCCGACGCAAATGTTCGATTGCAGACCTTTGCGGGCATCCTGCGCGACATGAGTGAGGGAAAACGCGACCCGCAATTGAGCGACCCGGCGTTGGCCCGCACTGTGTGGGCCAAAATCGTCAAAGCGGCTGACGCCAATTACGTTCCTGGCAAGTTCACGACGTTTGCGGGCTTTGAATGGACGTCAAATCCACAAAAGCGCAACCTGCATCGCGTCGTTGTCTTCCGGGACACTGCACACCTACCTGAACTGGTGCTCTCGGCGCTTGATTCTGACAATCCCGAGACCCTATGGAAGTGGATGGATGAGCAGCGCGCCAAGGGCTCGACGCTGTTTGCAATCCCGCACAACGGCAATGCGAGCGACGGCCGCATGTTCGAGCTGGTGAAGTTCGATGGCAAGCCGATCGATGCGGCCTACAACAAGACGCGCGCCGGTAACGAACCGCTCTATGAAATCACCCAGATCAAGGGCACTTCGGAAACCCACCCCGACCTGTCACCGACCGACGAATTCGCCGGATTCGAACAGTGGGATTACACACTGTCGGCGGATTTCGAGCGGCCGTCGCATCGCAAGGGTAGCTTCATCCGTCAGGCACTGCTGGATGGAATGAGCCAGGCGGCGGCGGGTGCAGGCAACCCGTTCAAGTATGGATTCATCGGCGATAGCGACACGCACAATGCCGCGGCCAGCCACGAGGAGTACAACTTCACGGGGAAGTTCGCATTTGAAAACAATGCCAAGGAACGATTGACCGGTGTCCCGGGTTCACCTGCTGGCCAGGTTCAGCAGATCCAGGAATTCAGTTCAGCGGGCTTGGCGGGTGTCTGGGCCCCGCAGAACACGCGCGAGGCGATCTACGATGCGATGCTTCGCAAGGAGACGTTTGGCACCTCGGGCACGATGATCAAGCTGCGTTTTTTCGGCAGCTTCGACTATGGCACCGGCGATGTGAATGAGCCGGACTTCGTGAAACTCGCCTATCAGAAAGGTGTGCCGATGGGCGGCGACCTGAAGCCTGGGTCCGGCAAGGCGCCGACGTTCCTGGTCATGGCTATGAAGGATCCCAAGGGCGGCAACCTCGACCGCATCCAGATCGTGAAGGGCTGGCTCGACGCGGCCGGCAAGCAGCACGAGAAGATATTTGACGTCGTCTGGTCGGGCGATCGCAAGATCGGTGCTGATGGCAAACTGCCTCCGGTCGGCAACAGTGTCGATCTGAAGACCGCAACGTATGCGAATGACATTGGCGCCACGCAACTAGCCAGGGGCTGGACCGATCCCGAATTCAAGCCGGACCAACGCGCCTTCTACTACGCCCGCGTTATTGAGATACCGACACCGCGCTGGAACACCTATGACGCAGTCAGGATGAAAATGCAGCCGCTGACAAAGGTGCCGGCAACCATCCAAGAACGCGCCTGGAGTTCGCCAATCTGGTACACGCCGTGAAGTGACGCCGTTTCCAGCCGTTGGTTCCAGCCGATCGTCACCCAATCTCAAAAGCCCGCGATCCGCTCGATCACCCAATAGCTCGCGGTGCCTCCGATGCAATACGCCAGCAGGATTGCTGGCTGCCGCGCGTCGAGTCGGTTGGCAGCGATTCGTCGCACGAGAGCGCCGCACGCCAGCACGGCACTGATAAACAGCAATTGCCCGATCTCGACGCCGACGTTGAAGAAGAGTAAGGCGAGGGGAATCGAATTCTCCGGCAAGCCGACCTGCGCCAGTGCGCCGGCGAAACCGAGTCCATGCAGCAGTCCAAACGTGAAGGCGACCAGCCAGGGCTTGCGCGCGGCCAGTCCCTCCGTACCGCGTTGCTGATGGATGATTTCGCTGGCGACGAAGACGATCGATAACGCGATCATCGCTTCGACCGGCGGGCCAGGCACGTGGATGACGCCGAGCGTCGCTAAGGCCAGCGTGATCGAATGTGCCAGCGTGAAAGCGGTTACCGTCCACAACAGCCTTCGTGTGCCGCGCACGATGAGGATGAGAGATAGCACGAACAGCAGATGGTCGAAGCCGGTGAGGATATGTTCGATGCCGAGCGCCGTGTACGTTCGCACGACTTCGAATGCGCCCGGAGCCGCTTTGGCGACAAAGGTTGGGTTTGTCGGCAGGATGCGCTCGAGCTGCACCGTGCCGTCACTTCTCACGAGACGAACGAGAAGATCGATCCCAGTCGCGGACAGCCCGGTAAATCCGATCGGCTTGCCATCGAGTCCGCCCGGCACTTCGATACTCCAGCGTTGCACCGCCGTGCCGGCCGCGAAGCTCGTGTGTACTGGGGAGAGCGCGATCGTGGTTGCCGGAAACTCGGGCCGTACCTTGAGTGTCGTGCTCTCGTCGAGTGCCGGAACTTTCCACAGCACGTCGTAGCGGTCCGGCGCGGTCTGCGCCAGCTGCAGATAGGCGGGCCGGAATACATCCGCGAATGCTCCCGGTGCGCAGAGCAGTAACAGTAACAAGAACAGCAGTAGATGCTTGCGAAGCTTCATTGCGCACTTGGCAGCTTGGCCTCGATCACGACATCGTAGTTAGCGAGCAGCTTCTGGTAGCTCGCCTCGAACGCACGCTGGCGACGGTCGTATTCCCAATCACGTTGCACTTCCTGTCTCACGGCGTCGAGCGATGGCGGCGTGCGCGGCGTGCGGGCGCTGACGCGCACGAGGTGCACGCCATACCCGGACCGCACCGGCCCCGTCCACTGGCCCAGCGGCAACGTTTCCAGTGCCGTGGCGAAGTCCGCGCCGAAATCGCGCGTGATCATGTCGATGCCTTCACTGTCGACTGTGCGCGGCAGCATCGTCGGCTCGCCCAATGCAGCATCCGAGCGTCCTGCGCTCAGCGCCGTTTTGGCCGCCTTTACGCGTGTCTCAGCTCCAGCTATCGACGGATCGAAATACAGTTGCTCGAAACTGACGATCGCCGGCCCTACGAACTTTCCCTGATGCGCTTGCAGATAGGCCGCGAGATCGGCGTCGGTCGGTGTCATGCGCTCGCCAGCTTCCTCGGCCATGACCTCGAGTTTCTGGCGAACCCGCCGCTTGATGACCGGGTCATCGCGGTCGAGACCCAGCGCCTTGCCCTCGCGGTACAGGACTTCGTCACTGACATAGCTGTCGACGATGCCGGACAGCTCGTGCGCGGTCGGCGGCCGATTCCACGTCGCCTGGAAGCGTTGGGCGAGTTCATCAACCTGCGCCTGACTGACGACGATGCGTCGCTCGTCGCTGCTACCTGGTGCGACGTGCCCGTAATAAAGGAATAGCGCAAGCCCGATGACCAGGAAGTGCAGCAGCGGCTCCCGCAAGATCCGTCCGAAACTCACGTCTTAGCACCACTCCTTGAGATTCATGGGCCTTGCTGACCAGGTGTTCGTTGAAGAATCGGTAGCACTTTCTTTTCGAGGCGTTCCTCGATGCGATTGACATGATCGCCCTGGTAGATTTCGGCGACGTGCGCGACCCTGCTAGACGTTCAGGATGTCGTTACAGCTGTGAGTTTCAATGTCGGATCATGCCGCGAATTGGGCGGAGGTGCGCGTATTATCCATATCCTACCGCAGTGGGGTCTCGCACCGTCTTAGGGATAGCATCGCTCCCGAAGCCAGGCGCGCTGCTTACCATGAACGCCGTGGCTGTGCGGAGAAATGGTGACCGTGAAAATCTTGGGCTGTGACAACGCGTTGGAGCAAACGCGGGAGCAACTGTGTTGAGAGTCAAGCGCCGTGTAGAGTCGCATCCCAGGCGGCGTTGTCGCGGACCATGGCGTTGAGGATGGTCAGGAGCTTTCGCATGCAGGCGGTGATGGCGAGTTTCTTCGGTTTGCCGGCACGGACCAGACGCTGGTAGAAGGCGCGAATCACCGGATTGCAACGCAGCGCCGTGACCGTCGTCATGTACAACACTGCTCGCAAGTCAGCCCGTCCGCCCCAGCAGTGGCGCTTGCCGCGCAGCGTGCCAGAGTCGCGGTTGAAAGGCGCTACGCCGACCAGAGCGGCGAGTTTGCGACGATTGAGCTTGCCGAGTTCGGGCAATGAAGCACACAGCGACAGGATGGTTTGCTTGCCAACGCCCTTTACTGCGCCCAGCAGATTCTCGCGCTCGCGCCACACTGGGCTGGCTCGCAGCAAACCGCTGAGGTCACGGTCGATTTCTTTGATTCGCCTGACGAGCCACACGATGTGTGCCTTGAGTTCTCGGCGCACCAGCGGGGCGGCCCTATCCAGCCGCTGTCGCTCAGTCGTCAGCATGCCGATGAGCTGCCGGCGACGCGTTAATACGGCCTCGAGCGCTTGGGTTTGCTCATCCTTCAGGGGTCGCACTTCGGGCTTGATGGCCAGCGCGAATGCGACCAGAACGGCCGCGTCGATTTTGTCGGTTTTCGCCAATCGCGCACTCGCCCTGGCGAAGTCACGCACCTGGCGAGGATTCACCACGATCACCGGCAGGCGGGCAGCGGACAATGCCGCCACCACCGGGGCTTCATACCCGCCGGTGGCTTCCAGCACGACACGCTCGATCGGCAGATCCTTCAAGCGTTTGACCAGCGGCTCGATCCCCTCCGGGTCGTTGTCGTACCTAAACACCTCGTTCGATGAGGTGCACACGTCCAAGGTGCCTTTCGAGACATCAATTCCAATATTGATCGGCTCTGCCATACGGTTCCTTCTCCCAGCCTTGCGGGATGCGGGCTTTGAACCCTCGCAACTGTTCGGGATAAAAGAGCTCAACCGACGTGATGACCCACGCTCCCGCACGGTCTTGGAACCTCGGGTAGAACGGTCTATCACGCCGGTTGAAACCGTAGCAGACACCCTCTTGTTATGCATCGAAGCCCACCGCCGTGAACATACAAGGGATAAAGTGTCAGCATCCACTACACGACAGCGCGTTGCTCAACGTGGACGTTAGACCCCAAATGGATGCCTTGGAGCTACCGTTTGAGTATTGCGCCTTGCGCTTCCTTCTTCAGTGGGAGCAGCGGGAGCGTGCCCTACACGAGCAGATCGCCGGCCATCCGTCGTTACAGCACGTTCGCGCTGCGCTCAGCTATTTCCAAGTATCACGAACATTCGCCGACCTCGCATCTGATGAAGTCGCTCAAGCGGTTTTGGATGCGCTCCGACAAGTTGATGCCGAATCGCAGTTATCGCCAGAAGAGAAGGTTGAAAGACTGGCGGCGCGATTCATGGAGAGGTTCAATCAGCGCAATCTCTCGGCTGCCTCGAAACTGTTCTGGCTAAAACATAGGTGGCCTTACATCATTTATGACTCCCGAGCCGTGAACGCACTCCGAGAGCTTGGCGATGACTTCGGAAGCCCCAGCTACAGCGAATACTGTTCTTCGTGGCGAAATCAATACAACCGACACGAAATAGCAATAAAGAATGCTGCTTCTCGGCTGCACGAGATCCGGCCATTTGTCCGTCCATGGCAACGGACAGATGCGGAGCTGACTGCGCTTGCTTCGCAGCCCTGGTTCCTCGAACGGATTTTTGACATCTACCTTTGGGAGATAAGCGTTGACGGCTAACAACCGGTTGCAGCGGACTGCGAAAGACGGAGTGCCGGCATCCAATACACAGAGTTCGGCCCCTGAACTGGGACGTTAGGGTGCTGCCGTAAACGCTGAAAAACGCGATGGCCAACGCAATCACGATCCGACAGGCTGATGAAAGAGATAGAGCTAGCTTGGAGGGCTGCTTTGACGAATTGCAATCCTTTGAGCACTCAATTGAATCGAATCGCGCTGAATCTTCTTTGATCCGAAGTGCATACATCCGTGGTTTGTTTGACGATTGCGCAGAGTCCTCAGGTGCGATATTTGTTGCCGAGGTGAGCAATCGAGTCGTCGGCTTCGTGTGTGTGCTGTCGCGCCTGGATTCGAAGGACATTATCGAAAGAGATCGCGACCATGCGTATGTCACGGACCTGGTGGTTCTCGAACCCTATCGAAAGGCGGGAATCGCCTCGGAGTTGATACGAGTTGCCGAGGCGCATGCGTGTTCGGCCGGGGCACGCCGGTTGCGCGTCGGTGTATTGGCTGCGAACAGTGGAGCCCACAATCTGTACCGAAAGCTGGGCTATCACGATCAAGAGATTGTTCTCGAAAAGACACTCGGCCCCACGCAAGCAGCAACCTAACAAGCGGTTGGAGCGGACCGCTGAGAAGCGCGGCCGCTCAGCCGCAGCCCGTCAGGCGCTCTTGAAGGAGTTGACATGGCTGATAGCGCAAGAACCACCACCGGCGGTTGCCTTTGCGGAGCCGTGCGGTACGAGGTGAAGGGACCGTTACGCGACGTAGTCAATTGTCATTGCAGCATGTGCCAACGCCAGCATGGCAATTTTGGCCCACATTCAAAAGCGAGAAAGATAAATATCACGATCACAACTGACTCAGGTCTTGCTTGGTACCAGACGTCCGAGGTAGCCCGGCGGGGCTTCTGCCGTCTATGCGGCTCCGGCCTGTTCTGGGAGCCGTTTGACTTGGACGCTACTGGGATCATTGCAGGCACGCTCGATGGCCCGACTGGACTGAGAACCATTGGCCATATCTTCGTTAGCGAGAAATGTGACTTTTATGAAATCACTGATGACCTTCCACAGTTTGCTGGATTGTCAAATGGGGAGCTCGTTGACGACTACAAGTGATTTCTGTGCCGCGCCTAACCAGCAGTTGCGCGTTACTACGCACCGCTCGAACCCCACCAGGCCAAGAACTCTTTCCGATCGATCGCCCCGTCGCGGTCGGTGTCAATCGTATTGAAGCGATTATGCCGCTGAGCGGGCGGCATCTTCGCCCCCAGGCTGTCGAGGAGCTTCGAGTATTCCGTGAAATCGATGCGCTGATCGCCGTTCAAATCGCACTCGTCGAACTGCTCTTCGGCATCGGCTAGTTCGTCGCTGGTTAACGGGCGACTCCCCGGTATTGACTGATTGCGTGGCGTCATGGCGATTTAACCTCCATTTCTTCTTGCCGACGGGAAGCATAGCGGCTGCCGACGGCTGGGGGCACTATGTCGGCTTCTGGCTGTCCCCATCCTTGGTTTGTTATTTTCCTCAGCATATATCTATACCCCCTGACAACGCGTTGGAGCAAACGCGAGAGGGATAAAGTGCCAGCATCCATTACCCAGCAGCGCGTTGCTCACCGCGGACGTTAGGAGTCCAAAGCACCCGTTGCTGTAGCTGTTCGCCCAAGGAGTCACCATGCGAATGTTGAAGAGAGTTCTTGCCATCCTCGCCTTGACGGCCAGCGCCATCGTCGCACATGTGCCAGCGTCGGGGCAGCCAACACCGAAACTTCAGCAGTTCGTCTACGTCCTCAAGGTCACCCCAGCGTTCCACGACGAGAGCAAGTGGACTCAGAAGGAGAACGACGCCGTGGATCGTCACTTCGCACGACTCACAGAAGCAACCAAGGCGGGTCGTGTCATCTTCGCAGGAAGAACAAGCGAACCACTGGAAAAGACCTTTGGCCTCGTTGTCTTCGAAGCCGAGGATGAATCAGTCGCCAGGCAATTCATGGAGTCCGACCCGGCGGTCGTCGCCGGCGTGATGTCTGCCACCCTGCATCCCTACGTACTCGCACTGCAGAGAAGGCAATGACGCCGCAGACGCATAACCGCGACGCGTTCAACCGGACCCGCCGGGCCGAGGCAACGATGAAGAAGCTCATATGCACGTGGGGAATTACTTTGTTCGTAGGGTGCGCTACTGTTTCCCTCGTCCATGCCGTCGAGCCCGGGGCGGGCGCAGAGAAGGACAAGTCGATGGTTGCAACGGCTGATGAAATCGCCATTCGCAAGATCATTCAGGATGAGATTGCCACTTGGAATCGGGGAGACGCTGCGGCGTACTCACGCCAGTTTGCCGCCGATGGGACATTCACCAACATTCGGGGCCAGTTCTTCGTCGGTCACGAGGCATTTCTGAAGCAGCACGAGGTGATCTTCCAAGGCATTTTCAGGAACACGAGATTGCAGCAAGGGATCGTCTCGCTCAAATTCAACGGACCCGATGTCGCCGTCGTTGAGACGCTGACCTCAGTCACTGGCATGGCGGAGACGGCACCGGGAACGGCCACGGACAGCAAAGGGCGTCTGCGCACGCGGCTGCTGCAGGTCGTCGCGAGACGGGGTGGGGAATGGAAGATCGTCGCGTATCACAACGTGGACGTAAAGCCCGGAATTCCAGTCCCCGAGCCAAATTGACTGTTCGGCCGCCGTCCTTACCGCACAGACGGTGACGTTCAAATCGCCGGGCAAACAATTACGAAAGGATCAGCCATGAAGCGCAAAAGCAAGGTCACGATTGCGATAGCCACGGCAGTGCTCGCCGTCGTGGCCGGTACAGCCCTTTCCGCGCAAGACAAGTACTCGCTCATATCGCCGAGCGGTATCGCGTTCTCCGACTTCAAGGGATACGAGGACTGGGCGGTGGTCTCTTCCGCCCGCACCGACGAAGTGCTCAAGGTGATCGTCGCCAATCCGACCATGATCAAGGCGTACAAGGCCGGCGTTCCGGGCAACGGCCAGCCTTTCCCGGACGGCTCCAAGATCGTGAAGCTCCAGTGGAAGCCGAAGAAAAGCACGGAGGCCCCCTTCGTCGTGGATGTGCCAGACATCTTCACGCAGGCTTTCGTCATCGAAAAGGACGGCAAGAAATTTCCGAAAAGCGGCGGATGGGGATACGCGCTGTTCAACTACGATGCCAAAGGCGACAAGTTTACGGTCGATCCCAGCGGCGTCTCAGACTGCGGACACGCATGCCATGTGAAAGTGAAGGCTAAGGACCATATCTTCCACCCGTACCAGAAGCGTTAGACGCACGATGGAAACGGCGGCGCGAAGGGGTTGTGCTCAGGCATCTCGAGATGCAGTTGCGCGAGCTTGGAGACAACGTTTGGAGCAGACGCGAAATGGTGCCAGCGTCCAAAACACAGCGGCGCGTGGCTCAACGCGGACGTTAGGCGACGGGGGGAATCGTGATCGTTACACGTGAATCGCTAAAGGCGATCGTCTTTGACGGATTGCGCATCTTTGACTACACAGCGACCCGGAACCTCAGCTCCTCCCTGGCGGTGGTTGAGGTCCCTCCGAATGCCCAACACGCGGCGGCGTTCTCTAAGCGCTCTGACAAGTACTACCTCGTGACGAAGGGTCTGATTCGATTTGTACTCGAGGGAAGCGAATTTGACTTGGGAGTAGGTGACTTCTGTTTCGTGCGATGCGGCCAGCGCTTCAGCTACTCAAATGACCGCTCGGAAACGGCGCTGCTGGTCTTGTTCCATACGCCGAATTTCAGTCTCGAACACGAAGTCTTAACCAGGTGAAACACATGACACTGGGATGCCGCCTACTCTCCGTCCTGATCGCAGTGCTTTTCGCACACAACGCCACTGCAGATCCGGCTGCGTTGCGTGCGCTCGCGCACGACGCCTACCAGTGGCGCGATGCCGAGTATCCAGTCGCGACGAGCGGCGCGGGCGATCATCGCTTCGACCAGCGCCTCACCGACTACACGATGGCCGCGGTGCTCAAACGCCGCCAGCACGTGAGCGAGCTGCTCGGGCAGGTCGACGCGATGAACACTGACGGCTGGAGCAAGGATGACCGCATCGATCACATCCTGTTCCGTGCGCAGCTCGCGGCGGCGGATTTCTTCGGCCGCCGACTCAACCCCGAGCAACAGGATCCGCAGCTCTACGTCAACGAGTGCAGCGGCGCGATCTTCACACTGCTGCAGAAGGAATACGCGCCGCGTCGCACGCGAGCGCTCGCCGCCACCTCGCGCATGGAACAGATGCCGGCGCTGCTGCGTACGGCCCGCGCCAATCTCACGCAACCGGTCAAGCTGTACGCGCAGCTCGCCATCCCGGCAGCGCGCGGCGGGGACGATCTCTACACGGCGAGCCTCGAGTCGCTTGCCGCAGAGCTCTCGTCTTCCGAGCGCAAGCGCTTCACCAAGGCCCGCGATGCAGCGCTCAAGGCTTTGCACGAATACGCGGACTGGCTCGAGGCGGGACAGACAGCGATGCCCGACTGGAAGCCGATGGGGGAAGCCGCTTACAACGATTTGCTCAAGCGGGTGTTATTGCTGCCGTTCGATGCGAATCAGGTGGCCGAACTCGGTGAAGTGGAGCTCGCGCGTTACCGCGCGCTCGAGGCGATGCTCAAGGATCCGAGTCTTGCATCCCCGGACCCGGCGCGCGCGAAGCACGTGCCGAAGGACCAGGCGGAATTCCTGTCGGCCTATGAGTCACGTCAGCAGGAGATGATCGAGTTCATGCGGGTGAACCACCTGATCACCCTTCCGTCGTATCTCGGACCGTTCCAGATTCGCCAGCTCCCGGAGGCCTTCAAGCCAACGAGTCCTGGTGGCTTCATGAATCCACCGGGTATCTACGACAAGGACCCGGGCGGGTTCTTCTTCATCCCCACGTACAACCCAAAGAGCGGCAACTTCTACATTCGCGCCGCGATCGAGGACCCGCGCCCGATCCTGGGTCACGAAGGCATTCCCGGTCACTTCCTGCAGATCTCGATCGCAAATCATCTCACCAACGAGATCCGTCGCCAGCATTCGGACTCAGTCTTTAGCGAGGGCTGGGCGCTTTACGGCGAGGAAATGCTGATGCGCACCGGGTTGTATCCGGAAAACTCCGCAGCGCAGGGCCAGATTCTGCGCCTTTCGCGCTACCGCGCCGCCCGCATCGGCGTGGATGTCAACCTGCACACGGGCCGCTGGAACTTCGAACAGGCGGTGAAGTATTTCATGGAGGGCGGTGGCCTCGACCGTGAAGCCGCAGAGGGCGAAGCCGCCGGAGCCGCATCCAGCCCGTCGCAGAAGATTTCCTACATCACCGGCAAGTGGCAGATCATGCGTCTGCTCGGGCGTTATCGCGACGCGAAGGGCGACAACTTCCAGCTCGGCGCCTTCCACGATGAGCTGATCAGCTACGGCAGTCTTCCGCTCTCCGTGATCGAATGGTTGATGTTCGATGACGACGCAACACTACGTGTCGCGTTGAAACATGAATAAACGCCAGAAGAATAAAGTGCTCTCGATCGTCGCAGGACAGTGTCCGGCCGCTGAACCGGGACGTTAGGCGACGCAGACGGATAGGAGGCTACGATGGCGAAGATCACCGGAATCGGCGGCGTCTTCTTCAAGAGCAAGGGTAGTAGCGCCGCGCTGGCAGCCTGGTATCAGAAGCACTTGGGCATGCCGCTAGAGGACTTTGGCGGTGCTGTCCTCAAGTGGCCGGACGATAGAGCCGAGGACAGCGGCCTCACTGTGTGGCATGTCGCTGAAGGAGACAGCCAGTGGTTCAGCCCGAGTAATTCTTCCTTCATGATCAACTACCGGGTCGACAACCTCGGCGAGATGCTGACGCAACTCCGGGCGGGCGGTGTGGAAGTCATCCGCGGACCCGAGTCGCACGAGAACGGCAAGTTTGCGTGGATCATGGATCCGGATGGGAACAAGGTCGAGCTCTGGGAGCCGATGATCTGGGACGACAAGAACAAGGGGGCTTGAGATTCTTTCCCCACGAAGCGGCAGCAACACAAGGAGGCACCATGGCACAGGTAGATTGGTACATCGAAGGAGTAGAGGTCAGCAATTGCAATTGCGACTACGCCTGTCCTTGCCAGTTCGAGTCTCCGCGTCCCACACACGGAGACTGCCGCGGCTTCGCAGCTGTATGGATCAATAAGGGATACTTCGGAGACGTCGTGCTTGATGGCCTCGGTGCAGCTCTCCTCTATGGCTGGCCAGGACCGATTTACGAGGGCAATGGCGAATGTCAGGCCGTCATCGATGAGCGGGCGGACGGCAAGCAGCGAAAAGCGCTTACTGCTATCACGTACGGTGAAGAGACCAACGAGGGTGCGACCCACTGGTGGGTGTACACGAAGATGTCGAGCACCGTCCATCCCCCGCTCTTCAAGCGCATCGAGTTTGACGCGAATATCGAGAATAGAAGAGCGCGCGTCGTGATCCCGGGTGTGCTCGAGGCCTCGGCCCGACCGATCCAAAGTCCCGCGACGGGAGCTGAGCATCGCGTCCGCATCAGCCTCCCGAATGGGATCGAGTTCGACCTCGCGGAAATCGCCAGTGGTACAACGAAGACGGTGGCCTCAATCCCTCTCGACCTCAAGGACTCCTACTTTCATTTCAATGCTATGCGTCAGTCGGGCAAGGGTGTGGTCCGCTCACGATAGGAGCCCTCCCTAGTACACATGACTCATCTGCGCGTGTTGGCTTTGCCCGTTGCGCTGTTGGTCCTGGGCGGAGTCGCACACGGGCAAACAACGACGCTGCCCGAGCTGCGAACAGCGGCCGCCACGATTTCGGCCGACAATCTGCTGCGCCATATCCGAGTACTTTCCTCCGACGCATACGAGGGTCGCCTCCCTGGAACCCCTGGCGAGGAAAAAAGCGTCGCGTATGTGATTTCTCAGATCCAAGCCATCGGGCTTCAGCCCGGCACGCCGACCGGCGATTTCGTACAGAAGATTCCTTTGTATGGCATCCGCTCGCAAGGCACGATCGTGATCGCAGCTAACAGCAAAGACATCCCCCTGTCCTCGGGGGCGGACTTCGTCCTGTGGTCGACGTTGCCGGATAAGCGCATCGAAGTGCGGGATTCCGGCCTGGTCTTTGCCGGCTACGGAGTCGTGGCGCCGGAATATCGGTGGGACGACTACGCCGGGATGGATGTGACGGGGAAGACGGTGATGGTGATCACCGGCGATCCGCCCGTCGCCGATCCGCGTGACGCCACCAAGCTCGACAAGCAGATCTTCCTGGGCAGTGCCCTCACCATCTACGGCCGCACCGGAACGAAGTTGGAGACCGCATTTGCTCACGGAGCGGCCGCCGTTGTGTTGGTTCCGCCTAGCCGGCCGGCCCGTTCTGTCTGGGAGAATTACGCGCGCGAGAACATGATTCTCCGTGACGGCAACGAACGTAAACAGGTTAAAGCGGCAGCGCTCGTCACTGCGGAGAAAGCTGCCGTCGTATTCGCGGCGACCGGCAACGATTTCGAGAAAGCACGAGCCGCAGCAGCCGCGCCAGGCTTTCGGGCTGTCGCGCTTGCGGCACGAATCACCATTAGAGTGAGCAACGAGGTGCGCAGCTTCGAATCGCGCAACGTTCTGGCGAAGATCGAGGGCAGTGATCCCGTGCTGAAGAACGAGCTCGTGTTTTACAGTGCCCACTGGGACCACCACGGCCGGGAAGGGGAGCGGATCTTTCACGGCGCGAGCGATAACGCCGCGGGAACCGCCGGTGTTCTGGAGCTTGCCCGCGCGTTTCGTTCGTTGAATCCGGCGCCTAAACGGACCGTGATCTTTCTTTGGCCCACGGCCGAGGAAAAAGGACTATTGGGAGCGCATCACTACGTCACCCATCCTCTCTATCCGCTGACCTCCACCGTCGCGAATATCAATCTCGACTATTTCACCAACTGGGGATGGGGCCGTACCCGGGACTTCAGCATCGTAGGGATCGGCAATTCCACGCTGGACGACCTGACGGCCGAGGCCGTTGAACGCCAGGGCCGCGTTCTCACCGGTGATACAGCTCCTGAGTTGGGCTTCTACTTCCGTTCCGACCACTACGAGTTCGCGCGGGCCGGCGTGCCATCGTTGGAAACCAGTCCGGGCATCGAGTATGTCGCGAAACCCGCCGGGTTTGGCGAAACGAAGCGCGCCGAGTACATCGCGGAGGACTATCACAACGCATCGGACGTGATCAAACCTGATTGGGACTTGCGCGGAGCCATCGAGGATCTTCAGATTCTTCTCGAAGTCGGCTATCGCGTTGCCCAACGACCCGAGCGCCCCGCGTGGAAGCCGGACGCGGTTTGGCGTCCTCGGCCTCTGCAGTAACCTTGTTTCAGTTTTACGCGCGGACCGTTGCGCTCACCGATCCCTTCGTCTCGAACCGCGTCGGCATGGCTCAGCCGGGACCGCTCCACTCGAAGGCGATGAGCTTGCTCGATTTGCCCGTACGGTTCCACTCGAAACCGAACGCGTCCGCGCGATCGGCCGTGGCGCGCCCCCACGTCGCTACGCCACCTGGACCGGTTTCCGCGCCCGGCAGGTTGAGGATCTTCGTCACCTTGCCTTCGCTGGTCGGACCCATCAGCGCTTCGGCCGCGGCCAGGATGTTGTGGGCCGGAATCTCGGCACTCCATTTCGAAAGGTCTGGCGCGATCTCCACCTTGATGGGCGCGACCGCGAAACCTTTGGTCTCGCCCTTCACCAGGTCGCCGAAGCGCTTGGGCCAGCCGCCCGCTTGGCCGGTGAAAACGGTCTGCAGGGCGGCGCGCTGGGCTTCGTCGGCGCGCTCGTCCATGAAAATTGCGCTCTTAAAATCGCTGCCGTTCTCCCAAACGTTGCCGCGGAACGACCCCAGCATCGCCATGTTGAGGCCGTCGAGTTTGACGTTGCCGTAGAGACCTTCCTGAATGTGCCACAGGAGGATGCCCTCGCAGAACCCGTCGTCGGGCGGCTGGGCCCATGAACATGGGCACGGAATCGCGCAGCGGCACACATCGAACCACTGACCCTTGATGCGCCACTTCTGAACGTCGTCCATGACAACTCCTTTTTTCTGCAAAGGCAGCCGCTACGATGGGCGACATTATCAACTCGTGGCGGTCCAAACAGAAGGCCGGCCACGGGGGAGCAGGGCATGCGAAAGTCTTCATATCTGGGAGACAAGGCGCTCGTGATCGCCGGCCTCGCTGGCGTGATCGCCTCCGCGTGGGCATACCTGGTGCCGACGTCACTCGACATGTACGGCCGGATGGACGGAGCCGCCGCCTGGATGATGGAAGCGAACTGGGACGCGCCGTACCTCCTTCTCATCTTCTTGATGTGGGCGGCGATGATGGTTGCGATGATGCTGCCGAGCGCGCTGCCAACAATTCTCATCTTCCACAGGGCGGTCCGGAACGATCCGAACGTCCGCTCTCCAGCCCGGCGCATGTTCGCATTTGCGGCCGGATACATCGTGGCGTGGTTCGGATTCAGCGTCGCGGCTTCGCTGCTGCAGTGGGGCTTCGCCGAGGCGGCGCTGTTGTCGCCCATGATGGTGAGCGCCAGCCCGTGGCTGGGTGGTGCGATCCTGATCGCGGCGGGGGTCTACCAGTGGACGCCGCTCAAGTATGCGTGCCTGCGGCATTGCCGCTCGCCGCTGGGGTTCCTCGCAGAGCACTGGCAGCCCGGCCTGCCCGGCGCGCTGCAACTCGGGCTGCGTCACGGTCTCTACTGCGTGGGCTGCTGCTGGGCGCTGATGCTGCTGCTGTTCGTTGGTGGCGTGATGAGCCTGTTGTGGATCGGCGGCATCACCGCCTTCGTGCTGCTCGAGAAACTCGCGCCTTACGGCGCTCAGGGAGGCCGGTTGAGTGGGCTCGCGTTGGTGCTTGCTGGTGCGTGGGTGCTGACCTCGGCGTAGCTGCGAAGTGCCGTCATCCGGCCGCTACAATCGCGATCGCTGGCGCCGCAGGTGGCAGGAGTTATTTGATACACACCGGCTTGTCCAGAGGAGACGGGGCATGAAAATGCAGGGCGGTTGTCTTTGCGGGGCGATGCGTTACGAAGTGGACGGTCCACTAACCGATGTGGGTAACTGCCATTGCTCGATGTGCAGACGATTTCATGGGGCAGCGTTCGCCTCCTATGCAAAGGTGAGCATTGAGAATTTTCGTTGGCTGACAGGCCAAGAACTTCTGACGGTCTACGAATCTTCTCCGGGCATTAGCTGGGCGTTCTGCCGAGTCTGCGGATCCAGTCTGGGTGTCCATAGCGATGGAAAGCTCAGCGACCTGGCTTTGGGCGCACTCGATACAGACCCTGGTGTTCGCCCCACTTATCACATGTTTGTCGGCTCCAAGGCTGCGTGGCACGACATCACTGACGCTCTTCCACGATACGATGCGAGGCCACCGGGAAAGCAGGACGTTAGATTCGAATGAGAAATTGGCACGTAGCAGCACTTTGTTTGGTTGTAGCCCTGATCTCGGCCGGGATGGGATTCTGGTTTGGATTCCGCCAGGCCTGGACACTTGGCGCAATGGTCGATGCCGTTCCACGCGGGGCTGTCGGAATCCAACTCATGCAACGCATCAAGGCCGGGGAGGCAAGTGATGCAACCTACTATTTCGAGTCCCAAATCGACTCTGGCCTGATGTTTTGGCATGACGTCAAGAACTCACCTCTTTACCCTTTCTTGAATCAACTAAGCGGATCTGACGTGACTCCGGGAACGGACAAGTCCGTGCGGCGTCTCGCCGTATTTCGCAAGAGGAATCCTTCGCCGCTTTGGGATCCAGTCGCAATGGCTCGCGTCGATTTCAATATTGCGAGCGCCGATCCCGAATTCGCCAAGGAACTTGCCGCATCCAGCCGAGATGCAAAGGCGGCGATGGATTCGGTAATTGCAGAATATGCCGAATAGCTGGGATCCAACTATGCGATGCAGTGTTCGGCGCTTCGTCAGGCCGTTTGCAGGGAGCGCAAGCCGTTGTCGAGGCCGTTGTATGCATCGATTTTGGTGGCAAGCGATTTCTGATCCGCCGTAGTGCATGATTCGCGTTGGCTGTCACATCCAGAGGTGCGCATGAGCGCATATCGCAAAGCCCTGCAGATTGAGATGGACGCATCACGTGCCAGAATCGACCTGGCAGAGTCCTTGCTCCGCCGATGCGAGGGCACCGTGCTTCTGGCACAGCGAATAGCACTCCGGCCGGAGCCTCACCGCATTGTGTGCGAAGTAATTGATGATTCGCTCGACTCGCGCAGATCGCCTGAGGAATACGAATCGTTAGTGGCTGCAGCCCGAGAATTTCTCATGGACTCTCCGCTCGCTCATTCGATCGCGAAGAGGAAGCTCGAGTGGGTAGTGGTGGCGGAATCCGGCACGGGCACAGTCGAGCTTTGGAATGCCAGCTAACGACCGGTTGCAGCGGTCCGTGAGGGATAAGATAGGAGTAACGCATGCGTGATGAGTCGAAGAAGGATGCCGGTACGATCCAGGTACTAATGAACCGCCTCGACACCGAGCGTCTGCCCCGTGCGCTGGATATGAAGAAGAAGGTCGACCGCGGCGAGCGACTGGACGAGCAGGACACCCAATTTCTGAACCGGGTGTTCGAGGATGTGGGCAGCGCGCAGACAGCTGGCGGCCAAGCACCCCGAATTCCAGACGCTCGTCACCCGACTCATCAGCCTCTACAGCGAGATCACCCGCAAGGGACTCGAAAACGAAGAGAAGAAAGCGTGAGGGCGGAACCATGAAGCGCAAGAAGAATGGATCCGAGGGTGCCGACGACGAGAAGGCCGGTAAGCTCAAGGGCAAGGATTACGAGAAAGAGCTCGAGCGGCTGCACGTCGAGCTGGTCAAACTCCAGCGGTGGGTGGTCCACAAAGGGCTCAGGGTCTGCGTCGTGTTCGAAGGCCGCGATGGCGCCGGCAAGGGCGGCACCATCAAGGCGATCACCGAACGGGTGAGTCCACGCGTCTTCCGCGTGGTTGCCCTGCCGGCGCCGACCGAGCGCGAGAAGAGCCAGATCTATATCCAACGCTACGTGCGGCATTTTCCCGCGGCGGGCGAAATAGTGATCTTCGACCGCAGTTGGTACAACCGGGCGGGAGTCGAGCGCGTGATGGGGTTTACCGACGAAGAGCAGGTGCGACGGTTTCTGAAAATCGCGCCCCTGGTCGAGAAGGTAATGGTCGATTCAGGGGTCCAGCTCATCAAGTACTGGCTCGAAGTGAGCGAAGAGGAACAGACACGGCGGCTCGAAGCGAGGATCGACGATGGCCGGAAGACCTGGAAGCTCTCGCCGATGGATCTCAAGTCCTACAGCCGCTGGTACGACTATTCCCGGGCGCGCGACGAGATGTTTACCGCGACCGATACCGGCTTCGCCCCGTGGCACGTGGCGCGGACCGACGACAAGCGTCGCGGTCGCCTCAACATCATCTCGCATCTGCTCAGGCAAATTCCCTACAAGGAGTTGCCGCAGGAAAAGGTGAAGCTGCCAAAGCGACAGAAGCGCGGTGGCTACCGGGAACCGGACTATCCGTTCAAGTTCATCAAGGAGCGGTTCTAGAAGAGCTTCCCTGAGTGCGGTGTCGTATGCGCTGGCTTCCCTGCCAGCTGACCCAGCGCTGAGCGCCGCAAGCGGTCCTGTGCTGCAACTTTTCCAATCCATTTTCGGCTCGGACCGCGGTGATGCGGCGTCCCATTCGCCTGATCTGATCGCGCAAGCCATCGAGCGTGCCGTCGATGCCACCGATTCGCGGCTGCGAACGCTGCCTGGTTACCAGAAGAAATTGCGCAGCGCCGTCATCCACGCGATCGATCATGTGGTGGCGCTCGTCGACAGCCTGCCGCCAGCGCTCGATCTGAGCGCACAGGCCTTCGGCACCGACCCCGAGGTCACGACGTTGTTCGCGTCGGTTGCGCACCTGCACGAAGTATTGGAGCGTGATCCGACACTGAATCAGTGGCGCCAGTCTGCGGACGGCGCATCTGCCGAACGCATCGTCATGCTCCTGCTGATGACACTAGAGGAGCGTAAAGTCCTGGGCGTCGCGCTCGAGGGCGAGACGCTGCGGCATGGGGTCGCGCAAACCACAGTCAGTTTCGCCAAACATCAACTCCTCGATCCGAGCGGCGCCGAGGATGAGACACGCCGGCTGCTCAAGCGCCGCGCCTTCGATCATCTGCTCGCGCTCGCGCTCGGTAGCCTTGCCACAGCGCGCACCGAGCGCGCGACGCTCGAACGCGAACGCGATGTGCTGCGCCGCAAGCGGGCGGCTCTCGCGGCTGGGCGTTGGGGGTTCGATGAGGCGAGTGGTGACCAGCCTGCCGATCCACGGCTGCTGCAACAACAGCTTGAGGAGATCGAGTCGCAACTCGGCGCGCTCGGTGCCGGCGCCGGGTTACTCAATGCGCACCTCGGCATCCTCGTGGACGTGCTAACGGGGGCAGAGCGTAATTTCTGGCACACACACCGCTCCCTCATCGTCGATCGCATGGGCGTCAAGCAGACGCAAGCCAGTGAGCTCGCACCGGAGATCGGACTCACAGTCCTGCACAACGCAGCCGGTCAAACCCTCGTCGCGCGAGTGGTGAGCATCCGGCGCGAGGCGCTTCCCCCACAACGCGATCTGCTACGCGAGGCGGAGCGTTATCTCGGTTGATTCTTCGCGAAGAATGGAACCATTCAAAGGACAAGGCATGAACGGCTGGAAACGTTGGCTGCCCGGATTGCAGATGCTCAGTCGGTACGAAGCCGCCTGGCTGCCCCACGATCTGATGGCCGGCCTGGTGCTGACCACCATGCTGGTGCCGGTTGGAATTGCCTACGCAGTGGCTTCGGGCGTCCCGGGGATCTACGGTCTGTACGCCACCATCGTCCCGCTGCTCGCTTACGCCCTGTTCGGCCCGAGCCGCATTCTGGTGCTGGGGCCGGATTCCTCGCTCGCCGCAGTGATTCTCGCGGTCGTGCTGCCTGTCTCTGCCGGCGACCCGATGCGCGCCGTGGCCGTGGCGAGCCTGATGGCGGTGGTGTCGGGGCTGGTGTGCATCCTGATCGGCGTAATGCGCCTGGGATTCGTCACCGACTTGCTGTCAAAACCGATCCGCTACGGCTACATGAACGGCATCGCGCTCGCCGTGCTGATCAGCCAGCTGCCCAAGCTGTTCGGCTTTTCGATAAAGAGCGTCGGGCCGGGGCGCGATTTCGTGCAGATCGTCCAGTCGATCCTGGGTGGCCAAGCCAACTGGACGGCGTTCGCGGTCGGCGCCAGCACACTGGCGGCGATCATGCTGCTCAAGCCCTGGAAGCGAATCCCCGGCCTCCTGATCGCCGTCGTCGGTGCCACGGTCGCGGTCGGCGTGCTCGGCCTGGACGAGAGCGCCGGGGTGAAGGTGCTCGGTTCGCTGCCGCAAGGTCTGCCGTCGTTCGCGCTGCCGTGGATCGGTCTCGCCGACCTCGGCCAGGTGGTGATCGGCGGCTGCGCCGTTGCCATGGTGGCGTTCGCCGACACGAGCGTCCTGTCGCGCACGTATGCGGCCAAGACCCGCTCGCACGTCGATCCGAACCAGGAGATGGTCGGACTGGGCGCCGCCAACCTGGCCGCTGGACTGTTCCAGGGGTTTCCGATCAGCAGCAGCTCCTCGCGCACGCCGGTCGCCGAAGCCGCGGGCGCGAAGACCCAGCTCACCGGCGTGGTCGGTGCCGTCGCCGTCGCCCTGCTGGTGTTGCTGGCCCCCAATCTGCTGGAAGACCTGCCCAACAGTGCGCTGGCAGCCGTCGTGATTGCGGCGGCCATCGGCCTGTTCGAATTCGCCGACCTGCGCCGCATTTTCCGTGTCCAGCCCTGGGAGTTCTGGCTGTCCGTCGTCTGCTTCGTTGGGGTCGCAACATTCGGAGCGATTCCAGGCATCGGCCTGGCGATCGTCATCGCGATCATGGAATTTCTATGGGACGGCTGGCGGCCACACTACGCCGTGCTGGGCCGAGTCGAGGGCATCCGGGGCTTCCACGACATCAAGCGCTATCCCGAAGCGCGGCTCGTTCCGGGCCTGGTCCTGTTCCGCTGGGATGCGCCGCTCTTCTTCGCCAATGCCGAGCTGTTTCACCAGCGCGTGCTCGAGGCCGTGGCGCAATCGCCGACACCGGTGCAGCGGATCATCGTGACCGCCGAGCCGGTCACCGGCATCGACGTGACCTCGGCGGACATGCTCGCCGAGCTGCAGCAGGCCCTGCGTGAATCGGGCATCGAGATGCACTTCGCGGAAATGAAGGACCCGGTCAAGGACAAGCTGAAGCGCTTTGAGCTGTTCGAGCGCTTCGGTGCCGCGAACTTCCATCCCACCATAGGCGCCGCCGTCGATGCGTACGTCGAAGAGCACTCAGTGGATTGGAAACCCTGAAAAGCCGCGGCTCAGGCGTGAAGCTGGGTTGGATCGTACGGCCGCTGAACCGGGACGTTACGCGACGGTCGCACTATCAATCGATCCCCGACGGAGGCGCTCCATGGCTACCATTTGCAAGGAAGCTGAAATCACTCGAAATGCGGGCTTTGTCTGGGACGCAATCCGGGACGTGGGCTCTATTCATAAACGTCTTGTCCCCGGGTTCGTCGTCGACTGCAAGCTGGAAGGCGACTCGCGTCGCATAACCTTCGCAAATGGGATGGCAGTACGCGAGATCATCGTCGCCGTCGACGACAAGACGCGTCGACACGCTTGGTCCGCTCGCGGCGAGCCGCTTACTCACCACAACGCGTCTATCCAGGTCTTTGCGGAAGGCGACGACAAGTGTCGGGTTGTCTGGATTGCGGATGTGATGCCGAATGAGGTTGCTGACACCGTTGGCGAGATGATGTTGCAAGGGTTAGCCGCAATGAAGCGAACGCTGGAAGGATCCGCAGCGGACAGTTAGTTCACGCGCCGCGCCTGGATGCGGCAGCTGCAAAGCACCGCAGTATGCCGCCCGAAGCGAACGATGGGCCTCACGACGCGTCGAATCGGTCGTTGGCGTGTCGATTCTTGGACGTCTCGATCGTCTTACATTCAGAGGGGCGTCCTCTGAACTTTCACGGAGTCATTCCCATGAGCACTGTACAACTTCATCGTGTAATTCGTGCAACGCCTGAAAGGATATATCGGGCCTTTCTAGATGCTGATGCCATGGCCAAATGGCTGCCGCCGAATGGTTTCACCGGCAAGGTTCATCAGATGGATGCCAGGGTCGGGGGCAGCTACAAGATGTCATTCACGAACTTTACGACCGGCAAGAGCCATTCGTTTGGCGGGAAGTACCTTGAACTCAAACCGAACGAGCTGCTCCGCTACACCGACGCCTTCGACGACCCGAACCTGCCAGGGAAAATGGACACCACCGTATCTCTGAAGAAAGTCTTGGTGGGAACCGAACTGAAGGTGGTCCAGGAGGGTATTCCTGACGCCATTCCCGCCGAGGCCTGCTACCTCGGTTGGCAGGAGTCTCTGACGCTTCTCGCCAAACTGGTCGAGGCTGAAATTCCCGATTGACGGAGCTGACGTCGGTTAGCTGACAGGAGTGCATTGACGTCATGCACGACTTCGATCCTCACCTGGTGCACATGCTCCTCGATCTCGTTCCCGCAGCCTTGTTGTTCGTGGCAGGCTTTGTGCTCGCCTTGAGACGTCCCAAGGCATCGAGTCTCCTCGTCCTGATCGGATTTCTTCTGATCCTCGCAGCCGGGCTAGCGAGGAACTTCCTTGGGGTCGACGGCCCACTCGATGCCTATGTGGAGCGTATCGTTGGGAGCTCTGACCGACTACAGTCGCTGGCTTTCTACGCGGGCAGACTTGGCGCGACGCTCGCCGGGATCGGTCTGATCTGGCATGCGTTTCAGCTAAAGTACTTGGGCCCATGAATGCGCCACCTGACAACGCGTTGGATCAACCGCGGCAGGGATAAAGTGCCAACGCCCATCACACTGCAGCGCATTGCTCAACGCGGACGTCAAGGGAGCATGCGGCGCATTGGAGCCATAGTCGGGATTCTTGCGGTCGTAACAATGGCCGATGCGGATACTGTGAAAGGAGAACTCTCGTTCAACCCCGAGGGGGTCGGGAAGGTCCTGGAATGCAAGAGTGGACGCATATTTGCTTTGGGAACGATGGCAACCAATCCATACCTTCGCCTGGTGCAGCGGTATTGGCGGGCCTCGTTCCATGGCAAGACACCGGTCTTAATCGAGGTAGGTGGAGTGGTAACGAGGAACGAGCACGCCTGGGACCGCGTTGACTCTTGAATCCCCGAACGTGGTTGTGCTGTACGGTGGCCGGTGCAGTGACTATGGACAAACATGATCGGGGGCGTCAGGCCGAATCACTTGCTCAATGCGGTCGTTAGCCCACCGGGAGGACTGCTATGGATCGCCGCCGACTGCTCAAGCTAACCAGCATTGCCTTCGCGGGCGCGACGGTCTTACCGACGATCGGCTGCACCAAGGCCAAGAGCCAAAGCCCGGGACTTTGGAACGTCTGGGACAATGCCATTGCACGTGCCCGATTCGTCTCGCTGTCTCATGTGCTGACGCCAGACACGCCACTTTGGAAGGGCTTCCCGTCTGTGACGGAATTCCAGCAGGGCAAGGCACGACTCGATGACACCTCGCCGTACGATGCGCTTACCTACGAGAAGACGGGCCTCGAAACCACAGCGTATGTCCTACCCACCGACCAATTCGGCACACAACTGGATCCTCCCGCGCACTGGCATCAATGCTTTCCAGCGATTGATGAATTACCGGCCACGATCGCACTGCGCAAACTTGCGGTGATTTCCATCGTCGAGCAGGTGCAGAGAGACGCTAACTATCACCTCACAGCTGACGATGTGCGTGCATGGGAACACACTCACGGCGCGATTCCAGCAGGGAGCGTTGTCATGGTGCGTTCGGACTGGTCCAAGCGCTGGCCTGACAAGACGTTGATGCAGCCCGCCGACGGCAAGTTTCCCGGCGTGAGTCTCGATGCGCTCAAGCTGCTGCACCTCGAACGTCACATCCTGCTCCATGGCCACGAACCGCTGGACACAGATTCCACACCAACTTTGGTTGGAGAGGATTGGCTGATGAACAACGGCTACATGCAGGCCGAGGCCGTCACCAATCTGGATCAACTACCTGCGACCGGCGCCTTGGTGGCAGTCGGGTTTCCGCGTCTGCGGGGTGGAACTGGTGGCTTTGTCAGTTTCACCGCAATCTGCCCGGCCGATTGGTCCCACGGCACTCGCCCTGGCGAAGTCGCTGAAGCACCTCTGGCCTACAACGAGAAGCGTTTGGTGTGGAATGAGGCTAGTGGCATGCGAGAACGTACAGCCGCTTGCGACAAGCCGAAGGGAAAGCAGAGTTTCAATTGATATACGGCTGAGCGTAGGAGTGCCAGTAGAAGCAAGCGATGAACATCAATCTGATTGGCGTAGTCATCTGCCTCGTGATGCTACAGGCTGCCTGTCACAACTCGTCGACTCCGGACGAGGCGCGAATGGCTGTGCTGACTGCGGAGCGCGAGTGGGCTGCGGCGGCACGAAACAAGGATCTACAACGCAGTATTTCTTTCCTGGCTGATGACGCAATCATGTTCCCACCCGGGCAGGGCCCTCTGGTCGGGAAGGGTGCGATTCGTGACTACATCGCGTCTTCCTTCGCAACTCCAGGGTTCAGCGTCACTTGGGAACCAGAGGACGTGGTGGTGGCGAAGGGCGGAGACCTTGCTTACACCCATGCACGAAGCGTGTACACGTTCCCCGGACCCGATCAAACTCTTCAAACGTTACATGGAAAGGGCGTCGCGATTTGGCGCAAGGATACTGACGGTCGCTGGCGCTGCGTCGTCGACATATGGAACGAGGCGCCGTCGCCCGGCATTACAGTGGGCTCGGAGGAGTGACAGCTATGCAGCATCTGCGCAGTCTGAGCCTGTTGATGTTGTTGCTCACGGTGGCTCTCTCGGCCGCTGCGGAGCCCGCTGGTTTCAGGATTGAAGTCCTGGTGCACAAGCGCGCGTCGGGGCCATTCACGATTCCTGTCCGATGTCTCAATGGCTGTGCCTGGAAGGCCACGACTATCGACTGTCCGGTGGAAGGAAATGAATGTCGCGCAATCGTCGATGGTCGGAGTGGCGTCGAGCCGTATGTCGACGAGTCAAGCGGCTCAGATCAGGTACGCCCATTGAGCGGCACGGTATGCCTGGGTCTTGCCCCCGGGCTGTCTCAGCCCGAAGAAGCAAAGGGATTGACGGGGATTCCTGCGGGCGTACTCATCATGTCGGTGGCGACCGGTTCTCCGGCTGAAATTGCAGGCTTCAAGGAAGGAGATCTGTTGACGAGTTTCAACGCGGTACCAATCCAGCAAGGCAAGGAGTTGCGCGAGGTGCTTCCAAGCCTGGTGGCCGGCGAGTTGTTCAAGGCCACGATCTATCGCGCGGGAACGCTGGTCCCCATCAGCGGCTCTCTCGGTATCTGGACGACTGCCGACACATGCCTACCTGCAGACCCTGAGCTTCTCGCGAGACCCGCTGTCATGCCCAGGGACCCGAAGCCAACAACTCGCTTCACTCTCGCCTTTGATGACATCGGGAGCGCTGAATTGCGGTGTTTGACAGGATGTCCCTGGGAGACGTCGACGCCATGCAAGCAGACGCAGCGCTGCACATTCCAGATCGACGAGAATGGCGATGCTCAGGGAAGTGCCACCGAAGCAGCGCCGTGAATCCGCGACTCGCGACAGCCCAGCTACTCGCCGTTGCCTGGCACCGCATCCACCGACGATTCAAACGCAATGAAAAGAACGCACGGCGTGGTGCTGACGCATGAGCCGCTGTGTGGAAGCTTGGCCGGACCGTACGCGTAGGTTCCGGGCTTGAGGACCGTGGATGTCTGGCCCTCGTAGGCCACGTGAAGCTCGCCGGCGACCAGGACCATGCGCTCGGCGGACGTGTGCCAGTGCAACGGCAGCTGAGAGCCGGCCGGGACCTTGAAGAAGACATCGGCGTTGGGTTCCGCAGGGTCCCCACGCAGCACAGCGAGGCCGCACCCGGCTGGCAAGAAGTCCGGGCACGGACCCCACTTGAGAGCTGAGTCATCTGCGTGCCACTTGATCGCCGGCTGCTGAGCGAGATCCTCGGCGGAGGCCGGCGAAGTAGCGAAACCTGACGCAACAAGCACTGTTGAACCCAGCAGTGCCCGCAGTGACTTGCAAGTCATCTCCGCGTGAAGCATGGCATTCACTCCTTATCTTGTTGTGACGGGAGACACCACTTTGCCGACCGCCGCCCGGATTCGCGTGGTCTACGCGGCCTTGCCTGTAGCCAGCGCGTGAACATCCGCGGCGCGCAATGCCTTGCCGCCAATCGCCCAGTCCCCACCTTCGAATTCATTGATTCGAACCCAGGTGACGGGGCGCATGTTTTCGCCTTCCACCGCGATCATTGCTTCCGTGACCTTCGCGATGAGTTCCTTCTTCTGTGCCGGTGTGAAAACATCTTTGATAACGTCGATCGTAACGAGTGGCATCGTGTGACTCCTTGATTGGTTGGGGCAGCGAAACTTCCGCAGCCCGGCGCGATAAGACTCGCACGCGCGCGCAGCCAAAGCTTGCAGAACGCCTGGAGAAATTCTGGAGAATTTCTTGGGGATCACCCGGGCGTGATCTATTCTTGCGGCCGATGCTCTACAAGTTCGGTCAATTCGAACTGGATCTCGCCACGATCGAGCTGCGCGCGCGCGGCGAGACCATCAGCGTGGAGCCGCAGGTCTTTGCCTTGCTCGCGCTGCTGGTCGGAAACAGCGAGCGCCTCGTCTCAAAGGACGAGATCATCGAAAAAGTCTGGGACGGTCGCGTCGTTTCGGACGCCGCTGTGGCGAGCCGCATCAAGTCGGCGCGGCAGGCGCTCGGCGATGATGGCAAGACGCAGCAATTCATCAAGACGGTCCACGGTCAGGGGTACCGCTTCGTCGCTCAGATCCGAGCCTCACAGGGCGTTGCTGCTTCGGCCGCAGAGTCGGCAGGCGACCGGAGCGCGCCCAGCCTCGGTGCCATGGTTCAGCGCCTGGAGGGAATCTCCCGACCCTCGCTTGCGGTACTGCCGTTTCGACTGGTCGCAAGCGACGAGCGGTACGCGGCTCTCACTCATGCGCTCCCGGACGAATTGATCACGGACCTGGCACGCCTGCATTGGCTCTTCGTCACGGCCCGCGGCTCATCGTTTCGTCTGCGCGCATCCGAAACTGATCTCGGCGAGATCGGGCGGCTGCTGCGTGTCCGCTATTGCCTGTTGGGCTCGATCGAAGTCACTGGATCAAATCTCCTCGTCTTCGTCGAGCTCGTTGAGACCGCGGATGGCGGAATCGTTTGGGCCGATCGCTTCTCCGGCCGAATCGACGATGTACATACGATGCGCGAGCAGATCCGTTCCCAGGTCCTTGCCGCGCTCGAGATCCGCATTCCGATGCACGAGGCAAGCCGCGCACGCCTGTCCGCGGTCGAGAATCTCGATGCGTGGTCGGCCTACCACCTCGGCCTGCAACACCTTTATCGTTTCAACCGGGTCGACAACGCTGCGGCTGCCGGTCTCTTCGAGCGCGCGGTCGCGCTGGATCCCGCATTCGCGCGCGCGCACGCCGGCTTGTCCTTCGTGCACTTTCAGACCGCATTCATGCATTACTCGGACGATCTCGCCAATGCGATCGGCCAGGCGCGCCGCTTCGCCGAGCGCGGATTGGAACTCGATCCCCTCGATCCGTTCGTCAACTTCACCATGGGGCGCACCTACTGGCTCGAGGGAGATCTCGATCGGAGCCTCGGCTGGCTCGAGCGCTCCACGGAGATCAGTCCGCACTACGCTCAAGGCATTTATGCCCGCGCGTGGACCGAGGCGCTCGCCGGTCGAGCGCTGGATGGCCGGCAGCACGTCGACCTGGCGATTCGGTTGAGCCCGCTCGATCCGTTGCACTACGCGATGCTCGCGACTCGCTCGTTCACGCACATGGTGCTCGGCGAGGACGCGGAAGCGGCCGAGTGGGCGGAGCGCGGCGCGCGCTCGCCCGGTGCGCATGTGTTGATCGCGATGATTGCGGCCGCGGCGCATGCCATGAAGGGCGACAGCGGACGGGCAGAATTCTGGGCGGCGAATGTTCGCGAGCGGAATGCTGCGCTCACTCTGGAGGACTTTTGTCGGGCGTTTCCGATGAAGTCGGACACCATGCGTGGGCGGGTGCTTGAGGCCCTGACGAAGTTCGGCTTCTGAGGACGGGGCTGTCATGACAGATCGCATTGCAAGGGCCACGATGCTGCTAATTGCTAAATCCCTATCATGTTGAAGACTTATACCGGTAGTTGCCACTGCGGAGCGGTTAGGTTCGAGGCCGATCTCGACCTCTCGCAAGGCACGTACAGATGCAACTGTTCAATCTGCAGACGAAACCGTTTCTGGCCCGCCGTTGCCAGGCCGGAAGGCTTTCGTCTGATCGCAGGTAGAGAGGAACTCACCGAGTATCGTTTCAACACCAAGAAGAACCAGCACTTCTTCTGCAAGCACTGCGGGGTCCGTGCCTTTGGTGTGGGAAACGAAACACCGATTGGAAAGATGTACGGTGTCAACGTAGGTTGCCTACAGGGCGTAACGGAGGAGGAACTCTCGAAGGTTCCTATTACTTACGTCGACGGTCTGAACGACAGATGGCAAGACACGCCTGAATTCTTTAAGCACTTGTAGGCTGTCATGCTTGCCGGCGTGCGGCCTGGTCAACCCGTAACAGAAACACGCCACGTTAAAGTGTCCTATGACGGTTGTGCCATGCGCGGCTTGATGCTTTTGGTGCGCGGAGCCGCTTACGCCGCGCTTCTCGGCGCGAGCTTGGGCTGCTCGGAGCGGCCGTCCGCACCCCCTTCCCAAGAGCGGCGCGAGCGATCTGCAGAGGAGCAACGCCTGGCGAATCTCCTGCCTGATGAGTTCGAACGCGAACACTCAGGTGCGCAGGTTTGCCTTTTGGGAACAAATTGCCTCGCGCTCGATAGCCGGCCGTTCGAGCTGTGTCTGATCGCGGCCGAACGCTGCCCGCAGGACGCAAGGTTGCAACTGGCCAATGAACGTGAAGGTCAAGGCAAGTAGTGGGGTTCTGTGGCTTGAGTTTGTCGGAGGTGAGAACATGAAAAGGTCGGGCGCGAGCCAAGGCCAGTCGGCATCGGAGCTCATCACGAAAAGAATCACCGAGCTCGGGGACTGGCGCGGAAAAACCCTCGGGAGAATGCGCAAGCTCATCAAGGAAGCAGACTCCGACGTGGTCGAGGAGTGGAAGTGGATGGGCACACCGGTTTGGTCGCACGACGGCATCATCTGCACTGGCGAATCCTACAAGAGTGTCGTGAAGCTTACCTTCGCCAAGGGCGCCTCTCTGAAGGATCCGGCCCGTCTCTTCAACTCGAGTCTCGAGGGAAACGTACGCCGCGCGATCGACATTCACGAAGGAGAAGAAGTTGACGAGTCCGCCTTCAAGGCGCTCGTTCGCCAAGCGGTCGCCCTCAACAGTTCTGGCAAGTCGAAATCTTCGAAGAAGTTGAAGTCCTAAGGGATTCCGGTTCGGCCATGCCGCAATCAACTTCCGAGAACCGAGACTCGATGTCCTTCCGCGAACTCCTGGCCTGGGCCTGGAGCGAGACCCCGCCGGTGCACAAACACATCGCGAATCTGTTGATACATGTTTTTGCAGTGCCCCTGTTCGTGTTCGGACATGTGCTCCTGCTTGCGGCCATCGTCTTTGGTTGGTGGTTTTTGGTTGTCGGTCTGCTGTGCATCATCGCGGCACTCATGTTGCAGGGCTTCGGCCATTCCCTGGAACGGCAACAGGTGCCGCCCTTCACGGGTCCACGTGATTTCGTGCGGCGGCTGTATGCAGAGCAATTTTGCAATTTCTGGCGATTTCTCTTTTCCGGCCAGTGGTACGCGAATCTGCGCGCGCGCAACGATCGGCGGGTTGCGTAACTGGGCGACGCAGCGGTCAGGAGAATCGCAAATGGTGAGTCCCATCTACGCGCTCGGTCATTCAGGTCGCGAGTTGGAGCGACTCAGCGCACAGGATCGCCTGATCGCGCCGGTGACGCGACAGTTCTTCCGTGAGGCCGGGGTCGCGATCGGCATGCACGCGCTCGATGTTGGCAGTGGGCCGGGTGATACCGCGTTCCTGGTCGCCGATCTGGTTGGCGAAGTCGGAACCGTGATCGGCACCGACAGAGCGGCAGCCGCGATCGCTGCGGCGACGGAAAGGGCGAGGGCCCGCGGAATACGCAACGTGAGCTTTCGCGCAGGGCGATCCCACGGAGATGGTCTTCGACCGGCGCTTCGATGCCGTGGTCGGGCGATACGTCCTGCTGTTCCAGCCGGACCCGACGCTGATGCTCCGCAGGCTCACCGAGCACGTGCGGCCGGGTGGCGTGATCGCTTTTCACGAGCCGGACTGGGATAGCGCACGATCGTCTCCGCCGGCGCCGACCTACGATCGCTGCCGCGAATGGATCGGCGACGTGTTTCGCATTGCCGGCACCCCGGACACGAACATGGCCGCTCGGTTGCACCAGGCGTTCGTCGGGGCAGGACTGACAGCGCCTACGATGCGAATGCAGACCTTTGTCGGCGGCGGTGCGGAGTGCATGGATTGGTTGCAGGCTGTCGCTGATCTGGTCGAAAGCCTGCTGCCGGCCATCGAGAAAATGAGTCTTGCCACGGCCGCCGAGGTCGAGATCGAGACCCTGGCTGAGCGATTGCGTCGGGAGGTGATCGCAAATGGCAGCGTGATCATCGGCCGCACGGAAATCGGTGCGTGGTCACGCGTATGATCCTCAAGGCGGCAATGCGCAACTCTGAATATCGCAGTTTGCTGGTTCTGCTTCTGGTGTATGGGGCAGCAAGCCTCGTGCACTTTGGCCACAATGCTGAGTTCATAAGGGACTACCCAGGCTTACCGACGTCGTGGACTCGTGGAGGTGTGTACCTCGCGTGGGTTGGAATGACGGCCGTGGGAGTGTGTGGGTGGTGGGTGTTATCGCGCGGCTACCAGATTGCGGGGTCGCTCGTGTTGGCCGTCTACGCGCTGCTGGGACTCGACAGTCTCGGCCACTACGTTGTAGCACCGTTCTCAGCGCACACCCCGGCGATGAACATGACGATTCTTGTAGAGGTCGTGACCGGTGCGTTGGTGTTCGTCCAAGCCGTGAAGCTCATCATCGGACGAGCGCGAAGCGCGTTAGTGAAGGATTGAGTGCCAGTATCAATCTCATTCATCATCCCGGCGTACAACGAGGAGCGGCTTCTGGGTCGCACCTTGAGTGCGATCGATGAAGCGACGCGCAGACTTGGCGAGGCAATCGAAGTCATCGTCGTTGATGACGCCTCGACCGACGGCACTGCCGCGGTCGCTCACGCGCATGGAGCGCGCGTGATCCCGGTGAGACGCCGCCAAATCGCCGCTACGCGCAACGCGGGAGCGAGAGAGGCGGCTGGTGAGATGCTCGTGTTTGTCGACGCCGACACGATTGTTATCGAGGCCACAGTCCGGGCGGCGATCGCGGCCATGCGCGGCGGCGCAGTCGGCGGCGGCAGCGCGTTTCGATTGGACGGCCGTTTACCGCGCTATGGACGCGTGCTGCTTGCCGTCATGGTGCCTCTCTTCCGCGTGGTCGGGCTGGCGAGCGGATGTTTCCTGTTCTGCACGAGCGAGGCTTTTCGCGCGGTCGGTGGCTTCGATGAGCGGCTGTTCGTTGCGGAAGAGGCCGTCATGAGCCGGGCGTTGCGGCGCCAGGGTCGGTTCGTGATTCTCCGGGAATCCGTGACGACATCCGGGCGCAAGCTGCGGACACACTCGGGACGCGAGATTCTCGGCATGTTGCTACGGGTCGTCCTCGCGGGGCCGAAGGCGCTGCGCCGGCGCGACAGCCTGGATATCTGGTATGGCGAACGGCGAGTTGACCCGGACCGAGGAGATCAGGATCGGGCGGCAGGACTGCTATCGCCGTCTAATGGAGGTAAAATATGACCTCCGTCGGAAGCAATGGAGTGCATCATGGATAACCTGGAACCCCGCCCGTCGGTCTCATCTGCCGTCTCCTACAAGGATCCGAAAAAGGCGCTGCGCTGGCTCGAAGAAGCGTTCGGCTTCGAGCCCTCGATGGTCATCCTCGGACCCAATGACGAGCTGATGCATTCGGAAATGCGCTTCGGCGACGGTCTCGTCATGGTCGGCTCCGAATGGAGTCCGATGCACAAGAGTCCCACGTCGATCGACGGCTTCAACACGCAGACGGTGCACGTCCAGCTCACCACCGACGTCGACGCCCATTGCGAACGCGCGCGCAAGGCTGGCGCGACGATCGCAATGGAACCGACAACGCAATTCTACGGCGACCGCACCTATCGGGCCGTGGATCCCGAGGGCCACATCTGGTCCTTCGGCCAGACGGTGAAGCAGATGACCTCGGACGAATGGGACAAGGCGATGGGGGTGAAGACGAAGACCCGGCTATGACAGTGACGATGGCTCAACGCGGACCTTAGGCGTAACGAGGTCTCCGACGAGGTGCTCAATGTCTTCCCGAACAGCCTCTTGTTCTTGCGGACAATTGCGGGTTCACGTCGAGGGCGAACCACGAGGCGTTGGCATTTGTCACTGTCTCGCCTGCCAGCGAAGGACCGGCAGCACCTTCGCAGCACTGGCCAGCTTCTCTGCTCCGTTCGAAGTCTTCGGTACCGCCACCGAATACATCCGCATCGGGGACCAAGGCGCAAAGTTCATCTTCAGATTCTGCCCAGTCTGTGGGACTACCGTCTTCCATACAGAAGAAGGTCACAATGAGTCTGTGAGCGTCGCAGTGGGCGCGTTTGCTGACCCTAAGTTTCCAGCGCCTCGAGTTTCGGTCTACGACAGCCGCAGGCACCCGTGGGTTCAGTTGCCGCCAGGGACGAGAACGTTCGATAGAGATCCGACTTGATCACTGACTCTGACTGATTTGTCTCTGGTTCTGAGGGGTGCTGATATGGCGTTCGGCCTCAATGTTGTCCTTTCCGCATTGATCATTGGTATCGCGGCTTGGCTGTCTGGCAGATTTCCGCGAGCCGCCGGTTTCTTGGTCGCTCTGCCCTTGGCGACCATGCTCGTATTGCCAATGGCGTACGCTCAACATCACGACACAGAGAAGACGGTCGAATTTGCGAAAAGTATCCTCATCGCCGTTCCGGTCATAATGCTTTTTCTCCTCCCGTTTATTCTTGCCCTTCGATACGGTTTGTCATTTTGGTCATCGTATGTTCTTGCGTGTCTCTGGCTGATCCCGGCGTTTTTTTTCCATCGCTATCTTGTGCGGCTTCTTTAGAGTCACGGGTAATGTGTAGTGCGCTGAATGTTCGCTCGTCGTCTAATAACGCCTTGGAACAAGCGCGGGAGAGATAAAGTGCCAGCATCTATTGCGTAGCAGCGCGTCGCTCAACTCGGTCGTTAAATGCCGGCAGGAGCGTGTTCCATATGCCAAACGCTGAAGTGAAAGTACGAGAAGCGCTTGCGGAATATTTGCAGGATCCAACCAAGGTCGGCTTGGACACCGAGCTCGTGATTCTCGCACGCGCTCTCAGCGCCTTGCCCGTGTATGAGGATATGGGGGGAGTTCTCTTGATACGGCCGTCTGGCGAGGTGTTGGTAGTTCACTCGAACCAGGAGTGGACTGAGAGAGCCGAATGTGAGGTCGTGACTGACGCCGAGTGGATCTCGCACGCCTACGATTCTTGTATCCAGCGCTATCCGAAGTTGCAAGAAGCGATCGAGGAACTGAGAGCATCATGAGCGTGCTCATGTCAGAGGCAATCGGGAATTCAGACGAATGCCAAAGTGGCGGGTGCCAGTGCGGGCATATCCGGTACCGCGCCCCACGGAAGCCGCTAGCGCTGTACGTTTGCCATTGCACTGAATGTCAAAAGCAGTCTTCTTCCGCGTTTGGCATTTCATTTGTTATCCGGCGAGACACATTCAAAGTAGTACAAGGTGATCCCGCGTTCTGGACACGGCAAACGCCCTCCGGACATGCGCTGGAATGTGCCTTCTGCCGTAGTTGCGGATCGCGACTGTGGCATCAGAGCTCTGGTTACCTTGAGACGCTAAACGTCAAGGGAGGCTCACTAGATGAGGCCGTGGACCTGACCAACGCGGTACATATCTGGACATCGAGCAAACTACCAGGCGTGACTATTCCAGATGCGGCGCTTTGCTATCCGAAAGAGCCCGGTGGTCTGTACTGATGCAGTCCTGTCGAGTGAGACTCATTCTCGAGGACGAAATGTATTTGGGTAAGCGTTCGTACGTTTGTGCCGTTGTCGTCGTGGCTCTGTACCTGATGACAGCATCAGTGTCAGTGGCGCGAGCACAAGCGACCGACAAAGCCGCTCACGACCACCGGCTTTTTAGCTGTCTTGAGGACGGGCTGAAGTCGAAGGAGTTCGGGTGTCAACTCCTTGCCAAAGTGCAAGTCTCACAGTTCCCCGAAGGGCCACTCTTCTGGCATGTGAATAGGCTGCAGGCGAGCGAGACCGCCGAAGCCGCCAACAATCAAGCCGGTACGGTGGTCGAAACGGAAGGCAAGCTCTGGCTCTTCAGTTTCGGCCGCAAGAACGACGTGCCGAAGCAGGGTGAATTGGTCGCCAGCGTCGGGCCGCTGGAGTTGACCTCGGATAAATTACCTGCCGCTAAGTCGTACGAGGTAGTGGCCTACCTCGCGGTGATGCCGCCGAAGGCGTACACCGTAGTTCACACCCACCCGGGGCCAGAGGCTTGGTACGTGTTAGCGGGTGAGCAGTGTCTTGAGACCCCGGAGAGGGTAATAAAAGCCCGAGCAGGCGAAGGAGCAGTGGCCCCGCCCACGACCCCGATGCGATTGACCAATAGCGGGTCGTCAGTCCGGCGTGCCTTGTTCATCGTGATACATGACGCTGCTCAACCGTGGACCATCCCGACGGAGGAGTGGAAGCCGACCGGGGCCTGTGACCGCTGACATTTGTCGGGGAGAGCGCAATGAATCTTGCCAACGCAAAGGTTGTTCAGCTTCTGATCCCAGTCGATGACTTTGAGAAGGGCGTGGCGTTCTATCGAGACGTTTTAGGCGTGCCGTTTCTGTTCACTGCTCCCCCTCAGATGGCATTCTTCAATTGCGGTGGCGTTCGGCTGCTTGTAGGAGTCATGCCGCCCGGCCAGAAGGCTCAGCGGGGGTCTGCCATTTACTTCCAGGTCCCGGACATCCGCGCTGTGTATTCTTCGCTCAAGGGCAGCGGCGTCAAATTCAATGCGGAGCCTCACGTCGTGAACCGCACGGCGAAATCCGAGCTATGTTTGGCGGAGTTCACTGACCCTGATGGCAACCAGTTGGCGCTCATGAGCGAAGTGGTCGTCGGTGGTGCCTAATAACGTGTTGGAGAAGACGCGAATGGATAGAGTGCCGGCATTCACCACACAACGGCGTGTCGCTCAACGCGGACGATAGGCGCTACGAAGGCGTGACGGATCCATGCCCGACGACACCGTTGACTCTCAAGCGTTGACAGGCGAAAGCCAGCACCTCCCTGCGAGCGGAGGCGCGCTCTCTGCCGATCGCCTTCTCAAAGTGATAGCCCTTGCCTTTGGCTATTGCCTGACAGGTGGGCTTGGACTATCACTTGCCATCCCACCGGGATATGCCACGGCGGTCTGGCCCGCCTCAGGCATCGCCTTGGCCGCAGTCCTCTTGTGGGGTCCGCGCGTCTGGCCTGGCATTTGGCTGGGGTCGTTTCTGCTCAATGTCTGGGTCGCGTTGTCGGCAAATGCGGATTTCAGCGCCACGAACCTGGGGATCGCGGCCAGCATCGGCGTCGGTTCTACGCTGCAAGCACTCCTCGGAGCCTTCCTGCTGCAACGTTGGGTGGGGGTTGGCGGGCTCTTCGAGTCTGGCCCGGCCGTTCTCCGCTTTGCGGCCATCGAGACGCTGTGCTGCTTGCTGGCCCCCACTTGGGGCGTCACGACTCTGCATCTCGCGGGCGCCGTGGACTTTGCGGGCTATTTTGACTCATGGCGGACGTGGTGGCTCGGCGACCTGATGGGCGTGCTCGTCATTGCGCCCGTACTTCTAACCTGGCGCGAGCCACTGCACATCAGTCGGCCCTGGCAGTTTGCCGAGGTCATCGGGTCGTTGGTCCTGCTCGCGGCGTTGACCACGTTAGTGTTCGTCGGCCAGTCGCCTGCGGGGGACGGCACGTATCCGCTGTCTTTCCTGCCGTTGCCCTGCCTGGTGTTGATCGCGTGTCGCTTTAGTCCCGGCGTCGTGGCTCTGGCGACCTGCCTCGTGTCCGCGATCGCAGTCGTCTCCACGTACTACGGCAACGGTCCCTTTGCCCAAGACGCCACCAATGAGTCCCTTCTATTGCTGCAAGCCTTCACGGGCCTGACCACAATGACGGCATTGACCCTGGCCGCGGCGGTTACGGGGCACAAGCAATCGCAAGCATCGCTTCGAAAGCTCAGCGTCGAACTTGAAAAATTGGCGCTCACCGACGAACTGACAGGACTTCGCAACCGACGTGGCTTCCTTCTCCTCGCGGATCAAGGATTGAGAATAGCCCGCCGAACCCATGCCAAATGCCTGCTGGTATTTGTCGATGTGGACGGCCTGAAGCACGTAAACGACACGCAGGGTCATAAGGCGGGCGACGCGCTCATCGTCGATGCGGCTCGGGTGCTTACCGGGGTTTTTCGGGAGAGCGATGTGATCGCGCGCCTCGGGGGCGATGAGTTTGCAGTTCTCGCTTTGGTGGACGAAACCGCCGCTTCAATCGCCATCAGCAAACACCTGCAAGCAAGAATCGATGAGGTCAATCACCAAGCTGGGAGGCCCTTTCAGTTGTCGATGAGTTTCGGCATCGAAGTGTTGCCAAGCGCGTCCGATGTTTCTCTTGAAGACCTGATTGCGCGAGCCGATCATGCGATGCGTGCGCAGCGGCGGGAAACCCGCCGAGCGCAACGCTGAAGCGGGCCGGCTCCTCAGCGCGGCGACCGAGAAAAGGGAACGTGAGTGATACTGGGTCACTGCAAATGACTACAATCTCAACCAGGCTTGCGACACTCGACGACCTCGACGCTGTCGCATTGCTCTTCGATGCGTATCGGCAGTTTTACCAGCGGGCTCCTGACCTGCCGCTCGCTCGGCGGTTCATCAATGAACGGTTTCAACGGAGAGAGTCTGTTCTCATCGTCGCCGAGACCGCGACGAAGACGCTGGTCGGGTTCTGCCAGCTCTATCCGACGTTTTGCTCGGTCAAGGCAGCGCCCACATATACGCTGTACGACTTGTTTGTGAGCCCCGAAGCTCGAGGCACAGGAGCGGGCAAGTCACTCATGCTTGCGGCAGAAGCACACGCCGCGAAGGCAGGCGTCACACACATGGATCTTTCGACGGCAAGAACCAACACCGTCGCGCAATCGCTCTACGAGTCTCTCGACTGGGTGCGCGATGAAGCTTTCTTTGTGTATAGCAAGACTTTGCGGGGCTAACACGGGTTTCTCCCAGAGCACGCCTTAGTGGCGTATGCACATTCGACAGGAAGATAGAGCCGACCGTGCGGCGGTTCATGCAGTGAACCGGGCCGCGTTCGGAACGTCAGCGGAGGCGGACCTCGTTGACCTCTTGCGGCCTAAAGCCGGGAAATTGGTTTCGCTTGTCGCGGAAGTGGATGACACGGTCGTGGGGCACGTTCTGTTCTCGCCAGTCTCGTTGTCGGCGCACGACAACTTGAACATCATGGGACTCGGTCCGATGGCCGTGGCGCCTGACCACCAACGGAAAGGCATTGGGTCTGCGCTCGTGCGTGAGGGTCTGGAGCAGTGCAAACAGCTTGGTTGCCAGGCCGTGGTCGTCTTAGGCCACGCGGAATACTATCCGCGCTTCGGATTCGTTCCGGCAGCCAGGTATGCGATCCGATCTGAGTTCGATGTGCCAGAGGATGTTTTCATGATCGCTGAGCTCGTGGCCGGAGCGTTGCGCGGTGCGTCTGGCGTGGTCCGCTATGACGAAGCGTTCGGCAGCGTGTGACAACGTGCCAATAGCTGCCATCGAACACGTTCAACTCGCGATGCCGCCGGGGATGGAGAATGCGGCGCGTTGCGGATCCGTTCGGCAACAGAATTGAATTACTGGAACCGCGCAATGGTCCGACTCGTGAGTAAAGTGGCCGCTCATCTCGCGCTCGTTGTCCTGGGCATCGTCGCGGCGTGGTCGCCAGAGCGCGCAGGCGCTGCGACGCCGTTCGATGTGGTAATCGAGAACGGGCATATCATCGACGGCACTGGCTCGCCGTGGTACGCCGCAGACATAGGGATTCGCGACGGCAGAATCGCGGCCATCGGCCACCTCGGAGGCGAGGCGGCGACGCGCCGATTGGATGCTCGCGGAAGAGTCGTCGCGCCGGGATTCATCGACATGCTCGGCCAGTCGGAACTGACGATCCTCGTGAATCCGCACTTGCCGTCCAAGATCTTCCAGGGAATCACGACCGAGATCACCGGTGAGGGCGGTTCGGCGGCGCCGCTCAATGATTCGATCATCGCCGCCGACCGCGTGATCTATGAGCACTACGGGCTGACGCCGGACTGGCGCACGCTCGCCCAGTATTTCGCGCGCCTGGAAAGGCAGGGACTCGGAATCAATCTCGCCACGTACGTGGGTGCGACCCAGGTGCGACGCATGGTGCTGGGCGATGCCGACAAGCAGCCAAACGCGGATGAGCTGGAGCGCATGAAGCGGCACGTGCGTGAGGCGATGCAGGACGGTGCCGTGGGTGTGTCCACTTCGTTGCAGTACGCGCCTGCGCCCTATGCAAGCACCGAGGAGTTGGTCGCGCTGGCGAGCGAAGCGTCGAAATACGGCGGTGTGTACGCAACGCACATGAGGTCGGAGGGTGCACACATCTTCGAAGCGATCGACGAGGCGGTGCGGATCGGTCGCGAGGCGAAGATCCCGGTGGAGATCTGGCATCTGAAGGCGGCAGGCAAACCGCAATGGGGATTGATGCCGCAGATCGTGGCGAAGATCGATGCGGCGCGCTCGAGCGGCGTCGAAGTCGGCGCCGATACATACGCGTATCCGGCATGGTTCAACAGCATGTCGGCGTTCCTGCCGCCGTGGGCGCATGACGGCGGTGACAAGAAACTGGTCGAGCGGTTGAAGGACCCGGCGATGCGCGCGCGCATGCGGCAAGACATGCTCACAAAGGATGCTGCTTGGGAAAACGAGTGGCAGGAGATTCCGGGCCCCGAAGCGATTCTCATAGCCGTGGTGGCAAATCCACGTCTGCTTCCGCTGCAGGGTAAGACGCTGACGCAGATCGCGAAGGAACGCGGCAAGGATCCCATCGATACGTTGATGGATATCCTGGTCGAGGACGACGCGTATACCTACAACGCCATTTTCGGGATGTCGGAACCGGATGTCGCACTTGCGCTGCAACAGCCGTGGACATCGGTTTGCAACGATTCGCAGGGCACGGCGCCCGACGGGGTTCTCGGCAAGGAGCACCCGCATCCGCGCGCGTACGGAACGTTCCCGCGCGTCCTGCGTAAGTACGTTCGCGAGGAGCACAAGCTCACGCTCGAGGACGCTATCCGGAAGTTCACGGCGCTGCCAGCGCAGCGCATGCGCCTCACTGACCGCGGCGTGCTCAAGCAGGGAATGTGGGCCGATGTGGTGGTATTCGACCCCGATGCCATTCGTGACGTCGCGACGTTCGAAGACCCTAATCAACTGTCGATCGGCATGCAGTACGTGCTCGTGAACGGGGTGCCTGTGATTGCCGATGGCAAGATGACCAACGCGCTACCAGGAACAGTCGTGCGCGGGGCCGGGTATCGCAGCGCCACACCCTCGCATCGTCCAGTCGCCGAACCGGGACGTTAGAGTGCCCGTGATCCGCTCTTGCGAATTGCCATCTGATGCGCTGCTGACCCGCTATCTCGCCTCAGGAGCCTACGCGGACTGCTACGCCACTGAAGTAGCTCGGCCGGTCTCTCATGCCGAGTTCGTTGAAGCCTTCTACACCACCGCCGTGTTCAAGCTTGAGCGGTTGATCCTTCGGGTGTTTGCCTCACGACCCTCCACGGACGTTGAGGCGGGTGAACTCGCGCGCGGCGATCTCAGTTCCTTCGCGGCCTGGTCGGTCGAAGCGCGTTCCCCAAATCAGTTGCTGCTCGCAGACTACACGGGCCGCACGCGTACCTGGCTGATGGTGGCGACTGCGCCCGACAGCCTGCAATCCATCATCGGCACCCGGCTCTTCTTCGGTTCCGCGGTGGTCCCCATGCGTAACGCGAAGACGGGTCGAGCCACCCTGGGTCCTGTTTTCAGCGCGCTGCTCGGGTTTCACAAACTGTACTCGCGCGTTCTCCTGCGGGCCGCCAGGTCCCAGCTGTCTCGCAATGCTTCAAGCCGCTCCGCATGAAAGGTTGGCACCACTCTCTGGCTGCATTGCTTGTGTTCACGGTCGTTCTCTTTGGCTGTATCAAGCGCGAGCCCGACACTGGCTCAAGCAACGCTGCGAGTTCCAACGTTACGAGTTCCGATCCTGCAACGGACAAATGGCTTGGCCAATGGAACGGACCCGAGGGAACATTTCTTCGGATCGAAGGGGGCAAGGGTAAGTACGAAATCACTATTCAGGATCTTGACGGCCCGCGAACCTACGAAGGAAGCACCGTCGGCAGTCAGATCCACTTCGACCGCAATGGCACAAAGGAATTCATTCGCGCGACAAACGGTATGGAAACCGGAATGAAGTGGCTTACTGACAAATCGGACTGCCTGACGATCCGGTCCGGCGAAGGGTACTGCAGAGATTGATCGCGCAACCCTACTCCTCAAAGCGCCCCGTGGCGTCACGATCGCGGTCGTATCGTGTCTTGAGTGGAAACGGCGGCAACCATGACTCGCGACGAACCGTCCAGAGTTCGTAGGTTGGCCTCAGTTGGTCAGGGGCATCCAGGGATCCTGCGTTCACTTCGATTTCGTCTGCGCTGCGTGAGAAAACGGACGAGCCGCAGCGGGGACAGAAATACCGCCCGGCGTAGTCGCGTGTCTCGCCATCGATCGTCACCGCATCCTGAGGGAACACCGCGAAAGCCTGAAAAAGGGCCCCATGATGCTTGCGGCAGTCGAGACAGTGACAAAGGCCGACCCGGTATGGGAGTCCCGACGCCACAATTCGGACGTTGCCGCACAGGCAACCGCCGGTGAATCGGTCCATGCTGCGTCTCCTCTAAAATCAAGCGGTCGGAATGGCTACAACGAACAGCACTGTCATTCTAATTGCCCGCTGCGGGCGGGGACCGGAAGTACATGGATCCTCAGTAGGCGGCCAACAGCGGAAAGTCTGTCCCGCGCCACAAAACGATCACATCGCCCAGGTCACCGTGCACGACCGAATCGCTGATGCTAATTTCCGGGTGATATATCTATACCCCTAACAATGCGTTGGAGCGGGAGTTCCCACAATGAAAATAATCAAGATCATCCTGGTCGCGGGCACGGCCCTGTTGCTCACCTTTGCAGTGCTCGGAAACGTCACGATGCCGGATGTCGGCGTCGTAGCGGTCAAGACGACAGTGGGTATGGAGACCACGTTCAAGCATCCAGGTGCTATGTGGAGAGCCATCACCAGTCCGGCGCTGGTGTACACCATATTCGGGTGCATCGTGCTGGTCGAAGCGATTGCTGCGGCGCTGTGTTGGATCGGCGCTGCTCGCATGTGGGCGGCGCGACGGGAGAACGCTTTATTCCAACGTGCCGCAAGCGTGGCAAGACTTGGACTGGGAGTCACTGCGGCGTTGTATTTCATCGGCTGGCTGGTGATTGCCGGTGAATGGTTCGAGATGTGGCAAAGCCAGCAATTGAATGTGCTGCCGGATGCATTTCGATTCTTTGCTTCTGCGATGCTGATTCTCTTTCTCGTCAGCGAGAAGGAAAGCTGATGGGGCACCAGCGTTGAAGCAAACGCGGGCGCCCAGCAGTGGCGCTTGCCGCGCAGCGTGCCAGAGTCGCGGTTGAAAGGCGCTACGCCGACCAGAGCGGCGAGTTTGCGACGATTGAGCTTGCCGAGTTCGGGCAATGAAGCACACAGCGACAGGATGGTTTGCTTGCCAACGCCCTTTACTGCGCCCAGCAGATTCTCGCGCTCGCGCCACACTGGGCTGGCTCGCAGCAAACCGCTGAGGTCACGGTCGATTTCTTTGATTCGCCTGACGAGCCACACGATGTGTGCCTTGAGTTCTCGGCGCACCAGCGGGGCGGCCCTATCCAGCCGCTGTCGCTCAGTCGTCAGCATGCCGATGAGCTGCCGGCGACGCGTTAATACGGCCTCGAGCGCTTGGGTTTGCTCATCCTTCAGGGGTCGCACTTCGGGCTTGATGGCCAGCGCGAATGCGACCAGAACGGCCGCGTCGATTTTGTCGGTTTTCGCCAATCGCGCACTCGCCCTGGCGAAGTCACGCACCTGGCGAGGATTCACCACGATCACCGGCAGGCGGGCAGCGGACAATGCCGCCACCACCGGGGCTTCATACCCGCCGGTGGCTTCCAGCACGACACGCTCGATCGGCAGATCCTTCAAGCGTTTGACCAGCGGCTCGATCCCCTCCGGGTCGTTGTCGTACCTAAACACCTCGTTCGATGAGGTGCACACGTCCAAGGTGCCTTTCGAGACATCAATTCCAATATTGATCGGCTCTGCCATACGGTTCCTTCTCCCAGCCTTGCGGGATGCGGGCTTTGAACCCTCGCAACTGTTCGGGATAAAAGAGCTCAACCGACGTGATGACCCACGCTCCCGCACGGTCTTGGAACCTCGGGTAGAACGGTCTATCACGCCGGTTGAAACCGTAGCAGACACCCTCTTGTTATGCATCGAAGCCCACCGCCGTGAACATACAAGGGATGACGTGCCGGCCCCGGCAAGCAGCACCGCGTCGCGCTGGAGCAAACCCGCAGGAGGCGTACGGGCGCGTGGATTGCCCTGTCGTTCGGCTTGCTCGTTCTGAGTGTGATTGCCATAGGCGTGCGTGTGGCGGGGTATCCTCAACTTGTGCCGCGTGCTATCGCCAGTACTCTTGATTACTTTATCGAGCCCGGTGCCGCTGTTTGGTGGATGACGATCGGGAAGGCGTTCCAGGCCTTTCCCTCTGATCTCGCCGGGTATGTTGTGGTTTCAGTAGCCAACACGGCGCTGTGGGTCACGGCCTGCGCAATTTTCACTGCGGTCGTTAGAGTCGCGGTTCTTGCGGCACGACGGCTACGGGGCTAGCGAATACGGCATGAAGAAGCCCATGCGGTAGTTATGGAAGATCCGTCGTTCGAGCATTTCATGTCCAGGCGCCTCGTCATCCGGCGCTTCGCTTCCGGCGATGCTGAGGCCCTTGCCGCATACCGGAGTGATGCAGAGGTAGCTCGCTATCAGAGTTGGGAGTGCCCCTATCCACTCAGCGAAGCGAGGCTGTTTATCGCGAGCCTGCGTGACGTCGTGCCGGGAACGCCTGGCACGTGGTTTCAGTTCGCTGTGAGTCTCCAATCCACGGGCACTCTCATTGGGGACGTTGCTCTTCGCACCCGTGGGGCTGACGCCCGCCAGGCCGAGCTTGGCTTCACCTTCGCTACCGTCCATCAACGTCAGGGATTCGCCACCGAGGCCGTTGGAGCGGTGGTTCGATACGCGTTCGAGAAGCTCGCGCTGCATCGAGTTTTTTCCCAGACTGATGTACGCAATATTCGCGCGCAGCGTCTCCTTGAGCGCCTTGCGTTCCGGCGGGAGGGAGAACTGCGGGAGAGCACGTGGTTCAAGGGTGCCTGGGCCACGGACCTTATTTTCGCGCAGCTCGAGTCCGAGTGGCGGCGACAGCCTGCCGTCTAGCAACGCGTTGGGAGCAAACGCGGTAGGCACAGTGCCGGCACCATAACGCGTTAGACGCCACCAATCTGCGGGCGCAGAATCAGGTAGAACAATACGGGTGGCGACGCAAGGGACCGTGCCATGAGAACGAAGCTATCGATTCTTGGGACTTCCTTCTTGTTGCCCATGATGACTCTGCAAGCTGCGACCGAATCGTCCGTGCCAGCTAGCTTTCGAATCGAAGTGCTGGTGCGCAAGGTCGCATCGACGCCTGCTTCCATTCCGGTCGAATGCCTCTATGGCTGTGCCTGGGACAAGCAGACGATCGAGTGTCCAGCAGCGATCAAAGAATGTCGGGTCATCATCGATGGTCGATTCGGCATCGAGCCCTGGACCAAGGAAGCGGCAGGCGTGCAAGCAGTACTACCTTTGAGTGGAACAGTTTGTCTGGGGGTCGCGACCATGAACGCTCAGTCCGCCGCAGAGCAGGGCTTCTCGGAACCGGATCGTTCCGCGCCTGCGGGCGCCATCGCCTGGCAAGTGGACGCCGGTTCGCCGGCCGAAGTTGCCGGCATCAAGACGGGGGATCTATTTATTGGTTTCAACGGAGCATCAGTCAAGCGGCCCGAAGACCTGTACGACACGGTCAAACACATGGAGGCCGGGCAGCCGTTCGAAACAACGCTCAATCGCCATGGAATCGAGATTCAAGTCAGTGGCCATCTCGGGATATTGACTACCGCTGGTTGCCGGCCCGCTGATCCTCAGCTCCTCGCGATGCCTGCTGCGGAAACGCTGCCCATAACTCCCTTTTCCATTGCCATCGATGACTTGAAGATTCCCATCGAGCTCAGGTGCCTGGAAGGTTGCGACTCGTCGCATCCCGTGCCAATTGATTGCTCATCCACCCAGAGCTGCTCGTTCACACTTACCCAGCAGGAGCGAGCCGATAGATGATGCGCGATCAAGAAGCAACCTGGGCCGAGAAGTTCGGTTCCGTTGCCTGACCATGCAAGTCGCTCTCTACGCTCTTGCGCTGTTCTGTGGCATATCGACAGCTCGCGCAACAACCATCATGGACCGGGCGCGCGTTAGGGATCGCAGTGTCGCGTTCTCCATCATCAGCGGTCTTTCATTGCTGGCCACGTTCGCGCTCGTCGGTTTGGGTTTCCTGATCTATGAGTGGTGGATTCCTATAGTTGCGACGTTTGCGATGTCGCTTCTCGTTGGGATTATCGTGATACGCGCAACGCATGGCTTCTTTTACCGAGCAGTCCCTGTAACCGGACTGGTGACGATTGCGCTCTGCGCCTACGGATGGCTCAAGTGGGCTGGGGTGTAACAGCGCTCAAGCGAGCGGCCGAGCATAAGGAAGACGAGACCGGCCAAGTGATGCCATGAATGCGATCGTTCTGATACTGATGCTGGTCTTGGTCCACGGTGCGATAGCGCTGCTGCTGTTGACCTTCCAGAAACGCCTCGTCGTGTTCTACCGGTTCTACCTGCCATCGTTCTTGATTGCGTGGATCGGATACATCGCCTATGAGGGTGTGTACATTCCTCGCAACTGTACGGGCGAGTGCAACATCCGCGTGGATCTGCTGCTCATCTATCCGTATCTGGCCTTCGTCAGCGTTTGCACCATTGCATACTTTATTCTGAGCCGGCGAGCCAGCGGCGGTGCGAGTCAACAGCCAGTGAAAGGCGAACATGAAAGTTAGCGATGCCGCGCGTCGCTCAACGCGCGCGTTGGACGCTAACTCCTGCCAAGAGAGGTGCTCATGACGACGAAGCTGCAACCGAAGCACATGATCGGCGGCCTGCTCTTGTTGTTGGGAACGATCTCCTGCGGTCGACCCCCAGCCGATGCGTCCTACGACCGCGCGAAGGCGGAAACCGAAATCCGGGAGATCGAACGCGCGTGGGCCCAAGTGGCAGTGTCCGGTGATCCTGCGGTCATCGAGCATATTTTCGCGGATGACTTTATCGGTGTCAGTCCGGAGGGCACGCAGTACACGAAGCAAGAATTCATCGATGACACGAAGGCGAACCCCCTTGGCTTCACTTCCAACGAGCTGAATGAGATGAAGGTGCGATTCATCGGGCACGTGGCCATCGCGCAAGGGCATGAAACCTTCGCGCGCAGCGATGGGGAGCGAGGGCGTTTTGTATGGACCGATGTCCTGGTGCGGCGTGACGGCAAATGGCAACTGGTCGCCGCTCAGGACTTGATGACGCCCGTTGCAGAGCAACCGACGAGCGCGGGACTTTTTCCTGGCGCCGCTCAGCCGCAGCAAGAGCGGAAGGGAATAGACAAGACTCGGAACGCATACGTCTCAGCATGGAAGGCGGGGGACGCCAGCAAGATTGCCGAGTTGTATACAGAGGATGCCCTGGTGCTCTACCCGGACCAACCCGCAGTTACCGGAAGAGACGCTATCGTCGGGTACTTCAGGACATTTTTTAGCGAATTCGCCCAATCCGATTTCGACCTTTCCTCGGCAGAAGTAGAGATCGCAGGCCAATGGGCCTTTGACCGCGGCACGTATCGATGGAACGGTGTTCCGCGCGCCGGCGGTAAGCCAGTCGAAGACAGCGGGAAGTACCTCGTAATCCTCCAGCGGCAAGCGGGCGGCGAGTGGAAGATTGCCCGGGACATGGATAACAGCGACCGGTCGGCGTCACAGGCCACTCGCGGCAAGCAATGAGTTGAGTTCGCGCATCGTCGCGCGACTGCGCAAGCGATAGGAGCGTCAGGATCCGCGGGAAACAGCAAGAATTGGGGACACCGCTGTGGTCACAGCGCGAATCTGGGTCAAAGGTATCAAGGACGGCGTGGCGTTCGACCGCCGCGTCTGGTTCAGCGACATCTACGTGCGCACGCCGAATGGGTGGCGTTTTGCGTTCCGCCAAGCGTCGCTGCCACTGCACGTTTGATGGGATTCAGTACACAGCCCTCGCGCTCAACCGGGGCGTTAGACGTCGCGAATCCACGGGCGCAGAATTAACGGAGATCAGCGCGGGCGGCGACAATCGCGATATGCGTATGCTGTGGAGGATGCGATGGACGACGATCTCGAAGCCTTGAGCCATGAGGAACTCGTTCGCGAAGTGAGGCGGTTGCGCGCCGGGATTCGAGCTCACCGCGACAGCAGCGGACATGACCTGTGCTGGCACCACCCGCAGCTTTGGAATCTCTTGCCGGAGCGCGTGGTGCCGGAGGTTGCAGTGCCACCATGGCCTAAGTTCTTGCGGGGCTGCGTGCGTTACCGCGAGTCACTGGATCGCGAGCTGCCGAATGCCCCGGCTGCGGACAATGAACTCGAATAGAGAATATTGCGGCGATCTTTGAAAAGTGCCTCATGAATCTCGACCACACCTTGTTCCGGGTAAGCTCGACCGCTGATCGCGGTGTGGTGAGTTCCGAGACACGCCTTGCGTTGGTGCAGCGAGGGATGAAGGTTCTTGGTCGCTATCGCGGCGGCACAATTCTCCGCGGCTACCTCGTCGGCGCTCTGACAGGCTCGGTGCTGCGGTTTCGCTACGTTCAGCGAGAGTTCGCGGGCGATATCCACGCCGGGCGATCGGTTTGCGAGCTCGAGCGCCTTCCCAATGGTCTGCTGAGACTGCACGAGCACTTTACGTGGAAGACGCGTCCGGGATCGGGCACCAATACCTTCGATCAGGTGGACGACGAGTTATCGAACGCCAGCTAATTCCACGATCGCGTTTCACGGGAGCCTGAGCGCTTCCATCTGCCCACCTAGCAGCGTGTCGCTCAACGCGGACGTTAGGCGTCTTGGCACCACGCGTCGAGGAGGAATAGAGTGCCCTTCCTTGCTAGCCAGCTTCACCCGACGCCTGGAACTCCTATGAGAATCATCCTCGCCCTTTTGGTACTCGCGTTCGCCGCCTCCGCGCATGCCGGATCACATCAGCTCGCGAAGAAATGGGAAACCGAAGCACAGCTTAAGGTTCCCGAGTCGGTGTTTTTCGACGCAGGGCGCAAGGTGCTTTACGTTTCGAACATCGACGGCGAGCCGTGGGGCGACGATGGTAAGGGGTCGATCGCCAAGGTAGGACTCGACGGCAAGATCATTGCGGTGGACTGGATCAGCGGCTTGAGCGCGCCCAAGGGCATCGCAATGCGCGGTTCGCGCCTGTATGTCGGCGACCTGACGAACGTGGTCGTGATCGACATCGACAAGGGCGCGATCGCCGAACGTATCGCAGTATCAGGGTCCGAGGGCCTCAACGACGTCGCGATCGATACGGACGGCGTGGTGTACGTGTCCGACACCAAGACAAAGAAAGTCTTCGCTATCAAGGATGGGAAGTCGGCGCCGTACCTCGAGAATCTCAAGGGCCCGAACGGGCTGCTGTTTCACGCCGGCGCGCTCTACCTGCTCGACGGAGAGGGCCTGTATCGCGTGGGCAAGGATCGCAGCTTGGCGCTCTTGAGTGACGGCATGAAGGGCGGCGTCGATGGCGTGGAAAACGTCACCGGCGACGACTTCATCGTCTCTTGCTGGCAGGGCACGGTTCACTACGTAAAGGGTGATGGCACGCGCGAGGTGCTGCTCGACACACACGAGCAGAAGATCAATTCGGCCGACATCGGCTACGACTCCAAGCACCGCATCGTTTACGTGCCGACGTTTTTCAGGAACACCGTGGTGGCGTACGACCTCAAGTAGCGGTACGACTTTTGAAGTAGTTGGATGCGCGGCGCTTTTTTCCGGGCGGGTTTGAAGGATAGGTCGCTCAACGCGGGCATTAGCCGCAAGGAGGCAGCATGAACAATCTTCAGCTCAATCAGGTGCCGGTTGCAAAGCATGAGATGAAGAGTCACATGATTCCAGGCGCGGGTGGCGTTCGACTGCATGTCGTCGAGACCGGCAATTCAATGGGTCGGACAATCGTATTTCTCCATGGCCTGTCGCAGTGTTGGCTCTCCTGGAGTCGACAGCTGAACTCCGACCTGGCCGATGACTTCCGGCTTGTGGCGCTCGATCTGCGTGGTCATGGGCTCTCGGACAAGCCTCGTGAAAGCTACGCTGACTCGAGGTTGTGGGCAGATGATGTTCACGCGGTTATACAGGAGCTCGATCTCGATCATCCGGTCCTGTGCGGCTGGTCATACGGGCCACTCGTGATCCTTGACTACATCCGGCACCACGGTGAGGACCAGATCCGGGGCATCAACTTTGTCGGTGGCGTCACGAAACTCGGCAGCGAGGAGGCGGCATCAGTCCTGACTGCTGATTTTATCGGCCTCGTACCGGGTTTCTTTTCCACGGACAGCGAGGAGAGCGCGCGAGCGCTTGGCTCGTTGTTGGGCCTGTGCTTTGCTGACGAGCTTGCAGCCGAAGATCGCTACTTGATGCTGGGATACAGCCTTTCGGTTCCGCCGTATGTGCGCCAGGGGCTGCTCTCGCGCGCCATCGACAATGACGATCTTCTGCCGAAGATCCGCAAGCCCGTACTGATTACGCATAGCTCCGATGATGCAGTCGTCAAGGCGGCGGTCATCGATCAGCAGATGGCACGCATTACCCACGCCCAGATTCGAATGATCGCCAACTCGGGACACGCGGTTTTTTGGGACAATGCGACAGCCTATAACCGGTGCCTGCGGGAGTTTGTCAACGCTGCATAGACGGCGCCTGATAGGCCCGGCCGCTGAACCGATAGGTCCTTTCGTGGCGAAGCATTGAAACCCATCAAACACGCCGTGAGCCTGCGTGCGGCGACTGTTGCCGATATTCCGGCGATGCATCGCGTGCGTCTTGCCGTACGCGAGAATCGTCTCCTGGATCCATCGCGGATCGGGCCGGAGGACTATCGGCGCATGCTCGAGAGCCACGGTCGAGGCTGGGTATGTGAGGCCGGTGGGGAAGTTGCCGGCTTCGCAATTGCCGATGGCTCCAGGCGCAATATTTGGGCGTTATTTGTTGCTCCGGGTTTTGAGCAACGGGGCATCGGGCGCTCCTTGCACGATGCGATGGTCGAGTGGCTCTTTGGCCTGGCGCCTTCGACTATATGGCTCACGACTGAACCGAACACGCGGGCCGAACGGTTCTATCGTGCCGCGGGCTGGAGCCGGATCTGCCTGGAGGCAAACGGCGAAGTACGATTCGAGATGACGAAAGTAGCGCCGCCCAAGTCGGGGGACCACATGAATGCGCCGCAAGTGACGCAAACGCACCGTACCTTTTTGCTGGCATGCGCTGTCAAGATCAACATCCGGGCAAGCGCCGCAATCATATGGGGCATCTTGACCGATGCGCCCGGTTACTCGCGCTGGAACTCCACCATCAGCGGCATCGAGGGCCAGATTCGCGAGGGCGAGCGCCTGCGGCTGCACGTTCCGGGCACCGACCGCACGTTCACTCCCAGAGTTTCGGGTGTCATACCCAAACGAGCGCATGACCTGGACCGGCGGCTTCGCCCCTCTTTTCAAGGGAGTGCGCACGTTCGCGCTAACGCCTGCCGATAACGGCTCGACCGATTTCACTATGGAGGAACGTTTCACCGGTCTGATGCTGCCGCTCGTGAAAGGATCGATGCCCGACTTCGGGCCGGTCTTCGAGCACTACGCCAACGACCTGAAACGAGAAGCGGAACGAGCCACACAATGATCGCGAGGCTGATCGTCACTGTCTGCCTGCTGATTTTCAGCACCTCCCTGACTGCCCAGCAGCCCAAGCAGCCGACTGGCCACACGCAGGTCGTGTTGTTGGGGACGGGGAATCCTCCCGCTGATCCCGATCGATCCGGACCCGCAACCGCAATCGTCGTCAACGACGCCGCGTACCTGGTCGACTTCGGCGCGGGCGTCGTGCGACGTGCCAAGGCCGCCGTCGCCGACAGAGGCATCAGCGCGTTGGAACCGACGAATCTGCGCGTTGTGTTCGTGACCCATCTGCATTCGGATCACACGGTCGGCTACCCGGATCTGATCCTGACTCCCTGGGTGCTTGGGCGGCGAGTTCCGCTGGAAGTCTACGGGCCTGCCGGAATCAAGGAGATGACCAAACATGTGCTTGAAGCCTATCGCGTCGATTTCGAGTCGCGCTCGAAACAGCACGCAGAGAACTTGTTTACTGTTGGTACCTTTCCAGAGGGACACCAGGTGAACGCCCATGAAATCACGCCTGGTGTCGTTTACAAGGATGCGAACGTTACGGTCACGGCGTTCCCCACCAGGCACACCATCGAGAGCTACGGGTACCGCTTCGAGACGCGCGACCGCAGCATTGTCATCTCGGGTGATACGAATCCCACGCAAGCAACGATTGATGCCTGCAACGGTTGCGACATCTTGATTCACGAAGTGCTGACGCAGGAGTGGTTGGCAAAGCGTCCGGATTTTCAGAACTACGCCGCGAGATATCACACCACCACCGCGCAGTTGGCCGAGCTGGCCGTGCGCGCCAAACCACGCTTGCTGGTTCTCTACCATGCTTCAATTGCCTGGCGACCTGCGGTCGACACTCAGCGGTCGAGACCCGAAGAGCTGCTGAGCGAAATGACAACGCGCTATTCAGGGCACGTGGTCGTTGGGCGAGACTTGGACGTCTACTGATCACGATGTCCCCAAGAAAGCTGGGTCTGTACTGCGGAATCGTGAGCCCGGTTCTCTGGCTCGCGCTCATCGCGATTGCCGGAGCGCTGCGCCCCGACTTCAGCCACCTTACTCACTTCATCAGCGAGCTTGGGGAGCGTGGCAGTTCCACCGAGGCACTGATGCGCGGCGCGGCATTTGGCTTCACTGGTTTCTTGTACGTCTGTTTCGCCATCGGCTTGCTGGCCACCTTTCGACATGGATGGATGTTCACCGCCGCCTCTCTTCTGATCGCGCTGGATGGAATAGGGCGGATGGGGGCCGGCATCTTCCCGTGCGATCCAGGTTGCGTACGAGTCACGGAAACGCAGGACCTCCACAAGCTTTTTGCCACCGTTGGCTTTTCCTCGGGCATCCTGGCGGCGATCCTCTGGGGAGTCCTGTTTCGTCGTCTAGCTGCCTTTCGATCGCTATCCTGGCTCGCCGTCGGTTCCGGCTTGGTAGCTTTTGTGTCCTTGATGCTCATGTCGTGGCAAGGCAACCCATGGGGCGGCCCCGGCCTGTTCGAGCATCTGGCGACAGGCGTCCTTTCCATTTGGCTCTTTGTGTTTGCCGTTCGTCTGGTACAAACAGACGGCGATTCGTGACTACACGAGATGCATCCGATGTTTTAAGGTATCGCCAAACCAATCTGCGGCTTGAAGCATGAACGAAAATCTGCGGCCTCCGGTCTGGGTAGGGCACGTCGTCCTCGAGACCAATCGATTGGACGAGTCTGCCCAGTTCATGCGCACGATCGGGATGCGGCCCGTGTATCAGGGATCGGATGTGGCCATCTTCGAGCTGCGTGGGGGAACTCATCTGATACTTCTGCCCAAGAACGAGGTAGTACAGGGCGACGCTCCGTTTGACCTCATGGTCGAGGATCTGCGTGCGACTCATCAGCAATTCACTTCGCTCGGGCTCGCACCCACGCCGATTGAGGCGATGCCATCGATCGATCACGAACTCTTCCGTGTCCGCGAACCGGCGGGGCATCTCATCACGTTCTATTCGAATCATGCCTCGGGCCCCGTGTGAGCACGCCGGCGAATCCTTGATCATGCCGCTACTTTTTTCCTACGGCACTCTTCAAGAAGAAAAGGTGCAGTTATCCACGTTCGGAAGACTGCTCCAAGGGCAAAGAGATGAGCTTCCTGGGTTCGAGCAGTCGCTCGTAGGAATCAAGGACGCGCAAGTCGTGGCAACGGGCGGCAAGACACACCATGCTAATGTCACGTTCAACGGCAGAAACGACAGTCGTGTGAGTGGCACCGTATTCGAGATCACCGACACCGAACTCGCCGCCGCCGATCAGTACGAAAAGCTCGCCGCATACATACGAATAGCCGCAATGCTTGCCTCGGGTAAACAAGCTTGGTTGTATGTTGACGCCCGCTCTGCGCCGGTGGCGTTGTGAGCTCCACGATGTTGAGAGCAAGCGAAGCCCTCGCACGTCTGCGCGAAGGGAACCGGCGATTTGCATCAAACCAAACGGCGGCCTCTTTCCTTTCCAACCCCACTCGCCGTGCCGAACTCATGGCCGGGCAGGAGCCGTTTGCCGTCATCCTGGGTTGTTCGGATTCGCGCGTCCCGGCGGAACTGGTCTTCGACCAGGGATTTGGTGATCTGTTCGTCATCCGGGTTGCCGGAAATGTCGTCGCTCCTTCGCAGGTTGGGAGCGTGGAGTTCGCTGCGTCGCGTTACGGAACTCGACTCGTAGTCGTCATGGGTCACTCGCAATGCGGCGCCGTGATCGCCACATTGGAGGAATTGCACGGGCACCCGAGCAGTCAGTCGCGGAACCTACGCTCGATCGTGAACCGCGTCCGACCCTCGGTCGAATCGCTGTTCGCGTCCCGGCGCAAGGATGACGCGGATGCACTGCTGAACGATGCTGTTCGAGCCAATGTTCGCTCGTCGGCAGATCACTTGCGGCATGGTTCAGAGCTTCTGGAACAGCTCATCCAACAGGATGGGCTCGTAGTAGTGGGCGCGGAGTATTCCCTGGAGACTGGCGTAGTGGATTTTTTCGATGGTTGTCCCGAAACGTAGAGGCACTGACGGACTGGCACGCGATGCGAACATGCTAGCCCCGGTGCCGGGTCGGGCGCGTAAGTAGCAACGCGGACGGCGCTGTAGGCCGCGCGTAGGGGTGTCGCGTGGAGTTCTGGTTCGAGTTTGGAAGCACGTACTCGTACCCGGCGGCCTTTCGGGTTGAAGAGGCCGCCGGTAATGCCGGCGTTGAACTCGTCTGGCGCCCATTTCTGCTCGGGCCGATTTTCAAAGAACAGGGCTGGAACGACTCACCGTTCAACATTTATCCCGCCAAAGGCCGGTACATGTGGCGCGATCTCGAGAGAATCTGCGAGGAGCTGCAGATTCCACTGCGCAAACCCACGCAGTTTCCAAGGAATGGCCTACTAGCCTCCCGTGTGGCCTGCTTCTTCGAGGCGGAAAGTTGGCTCCCGGAGTTTGTGCGCCGAGTGTATCTCGCCAACTTTGGCCACGATCGAGACATTTCCAAAAGCGCCGAGATCGTTTCCATCCTCAAAGCTCTCGATCTCCCTGCCGATTTGCTGTCAGCGGCGGAGTCACCGGAGTCGAAAGCAAAACTTCGTGCCCAGACTGAGAGGGCGGGAACGCTCGGCATCTTTGGAGCCCCGACCTTTGTTAGCGAGAGCGAAATCTTCTGGGGAAATGATCGCTTGCAAAGCGCGATCACCTGGGCGCAGAGGCACGAAAGAGCGCGGTCCAGGTGAGTCGACGCATGAATACGCATCGGATTCTCGATGCCATCGGCAACACACCGCTGGTCGAGCTCGGCCGTATCGTGCCGCAGGGCTCGGCTCGCATCGTTGTGAAGCTCGAATCCTCGAATCCCACTGGCAGCATGAAGGACCGCGTGGCGAAGGCCATGATCGAGCGTGCGGCCGCCGACGGACGATTGCCACCAGGGGGCACGGTGGTCGAATACACCGGCGGATCGACGGGCATCTCTCTCGGCCTGATCTGCGCCGCGTTGGGTTACAAGGCGCACTTTGTCACTTCGGATGCGTTCAGCGACGAAAAGCTGCACACGATGCGCGCGTACGGGGCCGAGCTTACGATCATCCCCAGCGACCAAAGGAAAATAACCGAGCAATTGATCAAAGCGATGATGGCGCGCGCCGAAGAGATCAGCCGCCTGCCTGACCATTGGTTCTGCAATCAGATCAACAACCGGGATGGTGAGGCCGGGTACCATTCCATGGGCGAGGAAATGTGGATGCAATCGGGCGGGCGTGTAGATGCGTTCGTACAGACGGTTGGCTCCGCGCATTCCATCCACGGTGCGTCGCATTCCCTGCGGCGTCACAATCCTCGCGTGCACGTCGTGGCGGTGGAGCCGGCAGAGTCAGCGGTACTCGCGGGGAAAGCTCCAGGCTCGCACAAGATCGAGGGAATAGGCATCGGGTTCATACCCTCGCTTTGGCGGCGAGACGAAGTGGACGAGATGGATGCTGTGAGCACCGACGAAGCGAACGCGATGGCGCGGCGGCTCGCGCGCGAAGAAGCTATTTTCGGGGGGACATCAAGCGGCGCCAACATCGTTGCAGCGCTGCGGGTGGCCCAGCGCCTCGGACCGGACGCGACCGTCGGTACGATCATTATCGATACCGGGCTACGTTATATCAGCACTGATGCATTTAAGGTTTGAGCCATGAACATTGCGCGCAGCTCTTGCCTCGTGCTGGCGGCGATTCTGGTTGCGCATGGACCCGGTGATGCGGCGAGCAGGGAGGAGTCCGGACCGAGCGTCGCTGACGTGCACGCTCAGACGAACCCTCCGGAGCGCAAAGTAGCGGGCAACGTCATCACGTCGGCGCGCGACCCGAAAGCGCGCATCGAGCTACCGCGATCAGTGCGCTACGTGGGCGCGGACCGGTGGGTACTCTATGACATCGCGGACTGCGAGCTGCACGCGTTCGTTGAGGTGGATGGAAACAACAACGTTCAGCGGCGCTATTGGGTGCAGTTTGAAGGGTATCTTCCGACGCGGCCGGAATTAAAACACCAGTACGATTCCGTCCGGCACACGAAGATCGGCGGCATTGATTTCTACGTTGACACCTGGGTCACGCCAAGTGATGCCAATGACGAACCGGGTTCGGACTCGCAGCACATCAAGGCACTCATCCGCACCAAGGGCTACAAGCTGCCGGCGGCGATGATGTCCGTGCGTCTCGTGCACCTGCTGGATGAACAGAAACGCAAGGAGTTGATGATCATCTACAGCGAGGATACTGCAGCGACTGGCTTCTCCGCCGCTGACTTGCGTGAGGGTGGCAAGGCATACGACCAGTGGCCGGCGATCGCCGAGGGCTTGCTCGAAAGAGCTGAAAGCAGGATTTCGCTGGTGTGTTGCAGTCAATGACGCCGCTCAAGCTCGACGTGTTTGGTCGCAGCGTCCTCATCGAGCGGCGTGCCGACCACTGGATTCCATGAGGTCGCGTTGATGCTCTACATGGTGGTTGAAAGGTTCAAGCACGGAGCGGCGGCCGAGATCTACCGCCGTGCGCGAGACCGTGGCCGCCAGCTCCCTGCCGGCCTCGAGTACATCGATAGCTGGGTCGATCTGGAATTCTCCAGGTGCTTCCAATTGATGCGCACCGACGACCCAGCATTGTTCTCCGTGTGGATCCGGGCCTGGAGCGACCTCACCGATTTTGAAGTGATCCCGGTGCGTACGTCCGCAGAAGCGGCCGCGGCAATCCGAGGCGAGCGCTGAGGAACGTGCGAATGCCGGCCCAGGAGCACGAGGAGGTGCTGCGATTCTGGTTTCCTCAGCAGATGGGCGAGGATCAGGCCATCGTGCGCCAGTTCGAGTGGTGGTTTCGCGGCGGAGCAGACGCGGCGATCGTCGAGCGATTTACGCCACTGTTGGAACAGGCCAAGGGCGGTGGCGTCGATCACTGGTCGAAGGCCCCGCGATCGCGGCTCGCGCTGATCATCGTTCTCGACCAGTTCACGAGATCGATCCATCGGGGGACAAGAGACGCTTATGCGCAGGATCGGAAGGCGATCGGTCTTGCACTTGAGGGCCTCGAGGTCGGTCACTACGCCGCTCTCGACACACCGTGGGAGAAGACCTTCTGTATCCTGCCACTCGGGCACTCGGAGCAACTTGCGCACCTGGACCTCGCGGTCAAGCTCGCCGAGGACCTGGCGGCGCAAACGCCCGAGAACATCCGCAAGTTCATGGAACATTCCGCCTCCCAAGCGCGGGGACACCGGGACGTGATCGCGCGCTTCGGTCGCCAGCCTCATCGCAACGCCATCCTGGGACGGCAATCGACCCCAGAAGAGGTCAAGTACCTGGCGGAGGGTCAGTTGGTGCACCAGCGTTCATTACCGACCTAGACTCGGGGCGAAGAGCCATCGAGGATTGCCACATGATCGTTCGCGCCTGGGCGGCCGAGGCATCGGCCGGAAACGTTGAGGAGTATGTTCGGCACTTTCACGAAGCTGTTCTCCCGGAGCTTGCCGATATCCCGGGTCACGCCGGGGCGTATCTTCTGCGGCGCGATGTCGGATCACACGTTGAACTCGTGGTGCTTACGCTCTGGGAGTCGATGGACGCGATCGTGCGATTCGCCGGGAACCCGCCCGACAAGGCGGTGATCACGCCAGCGGCGCGTGCGATGCTGCAAAGATTCGATTCAACGGTGCGGCACTTTGATGTGCTGCACTCGCCGCTGTGACAGGAGCGCAATGGCAATGCTGAAAATCCGTCAGATCGACCATATCGTGCTGCGCGTGGTCGACGTCCAGGCGATGCTGAGTTTCTACGTGGGCGTGCTGGGATGTACACCCGAAAAGGTTCAGGAGGAGGTCGGTCTGTACCAGGTGCGAGCCGGGAGCTCGTTGATCGACTTCGTTCCTGTCGATGGCAAGCTGGGCCGGATGGGAGGCGCCCCGCCGGGCCGTGAGGGCCGCAATCTCGATCACCTGTGCCTGCGAATAGATCCATTCGACGCAACGGAAGTCGCGGCGCGATTGACGGAACGAGGAATCGAAGTGGGCCCGGTCACATCTCGTTACGGCGCCGATGGATTTGGACCCTCGATCTACGTAAAAGACCCCGAGGGCAATACAGTCGAGTTGAGGGGTGGGTCATGGACTTGACGCAGCGCTGAGTAATACCAATGCGCACTGCAGTGATCATTGCGGGAGGTCTCGTGCTGCTGGGCTTGTTCGTTCTGGTAGCGCGTTGGTTGGGGAGCGCCGGCAACGTTTCCGTGGTCAACGCTGCAAAGATCTTCATTCCCATCTGGCTGATTGTCGCTCTGCTCAACATGTGGATCGGTGTCGCGCGCGCCGGTTATTCCGTGCGTGAGGAGTTCCCGATCTTCCTGGTGATATTCGCCATTCCAGCGGTCGTCGCCGCATTTCTGTGGCGGAAGTTCTCATGACGTACAGCGCGGAATCCGTCGATCGCAAAAGGGCAGCGGTGCGTACTCTTCTTATATTGTGTGCGGCGTCCGTGACGGCATCCTGCTCCAGCACCGCCTCCTTCAGCGGCACCTACGTGGGTAACGAGGCGGCGTCGGTGATGCCTCCAGGCCAGAAGGTACCGCCCAATTTTCGCTTGGTCATCGAGGATGATGGCGTCGCGATCAAGACCGTTCAAACCTTCACTGCGGCTTCGGGCGAGGCCGTGCAGCTCGTGTGGCAAGGCGAGTGCGATGGCAAGGAACGGCCCGTAGTCGGTGCGGCGCCTCCGGGCATACAACTCAGCTGCCGTCGTTCCTCATCGGGTGCGCTGGTCAACACGGTCTCCAGCGCTGATTGGTCATATGTCGAAACGTGCGTCCTGGATTCGAAAGTGCGCATGACTTGCAAGGGAAACATGTTGGATGAGAAGGGCCAACCGCTGCCTTTCTCGTATGCGTTCGATCGCCAGGAGTAAGTGCGTGGAGCGCAATTGCCTTGTTGTCCATCATGCCTCCGTCAGTCCAAGCCCGGTCCACTGCAGCCTCAGCGCACCTCGAACCTGGCGTTGCGCACCGTGATCAAGTGGTGTGCTGCAGCGCTGCTGCTTTGCTCTGCATTCGGTGTACAGGCGGGTGCAGAACTGAAAAAAGAGACGTTCCAATTCGCTGGCCAGAAGCGCTCCTACTATCTATTCATCCCCGAAACCATTGAGTCAGATCAGCCAGCCCCGGTGGTGCTGATGCTTCACGGCTCCTACAGCGATGGCCGCGAGCTCACTAGCAAGTGGATCGACATCGCCAGGCGCGATGGACTGATTCTGGTCGGCCCAAATGCTCTCGATTGGACGCGCTGGCAGATACGCATCGATACCCCGGAATTCATGCGTGATGTGATCGACGAGGTGGCAAGGAAGCATCGTATCGACCGTCGACGCCTGTATGTATTCGGGCATTCAGGCGGGGCCGTATATGCGCTCACGCTCGGCATGCTGGAGTCGGAGTACTTCGCCGGAGTGGCGGTATACGCCGGCGCGTGGCGCGACAAGAGCAACTTCGAAGCGCTCACAGCGGCGCGACGGAAGATTCCTGTGCTGGTGATGGTCGGTGACAAGGATCAGTACTTTCCGATGAAAGTCGTAAAGAAAACAGTCACCGCAATGGAGGAGGCCGGGCATCCGGTGACCCTGACTGTTTACAGGGGTCACGGACATTCTTACGAGGATCTCGCGCCGGTCATCAACCAGGCGACGTGGGCATTCCTGAAACCGATCGAACTGGAAGTCACTCCACACTTTCAGTCCTACGGCTAGAGCGAATCGGTCCGACTGTGTACATTGCACGGTCAGTTTCCACACACGGAAAGTGATCAAAATGTGCATTCGGCGGCGGCATCTGTTGTGGCTATTCAGCCTCCTCCTCGCAGGCTGCGGTGGTGGTGGCGGCGGCGGGGGTGGAAACACAAATGCGTGGACAATGGGCGTGTTTCCACCGGCTACGAACTTCGACGCGAAATGTGTGAGCCCGCGCAGCGGTACCGATCCGGCAACTGGCCGTGCTTTTCCCGATGTCCCAGGCACTGCCACTGATGAGAAGATGTGGTTGCGCTCCTGGACCAATGATCTGTATCTCTGGTACAGCGAAGTTCCAGATCTCGACCCGGCTTCGTACACGACACCGCAGTACTTCGATGTACTGATGACCCCTGCGGTAACGCCCTCCGGCAACCCCAAGGACAAGTTCCATTTCACGCTCTCAAGCGCCGAGTGGTTTGCGTTGTCCCAGTCGGGAGCGGCGGCGGGTTACGGTGCCCAGTGGGTCCTGCTTTCCACGATGCCACCAAGACGTGCGGTAGTGGCGTACACCGATCCGAACTCACCGGCCGCACCTCAGGGTCAAGCACCGAAGCTCTTGCGAGGCACGGAGATCCTGATGGTCGACGGCGTCGATCTTGTCAACGCCAACGATCAGGCCAGCATCGATACGCTCAACGCGGGACTCTTTCCGACGGCGGCTGGCCAAACGCACAACTTCACGGTGCAAGATGTCGGGTCGCAAACAACGCGCATGATCACGATGACATCGGCAATCGTAATATCAGCCCCAGTGCAGAATGCCCACGTCATTACGACTTCCACCGGGCCTGTCGGCTACATCCAGTTCAACGACCACATCGCGACCGCGGAGGACCTGCTGATCGATGCGATCGAAACACTGCAGGCTGGATCCGTCACCGACCTCGTGCTCGACATTCGCTACAACGGCGGCGGCTTCCTGGATCTGGCGAGCGAACTCGCGTTCATGATCGCCGGCCCTGGACGAACGACCGGAATGACCTTCGAGCAGCTGCAGTTCAACGACAAGCATCCGACAACTGATCCGGTCACGGGTCAGCCTCTCGCGCCAATTCCGTTTCACAGCACGACCCAAGGCATCGGCAGTACGACGGGCCAGCCCTTGCCGACGCTGAACCTCGGGCGGGTTTTTGTGCTGACCGGTGGCAACACCTGTTCGGCCAGCGAGTCGATCATCAACAGCCTGCGCGGCATCGGCGTGGACGTAATCGAGATTGGCTCAACGACCTGCGGAAAGCCGTATGGCTTCTACCCGCAGGACAATTGCGGTACGACGTACTTCTCGATCGAATTCAGGGGCGTCAATGCAGCGGGTTTCGGCGACTACACCGATGGGTTCTCGCCCAACAATACGGTGAGCGGCGCAGGAACGCGGATTCCCGGTTGTTCAGTCGCAGACGATTTCACTCATGCACTCGGTGATGAGGCCGAAGGCCGCCTGGCGGCGGCGCTTGGCTACCGGGCGAGTGGCGCGGCTGCGTGTGGGCCCGCGACCGGCATCGGTCCGCGCGCGCTTGCAGTCGAGATGCCAGTCGAGGACGGTGAAATGTTCAAGTCGCCGTGGCTCGAGAACCGGATACTGCGCCGGTGAGCCTCGCGCGCACACTGGCGCCGATTGCGATCGCACTCGGAACCTGTGCGTGCGGCACATTGCCTGCGGGAACCGATCTGCCGGCGGTCATCGTCTCGCCGACAGCGCAAAGCCGTGAAGAGCTACAGCAGACAGTTGCGAGTGCGCTGAACGACGCCCCAGTCACATTGGCCGACGATGTGCTCACGCGTGATAGCGTGCTGCTCATCGAGCGCAACCAGGCGCGCGATGCGCAGGGCGTCCCGTTGAGTGGCCGCGAGCTGGGTCGCCCCGAGAAATTTCAGCTCGTAAAGAACGGCAGGGACTGTGTGCTGATCCATGAGGGCAGCGCCAAGCGCTGGACACTCAAACACACGCAATGCTCGCCGATTTGATCGAGCGCCAAGACCGCCTACACGTTTCGAAAACAGATGACGGACACTGGGACACCGATCGATCTGCGCTCGGACACGGTCACCCGTCCATCCCCGGGCATGCGCGCCGCAATGGCCGCGGCCGCGGTTGGTGATGATCAGTTCGGCGAAGATCCCACCATCAATCTGCTGCAGGACCGAATCGCGGTGCTGCTCGGCAAGGAAGCAGCATTGTGGTTGCCTACCGGGACGATGGCGAACCAGGTGGCGCTGCGCGTGCTCACGCGGCCGGGCGATGACGTCATCGTCAGTCGCGGCAGCCACGCGGTGTGGCACGAAACTGGTGGATCCGCCGCCAATGCCGGCGTGCAGTTCACCGAGATTGGCGGCAACGGAACCTTCGACGCCGCAGAATTCGCGGCTGCGTGCAAGCCGCGCGGACACATCATCTATCCACCGACGACCCTGGTCGAAATCGAGAACACCCACAATCGCGCCGGCGGCGTGATCTTTCCGCGGGACGAAACGACGCGGATCTGTGAAACCGCGCGCGAGCGCGGTATTGCGACCTATCTCGATGGCTCTCGACTATGGAATGCCGCGGCGGCCACTGGTGATTCGCCGGCTACACTGGCAGCGCCTTTTGATCTCGTGGCGGTCGCGCTCTCGAAAGGACTTGGCGCGCCGGGTGGCTCGCTGCTCGCCGGAACGCGCAGCGTGATCACACAGTGCGTTCGTTATCGGCGCATGTCCGGCGGGGCGATGCGCCAGGTTGGCATCTTTGCAGCCGCGGGACTTTACGCACTCGACCACAATCTCGATCGACTGCGCGAGGATCATCTGCATGCGCAGCTGTTAGGTCAGCGCCTGGCGGCGAGCAAGCGCGTGAGGCTCGATCTCGCAACGGTGCAGACGAACATCGTCGTTTTCGGTCTGACGGAAGATGCGCCGGATGCAAATGTGATCGTGGCCGGCGCGCGCAGTCGCGGCGTGCTGATCTACGCTTTCGGGCCGAGGACGATCCGCGCCGTGACACACCTCGATGTCTCTCAGCAGCAGTGCGAACGGGCCGCCGAAATACTGGTCGAGCTCATCAACGGCTGAAGGAGCGCCCGGATGCTCGTTGCGTTGCAGTTCATCACGTATCTGGCCTGCGCGATTTTCACGGGAGCGGCCCTGTACGTGACGCTGGTCGAGCACCCGGCGCGCATGCAGTGCGAGACGCGCATCGCTGCGACTCAATGGGCGCCCAGCTATTGCTGGAACGCTGGGGACGATTGCACGCTGTGCGAACGTTGCTCGGGATGATCGCACTCGTGCTCCTCACATGGTTGTTCGTCGCGTCGTGAGCCACTCGCTCGCGGGCCGGCGCGCCTGCGCATCCTTCAGTGGCGGCAAGGATTCCTGTCTCGCGTTGTGGCGCGCACAACGGGCGGGCCTGGAAGTGCATTCACTCGTCAACGTGCTGGAGGAAACCGGGGAGCGCAATCGCTCGCATGGTGTTCCCAGGTCTTTCCTGCAGGCCCAAGCGGACGCGCTCGGTTGCGACCTGGTTGCACCGGTGGCCTCGTGGCAAGACTACGAAGCGCACTTCACGGCGACGCTGCGCGAGCTGCAATCACGCGGTATCGAGATCGTAATTTTCGGGGACATCGACCTGCAGGCACATCGCGAATGGGAAGAAAGAGTCTGTGCCGCCGCCGGCCTGACCGCATATCTGCCGCTATGGCACGAGCCTCGTGACCTGATCGCACAAGAAGTACTGCGGGAAGGCTTCGAAGCGTATGTGGTGTGCACCGACAGTCGCTCGTTGGCGGATGCATTCTGTGGCCGCCGCTACGATGCGCAATTTCTCAAGGATCTGCCGCCCGGTGTCGACGCTTGTGGCGAGAACGGCGAGTTTCACACTTTCGTGTTCAATGGCCCGATGTTTGAGCAAGCGGTGCCGTGCAGAGTTGTCGGCTTCGAGGATTACACGGCGCCCGCATCGCTCGGTGGCGTGCGCTATCGTTTTGCAAAGCTCGCCTGACGTCCGCTAGCTGTTCTTGCGCTTCGGCGCTTTCATGCCTGCAGCAATGCGCGTCCTCGCCTCTTCGATACTGAGTGCACCACGATTGACGTCGAGAATTGTATCTACGATCAGATCGGCCTGGTCGGCGTGCAGCTCGCCGAGGTGCGCAGTGACGATGCGGCCCTTCGCGTCGACAAAGACAGTGCACGGCAAGCCGATCGAACCGAGACCGAAGGCAGTAGCGGCATCGAGTCCATCCTCTTCGCCGATCAGCAACGGGTAGTTGATGCCCGCTTCTTTCGCGTAGGGCAGCACCTTGTCGCGGAAATCGACCGCGATGCCGATCACCACCACGTCCTGGGCAGCGCGCGCGGTGCTGAGAGCTTTCAGCATCGGGATCTCGCGCCGGCAGGGCGCACACCAGGTCGCCCAGAAGTTGATCACCAGCGTCTTGCCGTCCCACTCGGTGATCGAGCGCGATTTGCCGTCGGCGTCTTCGAGAGAGAATACCGGCCGCATCTTCGGAACCGGCGCGGATGAGGCAACGGACGTGTCGGGTTCTTGGGCGGCCGCAGGCGGAGGTGTCGAAGCTACGGGACTTTCGTGCATCACTCGATAAGCACCGAACCCGACCGTGGCGGCCGCGATGATGGAAACGGCGATGAGTACGCTATTGACGGCGCGGCTCATGTCGCGGGGCTCGCGACCGCCTGCGCGACATGCTCGCTGAACTTGTCGGCCTTGACGTAACCCACCAGGCGGAAATTTTGACGCTCGACACCGTCGGTCCCAAAGAACGCAATCGTCGGCGGTCCGAAGATGCCAAAGCGCTTGAGTAACGCCTGGTCCTCGGCGTTGTTCTCGGTGACGTCCGCGCGCAGCAGCCAAACCGGCGTCAGCACTGCCTTCACCTTCGGGTCCGGGAAGGTGTACTTTTCCATTTCCTTGCAGGACGCGCACCACTCAGCCGAGAAATCGAGCATGACGGGACGGCCGGCCGCTTTCGCCGCGGCGAGCTCGCGATCCAGGTCAGCCACCGAACGCACCAGCTTGAATTCAAGGCCAGACGAAGCGCTCGCCGCGGTTGAGCGGCCCGTGCCCACGCCCTTGAGTGGCTGAAATGGATCGGAATTGCCAGCAGCCGCTCCGACCAGCATCAGCACACCCCACACGGCGACGACTGCGCTGACACCTCGGCCCAACCAGCGCGCGCCCGATGCAGCGCGACCGCTCTGGAACGCGCCGAGCACGAAAACTGCGGTGAGAAGCAGGACGCCCCAGAGTGCCAGGGCAACCGGCCCCGGCAGGATGCGCTGGACCATCCAGATCGCGACCCCGAGAAAAAGGATCCCGAAGAAACGCTTGACGGTCTCCATCCAAGCGCCGGCTTTCGGCAGGAGCTTTCCGGCCGATGCACCAACGATCAGTAACGGTGTGCCCATGCCGATGCTCAGCGCAAACAGCGCCAGCGCGCCACGAACGACATCCCCGGCCTGGCCGATCACGGCCAGCGTAGCGACGAGTGGCGGGGCGACGCAGGTGGTGACGATGAGTGCGGATAGCGCGCCCATGACTGCAGTGCCGGCGTAGCTTCCTGCCTTCTGCTGGTTGCTGAGCGAAGCCAGGCGGGTCTGGATTGCCGCCGGTACCTGCAACTCGTAGACGCCAAACATCGCGAGCGCGAGCACCACGAAGAGCAGGGCGAACAGCACGATGATCCAGGTCTGCTGAAAGACCGCTTGCGCCTGCTGACCGGCGGCTGCGAAAGCGGCGCCTGCGACCGTATAGGTCACTGCCATGCCCAGTACGTAGGCAAGGGAGAGCGCAAAGGCCTTGCGTGTGGTCACATTGTTGCCGTGACCGGCAATAATCCCCGAAAGAATGGGTACCATTGGCAACACGCACGGCGTCAATGAGAGCAACAGACCAAAACCGAAGAAGGTCGCGAGGACCAGCAGAATATTGCCGCTCTGGATGAGTCGTGCGAGCCGATCCTGCTCCGAGATCAGTCCACCACTCGACGCGCCCCTGGAGCCGAGGCCAGAGGCATCAACCGGCGCCAGCGAGAGCTGCAGTGTCTTGGTGATCGGTGGGTAGCACAGGCCGGCGTCGGCGCAGCCCTGGTACGTCACCTTCGCATCGAAGGACCCGCCGCCAGGAGAAGCGCGCGAAAACGGCACGTCGGCTTCGAGGAACTGGTGATAGACCTGCTGGGTGCCGAAATACTCGTCGGTCTTCTCATCACCCTGCGGCAGCTCGGGCGCGCCGAGCTGGACGATCTGGCTGTCGCTCGCCGCTTTGATCTTCGCCTTATAGAGGTAGTAGCCATCCGCGATGGTCCAACGCAGGTGCAGGGTGTTCGGTCCCGTCACCTCGCCAGAAAAGCGAAACGCTTCATCAGGGGGCAGGAACTCGTCATCACCGCTCGCACTGCCGCTGAGAAGCGGCGGATTCGACGCGCCGATGGCCGTGTATAAGGAGCCGGCACCCGCGAGCACCAAGGCGGCAAGCAATCGCAGGAGTCGTAATTTCACTCGGGCTTCTCTCCTCAAGGCGCGAGGTTCTGACCCAGCCATTCGAGGTAGCGTTCCGAGCCACCCGTGATCGGCAGCGTAATCACTTCGGGAAGTTCCGCCGGGTGCAACTCCTCAATTCTCTTGCTGAGCCTCGGCAACAGTCGCTCACTCGTTTTGATCATGAGGAGCGATTCGGTCTCCGTTTCGAGCTTCCCCTTCCACCAATAGGTCGAAACCATCCGGCTGAGTCGATTGACGCAGCTCGCCAGGTGCTCTTCGACCAGCGTGGTGCCGATACGGCTCGCAACCACGTCCTCCGGGCAGGTACAGAGAACCAAAATATACTTTTCTGTCATATGGTTACGTGGTTCTCAGGCGCCCGCGGAGCCGCCCGGGAGAATACCGACCGATAGACCCTCTGTCATGTACGAAGTCCACGCTGCGCCTTGATTTTAAAGCTTTCGCCACTATCATTAGCAGCCACGTCAGGGGAGTGCTAATAACATTTCCCCCGATTCTGTCAAACAAACCAAATCTAGAGGAGCTGGAGCCCATGAAGATCAGACCGCTTCATGATCGTGTGATCGTCAAGCGCTTGGAGGAAGAGCGTACTTCCCCTGGCGGCATCGTGATTCCTGACACCGCGACCGAGAAGCCCATCCAGGGAAAAGTTATTGCTGTCGGTAAGGGCAAGATCCTCGAAGACGGCAAAGTGCGTCCGCTCGACGTCAAGGTCGGCGACAAGATCCTGTTCGGCAAGTACAGCGGAACGGAAGTGAAAGTGGACGGCGACGAGTATCTGGTCATGCGTGAAGAGGACGTCATGGCCATCGTCGAAGGCAAGTAAGCCTCGATCGACAGCAACGAACTCAACTCACGACATCTGTAGTTTCTAGAGGATCATTCAAATGGCTGCGAAAGAAGTCAGATTTAGCGATGACGCCCGACAGAGAATGTTCAAGGGCGTGAACGTCCTGGCGAACGCCGTAAAGGTGACGCTGGGCCCGAAGGGTCGCAACGCCGTGCTCGAGAAGAGCTTCGGCGCCCCGACCGTAACCAAGGACGGCGTGTCCGTCGCGAAGGAAGTCGAGCTCAAGGACAAGTTCGAGAATATGGGCGCGCAGATGGTGAAGGAAGTCGCGTCCAACACCTCGGACGAAGCCGGTGACGGCACGACGACCGCGACGGTGCTCGCGCAGGCAATCATTCGCGAGGGCCTGAAGGCCGTCGCCGCGGGCATCAACCCGATGGACCTCAAGCGTGGTATCGACAAGGCCGTGATCACGGCGGTCGAAGAGCTCAAGAAGCTCTCCAAGCCGTGCAAGGACCAGAAAGCGATCGCGCAGGTCGGCACGATCTCCGCAAATGCCGACGAGAGCATCGGTAAAACTATAGCGGATGCGATGGACAAGGTCGGCAAGGAAGGCGTGATCACGGTGGAAGAGGGCTCGGGCCTCGAGAACGAGCTCGATGTGGTCGAGGGCATGCAGTTCGACCGCGGCTATCTCTCGCCGTATTTCATCAACAACCAGCAGAACCAGACCGCCGAGCTCGAGAATCCGTACATTCTTCTGTACGACAAGAAGATCTCGAACATCCGCGAAATGCTTCCCTTGCTCGAAGGCGTTGCGAAGGCGGGTCGTCCGCTGCTCGTGGTCGCCGAAGACGTCGAGGGCGAGGCACTCGCGACGCTGGTCGTGAACACGATTCGCGGCATCATCAAGGTCGCGGCCGTCAAGGCCCCGGGCTTCGGTGACCGTCGCAAGGCCATGCTGCAGGACATCGCGATCCTGACCGGTGGCCAGGTGATCTCCGACGAGGTGGGTCTGTCGCTCGAGAAGGCGTCCCTCAACGATCTCGGTGAGGCCAAGAAGGTCGTCGTCGAGAAGGAGAACACCACGCTCATCGACGGAGCCGGCAAGAGCGCTGACATCAAGGCGCGCGTCGGCCAGATCCGTCAGCAGATCGAGGAAGCGACCTCGGATTACGACAAGGAAAAGCTCCAGGAGCGCGTTGCCAAGCTCTCCGGTGGCGTGGCCGTGATCAAGGTCGGTGCTTCCACCGAAATTGAGATGAAAGAGAAGAAGGCTCGCGTCGAGGACGCGCTGCACGCAACCCGCGCAGCCGTCGAGGAAGGCGTGGTTCCGGGTGGTGGCGTCGCGCTGCTCCGCGCTCAGAAAGCGGTCGAGAAGCTCGAGGGTGCCAACGAGGATCAGAAGGTCGGCATCAAGATCCTGTCACGCGCGATCGAGGAGCCGCTGCGCCAGATCGTCGACAACGCCGGTGAAGACGCGGCGGTCGTGCTCAACAAGGTCAAGGAAGGCAAGGGTAACTTCGGTTACAACGCCCAGACCGGCGAGTATGGCGACCTCATCGAGGCCGGCATTCTCGACCCGACCAAGGTCACGCGGTTGGCGTTGCAGAACGCGGCTTCAGTCGCGGGTCTGCTGCTTACCACCGAAGTGATGGTGGCCGAGGCTCCGAAGGAAGAGGAACACGCTCACGGCGGCCCTCCGGGCGGCATGGGCGGGATGGACATGTAAAAGACCACCCCAGAAAGTTTGCGCGAAGACGGCAATACTTTCTGGGGGCCCGGTCAAGAGCAAGACCGGAGACATGGACGAAGAAAGCCCCGCTTCGGCGGGGCTTTTTTTTGCCTGGGATTTTTACGCCCCGGATTTTTTTCACCCTAGAATCGGCACCCATGAGCGATCTCGAGCGCAGCGTCGAGCAGTTGCCGCCGGCGTTGCGCCCGGCGACGCAACGAGTGCTCGAGAAGCTGGCCGAAAATCCAGACCGCATGCGCGCGCTTGCGGCTGCACCGGCCGAGGTGCAGTCGAGTGCTTCACGCGTCTTCGCGGTCAGCGAGTTCGTGAGCGCCGCCTGCACTCAGGATGCAGGCCTCCTCCTGGAGCTGCTCGCTGCACCCGGCCTTCTCGCAGCGCGCGAAACTGGCGATGCCGCGGCAAACCTGGCTCGAGTGGTCAGAGCGGCCAGCGCCGAGGAAGAGGCGATGCGTGCCCTGCGCACTTGGCGTCGCCGCGCGCTGGCGCGAATAGCGTGGCGTGACATCGCCGGGTGGTCGAGCGTTGAGGAGACGCTGCGGGATCTCACCGAAGTCGGTGAATCAGCCGTGCGATGTGCCTGCGAATTCGCTACGCAAGCTCAAGCGCGCATCTACGGAACACCTCGATCGCCATCGGGCGAGCCTCAATCGCTCGTGGTTCTCGGCATGGGGAAGCTCGGGGGCGGTGAGCTCAATTTCTCCTCCGACATCGATCTCGTGCTGCTATTTCCCGAGGCAGGAGAGACCGACGGGCGCCGATCGATCAGCAACGAGGAATTCTTCACGCGCGTCGCGCGCGGATTGATCCGATTGCTGGATGCCGTGACGGCTGATGGCTTCGTTTTCAGGGTGGATACGCGCCTCAGGCCATTCGGTGACTCCGGGCCGTTGGTAGTGAGCTTCGGTGCGTTCGAGAACTACCTGCAGGAGCACGGCCGCGACTGGGAGCGTTACGCGTACGTCAAGGCGCGTGCGCTCACCGGCGTCGAAGAGTACGAGCAGTTGTTTCAACAGGCGGTGCGGCCCTTCGCCTACCGGCGTTATCTCGACTTCGGCGTGTTCGAGTCGCTGCGTGCAATGAAGGAGTTGATCGCGCGTGATGTGGTGCGACGGGAACTGCGTGACAACATCAAGCTCGGTCCCGGCGGCATTCGCGAGATCGAGTTCATCGTGCAGGCGCTGCAACTGCTGCGTGGCGGAAGCGATCGCAGGCTCCAGTCCCAATCACTGCTCGCGGTGCTGCCGCTCCTCACCGGGCAGAAGTTGCTGCCAGCGCCAGCAGTCGCCGAGCTCAGGGACGCCTATCTGTACCTGCGCCGCCTCGAGAACCGTTTGCAGATGCTGAACGACGAGCAGGTCCATACCCTGCCAGAGGACCCCACATCCCGGGAGCGTCTGAGGCTCGCAATGCAGGTACCGAGCTGGGAAGTGCTGTGCACCGATCTGGAACGGCATCGCGCCACGGTGACACGTCAATTTCAGCTTCTGCTCTTCACCTCGGCTCCAACGACATCCACACCCACTACGGCACGGGAACTCGAAGGGCTGCTCGAAGCCGGCATCTCGGCAGACACAGTGCAGGCGGGCATAAGGAAGCTCGGGCTTTCGGATGCCAAGGCAATCGCGGCTCAACTCGATGAGTGGCGCAAGGGCAGTTGGGTGCAACGGTTGGGCGAGACGGCGCGCCGCCGGCTGCAAACCCTGATGCCGAGATTGTTGACGGCGCTCAAGGACACTACCGATCCAGTCACTACTCTCCGTCGGACGCTGCGCATACTCGAGGCGGTCGGCACCCGCAGCGCTTATGTTGCGCTTCTCAACGAGAACTCCGCGGCGCTACAGCGCCTGGTGCAGATTTGCGCGCGCAGCGAGTTTCTCACTCAGCAGATCGTGGTTTTCCCCCTGTTACTCGATGAGCTCGTGGACGAGCGGGTTCTCGATGAGCTGCCGAGCCGTGAGCAGTTCGCCGCCGAGATCCGCGTACGGCTCGAGCATGTTCCGGGTGCAGATCCCGAGCACCAGGTCGAGGCGTTACGGCAGTTCCAGCGCGCCGCGCTGTTTCGTGTGGCGCTTGCGGATCTCACCGGGCGCCTGCCAGTGATGCAGGTGAGTGATCGTCTCACCGACATCGCCGAGCTGATCATCGGTGAGGCAATGACACTTGGGTGGCAGCAGGTCACGCAGCAGTACGGCGTGCCAATGTGCGGCACCGCGGGTGCGCTGCGCGTGGCGAATGTTGCCGCGATCGGTTACGGCAAGCTGGGAGCGCTGGAGCTCGGCTATGCGTCGGACCTCGATCTGGTCTTCCTGCATGACTCGACGGGTGACGTGCAGCGCACGAATGGATCACGCGCTCTCGAGAACGGCGCATTTTTCCTGCGACTCGGGCAGCGGATCATTCACCTTCTGACGCTGCATTCGGCAGCAGGTCGGCTCTATGAAGTCGATATGCGCTTGCGGCCCAGCGGCAAGGGCGGGCTGATGGTGACGCAGATCGATGCCTTCCATGAGTACCAGAACGCAGAAGCATGGACCTGGGAGCACCAGGCGCTGCTGCGTGCTCGAGCAGTGGCGGGGGCCGAGGTCCTGCGGCGTCGCTTCGAGGACATCCGCATCGACGTCCTGTGTCACCACGTACGACGCGATTCGCTCCGTGAGGACGTGCGCAGAATGCGCGAACGAATGCGCGCTGAGCTCAGCAAGGCACATGCCGGACAATTTGATCTCAAGCAGGATCCCGGCGGCATCGCGGACATCGAATTCCTGGCGCAGTACTGGGCGCTCAAATGGGCGGATCGCTACCCGCCGCTGGTCATGTTTTCGGACACGATCCGGCAACTGGAATCGGTCGCCTCGGCCAACCTGGTCGAACAGGCGACGGTGGATGTGCTAACCGGCATCTATCGCGCCTATCGCGCGGCCTTGCATCACCGATCTTTGGAGAACTTGCCGCCGGTGATCGATGACGGCGAATTTGTCGCGGAACGTGAACGAGTGATTGCGATTTGGAAAGCGGCGATGTCGGTGGCGTGATCCGCTATACTTCGCCGCCGGAATTGCCAGCGGGATCGAGGACTCAAAGAGTGGTCGCCCCCGAATCCACACAGCGCACGCTGATCCAGCCGAACGCCCAGAACCAGTACCAGGTTACGCGCGAGGATTTGCCGCTGTCGTGCCCGATGCCGCAGATGTATCTCTGGAATTCACACCCGCGCGTGTATCTGCCAATTGAGCCGACCGGCTGGGCGAAGTGCCCTTACTGTGGCGCGGAATATTCGCTGACCAAATAGGCCCGGCTCGGTAACTCGGCGCCTCAGGTGCCCTTGCCGTAATCCTTGTAGGATTTTTCCTCGACAATCTTCGAGCCGAGCTTCACATTGATGCGCTTCTTGATGGCCGCGCGTTCATCGTTACTGACATAGACTGCTCGCGCCAACTCGATGAAACGCGCGTCAAACACGCGGCGCGCTTCGTGATCACGAATGTCGTCTTCGATGTCCCAAAGACGTGCGTTCACCGCCTCCAGTGCTTTCTCCTCGGCGCCGGTGTCGATGACACGCGGTACCGACTCACGCCAGGTGACCTCGAGGAGTTCGAGCTCGTGACGTACATTGGCGAGCTTCGCCGCGTCGGCAATACGCTTGGCCTTGATACGCAGAATCGTGATCTTGTCGATCAACTCTCCGGGGGAGATCGGCACCAGGATCGTATTCATGCCCACTTCCTGGGCTGCTTGCCCCGTTGACTCATGAGCTTGTCGAGCTTGCGCGTAACGTCCTCGGGCTTGATGAGGTCCATCACGCCCGGTTTTTCGATCTTGGTCGTCCAGGCAATTTCGCTCGCGGGACGGCCCAGGTACTTGCGCGCCGCTTCATCGTACTTGTTCACGCACCAGGAACGGCTCAGATACGGGCCGCTGCGCTCCGGGTTGGTCGCGGCATAAAGACCAATGACCGGAGTCCCGACTGCGGTCGCCATGTGTACCGGTCCGGAATCCGGGCTCAATAGCACCTCGGCACGCTGCAAGAGTGCCAGAAGCTGCGGAAGCGTATCGCGGCCGACGGTATTGATGAGCGGTTGTTGGGCCGCGCGTTCGATCGCCTGCGCCATGTTCCGCTCGTTATTCGTCGGACCTCCCGTCAGGACGACCCGCATCCCGTGCGCGTTCGCGGCGTGATCAGCGACCCGGGCGTAATGCTCCGCGCGCCAGTTGCGCCGCGCGTGGCTCGAGCATGGGCTGATCAGCAGCGTGGGCCGCCGATCGTTGATGATCTGTGCGGCGTAGTGGCGTGCATCCCCCGGCAGCGGAATGTCCCAGCGCAGCACACGGTCGTGCGCGCCGAGCGCCTCGGCGAACCCAAAGAAGGTGTCCATGACGTGTTCGCGTTCGCGCGGCGCAATGCGATGCGTAGTGAATAGCCACTGCAGCTCGCGCGCCCGTGCGCGATCGAAACCGAGCTTGACCGGCGCGCGTACATAGCTGCTCAGGAAGCTCGCACGCAGCGCGAGCTGCATGTGCAGCAGCAGATCGAAACGCTGCTCGCGCACCGAGATGCGAAAGTGCTTCAGATCGCGGAACGCGTGGCGCTTGTCGAAGGTGATAAACTCGATTCCCTGAACGAGACCAAGAAGCTTTGCTTCGGCCTTGCCGATGATCCATGTGAAGCGCGCTTCCGGCCAGGCCTGCTGGAGAGTTCGCACCACGGGCAGCACGTGACAAACATCGCCGATGGCCGAGAGCCTCAGGATGCAGATATCGCGCGGGGGCTTGGAGAGAATCACTGGAATCGAATGACCCCGAGTTGCGCTTCGCCCGCTGCACTGGTTGCTGATGTGCGTCGTGTGCCGACGCGAGACGGCGCCATGCTATATGACGCTTCCCGGGTGGGCAACGCGGCCCCCACACTCTTCGATGTCGATGCCTGGCGCGCCGCTGGCGCACTGGCAGCCACGAGTGCCGGCCGGGGTTCGGCCTTCTTCATAACAGCGGACGGCCACGAATGGGTGCTGCGTCACTATCGTCGTGGCGGCTGGATTGCGCGCCTGACACGGGATCGCTATGTGTGGACCGGCGAAACACGCACGCGGCCGTTTCGCGAATGGCAATTGCTGCGTGACCTGCACGATGAAGGACTGCCGGTTCCGGCTCCGGTCGCGGCCCAGTATCGTCGCGGCGGGATGACGTATCGCGGCGATCTGATCACTGAGCGGATCGCGCACGCGCAACCGCTGTCTGCGCTCCTGCAGCGAGCGCCCGTGTCAGTCGCGGCTTGGCGGGAGATTGGAGCATGCATCCGTCGCTTTCACGACGCTGGCGTCCGCCATGCGGATCTCAACGCTCACAATATTTTGCTCGATGATCACGGCAAGGTTTTTGTGGTCGATTTCGATCGAGGCTCACGCCGCGCGCCGGGACCCTGGCGGATCGCCAATCTCGCTCGCCTGAAGCGCTCACTGCTCAAAGTCTGCCGCGACCTGCCCGCCGATCGGCTCGAGTCGCGCACCTGGAGCGCAATTGCGGGGGGCTACGAGGATACCGAAGTGACGAGCCGCGCAGGGCTGCGCTGAGCATGCGATTCATCTACATCGCGCTCGCGTATCTGCTCGTGCCATTCGCCTTTGCGACAGTGCTGTGGCGCGGATTCAAGGATCGAACCTATTGGAAGAATCTCGGCGAGCGCTTCGGCTTCGGGCGCCGCGAGACCGCAGCGACCATCTGGGTGCATGCGGTATCGATGGGGGAAGTTCAGGCAGCGGCGCCGCTGGTACGCGCGCTTCGTTCCCGTTACCCGCATATGCCGTTGGTGCTGACAACGGTCACGCCGACCGGGGCACTTCGCGGCCGGAGCCTCTTCGGCGAGGACGTCCACGTCCGGTTTGTCCCATACGACCTGCCTGGTTGCGTGCGCCGTTTCTTCGACCGCGCTCGGCCACGGCTCGCGGTAGTTCTCGAAACGGAACTGTGGCCGAACTTGTATCGCGAATGCGGAAGACGAAGCGTACCCCTGGTGCTGGCGAGTGCGCGTATTTCGCCGCGGTCAGTGGGACGATATCGCCTGCTCGTGAGTTTGTTCCGGCAAACATTGTCGCACGGCATCGTCATCGCGGCTCAAAGCGAGGACGATGCTGAGCGCTTCAGGTCGATCGGTGCCAACCCACGCCGTACGCACGTGATCGGCAACATCAAGTTCGATTTCGAGTTACCGGACGGAGTCGCCGCGGCAGGCAGGCAACTGCGCGAGGTGCACGCACCAGACCGAGCGATATGGATTGCCGGGAGTACGCACGAGGGCGAGGAGGACCAGGTGCTCGATGCACACGTGCTCGTGCAACAGCGCATCGGCAATGCCCTGCTCTTGCTGGTGCCGCGACATCCGAATCGATTCGAGTCGGTGGCGAACACGTTGCGTCGGCGCGCGTTTCGCTTCGCCAGTCGCAAGGCCGGTGGCGGTGTTGGACCGGAGACGGAAGTCTGGCTGATCGATACGCTCGGCGAACTGCTGACGTTCTATGCCGCCGCCGATGTCGCGTTCGTCGCCGGCAGCCTGGTTCCGATCGGTGGACACAATCTGCTCGAGCCCGCGGCGCTCGGCCTGCCGATATTGACCGGCCCTTACAACTTCAACAGCGAAGATGCCGCGCGCTTGTTCCTGGAAGTGGGGGCCGCACGTATCGTGCACAATGCCGATGAGCTTGCGGCCGAAGTCACCAAGTTGCTCGAGGAGCCGTCGGAATGCCGTCGCATGGGCGACATCGGTCGCAGGACGCTCGATGAGAATCGCGGCGCCCTGAAGCGGCTCCTGGATCTGATCGACCCGCTGATTCGCGGCCACTAGCCGCAAAGCGACGCGTTTTCAGCCTTGCGGAGGCGGCGGTTGTGTCACGGGCTCAGACGGCGGCTGCGGGTTCGTGCCCGAGGACGGCGGCATGGGCTGGGGCTGCACTGGCGGCGATGCAGCAGTTGCAGTCAGCCACTGATTCACATCGGTGATGTCCTGCGACTGCAGGGTACCCGCCGCGCGCTTCAGCCGAATCACGTTGAGCACATAGTCGTAGCGGCTGCGCGCGTAGTCGGTTTCCGCTAGCGCCAGCCGACGTCGTGCATCGAGCACGTCCACCGCAGTACGCGTTCCGACTTCGTAACCGGCCTCCGTAGCCTGCAACGCCGTCCGGCTCGATTCGAGGGCCTGTCGCAATGCCTGCACACGCGACAGCTCGGAGAGCACGCCGAGATAGGCATCGCGCGTTTCACGTTCCGTCGAGCGGGCGGTCGCTTCCAGGCGCTCGCGCGCCGCGCGGTGCAGGTAAACCGCCTCACGCACGCTGGAATTTACAGCGCCGCCGCTATAAATCGGGAAATTGAGCTGCAGGGAAATCGTATCGTCCGTGAAATTCGAGTCGGTCGGACCCTTGAGTGAAGTATTGGAGGTGACATCCACCGTCGTGGTGGTCTCGTTGCTGTCGAAGTCCGTGTGGCTCGCCACCAGGTCGAGCGACGGCAGATGTCCGCTGCGTCGGATCGAAATCGTGTCGCGCGCGATTTCGGCGGCGAGGCGGCTGGAGATCAGGCCGGAGTTCTGATCCATCGCGGTCTTGACCCACTGCTCTTCGTCCTCCGGATTCGGCGACTTGAGAGGCATCGCCTCGGAGAGCTTGGAAAGCGATTCGAAGGGATCGCCGGTCAGCTCGCGCAACTGCTCGTGCGCGGTGGCGAGCGAACGCTTCGAGGCGATCACGACGGCATTCGCATTGTCGAATGCGGCCTTTGCTTCCTGCACGTCGGTGATCGCGATGAGACCGACCTCGAAACGCTTGTTGGCCTGCTCGAGCTGGCGCGAGATGGCATCACGGGCTGTCGTGGCTGCCTGCAACGTATCCTCTCCGGCAAGCACCTCGAAATATCGCTCGGCAGTGCGCACCAGCAGGTCCTGCTGCGCGACCACGTAGTTCGCCTCGGCCTGCGCGACCTGTGCGTCGGCCTGCTTCAGCGTCATCCATCGATCCCAGCGGAACACGGACTGCGTGAGGCGGAACTCGTACTGCGTCGTGTCGGCGTCCGATTCCTGAGTTGTCGGAACGTTGAGAATGGCGACGTTGCCTGCAGGATCCGTGAAGCGCTGCGGGAACGTTGATCCGCCGTCCCGGTTGGTCTTGCCGATACTGCCGAGCGCAAGCACCTGGGGGAGAAGCTGACTTACGGCCCGCGGCTTGGCTTCGAGCGCCGCCAGACGATTCGCCTCCGCCTCGCGAACGAGCGGGTCGTTCTGCGCAGCGCGCTGGTAAACCTCAAGTAAATCAGATGTATACGCAACCGGAGCGACGAGCAGGGTCGACAGTACAGTGATCGCAGCGCGAGTTGGTCCGTTCATCGGTTCCCCTTCTTGAACCTGGCAGTCCGCAAGGACAACTAGTGTTGTATAAGACTATATCACCCAGTAGCACCCGACAAGGCGCGTCGGACATTCGCAGTGATGAATTTGTTCAATACTCGGGAATCGAGGGGTCGAGTTCTCGCGACCACGCGAGGATGCCTCCGGTGAGATTGGCGACCGACTTGAATCCCTGCTGTTCGAGAAACTTCGCCACTTCCAGGCTCCGGCGGCCCGACCGGCAAATGACTACCGTCTCGCGCTCCGGATCGAGTTCCTTGATGCGATCGCGGACCTGGCCCATCGGTATGTGGACCACGTCCGGGACGCTCGCGACCTTGAGCTCCCAGTCCTCGCGCACATCGAGGAGCACGGCACCCGCGGCGCGGCGTGCCTGGAATTTCGTCGGCGTGATTTCGCCCACCATGACTCAGAACAGAAAGCGCGGCGGTTGCGGCGCGTTGACCAGCGGCTCAATTACCGTCTCGAACAGGCTCTCCTGAGTCCACTGAGTCTCGGAAGCGCGGCGTATCAGGCGTGCTTCCATCACCGGGGATTCCCCTACAACGACCACCAGGCGCCCACCGATCTTGAGCGCACGCTCGAAGCGACGATCATAGATGGGCAACGATCCGGTCACTGCGATCGCGTCGTAGCGCCGTGACTCATCGAGCGTCATGGCATCCTGAGTTTCGATCTGCACGCCGCCGACGCCTGACGCGCGCAGATTCTCCTTCGCAAACTCGCACAGGTCCGCGAGGATCTCGAGGCTGTGAACACTTCCGCCGAGTCGCGCCAGGCAGGCCGCGAAAAAGCCGCTTCCGGTACCGATCTCTAGTGCTTCGTCCGCTGGATCGAGCTCGAGCGCCTGCAGAAAGCGCCCTTCCACCTTGGGTGTCAGCATCACCTGTCCGTGCCCGATGGGGACCTGCGTGTCAGCGAATGCCAACTCGCGGTACGCGTCCGGCACGAACAATTCGCGGCGCACTTGGGCAAGCGCTCCCAAAACACGCTCGTCGAGCACCTCCCAGGCACGCACTTGTTGCTCGATCATCTGCCTGCGGGCGGTTTCAATATTCATGATTCGTGTTGGGAGTCAGGCGGCTGCAAACCTGCGCCCGGCCTCGAAGAAGGTTGCACAGGTTACGGAGTTTCATAGGGTCAAACAAGCGCGGTGGCGCACCGAAACTCGACCATTATGGTGAAAAGTAGGCGGGCCAATCAGGGCCATCGGCTATCCTTGGTGGCCAGAAGAGCGCGCCAGAACAAGACGTAGCAACGCGCCCAGACACCCGGACGTTACAGAGGTCAGGCACGACCTCGGGATCGGAAGGCACCGCCACCGCATGCCAATGCTTCAAATTCTGACGCTGGCCCTGGGTTTCATCGCAGCCGGCGCGTTGGCATTGTATCTGCACAAGCGCCGGGAGCTGCGTGCGCTCGATCTGTTGAACGAAGAGCTGGGCCGCATCACACGCGACAATCGCTTTGAGGAACGGCTCGACGCGAACTCAGAGCAGCCACGCATTGCGACTGCGGCTTCGTCGGTCAATCAGTTGCTCAGTCACCTCGATTCTCGTGGCCAGAAGCTGCCGGAACGCGATCTCCTCTATCACCGGCTCGTCGAGGCCGTGCACGAGGCAGTTGTTCTGCACCGGGAAACGATCGTGCACGCGAATTCGCGCTTCGCTGCACTGACGGGGCTGGGCGCAAAAGAGCTCAGCGGGCGCAGGCTCGATGAGCTGGTTCCGTCTGAATACACCGAGCTGGTGCGCGAAAACACACGCCGCATGCTGGCGGGAGAGCCGGCCGCACAGCGCTACGAAATCGAGCTGATTGGTGCGCAAGGCCAGGTCAGTCGTCTCGAACTCGCAGGTTCGTTGATCGATTCCCCGGGCGAACCAATGCTGCTGATCACTGCCGTGGAGATGACACCGCGCCACGGCGCCAGCGCACCGGAGCAGGAACGTTCGCGCGCGCTTGCGACGCTTCAGTCCATCGGCGAGGGCGTCATTACGACGGACAAGCGCGGCCGGATCGACTACATGAACGAGGCGGCCGAGAGATTTACCGGTACGACAGCGATGCAGGCCGCGGGCCACGGGCTCGATGACATCGTGAGTCTGGTGAACGAGACCGATCGGCAATCGCTGGCGGACCCGGTCCGTCAATGCCTGACGAGTGGCGGGCGCGTGTCGCTGGGGCGTAAAGCACTCCTGCTCGCGCGCGGCACCGGCGAGGAGCACTACATCGAGCTCAGTGTATCGCCGCTGCACAACGCGCAGCGCGAAGTCACCGGCGCCGCGGTGGTGCTGCACGATGTCTCCGAACAGCGTGGCCTGGCGCGCCAGATGTCCTACCAAGCGAGCCACGATGCGCTTACCGGCCTCGTCAATCGCCGTGAGTTCGAGCGGCGCCTGCAGGAAGCGCTCGACAGCGCGCGCGGCGGTGAATCATCGCACGTGCTCTGCTACCTGGATCTCGATCGCTTCAAGGTCGTGAACGACAGTTGCGGGCACCTCGCCGGCGACAACATGCTGCGGGAAGTGGCGGCGCTGCTCAAGGATGCGGTACGAGACTCCGACACGGTGGCACGCATCGGCGGCGATGAGTTCGCGATGCTGCTGATCGGATGCCCGCTCGAGAAGGCGCGGCAGATTGCCGACGATGTCTGTCGTGCGGTGACCGATTATCGATTCGTGTGGAAGGACAAGATCTTCAACATCGACGTCAGCATCGGGCTGGTGGAAATGGGGCGCGAGAGCGGTTCGACGGACGAACTGATCGGTGCCGCGGACTCGGCCTGCTATGTCGCCAAGCAGCAGGGTACGCGCGTCCACGTGTACTCCGCGCGCGATGAAGCGGTGGCGCGCCATCGGGGCGAGATCCATTGGCTGCAGAAACTGCAAACGGCGCTCAAGGAGAACCGCTTCGAACTGTACTCTCAGCCCATCGTTGCGGCGAACGCCGACGTGCACAACGGGCCCGCGCTGGAGGTGTTCGTGCGGCTAAAGGACGATAACGGCCAGGAGGTCAGTCCTACGGAGTTCCTGCTTGCGGCCGAACGATATCGCCTGATGTCACTGGTCGACCGCTGGGTCGTCCAGACGACCCTCGCTGCACTCGGCCGTGGCGCGTTTCGCGTAGCGCCGGAAAACAGCGTCGCGATCAACATCTCCGGTCAGACGCTCGGCGACACCCAGTTCCTCGAGTTCGTGGTCGACTGCCTGGACCGCACCGGTGTCTCGCCGACACAAGTCTGCTTTGAAGTCACGGAGAATTCCGTGATCGCCAACATCGAGCATGCGCGCCGTTTCATCGGCGTCCTGCACGGCATGGGATGCGAATTCGCGCTCGATGACTTCGGTCGCGGCATGGGCAGTTTCTCGAACCTCAAAAACTTCCCTATGGATTACCTGAAGATCGACGGCTCATTCATCCGCAACCTGGCGCGCGATTCCGTGAACCAGGCGATGGTGACCGCCATGATCAAGCTTGCGCGCACCCTCGACTTCAAGGTGGTTGCCGAGCAGGTCGAAGATGAGGCGGCACTCGATGCCGTGCGCAAGATGGGCGTCGACTATGTGCAGGGATACCTGATCGCGCGGCCGGCGCCGTTGCTTGCCAGCTGAGCCCGCAGACGGTTGAAAGCAGTCCCAGGCGGCCGTCGGGTGACAAACCGTGCCGACGGCGCCGGATCACGACCACTCTTAGCAGTACCCGGGAAGGCGCACCCGCAAACATAGTTCGCCGGCGCCATCGGCAGGTGTCACCCGACGTCCACCCGCTCCTGCTTTCAACGTCCTAGAGCAGCGGCACCAGCAGCAGAGCGACGATGTTGATGATCTTGATCAGCGGGTTGATCGCCGGGCCGGCCGTGTCCTTGTAGGGATCACCGACCGTATCACCGGTGACTGCGGCCTTGTGGGCATCCGAGCCCTTGCCACCGAAGTGTCCTTCCTCGATGTACTTCTTGGCGTTATCCCAGGCGCCGCCGCCGGTGCACATCGAGATCGCCACGAACAGGCCGGTCACGATCGTTCCGATCAAGAGACCGCCGAGTGCCCGGATCCCAGCGCCCGGCCCCATAAACCAGTTCATTACGACCGCGAGAGCGATCGGAACGAGAATCGGCAGGAGCGAGGGTACGATCATTTCCTTGATCGCGGCGCGGGTCAGCAGATCAACGGCCGTGGAATAGTCGGGCTTCGCCGTGCCTTCCATGATTCCCTTGATTTCGCGGAACTGCCGGCGCACCTCGTTCACCACCGCACCGGCTGCGCGACCGACGGCCTGCATCGCCATCGAGCCGAACAGGTACGGCACCAGGCCGCCGATGAAGAGCCCGATGATGACCGCCGGATCGGAGAGCTCGAAACTTTGCAACTTGCCGAGCGCAGCCAGGTTGTGGGTGTAGTCCGCAAACAGTACCAGTGCCGCGAGGCCCGCTGAGCCGATCGCATACCCCTTGGTGACGGCCTTGGTGGTGTTGCCCACCGCATCCAGTGCATCGGTGATGGTGCGCACGTTCTTCGGCAGGCCGGCCATTTCGGCGATGCCGCCGCCGTTGTCGGTAATCGGGCCATACGCATCGAGTGCCACGATCATGCCGGTCATCGACAGCATGGCGGTGGCGGCGATGGCGATGCCGTAAAGGTCACCCAGCTTGTAAGCACCCCCGATTGCGATCACCACCGCCAGGACCGGGAGTGCGGTCGAGCGCATCGAGACCGCGAGCCCGGCGATGATGTTGGTCGCGTGTCCGGTCTGCGACGCCGCTGCGACGCTTCGCACCGGAGCGTATTCGGTCGCCGTGTAGTACTCGGTGATGATGATCATTGCGGCGGTAAGAGCGAGGCCGATCAATGCGCACCAGTACAGGTTCATGCTGCCGGCGCCCATGATCTTCTGCGTCACCGGGTAGAACGCAATGGCAGCGATCACGCCTGAGACTGTCACGCCGCGATACAGGGCCGGCATGATCTTGCCGCTCTTGCCGGCACTGACGAAGAAGCTGCCGACGATCGAACCGATGATGGAGACCGCGCCGAGCACCAGCGGATAGATCACCGCATTGATGCCCGCGCTCTGCATGACGAGACCGCCGAGCAACATCGTCGCGACGACAGTCACTGCGTAGGTTTCAAACAGGTCCGCAGCCATGCCGGCGCAGTCGCCCACGTTGTCGCCCACGTTATCGGCGATCACCGCGGGATTGCGGGGGTCATCTTCCGGAATTCCCGCCTCGACCTTGCCGACAAGATCCGCTCCCACATCGGCGCCCTTCGTGAAAATCCCGCCGCCGAGTCGCGCAAAGATCGAGATGAGCGAGCCGCCGAACGCCAGCCCGATCAGCGCGTGCAGCGCCGTGTCATCGTTGCCCGTGAGATGCCGCACGAACATGTAGTAGCCCGCGACCCCGATCAGCCCCAGTCCTACCACCAGCATTCCGGTGATGGCGCCGCCGCGAAATGCGATCTTGAGCGCGGGATTGAGGCCGACGCTCGCCGCATGCGCGGTACGAACATTCGCGCGCACCGAAATATTCATGCCGATGTAGCCCGCGAGGCCCGACAGGAGCGCGCCAACGGCGAATCCGCCCGCAGTCACCCAGTTCAGGATTAGTCCGAGGACCACGAAGAGCACCACGCCGACGATCGCAATGGTCGAGTACTGGCGGTTGAGGTAAGCGCGCGCGCCGGCCTGTATGGCCGCGGCAATTTCCTGCATGCGCTCGTTGCCCGCGGGCTGGCGAAGCACCCAGCTCACTGCGAAGACGCCGTAAACGATCGCTGCAACGCCGGCGGCAATGGCCACCCACAGGGCGACTTCAGGGGTCATAGGAAATCTCCCGGAATCAGAAACTTGTGCTTAATCTTGTGATGAGGCGCGGCGCTCCGCAGCCCCAAAAAAGGCCGCGAACTATAGCACAAACGGGGTGCTGAGCTTGCGCCGGACGGGCACCCCTTTGATCTCGACGTAGGCGGGCAAACCGTTGCGATACGGTGGGTAATCCTCGCCCGCGATCAGCGGTTCGAGGTAGCGCCGGCAGGGTGCCGTGATCCCGAATCCGTCGTCGGTAATGTAATCGCGCGGCACCTTCTTTTCCTGGTTGGCGACCGCCTCGAGGGGCACGTGGCCGATGGACCAGCGATACGGGCGATGTGATTTGCGCACGATCGTGGGCATCACTGCATTCATTCCTTTCACGGCAAATTCCACTGCCGCCTTGCCTACGGCATACGCCTGTTGCACGTCCACCCTGGAGGCGATGTGGCGCGCCGAACGCTGCAAGTAATCCGCGACCGCCCAGTGATATTTCAACCCAAGACTGCGTTTGATGAGTTCCGCGATCACCGGACCGACACCGCCGAGCTGCGTGTGACCGAATGCGTCCTTGGTACCCGCCTCGGCGAGGAACCTGCCATCCGCAGTTGCGGCTCCTTCGGAGACGACGACCACGCAGTAGCCGTAGTCAGTCACGCACTGTTTCACGCGACCGAGGAACTTCGCTTCCTCGAACGGGATTTCCGGGAACAGGATGATGTGCGGTGGATCGCTGGGCCTCGAACCTGCCAAGCCGCCTGCAGCGGCGATCCATCCGGCATGCCGGCCCATCACTTCCAGCACGAAAACCTTGGTCGAAGTGCGCGCCATTGACGCCACATCGAGCGCGGCTTCACGCGTCGACACGGCCACATACTTCGCGACGGACCCAAAACCGGGACAGCAATCCGTGTGAGGCAGATCGTTGTCGACAGTCTTCGGTACGCCGATGCAGGTCACGGGATAGCCGAGTTGCACACCGATCTGGGAGACCTTGTGCGCGGTGTCCATCGAATCGTTGCCGCCGTTATAGAAGAAGAAGCCGATGTCATGCGCGCGGAAGACTTCGATGAGTCGCTCGTACTCGGCCTTGTTCTTGTCGAAGCCCTTCAGCTTGTAGCGCGCCGACCCGAACGCGCCGCCCGGCGTGTACTTGAGGCCCGCGATGGTCGCTGCGCTTTCCTTGCCGACATCGATCAGGTCTTCCGTGAGGGCGCCGACGATTCCATCGCGGCCCGCGTATAGCCTGCCAATTTGCGCGCGCGCCTTGCGCGTAGCTTCGATCACGCCGCACGCCGATGCGTTGATGACGGCCGAGACACCGCCCGACTGCGCGTAGAAAGCATTGCGAGGCTTCGACCGCCCACGTTGTGCCTGTTTCTTCGCTGGCATGGCTGGCTCGTGAAAGGTTTGTGAGAAAAAGGGGCGCAAGAATAACCGATCCGCGGCGCGCCCAGCACCCGCGTCCCGTTTGACGCGTCCGGACTCAATCGGTACGGTACCGGGCTTTCGCGCGGCCGCCGCAAGTGCAGGCCCGCAGGGGAACAGGGGAGATCACTTCAGCATGAGAATCATCCTGCTCGGTGCGCCGGGCTCAGGTAAGGGTACGCAGTCGCAGCGGCTTGCGAAGAAATACCGCGTGCCCCAGGTTTCATCGGGTGACCTGTTGCGTGACGCGGTGGCGCGCGCCACACCCTTGGGCGTCCGCGCCAAGGCGGCGATGGATGCCGGCGAACTCGTGTCCGACGACATCGTGCTGGCCTTGATTCGCGAGCGACTCAACAAGGCGGATGCGCGCCGTGGCTTCATCCTCGACGGCTTCCCGCGCAACCTCGCCCAAGCGCAGACATTGAGCGAGATGCTGGCGCAGATGGGTAAGCCGATCGAAGCAGTCGTACTGATGGACATTGATTCCGCGGTGCTGATGCGTCGCTTGACGGGACGGCGGAGCTGTCCACGTTGCGGGCGGCTGTTCAATATCTACACCTCGCCACCGGATGCGAGCACGCCCTGCGCGGACGGAGGCCACCAGCACGAGTTGGTCCAGCGACCCGACGACAACGAAGAGACGATTCGCAATCGTCTCGATGTCTATACGGCGCAAACTCGCCCTCTGGTCGAGCACTACCGCGCATGCGAGTTGCTTCGTACGGTAAATGCCGAGGGTGAGATCGACGAGGTATTCAAGCGCCTGGAACAGTCGCTTAGCGACATACCGGCACGAGTAGCAGCGAAGCGCGCCGTGCGACGGGTTGCGCCACGGCGTGCTGCCGGTGCACGGCGCAAGAGCGCGGCGCCCCGCAGGACGAAAAGCCCAAGAAAAAAGGTGCGTTCACGTGCTGGCGTCGCCGCGCGTCGCCGGCCGTCTCGCAAGACCCCGGGTACGCCGAAGCGCGGTGGTACGGCGCGGCGCCGCACTCGTTCGCGGCGCTGATCCGCCTATAGCGCTTTCAGCAGCGCTTCCCCAATCACCTGGCGACGCCAGCCCCGCAGCGGCTCGATGTCGGCGTTACCGGCGAGCAGCTGCTGCAGCTCGCGTCGCGTCGCCAGCAGTTCCGGGCTTATTTTGAGCTGCTCGGCGACACCCCGCACGGTCGCTGCCAGGTGCTTGAGGCGTCGCTGCAGTTCGGGATCGGGTCGCCCGCGCGTTAAGGAGCGTGGCGTGGCGTTCAATTGCGCGGTGGATCGCACGACTGAGGTGAGCTCGTCTGCGCTCTTCTCCACCAATCCGCGCGGCACGGCGTCCAGGCGTTCGAGCGCTGCACGATCTTCCGGTAACGCGCGCACCATCTCGTGCAGCGCGTCGTCGGACAGAATCCAGCCCCGTGGACGATTGCGTCTGATTGCACGCTCCTCGCGCCATTGCGCGAGGCCCTTGGCAGTGGCCAGGCGGCGCGCATCGAGCGCATCGAGTCCCTTGAGCCGCTGCCAAGCTTCATCCGGCTCGACCCGCCGGATACCGATCGCGACGTGCCGGCTCATCTCCGTATCGAGCCAATCGAGCCGGTGCAAGCGCTCCAGCTCTCCTGTCAGCTTGTCCCGCAGCGGCAGCAGGTAGCGGACATCGTCGGAGGCGTATGAGAGCTGCGCGGGGGTGAGCGGGCGCGCCACCCAGTCGGTGCGTGAATGCGTCTTATCGAGTGCGACGCCGAGAAAGCGTTGCACTAACTCTGCATACCCTACCTGCGGCGGCAGCCCAATCAGCGCAGCAGCAACCTGAGTATCGAACAGGTGCGTCGGTGGGCTCGCGACTCTGGTCAGCAACGCCTCCAGGTCCTGGCGCACGGCGTGACCCACCTTGACGGCGGTACTTTGCCCGAGCAGCGAATCGAGAATGGTGAGATCGGAGATCGCCAGTGGATCGATACAGGCGATGAGGTCAGCTGTTGCTATCTGCACCAGGCACAGTTGCGGGTAATACGTGCGCTCGCGCATGAACTCGGTATCGAAGGCATACAGCGGCGCCGCCCGCAACTGCGGTGCCAGCGCTTCGAGAGCGGCAGAATCATTGATGAAAAGCGCTGCAGACATGGAGCCGGTGCGTACCCGTGTACAATCGCGCCGCGAATTCAGCTCGCGGCGGCTGAGCGCGCATTATCAGTAGCCGGGCCATCCGTTGGAAGCGCAGCTCCATGCACGTTCACATCCTTGGCATATGCGGCACCTTCATGGGAGGCATCGCGGCTCTGGCGCGAGCTCGCGGGCACCGGGTCACGGGCTCGGATCGTAACGTTTACCCGCCGATGAGCACGCAGCTCCGCTCGCTCGGCATCGAGCTGATCGAGGGCTATGACCCCGGACAACTGGAGCCAGCGCCCGACATCGTCCTGGTCGGCAACGTAATGACGCGCGGCATGCCGGTGATCGAGGAACTGCTGAATCGCGGCTTGCCGTTCACCTCGGGGCCTCAATGGCTCGCCGAGCATGTCCTACACGATCGCTGGGTGCTCGCGGTCACGGGTACGCACGGGAAGACCACGACTTCGAGTCAGCTCGCATGGATTCTCGAGGATGCGGGCCTCGCACCCGGTTTTCTGATCGGCGGTGTCGCCGCGAACTTCGGCACCACCGCGCGTCTCGGTGAGGGTCGCTTCTTCGTGATCGAGGCAGACGAGTACGACACGGCGTTTTTCGACAAACGCTCGAAGTTCGTGCACCTGCGTCCCCGCACGCTCCTCATCAACAACATCGAATACGATCACGCTGACATTTTTCCGGACATCGCTGCCATCCAGCGACAGTTTCATCAGCTGGTGCGAATCGTGCCCGGTGCAGGCCTCATCGTGTGGAACGCGGCCGATCACAATGTGCGCGAGATGCTCGCGATGGGCTGCTGGACCGGGCGCGAGGGATTTGCTCGCACCGCGGTGCCCGATTCGCGCTGGATGGCCCGGGTGGCACCAGATGGAGATTACTCACGTTTTGAGGTGCTCGAGGACGGCAAATCGTACGGCTTCGTACACTGGCCGCTGATCGGCGCGCACAACGTGGAGAACGCGCTGGGCGCGATCGTTGCTGCGCGCCACGCAGGTGTTGCGCCGGGCGAAGCTATGGCCTCGCTCGGTCGCTTCGCTGGTGTGCGCCGCCGGCTGGAAGTGCGCGGCGAGGTCAACGGCATCACGGTGCTCGATGACTTTGCGCATCACCCCACCGCGATTGCCGCGACCATTGATGGTCTGCGCCGGCGCGTGGGCGGGGCAAGGATCATCGCGGTGCTCGAACCGCGCTCCAACACGATGCGCATGGGTGTGCATCGGGACACTCTCGGGCCTTCGCTCGCCGCTGCCGACGAAGTATGGCTATACGCGCCGGCCGATCTCGGTTGGGATGTAGCGGCGGCAGTTGCCGGGCTGGGTGCGCGTGCCCACCTCGCCGGCAGCATCGATCAGCTCGTTAAAGCTCTGCCAACACGGCTCAGAGCCGGTGACCAGGTACTGATCATGAGCAACGGCGGATTCGGCGGCTTGCACGACCGACTCCTCGCCGCCCTGCGCAGCGGTCTTCGCGCAGCGAGCTCGGAGGGCAAGTGAACGGCCGAAAAACCAGCGCGATCGCCCTCGCCATGACGGGTGCTTCGGGCGCGCAGTACGGCTTGCGATTGTTACAGTGTCTGCTGAATGCCGGGCGCAGCGTATACCTCACGCTGTCGAAACCCGCGCAGATGGTCATCGGCATGGAAACGGCGGAGAAGCTGCCGGGGCGGTCAAGCGAAATCGAGCGCTACCTCAGCGAGGCGTATGGCGCAGCGGCCAGCCAACTGCGCGTCTTCGGCCTGGAGGAGTGGACCGCGCCGCTCGCGAGTGGCTCGAATGCACCGCAATCGATGGTCGTTTGTCCCTGCAGCATGGCTACCGTTGCCGGCATCGCGCAGGGGACGAGTCGCAATCTGATCGAACGAGCTGCAGACGTAATGCTCAAGGAGCGCCGCCCGCTCATCGTAGTGCCGCGCGAAACGCCGCTCTCGATCATTCACCTCGAGAATCTCCTGCGCCTGGCGCGAGCCGGTGCGATAGTGTTGCCTGCAAATCCGGGCTTCTACAATCGTCCGCAAACAGTGGCAGAGGTGGTGGACTTCGTGGTCGCACGCGTCCTCGATCATCTCGATGTCGAGCATTCGTTGATGAAGCGTTGGGGCGAGGAGCCTGCGCAAGAGTAGAACGCGGAGTGAGACGGACGCCCGTGCACACTGATACGCCCGGCAATCCCACTGAAGAACTCGCGCTGTTTCCGCTCAACACGGTGCTGTTTCCCGGCGGCCCGCTGCCACTCAGGATTTTCGAGCCCCGCTATGTCGACATGGTGCGCGAATGCCTGCGCGAGCAACGTGGCTTCGGCGTCGTCCTGATTCGCGCCGGGAGCGAGATCGGGCCTGCGCAGTTCGAAGCCATCGGCACGTTGGCACGCATCGTGGATTTTCACGCGCTTGCCGACGGCTTGCTCGGATTGACGACGCTCGGCGAGCGACGCTTCAGAGTGCATTCGCACCAGCGTCGACGCGACGGTCTGCACGTTGGGCAAGTGCAATGGCTCGAGATCGAATCGCCGCTGCCGCTTCCGGCCGAGTATCAGCACCTTCCTGCCGTCGTCGAAACGCTGCTGACAGAGGCTTCTGAGCTGTACGCGCGGCTGGAGCGCAAACCCGACGATGCGAGTTGGCTGAGCTGCCGCCTGGCGGAGTTGCTGCCGCTCACCTTGCCGTCCCGACAGTTCTGCCTCGAGCTCGAGGATCCATTGCAGCGCCTGCAACTGCTGAACGCGCTGATCAAGTCCCCCGTCGATTGAACGGTGGGTCGCAGTCGAATCGACGCAAACACCCTGTGAATGCGCACTGACACGCTCGCCTCGCGGCTGCTTCCATAGCTGTACACGGACGGGCCGCACACGGACAGCAGGAGTCGTTATGGACGAAGCGACTGCGACGAAACTCATCGAGACGCTTGCGACCGGAATAGATCCGCTCACGGGCGAGGCGTTTGACCCCGACAATCCTTGCCAGCATCCCGAGGTCGTGCGCGCCTTGTGCCTTGCGGTGCGGGCGCTCGACGAACGCCGACTGCGCCTCGAGCGTCAGAGGGCGCTGCCTGCGAATGTAGGCAAACCGTGGTCGAACGAGGAGGATGCGCTTCTTGTCGAGGGGTTCCACGCCGGCAGGAAACTCGGCGAGCTGGCAATCCAGCATCAGCGCACGGCCGCCGGCATCCAGGCGCGGCTGGAAAAGTTGGGACTCGTGGAGCCCTCGATACAGGCGGCGCGGTGGGGAAGCCGCACGGATCGCAGTGGCGAGCGGGCTTAGGGAAGCTAGGCCCTGCCCCAATAGCCGATGCGTTTTCTGATCTTGAGCTTGCGCCAGGGGTTGAGCGGCTTGCGGTGCGGGTTGTGTGCGCCTGCAGCGATGAAGGCATCGACCGCATCGAGCACACGCTCGCTCGAACGCCCGTCGCGGTACGGATGGATGGCATCGGCATAGGCACGGATTTCGCGCATGAGTTCGGGTGGACGCGCGAGTGCGCGTTCGATTGCCGGCACGAGTTTGTCCGGCGCGTCGATGTCGATGAGCTGCGGTCCGGGCCTGCGGTTCATGAAGGTAACCACGGGCTTATAAGTCAGCAGAAACTCGTTGAGCGCTGAGGAGGTATCCGAGATCATCATGTCGACGCGCGGGAACAAGTCGAGGATGTTGTCTTCGGTCGTGTAGTGCAGATGCTCACCTTCCAGCGCGCGGTACCGAGCCACGGTTTGCGGATCCGTCTTCGGATGCAGGGCGACGAGCCAGTGCCAGCGGCCGTTGCCGGCCAGCACGCGGATCGTATCGTAAAGCTTGTTCGCGGCACTCCAAGACGGCGAGAAGGTGGAGTGATACAGGATGACAGGCCGCTCGCGTACCGGAGCGGGCGCGGCGCCGCCGTTCTGGCGCATATAGGGGTCGAACTTCGGCCAGCCCGTTTCGCGAACTGCAAAGTGACCGAGCTTGCGCGCCATTTCGTCGAAGGCCCGCGTATCTCGCGGCCCGGTCGTGCAATACAGGTCGAAAAATCCACGAATGTAGATGTGCCGCGGCTTACCGGCATCGAAGCCGTGGAACACTTCCACTTTGACACCCGGGAAAAAGTGCGGCACGGCGTTGCTCGAAGTAAGCACGGCCATCGGCTCGAGCGCACGTACTTCGGCAGTGGTGCGCAACAGCCGTTCATCGCGATGCAATTCTGCGCCGCCGGGCCCGTCGAAGAACCAGGCAGCCTCATCGCCACGTCTGTGAATAGCGGCTTGCAATGGCCGCAGGATGGCGAGCGCGTAGCGTTCCGAGCCGTACAAGAGATAACGCTTTGACATCTTGCTCACGGATCCAGTCCGTAGCGCTTCAGATGCAGCCCGGCCAGGTCCACCGAGGCCGGATTGCGCTTCATTTCGTAATACCGCATGCGTTTGTACACAGCGTAGGACGCCGCCACCTGCGCAACGATGTAACCGCGCCAGCCGTCAAGGAATGCCAGGCGCAATACATAGTCCTTGAAAAACGCAGCAACGAACACCAGCGGGCACAGCCACATCCGCACGGCACGCCCGCGATCGAGCCAGTCGCGCGCTTTCAACTCTGCATACCGCACGGTCTTCAGATACCTGTGAACGAGCGTCGGATTGTGCAGGTGAATGAATGGATGGCGGAAGGATTCCGTCGGCCCCGAAAAGCGCAGCGATTCATGCACGCGCGCGTCGGTCCAGCGGGCGCGGCTGCGATGATAGAGACGGCCAAGGCGTTCTCCGACCATGGGCCGGTACCAGCGCATCGGCGCGCCCATGTACCAGGTGCTACGCCGCAGAATTGCTCCCGCCGCGGACGACTGCAACAGCCGCGGAAGTTTCTCCTGCATTTCCTGCACTAGTTTCGGGGACAAGGCCTCGTCGGCGTCGAGCGCCAGTATCCATTCATGATGGCTCTGCGCGCTTGCGAAATTGCGTTGCGGGCCAAAGCCAAGCCAATCCTGATGGATGACGCGAGCGCCGTGCGCGGCGGCGATTTGCTGTGTGCCGTCGGTGCTGCCGGAATCGACGACGAGCTTTTCATCCGCAAACGGGACGCTGTCGAGACAGCGCCCGATTACCGCAGCCTCGTCGCGAGCGATCACGAGCAGCGTGACGGGAAATTTCTCCGCCGCCGCCATGGCCGGAAGTTTCACACAACCGTCGCAGCGAAGGAAAGGGCGGCGCTTGCAGCAAGGGACAAGAAAACACCTCCCATCAGGATCTGAAAATGCGGCGCACAGCGGCTTTCAGCCACAGGGGCCGCCCGCTCCAGTGTCGAACATGAGCATCCTGCGCGCGCGCGGGCAAGGTCTGAAACAGCAACTCCGCCCACTGGCGCAATATCGCCTCACTCGTGAACTCCACGGCGCGGCGATGCGCGTTGCTGACCATCGCCGCGTAGCGCTCTGGCTGCGCCAGCAGCACGCTGACGGCCTGCATGGCCTCGGCCAACGATGCGATCTCGATGTAGTCCTCAGCACCGCGGCGTAGCTCGCGGAAGGCGTACTCCTTGCCCAGGAGCGCCGGCACCCCCGCCAGCCAGGCGTTGTAGAGCTTTGCCGCAGGCTTGCGCACGTGCAAGGCGCGGTCGGCCGGACGAATCGCGACGATGAGATCGATCTCGCGAAAATCGTTCCAGCCTGTCACAGCCCGGTTTCGTTGTGAGCCGCCGTATCGTGGGGCATCGCACGTCCAGTCAATCCCGCGCTCGGCCAGGAAGCGTGGCCAGCGTTCGCTGCGAAAATCCTGGTGCAGGTTGCCGATGAAGCCCTTGTACCCCGCGCGCTGCAGCAAATGGCCGCGGGAGGCGTTGCGGGGGATCAGACCAGGCTGGGGCCAGAACGGCACAAAGAACCGCCTCCGGCCATCGGCGTAACGCCCGTTCTGCAGCACTTCCCAGTCAGCGATCAAGGGCACGCCGACGTCTTCGCGAATTCCCAGCAATCGCACTTCGTCGGTCGGTCCGCCGAGTCGCTTGAGAATGCGACGCTGCTTGGAGCTGAAAACGAGCAGCCCGCTCCGTGGCCAACGATCTGTAAGTTCTACCTCATATCCGGCCCGGCGCAGGCGCAGGTAGGTTTGAAGGATCCAGGCCCGCTCGCCGGTCTGGAATTCACCGAAATCACGCTCCGGATCGAGTTCCTTGAGCGCATCCAGCCGCGATTCGCCGTGTAGAAAAAATGCGACTCGCATCGACCTCGATCTCAAATCGCCGCCCACGGCGCGTCCGGTATGATAGTGAAGTGCCTATCTTTCACACCATTCGGCTTGAGGGCGTCGAACTCGACGGTCCGCACCCGATCCCGGCGAAGGGAGCACAGGCTGGACCAGCGGAGTAGCCTTGGCGCATATCGAAGTGATTCAGGACGACATCACAACGTTGCGCGTCGATGCGATCGTCAACGCTGCGAATTCGCGGCTCGCTGGTGGCGGTGGCGTTGACGGCGCGATTCACCGCGCGGCCGGACCGGAACTGATGGTGGAATGTCTGGCGCTGGGTGGCTGTCCCACGGGCGATGCACGCATTACGGCGGGCCACTGGTTGCCTGCACGCCATGTCATTCACGCGGTCGGGCCAGTGTGGCGCGGCGGCGATGCGAGTGAAGCGAAGCTGCTCGCTTCATGCTATCGGCGCTCGATGCAGTTGGCCGGTGAGCGAAATTTGCGCAGCATCGCATTTTCAGCCATTAGCTGCGGAGTCTATGGCTATCCGATCGATCAAGCGGCACGCATTGCAGTCAGCGAGGTGATGAGTGTTCTCAACCAGCAGCCGAGCATCGAATTGGTGCAGTTCTGCTGCTTTGGCGAGCCCGTGACGCGCGCCTATCTCGATGCCCTGCATGCGCATCAGAGCGTTGATCGATGAACGCCGCGCCCCGAATTCTTTTCGTTCCGGTCAGCGGCGCCAAGGGTGCGGGAGAGTATTTCCGCTGCCTCACGATCGCACAGCGCGTGCGCGAACGCTGGCCGTCGGCAGAAATCCGCTTCATGGTGAGTCGAGCGGCGGGCTATGCACATGAAGTGCCGTTTCCCACGGTGCTGATCGATCGCTCACCGACTTACGAGTCAAAAGCTGTCAACCGCGCCATCGATGATCTACGACCTGGAGTCGTCATATTCGACAACGCCGGGCGCGTGGCGCAGCTCAGACACGCACGCCGCTGCGGTGCGCGCACTGTGTACGTCAGCTCCAGACCCACGACCCGCTGGAAGGGTTTCCGGGTGCGGCGCATGTGGCAGATGGACCAGCACTGGATGTCGGGGCCGAAATTCCTCAATGGCGAACTTTCGGCGTGGGAAAAAGTGAAGCTATCGTTGATCCGATCCGTGTCGATCGTGCATCTCGATTCCCTCTTCCCGCCTCCCGACGTGACCCGCGCGCTCGCATATCGGCGCGACCTGGGGCTGGGCAGGGATTCGTATCTTTTGTTCTGTGCCGGTGGCGGCGGACATGAGCACCAAGGTCTGTCCGCATCGGAGGTCTTCGGGCGCGCCGCCCTCGAAGTAGCGCGCGTCAGCGGACAGCGCACGGTCTGGGTGCAGGGTCCAAACTACACCGGCACGGTCGTTCCGCCGGACGGGTTCTTGTCACTCGGGGCCCTCAGTGGCCCGCAGCTCATCGACCTGCTGAGTGGCGCCCGCATCGCCATCATCAGCGGCGGTAGCCTCCTGTCGCAAGCGCTGGCGCTCAGGGTTCCATGCATCGCAGCACCAGTCGCCGGCGATCAGGACGCACGCATTCGGGCTTGCGTGGCGCGCGGCTTGTTGCTGTCGACCAGCGTCGAAGTTGATGCCCTGGTGGGGGCGGCTATGTCACTTCTTAAGAACCCGGCGCAGCTCAATGACATACGGGTGCGACTGAGCCAGCTGGATCTGAACAACAGTGTCGACGTGGCTCTCGCGGCACTGGAGCGCTTGCTGGATGAGAGCAGCGCGCGATGAAGGCCTACATGTGCGTCATCTGCGGCTTTGTTTACGAGGAGGAAAAGGGCGATCCGCTACGTGGCATTCCCCCGATGACACGCTGGGAAGATGTTCCCCTGTCATGGCGCTGCCCGGATTGCGGCGCCGGCAAGGAAGACTTCGAGATGATCGAGATCTAGAAGCTCAGTGACTACTGGCGCTGCGCCGGATGGCCATGCGCGCGCAGCAATTCGATCACGCTGTCCTGGCCAACCAGGTGCAGGGCGCCCACGACGATCAGGTAGTTCGCATCATCATCGAGCAACGCGCCAATCTCGTCGGCCCATTTGCGATTGCGGTCGACGATGAGAGAGCGGTAGAGCTCCGGAAACTTGTCGAAATCATGGACCAGGGTCCTGGCAAGGGCTGTGGTGTCTCCCCGCGCCCACGCATTGATCAGTTGATCCGCTTCCTGTTCCATGTCGGAAGCTTCATCGAGCGACACAAGCAGGAACTCGCCCTGCAATTTCATCGGCAGCGAATCGAGCGCTGACAACTGATCGGCGAGTGTCTCCAGCCCGGCAATGGCCTTGCCATCCTGCTTGGCGCGCTCCATGAGTCGTTGCTCGACGCCAGCCGACGGATCAAGACCGAGCTTTGCAAACTGCATTTGCGCGATCGTGATGGCCACCACCCACGGCTCGAGTTGGGCGAACTGGTCCAGGTCGAGGCCGAGATCGAGCGCCTGCTGGTGCGCACTTCCATAGCGTTCAGGCCCAAGGATGTCGCGCAGCGTCTGCTCCTCGGGAAGCACACCGTGTTCCATGGTGAACTGTCCCGCCGCCTCAGGATCAAGGTCGTCGAGATCCACTTCCATGTAGAGCGCGTTCGCGGCCTTGTAAGCCCGCAACACCGGTTCTGACAGTGCATCGTCAGTCGCACGCAGCACATGCACGGAGGCAAGCAGGTAAACGGAGTTGTGCCGGCCGTCGATGCGCCACAGCGGCGGATGACCATCGGCCACCGCAGGAGATGCAGTCAGCCAGGCACAAACAGTGAGGAGGGTGCCGAGTGGCGCCCGCAACTTCATGACGTGAAACCGTCCACCCACACGACCGACGTGGCGATGCTGCCGTCCGGCTTGAGCTCCAGCCAGCGGTAGCCCGGGGGGCGCCGATCGATCGCGAACAAATCGCTGAACGGCAGGAATTGAGCGCAGGTGGACGGCGCACTCAGCATCCGCACGCCGTTGCGCTCGCTCTCGTGAATCTGATGAACGTGTCCCCACAGCACCGCGCGCACGTTCTTGTGACGGTCGAGGATCGTGAAGAAATCGTCGGCATTCTCCAATCCGACTTTGTCGAGCCAGCTGCTGCGCATGCGCACCGGATGATGGTGCAGGCAAACGAGACCGTGTGTCTCTGCATTCTCCGTCAGGGCACGCTCGAGCAACTCGAGCTGCGACTGTGCGAGCCGCCCGCGGGCCTTGCCCGCAATGAAACTGTCGAGCATTACTGCGAACCAACCAGGCCAACGCGCGACGCCGCCGAGCTGAAAAGGTGCGGCGTCCAAAACGCGAGCCATCGCAGCCGGGTCATCGTGGTTACCGGGAATGCAGTAGACCGGGACTTCGAGCGATGCAAAGACTTCACGAAATCGCTGATAGCCATCCGCATCATCCTGAACGAGGTCTCCAGTCGCGAGGACGGCGTCGCACGGCCAATGACGCGCGCGCGCGTGCTCGATCGTGGCGAGGAGCGAAGCGTAGGTAGCAACGCCACGCAACTTGCCATCGGCATCACCATAAAGGTGCGGATCCGTGAACTGTATGAGGCGGACGCTACTCATCGTGGGGACATTCACCTGCGTGCGAGCGCGCACTCCGGAGCGTCGAACGGGTCACATTCAGCGGCGGATAATAACAGAGGGGTCGCCGCATCAAGGGTGATGCAAGTCGCGTGCAATCGGGCAATTCAGGCTCGCCGACAACCGCCAATTGCGCGCATTGTGACGCAGACCACTGTCACTCCGGGGCGACAGTGGCCGCGCCTTTGTCCTTGCATCCGTACCCGCTTCAATAGCGATAGTGATCCGACTTGTACGGTCCCTGCTTGTCGACGTCGATATAGCGCGCCTGCGTGTCAGTGAGCTCGGTGAGCTTGGCCCCGAGCTTCTTGAGCTGTAGCCGCGCCACCTTTTCATCGAGTTGCTTCGGCAGGATGTAGACGCCGATCGGGTATTTGTCAGGGTTGCCCCACAGCTCGATCTGCGCCATCACCTGGTTGGTGAAGGAGGAAGACATGACGTAGGACGGATGTCCGGTACCACATCCCAGGTTAACCAGCCGGCCCTCGGCCAGCAGGATGATCCGCTTGCCGTCGGGGAAGATCACGTGGTCGACCTGGGGCTTGATGTTTTCCCAACGGTGCTGCTTCAGCGCTGCAATATCGATTTCGTTGTCGAAGTGACCGATGTTGCACACGATGGCGTTGTGCTTCATGCGCTTCATGTGCTCGTGGGTGATCACATGGAAGTTCCCGGTGGCGGAAACGAAGATGTCGGCCTTGTCCGCCGCATCGTCCATGGTCACGACCCGGTAGCCCTCCATTGCCGCCTGCAACGCACAGATGGGATCGATCTCGGTCACCCACACTTGCGCCGAGAGTGCGCGCAGTGCCTGCGCCGAGCCCTTGCCTACGTCCCCATAGCCACACACGACCGCAACCTTGCCTGCAATCATCACGTCAGTCGCTCGCTTGATGCCATCCACCAGCGACTCCCGGCACCCGTAGAGGTTGTCGAACTTGCTCTTGGTGACGGAGTCATTGACGTTGATCGCGGGAAAGGCGAGGGCGCCTTCCTTCGCCATCTGGTAGAGCCGCTTCACGCCGGTGGTCGTCTCCTCCGTCACACCGCGGATCGCCTTCAGACGCGTGGAGTACCAGGTCGGATCCTTGGCCAGCGTGTGGCGAATCGCGGCAAAGAGGGCTTCTTCCTCCTCGCTCGTGGGCTTGCTGAGGTGCGAAGCGTCCTGCTCGGCCTTCGAACCCAGGTGCACCAGCAGCGTCGCGTCCCCGCCGTCATCGAGGATCATGTTGCTGTGCCCGCCATCCGGCCAATCGAAGATGCGGTGCGTGTAGTCCCAGTACTCCTTCAGCGACTCGCCCTTCCAGGCAAACACCGCTGTGCCGCTCGCGGCGATCGCCGCCGCGGCGTGATCCTGGGTGGAGAAGATGTTGCAGGAGGCCCAGCGGACCTGCGCACCCAGGGCCTGCAGTGTCTCGATCAGCACCGCAGTCTGGATCGTCATGTGGAGCGATCCCGAGATTCGTGCCCCTTTCAACGGCTGCACCGGGGCGAACTCTTCCCGGATCGCCATCAAGCCAGGCATCTCGGTCTCTGCGATCGCGATTTCCTTGCGACCCCAGTCCGCCAGCGAAATATCGGCAACTTTGAAATCCGCAGAATTGCGGTTGTTCATAACAGCGCTCATCAGATATCTCCGTTCGATAGTGAATCGAAACGGGCGCCGTTGTAATACAGCTTTTCCTGCCGAGCCTCGCGCGACCTCAAGTCGCGTTGCAGCGCCCCTCGGCGGGCCAAGCTTTTGAGATAGGGTGCTGGCCTCAGGCCACCTTGCCGCGCACGCCGGCTGCCGCAGCGAGCGCTGCAGCCCGATCGGTGTATTCCCAGGTGAATTCCGGTTCCTCGCGACCAAAATGTCCGTAGGCCGCGGTCTTTTCGTAGATCGGCCGGACCAGGTCGAGCATCTCGCGCAACCCGAACGGTGTGAGATCGAAGTGATCGCGCACCAGCTGGGTAAGACGTTCGCGCGACAACTTGCTGGTGCCGAAGGCCTCAACGCTGATCGAGGTGGGCTCGGCAACACCGATGGCGTAGGACACCTGGATTTCGCAACGCTCCGCGAGGCCGGCGGCGACGATGTTCTTCGCAACGTAGCGCGCGGCATACGCCGCCGAACGGTCGACTTTCGAGGGATCCTTGCCGGAGAACGCGCCGCCACCATGGCGGGCCATGCCGCCATAGGTGTCGACAATGATCTTGCGCCCGGTGACACCGCAGTCACCGACCGGTCCGCCAATCACGAAACGACCGGTGGGATTGATATGAAAGCGCGTGCTGCGATCGATCCATTCGGTGGGCAGCACCGGCTTGATGATCTCTTCCATCACCCCTTCGCGCAGCGTCTCCTGCGTAACGTCGGGGTGGTGCTGCGTCGATAGTACGACTGCGTCGATTCCGACTGGTTTGAAGTCCTCGTAGCGGAGGGTTATCTGGCTCTTGGCATCGGGGCGCAGCCACGGCAACTTTCCGTTGCGGCGAACGTCGGCCTGGCGCTTCACCAGGCGATGCGCCAGCGTGATCGGCGCGGGCATCAGCACGTCGGTCTCGTTGCTCGCGTAACCGAACATCAGCCCCTGGTCGCCGGCGCCCTGCGCCTTCTCGCTCTCGCGATCGACGCCCATCGCAATGTCGGAGGACTGCTTGCCAATGGCGTTGAGCACGGCACAAGTTGCGCCGTCAAATCCCATCTCCGAGCTGTTGTAGCCAATGCGCAGGATGGTTTTGCGCACCATTTCTTCGAGATCGACCCAGGCGCTTGTCGTGACCTCGCCGGCAATGACTACAAGACCGGTCTTGATGAGGGTTTCACATGCAACGCGCGCGCGGCGATCCTGCCTGAGCATGGAGTCGAGGACTGCATCGGAAATCTGGTCCGCGACCTTGTCGGGATGGCCCTCGGAAACCGATTCGGAGGTGAACAGATAGGCGTTCGACATTCGCAAAACCCGCAGGGGATCAAGGGGGTGGAAAGTATAGCGATTAGACTCGCAAAGGCCAGTGAGCCCGCGCTCAAAACGGCGCACCCGAATGCATGTCCTTGACTCGCATGCCGTTGCCGCAGGGGGTCGCATGTTGGACAATGCGCGGCTTTCATCCGCAGGGGAACACATGTCCAGCCGTCGCGAGCTTGCCAATGCGATCCGGGCGCTCGCCATGGATGCAGTTCAGCAGGCGGCTTCAGGGCATCCGGGCGCACCCATGGGGATGGCTGACATCGCCGAGGTGCTGTGGCGGGATTTCCTCGAGCACAACCCGGGCAATCCCACCTGGTGGGATCGCGACCGTTTCGTCCTTTCGAACGGTCACGCTTCGATGCTCCTCTACTCTCTCTTATATCTCACCGGCTATCCCATCAAGCTCGATGAGCTGCGTCACTTCCGTCAGCTCGGGTCGCGCACCGCGGGACATCCCGAACACGAAATCGAAATGGGCGTGGAAACCACGACCGGACCACTCGGCCAGGGACTCGCCAACGCGGTCGGGATGGCGCTGGCGGAGAAGAATCTGGCGGCAATGTTCAATCGTCCCGGATACCCGATCGTCGATCACTACACGTATGTATTTGCGGGCGACGGATGTCTCATGGAGGGCATCTCGCACGAAGTCTGCTCGCTCGCCGGCACGCTCAAGCTCGGCAAGCTGATCTGCTTCTACGACGACAACGGCATCTCGATCGACGGCGAGGTCCAGGGCTGGTTCACCGACGACACGCCGCAGCGCTTCGCTGCGTACGGCTGGCATGTCGTGCCCGAAATCGACGGACTCAATCCCGACGCCGTGCGGCAAGCGATTGTCGAAGCACGCGCGGTTACGGACCGGCCGTCGATCATCTGTTGCCGGACCATCATCGGCTGGGGTGCGCCCAACAAGCAGGGTACCGAAGCGACCCATGGCTCACCTCTCGGGGCCGATGAAGTTGCCGCTGCGCGCCGCACCCTGGGGTGGGAATATCCACCGTTCGTCATACCAGAGGAGATCAAGGCGCAATGGGATGCGCGTGAATCAGGCGCGCGCCGAGAGGCCGAGTGGCAGCAACTGTTTGCGAGCTATCGCAAGGAACATCCCAAGCTCGCCGCCGAGTTCGAACGCCGCATGCGCGGCGAGCTGCCCCCCGGCTTCAAGGACGCTGCGGCCAAATGCATTGCCGACGCTGCCCAGCAGGCTGCAAACGTGGCGACGCGCCAGTCCTCACAGGCTGCGCTCAATGCGCTTGGGCCGGTGCTGCCGGAGCTGATTGGCGGCTCTGCCGACTTGACGGGCTCGAACAACACCAGGCGCAAGGACTCCCACACCTACACGCCCGAAGATCCCACGGGTGATTACATCTATTACGGGGTCCGTGAGTTCGGCATGACCGCGATCCTTAGCGGGCTCACGCTGCACGGTGGATTCATTGCCTACGGCGGCACTTTCCTCACCTTCTCGGACTACGCGCGCAATGCCGTGCGCATGGCCGCGTTGATGAAGCAGGGATCAATCCTCGTCTATTCACACGATTCCATTGGCCTCGGTGAAGACGGTCCGACGCATCAACCGATCGAGCATGTGGCAAGTCTCAGGTTGATTCCGAACATGGTCCTGTGGCGGCCGTGCGATGCGGTGGAAACCGCGCTGGCATGGCAGGCGGCGATCGAGCGGCGCGACGGACCGACGGCGCTTGTCCTGACCCGGCAGAATCTCACTCATCAACCTCGCTCCACCGAGCAGATTGCAGCGATCAGACTTGGTGGCTACACGCTGATCGAGTGCGCGGGCACTCCCGAGTGCATCGTCATCGCCACGGGGTCCGAGGTCGGCATCGCTGCCGAGGCAGTGCGCGAGCTCGCAAAGCGCGGCCGCCGCGTGCGCCTGGTGTCCATGCCATGCTTTGAAACGTTCCTGCGCAACGATGCCGCCTACCGGGAGCGGGTGCTACCGGCGGCCGTTCGCAAGCGCGTCTCGGTGGAAGCCGGTGTCACGCCGATCTGGCGGCAGTTCATCGGGGACGAGGGACGCAGCATCGGGCTGGATCATTTCGGAGCTTCGGGTAAAGGATCAGACCTGTTCAAGCATTTCGGCTTCACCGCCGGGCGCGTGCTCGAGACGGTGGAGGACCTTCTCGGCGCACGCTGAAGTGCGCCTTACATCGCGGAGAGGAAAGACATGGCGATCAAGGTGGGCATCAATGGCTACGGCCGCATTGGCCGTAACGTTCTCAGGGCACTCTACGAAGCGGGACGGCAGAAGGAGATCCAGGTCGTCGCACTGAACGATCTTGGGGATGCCAACACGAATGCACATCTCACACGCTATGACACTGTGCACGGCAAGTTTCCGGGCGAGGTCAAGGTCGACGGTAACGCCATGGTCGTGAATGGCGATCGCATCCGCGTGCTCGCCGAACGTGACCCGGCAAAGCTGCCCTGGGGAGAGCTCGGCGTGGAGTTCGTGCTCGAGTGCACGGGCCTGTTCACCAGCAAGGCCAAAGCGAGCGCGCACCTCAAGGGTGGTGCCAAGAAGGTCGTCATTTCCGCGCCCGGCGGCGAGGATGTCGATGCCACCATCGTGTATGGCGTGAATCACCAGGTACTGAAATCCAGTCACACGGTGATTTCCAATGCATCGTGCACCACCAACTGTCTCGTGCCCGTGGTGAAGGTGCTGCATGACAAGATCGGCGTCGTAAGCGGCATCATGACCACGGTGCACTCGTACACCAACGACCAGGTGCTCACCGATGTGTATCACTCGGATCTGCGCCGTGCCCGCTCCGCCACCATGTCGATGATTCCGACCAAGACCGGCGCCGCGGCCTCCGTCGGCTTGGTGATGCCGGAACTCAAGGGCAAACTCGATGGTTTCTCGGTGCGCGTACCGACGATCAATGTGTCGCTGGTCGATCTCACGTTCAGCGCCGCCCGCAAGACGAGCGCCGATGAAGTGCACAGCCTCATGAAAGCGGCGGCGGGTGGGGCACTCAAAGGTGTGCTCGCCTACAGCGACGGCCCGTTGGTGTCGGTCGACTTCAACCACGATCCCGCCTCGTCCACCTATGACGCCACGCTCACCAAGGTGATCGACGGCACTCTGGTCAAGGTCTGTGCGTGGTACGACAACGAATGGGGCTTTTCCAACCGGATGCTGGATACCACCCTGGCCTGGTCCGAGGCGCACTGAGCGCTGCCATGAAAGTGCGGCGCATGGTGGACCTGGATCTGCGCGGCAAGCGCGTCCTGATCCGGGAAGACCTCAACGTGCCCATCAAGGATGGCGTGGTCACGAGTGACGCACGCATCCGCGCTTCGCTTCCGACCATCGAGCTCGCGCTCAAGGCCGAAGCGCGCGTCCTGCTCCTGTCACATCTCGGGCGACCAGAAGAAGGCGTGTACAGCGAGGAATTCTCGCTCGCGCCGGTGGCTGCGCGCTTGTCGGAGCTCCTCGGCCGAAAAGTACGCCTGGAGCGCAACTGGCTCGATGGCGTCGAGTGCGCGGCGGGGGAAGCGGTGTTGTGCGAGAACGTGCGCTTCAATAAGGGCGAGAAGAAAAACAGCGACGAACTCGCAAAGCGCATGGCGGCGCTCTGCGATGTCTTCGTGATGGACGCCTTCGGCACAGCGCATCGGGCGGAAGCGAGCACGCATGGAGTGGCAAAATATGCGCCGCTCGCGTGTGCCGGACCGTTGCTGGTCAACGAGCTCGTCGCGCTCGAGACAGCGCTGGAAAAGCCGGCGCGACCGATGATGGCGATCGTCGCCGGATCCAAGGTCTCGACCAAGCTCACCGTGCTGGAATCGCTGCTCGCCAAGGTCGATCAGCTCATCGTCGGTGGCGGCATCGCCAATACCTTCCTGGCGGCTGCAGGCTTCCCGGTCGGGAAGTCGCTCCACGAGGCGGAGATGGTGGATATCGCGCGCCGACTGTTGGCTGAGTCCGAGAAACGCGGTACGCAGATTCCACTGCCAACCGATGTAGTCGTCGCAAGGGAGTTCTCGGCAAGTGCCGAGGCCGACGTCAAGGACGTGGCAGCCGTTCGCGCGGACGAGATGATCCTCGATATTGGACCCGACACCGCCGAGACATTTGCAGGTTTGATCGGTCGCGCAGGGACGATCATCTGGAATGGCCCGGTCGGTGTATTCGAATTCGACCAGTTCGGTGAAGGCACGCGCGTGCTCGCACAGGCAATCGCGCGCAGCCCTGCGTTTTCGCTGGCGGGCGGCGGTGACACGCTCGCAGCGATCGAAAAGTACCAGGTCGAGGAGGGTATCTCCTACATATCCACGGGCGGTGGTGCGTTCCTCGAGTTCGTCGAGGGCAAGAAGCTTCCCGCGGTCGAAGTCCTCGAACAGCGGGGCGAATAGCACGCATGCAACGTCGTACCAAAATTGTGGCGACTCTCGGGCCGGCGACCGATGATCCAGCGGTGCTGGCCGCGATGATCCGCGCCGGTACCGACGTCGTCCGCGTGAACTTCTCGCACGGCAAGGCCGAAGACCACGCACGCCGCATCGAAAACGTTCTCGTTGCCGCGGCGAGCGCCGATCGCTACGTCGGCGTGCTTGGCGATCTGCAGGGCCCAAAGATTCGCATTGAGCGCTTCGCGCAGGGTCGCATCACGCTTGCCGAAGGGGATGCCTTCTCGCTGGACGTCTCACTGGACCCTTCGGCCGGAGACGCGAAGGCCGTCGGCGTCGCGTACAAGGATCTGCCGCGCGACGTGCGTGCGGGTGATGTTCTGCTGCTCGATGACGGGCAAATCGTGCTCGAAGTGGAGAAAGTCGACGGGCCACGCATTCATACGCGTGTGCGTATCGGCGGCACGCTGTCCGATCAAAAGGGCATCAATCGCAAGGGCGGAGGCTTGTCTGCCGGCGCACTCACCGACAAGGACCGGGCCGACATCCGCACCGCTGCAAAGCTGGGAATCGATTTTCTCGCCGTTTCGTTCGCTCGCGGTGCACCCGACATCCTAGAAGCGCGGCAATTGCTGCGCGACGCCGGCGGTGAAGGCTCCGTGGTCGCCAAGATTGAACGGAGCGAAGCGATACAGAACCTGCCTGCAATCATTGACGTGAGCGATGCGGTAATGGTGGCGCGTGGTGATCTGGGCGTTGAGATGGGCTACGCCGAGCTCACCGGCCTGCAGAAAACCATCATCCACCAGACGCGCAACCGCCATCGCGTCGTAATCACCGCCACGCAGATGATGGAGTCGATGATTCACAGTCCAATTCCGACCCGTGCAGAGGTTTCCGATGTCTCGAACGCCGTGATGGACGGCACCGACGCGGTGATGCTGTCCGCGGAGACCGCGGTCGGCAAGTATCCGGTGAAGGCCGTAGAGGCGATGGCCGAAGTGATTCGCGGCGCCGAAAAGTATCAGCTCGCGCATAGTCGCGTCCGGCACCGCGTCGAGGGTCAGTTTCAAGGCACCGATGAAGCCATTGCGATGGCGGTGATGTATACCGCCAATCACCTGCGTGTGCGCGCAATCGTGGCATTGACCGAGTCGGGATCGACACCGCTCTGGATGTCGCGCATCCGCTCCGATATTCCGATCTATGCCTTCACTCGCCACGAGGCCACACGTCGCAGGGTCACGCTGTATCGTGGCGTATATCCCGTACCCTTCGACATCACCGACACAGAGCCACGCGAGCTGTACGCCGCAGTTTTCGACCAGCTCCTCAGGCGCCAACTCGTCAGCATCGGCGATCTCGTGATCCTCACGCAGGGTGAGCTGTCCGGGGTATCCGGCGGAACCAATGCCATGAAGATCATCAAGGTGACGGCAGGCTGACCGTGCCGTTTTTTCGCCGGTTGCTTGCAGCCCTGGCGGTAGCTGTCGTCGTGCTGGTTCTCATTGTTTACGCCTCGCTCCGCGCGAGCCTGCCGGCGCTCGATGGCGAACGCGAAGCTGCCGTCGAATCCGCCATCGCAATAGAGCGTGATTCACTCGGCGTTCCGTTGATTCGAGCTGCGAATCGACAGGACATCGCATGGGCCGTCGGCTACCTGCATGCACAGGACCGCTTCTTTCAGATGGACCTGTCGCGACGCTTCGCCGCCGGTGAACTGGCGGAGCTCTTCGGCGCCGTAGCGCTCGAAAACGACCGACGCATGCGCATTCATCGCTTCCGCCACGTGGCGCAGCAGGTACTCGAGCGGACGAATCCGGAAGAGCGCACGGTTCTCAACGCATACGTCGCAGGCGTCAATTCCGGAATCGAATCACTCGCCAGCCGGCCCTTCGAGTACTGGCTGCTGCGAGCGAAGCCGCAGCCCTGGCGAGCCGAGGACACCGTACTGGTCGTGCTTTCGATGTACGAGCAGCTCAACTACTCGGCCTTCGCCGCCGAGTCCTCGCGTGGGCTCGTGCATGACGCGGTTCCCCCGGCGCTGTATCGCTTCCTGTACCAACGCGGCACCGAATGGGATGCGCCGGTGAGCGGCGTACCGATGGCGCCGGAGCCGATTCCATCGCCGGACGAGGTAAACCTGCGCGGCCAGGTGCTCGCGCAGGCACGACCCTTCGTTTCTGCGGATGAGGAGGAGCTGCTTCCCGGCAGTAACAACTGGGCGGTCGCGGGCGCTTTGACCGCATCCGGGCATGCGCTGCTCGCGAACGATATGCACCTGGGCCTCGGAATACCCAACACGTGGTATCGCGCGCGCTGGCAGTTGATGCCGAGGGCCGCAGCCACCGCGATGATTGATATGGCGGGCGTAACGCTGCCGGGGGTGCCCGTCATCGTAGCGGGTGGCAATGGCCACGTCGCCTGGGGTTTTACCAATAGTTACGGCGATTGGACCGACCTCATCGTGTTGCGCGAGGACGCTGCACACCCGGACGAATACGCAACCGGGAGCGGCTATCGCGCCTTCGAGCACAGTCGCGAGTCGATCAAGGTGAAGGGGCAGGCGGATGAAACGCTGGATGTCCTCGGCACGATCTGGGGACCGGTGTTCGACCGCGATCATGCCGGGCGCCGCCGCGCCGCTGCGTGGATCGCACAATCGCCCGAGGCGACCAACATGACCCTGCTGCAGCTCGAATCGGCGCGAGACGTTGCGAGTGCGCTCGACGTCGCGAATCGTACCGGCGCGCCACCGCAGAATTTTGTCGCTGCCGATGAGCACGGCAACATCGGCTGGACGATCATGGGGCGCATACCAGTGCGTGGCTCCGGTGATTCGAGCACGCCATCGGACTGGGCGCAGCCTGGCATCGGGTGGTCAGGGTGGCTCGAACCGAATCGTTATCCGCGAATTCTCAATCCAGCCGGCGGGCGCATCTGGACCGCGAACGCCCGGGTCGTGGACGGGGAAGCTCTGCACCTGATCGGAGAGGGCGACTTCGAGCTTGGCGCACGGGCCAGGCAGATTCGCGATGATCTGCGGCGACTGAAGACAGCGACCGAAGCGGACATGCTCGCGATCCAGCTCGATGATCGCGCCGTGTTCCTGCAGCGGTGGCGCTCGAGAGTCCTCACGTTGCTCGATGAGGCTGCGCTTGCCGGGCATCCGGCGCGTGGGGCGTTCCGCTCGCTGGTCGAGCGATCAGCGCAGGCTGCGGATGAGAGTTCAGTCGGATATCGGCTGCTGCGCGAGTGGCGCAATTCCGTAAGGGATCGGGTTTTCGGGATGCTGACGGCGAGCGCGCGCCGACCTGATGCCGATCCCGACCAGATCCAGGTTGCCCCGCAATTCGAGGGACCCCTATGGCAACTCCTCGCGGCTGAACCTGCACACCTGCTGAGCCAGGAGTATGCGAGCTGGCGTGATCTCGAGCTGCGCAGCGTCGATGCCGCGATCGAAGCGCTCTTGAAAGATTGCGGCAGGCTCGAGAAATGTTCGTGGGGAACGCGCAATCGCGTTACTGTCAGTCATCCGCTCGGCCGCGCGATTCCTGCCTTGGGCTGGCTCCTGAACATGCCGACACGTGAGTTGCCTGGTGATGCCAGCATGCCGCGCGTGCAGGGGCCGCGCTTCGGTGCTTCCGAGCGCTTCGCCATTTCACCGGGGCGTGAAGCGCAGGCGTACTTTCATATGCCCGGCGGTCAGAGCGGACATCCCCTGTCGCCGTACTACGGAGCGGGGCATGAGGCGTGGGCTGAAGGGCGCGCGCTCTCTTTTCTGCCCGGCCCCGCCGAGCACCGCCTCAAGATTCACCCCGGCATCAACCGCGCGCCTGCTGCAGCGCCTGCAGATCCTTGAGCACGACCTGCGAGTGCCCCTTCGGGTCCACGTGCTCGTAGTGTTTCACGATCTTGCCCTGCGGATCGATGATGAATGTCTCGCGGCTCGCGAGCTTCATTCCGAACAGACTTCTCAGAACGCCATAGTCTTTCGTGGTCTGCTTGCTGGAATCGGCGAGAATGGGGAAAGGCAACCCATGCTCCGCCGCGAATTTCTTGTGAGAGGCGACATCATCGACGCTGATACCGAGGACTGCCGTGCCGGCCTTCTTGAACGCAAAGATGTTGTCACGGAAGTCGCAGGCCTGAGTTGTGCAGCCGGGAGTCATGTCCTTGGGATAGAAATAAAGCACCAACCACTGCCCGGCGTAGTCAGAGAGACTGTGCCACTTGCCTTCCTGGTCCTGCAGTTTGAAAGCGGGTGCAGAGGATCCGACCTGGGCCGCCGCTGCCGCGATACCGGCAACAATGAAACCAATTACCACCGCGACGAAGAATGTAGTCTTTCGAGCCGCAAGCGCACGCATGAAGGTCTCCGCAGGTTCCTGCGTAGTGCTCATCTTAGGCAGCCTCGCCATGAACAACCACTGAACGCAAGAATCCCCGGGACTGCATGAGCGAAGTGCCGAAAAAGACAGCCTTGATATTGACCGGCGGAGGTGCGCGTGCGGCCTACCAGGTCGGCGTGCTGAAGGCACTGGCGGAGTGGTTGCCCAAGGACAGCCCGTGTCCCTTTCCCATCATTGTCGGCACATCCGCGGGTGCGGTCGCTGCCATCGCACTCGCCGGGCGTTCAGGGCGCTTCAGGGCGGCCGTTAACGCCCTCGAGCAGGTGTGGGCCAACTTTCACGTCGAGCAGGTCTTTCGCGCCGACACGGTGAGCATGCTGCGCGCGGGACTGCATTGGCTGCTCGCCTTCGTCTCCAGCTGGGGTGTTGCTACCGCCGCCCAAATCGCTGTTCGACAACTCTCCTTTGCGCGAGCTTCTCAGCCGCACGATGTCGTTTCGGGGCGTGCATCGCTCGATAGCGAAGGGCAGGCTCCGTGCCGTCGGCATCTGTGCCACGAGTTTCAGCAGTGGACGTTGCGTGACTTTCTACGAGGGCGCTCCGGAGCTGCATGACTGGGAGCGGATTGCTGGCGGCGGGCAGCGCGGCCGCCTGGGCCTGGACCATCTGATGGGGAGCTTGTCGATCCCGTTCCTGTTCCCGGCCGTGCGCCTGAACGATGAGTACTACGGCGACGGCGCCATGCGGCAGACGAATCCGCTCAGTCCGGCGATCAACCTGGGTGCCGACAAGTTGCTGGTGGTCGGCGTAAGACAGAGCGGGCTGAGCAGCGCGTTTGGCAAAATGCGGATCGGTGCGGCGCCGACGGCGGGGCAGATCTTCGGCTACATGCTCGACACGTTGTTCATGGATCAGATCTACGCTGACATCGAGCAGCTCGAGCGCCTCAATCAGCTTGTACTGCACGCACCGGTGTCATTCGCCGGGCTGCGGGCCATCGATGCGATGGTGCTGGCTCCAAGTCAGGATCTGCGCGAGGTCGCATCACGTCATGTCAAGGAACTGCCGCGGCCATTGCGGGCGTTGTTGCGCCTGATCGGTGCACAGGCGGAGATGACCGGATCGCTGGCGAGTTACCTGATGTTCGAGGCGGGCTATACGCGCGAGCTCATCGAGATCGGATACAACGATGCGCGCGCACAGCGTAGTCAGCTCCTGCACCTCGTGCAGCGTCACGGCGAAGCCCCACACCCCGCACGCGACCTCAGGCCCGCGCACAAGCGACACGCCACAACGGAGTAGCGAGGGAGCGGGCGGCCGTCGGGTGACAGACCGTGCCGACAGCGCCGGATCACGGCTGTTGTCAGCAGAATCTTAGAAGTCGTACCCGCAAACATAGGTCGCCGGCGCAGTCGGCAGGTGTCACCCGACGTCCACCCGCTCCCTCGCCCGAGAGACAGTTAACCTTCCTCGCTATCGCAGGACGATTCGGACATTGGGTCGGGGGATTGTGCCAACCCGGGCGAGCAATGTTTGCGGGGATACATCTTCAGCCAATACGGTCATCAGGCGTGATCAGCCCGGAGTTGGCACAACCCCCACCCAATGGCCGGATCGGACTGCTCCTGCTACGCGCGTGACTGCAGTGCTGGCGCCGGAGGTTCGGAGATGCTCTCGGGAAGGGCGTTGTGGCGCGCGATCACGTGCGGATGGTTTTCGCGAAAGCGCGCCGCCAGCCGATCGACCAGGTACACGGAACGGTGCTGCCCACCGGTGCAGCCGATCGCTACGGTGAGATAACTGCGATTGTTGCGCTGATACTCCGGAATACGCGCCTCGATGAAGCGCGCGATTTCCTCGATCAGGCGTTCGACATCCGGGTGCGACTCGAGAAATCGGATGACTTCCGGGTCGCGCCCCGTCAGGCGGCGCAGGGCCGGCTCCCAATACGGGTTGGGAAGCGTGCGCGAATCGAACACGAAGTCCGCATCGCCGGGCAAGCCGTGCTTGAAGCCGAATGACTCGAACATGATTGACAGGCGCCCTTCGCGCCGCTGCTCGACACGCTTGCGAATCAGATCCCGCAATTCGTGCACGCTCATGCGTGTGGTGTCGATTACCAGGTCGGCGGCGTCGGTCACGGGCTCCAGCAGCCGGCGTTCCGCGGCTATCGCTTCACGCAGGCTGACACCGTCGCTGCTCAGCGGGTGCTTGCGACGCGTCTCGCCGTAGCGATTCAGGAGCGCGTCGTCGTCGGCATGCAGGAACAGCACTTCGCACGTAATGCCGGCGCGCCTCAGCTCCTGCACCAGCATCGGCACCGTCGCGATCTCGCCCGGTCGATTGCGCGCGTCGAGCCCGACAGCGATACGCGCGTACGCGGGCTCTGGAGTTCTGACAGTATGGGAAATGAAAGGCTTGAGGAGTGCCGCGGGGATGTTGTCGATGCAATAGAAGTCGAGGTCCTCGAGCATGTGCAGCGCCACGCTCTTTCCGGATCCGGACAGACCGCTGACGATGATCAGACGCATGACGGCTGCAGTAACCCCTATGACAATCGCGTCTTCTGCGCTTCTTCGGCGTGATGATCGGTGAGCTTTTCCTTGTGCTTCTTCACGCACCGATCGAGCTTGTCTGCCAGCAGGTCGATCGCTGCATACATGTCCTGGTCCACCGCGTCCGCGTAAATCTTGCCACCGCTCACCAATACAGTCGCTTCGGCCTTCTGACGCAGCTTCTCGACGGTCAGGATGCAATGTACATCGATGAGGGAATCAAAGTGGCGCACGATCCGCCCCAGTTTCTTGCTGACATATCCGCGCAGCGCGGGCGTGATGTCCACATGATGACCGGTGAGATTGAGCTGCATGGCGCGCTCCTGTTGTGTCTGGTTGTTACTTCAACGGGCACCGTTCGCCCGCTTGCGCTCATTAGAGGGCGCAAGCTGCATCGCCTCGCGGTACTTGGCGACCGTGCGGCGCGCGACCGGAATGCCTTCCTGCGAAAGAAGTTCGGCAATCTTGCTGTCACTCAGTGGATTGGTGGGGTCCTCCTGGGCGATTAGTTTGCGGATCTTGGCGCGGATGGCGGTCGATGACGTTTCCGTTCCGTCGTCGCCAGCCACATGGCTTGAAAAGAAGTAACGGAATTCGTACACGCCGCGCGGCGTGTGCATGTACTTTGCGGTGGTGACGCGCGAAATCGTCGACTCGTGCATCTCAACGGCCTCGGCGACGTCGCGCAGGATCATTGGCTGCATGGCTTCATCGCCCTGGTCGAAGAACGCGCTCTGCCGCTGCACGATGCAACGCGCCACCTTGAGCAGCGTGTCGTTGCGGATCTCGAGACTGCGCAGGAGCCAGCGCGCTTCCTGAAGCTGCGCGCGCAGATTGGCGTGATCCGCCGAGCGGCCGAGCATGCCGGCGTAGCTCTGATTTACGCGGATGCGAGGCAGCGTTGCCGGGTTGATCTCCACCGACCATCCGGTCTCGGTGCGACGCACGAATACGTCGGGCACGACGTACTCCGCGGTACCAGCGTGAATCGCTGAGCCCGGACGCGGATGGCAGGAGCGCACCAGCGCCAGCGCATTTTCCAGTTCTTCGTCGCTGACATGTAGCTGGCGCTTGAGCAGAGAGTGCTGTTGGGCTGCAAGCTCATCGAGATGGCTTTCCGCAATCCTCAGGGCCAGGTCGAGTCCGGGCGTCTGCGGATCGAGCTGCTGAAGTTGCAGGCTGATGCATTCGCTGATCGAACGCGCGCCCACGCCGGCGGGATCGAGGCCTTGCACCTGGCCGAGTACGCGCTCGACCTCCACGACGTCGCAATCGAGCTCCGGAAGGAGGCTGTGCCGGATCTCTTCCAGGCTGTCGGTGAGATAGCCGTCGTCATTGATGGCATCGACCACGGCACGGCCAATCGCGTGGTCGCGTGGCTCGAGTCGCGCAAGCTCGAGCTGCCACGCCAGGTGCTCCTGCAGGGTTTGTGTGCGCTGATCGGAGAATTCCTGGGCGCGATCTTCGTCTCCACTCCAGGGTGTCTCCGACGGACCGGTGCTCTGTTCTGCCCAGGAGTCGTCGGTGATCTCGACTTCCGCGGCCGGCTGCGTCTCGCGCACTTCCGCTGTCTGCTGGGGGTTGTCGGTCGCTGTCGCCTCGAAACTGCCGGTCGCGGTCTCCGGCACCTCGTCGAGCGACTCGAGCATCACGTTGCTTTCGAGCGCTTCGCGGATGTGAGCCTGGAGGTCAAGCGCAGGCAACTGCAGAAGGCGGATCGCCTGCTGGAGCTGCGGGGTCATCGTCAGTTGCTGACCCAGCCTGAGCTGCAGCGTCGGTTTGAGCATCGGGAATTGAGCCGGTCCTTGAGACAGATCTAAAGCTTGAAGTCTTGCCCCAAGTACACATCACGAACCTGCGGGTTGGCAAGGATCTGTTCGGGAGAACCCGCAGCGATCACCGTGCCCTGATTTACAATATATGCGCGGCCGCAAATTCCCAATGTTTCCCGCACGTTGTGATCAGTGATGAGCACCCCGATGCTGCGGCTGGTGAGGTGGCGGATGATGCGCTGAATGTCGATCACCGACAGCGGATCGACGCCCGCAAATGGCTCATCCAGCAGCATGAAGTGTGGCTCAGCCGCGAGCGCGCGGGCGATCTCCACCCGGCGTCGCTCGCCACCGGAAAGGCTTATTCCCAGGCTCGAGCGGACGTGCTCGATGTGCAATTCCTCGAGCAGGGATTCGAGGCGCTCTTTGCGACGCGCGGAATTCAGGTCGGAGCGGGTTTCCAGGATTGCGAGGATATTGTCTTCGACTGAAAGCTTGCGAAAAACCGAGGCTTCCTGCGGCAAATAGCCCAGGCCGAGTTGGGCGCGGCGATGCATTGGCAGCGCCGTCAGTTCTCTCTCGTCGAGATGGATGCGACCGCGCTCGCACACGATCAGGCCAACGATCATGTAGAAAGCGGTGGTTTTTCCTGCGCCGTTGGGGCCGAGCAGACCCACGACTTCGCCGCTCGTCACTTCGAGTGACAGATCTTTTACTACCTGGCGCGATTTATAACTCTTGGCAAGGCCCTCGACCCGCAAGGTGCTCATCAGGGATGATCCGTCGTCGCCGGCTTGCGCTCGACACTGCGCGGATTGATGGTGATGCGCACGCGCTCGTCCCCCTGATCGGAGGCGTTGGCGAGCACACGCTGGTCGCGGATGCTGTAAACCAGGGTCTGCCCCCGGATGTCGTTGTGGCCGTCCGTGAGGTAGGCATCCTGGAGCATGCGAATCGTCTCGGTCGCGAAATCGTATTCGATCGACCCGGCGCGCCCATGCGCTACATCCTCACTGTTTTCAAGCTTCTGCTCGAACTGCGCAGGCGATCCGCTGATTTCCGCACGCGCGATCTGATTGTCGGCAAAATTGACCGCGGCTTCATCCGAGCTCAGAAACCCGCTGTCGACAGAGATCTTGACGTTGCCGCGGAATACCCAGCGGCTGTTTTCGAAATTCAGACCGGTCGCGGTGGCTTCTTCGGCTTCAACGATGGTAGTGCCCTGCGAGACGCGCACCTTGCGAAACAAAAGCGAGTTCTTCGCATAGTCGAAATCGGAAGATTCGGCGTCGACGTTGATCGGCAGATGGGACTGCTTCGGCCCCGCACTGTGGCCGACACCCGTGAACAGCATGAGGACGAGTGCCAGTGAAACGGCGGCACGCCGGCGCACAGGCGCGCCGATTCGGCGGCATTCAGCGAACGAAGCGGCCATGGACGCCCGATTCTAGCTTGAGTCGTTCGGCCTTCAAGTCAGCCGTCAGCCCCATCGTGCTGAGGCGACGCGACCCCCACTCGATGTCCACTCGTTGACGCGTGGTGGCGATATGGGTGTCGGTGTCGACGCTGAGCCGAGACGTACGCACCACCGCACTCGGCGATTCGGGCTGGGGCTGGCCAACGATCTTGACGTCGCCGGCCAGGTCGAGTGTGCGTGAGCCCGGCGGTACGAACCCATGCGCTGCGGTCAGCGTCCAGTCGTGTGCCGCGTCGGAGTGATAGACAAGCTTGAGGTCATCCATCTGCATGCTGTTGTCGGTTGGGTCCTGCTGCAGACGCTCGGCTTCCACACGATACAAGGGCTCGCCATCTGGTCCCATTTCCACGATGCGCGCGTGCTTCATGTAGTAACCCGGTTGCGGTGGTTGCACCTGGGCCGGCGGGCTTGACACATCCTGGGCGCGGCGGCCGGTTAGCAGGCTCGCGATGGCCACTACCAGCAGTGCGAGGACGATGAATACCCGCCAGATCATCGCGTACTGCCGCGAGCAGCGAGGAGCCAATCACAAACTTCACGCACGGCTCCGCAACCGCCGTTCAGGGTCGTGACGTGGTCAGCCGCGGCGCGTACTTCGCTGTGGGCGTCGGCCACCGCGACCGCGACACCTGCTGCGCGCATCAAGGCAAGGTCCGAGGTGTCATCGACTATGCACAATGCTTGTTCCCGCGAGAGATGCAGTTGCTCCAGCAAGCGGTCGAGGGCTGTAACCTTGTCTTCACAACCCTGCTCGAGAAGCTGAATGCCGAGCTCGCGACATCGGGCACTCACCGCTTCGGAGCGCCGGCCGGAAATTACCGCGATCTCGATGCCCGCGCGCATGAGCTGCTTCAGTCCCAGGCCGTCGCGCACGTGAAAAACCTTGAGCGCTTCGCCCTGAGCGTCGAAGTACAGTCGACCGTCGGTCATCACTCCATCGACATCCAGCACCACCAGCCGAACGCGCTCCAGTGGCGTGCGCGCTTGGGCCACGATCACATCACTCCGGCGCGCAGCAGGTCATGCACGTTCAGCGCGCCGACCAGGATGCCCTTGGCATCGACGACGGGCAGCGCGGTAATGCGGTGCTCTTCCATTACGTGCACGGCTTCCGCGGCCAGCGCCTTCGGGCCAATCGTCCGACCGCCGCGGGTCATCACCTCATCCATCCGCGTCGCATGCACATCGACCTGTCGATCGAAGGAACGCCGCAAGTCGCCATCGGTGAAGATCCCGAGCACGTGGCCATCAGCATCGACGATCGCGGTCATGCCCAGCCCCTTGCGCGACATTTCGACCAGGCCCTGTGCGAGGGGCGTGCTGGCAGTCACCTTGGGAATGTCCTTGCCGGTGCGCATGATGTCTTCGACGTGCAGCAGGAGTCTGCGGCCGAGGCTCCCGCCAGGATGCGAACGAGCAAAGTCCTCTTCGGTAAAACCACGATGCTTGAGCACTGCGACGGCGATCGCATCACCCATTGCAAGCGTTGCAGTAGTGCTCGCGGTGGGCGCTAGATTCAGCGGACAGGCTTCGGCTGGCACGCTGACGTCGAGATTGACCGTTGCAGCGCGCGCCAAGGTTGAGTCCTGATTACCTGTCATGGTGATGAGGGCGACTCCGAGCCGCCGAATGTGGGGCACGAGCGTGACGATTTCGGCGGTTTCACCCGAGTTGGAAATCGCCAGCAGCACGTCCTGGCGCGTGATCACGCCAATGTCGCCGTGGCTGGCTTCTGCAGGATGCAGAAAGAAGGCGGGCGTGCCGGTGCTGGAGAGCGTGGCGGCAATCTTCCCCGCGATGTGTCCCGACTTGCCCATGCCGGTGACGATCACGCGACCCTTGCAATCCAGGCACAGTCTGCAGGCGCGCGCGAAGGCCGCGTCCAGTCGCGGCACGAGTGCGCTGACCGCCCGGGCTTCGGTCTGCAGTGCTTGTCGTCCGAGCTCGAGCAATGCATCGTCCGTCAGCGGCACGGGGATGGCATCGGGTGAATGAGATTTTGCGGCCATGATGATGAGCATCCATGATACATCGGGAAGCACGGCCGGGCGTGCGGGTTGCGGCCGCAACCCGGGCGGAGGTGGCAAGCTTCAGGTTGCGAGCGTTTCTACACCTGGCGCGATCCACTAATATGGCCGGGGATTCACTCACCGGACACGATCCCTCCGATGACCGCTGAACAAGTCGCTGCGCTGATTCGCACCGGGCTTCCAAACGCCACGGTGCGGATACTGACCGACGATGACACTCACTTCGAGGCCCTCGTCGTCGCGCCGGAGTTCGCGGGAAAGCGCAGCATTGCGCGTCACCAACTCGTATATGCTGCGCTCGGCCCGCGCATGGGCCGCGAGATTCACGCGTTGTCGATCCAGGCACTCACGCCTGAGGAGTGGGCTGCGACACAGGGTGACGCAGCCCGGTGAGCGCGGCGCGACCGGAAAGCGCACAGGAGCGGCGGAGTGGATAAATTACAGATCGCCGGTGGAATCCCCCTGGAAGGGGAAATCCGCATCTCGGGCGCCAAGAACGCGACTCTGCCCATTCTCGCCGGCACATTGCTTGCGGACGGCACTGTCACCATCGGCAATGTTCCGCACCTGCAGGACGTGACGACCACAATCGAGCTGCTCGGCCGCATGGGCGTGAGCGTCACGATCGATGAGCGCATGCGCATCGACGTCGATCCCACCACGATTCGCGAGTACTTTGCGCCGTACGAGCTGGTCAAGACGATGCGCGCGTCGATTCTGGTCCTCGGTCCTCTGGTGGCGCGCTTCGGCCACGCTGATGTCTCGTTGCCCGGCGGCTGCGCGATCGGGGCACGCCCGGTGAATATTCACGTCGCGGGATTGCAGGCGATGGGCGCCGACATCCACATCGAGAACGGCTACATCAAGGCGCGGGCCAAACGGCTGAAGGGTGCGCGACTGGTGCTGGAAACGGTCACGGTCACTGGCACGGAGAACCTGATGATGGCTGCGACGCTGGCGGATGGCGAGACGGTGATTGAAAACGCCGCGCGCGAGCCCGAAGTCGTGGACCTCGCAAACTTTCTCAACAGCATGGGTGCGCGCGTTCGCGGCGCGGGTACCGACACGATCTCAATCGAGGGCGTGGCGCGCCTCACCGGCACGAGCTACGAGGTGCTCCCCGATCGCATCGAGGCCGGCACATACCTGGTCGCGGGGGCGATTACAGGGGGTCATGTGCGCCTGAAGAACACTCGCCCGGATCATCTCGATGCGGTGCTTGCCAAGCTGCGTGAAGCGGGCGCGCGCATCGCCACGGGCGAGAACTGGATCGAAGTCGACATGCGCGGCCGGCGCGCACAAGCAGTCGACGTGCGCACCGCTCCGTACCCGGCATTTCCGACCGACATGCAGGCCCAGTTCGCGGCGCTCAATACGGTCGCGAGTGGCGTAAGCACGATCACCGAGACCGTGTTCGAGAATCGCTTCATGCACATGTTGGAAATGAGGCGCATGGGCGCCGAGATCCGTCTCGAAGGCAATACCGCCATCATTCGTGGCGTGCCGAAGCTCACCGCGGCGCCGGTGATGGCAACTGACTTGCGCGCTTCAGCAAGCTTGGTGCTCGCAGGACTGGTCGCCGAAGGCACGACACAGATCGAGCGCATCTACCACATCGATCGCGGCTACGAGTGCATAGAAGAGAAGCTCCAGCAACTCGGTGCACGCATCAAGCGCGTTCCCAGTTAACCGTTAGGTTGGTGGAGGCTGGCCGCGCTCGACGACCTCAGCGCGCATGTCAAAGCGCTCGCCGCGCCGCAGCCCGCGGATTCTCACCGTTGCGCCCGGTGCCAGCCTGGCAACGTAGGAAAGAGCCTCCTGCGCGGATTGCATGGGCTCATCGTCGATGCGTGTAATCAGATCACCAGGCCGCAAGCCGGCGCGCAACGCGGGGCTATTGACGTACAGGTTGGCAACCAGGACGCCGCCATCAGGGGCTCCAAGCGCGCGCGCCTGCTCAGGCGTGATGTCCTGAGGTACCACTCCAAGCCAGCCGCGGATCACGCGCCCGTTCTTGAAGATCTCTTCCATCACGCCGCGCACCAGGTTTACCGGGATCGCGAAGCCGATGCCCTCGATGCCTGCGTTGCGCGCGAAGATGGCAGTGTTGATGCCGATCAGCTCTCCGGCGGTATTCACCAGTGCACCGCCGGAATTGCCGAGATTGATGGCGGCGTCGGTCTGGATGAAGTTCTCGAATCGCGCCACACCGAGCTGCCCACGACCGGTGGCGCTGACGATGCCTTGAGTAACTGTCTGGCTGAGGCCCACGGGATTGCCGATCGCGAGCACGACGTCGCCCACTCGCAGGGTGTCAGAGCGTCCGAGTGCCATGGTCGGCAGGTTCTGCAAATCGATCTGCAGCACGGCGAGATCGGTATCGGCGTCCCGCCCCATTACCTTGGCATCAGCCACGCGACCGTCAGCGAGCTGCACCTTGATGGTCGATGCCGCATCGATGACATGGTTGTTGGTGACGATGTGCCCGTCGGTGTCCAGGATCACGCCTGAGCCGAGACTGCGTTCGCGCCGTTGCCGGTACCCCGGCCACGTGTCCCCGAACAGACCCTCGAGCTGCGGTGGCAGCGACCGTTCTGCGACCACGCGATCTGCATACACATTGACTACCGAGGGTGCACTACGGGCCACCGCGTCGGCGTAAGTGCTGGCGGGCGCTCCAACCAATGCCTGCGGCTGAGAGGTGCTGACCGGCGGCGGCGTCGGCTGCCGGGCCCGCAGCAACTCGGGACGCACCATGATCAGCACGAAGGCCGCGGCGAGGCCCACGATCACGAACCGCACTATGTAACCCAGTACTCGGGCAATCGGCGTCATTTGAAGCTGCGTGGAGCGCGTTCTTTCGAGGCTTGCATGCACGCTCGCGCGCGGCACGCGTCCGGGAGACGTTGATGATTTGTGTATAATGCCGCGCTTCCCGCGGATTCGAAACCGGTGCGGCTCTCGAGGCCCGCACCGGGCGATGAACGCGCGCTGTCGCACCAGATCACACGCCAGGGGAGACGGGATGACTGAAGAGGTTGATCCGAGCCGACGCCAGTTCCTGACGGCGGCCACGATGGCAACCGGTGCAATCGGGACCGCCTTTGCCATTGCGCCCTTCATTGCTTCCTGGAAGCCAAGCGCACGTGCCAAGGCGCTCGGCGCCCCCGTCGAGGTCGACATCAGCAAGCTCGATGCCGGCGCGATGATGACGGTGCAGTGGCGCAAGCAACCCGTCTGGATCGTTCATCGCACCAAGGAAATGCTTGATCGCCTCCAGGCGAACGATTCCACCCTCAAGGACCCAAAGTCCGACAGCTCGGATCAGCCACCGTACGCGCACAACGAGCAGCGCGCTCGCAAGCCCGAGTACCTCGTGCTGCTGGGTACCTGCACGCACTTGGGTTGTCTTCCGAAGCAGCGATTCGCCGTCGGCGTCGGTGAGGGCGGCCCGGATTGGCCCGGTGGCTGGTTCTGCGTCTGCCACGGATCGCGTTTCGATATGGCGGGGCGCGTGTTCCAAGGGTCGCCGGCCGCCGTCAATCTGGGCGTGCCGCCATACGACTTCGTCAACGACACCAAGATTCTGGTGGGTGTCGACGCGGCGCCGAAGAAAGGGGCTGCGTGATGGCCACCGCGACGGAAGGTACGGCTGAGAGCCGCGGTCGCTGGGCGGCCCTCGTCCGCTGGATCGATGCACGGCTTCCGGTCACGGAGTTCTGGAAGTCGCAGCTGACGGAGTACTACGCGCCCAAGAACTTCAACATCTGGTACTACTTCGGATCGCTCGCCCTGCTGGTTCTGGTACTGCAGATCATCACCGGCATCTTCCTGACGATGAACTACCAGCCGTCCGAGGCGGAAGCGTTCGGCTCGATCGAATACATCATGCGGGACGTGGAGTGGGGCTGGCTGATCCGCTACATGCATTCGACTGGTGCTTCGGCATTCTTCATCGTCGTGTATCTGCACATGGCCCGCGCGCTGCTCTACGGTTCATACAAGAACCCGCGCGAGCTGCTGTGGATCATCGGCATGCTGATCTACGTGTCGCTGATGGCCGAAGCGTTCTTCGGTTACGTGCTGCCCTGGGGCAACATGTCCTTCTGGGGCGCGCAGGTGATCGTGTCATTGTTCGGCGCGATTCCGGCCGTTGGTCCGGACCTCGTGGAATGGATCCGTGGCGACTACAGCATCTCGGACATCACGCTCAACCGCTTCTTCGCCCTGCACGTCGCGGCGCTGCCGCTGGTGCTCATCCTGCTCGTGGTCGTGCACCTCACGGCGCTGCACGAAGTGGGCTCGAACAACCCCGACGGGATCGAGATCAAGAAGCACAAGGATTCGAAGGGCAAGCCACTCGACGGCATCCCGTTCCATCCTTACTACACCTACAAGGATCTGGTCGGCGTCGGCGTGTTCCTGATCTTCTTCGCGATCGTGCTCTTTTTTGCGCCGACACTCGGCGGCCTGTTCATCGAGCACCCGAACTTCGAACCGGCCAACCCCCTCAACACACCCGAGCACATCGCGCCCGTCTGGTACTTCACTCCGTACTACGCAATCCTGCGAGCCGTTCCCGACAAGCTGACCGGGGCGATCTTGATGGGGGCGGCGGTGCTGCTGTTTTTCTTTCTGCCGTGGCTGGATCGCTCCAAAGTGAAATCGATCCGTTACCGCGGCTGGCTGTTCAAGCTGTTTCTGGGCGCGTTCATCGTCGCGTTCATAGGGCTCGGATACCTGGGACTGCAGCCCGCCCAGGGATCGTACGTCATCGCAGCGCGCATCCTGGGCGCGATTTACTTCCTCTTCTTCTTACTGATGCCCTGGTACACGAGCGTGGACAAGACCAAGCCCGTACCTGACAGGGTGACCTACCATGCGTAGCAGCGCGCTTGTGCTTATCGCTGTGCTGCTGTCGGGTGTCGTCCTCGCGAGCGAAGGTGGCGGTGGCGAAGCCTGGCATGGCTGGCGTGCCGGCAATGACATTGCGAACAAGACCTCGCTGCAGCGTGGCGCACGCAATTTCGTCAACTACTGTCTGGGTTGTCATTCGCTGCAGTACATGCGCTACAACCGCGTGGCCGATGATCTAGGGCTTACGCAGGAGCAGGTGAAGAGCAACCTTATGTTTACGGGCGAGCGCCCGTTCGATGTCATGAAGAGTGCGATGCCTACGAGCGACGCAGAGACCTGGTTCGGACGCGCGCCGCCAGATCTGTCGCTCATCGCGCGCGCCAAGGGACCGGACTATCTTTTCCAGTTTCTCAAGACTTTCTACCTGGATCCGGACCGCCCGACCGGTGTGAACAACCTCGCGCTCGAGAACGCCGCGATGCCCCAGGTGCTCGCCGATCTGCAGGGCACGCACAAAGCCGTCTTCGTGCTGGAGAAGAAGAGCGATGGCAATGGCGAGCAGATGGTGCGCGTGTTTGATCACTTCGAACAAGTCACGCCGGGGCGGCTGAGTGCGGCCGAGTTCGACGAATTCGTGCGCGATACGGTCAACTTTCTCGACTACGTCAGCGAGCCGATCCGCGCCAAGCGCGAGTCGCTGGGTCTGTGGGTCGTGCTGTTCCTGATCGTCTTCACCGGATTCGCCTGGGCGCTCAAGAAGGAAATCTGGAAGGACGTGCATTGAGCGCCGGGCTCACACCGTGACCGCCGCGAGCCTTGTGCAGGGCTGCGCCGGAGGATGACCGTGGTGTCCAGCCGTCGCGCGGTAATGACATTATTTTCCTCGGCCAGCGATCCCGGTAGCCATCGCACACGCCTGGTGCTCGCCGAGAAGGGCATCAACATCGACATCATCAATGTCGAACCCGGCGCATTGCCCGAAGACCTGCTCGATTTGAATCCGTACCACAGCGTGCCGACGTTGGTGGATCGCGATCTTGTGCTGTACGACTCCCGCGTGATTATCGAATACCTGGACGAGCGCTTTCCGCATCCGCCGCTGATGCCGGTCGATCCGGTGACGCGCGCGCAGTTTCGTCTGGCGCTGTATCGCATTGAGCGGGACTGGTACGGACTCACGCAACAGATCGAACAGGAGGCCGATCGCAAGCAGGGCGTGCGCTTGCGCAAGATCCTGCGCGATCAGATCCTGGCGAGCAGCGAGGTGTTCAAGGCCAAACCGTTTTTCCTGAGCGACGAGTTCTCGCTTGTGGATGCTACGATCGCGCCCGTCCTATGGCGCCTGCAAGCCTACGGCATCGACCTGCCACCGCAAGCGCAGGCCATCACGCGCTACGCCAATCACATCTTTACGCGCGCGTCCTTTCGTGAAAGCCTGTCGGACGCCGAACAGGAGATGCGGATCTGAGCGATGGGGACCCCGCCAACCGCAAGTGTATCGTCGCGGCGCCCGTACCTGCTGCGGGCGATGCACGAGTGGATCACTGACAACCGCCAGACACCGCATCTCGTTGTCGACGCCGAGGCCGAGGGCGTCGAAGTGCCGCGTCAGTTCGTCAAGGACGGCAAGATCATCCTCAACGTGAGTCATGGGGCGACCAGTGGCCTCAAGCTCGGCAACGAGGCGATCGACTTCACCGCACGTTTCGCGGGTGCCGCGCGTGCCGTTCATATTCCGATGCGGGCAGTGCTCGGAATCTACGCACGCGAGAGCGGGCAGGGAATGATCTTCAACGACAGTGACCTGTCGCCAGAACCGCCGGGCGGCAAGCCGACCGCGGGTCCCGAAGACAGTCGGCGCTCGCATCTCAAGGTCATCAAGTAGGCCCCGCGCAGTCTCGATGCAGCATTGCCAGCGGGCGTCAATCCGCCTCGAATGCTCCCTTGATCCACTCGGGCCCGCTCGCCGCGGCGTACGAATTGAAAGCAACCACGTCGAAGCGCACCGGCAGGTCGCGCAACTCGCGCCTCGCGAGCAGCAGGTGCCGCGCGGCACGCGTGATGCGTCGACGCTTGTGACTGTCGATGCTGACGCTGGCGCCGCCAAACCTCGGGGTGCCGCGCAACCTGACCTCCACTACCACCAGAACGCCGCGGTCCAGTAGCACCAGATCCAGCTCGCCGAAGCGGCAACGATAATTCTGCGCGATCAGCTTCAGGCCGCGTGCCGCGAGCAGATCAAGGGCAGCCAGTTCCGCCATCGAACCGCGCAGGCGACGATCCATGTCGCATCGACCCGAAAGCGGCGCTCAGTTCGTGCCGGTCGTGGATGCCGAGCTCAATGCCAGGGCACGCGGCCGGCCATCATGCATCTGGGCCCAGTCGAGATCGCGCCGGATGCGGCCGCTGGCATCGATCGAAAGACGACCGGTCATTCCGCTCACGACAGCGGCGCGATTGGACTGAGGGTTGCGCAAGGTTGGAATCAACCGATAGGCGTCGAATCCGAATGCATACAAGCGACCGCGACGATTGGCGCGGGCGGGCCAGACGCTGCGAACTGCACTGCGCAGCTGCTCGGAGATGGGATCATTGCCGATCATCCAGGGCATGTCCGGAAACATCATGCCCTCGAGATCGACATTCGCAGCGTCGTCGGGTTCGTAAGCGTCGGATGTCGAGTACATCGGGATATCGCCGGCGTAGTGAAAGCGCAACTGCGGGCGGATCAGCCGGCTGTTGGCCACCTGCGCGGCGACAAAAATGAAACCAATATCGCCGCGGCGCCGCGGCTCGAACTCGAGTTTGGTGCCGAGCGTGCCGGCAAGCTTGGCGTAGCGATCGTGGCTCTCGGAGATTCTCAACAGTTGCTGGATGACCACGGTGTAGTCGCTCTCGGAGGCACTGTAGTTGCCGCGCGCAATTAGCTGCCCGCCACCGAGTTGCAGTTCCTCGGTGAACGCTGCGAGTACCCGAGTACCCCATTCACCAGAAGGAACCAGCGCAACGCCGCGCGGATGCCCATCCGCGATCACGCGACGCGCGACCTGTCGGGCTTCATCCTCCGGCGCGAGTGCGAACTGAAAGAAGTTGGGTGGCGCAGCACTGCCGTCAGGCAGGAAATTCAATGCCAGCACCGGCGCTCGCCCGTCGGCTATCGCCGCTGCCGCGGTGACTTCGTCCTTGGTCAGCGGCCCGACAATGAATTGCGCGCCTTCGTCGAGTGCCCGCAACACGGCCGAGCCGACATCGACATTGGCGACGTCATATATGCGCACACGCGGACGCTGAGCGGCGTCTTGCTGGAAGTAGGCCGACAGGAAACCGTCACGTACGGCGGTCGCGGCCGCTTGCTGCCGCCCCCCGAGCGGCAGCATCAGGGCGACCTGCGCCGGGTAGTCGACGGCCACAGTCGATTCACTCAACAGGTCGTCGAGGATGCGCCCATTGGCTGGATGCAGCGGGTAGCGCGCACGCCAGGCGCGCAGTGCAGTGGCCCCGGCAAATGGGTTGCGATCTAGTTCGCGCAGCGCGCTCCCAAACTGCAACCAGCCGGCGAGCACAGGGTCAGCGCCCGCAGGCGCTGTCAGTGGCGCTCCTCGCGCGGCGGCATCGCGTAACCCCGCAACGATCATGCGCCGGTTCTCATCGATAGCAGCGCTGCCCTGCAATCCGCGCTCGCGTGCCATGAGCGTCTTCACACCCGCGACTGCGTCCCCGAGTGCGAACTGCGCACGCGCCTGCAGCGCCAGCGCATTGGCAGCGGCTTGCGGGTCGGCCGGCGTTCCAAGTCGTCGCAAGATCTCAACAGCGCGCTGTGGGTTTTTCTCGGCCAGTGCGAGCTCTGCCGACAGCAGGGCATGGGTGGTCGCCTGCTGACCCGTGACCGCAGGCGCGATTGTTGCGAGCACGCGTTGCGCCTCTGGGTAGGCGCCAGCAGCGCTCCACTGTTTCGCGGCTTCCAGGTACAAGCCCGTCTGCTTGGTTCCGGTCGCTTGTGCGGCGAGACTCTCGTACATCTGCGCGGCATCGCGCAGCTTACCTTCGCGCACCAGGCGTTCGGCGGCGGCGACGTCGGCTTTCGGTGCGCCCGTCGGCCGCACATAAGTCGAGGGGCAGCCGGCGAGCAGCATCAACAAAATGAGCAACAGGGTGAGTCCGCCACCGCGGCGCATTCCAGGTTGCATCAACCATGGACCTACATGCACGATCGAAACCTCGCTGTCGCAACTCAGGAGCTGATTATAGTGTCCAGGCAGCGTCGGCCGCGTTCAGAAATCGAGGCTGGAAGCGGCAATTCACCTGCGCCATCAGTGCGCGGAGTGCTGTACGTCGTCGCGACTCCGATCGGCAACCTGGGCGACCTGAGTGCGCGAGCGCGCGAAGTGTTGCTCACCTGCGATCTTGTCGCTGCTGAAGACACGCGTCACTTCGGTCACCTTCTGCAATCGGCGGGGATCGCCAAGCGAACGCTCTCAGCGCATGAGCACAACGAGGCGCAGCGGGTAGCGCAGATTCTTGCCACACTCGATGCCGGCAAGAGCGTCGCTCTCGTCTCGGATGCCGGGACGCCACTGATCAGTGACCCCGGATATCGGATCGTGCAATCCGTGGCTCGCGCGGGGCATGAGGTGCGCGCCGTACCGGGTCCTTGCGCCGCAATCGCAGCCCTCAGCATCGCAGGCCTGCCCACCGATCGCTTCGTATTCGAGGGTTTTCTGCCTGCGAAGGTCGCAGCGCGGCGTGCTCGGTTGAGCGAGCTGGCTGCCGACGCGCGCACCCTCGTCTTCTACGAGGCGCCCCATCGCCTGCAGGAGACGCTTGCCGAGATGGGCGAATCGCTGGGGCCTGAGCGTGCAGCTGCCGTGGCGCGCGAAATTACCAAGGCGTTCGAGACGGTGTATCGAGGAACGCTCGGGGCGCTGGCCGAGCGCGCGCAAGCCGACGCGGACATGAGGCGCGGCGAGATGGTGATCGTGGTGGAAGGCGCAGCGTCGAATGCAGACACCGGCGAGCAAGAGCTCGCGCGGATCCTGGCGGAGTTGCTGCCGGCACTGCCGGTTTCGCAGGCCGCAGATATCGCTGCCCGCATCACTGGGGTGAATCGCAATCGCGCCTATAAGGCGGCGCTGGCACTAGGCAAGCCCCGATCCTGAGGCTTTCTGCTGCAGGATCCCCGGACTGGAAAGGTTGATGGCTATCGCCTATCGTGCGCGCCGGAGTCGGCCAGGCAGTCGCGGCACGCGTCAGCGTGCGGAGGAAAGTCCGGGCTCCCAGGGCATGGTGCCAGGTAACGCCTGGGGGGCGTGAGCCCACGGAAAGTGCAACAGAAAGTACACCGCCCAAGCGCTCTCACGAGCGCCGGCAAGGGTGAAATGGTGCGGTAAGAGCGCACCGCGCCGGTGGCAACACTCGGCGGCAAGGTAAACCCCACCTGGAGCAAGACCAAATAGGGAAGCAGGCTGCGAAAGTGGCCACGTGCGGCCCGCACGGCTTCCGGGTAGGTCGCTTGAGCGGCGCGGTGACGCGTTCGCCAGATGAATGGCTGTCCACGACAGAACCCGGCTTATCGGCCGACTCTTTTTCATGGCGCGGAGCGCCAACATCTCACCGGGGTTCGCCTCGCGAACCCCGCCCAAGAGGGACGAGCAGGGAGGCGCGGAGCGCATCTCACCGGGGTTCTCGCGAACCCCGCCCAAGAGGGGACGAGCTAAGAGGGAGGCGCGGAGCGCCAACATCCCATGCGGGGTTAGCTTCGTGAGCCCCGCCAAAGGGGGAACAAGCCAGAGGGAAGGGCGGCGAGCGCTCCCAAATGGCACGCAATTTTCCCGCCAGCTTCGATTCCTCACTAGGGCTCTGAGCAACACTCTGTAAGCAGTTGTTTGCGCAGCGCATGAATAAGTCATGCTGCATTGCAAAGTGTGATCTAAGTCACTGTCCAGCCGAAGAAAAGCGATTGACGACCGTATTTGCCCTCCCTATAGTGGCGCTCGGTGGGAAAAAGTGGGAGGAAATGGGAATAACACCCGCCCTAAGCCATGTTTCGCGGTGCAAACAAGGTAACCCTGGACGCCAAGGGTCGGATGGTGATGCCGACCCGTTATCGCGATCGCATCCAGGAGCGCAGCCAGGGTCGCTTGGTCGTCACTGTCGATCGCGACCAGTGCCTGCTGCTGTACCCATTGCCGGATTGGGAGGAAATCGAGCGCAAGTTGATGCGGCTGCCAACCCTCCATCCGCAGGCGCGGCGCCTGCAACGACTCATGGTGGGTCACGCCACTGACCTGGAACTCGATGGCCATGGCCGCGTGCTGTTGCCACCGAAATTGCGCGAATTCGCCGATCTCGCACGCCAGGCCGTGTTGATCGGGCAGGGGAATCGATTCGAGTTGTGGGACGAGGCGCGCTGGAACGAGCGTCGCGACGAGTGGCTCAAAGGCGAGGAGCCCGGCACGGATCTACCGGCGGAGCTCGAATCGCTTTCGCTGTAGGAGCGCGGGGACTCGCGAAGTGATGAGTCACGCGCCGGTGCTGCTCGATGAGGCACTGGCGGGTTTGGCAGTTCGACCGGACGGGTACTACCTGGATGCCACGTACGGTCGCGGGGGGCATGCGAGAGCAATTCTGATGAAGCTGGGAGCCTCCGGACGGCTGTGTACCGTCGATCGCGACCCCGAAGCCGTGGCCTCGGCTGAAAAAGCCTTCGGTCACGACTCGCGTGTGCATGTCTCGCGCGGCAGTTTCGCGACTCCAACCGAACTCGTACCGCGCGATTGGGTCGAGCGGGGTTTCGACGGCATCCTCTTCGATCTCGGTGTGTCCTCGCCGCAGCTGGATTCTGCCGAGCGCGGCTTCAGTTTCATGCAGGACGGCCCGCTCGACATGCGCATGGATCCGCAATCGGGCATCAGCGCCGCCCAGTGGCTCGCACGGGTCAGCGAGCGGGACCTCTCCCGCGTCATCCACGAGCTTGGTGAGGAGCGATTCGCGCGGCGCATCGCGCGCGCGATTGTCGCGCACCGTCGTGAATCGCCGATCACGCGCACTGCAGAGCTTGCGGCGATCGTTGCGGCGGCGGTGCCGACTCGCGAACCCGGCAAGCATCCAGCCACGCGGACATTCCAGGCACTGCGCATGCACATCAATGGCGAGCTCGATTCGCTCGCCCAGGCTCTGCCCGCGAGCCTGAAGCTGCTGACTGCTCATGGGCGCCTGGTCGTCATTTCCTTCCACTCGCTGGAAGATCGTACCGTCAAGCAGTTCATGCGCCGGCATGCGACGGTTGATCCGGTCTATGCGGGCCTGCCAAACATCCCGCCCCATGTCCGGCCGACCTTGCGCATCGTGGGCAAGGCCGTGAAGCCCTCGCCCGCAGAAATTGCGGCGAATCCGCGCGCGCGCAGCGCAGTGCTGCGCATCGCAGAACGCATCGTGAGCGGCGAGGCCGCATGAACGCGCGCCGCCTCGTGGTACTCGCTCTGCCGCTGCTCTGGCTAGGCACGCTGGCATCGGCCGCGGGCGTCGTCTACTGCAAACACCGCGCGCGCGATTTGTTCGTCGAGCTCGAATCGCTCAACTCGGAGCGCGACCGGCTCGAGATGGAGTGGGGACAGCTACAGCTCGAACAGAGCTCGTGGTCTACGCATGCGTTCGTGGAGCGGGTCGCGAACGCGCGCCTGAAGATGTCGATTCCCGCACCTGCCAGCGTGCATATCGTCAAGCCATGAGAATGTCGGGATCACAACGCACGGCGCCGGTAACTCCGCTGGCCGTGCGACTGTACTTCATCCTGGCGCTGCTCATTCTCGCGGCCGTGGCGCTTGCTGCACGCGCCGTGGACCTGCAGCTCATGGATCATGGGTTTCTCACCGAGCAGGGCGATGCGCGCTACTCACGCGTCGCGGAAATCACAGCGCACCGGGGCACGATCACAGATCGTTACGGTGAGCCTCTTGCAGTCAGCACGCCGGTCGATTCGGTGTGGGTGAACCCGCAGGAACTGACGCAATCTGCTGATCAATTGCCGCGCCTGGCGCGGGCGCTCAAGCGCGACCCGCAAACGCTGGCACGGCACGTCACGAGCAACCTCGATCGGGAGTTTCTCTATCTAGTGCGCCACCTCGAGCCCGAACAGGCTGCGCGCATCAAGGCGCTCGGCATTCCGGGCGTTTACACGCTGCGCGAATATCGTCGCTACTATCCGGCCAGTGAAGTCACCGGGCACCTGCTCGGCTTTACCAGCATTGACGACGCCGGCCAGGAAGGTCTCGAGCTCGCCTACGACCACTGGCTCGCCGGCGAGGATGGCGCCAAGCGAGTCATCCAGGATCGATACGGGCGCGTGGTCGAGGATGTCGAGAGCATTCGCGCCGCACGCCCGGGCAAGGATCTGGTACTCAGCCTCGACCTCCGGATTCAGTATCTCGCCTATCGCGAACTCAAGCGTGCGCTGATCGAGAACCGGGCCCGCGCCGGCTCGCTCGTCGTGCTCGACATCGCCAGCGGCGAAGTGCTGGCGATGGTCAATCAACCCGCTTTCAATCCCAACGATCGTGAGCAGCTGGCAGTCGGTCGCTATCGCAATCGCGCGGCGACCGACATTTTTGAGCCGGGTTCCAGCATCAAGCCGTTCGTCATGGCGGCGGCGCTCGCTTCGGGGCGGCTGCACGATGACAGCGTCATCAACACCGCGCCGGGATTCGTGAAGGTCGGCATCAAGGTCATCGAGGACAAGCACAACCTCGGCAGCATCGGTCTCGCCACGATTCTGGCGAAGTCGAGCAACGTCGGCATGGCCAAGATCGCGTTGCAACTCGAGCCGCGGGCGATCTGGACCACGCTCGACACGCTCGGCTTTGGACAGGTAAGCACGAGCGGTTTCCCGGGCGAATCCGCGGGCCTGCTCACGAACTACAACCACTGGCGGCCGATCGGCATCGCCACACTGGCGTACGGCTACGGCTTGTCCGTGACCCCGCTGCAACTCGCGCACGCCTACGCCACGCTCGGGAGCGGCGGTGTTGCGCGCCCACTGACTTTCCTGCGCATCGATCAGCCGCCGGGGGGCGAACGCGTACTCGATGAGCACGTGGCTCGCTCGGTGGTGCACATGCTGGAATCGGTGATCACGCCGGAGGGCACCGGCGTGCAGGCGGCACTCGCGGGATACCGAGTCGCCGGAAAGACCGGGACGGCCTGGAAGGCGACTGCGGGCGGCTATTCGACGGACAAGTACATGTCGGTCTTTGCCGGAGTCGTGCCGGCAAGCGCGCCACGCCTTGCCGCAGTGGTAGTAATCGATGAGCCGGGGGGCACCAAGTACTACGGCGGCGATGTGGCCGCGCCGGTTTTTGCGGGCGTGCTTTCGGGCGCTCTGCGCCTGATGGCCATTGCACCTGACGACCTACCGCCGCCGATGTCGGCAACCCTTGCCCGCGCGGACGTCGAGCCATGATGGCTCAGGATCTCGAAGCGCAGCCGATGACGCCGCTGTCTCAGCTGCTCGCCGGTATCGTCGAAGTGCCGCACGAGGTGAAGGTCAGCGATATCACGCTCGACAGCCGCACCGCGAGCCGGGACGGCTTGTTCCTGGCCGTGCGCGGCCTCAGGAGTCACGGCCTCGAGTACCTCGATCGGGCGCTTGCGGCCGGGATACGTGCGGTGGTGTGGGAACCCGCGCCGGGCGTCGCTGCGCCCGTCGTGCCCGCGACAGTGATATCGCTCGCGGTCCCCGACCTCGGCCGACAACTTGGTCGTATTGCAGATCGTTTCTTCGAAGCGCCATCGGCTCAGCTGCGCATTGCCGGCGTCACCGGGACGAACGGCAAGACCACCAGCTGCTGGATACTGGCGCAGGCCCTGGATGCGTTGGGATTGCGAGCGGGCTATTCAGGCACGCTCGGGTTCGGTCCGGTCACTGGGCTCAAGCCCTCTACGCACACCACACCCGACTGCATCAGCGTGCACCGTCAGTTGTCGGACCTGCACGCGATGGGTTTGCGCTATCTCGGCATGGAAGTCTCCTCGCACGCACTCGCCCAGGATCGGGTCGACGCGGTGCGCTTCGACACTGCGATATTCACCAACCTGACGCGCGACCATCTCGACTTCCATCGCACCATGGACGCCTACGCGCTGGCCAAGGCGCAACTGTTCGCGTTTCCGACGCTCGAGCATCGAGTCATCAACATGGGCGATGTCATGGGTCGTCGCATCGCGCAGAGCCTGCCGTCCTCGCAGCTCGTGACCGCATTCTGGTGTGGCGTCGGCGAATACCGTGAAGCCTGTGATTCCTACGTGCAGGGGCGCTGCGTTCGTGCTGGAAGTGCGGGCCTCGAGATCGAGTTCGATTCGAGTTGGGGCGGCGGTGTGCTGCGTTCACGGCTGATCGGCGACTTCAATGCCGAGAATCTCATCGCCATGCTTGCGGTGCTGCTGCTTTGGGATGTTCCGTTGGCTGAAGCTGCCCGTGCCCTCGAAGCCGCGAGCGCGCCGGCCGGCCGTATGGAGACTTTTCACGGCGCGGCCGACCAGCCGGTTGCTGTCGTCGACTACGCTCATTCGCCGGATTCACTCGGCAAGGCGCTACGGGCGGCGCGCAAGCATTGCCGCGGACGGCTGTGGTGTGTATTCGGCTGCGGCGGAGATCGTGATCCCGGCAAGCGCGCAATGATGGGCGCGATTGCGGCGCAGCTCGCCGATGAAATCGTGCTCACCGACGACAACCCGCGGACCGAGGATCCCGCGCGCATCATCGAACAGATCGCAAGCGGCATCGACACGGACGTTCCGGTACGCACCATTCCCGCGCGGGCTCGCGCCATCGCCACAGCGCTGTCAGAAGCGGGTTCGGCGGACATCGTGGTGATTGCGGGCAAGGGACACGAAGAACAGCAGATCTACGGCACGGTCGCGCACCCGTTCAGCGATCGCACCGAAGTGGCGCGGATCCTGGGAGTGCGCGGGTGAACCGTACACTCGCTGCTGCTGCCGCAGCTTGCGGCGGACATCTGCAGGGCGCCGATCGCGCCTTTGCGGCGGTTTCGAGCGACACGCGCACCATTTCAAGCGGTGATCTGTTCGTCGCGCTGCAAGGGCCGCGCTTCGACGGTCACGATTTCCTCGATGCCTGCCAGCGCGCGGGTGCTGCGGGCGCCATCGTGTCGCGCCCGCTCGCGATTCAGCTCTCTCAAATCATCGTCCGGGACACGCTCGCCGCGCTTACCACCCTGGCGCGCACCTGGCGCAGCCAGTTCACGTTGCCCTTGGTGGGCGTTGCCGGCAGCAACGGCAAGACGACGGTCAAGGAAATGACGGCTTCGATCCTGAGCCGGACCGGGCCGTGCCTGGCGACTCGCGGCAATCTCAACAATCACATCGGTGTGCCGCTGACTCTGATGCGGCTCGAAGCCACGCATCGCACGGCGGTGATCGAAGTGGGCTCGAATCGGGCGGGCGACGTGAGTGCGCTGGCGGCCATCGCGCGCCCCACGGTCGGGCTCATCACCAATGCGGGCGCAGAACATCTCGAGGGCTTTGGGAGCCTGGAGGGTGCGGCACGTGCGGAAGGCGAAATGGTTTCGTCGCTCGATGCGTCCGCGACCGCCGTGATCAATGCTGATGATGTGTACGCGCCCCTGTGGCGTCGCATGTCAACTGCCGGCCGCACGCTCACTTTCGGGCTGTGGCCCAAGGCCGATTTCCGCGCGACCGCCATCACTCAGGCGCTCGACGCGGACGGCGCCTCGCTCAGTTTCACTTTGCACACCGCGACCGATCAGGTGCCGGTGCGACTGGGCCTCGCGGGCCGGCACAACGTGGTCAACGCACTGGCCGCAGCGGCGGCTGCAAACGCCGCCGGAGCGAGCCTCGAAGCCATTGTGTCGGGACTCGCTGCGGTTCGCGCCGTGAAGGGCCGGCTGCAGCGAATTGCCGCAGCCAATGGCTGCTGGCTGATCGACGACACGTACAACGCCAATCCGAGCTCGGTGCGCGTGGCGCTCGAATTGCTGCGTGAGCTCGATGCGCCGCGTTGGCTGGTGCTGGCCGACATGGCGGAGCTCGGCGAGTACGCCCAGCGCAGTCACACGGAGGTCGGCACCCTGGCGCGTGAAGCGGGTGTCTCGCGTCTGTTTGCGGCCGGTCCGTTGAGTGCACATGCCGCCGAAGCATTCGGCCGCGGCGCCGAATGGTTCCCGGATGTCGAAGCACTGATTCGTCGCCTCACAGCGGAGATCCAGCCGAATGTCACGATTCTCATCAAGGGCTCACGCATGAATCGACTCGAACGCGTCGTCGAAGCGCTCACCTCCATTGCTGCGGCTGCACGGGTCGGCTGAGGAAGGGCGCGAATGCTGCTGCTTCTGGCCGAATACCTGACGCGCTATCAGTCCGGGTTCAATGTCTTCAGTTACCTCACCCTGCGCGCGATCCTCGCCGTGATCACGGCCCTCGCCATCGCGCTGCTCGTGGGGCCGACTCTGATAGAGCGCCTGACGCGACACCAGATCGGTCAGCGTGTGCGCGACGACGGTCCGCAGTCTCATCTGCCGAAGGCGGGGACCCCCACCATGGGGGGCACGCTCATTCTCGTGGCGATTGCAGTGAGCACGCTGCTGTGGGCCGACCCGCGCAATCACTACGTCTGGATCGCCCTCGGCGTGACGATGGCCTTCGGCCTGATCGGGTTCTACGACGATTACCTGAAACTGATCGTCGGCAATTCCAAGGGCCTCGCTCCGCGCTACAAGTACTTCTGGCAGTCGCTCGCCGGGCTCGCCGCGGCGATCGCGCTTTACCTCCTGGCGCACAGCCCGGCGGAGACGTCGCTCTATGTACCGTTTTTCAAGCACGTCGCACTACCGCTCGGCGTCGGCTACATCGTGCTCACCTACTTCGTCATCGTGGGCACCAGCAACGCGGTGAATCTCACCGACGGGCTCGACGGTCTCGCGATCATGCCGGCGGCAATGGTCGCCGGCGCGCTCGGCATTTTCGCGTACGCCACCGGCAACAGCGTGTTCGCTGGCTACCTTGGAATTCCCTACATCGCCGGCGTCGGGGAGCTGCTGATCTTCTGCTCGACCATCGTCGGCGCCGGGCTCGGCTTCCTTTGGTTCAACGCCTATCCCGCGCAGGTCTTCATGGGCGACATCGGAGCACTCGCCCTCGGAGCCGCGCTCGGTGTCACGGCCACCATCGTCAGGCAAGAGATCGTGCTCGTCATCATGGGCGGCCTGTTCGTGCTCGAGACCGTGTCGGTAATCCTGCAGGTCGCTTCGTACAAGCTCACCGGCAAGCGCATCTTTCGCATGGCGCCGATCCATCACCACTTCGAGCTCAAGGGCTGGGCAGAGCCCAAGGTGATCGTGCGCTTCTGGATCATCAGCCTGATCCTGGTGCTCGCCGGGCTCGGGACGCTGAAGCTGCGATGAACGCCGCCGTGCGCAGGAAGCCCGCTACCGGCGCCCAACCTCGTGCCCGCCGCACTGTGATCGTCGGTCTCGGGCGCACTGGACTTGCCTGCGCCCGGTATCTCAGCGCACACGGTGCGCGCGTGGCCATCACCGACAGCCGCGCCGAGCCGCCCGAGCTCAAGAATCTCGGCGAGCTCGCGACGCACCTCGACATCCGGTTGGGTGGTTTCGATGCGAAGCTGCTGGAGGACGCTGCGCAGGTCGTCGTGTCGCCCGGCGTCTCGCTATCCGAGCCTTTCCTGCGCGAGGCGCTCGCGCGCGGCATCGAAGTAGTCGGCGACATCGAGCTGTTTGCCCGTGCCGTGCGCGCGCCGGTTCTCGCAGTCACCGGCACGAACGGTAAAAGCACGGTCACTATGCTGCTGGCGTTAATGGTCGAGGCTTCGGGCCGCAGCGTGCGTGCCGGCGGGAACCTCGGCGAGCCGGCGCTCAATCTCCTCGAAGGGCCCGTGCCTGACTTCTACGTTCTCGAGCTTTCGAGCTTTCAGCTCGAGAGCACTGAATCACTCGCATTGCGTGCCGCGGCGGTGCTCAACGTGTCGCCCGATCATCTCGATCGTTACGCGACACTGGTGGACTACGCCGCTGCGAAGGCGCGCATCTTCCGCAATTGCGAGCAGGCGATCGTCAACCTCGACGATCCGCTGGTAGCGACCATGGCTCCAGCAGATCACCGTCGGCTCGGCTTCAGCATCGTTCCCGGTCGTCATGCCGAGTTTGGCCTGTTACCCGCTGCCAATGGCGAATTGTGGCTGGCGAAAGCGGGCGAGCCACGGCTCGCGTTTCGGGAGATGAAGCTCGCCGGCCTTCACAACGCCGCCAACGCACTCGCCGCGCTGGCGCTTGCGTCGGCAGCGGGCATCGAAGAGGACGCGGCCCTCTCAGTCTTGCGCAACTTCACGGGGCTGCCACATCGCATGCAATGGGTGGCCGAACGCCGGGGCGTGCGCTGGATCGACGATTCGAAGGGTACGAACGTCGGTGCCACGATCGCAGCCGTCAAGGGCATGACGGAGCCCCTGGTGCTGATCGCGGGCGGCGATGGCAAGGGGCAGGACTTCGGGCCGCTGGCTGCTGCATTTCGCGGCAAGGTTCGGCACGTGGTGCTGATCGGCCGCGATGCGCCGTTGCTCGCGAGCGCGATCCAGGGCGTCTGCTCCACTGAACGCGCCGCAACGCTGCCGGAGGCCGTGCAGCTCGCCGCTCGAAGCGCCCAAGCCGGCGAAACAGTGCTGCTCTCGCCCGCCTGCGCAAGTCTCGACATGTTCCGCGACTACGTGCAGCGCGGCGATATCTTTGCGGCCGCGGTACGCGAGCTCGAGCCATGAACGTCGCGGCACTGCAGTTTTCACGCTCGATGGGACGCACGTCACGGCTGACGTTCGACCCGGTGCTCATTTCGAGCGCGCTGGCGTTGCTCTTGCTCGGGCTGGTGATGGTGACATCCGCTTCGATTTCGATCGCGGATCGCGAGCTCGGTTCGCCGTTCGCGTTCCTCGAACGCCAGCTGCTGTTCGCGAGCGTCGGCTGCTGCCTGGGCCTGGTGGCCTTCGTGCTACCGACGGAGGCGTGGGAGCGCGTCAGCTTCGCATTGCTTCTCATCGGGCTCGCATTGCTGGTGCTGGTCCTGGTCCCCGGCCTCGGGCATGCGGTCAATGGGAGCCGCCGCTGGCTGCGCATCGGCATGTTCAATTTCCAGGCCTCGGAGCTGGCACGCCTGCTGATCCTGATTCACATCTGCAGCTACGCGGTGCGGCGCCACGAAGAGCTGCGCTCGACGTTGAAGGGTGTACTGAAGCCGCTGGGTCTGCTGGCGCTGGCCGCGTTGCTGCTGTTGCTGGAGCCGGACTTCGGCGCCGCGGCCGTGCTCCTGATCACCGGCTTTGCGATCCTCTTCATTGCCGGAATTTCCTGGCGCCAGGTCCTGCTCGTGCTGGGAATCGGCGGCCTGGCACTCGGCGCGATTGCGGTGTCCTCCGCATATCGCGTGCGCCGGTTGACCACCTTTCTGGATCCCTGGTCGGATCCGTTCAACAGCGGCTTTCAGCTCACTCAATCGCTGATCGCGATCGGCCGCGGCGAATGGTTCGGCGTTGGCCTGGGCGCGAGCGTGCAGAAATTGTTCTACCTGCCCGAGGCGCACACTGACTTCGTGTTTGCCGTGCTGGCCGAGGAACTCGGGCTGGCGGGTGTCCTGCTGGTTCTGGCGCTGTTCGTGCTCCTCGTCTGGCGCTGCTGCCAGATCGCGCGCCAGGCCGCGCAAGCGGGGCGCATGTTCCAGGCCTATCTCGCGGCGGCTTTCGGCGTGTGGGTGGGACTGCAGGCCTTCATCAACATTGGCGTGAACATGGGCGTCCTCCCGACCAAGGGATTGACGCTGCCACTCATGAGCTATGGACGCAGCAGCCTGCTGGTCACGCTGCTCTGGCTCGGCATCGTGCTGCGTATCAGGCATGAGTGTGCAGCTGCCGGCCGGCTGGCAGTGTCGCGATCGGAACCGGCTCGATGAGCACAGCGGTGTTGATCATGGCAGGCGGTACCGGTGGTCATGTCTTCCCAGCACTCGCAGTTGCCGAGTTGCTGCGCGAGCGCGAATGCAGAGTCGTGTGGGTCGGCACACGTCGGGGCCTGGAAGCGCGCATCGTTCCGGCGAAGGGATTTGCGATCGAATGGCTGAGTGTCTCTGGCCTCAGAGGCAAGGGATTGCTGAGCTGGCTGCTTGCGCCGGTGCACCTCGCGATTGCGCTGGTCCAGGCCTTCAGCATCGTTCGACGCCAGAACCCGGCAGTGGTGCTCGGTGTCGGCGGGTTTGCTACAGGTCCCGGTGGCGTCGCGGCGTGGTTACTCGGGCGACCACTGGTAATTCACGAGCAGAACGCAATCGCTGGCCTGACGAATCGCTGGCTGGCGCGCATTGCTCGGCTGGTGCTCGAGGGCTTTCCGGACAGTTTTCCGCCCGGCGTGCGTACCAGCTGCATCGGCAATCCGGTGCGGCGCGAAATCGCGGCGCTGCCCGCGCCTGAATCGCGGTTTGCCGTGCGCGGCGGCGCTATTCGCCTGCTCATCATCGGCGGGAGTCTGGGCGCGCGGCGCTTGAACAGCAGCGTGCCGCGCGCGCTTGCGCTGCTGCAACGGCAGGGCCATCGATTCGAGGTGTGGCATCAGGCAGGGGAACGCGGCATTGATGAGGCGAGGGCGGAGTACTCCCTGGCTGGCGTCAATGGGCGCATCGAAGCATTCATCGACGACATGGCGGGCGCTTACGGTTGGGCCGACCTCGTGATCTGTCGTGCGGGTGCGCTCACCATCGCGGAACTCGCCGCGGCGGGCGTGGGCGCACTGCTCGTGCCATATCCCTTCGCAGTTGACGACCACCAGACACACAACGCGCGCTTTCTCACCGAGCCGGGCGCCGCCGCGCTGATTTCCGACCGGGACTTCGAGCCCACGCGGGTGGCTGCGGAGCTCGCTCAGCTCGCCGCAGATCGCCTGCAACTTCTCGAAATGGCTAGGCGCGCACGTACTCGCGCCATGCCGCACGCGGCGGAATCCCTGATGCGTGCGGTTCTCGACCTCGCAGGACGTGGGTCATGACGCCGCAGCTTCGCCGTACCACCGACAACCAGATGCGCCGCATCCGGCGCATCCATTTTGTCGGCATCGGTGGCAGCGGCATGGGCGGCATCGCTGAAGTGCTCATCAATCTCGGTTACGACGTACAGGGCTCGGATCTAAGGCCCAACGCCGTCACCGATCGTTTGCGCCAGCTCGGTGCTCATATCGTGTTCGGCCACTCGGCGGAAAACGTCGGTACAGCCGACGTCGTTGTAGTGTCGAGCGCCGTTCTCACCGAGAACCCTGAAGTACAGGCGGCACTGGCGCGGCGCCTGCCAGTCGTACAGCGCGCTGAAATGCTCGGCGAGCTGATGCGGTTTCGTTATGCCATCGCAGTAGGAGGCACCCATGGTAAGACGACGACTACGAGCCTGGTCGCCAGCGTTCTGGCCGAAGGCGGAGAAGACCCGACATTCGTAATCGGAGGGCGACTGAAGAGCGCCGGGTCGAATGCCAGGCTCGGCGCTGGCCGCTATCTCGTGGCGGAGGCGGACGAAAGCGATGCCTCGTTCCTGCATCTGCAACCTCTGATCGCGATCGTCACCAACATCGACAACGATCACCTCGCCACCTATGACGGTGATTTCTCGCGGCTGAAGCAAAGCTTCGTCGAGTTCCTGCACAACCTGCCGTTCTATGGGCTGGCCGTGCTCTGTGCCGACGATGAGAACGTGCGCGAAATCCTGCCGCGTGTCAGCCGGCCGATCGTCACCTACGGCATCGAACGGGAAGCCGATGTGCGCGCGTTCAATATCGAGCGCCGCGAAATGCGTACCAGCTTTGAAGTGGCCCGGCCCGGTCACGCCACACCGCTGCGCGTGACAGTCAATCTTCCCGGCGCGCACAACGTTCTCAACGCGCTTGCGGCAATCGCGGTGGGCACCGAGCTGGGCGTCGGCGATGAGGCGCTGGCGCGCGCTCTCGAGCATTTTCAGGGCATCGATCGGCGTCTGCAGCTCATCGGCGAGGCCGATACCACACACGGGCGCATCACGATCATCGACGACTACGGCCACCACCCGACCGAAATCGCGGCGACGGCGGATGCCATCCGGCAAGGCTGGCCGGGGCGCCGAATAGTCCTTGCCTTTCAGCCACACCGCTATACGCGCACACGTGACCTGCTCGATGACTTTGCGCGCGTGCTCTCGGGCATCGATGTCCTGCTCGTCACGGAAGTCTACGCCGCGGGTGAGGCGCCCATCGCGGGCGCTAATGGTCGTGCGATCTGCAGGGCGGTGCGCTCACGCGGGCAGGTCGAGCCGATCTTCGTGGAGCGCGTCGAGAACCTGGCTGCCGCGTTGGCCGACGTACTGCGCGACGGCGATGTGGTCGTGACGATGGGCGCCGGAAACATCGGGGCGGTGGCCCACGACCTGCCAGCGCAGCTCAGCGCTGCAGGCGGCGCGCGAGGCAAGCACAAGTGAACGCCGTCGCCGTCAGTACCGACTTTGCCGGCCGCGTCGTGCACAACGAGCCGATGTCACGTCACACCTCGTGGCACGTCGGCGGTCCTGCAGAGACCTATTTCGAGCCGCGCGATGCCGAAGACCTCGCGGCCTTTCTGCGCGCCCTGCCGACAGACGTCTCCGTGCATTGGATCGGACTCGGCAGCAACGTACTGGTGCGCGATGGCGGGCTGCGAGGTGTCGTGATCTCCATACACGGCGCACTCGACGGGCTCGAGCGCCTGAACGAGTCACATGTGTGGTGTGAAGCGGGAGTCGCGTGCGCCCGCCTCGCGAAGCAGTGCGTGAAGTGGGGCCTCGGCCCTGCGGAATTCTTTGCTGGCATTCCCGGAACACTGGGTGGCGCGCTTGCCATGAATGCGGGCGCGTTCGGCGGCGAAACCTGGCGGCACGTGCTCGAAGTCGAGACCATCGATCGCCACGGCGTGCGACGCAAGCGCCAAGCGGCCGAGTTCCGGGTCGGTTATCGCAGCGTCATTGCACCCGGCGAGGAAGGCTACCTCGCGGCACGGCTCATGTTCGAGCACCGCCCCGAAGCGCACCAGGATGAAATCCGTGACCTGCTCGCGCGACGCAAGCAATCCCAACCGATCGGTGCATGGAGTGGCGGTTCGACATTCACCAATCCACCGGGTGACCACGCGGCACGGCTCATCGATTCGGCTGGCCTCAAGGGCTACCGCATCGGCGGCGCCTCCGTGTCGAACAAGCATGCCAACTTCTTTATCAATGAGGGCGAAGCGACGGCTCGCGATCTCGAGGAGCTGATCAGCCACGTGCAGCGCACGGTCGAGCAGGTGCACGGCGTGCACCTCGAGCCGGAGGTGCGCATCATGGGAGAGCCGGCTTGAGCGCGAGCCGTATTGACGATGCACGCGCCTTCGGCCGCGTCGCCGTGCTGATGGGCGGCACGTCCTCGGAGCGCGAAGTATCGCTCGATTCCGGGCGCAACGTTCTCGAGGCGCTCAAGTCCCGCGGCGTAGATGCTCACCCCATCGATGGCATTCCCGCTCTTATCGAAGCGCTCGTCGCGCGCCGCTTCGAGCGAGTCTTCAACATCCTGCACGGCGGCGAGGGCGAGAACGGGGTGCTGCAAGGCCTGCTCGATGCCTTGAAGGTCCCGTACACCGGCTCTGGCGTGCTGGGTTCGGCACTGTCGCTTGACAAGATTCGCACCAAACAGGTCTGGCTCGCGCTCGATCTGCCCACTCCACGCTACGCGCGTCTGGAACGCGGTGCCGATGTGGAGAATGTTGCGCGTTCGATCGGACTGCCGCTGATCGTAAAACCCTCACTCGAGGGATCGAGCGTCGGTGTGAGTCGCGTATTCAACCCGGGCGACTTGCCGCGTGCTGTTGAGCTTGCCGCGCGCTATCCAGGCGAGCTGCTCATCGAGCAATTGATCGAAGGTGGGGAATACACGGTCGCAATCCTCGATGCGGAGGCGCTCCCTTCGATCCAGATCGTGTCGACGGGCGAGTACTACGACTATCACGCCAAGTACATTGCCGAGGACACGCAATACCTCTGTCCGGGGCTGAAGGGCAGTGCTGAAAGGGAAATCAAAGCTCTCGCTCTTGCTGCGTTCAACGCGGCCGGCTGCTCGGGATGGGGTCGTGTCGATCTCATGCGTGATGAGAGAGGCCACAATTTCCTCCTGGAGGTCAACACTGCGCCGGGCATGACCAGCCACTCGCTGGTGCCCAAGGCGGCACGCGCCGTCGGCATCGACTTCGAGACGCTGGTGTGGCGGATTCTCGAGTCGAGCTTTGGAGGGCGGGAATCAGCATGCTGACCCTGCGCAAGCGCAATCGGCGCCGGCTCCCGCAACGCGAGTGGCATCTGCCCGCGATCAACTGGCGGCGTATCACTGCGGCGCTGACCTTTTTCGGTCTCGCCGCCGCGCTCGCCTATGGGCTGATGCTGGCACTCGATCAGCCGATCCATGTCGTCTCAGTCGAAGGCAGATTCCAGCGTGTCTCTCCGGTGCAGGTCGAGCAGGCGGTCACGCACGGTCTGCACGACGGCTTCATGTCGGTGGATCTGGAGAAGGTCCGTAACCGTGTCAAAGAGCTCCCTTGGGTCGACCAGGCGCGTGTGCAGCGCCGCTGGCCGAATGGTTTGCGTGTAGAGATCACCGAGCAAGTGGCCGCAGCCCGGTGGGGCGATGCGGGTCTCCTCAATACGCGTGGCGAGCTGTTCCTCGAGAACGCGCGGCACGTGCCGCCGGAGTTGCCGCAGCTCGTCGGGCCCGCAGGCAGCGAATCGCAGGTGGCGCAGCGCTACCTGTCCGCGCAGGGGCGCCTCATCGAATGTGGCCTGCGGCTCGCAGCGCTGCGACTCGATGCACGCGGCGCGTGGCAGCTCGATCTGTCAAACGGCATCAGCGTGCGACTCGGCCGCCGGCAGGTCGATGACCGCTTCGATCGCTTCATCCAGGCAGCCGTGCCGACCATCGCCGGGCGCGCCGAAGACGTCGATTACGTCGATATGCGCTACAGCAACGGATTCGCGATCGGCTGGAAGCGCGGCGGCGTTGCCAAGACGGACGAGCCCCCCAAACCCAAGCCGGCTGCCGCGGCGGCGCACTTCACCGCATGAGGAAACTGACTGCACATGTCCCGACGCTCTGATCGAAATCTCCTCGTTGGCCTGGACATCGGCACCTCGAAGGTGGTGGCGATCGTGGGGGAGATGGCGACCGACTCCAGCATCGAAGTCATCGGCATCGGCTCGCATCCCTCGCGCGGCTTGAAAAAGGGCGTCGTGGTCAACATCGAATCCACGGTGCAGTCGATTCAGCGCGCGGTGGAGGAAGCCGAGCTGATGGCGGGCTGCGAGATCCATTCGGTCTATGCAGGTATCGCCGGCAGCCACGTGCGCAGCCTCAATTCGCACGGCATCGTCGCGATTCGCGACAAGGAAGTGGCCGGTGGCGATGTTGATCGCGTCATCGATGCAGCGAAGGCAGTCGCGATCCCCGCCGACCAGAAGATCCTGCACGTCCTGCCGCAGGAATTCATCATCGACAACCAGGAAGGCATCCGCGATCCGATTGCGATGTCGGGTGTGCGCCTGGAAGCGAAGGTGCACATCGTCACCGGCGCCGACAGCGCGGCGCAGAACATCGTGAAGTGCGTGCAGCGTTGCGGCTTGCACGTCGAAGACATCGTGCTCGAGCAACTGGCGTCGAGTTTTGCCGTGCTCACGGAAGATGAGAAGGAGCTCGGCGTGTGCCTGGTCGACATCGGCGGCGGCACGACCGATCTTGCGGTGTTCTCGAACGGCGCCATCCGCCACACCGCCGTCATCCCGATCGCGGGCGATCAGGTGACCAATGACATCGCGGTTTCGATGCGTACACCGACGCAGTACGCAGAGGACATCAAGTTGCGCTACGCCTGCGCGCTGTCGCAACTCGCCAATCCCGACGAAACCATCGAGGTGCCGAGCGTCGGCGACCGGCCGTCGCGACGCCTCGCGCGGCAGACGCTCGCGGAAATCGTCGAGCCCCGCTACGAGGAACTCTTCGGCCTGATTCGCGAGGAGCTCAGGCGCTCCGGGTTCGAGGAAGCGATCGCAGCCGGCGTAGTAATCACCGGTGGCAGCGCCAAGATGGAAGGCGCCGTCGAGCTCGCCGAGGAAATCTTCCACATGCCTGTGCGGCTCGGCCTGCCGCAGCACGTCACGGGCCTGGTCGAGGTGGTCAGCAATCCGATCCATTCCACCGGGGTCGGACTGTTGTTGTACGCGCGCGCCAATGCCCACGGTGCGCTGCGCGAGAAGCCGATTTATGGGGGCGTGAAGAGTGTGGTCGATCGAATGAGGGCTTGGTTTCAGGGAAATTTCTGATGGGGAATTTCTGATGCGACGAAAGGGCAGGCGCGTCAAGCGCAAAGAGCCTCGCGACAAATCTCGGGAGAAATCCCGAGTGAAATCTCGAGCGAAATCTCAGGCTGAATCTCAAGAGAAGAGGAGAGCGTTCATGTTCGAGTTGATGGATGCATATAGTCAAAGTGCAGTAATCAAGGTGCTGGGCGTCGGCGGCGGCGGCGGCAATGCGGTCTCGCACATGGTGAACTGCGGTATCGAGGGCGTGGATTTCATCTGTATCAATACGGATGCGCAGGCCCTGAAGCACTCCAAGGTGAAGAGCTCCTTGCAGATCGGCTGCAACATCACCAAGGGTCTCGGCGCAGGCGCAGATCCGGAAACAGGCCGTCAGGCCGCGATGGAGGATCGCGACCGGATCATCGAAATGATCGAAGGCTGCGACATGCTGTTCGTCACTGCAGGCATGGGCGGTGGAACCGGCACCGGCGCAGCGCCAGTGGTAGCGGCAGTCGCGCGGGAGCTAGGGATCCTTACCGTCGCCGTGGTGACCAAGCCATTCGACATGGAGGGCAACAAGCGCATGCTGGTCGCCGAGCACGGTATCGCGGAGCTCGGCAAGTACTGTGACTCGCTGATCACGATCCCGAACCAGAAACTTTTGACCGTGTTGGGGAGCGACACCACGTTGCTCGACGCCTTCAAGGCGGCCAACCAGGTGCTGCAGGGTGCGGTCCAAGGCATCGCCGAACTCATCACTCGGCCTGGCCTGATCAATGTCGACTTCGCTGATGTCCGCACCGTGATGTCGGAGACCGGCATGGCGATGATGGGGTCAGGTGCTGCGAGTGGCGAGGAGCGCGCGCGCGAGGCCGCGGAAGCCGCGGTGTCGAGCCCGTTGCTGGAGGACATCAACCTCGCAGGCGCACACGGCATTCTCGTCAACGTCACGGCGGGCATGGACCTGTCGATCGGAGAGTTCGAGATCGTCGGCAACACGGTTAAGAAGTTTGCTTCTGACGACGCCACTGTCGTGGTCGGCACGGTCATCGACGCGGAGATGAAGAATCAGATCCGGGTGACGGTAGTAGCGACCGGTCTCGGCCGTCCTACAGTGAGGCACCAGCACCAGCACCAGCACCAGCAGCAGCAGCACCAGCACCAGCACCAGCATCAGCAGGCGGTCCCGCAGCCGCAGATGCGGGTCGTTCAGCAACGCACCCGCGCGCCACTTACGGGCCCGGACTACGCGGCGCTCGACAAGCCAACCGTGCAGCGTCAGCGGGCGGTAGGCGATGGCATGCGGGCCGGCATGGACAGCGAGGATCTGCTCGACATTCCGGCGTTCCTGCGCCGTCAGGCCGATTGAGATGCAGGGCGTGTGAACTTGCAGTGAACGAAATGCACAGGTCGAAGGGCGCCGGGGAGGCAGAAACTTAAGCTCCAGAATTGGCGGACTTTTTGACCTGTGGTACGGTAGCGCCCCTTTTTAAGTCAAAGGCGGGGTCGACTCCGGGGCGCGTCGACCGCAATGCGATGGTCCGGGCGTACAGGTGTCCGGCCAACGGCCGCCGTGTCGAAGCGGGCATGGTCAATCAACGAACGCTCAAGAACAGTATTCGCGCCACGGGCGTGGGACTCCACACCGGCCAGAAGGTCCTCATGACCTTGCGGCCGGCACCTGCCAACGTCGGAATCGTTTTCCGTCGCACCGATCTCGACACGCCGGTCGACATCCGGGCGCACGCCGAGAACGTTGGCGAGACGATGCTTGGCACCACGCTGGTCAAGGACGGCATCAAGGTCGCCACCGTCGAACACCTGCTATCTGCGTTCGCGGGTCTCGGCATCGATAATGCCTTTGTCGAGGTGAGCGCGCCGGAGGTGCCGATCATGGATGGCAGCGCCGGCCCGTTCGTGTTCCTCCTTCAGTCCGCCGGGCTCGAAGAGCAGGGCACGCCCAAACGCTTCGTGCGCATCAAAAAAAGTGTGCGCGTCGAAGAAGGTGACAAGTGGGCGCGCTTCGATCCATTTGATGGCTTCAAGGTGAATTTCGAGATCGAGTTCAATCACCCTATCTTCAAGAAGCGCTCGCAGGTCGCTTCGATGGATTTCTCCACTACTTCGTTCCTGAAGGAAGTGAGCCGGGCGCGCACCTTCGGGTTCGTGCGCGACCTCGAAACGCTGCGCGCGCGCAATCTCGCGCTCGGTGGAACGATGGACAATGCCATCGTGCTCGATGATTTTCGCGTCCTGAACGAAGATGGTTTGCGTTACGAGGACGAATTCGTCAAGCACAAGATTCTCGACGCGATCGGCGATCTGTACCTCCTCGGACACAGCCTCATCGGCGAGTTCAGCGGCTTCAAGTCAGGCCACGCACTGAACAATCACCTGTTGCGCAAGCTGATCACCAGCACTGAAGCCTGGGAAGAAGTGACGTTCGAGACGGCAGCGGACGCGCCCATTTCATTCGTCAGCGCGGCAGCAACCGCGTGACGCACCGGCAGCCCGGGAGCGCGATCCGATCACCGACTCAGCGGGTTTCTGGTTGAACCTTGACTCGAATCCGTTCGATGGACGTTCCAGTCGTTCGCATCAGTGCGTCCCGGACCCGCGGGATCTCGAAACGCAGACGTGCACAGAAAGCGGCGGAATCGACCCAGACGGTGAGCTCTTGCTGGCGCAACGCCGCGGCCGTGACGTGGTTCGCGAGCGGCCCGGCGAGTGCAGCGCGCACAGATTCCTTGAGCGCGATCGCGGTTTTGGCACGGTTCGACAAGTGCTGCAGGCGGGGCGCGCCACCGCGGATGAGTTCACTTAATGAGCGCGGTTTGTGCACTGCGATATGTCAGGATTGAGAAGCAGTTGGGGATGGAATTCGTTGTCTTGCTGCGCCTGCTTCGGCATAGTCGGCTAAGTCGACTGCCAAGGGCAAACTCACTGAAAGGTGAGGACGCAAAGCTACCGGTCTAAGGCGTGAGCTATGACAGCGGGGTTGCCAGTTTGAAGAACTTGAACAATGACTTGCGATGCAGCGCATCTGCTGTTCCGGCGACCAGGGTAGGGACAGGGGGAGCCGGGGCCAATTCCCGAAGGACCGAATGCTGTTGGGAGCAGGTCGCATGAATGTGATTATTTTCGACCGCCTGCGTGGGCATGCCCGAGAGCTAAACCTCGTGCATCCGAAGTCGATTGCTGTCATCGCGCTCAGCGCAGTAATTCTGTTCGGCGGAGCTTTTCTTGCCGGTCGCTACATCGGCCTGCGCGATGCCGCTATTCAGCCTGCGGCCCAGGTCGCGGAGTGGTCGAACAAGCTCGCTACGCAGCAAGCACAGGTCGCGGAGACGCGTCGCATCCTGCAGGATCACATCGATGCCCTCGCCAAGCGCGTGGGTCAGATGAACGCACACGTCATTCGCCTCGATGCACTCGGCCGGCGCCTCACGCAGATGGCCGATATCGACGAGCGTGAGTTCGATTTTGGCAACCCGCCGGCCCAGGGTGGACCGGAAGCCGATAGCCAGGGCGAAGCGGCGCAGATTCCGGAACTCACTGCGATGATCGATGGTCTCTCGCGCCAGATGGATGATCGCGAGGTGGAACTCGGCGTGCTCGAGAACCTGATCCTGAGCCGCAACCTCAACGAGCAGATCAAGCCCAAGGGTCGTCCGGTGACGGACGGCTGGATCTCTTCCTATTTCGGTTCCCGCTCCGACCCCTTTACCGGTTACACGGCAGTTCACAAGGGTGTCGACTTCGCCGGGCGCTCGGGAGCACAGGTGATCGCCGTCGCCACTGGCGTCGTAACCTGGTCACGCGAGCGCTTCGGCTACGGCAAGATGGTCGAGATCAATCATGGCAACGGTTTCGTCACGCGCTACGCGCACAACGAGCGCAACCTCGTGTCGGTGGGCGAGACCGTGCAAAAGGGCCAGCCGATCGCGCTGATGGGCTCGACGGGCCGCGCGACGGGACCGAACCTGCACTTCGAAGTGCTCCGCAATGGCCGCCAGGTAAACCCGCTGCAATTCGTCGGCGGCCGCTGACCTCCAGTACAATACGCGACCTTTGATTCCGGCCGGCCTCCTGACGGAGGCCAGGCCTTTGTATTGCTGAAGGAATTTCGATCGTGTGGCAGTTTTTCAGGCGCGTATTCGGCAGCCGCAATCAACGGCTGCTCAAGTCCTATAGCCGATGGGTCGAGGAGGCGAACGCGCTTGAGCCGGCCGTCCAGGCGCTGAATGACGAGCAGCTGCGCGCGAAGACCGAGGAGTTCCGCAAGCGGCTCACCGCAGGCGCGACACTCGTCGATTTGCTCCCCGAGGCGTTCGCCTGCGTTCGCGAGGCAGCCCGCCGCACGCTCGGCATGCGGCACTTCGATGTGCAGCTCATCGGCGGCATTGCCCTGCACGAAGGCAAGATCGCGGAAATGCGCACGGGCGAAGGCAAGACGCTGGTCGCGACGCTTCCGGCGTACCTCAATGCGCTGGCTGGCAAGGGCGTGCACATCGTCACCGTGAACGAGTACCTGGCACAGCGCGACGCGGACTGGATGGGACCGGTGTACCGATTCCTCGGTCTCACTGTCGGCGTGATCAAGAACTCACAGTCGTCCGCCGAGAAGCGCGAGGCGTATGGCACCGACATCACGTACGGCACTAACAACGAATTCGGTTTCGACTACCTGCGAGACAACCTTGCCTTCCGGCTCGAGGATCGGGTGCAGCGCGCCCTCACGTACGCAATCGTCGACGAAGTCGATTCGATCCTGATCGACGAAGCACGCACGCCGCTGATTATTTCCGGCCCCGCCGAGGAGAGCACCGAGCTCTATATCAAGATCAATGCCCTGGTGCCGCGGCTCACGGTGCAGAAGGAAGAGGAGGGACCGGGCGATTACTCTGTCGATGAGAAGAGCAAGCAGGTGCACCTGAGCGAGGAAGGTCACGAGCGGGTGGAGCAACTGATGGCCGAGGCGGGGCTGCTGCGCGAAGGCGAGAGCCTGTACAACTCGGCGAACATCCGCTTGATGCATCACCTCAACGCGGCACTGCGCGCCCACTCGCTTTATCACCGCGACGTCGAATACATCGTTCGCAATGGTGAAGCGATCATCGTGGACGAATTCACGGGCCGCACGATGCCCGGCCGGCGCTGGTCGGACGGCCTGCACCAGGCGGTGGAAGCCAAGGAAGGCGTGCGCGTGCGCGAGGAAAATCAGACCGTCGCCTCCATCACCTTCCAGAACTACTTTCGCATCTACACGAAGCTCGCCGGCATGACCGGGACGGCGGATACGGAAGCCTTCGAATTCCAGCAGATCTACGGGCTCGAAGTGGTGGTGATTCCGACCCACAAGCCGATGGTCCGTGACGATGCCGCGGACCTGGTCTATCTCTCACAGAAAGACAAGTTCCAGGCGATCATCGACGACATCCGCGATTGCATGCAGCGCCAGCAGCCGGTGCTGGTCGGCACCACCACGATCGAAACCTCCGAGTTCCTGTCGGGGCTTCTCAACAAGGAAGGCGTCCGCCACCAGGTGCTGAATGCCAAGCAGCACGAGCGCGAGGCGCACATCGTCGCGCAGGCGGGACGCCCAGGCACCGTAACAATAGCCACCAACATGGCCGGCCGCGGTACTGACATTGTGCTGGGCGGAAATCTCGAAGCCGAGCTGCACGCACTCGAAAATCCGGAGCCCGACACTGTCGAGACGGTCAGGCGCGAGTGGGATGCACGTCACGAGGCCGTCGTACAGGCGGGCGGCCTGCACATCGTCGGTACCGAAAGGCATGAATCGCGCCGCATCGACAACCAGTTGCGCGGCCGCTCGGGCCGGCAGGGTGACCCTGGGTCGAGCCGCTTCTATCTCTCGCTCGAAGACAACCTGATGCGCATCTTCGGCGACCCAAATCGCACCAAGGCACTGTTGTCGCGCGTCGGAATGAAGGAAGGCGAAGTCATCGAGAGCAGGATGCTCTCGCGACAGATCGAGAAGGCGCAGCGCAAGGTCGAAGCGCACAACTTCGATGCGCGCAAGAACCTCCTTGAATACGACGATGTCGCCAACGACCAGCGCAAGGTCATCTATCAGCAGCGTACCGAGCTCATGGCGGCGGAGGACGTCGCCGATGCCGTGCGTGGCATCCGCGAAGAAGTCGTCAACAATCTGATCAGCACTTTCCTGCCGCTAGGCACATTGCCGGAGCAGTGGGACATCCCCGGTCTCGCCGCGGCGCTCGAGCGCGATTTCACGGTGCGGCTGGACATCAAAGGCTGGCTGGATGCCGACACGGCGCTCGAAGAGCAGGGATTGCGCAAGCGCATCGTCGAGGAGATCGATGCTGCCTACGGGCAGAAGGTTGCACAGCTCGGCGCACCGGCGATGCGCTACTTTGAAAAGGCAATCATGTTGCAGCAGCTCGATGTGCACTGGCGCGAACACCTGGCCGCGATGGACTACATGCGCCAGGGCATTCACCTGCGCGGTTATGCGCAGAAGAACCCCAAGCAGGAATACAAGCGCGAGGCCTTCGAGCTGTTCAGCGCGATGCTCGAACGCATCAAGTTTGATACCGTGACCATCCTCTCGCGCCTGCAGGTGCGCAGCCAGGAGGAGATCGATCGCGAGGAGGAAGAGCGGCGCACGCGAATGGCGAGAGCGTTGCAGGCCCAGCATGCGCAGGCCCAGTCGCTGACCGCGCCGGAGGAGCCCGAGGGAGCGCAAGGTCCGGTCAGTCGCGGACCAGAGGCGCAGCCACAGGCGCCGTTCGTGCGCGGGGCACGCAAGATCGGCCGCAATGAGACTTGCCCCTGCGGTTCGGGGAAGAAGTACAAGAACTGCCACGGCGCGTTGGGCGCCTAGTCTTCGCCGTGCATACCGTTCGAGTGGTCGCCGGAGGGCTCTTCGATGCGGCCGGGCGCGTGCTGATCGCGCAGCGCCCGGCGGGCGCCCACATGGCAGGGCGCTGGGAATTTCCCGGCGGGAAGATCGATGGCGGCGAGAGTGAGCTTCAAGCCCTCAGCCGTGAACTCACCGAAGAACTCGGCGTAAAGCTTCTCAGTGCTGAGCGGATGCTGCAGCTAACCCACGAATACGCGGAGCGGTGCGTCGAGCTCAGCATGTGGCTCGTGACCGCTTACGAAGGTGAGCCGATGAGTCTCGACGGTCAGGCGCTCAAGTGGGTGAAGCCCGCCGACCTTGCGAACGAGGATCTGCTCGAAGCCGACCGACCGATCGTCGCTGCGTTGATGGAGCGCACCGCTACCTCTTCGCCTTCAGGTTCTCGTCAAAGAATCTCCTGATCATCTCGTACGCATGCGTGCCGGTGTCGGCGTGTCGTAGTAAGGCGTGCTTGCTTCCCGGATAGGTCATCACGTCGAAGGGCTTGTCGAGGTCCTGCAGGCGCTTGAAGAGCTTGGTGCTATTGGTGAACAGGACGTTGTCATCTGCCATGCCGTGCAAGACGAGTAGCGGCACATGCAAAGCTGCGGCGTACGGCAGCACGTCACTCGCTTCATAGCCGGCTGTATTCTGCTGTGGAAGGCCGAGATAGCGCTCGGTGTAATGTGTGTCGTACAAGCGCCACGCGGTTACCGGGGCGCCTGAGACGCCCGCCTGAAAATAGTCCGGGGCTGTGAGGAGGCACATGAGCGTCATGTAGCCGCCATAGCTCCAGCCGAAGACGCCGATGCGCTGTGGATCCACGTACGACAGCGAACGCAAGAACTTCACGCCCTCGACCTGATCGGCGACTTCAATCTGCCCCAGGCGTTGGTGGAGGACGGATTCGAAAGCGACACCACGAAAACCGCTCCCGCGATTGTCGAGCGTGAATACGACATAGCCGCTTTGAGCGAGCACCTGGCGGAAGAACGCGGGACCCCACGCGCGCCTCACGTTCTGCACGCCCGGGCCGCCATACACGTCCACGATCACGGGATACTTCCTTGCCGGATCAAAGTGCGTCGGTTTGAGCATCTGGTAGTTGAGCGCTTGGCCGTCGGCGGCTGGCAACGTGCCAAATTCAGTCACGACATGGGCATCGCGATAGGGCGCATACGGATGCGAGTCGTCGAGGGAGTTGTCGATGAGCGTCGTGATCAAAGCGCCGTCGATACGCCTCAACTGCACGCGTGGCGGCCGCTCCGGAGTGGAATACAGCTCGAGAAAAAACTTGTGATCGGGCGACATGGCAACCGTATGCCAGCCCGGTTCCTCGGTGATGCGTGACGGCGGGAATCTGCCGCGCAACGGCGCGCTATAGAGGTGGCGTTCGAGCGGACTTTGCTCGTTGGCCATGAAATAGATGCGTTCTCGCGCCTCATCGACATCCAGGAGGGCCCGTGAGCCGCCATCCCCCACCACCATCCAGTTTCCGGCGGTCAGCGGTCGAATCAGGTGACCGTCCAGGTCGTAAAGGTACAGATGCTGGTATCCGCTGCGCTTCGAAGCCCAGATGAAGCGGCTGGATTTGTTCAGAAACGTCAGCTCGTCATTCAGGTCCACCCACGTGCTGCTGGTTTCGGTCAGTATTGTGCGTGCTTTACCGCTCGCCACGTCGATCTTGAGCAGATCCAAACGCCGCTGATCTCGAGACTGACGCTGGGCCGCGACGTATCGGGAATCGGGCATCCAGTCGACACGTGCGAGATAGATATCAGGTTCCGAACCAAGATCGAGTCGCGTCACCGTCCCCGTCGCCAGCTCGATCGACCTGAGATCGACCAGCGCATTGCGCGTTCCCGCTGCCGGGTAGCGTTGCGTGTAGAGGGAGACTTCGTCAGCGTCGATCTCCAGACGCTGCTGCTCGGATATGGGACTCTCATCGACGCGTGCGTATGCGATACGTCTCTCGTCGGGCGACCACCAGTAGCCGGTGCTTCGTCCCATCTCCTCCTGGGCGATGAACTCGGCCATCCCGTTCTTGATCGCTCCACTCCCATCGGTCGTCAGGGCGCGCTCCTGTCCGGTGCGCAGGTCGAGGACGAATAGATTCTGCTCGCGGATGAAGCTGACGTAATGGCCGAGAGGGGAGAACTTGGCGTCCGTCTCCGTTTCCGAGGTTTTGGTCAGCTGGCGGGCGGCCTTGTCGGCCGGTGCTCGCAGATCGTAGTAATAGAGATCGCCGCCGAGCGGAAAAAGCAGTGCTGTGCCATCCGGCGCAAATAGATATTCGACAATTCCCGACAGCGCAGAGATGCGCTGGCGCTCGCGACGCTGCCGCTCCTCGTCAGAGAGTCGGCCCTCATCGGGCACCAGCGCGCGCGAGTCCACCAGCAGGCGGGTCTTGCCCGAGCGGATGTTGTATTCCCACAGGTCGAGGCGATCTTTATCGTCGGCCTTGCCCTGGAGGAACGTCACCCGCTGCGCGTCCGGCGAAATGCGGGCCGCGCGCAGGGACGGGCCGCTCAGATCCGGTGCCGAAAAGATGCGGCTGATCGGCAGATCGCCCGCGCGCGCATCCGCGCAACCCATGAACAGGGGCACCAATGAAACCAGGAATGGTCGTAGTGAAATCATGCGTGTAGGCTGCGCGCAAAAATTTCGGGGAGTTTAGGCATGAAGAAGGGGCTGATCCACTATTACCGCATCTGGGCTGCGCTGACGGCCGCAATACTGCTGGCCGCGTGCGCGCACACGCCGGTCCCTGAGAGCTCGCAGACGGCGGCTCTGCAGTATCCTGCCGCGCCACGCGGGACCCAGGTCGATCAGTACGGAAGCGTCAGCGTGACGGATCCCTATCGGTGGTTCGAAGATCTGGACAGCGCGCAAACGAAGAGCTGGGTCAATGCTGAAAACAGCCTGTCGCAACCCTACCTGGAGGCGATCCCGACGCGCGGCTGGATCAAGCAGCGGCTCACCGAGCTCTGGAACTACGAACGCTTCAACGTCCCGGTGAAGGAAGGCGGGCGGTATTTCTGGCTGCGCAACGACGGGCTGCAGAACCAGAGTGTCCTGTTCGTCGCTGACGGCCTGCAAGCGTCGCCACGCGTTCTGCTCGACCCGAATGCCTTGAGCCCCGACGCCACGGTGGCGCTCGCCGACTTTCAGGTAAGCCCCGATGGTCGCTATCTCGCCTACGCACTCTCCGATGGCGGGACCGACTGGAAGACCTGGCACATCCGCGACGTCACCACCGGCCAGGATCTCGCCGATGTTCTCAAGTTCGCGAAGTTCACGCAGGTTTCCTGGGAGCGCGACTCGAGCGCCTTCTTCTACAGCCGCTATCCGCTGCGCGCGGATGGATCCGGCGACGACTCGAAGCAGATCTCGATCTATCGGCACAAGGTCGGCGAGGCGCAGGCGCAGGACCTGTTCGTCTACGCAGTCACGGATCACCCGTCGCGCAATCCTTATGCGCAGGTGACCGAGGACGGTAAGTATCTGCTGATCAATCTGTTCGACGGCTACCAAACGAACGGTGTCTATTACACGCCCCTGCCAGTGCAGGCTTCCACAAGCGGTGTCGCGGTCGTGCGACTCCTCGACGATTGGCGGGGCCTGTATACCTTTCTCGGTTCGGACGGGTCCGTTTTCTATTTTCTGGTGACGGCTGACTCGCCGCGTGGGCGCGTCGTCGCGATCGACACGCGTCGTCCCACCCCGAATATGTGGAGGAATGTCGTAGCCGAGAGCGCCGACGCCATCAAAGTCGCGAGTTACATCGGGGGCAAGATCGTCGTTACCTACCTGCACGACGCACACTCGCAGGTGAAAATTTTCGATGTCGGCGGAAAGTTGCTCAACGAAGTCTCACTGCCGGGGCAAGGAACTGTCGAGGGGTTCCTGGGGCACGGCGACAGTTCCGAGACGTTCTTCTCGTATGCGGACTACCTGACGCCGACGTCCATCTATCATTACGACGTCGCTACGAATTACACGGACCTGTTTCGTACGCCGAAGATCGCGGCGGATACCTCGCGTTTCGTCACCGAGCAGGTGTTCTACTCGAGCAAAGACGGTACGCGCGTCCCGATGTTCATCACGCATCGGTCCGACCTGAAGAAGGATGGCAAGGCACCGACACTGTTGTACGGCTACGGTGGATTCAACAATCCGTTGACGCCCGCCTTCAGCGTGCCCGTGCTGGTGTGGCTCGAGATGGGCGGGACGTACGCTGTTGCGAATTTGCGCGGCGGTGCCGAGTACGGTGAGGCATGGCATCTCGCCGGAACCAAGGCCAATAAGCAGAACGTATTCGATGACTTTATCGCGGCGGCACGCTACCTGGTCGAGCAGCGCTATACCTCGAAGGACCGACTGGGGATTCTCGGGCGCAGCAACGGAGGGTTGTTGATCGGTGCGGTAATCACTCAGGAACCAGGACTCGTGGCGGCCGCGTTGCCAGCCGTGGGTGTGCTGGACATGCTTCGCTATCACACCGCGAGTGCCAATGCTCGCCAGTGGTCAAGCGACTACGGCCTGAGTGAGAACTCGCAGGACTTTCCAGCTTTGTATGCTTATTCGCCGTATCACAACGTGCGCCCGGGCACTTGTTATCCGCCGACGCTGATCACAACCGCGGATCACGACGACCGCGTGGTGCCATGGCACAGCTTCAAGTTCGGCGCGGCACTACAGGCGGCGCAGGGCTGCAAGAACCCCATCCTCGTGCGCGTGGAGACGCGCGCGGGTCACGGATCCGGCAAACCGGTATGGATGCAGATCGAGGATTTCGCGGATCAGTGGGCGTTTCTGACACGAAATCTGCAAATGCCACTGTCGCAGGTCGCGGGGGATGTCCGTTCGGCTCAAGGTGACGGGTCGAGGCACGCGCCGTCGCCCTGACGGTAATCAGCTACGATCGGATTTGGGTGGATCGCTCTGGTCTTCCGTGGCTTCGGCCGGGAGGTTGTCACCGGCGATGCCGCGTTCCTCGCTCAGCCAGGCACCGAGGTCGATGAGCCGGCAACGGTCGCTGCAGAACGGCCGGAAAGGCGAGGATTCGGACCACTGCACGGGCCGGCCGCAAGTCGGGCATTTGGCAATGACCGGCGACATGCGCGTCTCAGGTGCATGAGGTCAGAATGAAATGCACATCCTGCTCGGACTGCACCGCGCGCTGGTTCAGCTCCTTCCAGCTCATGAAACGCAGGTTGCACCGATAGTGGCTGCCGCTGATCTCCGGATACAGGTCGGAGTCCGAAGGCAGCATGATCCGCAGCAGCTGGATCGGATTCTCGCGCTCGAAGTTGATCTGGTACTGACCGGCTGGCGCGATCTCCTCACGCGGGCGAGCGTTTTGCCGCGTGACCCACAGGATCTCGATCACCCCATCGCACAGCGGCCGCACGATCTTCATCCATTCCTCGAAAGTCGCCATGCGCTGTTCGGCCGGCCGGCTGAGCCAGAAGCTGTAGTCGGGCAGATCGAATTCGCAGGTGCCGCCTGGAATCGCGCTGCGGTGCTTGATCGCGGCGAGGAACTCCGATTCACGCAACGACTGCATGAAATTCGCGCCCATGCTGACGAGCTCGCTGCGCAGCCGGATCAGATTCGACATCACGGCCCGCAAGCGACCCGCGTCGACACCCGGCTTGGATTGAAACTCGTTCAAAGACTGCACGTGCCGCTCGAGTTCCTTGATCACATCGCTGCGCACGTCGCCGCGTGCGGTGATCGCCAGGATCTCCAGCAAACTGCCAACCGCGGCGCGGCTGCTCCAGGGATGGGGCAACTCGTTGTGATATAGGGCCTGCGAATACAGAAACTCGAGGCGCAGGAACGTGCGCATGCGCTCGTTAAGCGGCTGCTCGTATACAACGAGCTCGCTCGCCGGTTCCACCGCGGGCTCAATGTAGGCGTGGGAGGTCATTTCACTATTTCGCGACGGTCAAGCCGGTTCGAGGACATTGCCCTATTCTGCGGCAGGTCGAGCACGAGTGTCACCGGGAAATTCCTGTCGGCGTCAGCCGACAGGTGGCAGTGAAACGGCGCTCAGGGAAGATTCAGCGCGCGTCGCGGTCGGCGGCAAGGCGAAGGTAGCGCTCGTGGAGCCGCTCGACCTGTGATTCGAGCTCGGTGAGCGTGCCATCATTCGCGATCACGTCATCGGCCGTGGCCAGCCGTATCTGTCGTTGCGCCTGCGCGGCAATCATGGCTTGCGCTTGCTTGGGGTTCTGCGCGTCTCGCTGCAGAAGTCGCTCAACCTGTCGTTCCGGCGACACGTCAACCACCAGGACGCGATCGACATCGTCTTCAAGCCCGCCCTCTACGAGCAGGGGGATAACCAGGACTTGATACGGCCCGCCGGCTTGTGCCGAAAGGCGCTTCAGCTCACTGAGGATGACCGGGTGCAGAATGGACTCGAGCTGCTGGCGCCGCTCAGGATCGCTGAATATCAGCTCGCGCATGCGCCGCCGATCAAGTCCTCCGTCGGCGTCGAGAATCCCGCTGCCGAACTCCTGCACGATCTTTTCGAGCGCCGGCTGACCCGGAGCGACCACAGCGTGAGAGATTTCGTCCGTATCGATCACGGGCACGCCACGCCTGGCGAAAAGGTTCGCAACCGTGCTCTTGCCGCTTGCTATGCCACCGGTCAGACCGACGCGTAGAACGCTCACGACGGCCATTATCTGCTTCTCCCGGAACTCTGCGAGAGACTTGCAGGTCGCGGTTATCCCGCCGCGCGCAGCCCCGTCATGTGCAGATAGCGATCGAGCAGTTCGGGTCCCCACATCAGTGCGATCCAGCCGGCCGCTGCAAGGTACGGACCGAACGGAATCGGCACGTCCCGCCCATGGCGTTTCAGGACGATGAGCGCGATACCGACCACCGCGCCGACCGATGCAGCGATCAGGATGGTGAGGAGCAACATCTGCCATCCGAACCAGGCGCCGAACACCGCGAACAACTTGAAGTCGCCATATCCCATGCCTTCCTTGCCGGTCACAAGACGAAACAGGTGATACACGGACCAAAGACTCAGGTACCCCGCCGCTGCACCGACGATGCTGCTGCGTGGGTCAACGGGAAAAGAGAAGGACGCTTGAGCGCTGGACGCCAGGCTGATCAGTAGCCCGAGCCACAGCAGCGGCAGGGTGATGCTGTCGGGCAGGAGCTGATGATCGATGTCGATGCCGGACAGCGCGATAAGGCTCCACGTGAAGAGGAGCGCTGCCAGCAACTCCCACGAAAAGCCAAACCGCCAGGCAACCAGTGCAGAGAGAACGCCACTGAGCAGTTCCACCAGGGGGTAGCGGACCGAAATACGAATGCCGCAAGCAGCGCAGCGTCCTCGCAGAAGCAGGTAGCTGACGAGGGGAATGTTCTGCCACGCATGGATTGGGGCCCTGCAGGCGGGGCAGCGCGATCGCGGGGTCAGCAGATTGAAGCGCGATTCGCCTGGCGCAGGGGGTTTATGGGCTTTTTTTTCGGTGCCGCCGGCCGGATTGTTCACGCCGGCGGCGTTCAATTCGTCGCACTGCCGCCGCCATTCTCGATCCATCATGATCGGCAGGCGGTGAATCACCACGTTCAGGAAACTGCCGACCAGCAGGCCGAGGAGGAACACGATCGCGATGAGAATCACGTGGTTCGTCTGCAACAGCTGAACCAGCGTCACAGGGCGATTTCCACTATTGGGAGCAAAGCAGATTACCCAGAGACGCGAACGCCGCGCGAGGGCGCGGCGTTCGCAGGCCGGCTGGGCGATTTCGATCAGACGACAGCGCCCAACTTGAAGATCGGCAGGTACATCGCAATGACGAGTCCGCCGACCAGCACGCCGAGGATTGCCATGATCAGCGGCTCGAGCAAACTGCTCATGCTGTCCACCGCATTGTCTACGTCCTGCTCATAGAAGGTCGCGACCTTGCCGGACATCTCGTCCAGCGAGCCGGACTCCTCACCGACCGCGATCATCTGCACAACCATGTTTGGGAACAACCCGGTGTTCTCCATGGCGCGCTGCAGGCGCTGGCCGGTCGCGACCTCGTCCTTCATTCGAAGGACGGCCTGCTCATACACGATATTGCCCGTCGCACCGGCCACAGAATCAAGCGCTTCGACGAGCGGCACGCCAGCGCTGAACATCGTCGACAGCGTACGGGCGTATCGCGCGATTGCGGCCTTGACCAGGATTGGACCGACGATCGGCATCTTCAGCGACATACGATCGATTGCCTCGCGCATGGCGCGGGATCGCTTCCTGAAGTAGCCAAACGCGTAGACCGCGCCACCGACGATCATCGCAAGCCACCATCCCTGGTCCTGCACGAAGCGGGACATGCCGATCACCATTTGGGTAAAGGCAGGCAGATCTGCGCCGAAACCCTTGAACAACGACTCGAACTGAGGGATCACGAAGATCAGGAGAATCAATGTCACGATCACCGCGACGACCAATACGGCCGCCGGATAGAACAACGCTTTCTTGATCTTCTTCTTGAGAGCCTCGGTCTTCTCCTTGTACGTGGCGATCTTGTCGAGCAGGCTCTCCAGCGCACCAGCCTGTTCGCCAGCTTCCACGAGGTTCACGAAGAGATCGTCAAAATAGAGGGGCTGCTTGGCGAGAGCCTCGTGCAAGGACGTGCCTCCCTCGATATCTGCCTTGATATCAAGTACCAGCTTCTGCATCGCCGGCTTGTCGTGGCCGTTGCCGACGATTTCGAATGACTGCACGAGCGGTATGCCGGCGGTCAGCATCGTTGCGAGCTGGCGGCTGAAGATTGCGATGTCTTCAGGCTTGACCTTGCCGCCGCTCTTGAAAAGCGTGCTCTGTTTGCTGATCTTGACGGGCACCACGCCCTGGCGGCGCAGATCGGCTCGCAGGGCCTGCTCGCTCGATGCGAGACTTCGCCCCTTGAGCTTGTTGCCCTTCTTGTCCTTGCCCACCCAGCTGAACTGGATGTCCTTCCTGATCGCCGTTGCGGTCGCCATGAATCGGTACCTTTATGCCCCACCCTTCATCGAAAGTCTCATCCCCATTCAATCCACGGTCACTGTATTGATTTCATCCAGGCTGGTCAGCCCATCTTTCACTTTCTGAAGCCCTGCACGCCGCAGGTCCCAGACACCCTCGCGTTCGGCTTCCTGGGTGATCTGATGAGAATTGCCGCCTTCCATGATGAGGCGCCCGATCGCCTCGCTGACTGGCATGACCTGATAGATGCCGACGCGCCCTTTGTAGCCATCCACACACTGACTGCATCCCTTCGGTCCAAAGATGGTCAATCCTTTCTTGATGTCCTCATCGCTGAAACCCTCCTTGTGGAGGGCCTCCGCCGGCACGTCAATCTTCTGCTTGCAGTTGGAGCACAGCTTGCGTGCCAGTCGCTGAGCAATGATGAGACTGACCGATGTTGCGATGGCATAAGGCTTCACACCCATGTCCACCATGCGCGTGAGGGTCTGAGGGGCGTCGTTGGTATGAAGCGTTGAAAGCACCAGGTGTCCGGTTTGCGCAGCCTTCAGTGCAATCTCCGCGGTTTCGAGGTCGCGAATTTCGCCGACCATGATGACGTCCGGATCCTGACGCAGGAAGGCGCGCAGTGCCGAGGCAAAAGTCAGGCCTACCTTCGGGTAGACATTCACCTGATTGATACCCGCCATCTGGATTTCCGCCGGGTCCTCGCAGGTAGAGATATTGCAGTCTTCCTTGTTGAGGATATTGAGGCCGGTATACAGCGACACCGTCTTACCACTGCCGGTCGGCCCAGTGACCAGGATCATGCCCTGCGGCTTCGCCAGGTACTTGAGATAGAGTTCCTTCTGGAAAGGCTCGTAGCCCAACGCATCGATGCCGAGCATCGCGCTGGAGGGATCGAGAATACGCATCACGATTTTTTCGCCAAAGAGCGTCGGGCAGGTGCTCACGCGAAAATCGATGGCGCGGTTCTTGGACAGCCGCATCTTGATGCGGCCGTCCTGAGGCACGCGGCGCTCGGCGATGTCGAGGCGCGACATCACTTTGATGCGCGCCGCGATCTTGGTCGTGAGCTGAACCGGCGGATTTGCCACTTCCTTCAAAACACCGTCAAGGCGCGTGCGGATGCGAAAGGTCTTTTCATAGGGCTCGAAGTGTATGTCCGACGCTCCCTTCTTGATCGCATCGAGCAGGATCTTGTTGACAAAGCGGACGATGGGAGCGTCTTCGACATCATCGCGGGTGACCGCTTCGCTGGCGAGGTCGTCTTCGCCCGCCATCACATCCAGGTTTTCGAGGTCGAAATCGTCCTCGCCGAGCGACGGCATCGCGGTATCGACCTGCTCCAGAGCCTTGGCAACGGCCTGCTGAAGCTTGTTGTCCTCTACGACTACAGCCTCGATTCCCAGCCCGGTCGCAAACTTGATTTCGTCGATGGCGTGCAGGTTGGTCGGATCGGAGACGGCGAGAAACAGCCGTTTGCCGCGCCGCATGAGCGGCAGGACGCGATGCTTGTTCAGCAGCTTGTCGCTGACCAGCTTGACTGTATCCAACTCGACATTGGCGGCGTCCAGGTCGAGGAGGGGAACGCCGAATTCATGCGATGCTGCGATCGCGATTTCGCGGGCATTGGCGGCGCCGCTGTTGACGAGCTGAGTGACGACGCTGATGCGCTTTTCCTTGGCCTGCGCCATCGCCTCCATCATCGTGGCTTCGTCGATCAAGCCGTCCTGAACGAGTCTTTGAGGAAGGCCGCCCAGGGGAGACTTGCTGGCACCCAGCGCCATCATCGCGTTGTCATTCATCGACTTGTCAGCCCATGACGGCCAAATTGGTGACCGTCCAAGTCTACCTTACCGGTCCCGGAGAGGGGATCAAATGTCAAATGGCTCAGCATCCTCGCATATCGGCTAATTCGGCCTGCGTGACTGGTCTCCCAAAAGAAGAAGCCCCTCCGGAGAGGGGCTTCCCAGATCAGAGCCGAAGGCCGGCCCGGAACTTTAGACGCGGCAGTTGGACGGCAGGTACTTCGGCAGGACAGTCGTCGCCACGGCGGCCGCTGCACCGCTCGCAGGATCGACCGCGCCAGCAGGGGCAGCGTGGTAGCCGCAAACCCAGATCACGTCGCTGTTCGCGCTGACCATCGGGCGTCAGCGTGAGCACATTCGCGCCACCGGGCAACGCAGTCGCGTTGGCCTGCAGGCCATACGTGATTGTGATCGTGCCAGTGCCAACGTCGACATCCGCCACGTACTTGCCGGTCTTCGCGCCTTCAACGATGCCGAGCGTCTGTTCGGTCGGTGCCCAAGCGCCGGTATTGGCGAAATCTTCCGCAACGGCGGCTTTCAGATCGCCCGCCAGGTTGAGGCCTTCAGTGACCTGCGCACGGACCGTGTAGTCCTGATACGCCGGAATGGCGATGGCCGCCAAGATGCCGATGATCGCGATCACGATCATCAACTCAATCAGGGTGAAACCCTTCTGTACTGACTTCAACATTTGTTGCTCCTGAGACTAGTGGATGCACGATCAACGGCGGAAAGTCCGCCAGTGCTTTCGAGGGGTGCAAGGCATGTGCCACGCCAGCACAAGCATCGCAACAACTTGATCAGCCAGAGGATTTCAGCAGAACCGTCGATCCAGTTTGACGTAATCGTGTCGATGACAAGTGACGCTATGGACTCGGCAGCGTCAGGAAGTGACAAAAAATGTCAGCTGAGTCGGCGACAGGCGACGAGTCAGCTACTCAAGGCCAAGCTTCTTGATGCGGTAGCGGAGGGCGCGAAATGTCATGCCAAGCAGTTTCGCCGCCGCAGTCTTGTTGTAGCGCGTCTGCTCAAGCGCCTTGATGATGGCATCACGCTCGATTTCTTCCAGCTGCTCGCCCAGAGGGCCTGTGCTGGCGCCGAGGCCGTCGTGCCTGACGGACACGTCACGCAGCTGCAGATCCTCGGCCGCGATTGCGTTGCCCCCGGACAATGCGAGCGATCGCTCCAGGACGTTCTCCAGCTCGCGCACGTTTCCGGGAAATGGGTATGTGGATAGCGCCTTGAGAGCCTCCGGTTCGAGCGCCGGCGGATCGACCTTGGTACGACGCGCCAGCCTGCGCAGGATCGCTTCGGCCAGCTCGGGAACGTCTTCCGGACGCTCGCGCAAGGCGGGCACGCGAATCTCTATGACGTTTATGCGGTAGTAGAGATCCTCTCGGAAGGCGCCTTCCGCCACCAGGGCCGAGAGATTGCGATGGGTCGCACTCAGGATTCGTATGTCGGTCGGTGTTTCGCGCTGTTCGCCGATCGGTCGTACGGTCTTCTCCTGGATCACGCGCAGCAGTTTGACCTGCATGTGCAGCGGCAGATCGCCCGACTTCGTCCAGAAACAGCGTGCCACCTTCGGCCGACTGCACCATGCCTTTCTTGTCCGCAACCGCGCCGGTGAAACTGCCGCGCTTGTGGCCAAAGAGTTCGCTCTCCATCAGTTCGGTCGGAATCGCACCGCAATTCACTGCTACGAACGGTCCGTCGCGACGCGGTCCGGATTCGTGGATCAGTTGTGCCACCAATTCCTTGCCCGTGCCCGATTCTCCGTAGATATGCACCGGTGCCTGGCTGCGCGAGACCTTGCCGATGGTGTTCGCGAAGCTGCTGCATGACCTTGGACTGGCCGAGCAGCCTTGGTCCATAGATCGTCGTCATCGGTATCACTCGAGGAGATGCGGATCGCGGAGCTGACCAGCTTGCGCAGTCCGACAAGGTCGAGCGGCTTGGACACGAAGTCGAAGGCACCGAGCTTGAGCGCACGCACGGCGGATTCGACATTTCCGTGTGCCGTGATCACGGCAACCGGAACAGTTGGCGCGTTCGACTGAATCCACTCGACGAGATCGAGACCGTTGCCATCGGGAAGGTTCATGTCCGTGAGGCACAGAGTCGAAACGGCCCGGCGCGCAACAGTTTCTGCGCGGACGCGACGTCAGCAGGCAGTCTTGGTTTCAAGTTCCATGCGGTTGAGCGTGATGGACAGCAGTTCGCGGATGTCCGGCTCATCGTCCACGACGAGAACCATCGGCTTCGGCATGGGCTTAGGACCTCAGTTCGCGCGCCCGCCAGCGTTGCGGATCGGAGAAAATAATACGAAAGATACTGCCACCGCCAGACGCGGCTTCGTAGAGCAGCAAGGCACCATTGTACTGACAAAGCTCGCGCGCAATGAACAGGCCGAGCCCAGTGCCACCTTCGCCGCTGGTGAAGAACGGTTCGAAGATGCGATCTACGTTTTGCGTGTCGATTCCCGGGCCGCGGTCGGCGACTTCGAGATAGGGACGGCCGGTGCCCAGCCACTCGCCCACAGCGCAGCTCGATCGCGGCACCGTCGCGCTGCGGGCATACTTGAGTGCGTTGTCACAGAGATTCCACAGCACCTGGTGCAGGTGAGTCGGATCGACCCGAACCTCGATGTCGGCACCATCGGGCCGATCTGCAACGAGGACGGCGGTGTTTGCGTCGTCTGGCAGAACTCATCGCGAAATTCTTCGAGCCAGTCCGACAGAGTAAGCGTCTCCGGACTTGTTGAGTCTCGACGGGACAGCTGCAGCATGTTGTTGATGATGGTACTCACACGCTCCGCGTTAGTACGAATGATCTCGGTCAGGCGCCGCTCCGGTTCACCAATGGAGGCTTCGGCAAGCAGTTGTCCTGCATGACTCATTGCGCCGACCGGGTTGCGGATCTCGTGCGCGATGCTCGCACTCAGACGTCCGAGTGCGGCGAGTTTCGATTGCTGGAGTCGCTCGGCAAGCAGGCTCGTGTCTTCCAGAAATACGAGCACAGGCCCGGGGTTTTCGCCCGCCGAGCGGCGCGAAGTGCGGCTCGATCGTGCGCAAGCCATCTGCGGCGACGAATGATGTCGGGTTCGCCGGCGCCGTGTGCGGACTCTGTCTCCAGGTCGACAGGGAGTAGAGCAGTCGAGGGTGTACTTCACCAAGGAGCGCCCCGGGAATCGCGCTGCGATCGCCGAGCATCTCCGCCGCCGATTCATTGATCAGCCGGATCCGGTCGCCGGCGTCGATCACCAGAATGCTCTCGCGCAGATGCTGCACGATGTATTGTGAAAGCTCCGCGAGGTTGGCGAGATCCAGGTCCCTCTGCCGGACCAGTTCCTCTGCCTCGCGAATGCGGTCTGCGAGCGGCAGGACACTGAGAGCCGCAACAAACAGGATCACGCCGAGCACGCCTGCAGCCGTGTAATCCCCAACCGAAGCGGTGCCGGCGAGTTGCGCGGCGGCCTGCTGAATGAGCAGCGCGATCGCCGCCCCGGCGGCGATGACGAAGGCGCGTCGGGCGATGAGGCTCACCGCCGCAACAGGAATGACCAGCAGCATTCCGAGGCCGCTTGCGACACCACCGCTCGAGTAGAGCAACAGCGATACTCCGGCGACGTCCAGCGCGATATGCACCCAGGCCTGCTGTTCGAGGCTCGGCCAATGGTTCTTCAGCGCGGCAATCATGACGATGCCGGCGGCAAAATACGCGACGACGACGTTCTGGAAGAGCTTGGGATCAGCCCACCCGACGCTGGTCGATTCCGGCAGGAGGTAGTGAAGCGAGGCGAGGACCAGCGGCACCAGCAGCCGGAAGAGATTGAGGAGACCGAGCACGCGCCACGCCAGTGCGGCCTGTGCGGGTCCCTTGGTTCTCACCATCGTTCGCGGCTGCTCGCGAGTGGAATTGGTGGCGCACTCTACCATGTCCGTCTTGCATCAAGGAAAATAGCCGCCCACTTTCAGGCGATCGCGAGCCAATGAACCTTCACGAGTATCAGGCCAAAGAGATCTTCTCCAGCTACGGCATTCCAGTTCCGAAGGGTCGGGTTGCATCAACCGCCGAGGAGGCAGTGAACGCAGCACGCGAACTTGGCGGCGCGCTCTGGGTCGTGAAGGCCCAGGTTCACGCCGGCGGACGCGGCAAGGCCGGCGGAGTCAAACTTGCGAAAGACCTCGATGCCGTTCGCTCAGCAGCGGCTGCAATGCTCGGTCGTCATCTCGTCACCCGACAGACCGGCGCGGAAGGCATGCCTGTCAATCAGGTCTACGTCGAGTCGGGCTCGCAGATCGCGCGTGAGATGTATCTGAGCCTCGTGCTCAACCGCGAACACGGCCGGATCGCCTTCATCGCCTCGGCGGCAGGCGGGATGGACATCGAGGAGGTCGCCGCTCATTCGCCGGAGAAGATCATCACCGTCAACATTCATCCGGCCGCGGGACTGCAGGGCTTTCAATGCAGGCAGCTCGCATTCGGCCTCGGATTCGCCAGTTCGCAGCTCGAAGAGTTCACGCGACTCGCGCAGGCGCTGTACAGGTTGTACATCGAGAAGGATGCGAGCCTGGTCGAAGTCAATCCGCTCATCGTCACAGGCGAGGGCCGCATCGTCGCGCTCGATGCCAAGATCAACATCGATGCGAATGCCCTGTTTCGCCATCCTGCGATCGCGGCGCTACGCGATCCGAGCCAGGAGGATCCGATGGAGCGCGAGGCGAGTGAGCACGATCTCAACTACGTCTCGCTCGACGGCAACATCGCCTGCATGGTGAACGGCGCGGGGCTCGCGATGGCGACGATGGACCTGATCAAGCTTCATGGCGGTGCGCCGGCAAATTTTCTCGATGTGGGCGGTGGAGCAACCAGTGAGCGCGTCAGCGCCGCGTTCAAGCTGATTCTCTCCAATGCGAAGGTGCGCGCGATCCTGGTGAATATCTTCGGCGGCATCGTGCGGTGTGACCTGATCGCCGACGGGATCATCAGCGCGGTCAAGCAGGTGGGCGTCAAGATTCCAGTCGTGGTGCGGCTGGAAGGCACGAACGCCGACGTGGCGCGCGAGCGTCTCGCTTCGAGCAGGCTTGCCATCACGACGGCGAGCGATCTTACCGACGCGGCAACCAAGGTCGTGCGGCTTGCCGCCCGTTCGCACTGAGGCCGCAGATGAGCATTCTCGTCAACAAGAAAACCAAAGTGATCTGCCAGGGCTTCACGGGCAAGCAGGGCACTTTCCATTCCGAGCAGTGCATCGCGTACGGTACTCGCATGGTCGGTGGAGTGACGCCTGGTCGCGGTGGCCAGAGACATCTCGGTCTGCCGGTATTCAACACGACGCACGAGGCCGTCGCCGCAACGGGTGCCGAAGTGAGCATGATCTATGTGCCGGCGCCGCACGCAGCCGATGCCATACTCGAGGCCGCCGACGCCGGAATAGAGCTGATTGTCTGCATTACGGAAGGCATACCTGTCAACGACATGGTGCGCGTGAAGGCCACGCTGCGCGACTACGACTGCCGGCTCATCGGGCCGAACTGTCCAGGCGTCATCACGCCGGGCGAATGCAAGATCGGGATCATGCCGGGCTTCATTCACAAGCCCGGTCGGGTGGGCATCGTGTCACGCTCCGGGACGCTCACCTACGAGACTGTGTACCAGACGACTCGGAACGGTCTCGGTCAGACGACTTGCGTTGGCATCGGCGGCGATCCGGTGCGCGGCATGAACTTCATCGATGTTCTCGAGCTCTTCGAGCAAGACCCGGCCACCGAGGGCATCATCATGGTGGGGGAGATCGGTGGAAGCGACGAAGAGGCGGCCGCTGCCTTCATCAAGAAGAATGTCCGCAAACCCGTCGTTGCATACATCGCGGGGGTGACGGCTCCGGCCGGGAAACGGATGGGGCATGCAGGTGCGATCGTCGCGGGTGGCAAGGGCACGGCAGCAGAAAAATTTGCGGCCCTCGAGGCCGCGGGGGTCAAGACCGTGCGTTCGCCCGCGGAGCTCGGTAGCACCATGTTTGATCTCCTGAGACCCCGATCACGCAAGGTCGCGCGAGGCAGCCGGGCTGCACCGGTCCACGAAGAAGCGCTCGAAGCGGGCGTCACCGGGAAAGAAGGCATCGACACGCAAGTCGGTGCGCCGCGTGTGAGCAAGCGCGGCGACATACGCATCGCACTCGCACAGCTCGATCTGTTCGTTGGCGATGTCGATGGCAACGTGCGCCGCATCATCGAAGCCGCTTCTCTGGCCCGCGACCGCGAGCGAGCCGAGGTAATCGTCTTTCCGGAGCTCGCGCTCTCGGGTTACCCGCCTGAGGACTTGCTGTTTCACACCGGCATGCGACGCCGTGTGGCCGACGGTCTGGCGCGTGCACGTGAAGAGATCCGCGGCATCGCCGCTCTGTTCGGATATCCAGAGTATGCCGAAGGGCGGATCTACAACTCCGCAGTGCTGGTGCGCGATGGCGAACTGCTCGCCAATCACCGCAAACAGTGCCTGCCGAACTATAAGGTCTTCGATGAAAAGCGCTATTTCACGGCCGGTACCGAAGCGACGGTGATCGAGCTCAACGGGCGACGCGTCGGACTTCTGGTGTGCGAGGATGTGTGGGAGCCGGAGCCGGTACGAGCTGCCGTAGATGCAGGCGCGGAAGTGCTCCTGGTGGTCAATGCATCGCCGTACGAGCTGCGCAAACAGGTCGAGCGCGAGACGATCGTCCGGGATCGCGTGCGCGAAGTCAGTTGCCCGTTTGTCTATACGAATCTCGTCGGCGGACAGGATGAGCTGGTCTTCGACGGTCACTCATTCGTGATGGACGCATCGGGCGAAATCATGGCTCGGGCGCCGCCATTCGCCGAAAGCCTCATCAGCGTCGACCTCCGGGGCGATGGCAAGCGGCTGGTGCCGGTCCGCGGCGAGATCTCGCCTTACCAGAGTGACGAAGCGAGCGTGTACAGCGCGCTGGTACTCGGCGTGCGCGACTACGTCGAGAAGCACCGTTTTCCCGGCGTCGTTATGGGACTGTCGGGCGGGATCGATTCGGCATTGACTCTCGCCATCGCCGTCGACGCGCTCGGCGCCGAGCGCGTGCAGGCAGTATTGATGCCTTCGCGCTATACGGCCGCGATGAGCATCGAGGACGCCACCGAGCAGGTTCGTCGCCAGGGCGTCAAGCACAGCGTGATTTCCATCGAGGGCATGTTCGAAGCCACGCTCGCAGCGCTCAAGAATGAGTTCGCCGGAACTTCCCCCGACAGTACGGAGGAGAACATTCAGGCGCGATGTCGCGGTGTCCTGCTGATGGCCATTTCGAACAAGACCCGGCGCATGCTGCTCACGACGGGCAACAAGAGCGAGATGGCGGTTGGATACGCGACGCTCTACGGTGACATGGCAGGCGGGTTTGCGCCGATCAAAGATTGCAGCAAGACGCTCGTGTACCGGCTCGCACGCTACCGCAATTCACTCGCGGCGGTGATTCCGGAACGTGTGCTGACGCGTGCGCCCTCGGCAGAGCTGAGGCCGGACCAGAAGGATACCGATGCCTTGCCACCGTACGAGGTGCTCGACCCGATACTCGAGGCCTTTATCGAGGAAGATCTGTCCGTCGAGCAAATCGTCGCGCGCGGCTTCTCCCGTGAGACAGTTACGCGTGTTCTCGACATGGTGAAGCGCAACGAATACAAGCGGCGCCAGGCGCCACCCGGCGTGCGCGTGAGCGGCCGCGCCTTTGGCCGCGACTGGCGCTATCCGATTACGAGCGGTTATCGACTGAAGAACTGAGCTGCGGGTAGCGAAGGCCGCACGGGTCTTGCTACCAGATCGACCACCACTTCTTTTTCTTGTCCACGCGCTGCGCGGTTTCGGGGAAATTCTCGCGGTAGACACTCGCCGATTGCTCGGCGAGGTCATCGAGTCCAATCTTGCGATACGCCTCCGTCATGATCTCGAGCGCACTCTTCACTGCTGGTGCGCCGTCATAGTTCTCGACCACGTACTTCGCGCGCGCCACCGCGGCGAGGTAGGCGCCACGACGCAGGTAGTAGTCGGCGACGTGTACTTCATAGTTCGCCAGGCGATTGCGCAGGTAGAGCAGCCGCAGGTGCGCATCGTGTGCGTACTCGCTCTGCGGATAATTCGTCACCACGGTCTGAAATGCCGCAAAGGACTTGCGCGCATCACTCGGCGGCCGTTCGCTCAGGTCGACGCTCAGCCAGCGCTCCAGGATATTTGGCGTGCGCTCGAAATACACCAGCCCCTTGATGTAGTTTGCATAGTCGCAGCGCGGATGCGCAGGGTTCTCGCGGATGAACTGGTCCGCAGCGTCGATCGCGGATTCGGACTCGTGATCCTTGTAATACGCATACATCAGGTCGAGGCGGCCCTGGCGGGCAGCATCGCTGAAGGGGTAACGCGCATCGAGCGCCTCGTAGATCTTGATCGCGTTACCGTAGTCGGCGTCATGCAGAACCTTGGCAGCGCGCTCGTACAATACTTCGGGGTCGCCCTGCATTTCCTTGCCGGTGCTCCGGCAGCCACCCAACGCCAGTGCGAGCAACATCAGCGGCACGGCTATTCGCAGTGATCGAATCAACAGCACGGCTCGCGTTGCCTCCCCCCAAAAGTGGCCGCAAAGTATAGCCGAAGGGCGCATCCTCTGACGGCCGCAATGACAGACAAGTTCCAGACGCACGAGCTTCAGATCCCATCCGAGCTGGCCGGCCTGCGCCTGGATCAGGCGCTGGCGCAGCTATTGCCTGAATATTCACGTTCACGCCTCAAGGACTGGATCGAATCCGGGCGCGTTAGCGTCGACCGGCGCAAGTTGCGACCGCGCGACGTCGTGAGTGGTGGAGAGCACGTGGCGGTGCAGGTCGAAATCGCAATCGTTGCCACAGTCGAGCCGCAGGCAATGGATCTCGATGTCGTACACGCCGATGCGCAGCTCCTCGTCATCAACAAGCCCGCCGGCCTGGTGGTGCACCCCGGCGCCGGTAATCGGGCTGGTACATTGCAGAACGCGTTGCTGCATTTCGACCCGGTACTCGCGGCGCTGCCCCGCGCGGGTATTCTCCATCGGCTCGACAAGGACACGACCGGGCTGCTGGTTGTGGCCCGCACGGTGGCATCTCACACCGAGCTTACGCGTCAGATGCAGCAACACGAGATCGAGCGTCGTTATGAGGCCGTCTGCACGGGCGTAATGACCGCCGGCGGAACCGTCGACCAGCCGATCGGGCGTCATCGTTCCGACAGAGTTCGCATGACAGTGCGCGAGGATGGACGCGATGCCATCACGCACTATCGAGTCCTCGAACGGTTTCGCGCCCATACGCACGTGCGCGCCAGCCTGGAAACCGGGCGTACACACCAGATCCGCGTGCACTTCGCGCATGTCAGGCATGCGCTGGTTGGCGACAGGACGTACGGGGGCAGACTGCTGCTGCCGCGCGGCGCGACGCCTGAGCTGGTTGCAGCCCTGAGAAATTTCCCGAGGCAGGCGCTGCATGCCGCTGAGCTGAAGCTGCATCACCCCGAGAGCGGCCGCGTTGTCGAATGGCAAGCACCCCTGCCCAGGGACTTGCGGGAGTTGCTCGCGACCTTACGCAGGGATGCTGCAAGCGGATCGAAGACGAAATGAGCACCATCGAGCTCATCGTTCCACAATGGCCTGCGCCGCCCCGCGTGCGTGCAGTTTCAACGCTGCGATCGGGAGGCGTGAGCGCGCCGCCGTACGACACACTCAACCTCGGCGAGCACGTCGGTGACGAGCCGGACTCCGTGGCGGAGAATCGCCGGCGTCTGTGCAAACAGCTCGGCATCGACGAGGCGCCCTACTGGCTCGATCAGGTGCACGGCACCCGGGTCGTGCGCGCGGGAGCTGCCGGCGAGCATCCGAGTGCAGATGCCGCGTTTGCAGATGAGCCCAATCGAGTCTGCGCAGTGCTGACTGCGGATTGCCTGCCGATACTACTGGCGCGGACCGACGGCAGACGCGTAGCTGCGGTTCACTGCGGCTGGCGAGGGCTCTCAGGCGGTGTGCTCGAGTCAACGATTGCGGCACTCGAAACGCCGCCCCGAGAGCTGCTCGCGTGGCTGGGGCCCGCGATCGGCCCCGCGCACTTCGAAGTGGGATCCGAAGTTCGCCAAGCCTTCATGCGCATTGATCCTGCCGCAGTGACGGCATTTCGTGCCAACCCTCGCGGGCGGTGGATGTGTGACCTGTACCGGATTGCCCATCAGCACCTCAATCGAGCGGGCATCGACGCCATTTTCGGCGGCGGACGTTGCACGTTCGAAGAGACATCGACCTTCTTCTCGTTTCGACGCGATGGACGATGCGGCAGGATGGCCACGCTGATCTGGATCGAATGAGAGACCGGAAGCCCTGAGCAGGGGCGACGGTTTCGATTCGCATGCTACGATCCTGCTGATGTCGACGCTTGCCTGGATCATTACGTTTACCGTCCTTGGTGGCGTACTGAGTGTGCTCATCGCAGGCCTGGTGCTGTTGTTGCCGGCCAGTCGACGCACCGCTGCCCTTCCTCACCTGGTGAGTTTCGCCACCGGCGCGCTGCTTGGCGCCGCACTCCTCAAGCTCCTGCCGCATGCGATCGAGGGCGCAGGCCTTTCCAAGCTTCACCTGGTCACACTGTCACTGATCGCGGGCATATTCGCGTTCTTCGTGCTGGAAAAGCTGGTGCTCTGGCGCCACTGCCACGAAGAAGATTGCGATTCGCACACCCCATCGGACAAACAGCGTGACTACGCATCCGCGATGCTGATCCTGGCGGGCGATGCGATCCACAATGCGCTTGATGGGGTGATGCTGGCAGCGGCATTTCTGACCGATGTGCGGCTCGGGATCGTGGCCGGGATTGCCGTCATCGCCCACGAAGTCCCGCAGGAAGTCGGCGACTTCGCGATCCTTCTGAACGCCGGACTGTCCCGCGCACGTGCGCTGACGTTCAATCTGCTGACCAGCCTCACCTCCGTAATCGGCGGAGTCGTCGGTTACTTCGCATTGAGCCATGCCATGGGGTTGCTGCCTTATGCCCTGGCGGTCACCGCCGCCTCACTCTTATATGTGGCGGTGGCGGACCTCATTCCGGGCCTGCATCGGCGCACCGACCCGGTTGCCGGAGTCCAGCAGGTGGTCCTGATCGCCATAGGCATCGCGGTGATCGTACTGACCGATACGCACTAGTTGCCCTGACCCCTGCCAAGAGTGCATTGATTTCCTTGGGTCTGGCACTACATTGTCCGGGCTGCCTCGCCCGGAGCGTCCCCTATGCGCATGGACAAACTGACCACGAAGTTTCAGATGGCACTGGCCGAGGCCCAGTCGATGGCGGTTGGGCGCGATCACCAGTTCATCGAGCCGGCACATCTGCTGCTCGCCCTGCTCAACCAGGAGGGCGGAACTGTGCGGCCGCTCCTCGAAAAAGCCGGCGCGAATGTCTCCAAGCTGCGCTCGGAGCTCATGGCGGCGCTCGATCGTCTGCCGAAGGTCGAGGGCACCGCTGGCGAAGTGCATGTCTCGAATGACCTCAGCCGGCTCCTCAATGTCACTGACAAGCTTGCCCAGCAGCGCGGCGATGAATACATCGCCTCCGAGCTTTTCGTGCTCGCGGCCTTCGAAGATCGCGGCACGCTCAAAACCATTCTGCGCGACAGCGGCGTCGTGCGCGGGGCGGTGGAGAAAGCGATCGAAGAGATGCGCGGCGATGAGAAGGTCCAGGATGCGAATGCCGAGGAAAGCCGCCAGGCGCTCGAGAAATACACGATCGATCTGACCGAGCGTGCCGAGCAGGGCAAGCTCGACCCCGTCATTGGGCGAGACGATGAGATCCGCCGCACGATCCAGGTGCTGCAGCGGCGCACGAAGAACAATCCCGTGCTCATCGGGGAGCCGGGGGTCGGCAAGACCGCCATTGTCGAAGGCCTCGCGCAGCGGATCATCAATGGTGAAGTGCCGGAGGGCCTCAAGAGCAAGCGCATCCTCGCCCTCGATATGGGAGCGCTGATCGCGGGCGCCAAGTTCCGCGGCGAATTCGAAGAGCGGCTCAAGGCCGTGCTCAACGATCTCACCAAGCAGCAGGGCCAGGTCATCCTGTTCATCGACGAGCTGCACACCGTGGTCGGTGCCGGCAAGGCCGAAGGCGCCATGGATGCCGGCAACATGCTGAAGCCCGCGCTCGCGCGCGGTGAACTGCATTGCGTCGGTGCGACCACGCTGGATGAGTACCGCAAGTACATCGAGAAGGACGCGGCGCTCGAACGGCGCTTTCAGAAGGTGATGGTCAATGAGCCGAGCGTGGAGGACACGATCGCGATCCTGCGCGGCTTGAAAGAGCGTTACGAAGTGCACCACGGCGTGGAAATCACCGATCCAGCCATCGTCAGCGCCGCGACGCTCTCGCACCGCTACATCACCGACCGGCAGCTCCCGGACAAGGCAATCGATCTGATCGACGAGGCGGCCTCACGCATTCGTATGGAGATCGACTCCAAGCCCGAGTCGATGGATCGCCTCGAGCGACGCATCATCCAGCTCAAGATCGAGCGCGAGGCGCTCAAGAAGGAAAAGGACGAGGCATCGAAGAAACGACTGCAGGTCCTCGAGGAAACCCTCAAGGGACTCGAAAAGGAATACGCGGACCTGGAGGAAGTCTGGAAGGCGGAAAAAGCCGTGGTGCAGGGCACGGCCGCTATAAAAGAGGAGTTGGAGCGCGCCCGGCTCGAGCTCGAAACGGCGCGGCGGGCCGGTGATCTGGGGCGTATGTCAGAGCTTCAGTACGGCCGGATCCCCGAGTTCGAAAAGCGGCTCGCCCAAGCCACTGAGGCGGAGAAGAAGGGCACGCAGCTGCTGCGCAACAAGGTCACCGAGGAAGAGGTGGCTGAAGTCGTATCCAAGTGGACCGGTATTCCGGTCTCCAAGATGCTCGAAGGCGAGAAGGAGAAGCTCCTCAAGATGGAGGAAGCGCTCGAGCGCCGCGTCGTGGGTCAGACCGAAGCCGTGCGCATTGTTTCCAACGCCATCCGTCGTTCGCGGGCTGGACTTTCCGATCCGCGCCGCCCCAACGGCTCATTCTTATTCCTCGGACCCACGGGCGTCGGCAAGACCGAGCTCTGCAAGGCGCTGGCCGAGTTCCTGTTCGACACTGAAGAAGCGCTCGTCCGCATCGACATGTCGGAGTTCATGGAGAGGCATTCGGTCGCGCGCCTGATTGGTGCTCCGCCGGGATATGTGGGTTACGAGGAGGGCGGCTACCTCACCGAGGCGATCCGGCGCCGGCCATATTCCGTCATTCTTCTCGATGAGGTGGAGAAGGCGCACCAGGACGTCTTCAACGTCCTCTTACAGGTTCTCGATGACGGCCGACTCACCGACGGGCAGGGGCGCACGGTCGACTTCCGCAACACCGTCATCATCATGACTTCGAATCTCGGCTCGCAGGTCATTCAGGAAATGGCGGGCGAAGCCAATTATGTGCGGATGAAATCCGCCGTGATGGAAATCGTGCAACAGCATTTCCGTCCCGAGTTCATCAACCGCATCGACGACATCGTCGTGTTTCATCCGCTCGGCAACGAGCAGATCCGGCGCATTGTCGATATCCAGCTCGGCTATCTGCGCAAGCGGTTGCTGGAACGGGACATCGAGCTCAAGCTCGACGACAAGGCGCGCGATCTGCTCGGCGAAGCGGGCTACGATCCAGTGTATGGTGCGCGACCCCTCAAGCGCGCAATTCAACAACAGATCGAAAACCCCTTGGCGCAGCAGCTTCTCCAGGGCACGTTCGGACCGGGTGATCGCATCCTCGCCACCGTGCGCAAGGGTGAGCTCGTGTTTGACAAGCAGACCTCGCGTTGAGGAGCACCGTCCGTATAATGCGCGCGGTCGATCTCAAGGGTTAGTGGATGCCGTTCTACGAATACCAATGCGATGCGTGCGGACATCATCTCGAAGCGCTACAAAAGATTTCCGAGGCGCAGCTGCGCAAGTGTCCCGATTGCGGCAAGTCGAAACTACGCCGGCTGATTTCCCCGCCGGTATTCCGCCTGAAAGGCTCGGGTTGGTACGAGACCGACTTCAAGTCGGACAAGGAAGGCAAGCGCAATCTGGCAGGCCAGGTCGAAAAGGACGAAGTCAAATCGGCTACGACTGACAAGCCTGACGCCAAAGCGGACGCGAAGGTCGAGTCAAAGCCCGACGCGAAGTCGGAGCCCAAGTCGGAGCCAAAGCCTGAGGCAAACAGGAAGCGCACGAGCGTGGCAATTTCCAAGACCACGGCCAAGCGTACAACTCGTCCGGGCCACAAGAAGCGCGCCAGCAGGCGCTGAGAGGGGTCTTCGCAGCGGCACGGTTTTCACCGTGCCGCCGGAAGAACGTCTACGGACTAGAAGGTGAAGCGAGCGAACACGCCATACGAGGTCGCGTCGTCGGAGTAACCGAGCCGCGCCCCGAGCGAGAACATGTCGGTGAAGTCGTAAAGACCACGAAGCGACAGCCCCGTGTCGTCACCGTCCCCGACATCTACATACTCGACCGCGCCGCTGAGGTCCAGGCGTTCAAGCATGCGCCCACGCACTCCTGCCGACAGCATGTAGCCATTCTCGTCGGCGCTGCCGTTGCCGATTGGCGTGTTTACATCGACGCTCTGGTCGACATAGGCGAGCTTGCCGACGAAGTCGATGTTGTCAGCCATCGCAAAGTGGCCGCCGAAACCGACCATGGCCTGGTCGAGGTCAGCGTCCATACCAGCTTCGTCGAACTTCGAGGTGGAGTACTCCACGAAGCCCAGCCAGCTGGTACCAAAGCCAATCGACCCGCCGAGGAAGTAGCTGTCGCCGGCGTCGATGCTGTCGAGATCGACACGACCGATGCCGCCTTCCGCATACGAGTAGCTCAGATCACCAGCATGCGCAGCGGAGATGCCCGCGAGCGCCACCACAGCCCAGATAAACTTTCGCACAAACTCCTCCTTAGACTTAAGTCCAATTGCGAAACAGAGCACGTGGCATGATGCCCGCCTGCACTCAAACGGCAAGAAATGCAGCCTCGGACTGTGGACCGAATCACACGAATAGGCGTGGCAGAAATACGACGGTTTAGGCGCCGGGGCCGTCTTTTGTTAACATTCGCGCCCTTTTTCGGGTGAGCTATGCGCAGCCACTACTGCGGTCAAGTCAACGAGCAACTGATCGGCCAGGAAGTCAGCGTCGCGGGCTGGGTCCATCGTCGTCGCGATCACGGCGGGGTGATCTTCGTAGATCTGCGCGATCGCGAAGGGTTGCTGCAGATCGTTTTCGATCCGGACGCCAAACAGGTCTTCGCCGAAGCCGAGCGCCTGCGCAGCGAATTCGTCGTGCACGTTCGCGGCCTGGTGCGTGCGCGTCCAGGCGGTACGGCGAACGCAAACCTCGCCTCGGGACAGGTGGAAGTGATCGCGCGCGAGCTCGAGCTCCTCAATCGGTCCGAGCCGTTACCGTTCCAGCTCGACGAAACCGTAAACGAGGAGATCCGGCTCAAGTACCGCTACATCGACCTGCGACGCGACGTGATGACGCAGCGTTTGCGACTGCGTCACGCGGTTACTCGCGCGATGCGCAGCTTTCTCGATGAGCACGGATTCGTTGATCTCGAGACTCCGATGCTGACCAAAGCGACACCGGAGGGTGCGCGCGACTACCTGGTGCCGAGTCGCACACATCCGGGCAAGTTCTTCGCACTCCCTCAGTCACCGCAGATCTTCAAGCAGCTTCTCATGATGTCGGGCTTCGATCGCTACTATCAGATCGTGCGCTGCTTCCGCGATGAAGACCTGCGTGCCGATCGGCAGCCGGAGTTCACACAGCTCGATGTCGAAACTTCGTTCCTGAGGCAGGACGAAATCATGGCGCTGATGGAAGCGCTCATGCTGCATCTGTTCAAGACAGTGATGGGCGTGACGATACCTGGCCCGTTGCCGCGCCTTTCATACGCCGAGGCGATGCGCCGCTTCGGTTCGGACAAGCCTGACCTGCGCAACCCGCTCGAGCTCGTCGATGTCGCCGACCTTGTCAAGGACAGCGAATTCAAAGTGTTCGCCGGTCCCGCTGCCAATCCGAAGGGACGCGTCGCGGCGCTCCGCGCCCCGGGCGCCGGCAAGCTTTCGCGCAAGGAGATCGATGATTACACCGCATTCGTCGCGCGCTATGGCGCGAAGGGCCTTGCCTACATCAAGGTCAACGATCACACGAAGGGTCGCGAGGGCCTGCAATCGCCGATTCTGAAGTTCCTGAGTGATGCGGCGATCAAGGGCATCCTGGAACGCACGCGCGCACAAACCGGCGATCTCATCTTCTTCGGCTCCGACACAGCCAAGGTTGTAAATGACTCCCTGGGCGCATTGCGAATCAAAGTCGGTCAGGACCTCGGATTGGTCGAGGCTGGCTGGCGGCTGCTCTGGGTCATCGAGTTTCCGATGTTCGAATGGGACGAGGAGCAGAAGCGGTGGGGCGCGATGCATCACCCCTTCACCTCACCACGCAACGATGATCCCGCGGCCCTCAAAGCCGATCCCGGTACGGCCATTGCGAACGCTTACGACATGGTGCTGAACGGCACTGAATTAGGCGGCGGATCGGTGCGTATTCATCGCCAGGAGATGCAGTCGGTCGTGTTCGAGCTGCTCGGCATCGGCGCCGAAGAGGCGCGCGCGAAGTTCGGCTTCCTGCTCGATGCGCTCAAGTTCGGCTGCCCGCCGCACGGAGGCATCGCTTTCGGCCTCGACCGGCTCACCATGCTGATGGCGGGCGCCGACAGCATTCGCGATGTCATCGCCTTTCCCAAGACCCAGACTGCCGCTGATCCGCTCACCGAGGCGCCGACCGAAGTGAGTGAGCTACAGCTTCGCGAGCTCCATATCCGGGTGCGCACGCCACCAGCCAAGTGAGCGCGCACGACACGACCGTCGTCTTTGTCCACGGCCTGTGGCTCACGGGCGTCGAGTCGACGCTTCTGCGCCGGCGCCTCGCCAGCGACCTGGATTGCGACACTCACGCGTTCCGTTATCCGTCCGTTTCCGCCTCGATGCAGGACATCGTGCATCGTCTCGGCGAATTCACATCGCGACTCGATACCGGCACTGTGCACTTCGTTGGCCACAGTCTGGGCGGAATCGTGCTGCTGCGCTTCTTCGAGCAGGCGACGGCGTTGTCACCGGGGCGAGTAGTGCTGCTCGGGTCGCCAATCCGTGGCAGCCGCGCTGCGCATCACGTCGCCCGCTGGCCGCTCGGCGCCGCGATCATGGGCCGGAATATTGAAGCCGAAGTTCTGAAGGCGCCGGCGCGGCGCTGGAACGGTCAGCGCGAGCTGGGTGTCATCGCCGGCGATCTGTCACGGGGACTCGGGCGTCTTTTCGGTGAGCTGGGCGGACCCAACGACGGCACGATCTGCGTGGAAGAAACGGAACTTCCCGGCGCTGCCGATCGTGTCGTGCTCCCGGTGAGCCACACCGGCATTCTGTTTTCGACCGAGGCCGCGCGCCAGACGGCGACCTTTCTGGCAACCGGCAGATTCAACGCCAGAGCCTCAGCGTAATGCCGTCAAGAGTCGTGCAATGAACTCCGCGCGCTGATCGTCCTTGATCCAACGCACTACGACGACCAGGTCGTGCTCTGGATCGACGTAAACCATATTGGCGCCGTTGCCGAGATGCATGATCACATCTTCGGGCGCCGCGGGCACCGGCTTTCGCCCGGTGTTGAGATACCAGTTCATCACCCCGTAGGTAGGCTGCACATCGGTGGGCGTGCTGGCGAAGCGATACCACTTCTCTGAATAGATCTCGCGCGTCCCCCACTTGCCTCGATGCAGGCACAGCAAGCCAAAGCGCGCCTGGTCCCAGGCGCTGATGAACATGCCACCTCCCCAGTGGCCGCCGCCCGGGACGGAATGCATGCGCTTGCCATCGATGTCGACCCAGGAATTCTCATAGCCTTCCCAGTGCCATGAGTTGCTCGCGCCGATCGGGTCCATCACCTCCCGTTTCAGAACCTCGGGCAGCGGTTGCTTCCAAACGTGCAGGGCGGCGAGGGCCAGCAGATTGACGCGCACATCGTTGTATTCCCACGCGGCACCGGGAGCAGCCACGGGGAGTGTCGGCCACGCGAGTGGCTGGTCGCCGCTCGGGCGATCCGCCCAATCGGGTTTTCCCCACAATGTGCCCTGCCAGTTGCTCGTCTGCCGCAGGAGTTGATTCCAGGTGATTGGCCGGTTGTGTTCCGATTCGAAGGGTCCGGTCGGGACGTAGTTGCGTGCAGGGTCGTCGGCACTACGGATCAGCCCGCGATCGAGTGCGATACCGACGAGCGTCGAAAGGAAGCTCTTCGTGACGCTGAAAGTCATGTCGGCGCGGTCCGGCTCACCCCACTGCGTGACGAGATAGCCGTGACGAATCACGAGTCCGGTCGGCGCACCCCGCGGTTCCGTCGGGCCGATCAGGGCATCGTACGGCTCACGCGCGAAATTCAGTGCGGTTGCAAGCGCGAGATCGCGTGGCGCAGGGGATTCCTGTGCGATTGCGAAATCGACCGCCGCCTGGAGTTTCGCAGGATCGAAGCCCGCCTTCTTTGCGGATTGCGCCGCCCACGCTGCGCCCGCCGGTGGCAGATAGTCTGCGGCATGCGCCGCGAGCGACAACACGTTGAAAGCTGCGAGGACCAGGACTCGCCCGCATTCAACATGCTTCAGCATCATTGCTCTGAGCCCACTCTTGCTTTGAGCGCGTACAGTGCTTCGAGCGCCTCGCGTGGTGAAAGCCCATCGACGTCGATACCGCTCAGAGCCTCGATCACCGCAGCTACACGCGGATCGTGAGGTGGCAGCTCGAGAGGCAATTCGCTTTGCGGGCTCGCTGGGACCTTGCTGTCCCGCTCTCGTTCGAGCGCCTCGAGATATGCGCGCGCTCCGCCGATCACCTCACGCGGTACCCCGGCGAGTGCCGCTACCTGCAGGCCGTAGCTGCGACTCGCCGGTCCTTCCTTGACGGCGTGCAGAAACACGAGCTGATCGCCGTGCTCGGTGGCATCCAGATGAACGTTCACACAGCCTTCGGTACTGCTGGCGAGTGCGGTCAATTCGAAATAGTGGGTCGCGAACAGGGTGTATGCCCGGATTCGGGTCGCGATGTGTCGTGCCGCCGCCCACGCCAGTGACAGGCCGTCGAACGTGCTGGTGCCACGACCGACTTCATCCATCAACACCAGGCTCTTGTCGCTCGCGTTGTTGAGAATGTTCGCCGACTCGGTCATCTCCAGCATGAACGTCGACTGGCCGCCGGCGAGATCGTCCGACGCGCCAATACGCGTGAAGATGCGATCGAAAGGCCCGATCAGGACGCGTTCGGCTGGCACGAAGCTGCCCATCCCAGCGAGGATCACGATGAGGGCTGCCTGGCGCATGTAGGTGGATTTGCCACCCATGTTCGGCCCGGTGATCACGAGCATGCGTCGTCCCTCGTGCAGCTCGAGGTCATTTGGAACGAAGGGCTGCGAGGAGAAGGCTTCGACGACGGGATGACGGCCCGCAACGATCTCAAGGCGTGTGTCTTTGGCCAGTTCCGGCTTCGACCAGCGCAGCGTCACGGCTCGCTCGGCGAGATTCGTAAGCACGTCGAGGGTCGCGAGCGCTGCAGAGGTGGTCTGCAACATCTGCAGCTCTGCTATGAGGCTCGACAGGACAGCATCGTAGAGCTCCCGCTCGCGCGCCAGCGATCGCTCGCGAGCGCCGAGCACTTTGTCCTCGAATCCCTTGAGCTCGGGAGTGATGAAGCGCTCGGCCGACTTGACCGTCTGCCGGCGCAGATAATCCGCCGGCACGCGCTCCGCCTGTGCGCGCCCCACCTCGATGAAAAAGCCCTGCACGCGGTTGTAGCCGAGTCTGAGGCTCGATATTCCGGTGCGCTCGCGTTCGCGGCGTTCCAGGTCGAGCAGGAATTCCTCGGTACGACTGCCGATCTGCCGCAGCTCGTCGAGCTCGGCGTCGTAACCCACGGCGATGACGCCGCCGTCGCGCAGAAAATGCGGCGGCTGGTCAGCGATCGCCTTGCGCAGCAGTTCCGCGCTATGCGGGTGCGGACCAATACGCCCCCGCAGCTCGATGATCAGCGGGGAGTCGATTTCCTCGAGCAGCGCATGCAGTCCGGGGAGGAGTGCGAGTGCGGCACGCAGTTGCACGAGGTCACGCGGCCGAGCGGAACGCAGCGCTACGCGCGCCAGAATCCGTTCGATGTCCCCGACCTCGCGGAGCATGCGATGGATATCGGCGAACCGGGCCGTGGTGATGAGTGTTTCGAGGGCGTGATAGCGATGCGAGAGCACAACCTGGTCGCGCAGCGGACGATGCAGCCAGCGGCGCAGCTCGCGGCCACCCATCGCGGTGGCGGTATGGTCGATCACCGCGGCGAGCGTGCACTCCGGCCGGGCACTGAGCGAAACGTCCAGCTCGAGGTTGCGGCGCGTCGCCGGATCGAGGATCAGCGCATCGTCGCGTGTTTCGACACTGAGACCGCGAATGTGCGGTAGTGCAGACTTCTGCGTATCGCGCACATATTGGAGCAGCGCGCCCGCGGCGCGCACCACGAGCGGCCGGTCGGCACAGCCAAATCCCGCCAGGTCCCGCGTGCCAAGTTGCGTGGCGAGCAAGCGTGTCGAGCTGTCCAGATCGAAGTGCCAGGGCGGGCGCAAGCGGGTCATCGCGCTCGCAGCCGGTTTGCCAGATTCCTGGTCCTCACTCAGCAGCAACTCCGCCGGTTTCAGTCGCTCGATCTCGGTGTCGAGCGCATCTGAGCCCGTGCCTTCCAGGACCGAGAACCGTCCGCCAGCCAGGTCCAGCCACGCAAGGCCGAAACGTTCGCCATCTCGCAGTACGGCCGCAAGGAGCGTGTCACGCCGTTCATCGAGCAGCGCCTCATCAGTCACCGTGCCCGGTGTGACGACACGAACCACTTGTCGCTCGACCGGCCCTTTCGACTTGGACGGATCGCCGATCTGCTCGCAGATCGCGACTGATTCGCCCTTGCGCACCAGCCGTGCCAGGTATCCGTCGACGCTGTGAAACGGCACGCCGGCCATTGGGATGGGCTGGCCGGCCGACTGGCCGCGCGAGGTGAGCGCGATGTCGAGAAGTTTGGCCGCCCGCCGGGCATCCTCGAAGAAGAGCTCGTAGAAGTCCCCCATGCGATAGAAGAGGAGTGCGTCGGGGTGCTGCGCTTTGACGCGCAGGTATTGCTGCATTACCGGGGTGTGCGCCAAGTTGTTGTGAAGCAAAGGGGAAACCGCCCAGGGTCTAATACTTCCGGCGATTGTCTAAAACTCGGGGCGAAAAGTCAGAACTACTTGAAGCTCGGCGCGAGCTGGCTCATAACGCTCGCGCAGGTAGCGCCTCAATTGGGTGCCTCAAAGGGCGCTCCTGACGCCGCAATCAAGACGAGCAGACTAGGTCATGCTTGAATTCCTCTTCGATCTTCCGCTGGTGATCACCGGGCTGGCGATCGTCGGATCGCTGTGCCTGTTCGCGATTGGCGGATTGCTTCTGGTTCGCCGGCGGGTGTTGCCGCGTATGCAGGTCCTCGCCCAGGACTCTGAGTTTAGCGGCGCCATGGTGCAAGGCGTGATGGTCTTCTACGGGCTGTCTGTGGCGTTGATTGCGGTGAGCGTCTTCCAGACCTACTCCGACGTGTCGAAGATCATTTCACAAGAGGCGACCGCCGTGGCCGCGCTCTACCGCGACGTAAGCAGTTATCCCGAACCGATCCGCCCCGAACTGCAGAAAGAACTGCGTGACTACACGGATTACGTCATCCATCAAGCCTGGCCGCTACAGCAGCGCGGACAGGTTCCGTCCGGTGGCGTCGAGCATATGAACCGCTTTCAAGGGATTCTGACCAAATTCGAACCGGCGACAGAGGGCCAGAAAATCGTGCACGGAGAAACCCTCCACGCCTACAACGAGATGATCCAGGCCCGCCGCCTGCGACTGGATGCGGTGCACACCGGTTTACCGGGGGTGATGTGGGGGATAATCGTTCTGGGCGCGTTGATCAGCCTGAGCGCATGCTTCTTTTTCAAAGTGGAAGATGTGCGATTACAGGGAATCCAGGTGCTGCTCCTGGCGTCATTCATCGGGCTGGTCATTTTCATGATCTTCGCGCTGGACCGCCCGTTCCGCGGCGACCTTGGCCTGCAGCCCGATCCGTACCAATTGATTTACGATCAACTGATGAGATGAGGAGTCGAGAGCCACTCATTCCTCTTGTACGCTTGCCGCATGCCCTCGGATCACGAGCTTCGGAGCCTGGCGTTGAAAGTCGGCCGGCGCCTGCTGGCCACAGGTCGTCGCGTCGTGACCGCCGAATCCTGCACCGGCGGGTGGATCAGCAAGGCTCTCACGGATATTCCGGGTAGCTCGCAATGGTTCGAGCTGGCCTTTGTCACCTACAGCAATGCGGCCAAGACGCGTCAACTCGGCGTTCGCCCGGCCACCCTGGTTCGGCACGGGGCAGTCAGTGAAGAGGTCGCATGCGAAATGGCGCGTGGCGCACTTCGCGCGAGCGATGCCGAGGTTGCCGTGGCGGTCACCGGCATCGCGGGGCCCGATGGCGGAACGGCTTCAAAACCTGTGGGCACGGTCTGGTTCTGCTGGGCGCAGCGCCACGGACGGAAACTGCGCCTGCGCACCCGCAGAGTCCGTTTCGGGGGCGATCGTAGAGCAGTTCGGGCGGGCTCGGTCGCGCTCGCGCTGCGTGGCTTGTTGAAGTGACGTTTTTCCGATCACTACTCGTTGCGGCGCTTGCCGTCACTCTCTGTCTGCGACCGGTGCCGGCGACAACGGCCGGCGCTGACGAACAGCAGCTTGCGAGTGCGCAGCTCCGGACGCCTGCAGAGCTCTATGGCGAGCTCTTCACGCGCGTTCAACTCGAACGCGTCTTTCCTGACGGCAAGACTTTCGTCGATGCGGTGCCGCGGGCGTTGCCGGACACCATCCGGGCTGAGTACGAGCGCGCGCGCCGCGCGCCCGACTTCGACCTGGAAGGCTTTGTCGAGCGGAACTTCATCGTGCCTGGCACGACTGAAAGCGGCTACCAGACCCGCCCCGACGAAGATTTGCGCGCTCATATCGATAACCTCTGGTCGGTGCTGGAACGCGCGCCGGATGTGCCACAGCCTTACTCGTCACTCGTACCTCTGCCGTACCGCTACGTGGTACCCGGCGGCCGGTTCCGCGAGATCTACTACTGGGATTCCTACTTCACGATGCTCGGGCTCGAGCAAAGCGGGCGTCACGACCTCGTGATCGAGATGGTGAGGAATTTTGCCTGGCTCATCGATCAGTTCGGGCACGTGCCCAACGGCAACCGCAGTTACTACCTGAGCCGTTCCCAGCCGCCGTTCTTCGCCGCCATGGTCGAACTCCTCGCGCAGCGCGACGGAGAAGGCGTGTACGCCACCCATCTCCCCCAACTCGCACGCGAATATGAGTTCTGGATGGACGGCGCCGGCCGACTGGCGCCCGGCAGCGCTTATCGGCGCGTCGTGCGCCTCAAGGACGGCACTATCCTGAATCGCTACTGGGATGATCGTGAGACGCCGCGCGAGGAGTCCTATCGCGAAGATGTCGAGACCGCACGGGCCTCTGCGCGGCCAGCCCGGGAGGTTTATCGCAACTTGCGGGCGGGTGCCGAGAGCGGCTGGGATTTCAGCTCACGCTGGTTCGAGGACGGTGGCTCGCTCGCCACGATCAGGACCGTGGAGCTCCTGCCCATCGATCTCAATAGCTTGCTCTATCACCTTGAGCAGACCTTGGCACGGGCATATCGGTCCGCGAACGACTCCGCGGCGGCCCGCAGGATCAGCGCCCGGGCCTGGCAACGGCGCGCGGCCATTCAGCGCCTGCTGTGGAATGCGGAGGCGGGGGCATTTGAGGACTACCTGTGGCGTGATAACCGACGGGCCGGGCGCCTGACCGGCGCTACTCTATATCCGCTCTTCTTCGGGCTTGCGAGCCGCGAACAGGCTGATCGCGTCGCCGCCACGGTCCGCGAGCGCCTGCTGCAACCGAACGGTCTCGCTAGCTCCACGGAAACGTCCGGCCAACAGTGGGATGCACCCAACGGCTGGGCACCATTGCAATGGGTCGCCGTGCGCGGGCTCAACGACTACGGCCACTCCGACCTGGCACTAGAGATTGCGCTGCGGTGGGCCAGGACCAACGTCGCGGCGTTTCGCGCCACCGGGAAGCTGTTCGAGAAGTACGACGTGATCGGCGATGTGGCGGCCGCGGGCGGCGAATACCCGACCCAGGACGGCTTCGGCTGGACCAACGGCGTCCTGCGGCAGCTCCTCGTCCTCTACCCGCAGGTGCAGGTCGCCACCAACTCCTCAACGCGACCGGTCACTTGGACAACGGCATTCGCAATCCCCACACTCCATGGCCCTCATGGTCGAGAAGCCCGCTGCTCACCGCCTGTTCTTTGCGTTCTGGCCCGATGACTCGATGCGGGAAGCACTTGCGCATTTGACGCGCAAGGCGGCGCGCGCAAGCGGCGGGCGTCCCGTTCGTGTGGAGAACCTGCATTCTACGGTCGTCTTCCTCGGCAGCGTGCACGACGACCGACTGCCATCGGTCTCCGCCGCCGCCAGCGAGCTTCAGCATGCGCCCGTGCAACTCACCTTCGATCGCCTCGAGCACTGGGCGAAGCCTGCCTTGCTCTGCCTGGGTTGCACCAAACCGCAGCAGCCAGCCTCTGACCTGGTCGCGTCGCTTTCAAAGCTCCTGATCGGCCAAGGGCTTGCGCCGGACCTCAAGCCTTTTCGTCCACACGTCACCATTGCCCGCAAAGTGGCGAGGCCACACGAGGCCGGACCGGTGCATCCGATTGATTGGCGCATCGATCAGCTCGCGTTGGTCGAATCTGTCACCGCACCCGAAGGTCCTCGCTACACAGTCCTGCAACAGTGGCCGTTGCGAGGCTAGAGGCTGCGTTGCTTTCGACGCGATCGCGCCCCATTCAGCGTCTGTGAGAGGGTGTACTTATGGAATAATGGCGACCTTTTCCGGGGGAAGAAATTCAATGGAAGACAATCGCAAGAAGGCACTGGCGGCCGCACTCGGTCAGATCGAAAAGCAGTTTGGCAAGGGCACCGTCATGCGGCTGGGCGATACTCCCGCGGCCTGGGACGTGGAGACAGTATCGACCGGCTCGCTCGGCCTCGATATCGCGCTGGGCATCGGCGGCGTGCCGCGCGGCCGGGTGGTCGAAATCTACGGACCAGAGTCTTCCGGCAAGACCACTCTGACCCTCCAGATCATCGCCGAAGTGCAGAAGCTCGGCGGCACCGCAGCCTTCGTCGATGCCGAGCACGCGCTCGACCCCTCGTACGCCGAAAAACTAGGTGTCAGCACCAATGATCTTCTGGTGTCGCAGCCCGACACCGGCGAACAGGCGCTCGAAATCACCGACATGCTGGTGCGCTCCGGTGCGGTCGACATCGTCGTGGTGGATTCAGTCGCTGCCCTGACCCCGAAAGCGGAGATCGAGGGCGAGATGGGCGAGATGCAGCTGGGCCTGCACGCCCGCCTCATGTCGCAGGCGCTGCGCAAGCTCACGGGCAACATCAAGCGCTCGAACACGATCGTCATCTTCATCAACCAGATCCGCATGAAGATCGGCGTGATGTTCGGTAATCCGGAGACCACGACCGGCGGCAATGCGCTGAAGTTTTATGCCTCGGTGCGCCTCGACATCCGCCGCATCGGCGCGATCAAGAACGGCGAGGAAGTCGTCGGCAGCATGACACGCGTCAAGGTGGTCAAGAATAAGGTGGCACCGCCCTTCCGCGAGGCCGAGTTCGAGATCATGTACGGCAGTGGCATTTCGCGCGCCGGCGAGATCATTGACCTGGGCTCGGTGCACAACATCATCGAAAAGTCCGGCTCCTGGTACAGCTACAACGGCGAGCGCATCGGCCAGGGCAAGGACAACACGCGTGCCTATCTGCAGCAGAACCCGCAGATCGCGGCGGAGATCGAAGCCAAGCTGAGAGAGCGACTCATGCCGAAGCGCGGCAACGAGGCGCGAGGTGAGGCTGCGGGCTAAAAGAGCGCTGGAGCCGGGAGTCGCAGGCGACCCGCGCTCCATCCGCCAGGCGGCGCTGGAACTGCTGGCGCGGCGTGATCACGCCATCTCGGAGCTCGAGCGCAAGCTGAAAGAGCGCGGTTTCGATGCTCCCGCAATCGGTCCGGTCCTCGAGGAACTCGCCGCCGAGCGATTGCTCGACGACGATCGCTTCATCGAACACTTCGTCTCGTACCACAAGGCGCGCGGACAGGGCCCGATTCGCATCGCGGCCGAATTGCGTCAGAGGTCGATGCCGTCCGAATCCATCGATCGACACCTGGATGCGGTATCGGACTGGCCCGAGCATGCACGCACCGTGAGGCGCAAGAAGTTCGGCTCGAGCGTGCCAAAGGACTTCAAGTCACGTGCCAGGCAGGCGCGATTTCTTGAGCATCGTGGCTTTTCGGCGGAGCATATTCGTGCCGCGCTCCGTGGAGATGTCGCGGCCGAAGATTGATAACGAACCAGAAAGCGGAGAATCCCATGGATTCACCGGCGCGCCCGATATCCGCATCCGAGCGGATCGTCACTATCGACATCGTCCGAGGCTTTGCGCTCCTCGGTATCTTCATCATGAACATGGCGTGGTTCAACACGTCGTTCTTCGCGGAGGCCGACGCCTCGCACCTCTGGCCCATGTGGTGGGACCGCACGGCGGAGACGGTGCGCGACGTGCTCTTCGCAGGCAAGTTCAACAGCATGTTCAGCCTGCTGTTCGCGGTGGGATTCACGATTCAGCTCGAACGCATGGAGGAACGCGATCCGCAGCATGCGCGTCAACTCTATCTGCGACGCCTGTTCTGGCTGTTCGTGTTCGGCGTCGTGCATGCGTGCATCTTCTGGACCGGCGATATCCTGCACATGTACGCGATTTTCGGGTTGATACTGCTCGGTCTGCGGCGCGCCCCCGAGAAGGTGCTCTGGACGCTGTTCGTCGCCTGCATTCTCTTCACGCCCATACTGGGTGTGGTGCGCGTGCTGGTTTCGACGCCAGAAAGCGTAAAGGCATTCATCGCGACCTCACAATTGTGGGAAGCGTCGAACAACGCGGCTTACGGCCACGGCTCGTTTTTCGACGCTGTGCGCGAACACACGCGCGAGATGCTCTTCATCTACACCGATCCGGCCAATCTGCGCTTCATGGCGAGCTTCTACGTGCAGATCTTCACGACCACGCTGCTCGGATTGATGCTGGGCCGGCGCAAATTCTTTCAGAATTCACAACACTACCTGCCGATGGTTCGACGCGTGCAGTGGTGGGCGCTCGGCATCGGGATCGTGACCGGCATCGTGTTTGGAGCGTGGGAGGCGACGGTGACCGATCCGCGGCCGACGCCCTTCGGTGTGCTGGCCCGTACCTGCTTCGTCCTGTGCCGGCTCGCCATCATGATTTTCTACGTCGCCACCATCGTCCGCTGCGTGCACAACGAAGAGTGGCGCCGGCGGTTGGCGCCGATGGGTGTAGTCGGCCGGATGCCGCTCACGAATTACCTGCTGCAGACGCTGATTGCGACCAGTCTGTTCTATGGATGGGGGCTGGGACTCTGGGGCAAGGTCGGACCCGCGCTCGATCTCATGCTGGCATTCGCGATCTTTTTCGCCATCCAGGTTCCGCTCAGCCATTACTGGCTCAAGCGACACGCCATGGGTCCGATGGAATACCTGTGGCGAGTCCTGACCTATGGCCGAGGCTCGATGCGAAGCAAGGTTCTGCAGGAGCCCAGCACTGCGTAACCCGCTGACGGGCCGTACATTCCCGCGATCGGCTCGCGTATCATGTCCCGCTCCCCGGGGCGTGGCATGACGGCATGACAACGAGTCGAAAAGAATCGAAGAGCTTCAGCAGCAACGAGCTGCGCAGCCTATTTCTCGAGTACTTCGAGAAGCAGCGCCACACGGTCGTGCCCTCGAGCCCGCTCGTGCCCGCGAACGATCCGACGCTGCTCTTCACCAACGCCGGCATGGTGCAGTTCAAGGACGTGTTTCTCGGCAAGGAGAAGCGCAATTACGTGCGCGCGGCGAGCAGCCAGCGCTGCGTACGCGCCGGCGGCAAGCACAACGATCTCGAGAACGTGGGCTACACGGCCCGCCATCACACCTTCTTCGAGATGCTGGGCAATTTCAGTTTCGGCGACTACTTCAAGCGCGACGCGATCCTGTTCGCCTGGGAACTGGTGACGGCGAAGAATTGGCTCGGCATCGACCCGAAGCGGCTGATGGTCACGGTCTACAAGACCGACGACGAGGCCTACAACGTCTGGACCAAAGAGGTCGGCTTGCCGGCCGAACGCGTGGTTCGGATTGGCGACAAGCCGGACGGTGGTTCGGACAACTTCTGGCAGATGGGCGAGACCGGTCCGTGCGGTCCCTGTAGTGAAATCTTCTACGACCACGGTGCCGGCATCGCGGGCGGACCGCCCGGTAGCGACGATTCGGACGGAGATCGCTGGGTCGAGATCTGGAATCTCGTGTTCATGCAGTTCGATCGCGCAGCGGATGGGACACTCACGCCGCTACCGAAGCCTTCGGTCGACACAGGGATGGGGCTTGAGCGCATCGCCGCCGTGATGCAAGGCGTGCACTCGAATTACGAAATCGACCTGTTCCGCGATCTCATCACGGCCGCCGCCGACCTTGCCGGCACCAAGGATCATGGCTCGAGCTCTTTACGCGTGATTGCCGATCACATCCGCGCGTGCTCGTTTCTGATTGTCGACGGCGTGCTGCCGTCGAACGAAGGGCGCGGCTATGTGCTGCGCCGGATCATCCGGCGCGCCATTCGTCATGGTTATCAACTCGGCATACACGAGCCGTTTTTCTACCGGCTCGTTGCGCCTCTCGAGCGCGCGATGGGGAGCGCGTATCCGGAGCTCTCCAAGGGCCGCCAGCACGTCGAGCGGGTCCTCGAGCAGGAGGAACTGCGCTTCGCCGAGACATTGTCGACCGGCATGGGCCTGCTGGAAGAGGCGATTCGCAGTGCTCGTGGCAAGGTCATCGCGGGCGAAGCGGCCTTCAAGCTCTACGACACGTATGGCTTTCCAGTCGACCTCACGGCGGACATTGCACGTGAGCGCGGGCTTAGCATCGACCAGGCGGGCTTCGAGAAGGCGATGCAAGCGCAGCGCGAACGGGCGCGTGCTGCAAGCAAGTTCGGCGCGGACTTACGCGGCGGTGTAAGCGTGGAAGGTCGCACGGACTTCTCCGGTTACGATGGACTAACCGATCAGGGCCGGGTGATCGAACTCATCAAAGGAGGCGACAAGGTCGATCGGCTACGCGCGGGTGAGGAAGGCCAGGTACTCCTCGATCGCACACCCTTCTACGCGGAAGCCGGCGGACAGGTTGGCGACCAGGGCCAGCTCACCGCGCCAGGTGTGCGGTTCGAAGTGCTCGACACGCAAAAGCTCGGCAATGCACACGCACACGTCGGCAAGGTTTTGCAGGGCGAGATCAAAGTAGGTGATGTCGTGACGGCACAGGTCGATGGCGAGCGGCGCCGCGCGACCATGCTCAATCACACGGCGACACACCTGCTGCACGCCGCACTGCGTAAGGTTCTCGGCACCCATGTCACCCAAAAAGGCTCGCTGGTGGCGCCGGACCGACTGCGATTCGACTTCTCTCACTATCAGGCGCTGACGCCTGCGGAGCTCACCCAGATCGAGCGGCTGGTCAACGCTCAGATCCGCGAAAACGCGCCGGCGGAGACCGATGTCATGCCCTTCGACCGGGCGGTCGAGGCGGGCGCGATGGCGCTGTTCGGTGAGAAATACGAAAGCGATGTGCGCGTGCTCAAGGTCGGCGAGTTTTCCATGGAGCTTTGTGGCGGAACACACGTGAAGCGCGCTGGTGATATCGGGTTCTTCAAGATCATCGGCGAGGCGGGCATTGCGGCGGGCGTGCGCCGCATCGAGGCGCTGACCGGCGAGGGCGCGGTGGCGTGGGCCGAGTCGAGCGACGCGCTGCTGCGCGACGTCGGTGCGCTGGTGCGCGGTGGGCGGGAAGACCTCAGGGACAAGATTGAGCAACTTCTCGAACGTTCGAAGAAGCTCGAAAAGGAAATCCAGCAGCTCAAGGGCAAGCTCGCGAGCGGGCAGGGCGGTGACCTATCGAGTGCCGCGCGCGAAATCAACGGCGTGAAGGTGCTTGCCACACGCGTCGATGGCGCCGATGCACGTGCACTGCGTGATGCGGTCGATCAGCTCAAGAACAAACTGAAGTCCGCAGTAATCGTGCTTGCTTCAGTCGAAGGGACGGACAAGGTGCTGCTGGTTGCTGGAGTGACCGCGGATCAGACCCAGAAGATCAAAGCGGGTGACCTCATTGGCAGCATCGCGCAGCAAGTGGGTGGTCGCGGCGGTGGTCGCGCCGACATGGCGCAGGCCGGCGGCACGAACCCCGCCGCACTCGATGCCGCGCTTGCGAGTGTCGAGCCCTGGGTACGCGAACGCCTTGGCGCGTGAACCGCGTCGATGCCCCTCATCGTCCAGAAATATGGCGGTACCTCGGTCGGGTCGCTGGATCTGATTCGCCGCGTCGCTGCGCGCGTGCATGAGGAGTGCCGCAATGGCACGCAGATCGTGGTAGTCGTCTCCGCGATGGGAGATAGCACCGATCGACTGGTCGATCTGGCGAGGGGCATCTGCGATGAACCCGACGCGCGCGAAATGGATGTACTTCTCTCCACCGGCGAGCAGGTTTCGATCGCCCTCCTATGCATGGCGCTGCGGGCGAGGGGCTGTACCGCGCGTTCGTACACGGGCCCACAGGTTCGCGTGCTGACGAGTAACGTGCATGGCCGTGCGCGCATCGTGGAGGTTGAGGCGCAGCGCCTGAAAGCCGACCTCGACGCGGGCCTGGTCCCGGTGGTCGCGGGGTTCCAGGGTGTGGACGAGGAAGGCAATATCACAACCATCGGTCGTGGCGGTTCCGACACCACGGCGGTTGCACTTGCCGTTGCACTCGGTGCCGACGAATGCCAGATCCTCACCGATGTCGATGGCGTCTACACTACCGATCCGCGCATGGTGCCGCAGGCACGACGCCTCGAGCGTGTGACCTTCGATGAAATGCTCGAACTCGCGGGCCAGGGCTCGCGCGTCCTGCACTTGCGCTCGGTGGAGTTCGCGAGCAAGTACAATGTGCCGCTGCGCGTCGCCTCGAGCTTCGCGCCCGGACCCGGAACGCTGATCTGTCGCGAGGAACCGAGAGTGGAAGCGCCCGTCGTTTCAGGCATCGCCTTCAATCGCGACGAAGCGGAGATTACCGTCGCGGGCGTACCGGACATTCCCGGTACGGCGCATCGGCTGCTGAGCCCGGTTTCCGGTGCGAACATCGAAGTGGACATGATCGTGCTCAACGCGCCGCGCGACGGCAAGGTAGATCTCACCTTTACCGTGCATCGCGATGACTACACGGCTGCGCTCAAGCTGGTCACTGCCGCAGCCGCGCCTTTCGGTGGCGCGAACGTCAGCGGCCACAATGATGTTGCGAAGCTCTCCGTGGTCGGCGTGGGTATGCGCTCACACGCGGGCGTGGCCACGCGCCTGTTCGAAGTTCTGGCACGCGAGCAGATCAACGTGCGCCTCGTTTCCACATCGGAAATCAAGATATCGGTGCTGGTCGACGAGCCTGCGTTGGAGCGCGGCGTACGGAGTCTTCACGCCGCCTTCGGACTTGATCGGGAAAACCACACGTAACTGCCTGATTCCGATATTTTGTGTTGACGATCCCACGGCCCGCCGCCGCAACCGTTCAGAACGCACGTTGAGTGAAATCGACCGCGATTCAGCGCCTACCTGAATTGCCATTCACCTTTTTCTCACTAATTTTTGTGTGGTCGCGCAGTGTCGCCAGGCGGACATTGTGGCTAGAATCTGGCGCGTTTGAAAAAAGATCGGCTGAAACAAGGCCGACAAAGTGCGGCGAGCAAGGCAGCTGCGGGGGCAGAAGGACCAAAGCGCCGCGTCTAAGGAGTGATAACAATGTTGATTCTGACCCGGCGTGTAGGCGAAACAGTGATGATTGGCAATGACGTCACCGTCACAGTCCTCGGCGTCAAAGGTAACCAAGTGCGGATCGGCGTGAATGCACCGAAGGAAATCGCGGTGCATCGCGAAGAGATCTTCGAGCGCATCAAGCGCGAAGCACAGAACGGCGGCGGCCAGGTCGTGCGCGGGCAGTTCGGCTCGGGCACCGAAGGCAAGGGCTGACGCGCTCGAATTAACACTGCCTTTACCAGCTCATAGCCCAGCCAGTATCATTCGCGCCCTTGCTCTTGGCAGGGGTGCTGAGGCTTTCTTCCCTCATGGCGCCCGGCCCGACGCACGGAGAGATGGCCGAGTGGTCGAAGGCGCGCCCCTGCTAAGGGCGTAAGGGTCAAAAGCCCTTCGAGGGTTCGAATCCCTCTCTCTCCGCCAATTACACTTCTCACGGCATCTCATGCCGTCTCAGTAACGCTGAAAATCACGCGATTCTCGGACGGCTCCATCCTTGAGGTGCTGGCGCCGAGGGAAGAGCCATGCGGCCGACCGCGAGATCGACGACTTCATGACCGTCCCACGCTCGCGCCCAGGGTGACGAGAAGCTCGTCCAGCTGCTCGAACTGCTCGGGCATCCCACCCTCCATCCCGGCGATGGCATCGTCGAGAGCTTCCTTCGAGGGATAGAGTTCGTGCAGGACCAGCAGCGTCTTGCCACCTTTTTCCTCGAAGGTCACCGTGGTGACGGCACCGTCGTCACTTTCCTCATTGGTCCAGACGAGGCGCGAGTGCGGTGTCACTTCGATGTACCTGCCGAAGAACGCCATAGACTTTGAGGCATCGTGGCCGAACTCGAGACGGTACCTGCCCCCGACACGAACATCCATCTCGCAGGAAAGCAGGGACACGCCCATCGACTTCGGTGCCCACCACCGCTTGAACAGCTCGGGCTTGGTCCACGCCTCGAACACGATGCGCGCCGGGCCGTTGAAGGTTCGCGTAACGACCAGCTCACGCTCGGACTTCCGTTCCACCGTCGTGCGGTTCTTCATGGGGGTAGGCTCACTCTCTCTTCTTGCGTCCATCGACCTTCTCCTTCCGTTTCAATTCCTCGACAACCTTGTCCAGCTCGTCGAAGCGTGCGTCCCAGAGCTGGCGGTACCTCTCGATCCATGCCGCCTCTTCCTCCAGTCGGCGCAGGCCGAGCTTGCAGGTCCGCACGCGCCCGACCTTCTCCGTGGTGACGAGCCCCGCCTGCTCCAAGACGCCGACATGCTTCTTCATGCCCGTGAGGGTCATGTGGAACTTCTCGGCAAGGTCCGTGATCGAAGCGTCTGCACGCCCGAGCTGCTCCAGAACGCCGCGTCGGGTGGCGTCCGAGAGCGCGGCGAACGAGGCATCGAAGCGGGTCTGGATATACTGAACCATGTGGTTCAGTATGTAACACACGGATTGGCGGCATGCAAGGTGAGTCAATTATGAACTTGCTGTAATAGACTACTGCGCCGGGGAATCGTCGCTCATTTAGAACGGAGGAATTACTGTGTCTACTCCTGCCAGGCAGATATCCCAGGGCGTGCTTGCAGAGATAGAACGGGTGTTCGCCATCCAGCAGGCTCATCAATGGGAAATGAAAGCCACCACCGCCGAGGAACGGAAAGAGAAGCTGAAGAAATTGAAATCGGCCGTGGAGGCTCACGCCGATGAGATCGTGGCGGCGGTGAAACAGGACACTCGCAAGCCTGAAGGCGAAATCAAGGTGACGGAGATCCTGGGCGTCATCGGCAACATCCAGAGGAACATCGACAATCTCGACGAGTGGATGAAACCCGTCGAAGTGATTCCCTCCCAGAACAAGAACGACACGGCGCGGATCGTTTACGAGGCGCGAGGTGTGTGCCTCATCCTGGGCCCCTGGAACTTTCCGCTCGGACTGACCATGGGTCCTCTCGCAGCCGCTGTTGCCGCCGGAAATTGCTGCATGGTCAAGTTGACCGATCTCTGCCCGGCGACCGCCCGAGTCGCAGCGAAAATCATCAAGCAGGCGTTCGACGAAAAAGAGGTCGCCTTGTTCGAAGGCGGTGTCGATGTGGCAACCGCGTTGCTCGACCTGCCGTTCGACCACATATTCTTCACGGGAAGCACGCGAGTAGGAAAGCTGGTCATGGCGGCGGCGGCGAAGAACTTGGCCACCGTAACCCTGGAACTCGGAGGGAAATCACCCGTCATCGTCGATGAAGGTGCGGATGTGAAGAAGGTCGCAGGGGATCTGGCGGCAGCCAAGCAATTCAATGGCGGGCAAGCCTGCATCAGCCCCGACTATGTGTTCATCAAGGAGCAGCAGAAGAGCGCCTTGATCGAGGAGTTTCAAGCCAGGGTCAAACAAAACCTTTACCGCGACGACGGGAGCATCAAGAAGGAAAGCATCGCCCAGATCGTCAACGATCAGAATTTCGTCCGCATCAAGAAACTCTTCGATGATGCCGTTGCCAAGGGCGCCAAGATCGCCGTGGGTGGCACGCTGGAGCAGGCCGACCGCACGATCCATCCGACGATGCTCACCGATGTCACGCCTGACATGCAGATCATGCAGGAGGAAATCTTCGCGCCGATCGTGCCGGTAATGACTTACAAGAACATCGACGAGGTCATCGAACACATCTCGGGCCGTGCCAAGCCGTTGGCGCTCTACATCTACAGCAACGATCGAAACAACATCGACAAGGTACTCAGCAGGACTTCATCGGGCGGTGTGACGATCAACGGATTCTTCTCTCATTACCTGGAAAGCCAGTTGCCATTCGGTGGTATCAATCAAAGCGGCATGGGCAGCTATCACGGCGTCTTCGGGTTCAAGGCGTTCTCTCATGAGCGCGCAATCTACGTACAGGAGAGTCGATAGACGCCGCCCTCGCTTCTGGCCGGACTCAGACGTTCCCTCCAGATTCGAGTTGGGAGGGCGCTCTCGGGAATTGGAGCGCGTGTGCACCGCTGCACGCGATCATCAGAGCAGGTGCCAAATCCGGGGGCGCTGGGGAATTTCAATAGTCAGCCCGGCCAGGCGGAACTGGTTCACACTCCCACTGATTGCTGCCACATAACGTCGTTGTCCGTTTGACACGACTCGCGCGGCAGTCGCACCCTCGCCCCCACTGCTCAAGAGCACACCTTGCGAAAGCAAGGGCCGCAAAGCCACCGGTCTACAGGGTCTCCTACGACAGCGGGGTTGCCAGTCATGTCGATGAACGTTCTGCTCGCGATCACTCCCTGGCCAGCCATTTCGACCATCATCTGGGTCGTCGTGCTGGTTGCGGTTCTGTACCTCGCACGTCATACCGCGCATCAGGCGATTCGCACCGCCAGCGGCGCGATCTCACACGGTCTGCGGCTCGCCGCGCACTCCGTGGCGCATGCCGAAACGCGGCTCGCGGAGCGCAACCGTGAAGTGCTGCTCGGAGCGGGCCGCGAAGCGAAGGAGCGCATCATCGAGCGTGAGTTCGCGCGCGTCGGCGAGACGGTTCGCAAGGATCTCGCCAACTACCCGCACCTGCATCGCGGTCTGAGCGAGGCGATCGGACACATCGAGAAGGATCATCAGGACGCCGTGGAAGTCCCGCCGGACCCACCCGGCTGGGTTCGCGCCGTCGAGACGGTCTCCAAGCTCGAGGAGAAGAACGGCGGCAGCGACGTGCTCGCCGACATCCACAAGTCCATCGTGAAGGCGCACAAGGAAGCGATGGAGGCCTATCACGAGGCGAGCCACGAGCGGCACGAGCTGTTGCGCGCCATGATGCCGCGCTGGCGGGACGTGCAGGTGCTCCTGACCGACGTCGACAAGAAGGTTGAGAGCCTGTTGTCGCGCTCGGTGGGTGTCGATCGGCACATGCAGGAGTACGAGGACATCGTCAAGCGCGAGGACAAGGCGGTATCGATCCTTTCGTCTTCCTCGCTGGTGCACTTCTTTATCTCGGCCATGGTGCTGCTGGTCGCCATGGGCGGCGCTGCGATCAACTTCTCGCTCATCGCGCGGCCCATGGCCGAGATGGTTGGCGGTACGAACTTCATCGGACTCTTCAAGACGGCCGACATCGCGGCGCTCGTCATCATCATGGTCGAGATCTCGATGGGCCTGTTCCTGATGGAGAGTCTGCGCATCACCCGGCTCTTCCCCGTGATCGGCGCACTGCCCGACAAGTTGCGAGTGCGGATGATCTGGATCACCTTCAGCATCCTGCTGCTGCTCGCGAGCATCGAGGCGGGCCTCGCCTACATGCGCGAGGTGCTGCTGCAGGATGAGCTCGCGACGACTGCGCTCCTGCGCGGCAGCGAGGTGGCCGTCGAGAACGGCTCGCTCTGGATCACGACCGCCGCGCAGATGGGGATGGGATTCATCCTGCCATTTGCGCTCGTGTTCGTTGCGATCCCGCTCGAGACCTTCGTGCATTCATTGCGCACGGTACTCGGGCTGGTCGGCATCGGCTTGCTGCGCGTAGTCGCCCTGGTGCTGCGTGTGCTCGGGAACGGCTCGCGCCATCTCGGCACACTCGCAGAGCGGCTGTACGATCTGCCGCTGTTCGTGCCGCTATGGCTCGAATCCAGGCTGGCTGCAAACGGCAGGACTCGGCAGCCGGTGGAGAATGTGCAGGAGGTGATGCCATGAGACGCGCGTTGGTTCTCGCGTGCATCCTGCTCGCAGCCTGCACGCAGTCTGCATCTGTCGCCCGGAACAAGGGCGTGTATCTGCTGCTCGACACGTCCGGTACCTACCGCGGCGAGCTGCGCAAGGCACAGGACGTGATCCTTTACACGCTCTCGCGGCTCGAACCAGCGGACTCCTTTGCGGTGGCGCGCATCGACACCGGCAGCTTCAGCGAGAAGGACATCATCGCGAAGGCTACGTTCGACGAACGTCCGACCACTGCCAATGCGCAGAAGCGTGCGTTCGCGCAGAAGGTGGGCGACTTCGTCGCTCGCGAGAACGCCTCGCAGTACACGGACATCACCGGCGGCCTGCTGCAGGCCGTGGAGTTCCTGAACGAGAAGGGCACCGGTCGCAAGACCATCCTCATCTTCTCGGACCTCGAGCAGGACCTCGAGCAAGGCTATAAGCGCGACATCGAGGTGCCGTTCAAAGGTTTCGACGTGGTGGCGCTGAATGTCGTCAAGCTGCGCAAGGACAACTACGACCCGCGCCAATATCTGGCGCGGCTCGAGCACTGGAAGGGTGAAGTGGAGAAAGCCGGCGGACACTGGCGCGTGGTGAACGACCTCGATCGCCTCGACAGCATGCTGTGAGGTGCGGCGGCAGCCGTGCGCAAATCACTGCTGTATCAGGCACGCATCTGGCGAGCGCGTATCCGGCCTGCGTCGTGGCGACGCCGGATCGTCTTCTATTGGCTCGCGCGCGATGGGGGTGGCATGTCCTTCTTCGCGATGCTGGCGGTACCCATCATCGCACTGACCTCGATCGTAGCGCTCGCATACTCGGGCCGCTCGCGCGATGAGCCCGCCCGCTTGCAGTCAGAGCACAGGCGCGCGCTCGAGCTGCGGTGTCTGGCAGAAAACATCTACTTCGAGGCTCGCGGGGAGTCCCTGAACGGACAGTACGCGATCGCCGAAGTCACGCTCAATCGACTGAGGTCGCCGAATTTCCCGAAGACGATCTGCGGAGTGGTGCACGACACGCGCTGGGACCCGCTACGCCGCCGCTTCGTCGCGCACTTCTCCTGGACGGAGCTGGAGCACAGCGACCCTTGGGGGCCAGCCTGGCAACAGGCAATAGCTGTCGCTACAGCGGTGTACAACGATTCCCACATGCCGCTCGTGCCCGATGCGCTCTACTACCACGCGACCGGCGCGCAACCATACTGGGCGAGAACCAAGCGGAGCGTCGCGAAGATCGGCAATCACGTTTTCTATCGATGAGTCCAGCCCGGCCCAGAGCGCCCGTGCTAGCTATGTACAGAAACGCACAGACGGCATGCTCCCAGCCCTGTACGGTGACTGTTCGCGATCCATCCGGAGAATGCCATGTCCAAGACAGAACTCGAGCCCGTCTCTACCGAACTATCGCCGCCCATCGCCGCATTCGTCGAGGCAACTAATGCCCATGACACCCGGCGTTTCTCGCGACTTTCACCAAAGACGCCATCGTCACCGACGACGGACACAATTATCGCGGTGCCGCTGAAATCAAAGAGTGGAGCGATCGACAATATATCGGCACGCACAAGTGAGCCTCGATATCACCGAGGTGGACTGCCGCGACGGAAAGACCGTCGTCACCGCCAAGGTGGACGGAAACTTTCCGAAGGCAGGTCTTGCTGATCCCTTCAAGATGTGTCTCCACTTTGCCCTCGACAATGACAAGATCGCTGCGTTGAGCATGCGTGCTGGCAAGCCCGCCGGAGCCGAGTGCGGTTGCGATCTCGCCTCAGTAGAGATACGCCGACTTCCGCTAGCCTGAGCCTTCGGCCGGCTGCGGCGCCTCTGCTCAGGTAGTCGTGCGTGTTCGAGGTCGGCCACTAGGGTGTGGAACCGCGGATCGCGCAGGCTGTCGAGGTCGCGGTCGGCGCGCACCCAGCCGGCACTGCCCGTGCCCGTCTCGACCCAGCGCTCGAGCAGGCCAGGGCCTTGTCGAGTCTCACCGAGACGCGCATACCCACACGCGCAGTTGTAGAGCGTGGATCCGGAGACCGTAGGCTGCGCCAGCGAGCGCTCGATCAACGCGAACGCGCGCTCGCGCCGTCCCAGGAACGCGTTGGCGGAGGCACGCATGATCGCGCGAGCATCGTCGGGAATAGATTTCGAGTTGTCGATCGATCACTCCGCGCAGCGTCTATACGCCGGCGGCTGCGCACGCTGTCGCCAAGCGTATCACAACACCTGCGCGCACAGGTCCGCACGCGGTGAAATTCGTCGGATCGAGCTCGACGTTGCGTTCGAAGAGCCGCGCAGCCTTCGAGAAGTCACTGGCGCTGAACGCGTGGCGGGCATACGAGCAGACATCGGGCAGATCGGCCACGTCGAGGGCCTCTTCGTACGCCGCTGTGGCCTCATCGTCGAGATTCTGGGCCGAGAGCAGCGTGCCGCGTGCAACCATGACTTCCGCGAGTCCTGGGCTGCGCAGCTCCTCTGCGCGCGTCGACGCCCGCAGTGCCTCCGCGATCTCGGCCGCATCTCGCAGTGGGACGCCAGAAAATGTTGTCGGCGAGCGCCCAGCAAATCCAGCGTGCGCCAGCGCGAAGCCGGGATCGATTTCATCGAGCGACGGAAACATCGGCAGCGCGCCACCACTCGCCGGCACGATGCCGCGCAGCATTGCGCGCCCCGCGCAGATAGAACTCGTACGCATCGATATTGGTTGTGCTGCTGTCATTGAAACCTTCGGCTCGTCCGCGCTCTGCAGGTTCCTCTCGAACAGCGGCACGCATCCGCCTCAGCGATCTCTTCGAATCGCGACACGTCCTCGAGACCGCCGGTCAAGCTCTCTGACTCAGAGGCGGGTAGCGTCGCCCGCGCCGATCAGTCCGCGCTGTAATGCGGACTCGATCGCCGGCCTTGCGAACACTCGCCTTCGAGCACTGAGTCGACACCGAGCGTGCGGCTGATCTCGTGGACGTCTCGGGCAGACTTGCCCTTGAACTGGAAAAGCAGACGTGCGCGATGTACTTGAGGCCCCGGATGGCAAGCAGAGCGCGTCTATGATCTCTTCGGCGATGCCGTCGCAGAAATAGTCCTGATCTCGCTGGCACTCAGGTCCGCAAACGGCAGGATCGCGAGCGACTTCGCGCCATCGCGCGTGCCGGTGGTCGCCTCGCAGGTGTCGCAATCGGCGTGGCTCCGCGGGCGGTTGTCAGTTTGGGCCTGGATCCGGATGTGTCATTTGCTGCGGAGCAGTGCCAGTGCGTTCGATGCCACGTGGCGTCATTGAACGCCCACGCAAGCGCCAACGCTGACTGGGAATCCGAGCGCGAACAGACGACGACCAGCCGCATCGACCACTGCGGCAGGCCGAGCGGGCCGAGGCTCAGGTTTTGCAACCTGGATCAGGAGCCAGGCGACGACGAGGTAAACGACGGCAATGCTAAAAACCACCTTGCGCCGTCGGAACTCCGCCTCAATCCAGGTAAGCCAGCTTCGAGGGGACGTCGATCAGCGGCATACGCATTGCAGCATCAGCCGGATCATAGAGGCCAACTCGCGGCGGAAGCGTAACTTGAAGAGATCTCTTCGTCCGCCAGTCGACGCGCTCGTGAACGACACCTTCAGCGGCCGAGTCCGTGGTGGTGCTCGAAGCGCTCGGATGTGTATGTGGCTGATTGCGATTTCGTGGGCGAACACGCTGAAGGCCCTGGCGGTGAAGCACGGACACCACCGTACGTGTACGACCCCGACGCGCGGCGAGAAAACGCTCGTCGGGTCGAGGCCGCGTTCGATCGTGCACAGCTACGTAATCGCTTTCATCACGCCCTCAAGGCCATCTGCGACCCGCGTTTCGTCGATGCGCTCGCTCGGCGATGTGGGCATCTACGCTGGCTCGCGAGGAAGTCGAGCTCGCGCTGAGCGCCGGGTGGAAGCCTGAGGAGATCTCGGTACCGCAACGACCTTAGCGAACGTGACCTCCACCAGCGATCCTCAGCCGAGCACCTCAGGCCGAACCTCGACTCCCTCAGCGTGATTTGTCGCGTCGGCCGACGCGCGCCCTGGTGCGCCATCGGCCTACGCATCGATCTGAAGTTCGGCACGGGCCATTCGGCTCAGCTCACGCAACGAAGGAGAGCAGCCGCACCAAGTTCGGGGTATCTATGCGGATCGTTTCGAGGCAGGCTCTCGCGCTGGGCGATCAAGCGCCTTGAAGTGCAAGGCCTGCATTCTCACATTGGGTCGGGCGGCCGGCGCGCCGTACTGGCAGGAGTTCTTCAGGACGTAGCGAGGCAGCTGAACTGGCTCAGCGAGGAACTCTGGTCTGCGGCAACTCCAGTCGCGGTGGCCTCGGGATTCTGTTGCAGTGTTCGATCAAGGCGTCGATCTTGATGCATACGTGCAGGGAATTGTTACTTGGGTTTCGCCGGCGTGACGATCATGACCTGAACCCGCGCATTACCCTGATCAAGGACGCCGCGACCTGCTGGTGGAGGTCGTGACGATCGAAGACAAGGCGGGGATGCGGTTGTCGGTGTCCAACTGCGGGGTCGAACGCCTTCAACTGCAACGCCTTGATCACTATCACCAGGACGTCCTGTGCCGCGCCGCCGACGCAGCGCCGTCGAAAGAACTGCACGGTGGCCGGTCACATCAATGAAGCTGGCGACCCTGTTCGCTGAATCGTCAGAGTTCCCGATCTGCGCGAGGGCGACATACTCGCCTCGCTCTACGCCGGCGGTTATGGTGCGTCGATGGCTTCATACGACTGCGCGCGGCCACCAGCTCGTGCAGCCGTCGTGGAATGACATGAAGACAATCGCCGACGGCGACGAGAGCTTAGGGCGGCATGCGTGAAATCTCTTCGAACTACGAAGCTGAGTGCGGCATCCCGGCAAAACCCGATGATAAGATACCTATTTGTTGAACGAGCGGGGCAAATCTCGCGTTGGTGTGCAACGCGTCGAACATCGCGTCCTGTGCGA
>CAWEOT010000010.1:0-83191 GCA_963810775.1 uncultured Gammaproteobacteria bacterium
AGTACCTCGACATCGAGCTCACCCGCTTTGGCGACCGGGTGCGGTTCACCACCGAGATCGCGGATGGACTGGATCGGGCGCTCGTGCCACACCTGATCCTGCAACCTTTGATCGAGAATGCAGTCAAACACGGCGTCGCGCGCATGTCCGATGCGGTGAGCATCCAGGTCCGTGCGACACAACGCGCGCAATCGTTGCTAGTCGTGGTGCAAAACGATGCTCCAGTTCACCCCACCGTTCGTCCCACCGCGGGATCGCGGGTCGGTCTTGCGAACGTGGGGCGGCGCCTCGCAAGCTTCTACGGGTCTGAGAGCGCGCTTGCGGTGATCGAGCGCATGGGAAGCTTCACGGTCGAGCTGAGTCTGCCCCTGGAGATCGCGGCATGAGCATTGAGGCGACTCTGCACAGGTTTCATGAGGCGCGTTGCGTCGCCAACCCGCGGTCGCGCTCATGAAACCTGTGCAGAGTCGCCTCGACATGCGGGTGCTGGCAGTCGACGACGAGCCGCTCGCCCTGCAACGCCTGGAGTGGTGCCTGCGCGATCTGCCGGAAGTGGAACTCGTCGGCAAGGCACGCGACGGTCGCCGCGCGCTCGAGCTCATTCGTTCCCTGTCACCCGACGTGGTGCTGCTCGACATCGAGATGCCCGAGCTCAATGGCTTCGAGCTCATCGATGCCCTGGGTGACGAGGAGCTGCCACAAGTCGTCTTCGTTACTGCGTTCGATCATTTCGCCGTGCAGGCCTTCGCCACCGGCAGTGTCGACTACCTGCTCAAGCCGGTGGAGCAGGAACGGTTGCGCATGGCGCTGGATCGGGCGCGGACGCGCATTGAGCTGCACGATGCGCAGATGCGCGTTGGGGAGCTGAAGACGCTGGTGAATACTCTGCGTCAGGGCCGCCGCGCAGCGCTCGAAACCCGCTACGAGAATGAGCTCTGGGTGCGCGAGGGCGACAGCCGGGTACGCATCCCGGTGAATCTCGTGGAGCGGATCGAGGCGGACGGCGACTACGTCCGACTGCACGTCGGGCAGCGCGTGCGCCTGCTGCGCGCGAAGCTCGGAGCACTCGCCGAGCAGCTCGATCCGAGGCTGTTTGTGCGCGTGCACCGTTCGGAAATCGTGCGGCATGACCTGGTCGCCGCGATCCGCCGGCAGGATTCCGGGCGCGCGTTCGCGGTGATGCCGAGTGGGCGTGAAATTCCGATCAGCAAGCGCTATCTGTCCCGTGTGGTGAAGACGTTGCGTCTCGGCAAAAACGAACCGGAGCCCGAGCGCAGCTAGCCACTTTGCGCCCTCCGTTCGGCGCGATATCAGGTCACCTGGCAGCACGGTCCCGATGCTCCACGGCATCCAACGGCTGACTCAACGCAATTTCATTTTCCGCGCGTGACTTCGCGCCTAGCTTATCTGCCTGTGTGGTCGGCGCAACGCAGTTGCAGCCGTTTCGGGATATACGCCAAGGCAGGTAACAACGTGAGCATGACGATTCGCAGATTCCACTGCACCGGCGCGGCGAATGGCAGCCCTCTGAAGAGTCCGACACGCGACACGGAAGTGCACTGGATATGCGCCGGCCGCAATCGCTACGAGGTAGATGCACGCGTGCCATCGATTCATGCCGCATGGCACGGGCGTTATCAACTGGCCGTCGATCAGCGCGGGGTGGCACTCGATGACGAGGTTTTTCTGGTCCTCAACGCCGGTCACTCTCTGAATGCCGGATTCCGCCGCGCAGCTGCCGGGCGGGCGCTCGCGATCTATTTCAGTCCGGAGCTGTTCGCTCAGGCCTTCGATGCGATCGGCGGAAGCGCGGAAACAATCCTTGCGCCGTCGTCGGACGGCGAACGACCACTGTTTCACGAGCACGTTCGGCCCCGCCACTCGGCCATTGCGTCGGTGCTGCGCTTCATCGCGCACCACATCGAGCATGGAATCGACGAGCCGTTGTGGTACGAAGAGCATGTTGCGCTACTGCTCGAGCGGGTCTTGCGCAACGAAGCGGATATTGGCAGGCACGTGGCGGCTCTCACGCGCGCGAGGGCGCGCACGCGCCGCGAGATGTTCCAACGCGTCGCACGCGTGACCGACCTGATTCACTCCGCATATGAACAGCCGTTGTCCTTGCACGAGCTGGCCGGCGCCGCGCGCTGGTCGATGTTCCACATGCTGCGCGAGTTCAAGGCGGTGCATGGCCAAAGCCCCTATGAGTACCTGCAACGGCGACGCACCGAGGCTGCGGTAAGGCTTCTGCAATCGACCGACCTGGCGGTGGCGGAGATCGCCGATCGCGTCGGCTTCGATGATCGCAGCACGTTGGTGCGGCGTTTGCGCCGCTACCACGGCGTTGGTCCGCGCGAGTTGCGCGCCTTGGCACAGGTCGATGCGGCAGCGGGGTTCGCTGTGCGTCACGAGCGGCCGGTCCGCACGGGAAGCCTGCTGGACTATTCGGCCTGAGCCTGCTTGCGACTCAATGTTGCGCTGGTTTGCGCAGATAGTCGTTTCGGTCCGCTGAGCGAACCCTGACCAGGGGCTGTGCGCTGCCGCGCGCGAGCGTCAGTGGCACATCGGTGCCGACCGGGCCGAGTCGCCAGATGCTGCGGAACAAGTCCGCCAGACCAGAGACGGGTTCACCGGCCACCTGCAGGATCAGGTCGCCCGGCCGCACGCCCGCGCGAGCTGCGGGCCCCTGGTCCGCTAGCCCGCTGACGACCAGGTGCCCCTGCATCTCCATCGTATACATGCCAAGCCAGGGGCGTGGCGCACGTGGCGGTCGTCCAGTGGTCGACATCTCGTCGAGAATTGGTTCCAGCAGATCGATGGGCACGAACATGTTCGCCTCGACCTTGTCGGACTGCTGCTCCTGCACCAACAGCGAACCAATGCCGAGCAGCCTGCCCGACTCGTCGATGAGTGCCGCGCCGGACCAGTGAGGATGCGCGGGCGCGGTGAACAGCGCCTCGTCGAGCACATACTCCCAATAGCCCGCGAATTCGCGTTTGGCGATGATCCGGGTCTCGAGTGCGTGACCCAGGCCACCGTGACTGATCGCAAACACCCTTGACCCGGTCGTGACCGCGCTGGCCGAGCCTCGCGGCAGCGGGGGTAGCGCCAACTGGCCGAGCGGCAGGACGAGCCCGAAACCGGTGGCGTAGTCGAAGGCGAGGGGATGCCCGGGGACCACCGCCCCGTCGATGCTGGTGAGCCAGATCGATTCGGCTTCGGTAATGAGATAACCGATGGTGAGGAGCAGGCCATCCTGGCGAATGAGCACGGCGTTGCCGGTCCGTTCGGTGCCGAGCACTGAAGCCGTGAAGGCGTCCTCGGGAACTTCGGCACGCAAGGCGACGATTGACCGGAGTGCCTCGTGCAAGTCGAAGCGCAACTCCGCCGGGCGCGGCTGAAGTTGCTCGGGAAAGACCCAATCACTCAATTGACCCATGTGGCGCTCGAGTGTCGTGGCCAGCCTGTGCCGGTATCTTACGTTCGATGCGCAGGCGGGCGGCAAGTTTCCCTGTCGGGCGTTGGCAGGTGTTGCGCGTGCCCATCTTCCGGAGGGAGATTGCTTTCTTGCTCCGTCCGCGGGTCCAACAGCCGTGGAATCGGGCCGGTACGCTGCACCGGCGTGACAAATCCGGCGAGGAGGATGAAGGCAATGCAATGACGTAGCATTGGCGCCTCTTCCCGGAGGCTGCGTTCATCATGACTCGAAGATTTGCAGATTCTGACGCTGTGTCTCGTCTGCGCCTTCTCTCTGGTGCCCGGTGTGCAGGCTGCCGATGCGCAGGACAGCTCCGTTTCGCGGCCTGGTGCGGCCATCGGCGACTTCGGCCTCGACCTCAGCGCCCGCAAGCCGAGCGTGAAGCCAGGCGATGACTTCTTCAGCTTCGCCAACGGCCAGTGGTACGACACGTTCGCGATCCCCGAGGATCGGACCAGCTACGGCAGCTTTGTGGTGCTCGACGATGCTGCGCGCAAACGCGTGCGCGGCATCATCGAAGATGCGGCCGCGAAAAAATCTGCGCCGGGCACGCCGGAGCAAAAGATCGGTGATTTTTATGCGAGCTTCATGGATCTCGAGGCCATAGAAACCGCGGGACTGAAACCTGTCCAGGCCGACCTTGATCGAATCCGCAACGCGCGTTCCCTCACCGACATTGCCGCGCTGTTTGGTTCGCCGGGCTTCGAATCCACCTTCGCCGTAACTTTCGACGCCGACCTGAAGAACCCGAACGTCTACGCCGTCACCATCGGCCAGGCAGGTCTGGGACTTCCGGATCGCGACTATTACCTCAAGGATGACCCGAGGTTGAAGGAGATTCGCGAGAAATACGTGGCCTACATGGAGCAGATGTTGACGCTCGTGGCTTATGCCGATGCATCGAAGCACGCCAAGGCCATCATGGATCTCGAGACCGCGATCGCCCAGGCACAGTGGCCGATCGAAAAGCAGCGTGACGTGGAAGCGAACTACAACCCGCGCACCAAGAAGGAGCTGCTCGAGCAGGCGCCCGGCTTCGCCTGGCAGGCGTTCCTGGAGCCCGGGCGCCTCGGCACGCGCGAGAAATTCGTGCTCGGCGAGATCACGGCCGTGCAGGACATCGCCAAGCTGGTCGGCAAGACCGACGTCGATGCGCTGAAGGCGTACCTCACCGTTCACTACCTGACAGATCACGCTCGCTACCTGCCGGTGCGTTTCGATGACACGGTGTTCGCGTTCTACGGCCAGACGCTGCGCGGGCAGCCGAAGAAGCGCGAGCGCTGGGAGCGCGGTGTCCAACAGGTCAACGACTCGCTTGGCGAGCAGGTCGCCCAGGTCTACGTGCAGAGATATTTCACCGCCGATTCGAAGGCGAAGATGCAGGAGCTGGTGAACAACTTGCTCGCGGCATTGAAAGTGCGCATCGACGGGCTCGACTGGATGACACCCGAGACCAAGAAGCGTGCGCAGGAAAAGCTCGCGAGCTTCATCACCAAGATCGGTTATCCCGACAAGTGGAAGGACTACTCCAGCCTCGCCGTGAAGCGCGACGATCTGATCGGCAACGTACAGCGCGCGCAGATCTGGCAGTGGGACTACCAGGTGGACCGCCTCGACAAGCCGGTCGATCGCGCCGAATGGGGCATGCTGCCGCAGGAGGTGAACGCCTACTACAACCCGCTCAACAACGAAATCGTGTTTCCCGCCGCAATCCTGCAGCCGCCGTTCTTCGACCCGAACGCGGACGCGGCGGTCAACTATGGCGCGATCGGCACCGTCATCGGCCACGAGATCGGCCACGGCTTCGACGATCGTGGCCGCAAGTTTGGCCCCGACGGCTCTCTCACTGACTGGTGGAACGAAAAGGACGACAAGGCCTTTACTGCACGCGCCCAGAAGCTGATCGACCAGTACTCAGGCTTCGAAGCGCTGCCGGGTCTCAATGTGAAAGGTGAGAACACGCTCGGCGAGAACATCGGCGATCTGGGCGGCCTCAACATTGCGTACGACGCCTATCAGATTTCGCTACACGGCCAGAAGGCCCCGGTGATTGAGGGACTCACCGGCGAACAGCGCTTCTTCCTCGGTTGGGCGCAGGTCTGGCGCGAGAAGTATCGCGACGACACGATGCGGGAACTGGTGCTCGCGGATGTCCACAGTCCACCCAAGTTCCGCGTCAACGGTTCCGTGCGCAACATGGACGCGTGGTATCGAGCCTTCGACGTGCAGCCCGGAGACAAGCTGTATCTCAAGCCGGAAGAGCGCGTCCGGATCTGGTAGGTCAGCTTTTTCGGGTTCGATCGAGGACGCTCAGGAGCTCTGAGACGTCCTGCAGCGCGAGATGGGGACGATGCGGCGCTGGCAGCTGCGAGACTTCGCCGGCGCTCCACACGCCAGTGCGAACGGCGACGCCCAACGCGCCGACGCGTCGTGCCATGAACACCTCGATCGCCGGATCGTCGCCTACTACGACCAGCTCAGTGGCATCGATGCCGAGGCGCCGGCACGCACACCGCGCCGCTTCTGCAGCGGGCTTGCCGAGCACCGTCGCTCGCTTGCCGGTAATGCTGGTGATCGCGGCGCATAGGACGCGCGAAGAGGAGAGAACCCTTCCCTGTGCACTGGCGAAGTAGGGCGCGAGTGAACCAGTGTAGAGGCGCGCACCGGCGATGATTGCATCGCACGCTGCCTGAATCTCATCCATCGTGAATTCGCGATACCAGCCGACGAATACGGCATCGACCGGTTCATCCGCGGTACCGCGCACGATCTCGAGTCCCGCCGCTTGCAGCGGTCGCCATACGCCCTCGACACCCAGCACGCGTACGCGCCGATAGCCCTTGCGTGTGAAGTACTCCGCCGCCACGCTGCTCGGCGTGAGCGCAAGGTGATTTGCGACCTGGATCCCCGCCTGGCGCAGCTCGTGCACGTATTCCTCGGGCGTGCGCACCGTGCCGTTGGTGAAAATCGCATACGGCACCTGCCGCTGCTGAAGTCGCTCGAGCAGCTCGACCGCGCCGGGGAGCGGCCGGATCGAGCGATTGTTGCGATCGCCGAGCACCAGCGTGCCATCGAGATCGAAGAGAAAGGCCCGCGCGGTGTGCAGTCGTGCCTGCACGTTGGTGGCAGCATCCATTGATCAGGCCCGGCGACGCAGCTCGAGCCGGAAGTTCGGTTTCTCGACGATGAGCTCCGCGGCATCGGTCCTTCGACTCATCTCGCGGATCAGGTCCACCAGTGGGCGTGTATCGGGGTTGTAGCGCAGCCCGGCAGGCTCCGCTGCGAGCATCGCGTCGATTTGCTCTGCGGGCATCACGGCGCGCAACAGGAACTCTTCGTCCGTCATCGCCATTCCGAAACGACGCCGCAGCTCGACGAGGGACGGCGGTGGTGGCTCGGTAGCCAGTTCGCGCGCCCGCGGGCGATCGAGGATGCGATCCTTGACGTTCGGATCGACGGGCGCGGTGGGCCGTCCGAAGCGCCCGATTACATATCGAATCACCTGATCCGGCACGTTCGAGTAGCGTTCCGGGCCGATGACGTTGAAGAGCGCCTGCGTGCACACGATCTGCGGGAAGGGTGTCACCATGATCGGATAGCCAAGCTCGGCGCGCACCCGTATCGTTTCTTCGATGACGGCGGGCAATCGATCGCTCAGGTTCAGTTCCTCGAGCTGGCGGATGGTCGTCGTAATGGCTCCGCCGGGCAATTGGTGGCGCAGAAAAGCTGCGTCGTATTCCTGTGGTGCTCCGGCCGGCAGCCCCTCGGCATCCGCAAGACTCGAGAAGTAGCCGGCAACGCGCTCCAGTGACGCATCATGGATATGCACCGCGTGGCCGAGCTCGCGCAGGTTGGCAACGACCCGGCGCGCGTCGGGCAGGGACGTGCCGTTGGCGAGGGGTCCGGCAGCGACATGCAGCACGTCGATTCCGAGCTCGGCCGCTGTCATGTAAGTCAACGGTGCAAGTCCGATCGTGCAATGTGAATGCAGCTCGAGCGCCTTGGCGCCAATGCGGGCGCGCACGGCTGGTATCAGCGTGCGTGCGCGCTCGGGCGTCAGAAGTCCCGTCGGGTCCTTTATGTACAGGCGCGCGACATCGGGCGATGCGGCGAGCACGGCGGCGAGATCTGCGTAGAACGCATCATCATGAACGGAGCTGATCGTGTAAGTGAGCCCGGCGAGCACTTCGCCGCCTTCCTGACGGATCATCCGCGCGCCATCGAGGAGCGCCTGCGCGTCGTGCATGGGATCGATCAGCGCGAAGCGCGAGATGCCGTTGATCACCAGCGTGCGATACGCGAGTCGCATGAACTCGGGATCGGAGGTCTCCCACGAGATGAAACGGAACCCGGTGGTGATGAACTGCAACGGCGTGTGGGGCGCTGCCGAGCGCATGCCCCGAATCAGTGTCCACGGATTCTGCTTATGCGTGCGCACGCACACGCCCATGTGCGTGCTCGAGGTGAAATCGATTGCCTGCAGCCCGATGCGGTCCATGATGGGTGCAATCTGCAGGGTCTGGGCAATGTTCAGTCCGGTGGCTCCCCAGATGCTCTGGTTGCCGTCCCGGATCGAAACATCGACGAGCTTGATATTGGACATGCCGCGCTGACTCCGGGTTCGATTCTAACCTTCGCTGCGCTCTTCGGAGCAAGATCCGCCAAGTGGCGGGCGGCGATCCGATGTTAAAATCCCGCGCCTCATGGCGGTTCCCTCTTTTACCCTGTTCGATACAGCCATCGGTCGCTGCGGCATCGCCTGGACTGAACGCGGTGTAGTCGGTATTCAGCTTCCCGAACGGCGCGAGGCCGAGACGCAGGAGCGTCTTCGCGGGCGTTTTCCGCAGGCGCGGGAAGTCTCTCCACCAGCCGAAATTCAACTGGCGCTCGACGGAATCGTGGCGTTGTTGCGCGGGGAGGAGAGCGATCTCTCCGCGGTAACGCTCGATCTGGAGGGCGTGCCACCATTTCATCGCCGCGTTTACGAGGTCGCGCGCACGATTCCACCCGGGGCCACGCTCTCGTACGGAGAGATCGCGAAACAACTCGGCTCGCTGGGTTCGGCGCGCGCGGTAGGCCAGGCTCTCGGGCGCAATCCGTTCGCAATCGTGGTCCCGTGTCATCGCGTTCTGGCCGCCGACGGTCGGCTGGGCGGCTTCTCCGCGAACGGAGGCATAGCGACCAAACTCCGACTGCTCTCGATCGAGAGTGCGAGTGCGAACGGGCAACTCGCGCTGTTCGAGGGTGACGGGGTTTTCGGTTTCGATCCGGCCACCGCGCTGGAGCATTTGCGCGCCGCCGACCCGACGCTCGCGCGGCTCATGGATGCAGTCGGTCCTTTTCGCATGCGACTCGACCGGACGCCGAATGTCTTCATGGCACTCGCCGAAGCGATCGTGTACCAGCAACTCAACGGTCGGGCGGCGGCGACGATCTTTGCACGTCTGTGCGCGCTGTTTCCGGGCGGCCACGCCGGACCGAATGCAGAACAGATCCTGCGGGCAGGCGATGCGAGGCTGCGAAGCGCCGGCTTGTCCCGCTCCAAGATGCTGTCGCTGCGCGACCTCGCTCGCAAGGCGGTGGATGGCAAGGTTCCGACGCTGGCCGAAGTGCATCGCATGGATGACGAGGCGATCATCGAGCGACTCACCGAGGTGCGTGGAATCGGGCGCTGGACGGTGGAGATGCTGCTCATGTTCCGTCTCGGCCGACCCGACGTGCTGCCGGTGGACGACTACGGCGTCCGCAAGGGATTCATGATCGCTTTTCGCAAGCGCAAGCCGCCGCACCCCAAGGATCTGCAGAAGTACGGCGCACGCTGGCGACCGTATCGGACCATCGCGAGCTGGTATTTGTGGCGGGCGACAGACCTTGGGAAAGACCTGCGGCCGAAGACATAGATCGTTGCCCGCCCGCACGCCCGGGCGTAGCCTTCGAGGCCAATGCTGGTCACGACACCACTGCAGCGCGGACCGATCACCGTCGTCGACTGTCGATGCACATCCGGACCCGCAGATCGGCCCTTTGTTGAGCTTCACGCCCAGCACACGGTTTCCTACGTGCGCCGCGGCACGTTCGGCTATCGGCACCGGGGCCGGTCATTCGAGCTCGTGGCCGGGTCCGTTCTGGTCGGCCACCCCGGCGATGAGTTCATGTGCACGCACGATCACGCTCATGGTGATGAGTGCCTGTCGTTTCACCTCGAGGCGCATCTCGCCGAGTCCCTGGGCGCCGGAGCCGAGATGTGGCGCGTCGGCAGCGTGCCGCCGTTGTCGGAACTGATGGTGCTCGGCGAACTCGCGCAGGCGACGGCAGAACAACGCAGCGATGTCGGTCTGGACGAGGCAGCCCTGTTGTTCGCTGCGCGGTTCATAGAGCTGGTACTCGACTGCAAACACGATGCACCGCAGGCCCGTGCAGCTGATCGCCGGCGTGCCGTGGAGACGGCATTGTGGATCGATGACAATTCTCAAGCGACGATCGATCTGGAGAAGGCGTCGGGGCAGGCAGGTTTGAGCCCATTTCACTTCCTGCGCCTCTTCACGCGCGTCCTCGGTGTGACACCGCATCAGTACCTGGTGCGCTCGAGGCTGCGGCGCGCGGCGCGCATGCTGACCGACCTGACCGACAATAGCCGGCCGATCAGCGACATCGCCTACGAAAGCGGCTTCGGCGACCTGTCGAACTTCATCCGCAGCTTCCATCGCGCAGCCGGCGTCTCGCCACGCGAATTCAGACAGGCGGCAAGAGGCGAGCGCACTGCCATCCAGACACGCGCAACAAACATCAGCAATTGACCAGCTGGCCCTTGCGTTTCGGTAAGCTATAGTTTACCGTAAGACATGGCTTACGCTTCTGCGCTCGCCGCGCTTGCCGACCCCACCCGCCGGGAAGTCTTTGAACGATTGCGTTCCGGGCCGCGCGCGGTAGGCGAGATCGCCGAGGAAATGCCAGTGAGCCGGCCCGCTGTCTCGCAACATCTCAAGGTGCTGAAGGAAGCCGGGCTGGTTGCCGATCGCGCCGAAGGCGCGCGGCGCGTCTATTACATCGATCCACACGGGCTCGGCCCCCTGCGTAAGTGGCTCGATCAGTTCTGGGATCAGGCCCTTGTGGCGTTCCAGGCGGAAATCGAGCGCTCGCGGCCGGCACCGGAAACGCAATCCAGGGAAAAGAACGATGAATCGCATCATCACGCCCGCGCCCGTCCGCAAAAGCGTTCGCGTCAGCGCTCCTCCCGCACACGCTTTTGAGGTTTTCACCACGGGCTTGGCCCGCTGGTGGCCGCCTTCGCATTCGATCGGTACTTCGCCAATGAAGGAAGCGGTGATCGAGCCGCGGGCCGGTGGGCGCTGGTTCGAACGTGGGCAGGACGGCTCGGAATGTGACGTCGGCAAGGTACTGGTGTGGGAGCCGCCGAATCGCCTCGTCCTCGGTTGGCAATTGAGCCCCCAATTCAAATACGACCCCAAAGTCACGTCCGAAGTCGAAGTTCGTTTCGTCGCCGCTGGCGCCAATGCCACGCTCGTCGAGCTGGAGCATCGTCATCTCGAGCGTCACGGGGAGCAGGCTGAAACGCTGCGACAGGCAATCGATGCGCCCAACGGCTGGAGCAACTTGCTCAATCTATACGCGGCCGCAGCCGCGCAATGACCCGACAGGCAGGAGAACCGACATGTTGAATCTTTACGTGTTTCCGCCTTCACCGCGCGCCTTCAAGGTCATCGCGCTGGCAGCGCATCTCGGCATCGATTACGAAAAGCGCATAGTCGATCTCACCAAGGGCGAACAGAGACGTCCCGAGTTCACGGCCTTGAATCCGAACCAGCGCATGCCGGTCATGGAGGAGGACGGCTTCGTGCTGTGGGAGTCGAACGCGATTCTCCAATACCTCGCGGACAAGAAACCCGCGAGCGGTCTTCTTCCCACCGATACGCGCGGTCGCGCCGATGTCACACGCTGGCAGTGCTGGGATCTCGCCAACTGGGATCCCGCCTGCGCAACCATGATCTTCGAGCGCCTGGTCAAGAAACTCCTGCATATCGGCGACCCAGACCTGGCGGAAATTGCCAAGGGCGAAGAACGCTTTCACCGCGCCGCGGCCGTTCTCGATGCGCACCTCAAGGGACGCGAATACATCGCGGGCGACAGGCTCACCGTCGCGGATTTCTCCATCGGTGCGCCACTGAACCTCAGCGCGCCCGCGCAGCTTCCCGTTGCCGGATACGCCGAGATCAGGCGCTGGCACGCAAATCTGTCGGAGTTACCGGCGTGGCGCCAATCGATCGCCATCCCGTCCGCGACCTGAGAGCGCTGGTAAAGCAAAACTTAAGGTTCATAAAGAGACCGTGTTTGTTCCGTTGAGCGCGTGGGCGCAACCTGCCAGCGTCCCGACGAATCGCGACGTGCGCGATTTGCGGTGCAGGCTGGAGGAACGTGATGAGCAAGCGACCATACTCGATCTTCGACACCATCATCGCCCGTATCAGTCAGGGCTCAATTCCCTTCGATGCAGTGTATTGGATCGATCCGAACGACGAGCGCGCGGTAAGCGCGGCGGACGCGGTTGATCCACGGCCGAAGAGTGATGCACGCATTTCACCCCGGCTGGTGCAGGAGTGCGCGACGTGCGACTGACGGAGTCTGGAACGCAATCCGTCTCTGGCGTGAACGGCGTCCTGACGTACGTGGCGCCAGGGCAGGGAAGGCCGCGCAACTACGCGGATGATCCGCCACCCGGCGAGCCGCAGTCGACGGCACGGTACGAAGATCGCACCGTGGCCATCAGCAACATACGGCAGGCGTCGCAAGTGTTTTCGGTCGATCGCGAGGGCTTTCAGTTCGCTGCCGCGCCGAGTGCTTTTCGCCACTTCAATGATCGCGATGCGATCGAAACCGACTACTACGCAGATGCTGAGCGCCTGGTCGGCGAGCTGACTGGCGCATCACGCGTCATCTGCTTCGACCACACGCTGCGCCATCGCAGGCCTGGAAATTCGCGCGGCACGGCCCTCACGCCGCGCTCACCGGTGCATCGCGTGCACGTCGACTTCACCACGACATCGGGGCGGCGTAAGGGTGGCGAGATCCTCGGTGATGCGGATCACGCGCTGCTGCGCAAGCGCTTTGCAGTCATCAATGTATGGCGCCCAATTCGCGGCCCATTGCAGGACTCGCCGCTTGCGGTGACCGATGCCCGCAGCGTGGCATTCGATGACCTGGTGGCGACGGATCTGATCTATCCGGATCGGGTGGGGGAGTTCTACACCGTGCAGTTCAGTCCGTCCCATCGTTGGTTCTACGCACCACGGATGACGCACGAGGAAGTGCTGCTGATCAAATGCTTCGACTCTGCGGAAAACGGCATCGCCCGTTTCGCTCCACACACTGCGTTTGCCGATCCATCCGCTTCGGCGGACGCCTTACCGCGAGAAAGCATCGAGGTGAGGACGCTGGCTTTCTTCGACGCCTGAAGATCTACTCGCTTCGAGGCGCGTTGCCACGCAGGTCGATACCGCTCTCTGCGACGACGTAGAGCATTGCCGCCCAGGCGGCCACGTTCTGTTCCAGATCGCTGCGATCCACTTTGTTGAGGGTATCGTCCGCGGAGTGATGCGTGGCGAAATAACGCCGCGCATCCTGGCTCATTCTCACGATCGGCACGCCCGCCTTGCGCAGGTCCTCGACGTCTGTGCCAGCGAATGTTGCAGCTTCATGGTTCGGCAGGATGCCGAGCGGGGCAAGGATTGCCGCGAGCTCGGACAAACGGGGATCATTCCAGGCATCTGCCGAGAACGCGATCCGGTAGATGCTGCCGCTTCCCATGTCGCTCTCACTCGCCAGAACAATCCTGGAAATCTCGTCGTGATGCGCTCGAGCGAAGGCGGTACCGCTTCCGCCGGTTTCTTCCGAGCCCCACAGGACGACACGAATGGTGCGTCGTGGCCGCTGCGGCAGCTCGGCGATAAGGTGGGTCGCGGCAAGGCAGATGGCTATGCCGGCAGCGTCGTCCGTCGCTCCCTCTGCAACATCCCAACTGTCCAGGTGGCCGCCGATTACGATCATTTCGCCGGAGCCGTCACGGCCGACGAGATCGCCGATCACATTCCACGCCGGTGTTTTCGCTGTGACGGTGGATGCCAGATTCATGCGCACTGTCACGGGCTGTCTACGCGCCACCAGGCGGTCCAGGAGCTCGACGTCCGGTACGCCGAGAGCAGCCGCGGGAATGCGTGCAACGCCTTCGGCGTAGCGAGTCGCACCCGTATGCGGCAGGCGCGAGTCGCTTGTTGATAAGGAGCGGACCAGAAATCCGACCGCGCCACGTGCTGCAGCGACGGAGGGCCCATCGCGTCTGCCTCGCGCCGCAGCTCGATAACCCTCTTCGCCCTGCGCCACGTTGATGGGCTGATTGAGCACTGCAATCCGACCGGCCAGATCTCCGGGGGACACGGCGGACAGGTCTTCGAAACTCGAGAACATGACAATGGGCGCTTCGACTCCCTTTGGCGGAGTCGGAACGCCATTGCCAAGCCCGAGGATTGCGAGAGCATGCGGGTAGGGCGCCGTGACCTGTGCGGATTCCGCGCCGCGAAACCACGCGTTCTCTTTGACGAACTCTTCGGCCTGCACGTTTTCAAGGCCCAGCGCCTTCAGTGTCGTTACGCCCCAATCCCTGGCACGCAGCATCGCGGGCGAGCCGACCGGCCGCGCCCCAATCTCGGTCGTCAACGCCTCAAGGATGGACCAGCTCTGAGACCCCGCGAGCGCTCGATCCCGCAAGCGTTCTGCCACCTGCCGGATGTCGCTGTCGGTTTCGCCGCCAGGGACCGCGCCACTCAAGCCCGCGCAGAGGAGCATGGCAGTTGAGGCAACCGTCAATATCGAATCTCTGCACAGCTTGCTCATCAGGAAGTCAGCTTCTTCAGGCCGGCGATCAGGCGGTCGATATCGGCCTCGGTGGTGTAGAGGTAGCAGGAGGCTCGTGCGGCCGTCTCGACACCCAGGCGCTTCAGGAGTGGCAAGGCCGAAAGGTCGCCGGCACGGATGGCGACCTGTTGATCATCGAGCGAGCGTTGCACCTGCTGTGCACTGAGCCCGGCAATCTCGAAAGTGAACACGGGGATTCTGCGCTCGCTGTCTTTGGGTCCGAGCAACCGCAGGCGGGGGACTTCGCGAAGTCTGCGAAGCGCATAGTCGGTGAGAGCCTGTTCATGAGCCATCACGGACTGCCGACCCAACGAGTTCAGAAATTGCATCGCCGCCGCAAGACCAAGTGGGCCGGGCGCGTAGGGAGTACCAGCGCCGAACTTGTGTGCCGCATGCTCGAGCTGCGCTGACTCGAAGTCGACCGCATGAGCCATATTGGAACCTGCCTGATAGGGAGGCATGGATTGCAGCAATTCGCGTCGTGCCCAGAGGACGCCGATACCCATTGGACCCAGCATCTTGTGGCTGGAGAAAGCCAGGAAGTCGCAACCGAGCGCACGCACGTCAATGGGAACATGCGGCGCCGACTGGGCGGCATCGATCAATGTCAGCGCTCCCGCTTGCCGTGCACGCGCGCAGATCTGCGCCGCGGGATTGACATAGCCGGCAACATTCGAGATGTGGCTGAAAGCGAGGATGCGTGTCCGGTCGCTGAGCTTGCGGTCCAGGTCCTCGAGCGAGATGCGTCCCTCGTCATCAACGTCGACCAACCGGAGCCTGGCGCCGACGCGTTCGGTTGCCAACTTCCATGGCAGCAAATTCGACGCATGCTCGGCCACTGTCAGCAGGATCTCATCGGCAGGTCGCAGCGCAATCGAGCCCCAGGCACTCGCTACGAGATTGATCGCTTCCGTGGTGCCTCGCACCCACACGACTTCCTCGGCGTTGGCCGCATTGATCCAGGTTGCCACGGTCTGTCGCGCGCTTTCATATTGCTCGTATGCGCGCCGGGCCAACGCGTGCTGGCTCTTACCGGGGTTCGCATTGCCGCGCGCGTAAAAGTCGGTCAGTGTGTCGAGAACGGCAACGGGACGCTGAGTAGTGGCCGCGCTGTCGAGATAGACGAAGGATGGACCAGCCGGTGAATTCGAGAGCGCGGGGAAGAACCGCCGCCAGTCATTCGCGAGGGCGGGAGAGGTTGCGAGCTTCTCGGAGCGGGCTTCCATGCAGGAGCTCGTGAGGACGCCGCCAGCGAGGCGCACAACATCTCTGCGAGTGATCACGGTGTGTGTTAGCCGTCCGGGTTGCTGCCCGCACGTTTTGTACTTTCAGTGTGTGGGCAGAATTGATACTATGATATCCAACAATAGATATGCAAGATACGACAGTATCCAAGAAGACATCCCCCGCCTCGCGGCGTCCCGTGGTTTCACGCGCCAACCGGGAATGGTGGGTGTTCGCGTTCAACCTGCCGGCGCAGCCCGCCTACGCGCGCGTAAAGATCTGGAGGCGCTTGCAGGATGTGGGCGCGGCATCGTTCAAGAATGCTTTTTACATCCTGCCCGCGCTTGACGAGCTACTCGAAGATTTCGAGTGGACCTTGCGTGAAGTGCGCAATACGGGCGGCGACGGTGTGATCTTCAGGGCGACCGTGTTGCAGGGAATGTCGCACGAGGAGTTGATCGCGCTATTTGACTCCGCTCGCGGGGAGCAGTATCGCGAGCTCGCGCAAGCGATCGCAACTTTCAACGCCCAATTTGAGCGCAAGCGCACCAGTCCGACAGCTGGTGAAGTCATTGGCGCCCTGGCTCGTTTTCGTACCCGTCTCAGCGCGATCGAAGCAATCGATTTCTTCCAGGCGGATGGGCGCGAGCAGGCTCATGCGCTGTTGCGCGACCTCGAGTCACATGCCGTAGAGCCGACGCTACCGAAGGAGGCTGCCGCCATGAACACTGTACGACTGGACGAGCTCCAAGGGCGCACCTGGGTCACGCGCGCCAATGTGCACGTCGACCGCATGGCGAGCGCGTGGTTGATCCGGCGCTGGATCGATCCCGAGGCGCGATTCAAGTTCGTCAGCGACCGCCAATATCGCGCAGCCGCCAATGAGCTGCGCTTCGACATGTACGAGGCCGAATTCACGCATGACGCCGAGCGCTGCACATTTGAGGTTCTGGTCGCCAGGCTCGGGCGTGACGACGCGGCGCTGGAAGCGATGGGTGAGATCGTTCATGACCTCGATCTCAAGGATCAGAAGTTCGGGCGCGAAGAGGCCGCGGGGATCCAGCAGTTGCTGGCTGGCATTGTCGCGGGCAATGCGCGCGACGAGGCTCGCCTTGAGCGGGCGTTCATCTTGTTCGATGATCTGTATGGCTCATTCGCGCAGGAGCGTTAGGTTTGCTCGATACCGCTCAGCTCTTGTTGTTCATGACGGCGACCCTCGCACTCAATCTGGCGCCAGGTCCCGACGTGCTCTACGTACTTGCCAACAGCGCGCGTCATGGGATCCGGGGTGGCATCTTTGCGACGCTGGGTATTTCCGCAGGGATCGTATTTCACACGTGCATCGCCGCGTTCGGGGTAGCGGCCGTGCTCTTGGCACATCGTTGGGCGTTCGATGCGCTGCGGATCTTCGGCGCGCTCTACCTGATCTGGCTCGGGATCGCAGCGTGGCGCGCGCCGGACATGCCCGAGTTGCCGGGAGCGACCGACCCGGGGTTGAGCCGGGTCTTCCGCCAGGGTCTGATCACGAATGTGCTGAATCCAAAGGTGGCGCTGTTCTTTCTCGCGTTCCTGCCTCAGTTCGCCGATCCGGCGCACGGCAATATCACGATGCAGGTGCTGATCTTCGGCGCACTCTTCATCGTCTCGGGGACGATCGTGAATCTGCTTTACGCGTGGGCGGGCGGGTCGTTGAGCGCGACGCTGCGCCGCGATGTGCGATGGCAGCGGCGCCTGAATCGCATTTCCGGCGGCATTCTCGTCACTCTGGGTGGCAGGTTGTTATTGTCGCCGCGTCTCAGCTAGTGGCTATTTCCACTCATTCCCGCCCTGGTCCTGCACTTCGGCGAACGAGTCGCGACGCGACAGCCCGTTGAAAATCGAATCGCGAACAAACAACTTCGAGCCGATGGCAGCCTCGAACGAACCCGACGCGCCCTCGACATAGCTGTTGGCGATGTGCACGACCGCGTCCTGCACGACCACTCCCGTTCCGGAAGCCACGATGCGGCTGTTGGTCAGGTAGAGCTCGCACCCGGCGCGGGCCGTAACCCCGTCTCCATCCACGTAGATCTTGCGATTGTCCAGGTGAATCATGCGCGGACCCTCGCAGATGATGGGCTCGCCTTTGCGCATTCCAGCCTCGGCTGCTGGTTCGGTCGTAGTGGCGCCGCCTGAGGAGACGATGCTGATCCCCGGACCGCTGACTTTGACCTGGCCACCCGCGCGCTCGATGGTGTAGTCCTTGCTCTCTTCCGGCATGGTTGAGCTTGCGGCCTGTGCCGGTCTCGCGGGCTGAGCCTCGGCTGGCGATCTCCCCGGCGCAGGCGGTGCCGCCTTGGTGTCATACCCGGATGCTTCTGTAGCCGACGTCTCAGGAGCGAACGGTTCGGCTTCGGCTGCAGGACGCGCGCTTTGAGCGGTCAGTTGCGAGACCGGTGCCGCGGCAATCTCGCTCAGTTTGACGGCCTGCATCTGGCCCGTGCGCCTGTCGCGCACCGTGAACACTCCCGCCTGAATATCGGTAGCGATGACTTCGAGGTGCGGGTTGCGCTCCAGCGCCATGCGTGCCCACGCGATTTCGGTAATGCCCTGCGGAGCGCTTGGCCCCTTTGATTGCTGGCACGCAGCCAGGAACAGCAGGGCTGAGCAGGTAAGTGTCAGGCAAACGCCTGTTCGGAATCGAAACTGAGACTGAGCGTGCATGTGACCTCCGCTCGAAAACCGCACCGTGACCTATCGTCACTCCGACGCGAGCGCGAGTCCATCCGTTTCCCGGCTTCTGAGGCTCCAGGGCGCAGAATTTTTCGTTTGCGACGTTCATTTTTCATTTTTTCCTGATCGTGAGCGCGGCCGACAGGGCGCCGGCGAGGGACAGTCCCGCCGCGATTAACATAACCAGCCGTATGGACTCGACGAACGAGTCCGCGACGATCTGGCGCGCGAGCTCACGTTCGGATGGCGCGAGTTGCGGCGGCATTGTGGGAATTACAAATCCACCACGCGCCTGATCGACCACGACCTTCACGTCGGACGAAGGGCGAACGCTGGCAACACGCTCGTCGAGCGACTTGGCCAGCACGCCAAGCGCGACGGTTCCGAGTACCGCAATCATCAGCAAGCCCGCGACCGAGGCCACTGCATTGTTGACTCCGGAGGCGACGCCTGTCTGACGCGATGGAACCGAGTTGACGACTGTGGTCGTCAAAGGGGCGACAGTGATCGCCATCCCCAGGCCAAGCACTGTCATTGGCGCCAGCAGCGCCCAGTACTGCTGTTCGCGCGTTGCCAGCGCCAGCAGCACGAATCCAAGCGCCACAATGCCTGGCCCGATGATGAGCGGAGCGCGTGCGCCCGTGCGATCGGCCAGACCACCCGACCAACGCGAGAGCACGCCGAGGATCAGGGCGAACGGCAAGAACATCGCGCCCGTCGCGGTGGCCGAGTAGCCATGCACCTGGATGAGCAGGTAGGGCACAAAGAAGAAGGCGCCGCCCAATGCGCCGTAGAGAAGCAAGGTCAGGAGATTGACCCCACTGAAGGTGCTGGAACGAAACAGCTCGAGTGGCATCATCGGCGCGTGACTGCGTCGCTCTTCGAGCACGAACGCCACCAGCACCAATAATCCGGCGGTGATCGAACCGAGCACCACCGCACTGTGCCATCCGAGCGAGGCGGCCTCGATCAGTCCGTAGACGAGCGCTCCGAGGCCCGCAAATACCAGCACCGCGCCGCGCCAATCCAGATGGGACCCTGCCTGCGGATCGCGACTCTCGGGCAGATGCCGAAGGCCGATCCACACGGCGAACAGCGCGAGCACGGGATTGATCAGAAAGATCGCACGCCATGAGGCGTGATCGACGAGCCAGCCGCCCAGGATGGGGCCGAGACCTGCAGCGATCGCCGAGGCCCCTGACCAGACCCCGATCGCTGCACCACGCTCTTTCTCATCGAATGCCGCGCCGATGATCGCGAGCGAACATGGGATCAGCAACGCGGCGCCCACACCTTGCATCGCCCGGAACGCGATCAGAACGCTCGCATTCGGGGCAAACCCACAACCAAGGGACGCAATTGCAAAGATGACCACACCAATGAGGAACATGCGCCTGCGGCCCAGTTGGTCTCCCGCCGCGCCGCCAATCAGCAGCAGTGCCGACATGCAGAGCGTGTAGGCGTTGACGACCCACTGCATCGCGGCAAGCGTGGTGCCGAGGTCGGTCTGCATGCGCGGCAAGGCGACGTTGACGACCGATTCGTCGACGAACGCCATGGTGGATGCAAGGACCGAGGCCGCCAGTACCCAGTGTTTCTGACGACGGGCACAATCGGCCGCGCCGCGGGTCGAACGGATCATCGCCTCATCGCAGGGGCGTGCCTTGGGGTTGACCATGTGTGTAGCGGCTCCGACCCGAGTATCCCCTTGATCTCCGTCGATCTGCCACAAGATCCCCGCAACGATCTGCATAGGAACCGGATGACATGAGCAACCGCGATCCTCGCTCCTGGATGTGGGCTGAAGCGCTGGAGCTGCTCGAGCAGGCTGACAATCTGCATCGACAGTTCTATCGCGCCGTCGGCCGTCCCGGAGTGAAACTGCATTGGGAACCACCGGTCGACGTCGTCGAGACCGCAACTGAAATCGCCATCCTGCTGGCACTCCCGGGAGTGCCGCCCGAGCAGATCGAACTGCAGCTCGACGACAGTGGCGTGCTGGTGAGAGCCGAGAGGCACTCGAGCGCCAGCGGGCGCGCAGCGCGCATCCGGCGCTTGGAAATTCCCTATGGATGCTTCGAGCGCCGCATCGCCCTGCCGCAGGGCCGCTACGAGCTGACCGAGAAGTCCTGTGTCAACGGCATCCTGCAACTGCGGCTTCGCAAACACTGAGAGACCGAAACAGCCATGAGCGAAAACGAGTCACCTGCGACTGAAACGCCCACGCCGACTGTGTCCGATGACATGCTCGTCATCCTGCCGGTGCGCAACATCGTGCTGTTTCCCGGCACCGTGCTGCCGATCGGGATGAACCGCGAGGCATCGATTGCCGCCGCGCAGGAAGTGGTGCGCGCGGAACGCAAACTCGGTGTTCTCCTGCAGCGCGACTCCGACAAGGATGAAGTGACGGGCGATGACCTGCATCGCATCGGCACAGTGGCCTCCGTGCTCCGCTATGTGACGGGTCAGGATGGCGCGCACCACCTCGTGCTGCAGGGGGAGCGGCGCTTTCGCGTGCTCGATTTCCAGCCCGGGCTGCCATACCTCATGGCGCGCGTGGAATTCCTGCCGGAGCAAATGCAGTCCTCCAGCGAAATCGAAGCGCTGGCACTCAACCTCAAGCGCCTCGCCGCCGAGGCCATCGGGCTGCTGCCGCGCGCCCCTGCAGAGCTCGCGAACGCGGTGCAGAGTATCGAATCTCCTGCAGCACTCGTGGACCTGGTGGCGAGCTTCCTCGATGTGAAGGTCTCGGAGCGTCAGCAGCTGCTCGAGACTCTCGACCTCAAGGCACGCCTCGACCGCGTGTCGGAGCTGGTTTCACACCGTATCGAGGTGATGAAGCTGCAGCGGCAGATCGAAGAGCAGACGCGTGGTGCCATCGATGAACGCCAGCGCGAGATCCTGCTGCGCGAGCAAATGAAGCAGATTCAGAAGGAGCTCGGTGAGGATGCCGGTCTGTCGGAGGAAATGAAGGAGCTTGGCGAAGCGATCGACAAGGCGGGCATGCCCGAGGAAGCACAGGAGCAGGCCAAACAGGCGTTGAAGCGCCTGGAGCGCATGCCCGACACGGGTCCCGAGTACTCGATGCTGCGAGCCTGGCTCGACTGGATGATCCAGCTGCCGTGGTCGAAGCTCGACGAGGAAGCGATCGACATCGCGAATGCTCGCCGTGTCCTCGACGAGGATCACTACGGGCTCGACAAGATCAAGAAGCGCATCCTCGAATTCCTCGCCGTGCGCAAGCTGAATCCGCAGGGGCGCAGTCCGATCCTGTGCTTCGTCGGACCGCCCGGCGTCGGCAAGACCTCGCTCGGGCAGAGCATCGCTCGCGCACTGGGCTTCAAGTTCGTGCGAACGAGCCTTGGCGGCGTGCACGACGAGGCGGAGATTCGCGGCCACCGGCGTACGTATGTCGGCGCGCTGCCGGGCAACATCGTCCAGGCATTGCGCAAGGCCGGAACGCGCAACCCGGTGCTGATGCTCGATGAGATCGACAAGCTGGGCGCGGGCATTCACGGCGATCCGTCATCGGCGTTGCTGGAAGTGCTCGACCCGGAGCAGAACAACACCTTCCGCGACAACTATCTCGGCGTCCCGTTCGACCTGTCGCGAGTGCTGTTCATCGCGACCGCCAACGTGCTCGATACGATTCCCGGGCCGTTGCGCGACCGCATGGAGCTCATCGAGCTCACCGGCTACACGGAAGACGAGAAGGTCGAGATCGCGAAGCGCTATCTCGTCAAACGACAGCTGGAGGCGAATGGCCTGAAGGCAGAGCAAGCCTCGATCACGGAAGAGGCGCTGCGACACATCGTGCGTGACTACACGCGCGAGGCGGGCTGCCGCAATCTCGAACGGGGGATCGGCGCGGTGCTGCGCAACGTCGCGGTTCGCATCGCGGAAGGGACCATCGAGCAGCGCACGGTCGAGCCCGACGAATTGCGCTCGATTCTTGGCGCGCCGCGTTATGAAAGTGAGGCCGCAATGCGCACCAGCGTGCCAGGCGTTGCGACTGGCCTCGCCTGGACGCCGGTGGGTGGCGACATCCTGTTCGTGGAGTCGACCCGTATTCCGGGCAGCGGCAGGTTGATCCTGACTGGGCAGCTGGGCGATGTCATGCGCGAGAGCGCACAGGCGGCGCTGTCATTGGTGAAATCGCGCTCCGAGTCCCTGGGCATCGATCCCCACCTATATAAGAAGAGTGACCTGCACATTCACGTCCCGGCCGGAGCAATCCCCAAGGATGGACCCAGCGCGGGCGTCGCGATGTTCACCTCCCTCGTATCACTGCTCACTGCCAGGACGGTGGCGAGCGATGTCGCCATGACGGGCGAGGTCAGCCTGCGTGGCCTGGTGTTGCCGGTCGGAGGCATCAAGGAGAAGGTGATTGCCGCGCATCGGGCCGGGATTCGCACCGTGCTATTGCCGGCGCGCAATCGCAACGACGTCGAAGACGTCCCCGAGAGTGTGCGCAAGGAGCTCAAGTTCGTGTTCTGCGAGCGCGTCGACGACGCGTTGCGCGCCGCGCTCGGAATTACCACACCGGTGGCGGAGTTGCGCACCGCGGTTTGACCGCAGTCGATCACGGAGCGAGCGGACAGATTTCGATCCACAACGCAACTGTCGCTGTATCGCCGCTTAGTCGCAGAGCGGTGAGCGGCGTGTGCATCAAGAGGGAGTCAGCACTTTGCAACCGCTCCGCCTGCTGCGCTGACTCCACGAGAAGACTTCCACCGCCGCAGAATAGCATTGCGACCGAAGCATCAGCCGCCATGATCAGGTCACCGCTCGCCGCAACCCTGCTCACCCGATGCGAGAACCGCTGACGGCGGGTCATCACGTTCAGGTCGGTCACCGCACCTCCAATCCTGGTGGCGTGCGTCATTGCCTCGCCACGGAATGAAAATGGTTCCGAGTGACGGGTCACATCGACCGGCGTGGCGTCGATCGAGAGTCGCAAGCCGGCACCTTCTATGATCGTCAGCGTCCGGTCGACTCCCGGCAACGAGGAGAATGGCCCGTCCGAATCAACACGCGCCATGCTGATGCGCCAGTCGAACGAATCGACTTCGGAGCCCTCCGGAGCGATGGCGATCTCGGCCGTCTCGCCGCCACCATTCTTCCACGGCATGTGACGATAACTATCGGCTCTGATCAGGCGCATCTTGCGCGGCCTCGTGGCCTTGATTGCAGAGTGCGAATCATACTGAAATGTGCCCACTACCCGCCGCCATATGGAATCTCCCGTGACGACGAATTCAAGATCCTGGCCGATCGTGGTCGCCGCTGCGGCGATCATGATGATCACGATGGGAATCCGGCAGTCGCTCGGACTGTACGTCGCGCCTATCAACACCAGTACCGGGCTGGGAATCGTGACGATCAGCTTCGCAATGGCAGTGGGGCAGTTCGTGTGGGGCGCCGTGCAGCCGATTTTTGGAGTCCTGGCGGACCGCTACGGAACGCAGCGCGTACTGATTGCGGGTGCCATCCTCCTTGCTGCCGGGCTGGCGCTGACCACAGTCTCGTCCAGCGAATGGGCGCTCATCGCGACGCTCGGCGTGGTTTCGGCTGCGGGCGCAGGTGCGGGCAGCTTTTCGATCCTCATCGGCGCCACCGCTCAGCGGATTGCGCCTGAGAAAAGGGCATTCTCGTCCGGCTTCATCAATGCGGGAGGGAGTCTCGGGCAGTTCGTCTTCGCTCCGCTCTACCAGGCGCTCATCAGCGCGTTTGGCTGGGTGACGGCGATGTATGCGATGGCCGTGGCAGCAATTGCCACGATCCCTCTCGGTCGCGCTGTGGTCGGCGAATCCGCACCACCGCGAGATCGCGCTGCTGCCAGCGGGACAAATGAGATCACGCTCAAGGATCAGCTGCGCATCGCCTCGCGTGATCGCAGCTATTGGTACCTGCACGCAGGATTTTTTACCTGCGGCTTTCACATTGCATTTCTCGTCACGCATCTGCCCGGCGAAGTGAGCCTGTGCAGCCTGCCGCCGAGTGTCGCCGCAACATCGCTCGCGATCATCGGTCTCGCCAACATAGCGGGCAGCCTCACTGCGGGCTCGCTCGGCAACGTGTTCAGAATGAAATGGCTGCTGTTCTGGACCTATTTCACCCGGGCAGTAGCCATCGCCATCTACATATCGGTGCCCCGCACGGCATTGACCTTCTATGTTTTTGCCGCCGTGCTGGGATTCACCTGGCTGTCCACCGTGCCACCGACGGCGGGCCTGGTCGGCAAACTCTTCGGCGTGCGCTATCTCGCAACGCTGTTCGGGCTCACGCTGCTGACTCACCAGATCGGCGCATTCTTCGGCGCCTGGCTGGGCGGGATCGCGCTGGTGAGATTCGGTGACTACGGGTGGATGTGGTACGCCGACATGACCCTCGCGCTCGCGGCAGCATTCATCAATTTGCCAATTCGCGAGGCGCGTGTCCTGCGGGTGCAACCGCAAGGCGCTGGATGAACGGCCAGTAGTAAACGTCGATCAGCGCGCAGCGACTCCTTCGACTGGTCGCGTAGGCGGCTTGCCCTTGTCCTTCACCATGAAGACCAGGAATTTCGCCGGCTCGGTCTTGCTCGCATTCGCGGACACCCGGTGAATGTCATCAGGGCTTTCATAGAACGTATCTCCCGGCTTGAGCGTGACCGGTTCGTGCCCGTCCACCTGCATGCTGAGCGTGCCCTGCAGCACATAGACGATCACGTTCGCATCGTGTCGATGCGCAACCGATTGGCCACCCGGCGGATACTCGACCGTCGACATGATGATCTCCTTGCCGTCCACCCCCGCGAGATCCTTGGTCATGAGCGGCGTCACTTTTGCCGGGCCATCGGCGCATGCCGTGCCGATGCCCAGGGTCAGCAACAGCAAGGCCGTGGGAATACGACCGAGCCGCAGTTGTGCTTGAACAGAAGTCTTTCGTGTCATGACGTCTCCTTAGTGTGGTCACAGGATGAAGGCCGGAGTGGTCTCCTGACAGGTCCAATTCAGACAAGAATCAGCGAACCACTTCCAGGCAAACCATCGTTCGGACTCAGCCCAGGAGCGCCTGGGGGTCGTAACTCAGCACCTCGACCACCTGGACCGGCTGAGTCTTGCCCTTGACCGGGAGCGTCGCCGCGCGACCCAGCGCGAACCCCGGGCCGAGTCGCGTTGATATGTCCGTGGAAACAAGCACTGTCGCGCTCACATCCTTGGTGAGAGATTCGACACGATTGGCGAGATTCACGGGGTCGCCGACTACGCCGTATTCCACGCGGTTGTCGGGGCCGATCAATCCCGCCACCACGGCGCCCGTGTGTATGCCCACGCCAATCTGAAGCGTCGGAAGACCCTGCTTGCCGAGGACTTCATTCAAGCCGACGAGTCGCTGCACGATCCCGAGCGCGGCGCGCACCGCTCGCTCGGGATGGTCCGGATAGGCCTGCGGCGCTCCAAAGAGTGCCATCACGCCGTCGCCGACGAATTGCTTGACGACCCCGCCTTCCGCCTCGACCGCGGCGACGACTTCAGTAAAGAACTGGTTGAGCAGTTTCAGCAGCGCAGACGGGTCGAGCCTTTCACTGAGCGCTGTGAAGCCGCGGATATCCTGAAACAGGATGCTGACTTCGCGCCGCTCTCCCCCGAGGGGCACGCGACCGTTGAGCACCGCCTCGGCGACGTCCTGGGAGACGAAGCGCCCGAAGGTATCCTTGATGTGCTCACGCTCCTGCAGACCCTCCGACCATGTCGTTGAACGAGCGGGCGAGAAAGCCGATTTCGTCCTGGCGCTCGATCTTCGAACGGTAGCGCAAGTTTCCTTTAAGAACTTCGCGCATTCCCGCGACCAACGTCTGCAAAGGTGAAGTGATCCCCCCGGCGAGGCCAACGCCGATCAAGAGGGCCGCCAGTAGCGCCGCACCGCCAATGATCGCGATTCGCCATTGCAAAGCGCGCAGTGGTGCCAGCGCTTTGTCATACGAGCCCTGCGCCAGCGCGTATAGCGGCTGCGACAGGCGGGCCTCGACCGGAAACACCAGCGAGAGAAACCTCTCTCCCGCCTGCGAGACGAGCGTCGTGTCGCGCATCATCTGTGGGCCAAGGAGTGCCGAGCGGGCCGGTCCCGCGGGTATAAAGCGCTCGCGCATTTCAGCGGGCCACGACGATGCAAACACCTGCGCCTGGGTGAGAAAAGAGATGTTGAGCCCAGCAGCTTCCTTGAGCTGCGCAGCAAAAGCGTTATCGATCGCCTGGCCGAGCAGCAGAAAGCCGATCACGTCCGGTCCGTGCACCGGGACTGCGACCAGCTGAAAGAGCACACCGTCCACTTCCGCGATGGTGGTACTCGCCTCTTCAGTTTCGAGGGCCTCTTTGAGTGGCGAGAATGCGGCCAGGGACTGACGCATGTGCGACGGCCCGGGTGAGTGCACGAGCAGCACACCATTTTCGTCGGTGATCCAAAGCAGTTGCGCGTCGATGCGCCGCTGGTAACTCAACGCTGCCGAGGCGAGAGTCGCCGGATCGTAGTTCGCTGTGTCGAAATGCGTCGCGATGACGCGTTTCAGGGCAAAGTCGCTTGCCAGCAAGATCGAGTTCGACTCGAGTCGCGCGGCGCGCTCCGCTACCAATCCGTCGAAAACCTGTCCAGTCGTCAATAGCTCGCGGCTCAGCGTGCGCTCGGCATCACGGCTCACGACGAATTGCGTGAATCCCAGCGTTGCAAGCAGGACGGCGAGGACGAGTGTCGAGAATGCCAGGAAAATCTTGGTCCGCAGTCGACTGCGCGCCCAGATTCCTATTGGTCCCATCTGGAACCACGCATCGCGGGGCGAGAGTGAGCATCGGCGAGCGACAGATGGAAGGTGAGCTCGAGATCGCTGGCGGCCAGCTGCACGCGCTGTGCGGTATCGGCGGTTTTTTCTCGGCTCTGAGCGTGCCAGGCCAGCAGCGTATAGGCACCGGGCTGCAAGCCGGACAGCGTAAATCGACCTTCGTCGTCGGTCGTCGCGAAGTGAGTATTGGGCAGGACGAGGATGATCGCCGACATCCAGTCATGGATGTTGCAACCGATCTTCACCACTCCGGCCTTGTCGAAGAACACCGGCGGGGCGTCCTCGCCCTTGTAGAGCGGCAATTCGAAACTCTTGGTGCGTGAGAACGAGTAAACATGGTGGCTGATCTGGTCGCGGTTCGGGAACTTCACCTCGGTGCCGACTGCGATCGGCAGCAATCCCGGTACGAAAGTCTTGCTGACCTGGTCCATGGTGGCCGTCGGCGGCTTGGAGGAGGCCGGCTCGGCTGGTCCGGGAGCGTCGACGAACACGACTGCCTGCGAGATTCCCTTGCCATCCGGATCGACGACACGCCCGGAAATCGTCTGCCCCGCAACTACAGGTGCGGCGATCGCCAGAGCCGCGAGCGTGAGTGCAGAGGCGCGCAAGGAGTTTTGTGGGTACACGCGGGGCATTCGATTCAGTAGCGAAAACGATAGCTCAGTTGCCAACCATCTTGCGAGGGTTCGGGCACTGCGCTCAACGGACGATCGCTGTTCAACCAGATGTATTCGACACCGAGCCGATGCCGCAGGCCCCACTCGTACAAGTATGCAACGGTGACGCCGTCACCACTCTCGTGTGTCGAGTTGCCGCCATCGAGATCGTTCACGCGAAACTCGTCGTAGCGGACGGTGAAGCGATGGCCCTTGTAGTGATGGGAAAGCAATGCGTAGAACGCACGCAACGAGCTGTCGTTCGATGTCGCGCGCACGAGCGCCTTGCCGCGCAGGTATTGCACCACGAAGTCGAGCCGTGGAAGCGGATGGAGAATCGTGCCGATGGTCGCGAGACGCGTGTGCCAGGCGTCCGAGTCATCCTGGTCCCCGAGGTTGTCGAAGTAGCCCATTCTCAATGCAGCCCGGTCACCCGGATCGCCAACCGTGATCCAGGTGTACGCAGCAGGCCGATGATCGCGCTCATCGAAGATGTCCATGCGTGTGCCATTGGGGAGGGGCAGATCGCCGTTGAGACCACTCAAGCCGTCGCCCATCGTCCAGCCTCGCAGTGCCAGCAGCCTTCCCAAACGGTCCGGGCCGTAGCCGGCGCCTACCGTGATACCGAGTCGCAGGCCGCCGCGCGTGTCGTGCCACCACTCGCTCTCGATGCCCGCGAGACTGATCTCCTCCCACAGCCAGCTATTGAGCGCCGAGGCGGAGATCGAGTATTCGGGTGACCACGCGGGGCCTACATGCTCGAGCGAAAAGGGAACGCTCATGAGTCCGGTCTGCAGACCCCAGCCGTCGGTGTGATCGCCCCATTCCTTGCGCACGAATGCGTTGATCAACCATGGGTCGTAATCGTCGGCGATGTCGGGCTGAATATTGAGCTGCAGCTCCGCACGCATATCCCACGGGAGTGTCGCTCCCAGTTCAATCGCCAGTTGCGACAGTGCGAAGCGCGTGACCTGCTCGAATCCTGCGTCAGTGGATTTTCCGCCGTAGCGCGTTTTCCCCGGCCCGCTGTCGGTCCAGCTTGGCGCCGATCCTCCGCGAGCGACGCGCACGTCGAGCAGCGCTCGCACCCAGATGCGATCTTCCTGCTCCACGTCGTATTGCGCCCACGCCCGAGGCGCGACCAGGCCGCAAAACGCAATGAGTAGAACCTTGTATGCGGCCGAACGAAGAGGCATCCCAGCACGCGGCCTGAGAAAAAGCGCAATGGTATAGCCCTGCGGCATTCATCACCACCCGCGGGGCAAAGGAAGCATTTTGAGTTGTGTCAACCGGTTGACAGTTCTCCTCACCGGTCCGCGCCATCATTTGCACCATCCGATGTGCAACCCGGTTCAATCAGCGAAGGAGTGATCCACATGAGCAAGCAGAATGGTTCAGTTTCGGTGCGCAAGGTGGTCGAGCAGGTGTTCGCCGGAATCGTCTTCATCAGCATGATCGGGTTTGTCGTGGCCGGGACGATCGCCATGTGCCTGCCGAGCGCCACGTTCCTCGCCTGAAACGCGATCCTCCTTAGTCCACACGGTGTAGTGTCATGAGCAGACTCATTTCTGTTGTTGCGAGCGTGCTGGCTACCTGTGCCGCTATCGCGGTTGCGCAGGGTCTGTATGGCGCCAGCGACCCCGAGGGGCAGAGTCGGAACAATCGTCTCGAAATCATCGACCAGCCCTCGGACGCCGAGATCACGATGGGCGCTGCTGCGGCCCGCGGATTGCTCGCCTACTCGGGTATTCAGCTTGCCTATCCCGAGGCAGGAGAGGCCGGAACAGCCGATCGTTCGGCCTACGGAGCGTTCTGACAGCTACGAAATGCTGAAACGATAGACGAGCGTATGCGAATAGATCTCACCAGGACGCAACATCGCCGGCTGGAAGGACGCTTGGTTCGGTGCGTTGGGGAAAGCCTGCGGTTCCAGGGAGATACCCTGTGGCAGGTGAGTATGCTGTCGCGACAGGCCCTGGCCGCCGTAGAACTGCAGACCTGGCTGGTCGCTCTCCATGCACAACACGATACGGGAGCGGTCCGAGCGCAATTCCGCGACTCCGTCTGCCGCCGGGCGCAGTGCGAAGCAATGGTCGTAGCCGCGGGCCAGAACCAGTTGCGGATGCGAGCTGTTGACGGGCAAGCGGACCACGCGTGAGTGCCGGTAGTCGAAAGGCGTGCCTTCAACAGGGCTGAGCTCGCCAGTCGGAATCAGGTCGCGATCGAACACCGGCAGAAAGCAATCGGCAGAGATGCGCAGGAAGTGATCGCCTTCGAAGCCATGCGGATCACCGCCAAGATTGAAATACGGGTGATAAGTGAGATTGACCGGCGTCGGCGCATCACAGGTCGCTTCGAACCTCAAGCTCAACTGATCGCTGTCGAGCCCGAATTCAGCGCTGACATCGAGATTTCCCGGGTAGCCTTCTTCCCCGTCGGCTGACCGTAACCCAAGCCGCAGGCGCGCCGACGCTCCAGGCGCGAATTCAAGCACGCGCCATACCCGCTTGCCGAAGCCGAGGCTCCCACCGTGCAGGTGATGCGAGCCATCGTTGGCGGTGAGCTGGAACCGCACCCCGTCCAACACGAACGCAGCACCGGCGATGCGGTTCGCAAAGCGCCCGATGATGCAGCCGATGAAAGTGTGATCGTGAACGTAGGAGTCCAGATGCGGCAGGCCGAGGACGAGATCGCGCGGTCCGTCCCTGGTCGCTAGCGTCAGGCGCTGGAGGATCCCGCCGTAAGTAAGAATTCGTGCCTGCAGAGCATCGGGGCTACCGAGGGTTATCACCTCAATCGGGGTTCCGTCTGTCAATCTGCCAAATGTTTGCATTGAAGCCTGCAGCAACGAGTTCCCGCGCAAGGATCGCCCGGTCTGCAAACTGGAACAAGGCCGGGTGCGGGTGTAATTTGCGAGCGCGCCACGCGGTCTAATATCTACGCTCGAGTGCAGGATCAGTTACCCATGGCTCGCGATTATCTCTACCAGCGACACCGTCTGCCGATACGCGTGACGCACTGGGTCAATGCACTCGCACTGGTGTTGCTTTTCATGAGCGGGCTGCAAATCTTCAATGCGCATCCGCGCCTGTATTGGGGAAAATCGTCCTATACCGGTGCCGCCCCGATACTGGACATGCGGGCAGCGCCAATCGAAGACGGGCAGCCACCACGCATCAGCATCCTGGGCTACCCATTTGAAAAGACCGGACTGCTCGGTATGTTCCGCGACTCGTACGGCTTTCCGGGCTGGGCGACGATTCCAGGTGTGAAATGGCTGTCGATGGGCCGGCGCTGGCATTTCTTCTTCGCGTGGGTCTTTGTCATCAACGGCGCGGTGTATCTCGCGTATTCGTTCGCGAGTCGTCACGTGTCGCGTGATCTCACACCGACGCGAACGGACTGGCGCTCGATAGGCCGTTCAATCTTGGATCACTTGCGCTTTCGCCATCCACAGGGCGAGGCCGCCAAGCACTACAACGTGCTTCAGAAGCTGGCCTACCTCGCGCTGATCTTCGTACTGTTGCCCCTGATCGTCCTCACCGGCTGGTCGATGTCGCCGTGGCTCAATTCCCTGCTGCCGGGGTGGGTGGATATCTTCGGTGGCCGGCAATCGGGGCGCACGATTCACTTCATCATCGCCTGGCTGCTGGTACTGTTTGCGCTGGTTCACGTCTTTGAAGTCATCGTGACCGGTTTTTGGAACAACCTGCGCTCCATGATCACCGGTCGTTATCGAATCACGCCGCAGGCCAGCGAAGGGCCGACTGATGAGCAGCAATAGTCGGACACGCCGCAGCTTTCTGCGCCATGGGCTGACCGTTCTTACCGGGGCTCTTCTCGCAGGATGTGATGCGCTTTCGCGCAGCCAGTGGTTCCCGAAGCTTCTGGGTGCGGGCGAACACCTCAGCCGCAACACACAGCACTGGGCCGCGCCACGTAAATCCATGGCGCAGGAGTTCAGCGAGTCGGACCTGTCACCTTTCTTCCGCAGCAACGGCACGGCGAATCCGAATGATCCGGAGTATCAGGCGTTGGCGCAGAACGGGTTCATCGAGTGGAGCCTGCGGGTGGATGGGCGCGTCGAGCGACCGATGCAATTCACTCTCGCGCAACTCAAGTCAATGCCCAGTCGCACCCAGATTACGCGCCACGACTGCGTCGAGGGCTGGAGTGCAATCGGGAAGTGGAAAGGGGTGCCGCTGGCGGAAGTCCTCGCGCTCGTAAAGCCTACGTCAGAAGCCCGATACGTCGTGTTTTATTGCGCCGACCCGATGAACGACTCCGGCTCGAAGTATTACGAGAGCATCGATATGGAGGATGCCTATCATCCGCAGACGATCCTGGCGTATGAGTTGAACGACATCAGTCTGCCGGTCGCGAACGGCGCGCCGCTGCGCGTGCGTATCGAGCGTCAGCTCGGCTACAAGATGGCGAAATACATCATGCGAATCGAGCTTGTGGACAGCTTTGCGCACATCGGAGGTGGCAAGGGTGGCTATTGGGAAGACGACGGGTACGAGTGGTATGCAGGGATCTGAGCGCAGCGCTTGCTAGCCCTTTCTCAGGTGTTTGGGCCAGATGCCATAACGACCAGCTGCAAGGATACCGTTCGGATCCACCGCGTCCTTGACCACTTCATGGAAGCGGCGCAGTGCGTGATTGTTGAACGAATAAACGTTCATCACGTCGTCCTGGTAGATCGCCGGCGTCCGGTACTCACCCCATCCGTGCTCGGCACTCACTTTCACGAGCTTGCGAAACGCCTCGCGGTTGCGCTGGTTGAATTCGGCGTCACGCGTCACGGGGAAGAGGAACAGGAACACGAAGCAGCGCTGCCAATAGGTGAATGGCATCACCAGGGGATTCATCGGCAGTCCGTATTCGCGCGCAACCTCGCTGAACACCTTCTGCGCTTCGAAGATCGCTTCGCCCGTGCGGGGAATGATCGGCGAGAAGCCGACATGCCCCTCGAGTCCGGGCCCGGCCTCACTGCGTGCCAGGAGCGAGAAGATCGAGAGGCTCGGGATGCCGAACGCGTTCTTCGATACTTTCTGGAGCTGCTCTGGCGTCAGAGGAATGCGGTAGTACTCGCCTTCGAGGAGCTTCGCGCCCGAGATGGCAGCGAGTTTCTCCTTCGCGTAGTCCCATTGGGCGTGAATGATCTTGGTCGGCCCATAGAACTGCAGCATTGCGCCCCAGAGTCCCTGGCCGACTTTTTGCGCGTGGGCTTCCAGCGCCTGCTTCGACGGGCCGCCCGGTGTGGCGAGCAGATCGAGGAGCTCTTTGTCCGGACGCGCGGCCACCTGGTCCGGTGGGCGCAGGCCCGAGTAGATGGGGCTGCCGAAATAGGGCATGCCCGTGACGATCTGGCAATTCTCCAGATGCGTAACGATATCGACGAGCGGGATGAGATCGTCGTGTTTGTAGACGTGCACGAACCCGTTGAGGTAGGCCTCCGGTTCAGGCATCAACCAGAATCCCATCTTGGTGACGATGCCGAAGTTCGACTGCGAGAAAATGCCATCGATCGCTGGACCAAAACCGGTCTTGAACTGCTGCCAGGTCTTTGCGGTGGGGAGCGCGCCCATGCCGGTGCGCATGACCTCTCCGTTCGCCAGGACAACTTCCATTCCGCAGTGCGCCTCGAAGTGATTGCGAAAGGCTGCAGTCGTTACACCGCCACCGCGATCGAGTGCGTTGCCGACCAGCGAGCCCCAGCCGGGATCCGGGCAATCCATCCACACTTTAAGTCCGCGCTCTGAGATGTGGCGGTAGAGATCGAAATACGACACGCCCGGCTCGACCAGTGCGTAGGCATGACGCTCGTTGACCTCGATGATCCGATCGAGCCGCTTCAGGTCGAGGATGACGCTGCCTGACATCACGGGTGCGGAGCCGCCATAGCCGAGATTGCGACCGGTCGAGATGGTGTAGAGCGGTATCTTGTAGCGGTTCGCAACTCTGACGACGGCCTGCACTTCTTCGACGCTGGAGGGCGCAACTCGCCGCCGAGGCGAGGCGTTCCTCGGGTTCGCCCCACACTTGCGAATAGGCATCACGATAAAGCGCGACATCCTCATCGCTCGTGTAGACGTACGCCTTGCCGACTGCAGTCTCGAAGTCCTTGAGCGCAGCCGTGAAGTCAGTGCTGCTGACGCCTGGTGGAAGTTTCATCCTCGTCCCCCTGCAATTCGTCGCTATTCTTGTTGATTCAGGAACTCTGATAACGCAGCACGCGCCTGCGCGGATTCATCCAGCAACAGATGCCCGGCGTGATCGATGATCCTGACGGTCGAGCCTGGAATGCGCGCCTGCCACTCCTGCGCATTGCCGGCGAGCACCATGCGATCTTCCTTTCCCCAGAGGAGCAGCGTCGGCGCGCGCAGACCCGCCAGCCTGCGGGCGTCGAGTCCCTCGCTGAGCGCGATGCGTCCCGTCGTTTGAGCTTCGCGAGCGCGCGCGGCCACGAACGCTTCGTCAGGTTTTTCAGGCCAGAAGGGCCGCACGACATTCGGATCATACGTAAAGTACCCAGGCCAATCGCCGTACCCGATCTTTGAATAGTCAGGCTGCGGGAATGCGGGCATCGCAATGCCGCCCGGCGCCACGAGCACGAGTCGACGCACGCGATCCGGGTGCGAGAGGGCGAATTCCGCGGCGAGGCGCCCGCCCAGAGATGCACCGGCCAGGTGAAAGGACTTCAGACCCAGCGCATCGAACAGCGCCATGTAGTGTCTTACGAGATCTTCCAGCGAGCCGATGGCTGGCGCATCCGCCGATTCGCCGAAGCCCGGATGGTAGGGCAGCAGCACACGGAAGCGCGGGATCCAGTCCCGGGCGAACTCGAAACCGTGGAAGGTGCCACCGCCGTGGAGGTACACGAGGTCGGACCCGGATCCAGCGGCGTATGCCACCGTACGGACGCCGGCGATGGTCAACTCGAGTCGCTCGAAGCCGGCTGTGCTGTAGGCCGTCACTCGGGGAGTCTACCGCGCTATACGGGCATGGGCTGGCCTTCGACCAGCTTGCTGAGCGCTGTCGACAGCGAACTGCGCGCCGGATCCTCCGCCTGGCGTCGAAACTCCTCGAAATCCGTCCGCTGGCGCGCGAGATCCTTCTCCGACATGCGGCGCTTGAAGTCGGAAGCGATCGGGGAGCTCACTTCGAGAAATACGCGGCGCCGCTCGGTCGCATAGAAGTCGAGCACGCTTTCCGGTGCGCGCCCGGCGAGCACTGCGTTCAGGACGTCGCTGAGCGCAGCCGCATCGATGACCCCGCCAGTCAGGCCCATTCCGCCGCAGGGATTGCAGGCATGGGCTGCATCGCCTGCGAGCAGCGTACGGCCCACGCGGAAAGTCGGCGCGCAGCGCTCGTGCACGCGATAAGGCGAATAGGCGACGATCCGGTAGGGCGCTGCAGGGTCCGGAAGGAGAATGGAGTACCGTTCTGCGATCCGTCGTGGAATATCGCCTTCCGGCAGGTTTGCGTCCTCTTCAAAGGTCACGCGCCACAGATTCTCCCGACCGAGGCGAGCCACCACTGCCCAGTTGATGGGGTCAGCCACCATGTTCGCCGGTTCGAATCCATAGCGCTCGAAATCGTAACTGACGTTGGTGGCGACGAATCGCTCCGGCCAGGTGTGCCCTTCGAACGGCAGGGACAGGAGATTGCGGACGGTGCTGCGTGCGCCGTCGGCACCCACCACCCATCGGGCACGAAGATCCTCGCGCCCACGAGACGTTTCCACGCTCAATATGGCGCCGGATCCGTCCTGGGTGAGTCCGACCAGGCGCGTGCTCCAACGCATCGTGGTCCCGGGCAACGCGTTGAAATGCTTCAAGACCAGTTGCGCAAGCAAGTGTTGACCGAAATGAGCGTTGTACGGGTATGGGGAATCAGGTGGAAACGTATCTGCGATACGAGCCACCTCGCCGCTTGCGAGGAGGTGGAAGGCAAAGCTCTTGCTCAGAAATGAAATCGCGAGCGTATCTTCCAGCAGCCCCAGTCGATCGAGGATCTTGAGTGTCGTCGGAAAGTACACCGCTGCGCGCGGCGAATCGTTGATGCCCGGCTCGGCGTCGATGACGGTGACCGACCGGCCCGCCTGCGCCAGGCCGAGTGCGGTCAGCAAGCCGACCGGTCCGGCTCCAACCACTGCGACGTCACAGACTTCGCTCATGTCTGATTGCATTGGTATGTCCCGATTACCTATGATTTTCCCCAATCATAAGGAGATCAAATGAGCGTACAGGCACCCGACGCCGAGCGGCAGGTCTGGATATTCACCCAGATGCTGCGCATCCGCGCCTTTGAAGAATGCGTCAAGCGCACGTTTACCGAACACCCCGGCGTCATCCGCGGTCACACGCACCTGGCCGACGGCGCCGAAGCATCGATCGTCGGCTCGCTCAGCCACTTCCGCAGCGGTGATGCGGCCCTGGCAACCTACCGCTGCCACGGGTACCCGCTCGTTCTGGGCAGCGACTCCAAGGCGATGATGGCTGAGATCTACGGTCGCGCGGATGGCCTCTGCAAGGGCCTCGGTGGGTCCATGCACCTCACCGACGTCAAGCACGGCTTCCTCGGCACGTCGGGTATTGTCGGCGCAGGCATTCCGCATGCTGCCGGCGCCGCCTGGGCCGCGCAGATCCGCAAGAAAGGCGAAGTCGTGTTCTGCTTCTTCGGCGACGGCGCATCGAAGCAGGGTGCCTTCTACGAGACGCTCAACATCGCCTCTCTGTGGAAGCTTCCGGTGATCTTCGTGATGGAGAACAACGGCTACAACGTTGTGACGACCACAGCGCAGGAGGATGCGAATGCGGCCAACGGCGAGCCGCTCTCCGTCAAGGCCAAGGCCTTTTCAATGCCAGGCGTCACCGTCGATGGGACCGATCCGCTGGCCGTACATGCCACGGTCGGCGCAGCGGTCGAGCGGGCGCGCGCAGGCGCCGGCCCGACCTTGGTTGAATCGAAGGTCTACCGCCTTTCGGCCCACGGCAACATCATTGCTCCGCCCGGTGTGCCGCTGCATTACCCCGAGCATGAAGCAATCACGGTGTTCGGCAATCGCGCGGAATACGAGGCGGCGCTACGTGGCGATCCGGTGCCGCGCTTTCGCGGCACCTTGGTCCAGGCCGGCGTGCTGAGCGGCGCAAAGGCCGACGAGCTCGCGGCGCAAGCGGCCAAGGAAATGGACGCCGCCATGGCGTTTGGAATCAAGAGTCCCTTCCCCAAGCTCGAGTCCGCGCTCGAGAACATTTACGCCTAGGCCGGAGCGACCCATGGCACAGCTTCCATTTATCGCTGCGATCGACGCTGGCATCCACCAGGAGATGCGACGCGATCCCAAAGTCCTTTATTTCGGCCAGAACATGGCGACGACGGAGAATCACGACTTCGTCGCGGCCTACGGGCACGATCGCGTACGCGTGACGCCCATCTCCGAGACCGCGGAGATCGGCATTGCGATCGGCGCCGCGATGGCGGGCCTGCGCCCTGTAGTCGAGCTCTACATGGCGGAGTTCATGCTCGTCGCCATGGACCAGGTGGTCAACGAAGCGCCGCGCTTCCGCTACATGTCTGGCGGGCAGGTGAAAGTGCCGCTCGTGCTCAAGGCCGGGTTCGGCTTCGCCTGCGGCTGGGCAGGCCAGCACACCGGCTCATTGACCGCACTCTTCATGGGCGTTCCTGGTCTCAAGGTCGTCGTGCCGTCGACCGCTGCCGATGCGAAGGGATTGATGGCTACGGCGATCCGCGATGACAACCCGGTCGTATTCCTGCACCACTACCTGCTCACGCTCGAGCATGGCGAAGTGCCGGATGGTGAGCACCTGGTGCCGTTCGGCAAGGCCGAGGTTCGGCGCTCGGGCGGCGATGTCACGATCGTCGCCACCGGCTGGATGGTTCCGCGTTCGCTCGCCGCGGCCGAGAAGCTCGCCAAGGAAGGCATTCAGGCGGACGTGATCGACCCGCGCACCGTCGCGCCGCTGGATCTCGACGCTATCCTGAAGTCGGTCGCCAAGACGGGACGTCTGGTCGTCGTCGATCAGGCACCGCGGCACGCTACCGTCGGCGGCATCATCGCCGGCGATGTCGCGGAACACGGGTTCTCGTCGCTGAAGGCGCCGATCGTGCAGGTGAACGCACGCGATGCAACCGTGCCCTATAGCGAGCCGCTCGAGGCCTACGTGATCCCGGACGAGGAGCGCATCATCGCTGGCGTGCGCACTGTGTTGAAAGCACGCAAGTAGCCCGGCCTGCGGCAACTACTAGTGATCGCCGCAAATCGCTATCGCAGGCTGCGGCTCAATACGAGGACCGTCAACCGCTGAGTCGGTGGCCGGCCCCGCGCGCGGCACGTAAGATTCCGCGGGTTGAGCTCCGCTCCATGCACGGGAGGCGTTCCATGAGGATCCTTCGTGTCGTCGCCTTGCTGCTCGCGGCGGTGTCATCGCTGCCGTCGCTGGCCGACTCCGGAGATCGCGCGCGCGTGACGGCGCTTGCGGACCGTTTCGTCGCCGAATACGAGAAGAACTTCCCGGTGTCGTACGCGTTCTCGGGTTTGCCGGTGAAGCGCAGCGACGGGGTGGACATCAACTCGCCCGAGGCAATCGCGCGCTGGCACGCGCTCATGAAGGAGATGGCAGGCGAGCTCGCGGCGATCAAGCCAGACGCCTTCGCCGGCGAGCCGGAATGGGTCACCTGGCAGTTTCTCGACCAGACGTTCGAGCAGGACCGGTTGACGGCAATCTGCCGCGGCGAGCTGTGGGGCGTATCGACACTTGGCTGGCAGGCTGCGCTGCCCCAGATCGCGAGCATGCAGCCAGTGGGCACGAATGAGGCGCGGGCGCAAGCACTTGCGCGCTGGCGCGACTTTGGACCTTACATTGGCCGGGAGATTGCGAACCTGCGCGAGGGCCAGCGGCTCGGCTATTCCGCGTCGGAGGCCGCGACGCGATCCACCCTGGGCCAGTTCGACGAGATGCTCGCCCAGAAGCCCGCCGAGTCGCCGCTCATGGATCCGGCGAAGCGCGACAACACGTCCGCGTTCAGCGCGAAATGGACCAAGGTCATCGAGGGAACGGTCTGGCCGGCGATCGCGCGCTATCGTGACTACATCCGCGAGGAGTACCTCCCGCATGCCCGCAAGTCCCCATCGCTCGAGGGCATGCCGGACGGCCGCGCCTGTTATCGCGGGCTGATCTTCTCGACGACGACCGTGGATGTCGACCTGGATGCGCTCTTCGACCTCGCGCAGCAAGAAGTCGAGCGCGAACGAAAGCTCGCTGTCGACCTCGGGCGGAAGCTCTTCGGCGACCGGGTAACGGACTGGAAGTCGCTGGGCGAGGTCATTCGCGCCGACCCTCAGGAGCGGTTCGCTTCGGCCGACGAGATCCGGGACTTCACGCAGCGCGTCTACGAGCGGGCCTACGCGGCCGCCGGCAGGATTGTGACCACGCCGCCCGTAGCGAAGGTCGTTCTCGAGCCGTTCCCCGAGTTCCAGCAGGCGACCGCGCCGGGCGGACAGTACATCCCCGCGGCGGAGGACGGCAGCCGCCCGGCGACCTACCTCTACAGGAACGTCCCCGCGGCTACGTACCGCACGTCGCTAGAGAACGTGATCCTGCACGAGACGATCCCGGGCCATCACCTGCAGATAGCTTTCCTCGCGGAGCACGGGCGCAAGAACAATCACCCGATTGCGCGGCTGCTCTTCTTCAGCGGGCCCGGCGAGGGCTGGGCCACGTACGCGGAGGACTTTGCGTACGAAATCGGCCTTTACGATTCCGACCGCGACTACATTGGACGCGAGATGAGCTCGATCACGCCATGGATGGTGCTCGAACTCGGCACGCAGGTGAAAGGCTGGACCATGGAGCAGGCGCTCGCATATGCCCTCGAAGCAAGGCCGCTGCGTTCGCCGGACACGGTGAGGGAAACGGTCGCGCAGATCAGCAGCCTGCCAGGCTTCGTGCTCGCCTACCCGCTCGGCGCGATGAAATGGGAAGAGATGCGCAAGCGCGCCGAGGCGGCGCTCGGGGCGAAGTTCGACGTGAGGGCTTTCCACCAGGTTCTGCTCGAGGACGGGATGCTCCCGTTCTCGGCGTTGAACGCGAAACTCGACCGCTGGATCGCTAGCCAGAAATGACTGGCGTTCGCAGTGCGCTGAAGGGTCGCCGATAGGTTTCAGCACCAGCGCGCCGGGAGTTATCGACGCTACTCCAGGCGCCAGTCGCAATCCTCGAGAATCTCGACAATACGCGCGAGAAACTCCGATGCGAGGCGACCGTCGGCGACGCGATGATCCACCGTCAGCGTGAGCTCCGACAGTGGACGCACCTCGACATTTCCATTCAGCGACACAACGCGATCACGTTGCCGGCCGACGGCGAGAATCGCGGATTGCGGCGGGTTGATGATTGCAGTGAAGCGGTCCGGACCTCGTGCGCCGAGGTTCGAGATGCTGATCGTCGCGCCGTCGAGCTCTTCGCGCTTCAGTCGACCCTTGAGGGCGCGCTCGACACAATCCGCGCGTCGGCGAGCGAGTTCCAGGAGACCAAGCCGCTCAACGTGGTGAATCACCGGAACGAGCAAACCGTTTTCGACGGCAACCACCAGGCCGATGTGCGCACCGCTCGACTGGACCAGACGAGCATCGGGCGAGTCTGGATCTCCCAAAAAAGTCGCGTTCATGGCAGGAAAATCGCCGAGTGCTCGAGCGACTGCCTGCAGCAGGAAATCGTTCACCGACAGCTTGCGCGAGCCCGCCGCCAGCGTGGCGGAAGACTCCGCACGCAACGCCTGCAGCAAGGTCCAGTCGACTGAGCGTTCGACGATGAACTGCGGGACGGTCGCGTTGCTCAGTGTCATCGCGCGCGCCAGCGCGCGGCGCATCGGCGACATCCCAGCCGACGCAGGGCTGGCAACCGACGATGCTTTTTCATTGGTCGGCGTTCCGATCGCACGTTTCACATCTTCGAGTTGAACGCGTCCGCGCGGCCCGGATCCCGCAATGCCGCCGAGATCGAGGCCGTGCTCGGCTGCCACCTTGCGTGCGACTGGCGAACTTCGGATGCGATCTCCGGCGTGCGTTTCGAATGCAGCGGTCGAAGGCAACGCGGCCTGACGTTCCGGTGTCCGCGCCTTCGGGACCATCGTGCTTGCCGGCTGTGCCGCATCGGCTTCGAGGCGTGCGATCTGATCGCCGACGCTCGCCTCCTGGCCCACCTGCACCAGGATCTCGACCAGGCGCCCGCTCACCGTCGCCTCGATTTCAACCACCGATTTTTCCGTTTCGACTTCGACCAGCGGTTCTCCGAGCGCCACCGTATCGCCCACGTTCTTGAGCCAGCGAGTGACGCGGACCGCCTCCATCACGAGGCCGACTTTCGGTATTTCCATCGCAACCAGTGCCACGCTTCTTTACTCCCGCGCCGGTGCTTCGAGGCCGAGTAGTTGGCGCACACCGCGAACGATCTCATCGCTGCCCGGCAGCAGAGCTCGCTCGAGCTCAGGAGCGAAGGGGATCGGAGCGAAGGGACAACCGACGCGCGCGACCGGGGCGTCGAGCTCGTCGAACAGCTCTGTACCGATGCGCGCCGCGATCTCGGCGCCGACGCCACCGTTGCGCACCGCTTCATGCGCGATCAACGCGCGGTGGGTTTTGGCGACCGATGCTGCGATGGTCGCCATATCGAGAGGCACCAGGGTGCGCAGGTCGATGACCTCAACCGAGACACCCGCGCGCGCCAGGGTCTCTGCGGCTGTCAGTGCATCTCGCACCATCGCCGAATAAACGATCAGGCTGACATCCTTACCAGCGCGCACGACACGCGCCTTGCCGATCGGCGGCAATTCCGCGCCGTCCGCCAGCGCTTCCTTCATCGTGTATAGCCGCTTGTGCTCGATGAAGAGCACCGGTTCGCCGAGCCGGATCGAGCTCTTGAGGAGTCCGTACGCCTCGGCTGGCGATGAAGGCGCCACGACCACCAGCCCCGGTACATGGATGAACCACGCTTCCAGGCTCTGCGAGTGCTGTGCTGCTGCGCCTCCGGCAGCACCAGCCTGCGTACGCACGACCAGCGGAACGGCGAGCTGACCGCCCGACATGTAGCGGTACTTGGCCGTCTGATTGACCAGGCAGTCCATCGCCAGCGTCGCGAAATCGATGAACATGATTTCGAGCACGGGCTTGAGACCACAGAGCGCCGCGCCGGTCGCGAGGCCCGTGATTGCCGCTTCGCTGATCGGCGTGTTGCGCACGCGCTGGTCGCCGTGTTTCTGCGCGAGACCCTTGGTGACGCCGAAAGCTCCGCCCGCGGCGACGTCCTCGCCCAGCAAATGGACCGAGGCGTCACGCGCCAATTCCTCGTCGAGTGCGCGGCGCAGGATCTCGATGAAGGTGTGCTCCATGAAAGCTCAGCCCGATATCGCGTTGAGCGATGGCGAACGATAGACATCCTCGAGCACCGTCGCCGGATCGGGGCGCGGTGCCGCGCGGGCCCGTTCGACGGATTGCTGCACCTCTTGCTTGGCGCGCTCAGCGATCGCGTCCAGTTCTTCCTGCTTGACGCCGCGCTCGATGAGATGGCGTTTCAGCCGCTCGATCGGGCACTTCTCCCGAATCGCCGCGAGCTCTTCCTTCGACCGGTACTGCTGCGCGTCGCCCACATAGTGACCGGCCATGCGGAACGTCATGCACTCGAGCAGATACGGACCCGCGCCTTTGCGCAGCAGTTCGATCGCTTCGCGCGCGGCCGCATACACAGTGGGCAGGTCGTTGCCGTCGACGGTCTTCGTGGAAATGGAGTAGGGCGCAGCGAAACTGCTGACATGCGTGACGTTGGAGTGCTCCTCGCGGCTGGTGAACTCGGCATAGCCGTTGTTCTCGCAGACGAAGAGCACTGGGAGCCGCCACAGCGCGGCGAGGTTCAGCGTTTCGTGGAACGCGCCAGCGCCCGTCGCACCGTCACCGAAGAACACCACGCTGATGTTCTGCTTGCCTTGCGCCTGCGCCGCCCACGCAGCGCCCGCGGCGAGGGCGAGATTGCCTGCCACGACACCGGTCGCGCCCAGCACACCGTTCGCTGCATCGACCAGGTGCATCGAGCCGCCGCGACCGCGGCACAGGCCATCTTCGCGACCGAGAATCTCGGCGAACGTGGCTTGAAGATCGCTTCCCTTGGCAAGCACGTGGCCGTGGCCACGATGGCTCGTGAACAATACGTCCTCGCGAGTGAGATGCGCGCAGACGCCGACGGCAACCGCTTCCTGTCCGGTCGACAAGTGAGGAAAGCCGGGAATCTCGCCCGCGGCGGCCAGCCGCTGCACCTGGCCTTCAAACAGCCGTATCCGCCAGAGCGCGTGATACATCTGCTTCCAGTCATCGAGCGTCGGTGTAGTCACAATCCTTCCTGGTTCTTAGTTTTCATGAATACACTGAGGCGCGCGAGTTTTCTCCATCGTCGGAGAAATGATACCGCCCGCATCCGGGAACTCGCGAGCGGATTGGGATGCTGCTAATGTCACCGTCGGCCGGATCGTGACCCAAAAACAAAAAGGTGGACGTATGCTCTGTCAGCAGCGGAATCGGACGGCTCTGTGGGTAGTTGCCGCAGCCGCATTGCTACCTTCGACGGCGTCAGTTGCGCAGAACTCAGCGGACCGCGACCTGAGCGAAATCAGCAGCTACGTGCTGACCGACGCGGGTCTTGCCAAGTACACCCAGGCCGTCAAGAACCTGGGCCCCCTTGCGAACGGGATGTCGGATCATTGTGCTGAAGGGGACGACGATGACGGTGAGAGTGCTCACTCTCTGGATGAAACGGTGGCGCGCGTCGATGCAATTCCAGGAGTTCACGCCGCGATCAAGGCGGCGGGCATGACGACCCGCGAGTACCTCGTCTTCACCTTCTCCTTGTTTCAGAACGGCATGGGGGCTTGGGCGCTCGATCAGCCCGGTGGCAAGTTGCCGCCAGGCGTGTCTCTGGAGAACGTGAAGTTCTATCGCGCGCACGAGGGCGCCATCAAGCAACTGAGCGCACAGACTAAGGCCACCGAGTGTGACAGCGGCGTGGGCGAGGACGAGGACAATGCGCAATAGCGAGGCGACTGGTGATCAGATGCTTTTGCGGCGATCGAGCCATTCCAATAACGAACTCGGAAGGGGAATAGCATGGCTTTGCCTTATTCGCGCCGCGCTTCGGGAGCTGTATTGACCGTGCTCGCATCTCTGGTTGTCGTTGTGGCGGGCCCACGCGCCGATACGCCAAGCGCTGCCGGGGATCTCTGGGAAGTGACGTCCAAGATGTCGATGGAGGGGATGCCGATGGAGATGCCGGCGCAGAAGACGAAGGTCTGCGCGGCGAGAGTGTGGACAAAGCCGCCGGCGGGCGATAATCCGCGGCAGAAGTGCACGCGCTCGGATTACGTGATCGACGGAGACAAGGTCACCTGGACCGAAAGCTGCGAGTCGCCGCCGATGACAGGCAAAGGCGAGATCACCCGGCAGGGCGACGATGCTTACGCTGGGTCCATCCAATACGCGTCCGAACAAGGGAACATGACCATCAAGCTCGCCGGCCTCAAGGTCGGGACTTGCGACAACCCAACCTAGGAGTGCGAGCGCACTTGCCAGACCGCGCAGTGCCCGGCGGGGAGCCACGCGGGACTCTACTTCGTCGGGTTGCCATTCCTGCACGCGATGTCGTCGTCGATGATCCACGGCGCCGGTCGGGATGCCGCACGCATCGTCGAGGCGATCCGGTTGCGCCTTGGTGCTGAAATTTGTGACGGGAGGGCGCTGCGTGCTCCACAACCCTCTGTTTAGACATCATTTTTAAGTGTCTATGCGAACCTGCCCGCGACTCAATGGATATTCAGGATACTGAATAGTCATTGAGTCAGCCTGTCGGCCCGGGTAAAATCGACGCACACCGGGAGACTCCAATGTCGGCCAACATCCAGAGCACCACCGATCTGCGTCCCAGCGGTTCGAAGCTCGATCTGATCCGTGCCACGGTTGCCGCCATCTCGCGCCATGGCCTGTCGGAATTGACGTCCGCCAAGATCGCAGGCGCGGCGGGCCACACGGCCGCTTCAATCAACTTTCACTTCGGCTCCAAGGAGGCACTGCTCCTCGCCACGCTGCGCGAGGTCTCGGAGGAGTTTGCCGAGAGCATGGCGACCGTGCTCGCCGAAGCGGGTGACGACGCATTGCTGGGTCTGCTTGGAATCATCGATGCGAGCCTCAGCCGGCGACTGAGCGACTCGCACAAGATCGCAGTGTGGTACGCATTTCTGGCCGAGTCGAACGCGCGGCGGGATTACCAGCGCATTTGCGGTGATCGCGACCAGTCATACAGCCAGACCGTCAAGATGCTTTGCACGCGGCTGATCGCCGACCGCGGCGTCGAGGGTTGGCCCGACGCCGAGGCCGTCGCGCTCGGCCTGGCTGGTCTCATTGATCAGCTGTGGCAGGGCATTCTGTTCGAAGGCGATGACTTCGATCGTGACGCCGCCAAACGCCAGTGCCGCGCCTACCTGTGCAGCGTTTTCCCGTGGCTCGCCGATCGCATCGAGGCAACTGCGCCGGCGAAGGCAAAGGGTCGAGCTTTGCAGCCGGAAGTGCAGACGCCGACAGATCCGGCGCTGCGCTACACCCTGCCGGCCTGGGTCTATCACAGTGAGGAGTTTTACGAGCTCGAGAAGGAGCGGCTCTTTCTGCCTTCATGGCAGATCGTCTGTCATGTCAGCGAGCTCGCTTCTGCCGGGGACTATGTCACGTTCGAGTTCTTCGGCCGGCGGGGCTTCGTCATCCGTGATGACGCCGGAACGCTGCGTGCCTTTGATAATGTGTGCGCGCATCGCGCGCACGCGATCGTGGGTGGGCAGAGCGGTCATTGCGCGAAATTCCTGACCTGCCCGTACCACGGCTGGACCTATCATCTCGATGGACGCAATCGCAGTGTCAGCGCACCAGACACGTTCCCGAAGTTCGATCGCTCGAAGTTCGGACTCAAGCCGCTCGAGCTCGAAGTGTTCTGCGGCATGGTGTTCGTGAGGTTCCGCTCGGGCGAAGGCAGCGTCGCAGAGCGCATGGAGCCGCACCAGGCGGAGCTTGCGCACTATCGGATCGAGCAGATGGTGCCGCTCGATGAACTCTGGGTTCACGACGTGGAGATCGACTGGAAGAACCTGGTCGAGAACTATGTCGAGGACTACCACTTCCCCATGGGTCACCCGGGTCTCTCGGCATTGATGGAGTCACAGTACGATCGCGAGATCCTGCCTGCGGGCACGATGCGCTTGAGTCACCGGATGCGCGCGACACCGCTCAAGTCATGGAGCGCGCAGAACTATGCGAAGTTTCTGCCGACGATCGAACACCTGCCCGAGGACCTGCGTCGCCGCTGGACCTATATCGGGCTGTTCCCCAATGTATTCTTCGATATCTACCCGGAGTGGCTCGACTTCTTCCAGTTGGTGCCGACCGGGCCCGGGCGAACGCAGATTCGCGCTCGCTCGTATGGTTTCCCGGATGACCGCCGTGAGATGCGGGCCGCGCGCTGGCTGTGCGCGCGCCTCAATTCACGTGTGCAGGCGGAGGACGAAGTGCTCACGCGCTCGGTGCAGAAGGGGCTCTCGTCCGGCGCGTATACGCAGGGCATCCTCTCGTCCAAGGAGATCGTGCTGGGCGGGTTTCAGGACTGGATCAGGGCTCGTCTGCCCGTGACGCAGCTTACGCAGGCGCCACCACGCGGCACAGTCGCGGCACGCAATTCCAGCCTGGCGACCTGACGAGCGCCGGATCAGATCGCGCGCAGATACCACTCGTAGTCGCGATCCGTGATCTCGGCGTGGAAGCGGTCGCATTCTTCACGGCGACAGGTGGCGAACAGCGCGTGATAGCGCTTGCCCAGGTACTGCGGCAGCACGGTTCCCTTGTCGAATGCGTCGAGCGCCGCTTCCCAGCGCAGCGGCAGCCCAACCCTTTCCTCGATGACCTCGCCCTGCGCAACCATCGGGCCGGGTTCGATGCGGTTAGTGATTCCGTGATGAATGCCCGCGAGTATCGCCGCCATCACCAGATACGGGTTCCCATCTGCCCCGCCGGGTCGGTGTTCGATACGCGTGTCCTCGGGTCCTGACAGTGGCACGCGCAGCGCGACCCCACGATGATTGACGCCCCAGTTGGGCGCGAGCGGGACGAACAGACCCGGCCGATAGCGCCGATAAGAATTCGCCGTGGGCGCGAAGATCGCCATGGATTCGGCCATCGTTGCTGCGAGCCCGCCGACGGCGTGTCGCAAGGTGGCGGAGAATCGCTGCTCGGAGCCCGATCCAGCAAACACGTTGCGACCGGACTTGTCCGTCAGGCTCACGTGCACGTGCAGGCTGGAACCGGCTGATTGCGCAAAGGGTTTCGCCATGAAGCTCGCGCCCAGACCGTGACGTCTCGCGACAGCCTTGACCGCCCGCTTCAAGAGTACGGCGTGGTCGCACGCAAGTTCCGCATTGGCCACATGACGCAAATTCACCTCGAACTGGCCAGGCGAGAATTCCTTCAACGTGGCGCCCGCGGGGATGTTCTGTGCTTCGCAGACCGCGTACAGCTCGGCCAGGAACGGATCGACATCCTCGACGTCCTCCATGCTGCCGTACTGAGGACCATCCTGGAGCCGACGTGTCCCGGGGATGTACCCAACCTTCGGGGAGGGGCGAGAGCCGTCCGAGTCGGGATCCGCTGAATCGAGCAGATAGAACTCGAGCTCCGTCGCCGCCACGGCCGTCAGCCCCAATTCCTGCAGCGGTCGTGCAGCGTTTCTCAGCACCTGGCGCGGATCGGCGAAGAACGGTTCACCACTCGAACTCGCCATCGCGAGCAGCACCTGCGCAGTTGGCACTTGCGCCCAGGGCACCGGCGCCAGGGAGCCAGGCACGGCCGTCGAGATCACGTCCGGATCACCGTCACGGCTCCCGTCGTCTATGCGCTCGAAAGTCTGCCCCTTGCTGTCGAGCAACACAGTTGCGCCACAGAAGTTAAGGCCTCCCTTGAAGGGCTTGGCGAACTCGTCACGGATCACGCGCTTGCCGCGCAGGATTCCCAGCATGTCCGGTTGCAGGAGCTCGAGCAGCTGCGTGTCTGGGTGGCGCTCGAGAAAGGCATGCAGTTCCCCAGGCGCGCGATTGGTGTCTTTGTTCATGAGTTTTTTCCCACCGATTTCCCTATGGCGCGGGTGCTGCGCCACGCGATCGCGGCCTTCGCCCCTTCACGTTTCAGGATGGCATTGAATTCGCGGGACTCCGCCGTCTCGGACGTTTCAATGATGACGTTGAGCTCGAGCGCCTGCAGCAAGGCCTCGCGCATGCCGCCGATGTCGAGGCTGCGGTTGATCGCCTGCTTCGTCAGTTTCACGGCCAGCGGATCGTTGGCGGCAACGCGCCGGGCGAGCTCGAACGTCCGCTCGAGCGCCTGCCCAGCGGGGACAACACGATTGATCAGCCCCATGTCGAGCGCATCGGCTGCGCTGACGCGATCATCGCCACTGAGGAGCAGATACTTTGCGCACTTCGGACCGGCAAGCCACGGCAGCAGCATCGCCACGATGCCGCTTCCGAACCGGACCTCGGGCGCACCGAAGAAGCAGTCTTCAGACGCCAGCGTGATATCGCAGGCGAGCGCGAGTTCCATGGCGCTGCCGAGGCAGTAGCCATGGGCTGCAGCGAGCGTGACCTTGGGACAATCCCAGAAGCGCATGATGATCTCAAAGTCGTTGCGCAACGCCTGGCGGACGTCCTCGGGGTCGGGCTTGCCGCCATCGGCGATTTCCATGTCCAGGTCGAAACCAGCGGAGAATGCGCGCCCCACACCTGCGAGCACGATTGCGCGAACCGACGGGTCGGCTTCCGCGACGTCGAGCGCACTTCCAAGTTGAGCGATCATCTCTTTGTTGATCGCGTTCAGTTTGTCGGGCCGGTTGAGCATCAACAGGGCGATGCCATCGCGAAGCTCGCTGCAAACCAATGCGCCAGTCATCTGCGACCACCTCAGGACAGCCGGAACCACGCGGATTTCGACTGCATGTAGCTCTTGATGCTGTCGAAGCACTTGTCGCGCGCATGACCCGACTGCTTGTAGCCGCCAAACGGCTGCGTCATGTCGCCTTCGTCGAAGGAGTTGATCCAGATGACGCCGGCTTCGATCCCGCGCACCAGCCGGAACGCGGTGTCGATGTTGCGAGTCCAGACGCCGGCGGCGAGCCCGTAGATCGTGTCATTTGCAATCGCGATGGCCTCGTCCACTCCGTCGAATGGAATCACCGTGGCCACGGGCCCGAAGACCTCCTGGCGGGCGATCGTCATATCGTTGCGCACGTCGGTGAAGAGGGTAGGGCTGACATATGCGCCTGCATCCATATCCCGCGGTGCGCTGCCGCCGAACTGTAGACGCGCTCCCTCGCGCCGGGCCGTCTCGATCATGCTCAGCACGCGTTGCTGCGCTTCGCGGGTCACGAGTGGGCCCATGGTGGTCGCGGGATCGAGCGGATCACCCGGCTGAAAGGCGTCCTTGCCGAGTTCGATGAATCGCTCGACGAACCGCTCGTGGAGCGAGCGATCGACGAGCAGACGCGAGCCGGCATTGCAGACCTCACCCATGTTGGAGAAGATCCCGCGGTACGCCGCGGTGACCGCACGATCCAGATCCGCAACGTCGGCCAGGAACACCTGTGGTGACTTGCCGCCGCACTCGAGCGCGACCTGCTTCATGTTCGATTGTCCTGCGTACTGCAGGATGAGCTTTCCGACCTCGGTCGAGCCGGTGAAGGTGATCTTCGCAACGTCGGCGTGCAGCGCGAGCGCCTTGCCAGCGACTTCACCCAGTCCATTGACGACGTTGAACACACCCGGCGGCCCGCCCGCCTCGACGAACAGCTCCGCAAGTCGCAGGCAACTCATGGGCGCCTGTTCCGCGGGCTTCAGTACGACCGTGTTGCCGGCGGCCAGCGCGGGAGCGATCTTCCACACGGCCATCAGCAGCGGATAGTTCCACGGCGAGATCGCGCCGACGACGCCGAGCGGCTCGCGCAGAACCATGTGCATGACGCCGGCTTCCGTGTTCGTGACGCTGCCCTCGATCTTGTCTACGCACTCCGCCATGAATCGAATCGTGTCGATGACGGAAGGCAGATCGACACCGACCACGTCGGTGATCGGTTTGCCCATATCGAGTGTTTCCAGCACCGCGAGGGACTCAGCATGCTGTTCCACCAGGTTCGCGAAACGATACAAGATCTCCATGCGCTGCCGTGGCGCGATCCGTGACCATGACCCGTCCTTGAACGCGCGCTTCGCCGCAGCGACTGCACGATCGATGTCCTGCTCGGTGCCTGCGGACATCTCCGCGAGCGGTTCGCCGGTGGCCGGATTGATGGTCGCGAATCGTTCGCCTTTCGCAGCATCGATGTATCGACCCTCGATGAAGAGGCGTGTCTCGATGCGGGCACTCGCAGTCTTCGCCGCAGCTTGCCAGCGCACCTTGTCGTAATTGCCTAGTACTTGAAGGCTCATCGAGCTTGCCTCGCTTGTGACTCGGTCTGGAGATGCGACTGGCGACCGACGATGAGTGCATCAACGATGATGCAACCATTCGCGTGCATGATCACCGGATTCAAATCGATCTCACCGACTCGATCGCCGAGACCGGCGATCACCGCGGAAAACTGCGCCGCCGTCCTGCAGAATGCGTCCACGGCCAGCGGCGGCTTATAGCGCGGGCTGTGCAGGAGAGCGCCGAGCTTCAGCCGCTCGACTAACCTATGGGCCTCGGCGACATCGAAGGGCGGCAAAGCATAGACCACATCGGCGAGTGCCTCCACGTGCACGCCGCCGAATCCGACCAGCACGACGGGTCCGAACTGATCGTCGTGAACCATGCCAAGCAGCATTTCTACGCCCGGTGCGCGCACCATCGGTGCTACGAGTGCGCGCGGACCGATGCGGTTCGACAGATCCTGGTAGGCAGCGGTGAGATCGGCTTCACCTTCGATATTGATCCGTACACCGTCTCGGTCCGACTTGTGGTCAATGCCGCGCATGGCAGTCTTGAGGACGACGGGGTAGCCGAGCTCACGCGCGGCTGCGCGCGCTTCCAGCGCGCTCTCGACGATGCGACCCGCGTTGCCGGGTAACTGAAAATCCCTCAACAACGTCATCGCCTCGTTTTCATCGAGCTTGCCGTGGCCCGCAAGATAGGTACGCCACTTGGTGAGAACCGGCTCCGGCGGCTCGAACAGAGGCCCGTGCTCGCGCGCTTGATGGTCGCGATAGTCCAGCAGGCACTTCGCCCCGCGCAGAAACGAACGGACGCCGTCGAGCACCGGGAAACCTGCACGTGTCGAGACGATGACCTGCGCATCCGTTCCGGTGCCCTGGCGATTGGCAACGAGAAACGCCGGCTTGCCGGAAGCCGCGTGCCCCGCGCGCAGGTAGTCCAGATAATCCGAATGGATGCCGCCCCCTGCGACGCGATCATGGATGACCGCTCCGAAGGCAGCGCCCGGATCACACATCAACGCGGAGAAGCATTCCTGCATCGCAACGTGGTAGTCCGGGCCGCCGGTGCTCCAGGCATCGAGGGGGTTGATCGGTGGCAAGCCGGGATCAAGGAGTGTCGCAAGCCGCGCCGTGGTTGCGGAGCAGATCTGCGTGAGCGGCACGCGCGCCTCATGAGCCAGATCGATGAGCAGCTGGCGTTCACCGCCCGAGTCGTGAATCGATACCAGACCGCCGGCCCCGACGGGATGCGGTTGCGCGAACATGATGAGGGCTGTAGCGAGCTCATCCATGTCATCCACGCGCTGCACGCCGTAGCGATCGAACAGCGCCTGATACACAGCGTCCTCGCCGGCGATGGCACCCGAATGAGAGACGGCCAGGCTGGCGGAGAGCGTCGTACGACCCACCTTCAGCGCGACGATGGGTATGCCGAGCTGTTGTGCCTTACCGAACGCGCGAGCAAGCCCTTGCGGATTACGCGCGGTCTCCATGAAGAGGCCGACGGCGCGGGTCGTCGGCTGATCGAGCGCGAAGTCCAGGTACTCGTCCATCGTGACAGCCAGTTCCTGGCCGGTCGAGACCACGAGGTTGAAGTCGATGCGCTCCTCGCTGTCGACGATGCCGCACATTCCGGAGCCGGAGTGGCTGATGTAGGCGACGTTTCCACCGCGCGTGTGCGCTCGCGTCTCGAATCCGCACCCCCAGATGCCAGCAGCAAAATTGTAGAAGCCCATGCCGTTGGCGCCGCAGACCAGGAGTCCCGAAGCGCGAATCTTTGCAAGCACGCGCTCCTGGAGATTCGGCTTGCGATCCTGCGCGAGCACGAGTGATGACATCATCGTCGCGGCGCGCGCGCCGTGAGCGATGGCATCGTCGAGCGCTGCCTCGATGCGCTCGTCGCTGACCGCGAAGATCACGTGCTCGACCGGCTCCGGCAGGCTCGCGAGCGAAGCAAAGCACGGCACACCGCAGACCGATTGATAGCGAGGGTTGACCGCGAACAGCGGGCCATCGAATTCGCCCTTGAGGAGGTTGGTGACCGTCGTGCGGCCGACCGTTCCAGCTCGCTCGGTCGCACCCACCACGGCGATGGAGCGGGGACGAAGCAAGGGTTCCAGGCGATGAGGCATATCAGCCCCGAACCGCGCGGCGGTCAGAAGTCCGCAGCCGGAGTGGCGCGGCGACGCGGAGGATCGAAGAACACACCTTCGACCACGAGGCATCGCGCCATCACGCGCGACCATTTGAGCTCGCGCTGGTAATAGATCTCCGCCCAGAGCTCGTCCCCCGGCTTACCCCAGGGCATGTTCAGCGAAGCGAGCGCGATGTTCGACTTTGCAGACGGCGACCATTCCGCGGAGGTTACGGTGCCCACGACATTGCCATTGCGGTGCGCGTCGTAGATATAGGAGGAGCGCGCGGGCTTGTTGCCTTCGACGTCCAGTCTCACCAGCCGATAGCGCGAGCCGCGGCGCTGCTCCTCGAGCAAGGCGCGGCGACCATTGAAATTGGGCTTGCCGAAGTCGACCAGACGGCCCAGATCGAGCTCGAACGGCGAGCGTGCACGATCGGGGTGGATCGCCTGGTCGGCGGGCAGGAAATCCACCTGCGCCTGGATGAAACCGGCCTCGATGCGCGCTACTTCCAGTGCATGAGTGCCCATTGGACGAATCCCGTAAAGCGCTCCTTTTTCGAACAGGGCGTCCCAGAGCTCGAGCGCCTGTGATGGCTCGACCCACAGCTCATAGCCGAGATCGCCCGTGAAACCGGTGCGTGAGACCATCAGCTCGCCGCCAGCAAACGGGAAATAGGTGATGCCAAATGGCGAGAGGCGTTCGATGCCAGAGCATCCGATAGCCTTCAGCACCGCACAGCTGGTGGGTCCCTGGAGAGCGAGGGCGGCAACGTCGTGAGTGTCCTCGACGATTGATACGTCGAAGCCGTGAGCTGAGCGCGACAGCCATTCGAGCTGGCGTTCCTGCGAGCAAAGTCGATAGTCGCCTTCGCGAAGGTGAAACACCGTGCCATCGTCGATGACCTTGCCGTCGTCGTTGCACCAGACGCTGTAACCCACCCTGCCGGGCTTGATCTTGGCGACATCACGCGTGATCAGCCGGTTCAGGAACGGCAACGCGTCTGCGCCGGTAATGCGGTGCTTCGTCATCGGCGTGAGATCGAACACCGCGCAGGCGTTACGGATCGCCGCGTATTCCAGCGCCTCGTCGAAATACGCATCTGCGGTCGTGTAGTCCTTCCACCGATGCCATTCGTTTAACGTGTTGAGCGCGGACGTGCGTGGATGGAACGGCGTCTGATAGACCGCGGTCCGGAAATGTTCCTTGTGCTTCATGCCGCGCGCTCCTGGCGGAGCACCGCCTGGGCTGCGTTCTTGCCCGCAGTCCCCATCACACCACCGCCCGGGTGGCATCCGGCGCCACACAAGTACAAACCATTTACGGGCATCGCGTATTGGGCCGCGCCCGGAACCGGCCGCAGCATGAGGAACTGATCGAGGGCGAGTTCGCCGTGGTGCCAGTGACCGCCGGTGATTCTGAATTCGCTTTCGATGTCGACAGGCAGGAGCAATTCGGATGCGATCACCTGGCGACGCAGGCCGGGAGCATATCGTTCGAGCACAGCCAGCGTGGCTTCGAGAAACGCGGCTCGTGCCTTGTCAGTGCTTGCGCGCGGATCGAACGGCGCGTACTGAACGATCGCCGACAGCACGTGCTTGCCGGCCGGCGCCAGAGTCCTGTCATGGACGCTGGGGATCGTGATCTCCAGTGCCGGAGCCGGCGAGCATTCACCGTATTTCGCGTGATCGAACGCGTGTTCGATGTAGACCGGATCCGGAGCGACAACCAACCGTTCACCCGCGAGATCCGGCTGCAGCCCCGCGAAGGAGGGCAGGCCATCGAGCGCGAGGTGCAGTTTCGCCGCCATTCCTTTGGTCCGAATGTGCCGGATTCGGTGCACGAAGCCTGTTTCGAGGTGGCGGGCGCCGAGCAGTTGCAGCAGCGTGCGTGAGGGATCCGCGTTCGAGATCACCGTACTCGCTGCGATCTGCTCTCCGTTCTCGAGCTCCACGCCGGATACGCGATCGCCTTCGAGCATGATGCGTGCAACCGGGCTGCCGGTTCGCACGGTCGCTCCGCTCGCGGTCGCAGCCTTACCGAGTGCCTCGCTCACCGCGCCCATCCCGCCCTCCGGCAGCGACAAGCCACCGGCCACGCCCATCGCCTGCCCGCTCAGCCGGTGCAGCAACGCCAGCACCGAGTTGTTCGAGCGTGGCGCGAGATTCGTGCCCAACACTGCATCGAGCGCGAGGGCGCCCTTGAGTAGTGGTGAATCAAACGTCTCTTCGAGGACGTCGAAGATGTTGATGCCCGCGATACGCAGAAACTCACGCATTGAATCACGGCCCAGGCGACGGATGTCGAGGCCCAGCATCGCCGCGGACATGAGCTCCGATCGGTCGCCGCCCAGGAGTCGTGGTGGTCGGCGGTTGTGCTGTTGCCCGAGTACCCGCGCAAACCGCAGCATCTGCGCCTGGTATTCCCGCAGCGCAGTTCGGTCCTGCTCCGGCAGAGAGCCCGACTGCAGCTCCGCTCCATGCAGCACCAGGTGACTGCCGTTCGCATCGAGCGCGACGGTACGCAGGTCGGCGCGCGCGGTCCTGAGTCCGTGCTGCGCCAGGCTGAGCTCGCGGCTGATGCTCGCATCAAGCAGATAGGAAAGATGCGCGCAGGCGGAAACTCGAAACCCCGGCGCAAAGTCACGCGTGACCGCGGCGCCACCGATGCGGGTGGAAGCCTCGAGCACCAATACTCCGCGCCCCGCCTTGGCGAGGTATGCGGCGCACACGAGGCCGTTGTGTCCCGCGCCGATGATGATTGTGCGGCTGCCCTTGTTCATGGCGTCAGTCATCTCGCCACCCTTCGGGCACGAGGTTGGGTCGATTGAGGTCCAGCAGGATCTCGCGCGCGGCGTTAGCGCCCGGTGCAGCCATCACGCCACCGCCCGGGTGAGTGCCCGAGCCACACATGTAGAAGCCTTTGACTGGTCCGCGATATTGGGCGTAGCCCGGGAAGGGCCGGTTGAACAACAGCTGATCCATCGTCAGCTCGCCCTGAAAGATGTTGCCCTCGGTCAGGCCGACTTCATTCTCGAGCTCGCGCGGCGTGCGCACTTCGACGTGGCGAATCAGCTGCTTGAAGTTCGGGCTGTAACGCGCAATCTGGTCGAGTACCGTTTGCTTGAACCCGTCGCGATCCTGATCTGTCCAGTCGCGTCCATGGATCTTCGGCGGTACGTACTGCACGAATACCGACATGAAGTGCTTGCCGGCCGGCGCCATGGTCGGATCCGTCATGGACGGAATCAGCAGATCAAGGTACGGCTCTTTCGACCAGGTGCCGTTCTTCCAGTCATCGTACGCGCGCTCCATTTTCTCGAGCGAATCGAGAAAATGGATGTCGCCGAAGCGCAGCGGGTTGTCGCGCCCCAGCGCCGGAAACTCGGGAAGACCATCGAGCGCGATATTGAGCTTCCCCGATGATCCGCGGATCTTGAAGTTGCGCGCGCGCTTGACGAATTGCGGCGTCAGGTCTTTTTCGTCGAACAGTTTGCCGTAAGTGCGCTTCGGGTCGAGGTTCGAGACCACAATCTTCGCGTGGTACTCGTTGCCATTCGCGGTTGCGACGCCTGTGACTCGGCCATTGCGAACGATCACACGCTCGACGGGCGCATCGGTGATGATTTCTCCACCGTGAGACTTGAACGACGATGCGATCGCCTTGGACACGGCACCCATCCCGCCGCGCGCGAACCCCCAGGAACCAATGGACCCATCGACGTCGCCCATGTAGTGATGCAGGAGCACATAGGCGGTCCCGGGTGAATAGACGCCCAGCGCGGTCCCGATGATGCCGCTTCCGGAGAGATGCGCCTTGATGAGGTCCGATTCGAAGTATTCGCCGAGAAAATCAGCGATGCTCATCGTGTAGAAGCGAATGGTGTCGTAGATCACCTCTTCGCCGAGCTTGGCGAATTCCTTGGCGAGATAGATCATTTCGCGAATGTCCCGGGGCCGGAGCGAGGTGGGATCCGGGGGTGTGCGCAGCAGCAACGGGCGGATGAACTTGCACTGACGCATGACGTCGGTCGAATACCGGCTGTAGGCGTCGGCATCACGGGCGTTGTGTCGCGCGAATTCGCGCCGCTGCACGTGCTCGTCCGTGTAATTACCGAGGATGTCTCCGTCGCGCGTGATCGTCACCCCACCGCCATAGGGCACGACCTGCAATCCGTGGCGCGCCAGTTGCAGGTCGCGGAAGATCTCCGGTCGCAACAAGCTGCAAACGTACGAGCAGTTCGAGTAGATCCACCCTTCCTGAATCTCGCGGCTGACCGCTGCACCGCCGATCCACGGGTTACGCTCGAGCACCAGCACCTTGAGCCCGGAGCGCGCCAGGTAGGCGGCGTTCGTCAGGCCGTTGTGGCCGGCGCCGACGACGATTGCATCGTAGGTCGTCACGCTGCTGGCGCCTTTATCCCGTGCAATGCGCGGGTCCGGAGCCACGTGCCGCGTTCACGACTCGATCCACGGCGATCTCGAAGCGCTCGAGGGTTTCCGCGAGGCAGCGTTCATCGTGCGCCTCGCAGATGAACCAGGGTTCGCGCGAGTCCGGTTCGCAGAGCACACCCAGATCGTGCAGTTCCGGTGCCAGCGCCTCGTAGAAGGTGTAATCGCTGGAAGCCCAATCGCGATAATCCCGCGGCGGCGTCTCGCTGAAGAACAGTCCGCTCATCGATGGATGTCCGCTGAATGAGTGCCGGATCCCTCGCTGCGACAGAATCTGACTGACGCCCACGCGCAGGCGCGTGCCGTACTCAGCGATGGTCTGCAACGCGGGCGTTTCGGCTAGGATCTGCAGACACTTTTCGGCGGCGGCGAGCGCGACGGAATGGGCGGTGAAGGTGCCGCCGTGCACGACGCCCTTACCGAGCCGGCGCATGATGTCCTCACGCCCAGCCAACACGGAAATCGGGTAGCCATTTGCCATCGCCTTGGCGAACGTGCACAGATCGCTGCGCACACCAAACAGTTCCTGGCAGCCGCCCCGTGCCACACGGAACCCGGTCTTCACCTCATCGATGATCAACAGGATGCCGTAGCGGTCGCAAAGTGCGCGCGCCGCATGAAGATATTCGCGTGTCGCCGCGATCGAGCAGCAGTTGCCCATGATCGGCTCGATGAGAAACGCTGCGATCTGGTCGCCATAGGCTTTGAACACGCTTTCCAGCCGATCGGCGTCGTTCATTGGCACTGCGTGCAGGAGCGAGCGCAGGATTCCCGGCACGCCGGCGCTGTAGGGTACGAGGTGCGGGTCCCCGGCGGACGGGCGCCAGCCCTCAATCAAAGTCGTCCACAGCGCGGCGTCGAACACCCCGTGGTATCCGCCTTCGATGACGACGTACGAATCCCGGCCGGTGTGTGCGCGGGCAAGACGCAATGCGGCCATGACGGCCTCGGTGCCCGAGTTGGAAAAGCGCACCAGCTCTGCTGCCGGCACCATGCGCGAGATGCGCTCGGCCACCGCGTACTCGCGCTCTGTCCCCAGCGCAAAAACGCCACCGACCTCGATGCCGGCGCGTGCGGCCTCGTCGACTCTGGGGTCTGCGTAGCCCAGGATGCACGGGCCGTAGGCAAGCCGGTAGTCGATGTACTCATTGCCATCGATATCGCGGAGGCGGGCGCCCTTGCCGGAGGCCGCGTAGATGGTCTTGTCGTCGCCCCAGTAACGGAAGTTCGACGAAACGCCGAGCGGCAGCCGCGTGATGGCCTTTTGGAAGTGCGCGTTGGATTTTCTGAGGCTTCGTGCCATGGTCTGACCCTCCCGTCGGCGCGTCCCCAGAGGCTTCCGACAGCTCGCACAGGGTCCCACAAAACCCGGGTCCGCGTCCATCCCACTGAATAGCTGTTCATTCATTGATTTGCGCGCGGAAGCGGTTATTATCGGCCCCGGCTGCCCCAGGTGGGCTTACGAGTTGCTGGCTTTGCCGGAGTCGAACCAGAATCCCAAGCGCCGGCGCCCGGTCAAGGCGTCGCGCCGCACGGCTGCGCCCGAAGAGCGCCGCCAGCAGCTGATCGAAGCGACCATCCGCTGCGTCGCCAATCGGGGTCTTGCGCAAACCACCATCGCCACCGTGGCGCGGGAGGCGGGCCTGAGCCAGGGAATCATCAACCTGCACTTTCGCAGCAAGGACCGGTTGCTCATCGAGACCCTGCGGTACCTCGCCGACGAATATCGCAATGCATGCCGCGAGGCAGCTGCCGAAACCGAAGACTCGCCGGTCGCAGGTCTGCAGGCGATGGTGGACCTGGACTTTCGGCGCAACATCTGCACGCGCGACAAGCTTGCAGTGTGGTTCGCGTTCTGGGGCGAACGCAGATTTCGGCCTACCTACCGTCGTATCTGCGCGGCACGTGACAAGTCCTATGAGGACAGGGTGCGCGTCCTGTGCGCGAAGCTCTGTGAACAAGGCGACTATCCCGACGTTGAACCGGCCCTGGTAGCCGACGGCCTGTCCGCGCTGACGGATGGCCTCTGGCTCGACCTGCTGGTTCGGCCGGACTCCATGAGCCGCGACCTGGCGCGGCGCATCAGCATGTCGTACCTCGCGGATGCGTTTCCGAGGCACTTCCCGCGACCCGCGGCCGGACAGCACGTGGCGGCGGATCGGGCTGCACCAGCGGGCCGCGCCATTGCGGTCGGTGCGAGATAGCCGTCATGCAGATATTGCTCGATGCAACAGCTTCGGCGTGGCGCGCATCGCGCCGCGCAGTTCGCGAGCCAGGAATTGATTCCCTGGGAGGCAGAAGCGGAGCTCAACGAGGGCAGATTGCCGCCGGAAGTGAAGGCGCGGCATCGGAAGCTTGCGATCGAACTGGGCTTCAGCGCGATGGATGTTCCGGCCGCTCATGGCGGTCGCGATGCGCGTGTGATCGATCAGGTGGCGGTCTGGGAGCAACTCGGCAAGGTGACCAACGCGCTCTGCTGGTGCTTCTCCGAGCCCCATCGCTGGATGTTTGAAGCCTGCAGCCGGGAGCAACTCGAGCGATATGTACTGCCCCTCATGAGTGGCAAGCGCAAGGAGTGCTACGCGATCACGGAGAGCGGCTCAGGCTCGGACGTCGAGTCGATCCAGACAACCGCACAACGCTGTTCCGGAGGCTATTCGATTCGCGGCGAGAAGTGGTACGTCACGAGCGCCAATCACGCCGATTATTTCATCCTGCAGGCGCGGCTCGCGGACGGACCGCACGCAGGAGCGCACTCGCTCTTCTTCATCGACAAGGATCAGCCCGGTATCGAGCTGGTGCGCACGCCGGCCTTCAGCCACACGTTCAGCGATCATCATCCCATCTACCGGTTCAATGACGTCGTGGTGCCAGAGAGCCAACGCCTCGGCGCGGAAGGCGACGGCATGCAGCACGCGCACAGCTGGTTCCGCCGCGAGCGGCTGATGATCGCCGCGCGCTGCTGTGGCGCCGCCAGTCGCTTGATCGAGGAGGCGAGCGCATTCGCCGGCACGCGTATGATCGATGGTGAGCCCCTGGCCGAGCGGCAGATGATCCAGGCGATGCTGGCTGACAGCGTCACCGAGCTCTGGGCGGCGCGGCTCATTACTTATGAAGCTGCGCAGGCGCACGACCGGGGAGAAGAGCTGAGGTCGCTCCATGCACGCTGCGCGATCGCAAAGCTCTACGCATCAGAGGCCGCGAACCGGATTGTCGACCGCGCGCTGCAGATATTTGGCGGGCGCGGCTACATGCGCGAGAACTGCGTCGAGCGGTTCTTCCGGGAGTTGCGGGTGGATCGGATCTGGGAGGGGGCCAGTGAAATCCAGCGTCTCATCATCGCGCGAGCGCTACAGAAGCGCGGGCTCGAGGGCATGTAGTTGGTGAAAACGCTTGCGCTTCTCATCGCCGGTTGCGCTGCTGCGTGCGCGGTCGCTGCCGGGAGCGCAGAAGAGAAAGTGCTGAACGTTTTCACGTGGCCGGACTACATCGGTCCGCACACCATCGCGGATTTCGAAAAGGAATACGGAATCAAGGTGAACTATGACACCTACGATTCCACCGAAATGGCCGAGGCGCGGCTTCTCGCCGGTCGTACGGGTTACGACGTCGTTGATCACGCCGAACGTTACTCGGCGCGCTTGATTCCGATCGGGGTCTACCGCCCGCTGGATCGCGCCAGGCTGACCAACTGGGGGAATCTCGATCCCTGGGTGCTCAAGACGCTGCAGTCAGCGGATCCGGGCAATCGCTATGGCGTGCCGTATCTGTGGGGTACGACCGGATTTACCTACAACGTGAAGATGATCCGTGAGCGCATGCCCAATGCGCCGGTCGACAGCGGCGACATGATCTTCAAGCCGGAGGTCGCGCGCCATTTCGCCGACTGCGGGATCTCGTTCCTCGACGAGCCCACTGACGTGATCCCGATGGCGATGATCTATCTGGGACACGATCCCAACAGCGTCGATCCTGACGATCTCGCCGAAGTTGAGAAGCTTCTCAAAGGCGTGCGCCCGTACATCCGTTACTTCAGCTCGGCGAAAATGCTGGTCGACTTGCCAAACGAGGAAGTCTGCATTGCGATGAGTTGGTCGGGAGACTATGCGCAGGCCATGTACCGCGCGCAGGAAGTGGGCAGGCCGGTAGAGCTTGCGTACACGACGCCACGTGAGGGTACGCTGGCGTGGTTCGACCTGTGGTTCATTCCCGCGGATGCACCGCATCCCGACAATGCCCACTTGTTCATGAATTACCTGTTACGGCCGAAGGTGATCGCGGACATCAGCAACGAAGTCCGGTATGCGGCGCCAAACATTCCGGCCATGCCTTTCGTTGTGCCCGAGGTTCGCGATGATCCCGCGGTGTACCCACCCGAACAGGTGCGGCTCAGCCTGCACAAGGGCGTTCTCCACAGCCCGAAGGAGGAGCGCGTGAGGTCCCGTTTGTGGTCTCGCGTGAAGACGGGACTGTGAGCGAACCGCCCCCAACGCCGCTGGTACAGATCCGTGAACTCTCGAAGCAATTCGATGGCGTCGTCGCGGTGGATCGAGTGTCCCTCGACATTCTGCGCAGTGAATTGTTCGCGATCCTGGGCAGCTCCGGATGCGGCAAGACAACGTTGCTCAGGATGCTGGCGGGTTTCGAGCAGCCGACCTCGGGCCGGATTCTCATCGACGGTATCGACGTGACCGATGCGCCCCCTTACGAGCGCCCGGTCAACATGATGTTCCAGTCGTACGCACTGTTTCCGCACATGACCGTGGCCCAGAACGTCGCCTACGGTCTCAAGAAGGAACGGGTTCCACCCGCCCAGATCAAGGAGCGTGTCGCCGAAATGCTCACGCTCGTCAAGCTCGAACCTCTCGCGGACCGCAAGCCAGACAAGCTTTCGGGCGGGCAGCAGCAGCGCGTGGCGCTCGCTCGAGCACTGGTCAAGCGACCCAAACTGCTGCTTCTCGATGAGCCACTGGCGGCACTCGACAAGAAGCTGCGCGAGCACACGCAGTTCGAGCTTGCCAACCTGCAATATCAGCTCGGGATGACCTTCGTCGTCGTCACGCACGACCAGGACGAAGCGATGACGCTTGCGAGCCGCATCGCCGTGATGGCGGAAGGCCGGATCGCGCAGGTGGGCACGCCCGGAGAAGTGTACGAGTACCCGGCCAACCGTTACGTCGCAAGCTTCGTCGGCAACATCAACCTGATCGAGGGTCGCGTAGCGAGTGCGAACGGAGGACGACTGTCGCTGCGTTGTGATGCGCTCAATGCGGATCTGACCGTGTTGTGCGATGAAGAGATAGGATCCGGCGCTGCGGTCAGCGTGGCCGTGCGCCCCGAGAAAATCACGATCAGCCGCAACGCCCCGAACGGAGAGGATCGCAACGTCGTCAAGGGCATTGTGCGTGACCTCGGCTACTTCGGCGATCAATCGCTGTATCGCGTGTGGCTGCAGAGCGGAGCAGTGCTGCAGGTCAGCGCGCAGAATCTGCGGCGTTCAGCGAAGCTGACCGTGGAGTGGGACGACGAAGTGTATCTGTCGTGGGAAGTCTCCAGCACGATCCTGTTGCGCTCATGAGCGACGAATCCTCCGACCCGGGCCCGAAGAGCGAGCGCTGGCTGCGCAGGACGGTCATGCTGCCGTACCTGTGGCTGCTGGTGTTCTTTCTCGCCCCGTTCATGATCATCCTCAAGATCAGCTTCGCTGATCCGATCGTTGCACAGCCGCCGTTTACCGCGTTGCTGGAATGGGGTCGGCAGGGGTTCGAAGGGATCAGGGCCACGTTCGACAACTACCTGTTCCTGTTCGAAGACGGTTACTACGCAACCATCTATCTCGCGTCGCTGAAGATGGCAGCGATCGGTACGCTCCTGTGCCTGCTGCTCGGCTATCCGATGGCGTACTTCATCGCACGGCAACCGCCCCGCCGCCGCCAGATGCTGCTGCTCGCGGTGATTCTGCCGTTCTGGATCTCGTTCCTGCTGCGCGTCTATGCGTGGATTGGCCTGCTGAGCAACAAGGGAATCATCAACAACTTCCTGGTGAGCGTGGGCCTCATCGATCGACCGCTGGCGTTGCTCTACAACGACTTCGCCGTGTATCTCGGCATCCTCTACTCGTACCTGCCGTTCATGATTCTGCCTCTCTACGCGAATCTGGAGCGCCAGAACCTGGATCTGCTGGAGGCGGCTGCGGACCTCGGCGCCAAGCGCTGGCAGGTCTTTCTCGATGTCACACTGCCGCTGTCGAAGCCCGGCATCATTGGCGGGTGCCTGCTGGTGTTCATTCCCGCCGTGGGCGAGTTCACGATTCCGGCGCTGCTCGGCGGCGCCGATACGCTGATGATCGGCCGCGTTCTTTGGGATGAATTCTTTGTGAGCCGTGACTGGCCGGTGGCGTCCGCCGTGTCCGTCGTGCTGCTGCTCCTGCTGATAGCCCCGATTCTCTGGTTCCAGCACCTCCAGAGCCGCGAGCAGGAGGCGGGGCGATGAAGCGCCGGTCGCTTCTGCTGCTGAGTATTGCGTGCTTTGGCTATGCGCTTCTGTACGTGCCGATCCTGTCGGTGGTGATCTACTCGTTCAATGCCTCGCGCCTCGTGACGCTCTGGGGAGGCTTCTCGACGCGCTGGTACGTAAGTCTGCTCGCGGACGATGAGTTGCTGGCCGCGGCCTTTCTGAGTCTGCGCATCGCCATCGTGAGTGCCACGCTGGCAACCGCACTTGGCGCATTGGTTGCGCTCGCCCTGCACCGCGTGCAAAGGCTGCGGGGACGAATTCTGCTGAGCGGCATGGTTACCGCCCCTCTCGTGATGCCGGAAATCATCACCGGCCTGTCGCTGCTGTTCCTGTTCATCTCGATGGCCAATGCGATCGGCTGGCCTGCGACTCGTGGGGCAACCACCATCACGATTGCGCATATCACGTTCTCCATGGCGTACGTGGTGGTCGTGGTTCGCTCGCGGCTCGCGGCCCTGGACGAGTCGCTCGAGGAAGCAGCCATGGATCTCGGCGGCAAGCCGGTGGCCGTCTTTTTCGACATCACGGTACCCATGCTGCTGCCGGCCCTGGTCTCAGGCTGGCTGCTGTCGTTTACCTTGTCGCTCGATGACCTGGTGATCTCGAGCTTCGTTTCGGGGCCCGGGGCCACGACGCTGCCGATGCTGATTTTTGCAAAAGTACGTCTCGGTGTGACGCCTGACATCAATGCAATCACGACGATTATCATTGCGCTGGTGGTCCTTGCAGTGGCGACGGCGGCCGTGATTTCCGGCAGGCGTCGTCCGGCGACGGAGTAACGGCGATGAATGAAGGCCTGACACAACCGAGCGAAACAGCACAGGGGGCGCTTGACACCTGGAACGGCGGACGCTCGTTGCCGGGTGTCCTGTATCGCGACGCGACGACCTATGAGGAGGAGATCCAGCGGATCTTCTTCAAATCCTGGCTGTATGTCGGGCACGCAAGCCAGATTCCGCAGCGCGGCGACTATTTCCTGTTCAACATTGCAGGCGAGTCCGTGATCGTCGTGCGCGACGGCGAGGGCCAGATCAACGCTTTGCTGAACGTGTGCCGGCACCGCGGATCGCGCATCTGTGACGAAGCGACCGGGCGGGCCTCGCGTCTCGTGTGCCGCTATCACGGCTGGACGTATGGCCTTGACGGCTCGCTGCGCGCAGCAGGCCACACACCTGCGGAATTCGACAAGGCAAAGCTGGGCCTGCGCCGGCTGCACACCAGGGTGTTCGTAGGGCTGATTTTCATCAACTTCGATGCCGCGCCGGCGCCATTCGAGGCGATCGCCAATGATCTGGCTGCGCCCCTGGCTCCGTACGCTCTGGAGCGCAGCAAGGTCGCACACCGCCAAAACTATCCCATCGTCAGTAACTGGAAGCTCGCCGTTGAGAACTATTGCGAGTGCTATCACTGCGCGCCGGCACATCCGGAATATACCGTTGGACACGGGCGCGCGATTCCTCGTGCGGAACAGGCAGCCCTTCTGCCTGAAGTGATGGCGCGGGCACCGGAGGCGGGCCTCACACAGCACGACATTCGCCGCTCATGGCTCGACGCGCAGGCGCTCGGTGTCGAGTGCGCCTTCGAGCGCTATCCCCTGTTGCGCGGTCATCAAACCGGCAGCCGCGATGGAAAACGCGTCGCACCTTTTCTCGGAACCATCAAGGCCTACGATGGCGGCGCGACCGACCTGCACCTGGGCCCGATGACGTTCGGACTTGCCTATTGCGACCACGTGGTCCTCTATCGCTTCACGCCGCGCGGACTGCACAACACGGATTGCGAGATCACCTGGCTGGTGAACGAAACGGCGGTCGAAGGCAAGGACTACGATCGCGCCGCACTGACCTGGCTGTGGGACGTCACGACCGTTGCCGACAAGGAAATCATCGAGCGCAACCAGTTGGGTGTCGACTCGCGTTTCTACGAGCCCGGACCCTTGTCGCCGATGGAGGATTTCACGCTGCGGTTCCTGCAGTGGTACGTCGCGACCATGCGGGGCACGAATAGCAGGGCGACTTGATGAACAGACCCGCTTCGATCGGCAATTGCGACCGAAGCTATCGATGGGTACTCTCGAATGACAAAAGGGGGTGAGTCATGACAGGGCCGAACAAGAAATCTCCAGGCGTGGGATCGCCGGAGCTGACCGCCGCGATCTCAGCCATCCTGGCAGTGACGGGTACAGCATCGGCTCAAGATCAACAGTCATCGGGCGCCACACTGGAGGAGGTCATCGTCACCGCCACCAAGCGTGAGGAGCGCTTGCAGGACGTGCCCGAATCGATCACGGCGATCGGCTCGGACGACATTCTCAAGCGGGGCCTGCTGCAGATGGACGATTACGCCCGCCTGGTTCCGGGCCTCTCGATCAGCGATCGCGAGCCCGGCGGCACGACGATCGTTTTCCGCGGCGTCGCCACCTCCGGCCTGCAGTTCGGCTCAGTATCCTCTTCAGCGCTGTATCTCGACGAGCAACCGATCACGCAGAGCGGCCGCAATCCGGACCCGCGGCTGATCGACGTTGCGCGAGTCGAGGCGCTGCGCGGACCGCAGGGCACACTCTACGGCGCGAGCTCCCAATCCGGGACCTTGCGCATCATCACTAACAAGCCGGACCCATCGAAGCTCGAGACCTGGTTCGACGCACAGCTCAACACCATAGACGGCGGTGACAAGGGCTACGACATCAGCGCCATGATCAATGTGCCGCTGGTCGATGATCGACTCGCCCTGCGCCTGGTGGGCTTTACGGGCAAGGATGCCGGGTTCATCGACAACGTGTTGAGCGAAAGTCAGAACGGTACGTTCGACAACTCGAACATGGTCGGGAAGGACGTCAACGACACTGAGACCACGGGCGGAAGGGCCGCGCTCGGCTTGAACGTGACCGATAACGTGCATGCCACGTTGTCGGCCGTATTCCAGAACGTCAGTGCGGATGGTCATAGCGACGTCAATCACGGCGCCGGAGACTTGCACCAGATCCGATTCGAGAAGGAGAACATGGATGACGACTGGTACCAGGTAGCGCTGACGCTCGATGCATCGCTGCCGTTCGGCAACGCAGTCGTGGCTGCTTCCTACTTCAACCGCGACTTTCGTTACGAGGCGGATGCCACCGACTACGAATTCGCCTTCAACCAGAGCTTCATCACCTGCGATCCGGTGGAATACAACTGTCAGGACCGAATACTTTACGACTTTGGTGGTGATCCCAGGGGCTTCGCGAAGAACAAGGAAGAGACTGAGATCACGACGGTTGAAGCGCGATTGTCGTCAAAGACGGGCTCAGACAGCCGCTGGGCGTGGCTGGTGGGGGCTTTCTATAGCGAGGAGAAGGGCAAGACCGCATTCGACAGCTTCGTGCGCGGCTACGAGAACACCACCTCCTTCGAATACTTCAGCTACTACGAGAACAATCTGAGCGGTAGCCCGCTCGCTCCAACGGAGACGTGGTTCCTCGGCCGATATGACACCGAGCTCGACCAGGTGGCGGTGTTCGGTGAGCTGAGCTTCGATGTCACCGAGAACTTCACGATCACCGCGGGCGGGCGCTGGTTCGACTACGACCGCAAATTCGGGCAACACCAGGAGTCGCCGGAAGGGTTCAGTGGTTTCACGCTGCTGGACGATACAGAGAAAACCAGCGAAGACGGCACTGTCTGGAAGCTCAACGCGACGTATCGATTTGATCGCGACCGGCTCTTCTATGCGACCTATTCCGAAGGTTTCCGTGTCGGCGGCGCCAACCCGCTCAAGGGGAACACGGTATTGCCCAGGTTCTATAACTCCGACGATCTCAAGAACTACGAGGTGGGCGCCAAGACCGAGTGGCTGAATCACCGTTTGCGATTGAACGTCTCGGCTTACTACATGAAGTGGGACGACTTCGCGGTGCAGATCGAGGATCCGCAGCCCGCCATATTCCAGCTCGGCTATGTCAACCTGGCAAGCGCCGAGATCAAGGGATTCGAAGCGGAATTTGCGGTGACCTTCAACGAGTACTGGCAGCTCGACGGCTCGTTCGCGTACAACAACGCAGAGACCTCGGAGGCAACCTCGTTCTCGGCGACGGATGAGAACGGTGACCCGGTTGAATTTGGCGTACAGAAAGGGTCGCGGCTGCCGCTGGCACCGGACTGGAGCGCGGCGCTCGGCATCGAGTTCCGTCCCGGCGGCCTCATCTTAAATGCGCATCCCTACGTACGCTTCGACTATTCGTACGTGGGAGACTCGGTCAATTCGCTCGAGGGCATCGAGTCGGTGGTTAGCAATCAACCCGTCGACACCCAGGCCGCCTACCAGATCGGAGATCTGCGCTTTGGGCTGGAGGGAGATCACTGGAGCGGCTCGATCTTCATCGACAATCTCTGGGATGAACGCGCGGATCTGTTCCTGAGCAATCGCTGGGGCGGGGGGCCGCGACTGGGAAGCGAGATCAAGGTGCAACGGGAGGCGATCAATCCGCCGCGCACCCTCGGAATACAGGTTCGTTACACCTTCTGATCGTGCCCTGACCTTACTCGTCGCAACTTCGGTCGTGCGCGGCAGCCGCCAGGGCGAGAGCCACGGCGGTGTGTACCTGGTCGATTTCGCTGGCGACCGCGCGCTCCAGGTACTCGACTGGAACACGATGGAAATCGATTGGCAGGGGCGCGGCTGGGATCGCGGTTTGCGCGGGATCGCGTTTGATGGCGATGTCGTCTTGATTGCAGCGAGCGATGAGTTGTTCGCCTATACGCCAGACTTCAAGCGGCTTGGATCGTGGCGCAACCGCTATCTCAAGCATTGCCACGAGGTCCATCGTCATGAACGAACGCTCTTTCTGACCTCGACCGGCTTCGATTCCATCCTGGGCTTCGACCTGGACCGCAAGGATTTCGTGTGGGGCCTCAACATCGCCGCGCACGGCGACGCTTTCATCGGCAAGCCTTTCGATCCCGGGTTTGGCGACGGCCCCGGACTTTCAAATGCGCTGCACCTCAACAATGTGCATTGCGAGCGGGGAGGGATGTTCATCAGTGGCCTGCGAACAGCCGGAATGCTGCTGTTCAACGGTCGGGAACTGCGTCGCTGGGTTACGCTTCCGATCGGCGTTCATAATGCGCGCCCGTTCCGCAACGGCGTGCTGTTCAACGATACCGAAGCAGATGTCGTAAGGTACGTGTCCCCCGAGAGTGAGCGCGTATTCCCCGTTCCTCGCTTCCCGGAGGAGAGCCTGACTCACGTCGATCCCGCGGACACGAGACTTGCGCGACAGGCATTTGCACGTGGCCTGTGCGTGATTGACGAGGAGACCATCGCCTGTGGCTCCTCGCCCTCGACGATCACGCTGCGCGACCTGAAGCCTGGGGGCGAGGCTCGCAGTGCGACACTCTCATATGACGTCCGCAACGCGATTCACGGACTGGAAGTCTGGCCGTTTGGCTGGAATCCTCCGACCGGCGGCAACGCCTGAGAACTGCAGGAACATTTGCCGCGGTCGCGCGGCCGCCTATAGGCTTGATCACATGGACATCGGTGTACCGTTGCGTTCCTTCGGCAAGGTGGACTCGGAAGCCCTGGCCGCTCAGATCCTTGCTGCCGACGAGGCGGTCTGGAACGAATACGTCGAGCGTCAGAAGAGTTACGAGGTTCACGAGCAGACCCGATCGATCGTGCTCCTGTTCGCCGAAGTGTCGAACTGGCCCGCAGTCGACGTCAGCAAGCAGCCGGGCTGGGATCGCTTTGCTGAAACGGCGGTACCGCTGATGCACCAGATCATTCGCAACTGGTATCCGCCCGGCGGCACGATCATCCGCGCGATGGCGGCCCGGCTCCTGGCGGGCGGACTGATACTTCCGCATCGCGACTCGCATCCGTCATTCGGCGCCGGTCACCGGATTCACGTCCCGATCGCCACCAACTCCCGAGTCCGCTTCATGATCGACGGCAGGCCGGTGCGGCTCGAAGTCGGCCACGCCTACGAGATCAACAACCAGAAGACCCACAGCGTCATGAACAAGGGCGACACGGACCGGATCCACTTCATCTTCGACTATGTACCTCCGGCGGCCAAGCACTCCGGAGGCGCGGCCGCGCCTCACGCAGGATCGGACGGTTCGTAACGTCGATAGCGATCGCGAATAGGCTCGATGACGGTGATCAGCTCATCGAGGTGCTGCGCGTAGTGGCGCCAGTGACCAATTGAACGGTCGTAGATCGGTTGGCGGACCTGTTCCGCGCTCGGCGTGCGCACGGGCCGGTCGCTCTCGTAGAACCGCAGGCACGCGTCTTCCCATCCCAGGCCGCAGAAGTCCAGCAGGCCGCGCACCTGCGCCTCGAAATCGGTGACGACTTGTTCGTATTGCACGGTCAGTACGCGGCCAGGCAGGACTTCGGCCCAGTGGTCCATCATGCGCTGGTATTGCAGGTAGTACTCGCCAATCTCGGTGAGGTCGTAGGTAAAGTTCTGGCCTTTCGCGAACAGCTGCCGGTAGCAGCTGAGACACGCATCGAGCGGGTGACGTCGGGCGTCGATGATCCTGGCGTTCGGCAGGATCATCGACAGCAATCCGATGTTGGGAAAGTTGTTCGGCATCTTGTCGATGAACCGCGGCGCACCCGAGCGACGGTGCATCTGTGCAAAGGCGAGGTAGTCCTTGCCGAGCGGGGCGAAGTTCTGCGGCTCGAGTTCGCGCACGGCTTCCGGGTAGTTGATGCCGTCGGCGCGGTTGCGATTGAGCCAGGTGGCGACCCTCCCGAGATAGGGCAACTCGCTCGTGCCCTCGACCTGGCTGTGACTTGCAAGGATCTGCTCGAGCAGCGTCGACCCCGAGCGCGGCAGACCCAGGATAAAGATGGGCGCCGGATCGGGGTGACCGACACCGCGGCGCGACTGCAGGAATTCGGCTGAAAATACTTTCAACAGTCGATCGTTCGTCACTTCGGTCAGCACCGGGTCGTACGAAACCTCCGCGCGCTGCCTGGTGTTGCCGGTGCTGTAGAAGTGCCATGCCCGACTGAAATCGCCGCGATCCTCGTACGCTTTTCCGAGTGCGAACAGGAAGTTCACTTCCGACTGCACTGTGAGGCCACCCCCGCCGAGCCTGCGCTCCATCTCCGCGACGGTTGCATCATCGAACCGGTAGGTCTTCAGATTCGCAAGACTCCAGTAGGTCTCGCCCAGATCGGGTCGCAGCCGAATGCATTCGTTGTAGGAGGCGACGGCATCGTCATAGCGACCCACGGCCTTGAGCAAATGACCGAGACCGATCAGTGCACCGATGTGCCCGGGCCGCAGCGCGAGACACCGCTGGTAGGCATCGATGGCTTCGTACGTAAACGCAGCCGGCGCAAGTGTGGCGCCGCGCAGGAAATGTACCTGCGGATTGTCGGCATCGAGCGCAATGGCACGATCGAAGCACTCCAGCGCTTCGGCGTATCGGTCCTGTTCCTTGAACAGCCGGCCGAGATCGAGGATTGCCGCCAGAAAATCGGGGGCGAGCGCAATCGCCCTTTGCAGCAGGCTCTCGGCTTCGGTGTGGCGTCCCGCCGCGACTGCGATCAGGGCCAGCAGGCGCATCGCGTCCACATTGCGGGAATCGTGGCGAAGGATGCGGCGATAGAGGTGCTCCGCCTCGTCGAGCCGTCCCTCCTTCTGATGCTCCGCGGCCAGCGCCATCATGCGGCGCTCCGGCGAGAGCTCGAAGCAGCGTTCAAAAGCCTGGTCGGCCTCCGCGCCGCGCCCGAGCATCGCGAGAGCCTTGCCGAGAGTGAACCAGGCCTTTTCGAGTTTCGGGTCGAGATGCGTGGCGCGCTCCAGGTACGGCAATGCCTCCGCGGCGCGATCCTGCTGGACGAGCAGATGGCCCAGATCCTCGTGCGGCTTGGCGAACGTCGGGGCGTCGGCGATCGCCTGCAGCAGGGTCCGCTCTGCGTCAGCGGCGCGATTGAGCTTGACCAGCAGCGCACCGAGGAGCGCGAGCATGTTGACGTCACGCGGGTAGGTTTCGAGTGCGCTCCGGCAGCGTGCTTCGGCCGAGGCGAGGTCACCGGAGTTGATCAGCCCGATCGCCTCGTCGAAAACAGATTTCGGCGCGATCAGCGAACGCATGACGTGTGGGTCACGGCAGGGCGCGCAACGGCTGGCGCGCCTGATCGAGGGATCGGCCAATCTTGTCGATCATCTCGTCGATCTCTGCATGAGTGATCGTCAAGGGAGGGCACATGACGATGGTGTCGCGAATGGCTCGCACCATCAGGCCGTTCTCGATGCAGAGATCGCGCACGATCGGTCCCGCCGTGCCTTCCTTGCCGGCGAAGCGAGCATTGGTACCTTTCTCGCGCACGATCTCGATACCGCCGATCAACCCCAGGGAGCGCGCCTCGCCCACCAGCTCGTGGGCCCCGAGCCGCGCCATTGCCGCTGCGAAATAGGGGCCGAGGTCAGAGGCAACTCGCTCTACCAGGCCTTCGCGCTCGATGATCTCGATGTTCTTGAGAGCGACCGCGGCCGCCGTGGGATGGCCCGAGTAGGTGAATCCATGTGCAAACTCGTCATTCTTCTCTTTCAATGCATTCACGATGCGAGCTGACACGGCGGTTGCCGAGATCGGCGCGTAGCCGGAGGACAGACCCTTGGCCATGGTCACGATGTCGGGCGTTACCCCGAAGTGTTGGTGGCCGAACCAGCGCCCAAGGCGTCCAAAGCCGCAGATCACTTCATCGCAGATCAGCAGAATGCCGTGGCGGCGGCAGATCGCCTCGACCCGAGGCCAGTAGCCAGGTGGCGGAATGATCACGCCGCCCGCTCCCTGGACGGGCTCGCCGATGAAAGCGGCCACGTTTTCCGGGCCGACTGCGAGGATGCGCTCCTCGATCGCGTTTGCCGCGCGCTCCGCGAACGCCTGCAGGACTCTCGCCAAAGCCCTCGCCGAACCAGTACGGCTGCATGACATGCTCGATGCCGGGAATGGGCAGGTCGCCCTGCGCGTGCATGTGCTTCATGCCGCCGAGACTTGCCGCGGCCACGGTGGAACCGTGATACGCGTTCCAGCGGCTGATGAAGATCTTGCGCCGTGGCTGTCCAACCGACTGCCAGTAATGGCGCACCAGACGCAGAGCGGTGTCGTTCGCTTCCGAACCGGAATTGCTGAAGAAGAAATGTGTCAGCTCGCCGCCGGTGAGCTTCGCGAGCTGAGTCGCCAGCAGCACGACCGGCGCTGTCGCCGTCCTGAAGAACGTGTTGTAGAACGGCAGCTCCAGCATCTGCTCGTACGCGGCGCGCGCCAGCTCTTCGCGCCCGTAGCCCACGTTCACGCACCACAGACCCGCCATGCCATCGAGCAGCTCGCGGCCGTCGGCATCGTAAATGCGACTACCCTTGGCGCGGGCGATGATGCGGCTGCCGCCGAGCTGCTCCATCAGCCGGTAGTTCTGTTGCGCCGGAAGATGATGGGCGAGATCGAGTCGCCGCAGCGTCTTGTGGTCGGTGGTCGGAGTCTTGTGGTCAGTGGTCGGAGTTGTCATTTGCGTGCTCACGGAGTGTCGCTGGGGCCGATCAGCTGCGCGCCATCGTTGAAGGTGTAGACGACCTTGGTGGCAAGGACGTCCGCGCTCGAGCTCGAATCATTGAGGCGACGGTCGAGCACGACGATATTCGCCGCCTTTCCGGGCTCCAATGATCCCACCTCTGCGTCGCGCTCCAGCATGTGCGCGGCGTTGACCGTGTACGCGATATACATTTCGCGCAGTGTCAACTCTTCGCCCTTGCCAAGGACACCACGTTGCGGTTCCTCGGGATTGGTCCGCGACATTGCTATCGCGATGGCCTCGAAGGGATTGTAGGTGGAAACATCCCAGTCGCTCCCACCGGCGACCCTGGCGCCAGCCGCCCACAGCGTGCGCTCGGGATACAGCCGCGCCTGGCGTTCGCGGCCGATGTATGGGAGCACGGCTTCGACGGTGTAGTTATCCGGCCGCGCCCACTGCAGTTGCAGCGAGGCGGTGACGTCGAGGTCGTGAAAGCGGGGAATGTCCGCGGGATCCACCAGCTCGAGATGCGCGAAGCTGTACGAGCGCTTGCTGCCCTGTGCACGCGCCGCAGCGAATGCGTCCAAGCCGACGCGCGCTGCGCGATCGCCGATCGCGTGCATGTGGATGCCAAACCCTTCAGCGTCGGCGCGGCGCACGAAGTCAGTCAGCGGGCCGAGTTTCATAATACAGTCGGCCGAAGATTCTTTCCAGGTTTGCCGTCTGGCGTCCAGATAGGGCTCCAGCAGGGCACCGGTCTGCAAAGGGAACTCCAGGCCGCCGTCCTCGAAGAGCTTGATGACGTCGGCGCGCAGTTGTGGCTGCGACTCTGCGAGTTTGCGCAGAGCCTTGAGACGCGAGAACTCTTCGTCGCGTGGCAGCTCCATTCGTATGGAGCGCCAGTGCGAAGTGACCCGTGCTGGCAGCTTGTTCTTGCGTGCCAGGCTGACGTACGTGTCGACGGTCTCGGCGTCTGCGTCTTGGCTTCCATGAATGTAGTGATGCCGGCGGCGGCGAGGTCGTGCAACGACTTCACGAGCACGCGCTCGCGTTGCTCCGGCGTGGGCTTGTCGAGATGGTTGGTGACAAGGTCGAGTGCGTCGTCGACCAAAAGTCCCGTCAGCGCTCCGCCCGGTCGCGCCCGATGCGTCCGCCAGTCGGATCCGGCGGTGTCGCGCGTGATACCGGCACGTTTCAGGCCAGCGCTGTTGGCAAAGCCCGTGTGACCGTCCGCGCCCCACAGCAGCAGCGGTCGGTCGGGAAGGAGGGCGTCGATCGACTTGAGATCCGCACTGAAGCCGGCGCTATTCAGACGCCGTACACGACGACCCAGCCCTCACCTGGAGTGCGCGCGGCGCACTCGCGAACAAGCGGCGCGATCTTGATCGAGAGGTAGCTGTTTGATCGCCCAGGGTGCAGTAGTCGAGCGCGAGCGCGCCATCCATCAGGTGAATATGCGTGTCGATCAGGCCGGGCAGCACGGTGACGCCCTTGAGTCGCAGCACGCGCGTGCTCTTGCCGATCCAGCCCTGCGCGCCCGCGTCGTCGCCGACGTACGCGATCTTGCCGGAACGAACCGCGAGCGCAGATGCATCGGGCTGCGCGGAATTCATCGTGACGATGCCCGCATCGAGGATGACCAGGTCCGCGACTTCCGCCGGAGGTTTGCGCGCGCAGGCTGATACGAGAAGTACGACCACCAGCACGCAGATCCTGACGATCATTGTCCGCTCTCTCCGAAGGAAATCCGGGTTGTTGGCCTTTGCCACGTCTGCAAGCAGGAGGGTCGCGGCCGGCGTGTGTGCATCCTGACGGACTTCACGCTGCGCGGGAAGTCTCTCGTACTTCGCACGACCTCGGATGAGGTCACGGTGCGGTTGCGTGCTAGCGGGTGACGTCTATGACGATACGTCCGCGGACGTCGCCGCTGAGGATGAGGTTCGCCAGCTGAGGAAGTTTCGACATGGGTTCTTCAGTGGTGATGCTCGCAAGGCGATCCGGCTCGAGATCTCTTGCGAGGCGCTGCCCAGGCCGCTTGACGGGCGGCTTGCGGAGCCATCACCGAATCCACGCCCAACAATGCAATGCCGCGCAGGATATGGGGTAGCACGGTGGCTTTCGGCATGCCGGCGCCGCCGGCGAGGCCGCAGGCGGCTACCGCACCGCCATACAGCGTCTGCGACAGGACATTAACTAATGTAAGTCCGCCCACTGCATCGATACCCGCGCCCCAGCGCTCCTTCTGCAGCGGACCGCCTTCCGTCGACAACTCTTCCCGACTGACGAATGCTGTGGCGCCGAGTTTCGCCAGGTAGTCGTGCGTCGCGACACGCCCGGTCGAGGCCGTGACCGAGTAGCCACGCGCCGATACCAGGGCGGTTGCAATCGAACCGACGCCGCCTGCCGCACCCGTCACCAGCACGGGTCCGTTACGCACGCCCCAACGTTCGATCGCATCAACACACAAGGCAGCCGTGTATCCGGCGGTGCCGATTGCCATCGCTTGTTTGGTCGAGAAGCGCTCCGGAATCCGGACAAGCCACTCGGCTTTGACTCTTTGATAACGCGTGTAGCCACCCGATTGCGTTTCGGACAGGCCCCAGCCATTGACGAGCACCCGCTCACCAGGTTTGAACTCCGCGCTCCGGCTCTCGACTACCGTACCGGCCAGATCGATGCCCGCTATCAATGGTGGCTTGCGCGCAATCTTCTGCCTGCCGGAGATTGCAAGCCCGTCCTTGTAGTTCAGCGTCGAATATTCGACTTCGACCAGAACATCGTGTGCGGGAAGGTCATCAAGAGTGAGTGACTTGAAGGTGGCTTTGGGTTTGCCGTCAATTTCTTCGATGACAAGGGCCTGAAAGGCTTCAGCCATTGAGTACTCCGTTGCTGGAGGGACGATACAGACGTGTCCGGTGCGCGCGGGTAAGCAAGTCAATACTACCCACATGAACGGAAACGGACCGCAGCGATCCGGTCGGGGTGACAGTACGTGGTGGCTTCCTCAGGTTCAACTCTGTACTTCATCGGACCGCCACTCCTGCACGCGATGCCCTCGTCCGTGATCCGCGGCGTCGGCCGCGATGCGGCGTGCATCGTCGATGCGATCCAGTTAGGTGTCTGCGCTACGGGAAATCAGTGCAGGGGACGGGTGTACGTGAGCATCAAGCCACCATTCGCGGGCACGACCATGAACGCAGAGCGGTGCGCGCGCGCCTCGCCGCGGTTCATCGTGAAATGCGCGGTAGCAATTCCCAATGCCGCCCCGGCGACGGTGTCTGACAACCAGTGGACGTTGTCATGGATTCGAGCGTAGGCAGTGGCGCTCGCAAGACCGTACCCGAGCGCTCGTCGCAGCCAGCGATACTCGTCACCGCCCGATTCGGCGAGCACCGTGCCGATGGCAAAGGTCGCACTGACGTGCAGGGAGGGGAATGAGTCACCGCCCTGGAACCATTCATCGACCTGCGTGGTTTCGTTGGGTCTCTTGCGCCCCGCCGCGAATTTCAAGAGCGTGGTGCTGATCGCACTGAATCCGGCCGCTTCCAGCATCTCCCCGGCCTCTTCATAACCATCCCTGTCGTCAAGGAGTGCGGCAAAAGTCCAGGTGCCGACCAGCATCGCCGCCGCGGGAACGGCATCGCGCAGACTATTAGGGTCGCTACCATCGAGCGTTGCACTCGAGTCGGTCGCGAAGTGTGCCCGCACGTTGTCGTCATATTCGTGCGCTAGGCCGATCGCCACGATCGTTTCGCCAAAGTACAGCCAATCGCTCCTGTCCCATCGAGCGGGGGCTGTGAAGTACAGCTTGGTGTCTTCCAGCAGCGCATGGCCATTCAATGGCCCGGCAGTACACGGCGGGGACAGCGAAATACTGGCAATCAGCAATGCGTACGGGAGAGGGAAGGATATGGGCGACGGCAGAATACTCTTGCCTGGAGTCGGGCCGGTGGTAACGTTATTCGCGCATTGCACATCCTACACCTCGGGCCCACGGGCCATCGGTGGTTAGACATGCGAACCTCCAAGAATCAATCGCTCGCCGCACGCGTGCGCTACGCATGCGCAGGGTTCGCGCAGGGTCTGCGCGCTGAGCAGAGCCTGCGTTTGCATGTATTGGCATTCGCATTTGTGCTGATCGTGCTGGCTGTATTCCGCCCCGGGCCCGCATGGTGGGCGCTCGTCATTCTTGCAAGCGCGGGAGTCATTTCTGCTGAACTGATCAATACCGCGATCGAGCGTCTTGCGGACCATCTGCATCCGGAAGTCCACCCCGTCATCGGCATGGTCAAGGACTGCGCCGCTGCTGCGGTTCTGGTCGCCGCACTGGCGGCGCTGGCAGTTGCCGCGGCATTGCTTGTTCACCTGATCACACGTGGGTGAATGAATAGGTGTTGAGAACGTTCAACACTCCGCAGTCGATAACCGGATCTGCGGAATGAGCGCGCGATGAACCCTCGGGAGCGGGCGGCCGCCCCACAAGATCAGAAGGCTAGTTGCCATTGCAGTTCAAGCCCACCCTGCATTGGACCAAGCGAAATCGCTACGCGTCTATCGGAGGCGCCGTGAAGGAAGGCATCGTCGGCAAACGCACTCATGAAGTTCCCCAGTGCCATGCCGCCGAGCGTATCGGCGGGAAAATGAGCTCCCGCCTCAACCCGTGCCCATGCCGTGCCGATCGTGAGCGCGTCGAGCCCAAACGTAAGCCCACTCCGCACCGGGGCGGGCAAGTCGACATCGCGGAGATTGTCTGACGCAAGACCGGTCAGAACCGCCGAATGAGAGGTGTGGCCGGACGGAAAACTCTGTGTCGATTCCCCGTCCGGACGCGTTCGCGCGGTTGCGTACTTCAACGCTGTGGTCGCGACTCCAGTGCAGGCTACTGCACCAAGGCCAACGCCCAGGCCACGTCCCTTATCCCGCCACCATTCGTCCGAATTCTCCGGACCCGGCGTCGCAATCACAGTTGCGAGATAGGACACGGAGGAGGCAATCACCAGTCCGTCGCTCCAATCAGACGCGCTCTGCTGCGAGCCGAAGACCGGAGTGTTCCCGCGCGCCCAGTCGGAGACCTTGCGATCCCATCCATTGATTTGGAGCAGCGCCGCGCCTGCGAGCGGAAGCCACACGCGAGGGCTTCTGGCGACACTGCTGGCCGCATCGCGCAGCCGCTGCGTCCCGGGCGCGAAGCTCACATCCTCGCCCCACGCACGTGGGCCGGGTGTCGTGCATCCGTTCAGGAATACGGCTACGACCATCAGTGGCGCCAAGGCTTGCGAGGAACCGCGCTGCATGCGTGCTCCGCTCAATGCACGACTTCGTCCGGTGTAGCGCCGCTACCGGATAAATCGTTGGACGCGGGTTCTCGGAAAACCAGTCGTCATCCACCACGTTCTCGTGGGAGCGGTCGTCGGCGGACGGCTGGCAGATCGTTTCGGCCGCAAGATCGTGCTGGTGTGTTCGATTGGCCACGGGGTGTTTTTCCGGAGAGAATCTGACCGAGATGCGCTCGGTGTCTTGCAAAACAGAGATTATTGAGGCAAATCCGACTGCCGTATGCGCCCGGCAACATTTCAACTGGAGGACAGGCAATGGAACCGAATCCACACATCCTGAAGCATCACCACATCACTTTGAATGTTGGCACCGCTCAGGACGATTATGACTTTCACACCAAAGTGCTCGGATTGAAGAGTGTGAAGAAAACGGCGCTCTATGACGGAGACGAGCCGATCTATCACCTCTACTACGGCAATGATCTCGGCGACGAAAGTACCCTGATCACCTGCTTTCCGATGCGCCAGTCCGGTCGCAAGGCGCGCCCTGGTACGGGCCAGATCAAGATGCTTGCTCTGTCCGTACCACGATCGTCGCTCAGGTTTTGGCAAGAGCACCTCAAAAAGCACGGCGTCAACGCGCTCGACGACGAGCGATTTGGCGAGCGGATGCTTCGATTCAAGCACCCCTGCGGAATCGAATATGCCTTTGTCGGCGTGGACGATGACAGTCGAAAGCCCTACTCGAATGGCGTAGTTCCCTCGGAGTGTGGTATTCGGGGCACCCACGGCATCACCGTGTCCGTGCGCGACTCGGAGAACTCCGAAGAATTCATTCAGGACGGCTGGAGCGGGAAAAACCGGCGAACCGATGGCGCGACGATTCGCTATGAGGTGGGAAAGGGCGGCACAGGCACGATCGTTGATTTCCTGAAGGAGCCGACTGTTCCCCAGGGCTCGTGGGCCTATGGCGAAGGAACGGTCCATCACTGCGCCTTCAAGGTCGCGACGCTCGACATCCAGAGCAACGTCAAGTTTCGACTGGAAGGGCTGGGCTATACCGATACGTCGGATCGGAAGGATCGCGGGTACTTCGACTCGATCTACGTACGCACGCCGGCTGGTGCGCTGTTCGAAGCGTGCGTCTCCAAGGCCGAGGGATTCCTCGTCGATGAGTGCTACGAGGATCTCGGCAAGAGTCTGCAGATTCCGCCCCCGTTCCGCGATCGCGAGAAGAGTATCGCGTCGTACCTTGAGCCGCTGAAGTACTAAGGAAAAGAGCATGACCAACTTCAGGACCGTTGCCAGCGGTATTGCTGTCGCAGCTGCTTTCATGCTGCAGGGTTGTTACACCACCCCCACGTACGTGCCAGCCCCACCGTCCATTCCAGAGAGATTCGAAGCGTCATGGCAGGCGGCCCGTGGCGCTGCATCCGACGTGGGCGTCCGCGTTACCTACGAAGACCGCTCGAGCGGGACCCTGCGCGGCGAGAAGGGATCGTCCAGCGTTTCGATTACGGTGGTAACGCAGGCCGACGGATCAATCCACGTCGGATTCACATCCCAGGACGCGAACCTGAAGGAGCAGCTGACGCGCGCTTATCAGCGGCGCATGGGGCGCTGACTACAGACGTTTTCATTTGTCGGCCCGGCACATCTGGTACTTTTAGCGGAAACCGAATCGATCGAGCGGTGGCACCGGTATGGCGTGGCGCGTGGCCTCGCGCGCGATTGAAGTAACCTCATCGAATGCAAGCGAGCGCAGAACAAGGCACCCTCAAGTTTTCAATCGCTTTGACGGTATTCCTGGGCGTGCTCGGTGTCGCAAGCGGACTCGTAACTGGTTCGCAAGCCATCATCTTCGATGGCATGTACAGCTTCGTCGACGTTGTGCCAACGGTCGTGTCGCTGCTCGTGGTGAAACTGATCGCTCGCGGAGCAAGTCAGCGCTTCCAGTTTGGATACTGGCATCTTGAACCCTTGGTGGCCGTGCTCCGCAACAGCATTCTGGTGGTAGCCTGCATCTATGCCGCGATCGATGCTGTGAAGACGCTGGCCAGCGGCGGTCACGATGTGGAGTACGGCCGAGCCGCGTTGTGGGCTGGCATTCTCTGCTTCATCGGATTTGCGATGACGCTGTTTCTGAGCCGGCGCGCCAAGGCACTTCAGTCCCCGATGCTCAAACTCGATGCACGGAGCTGGGTGGTGAGCGCATTCCTCAGCCTGGCGCTCTTGATCGGCTTTGCCATAGCCACGGCGCTTGCAGGTACGCCATTGCAGGGCTGGATCCCGTATCTGGATGCAATCGCGCTACTCAGCATGGCGCTCATCATGTTGCCCATGCCGCTGATTGGTTTGTGGCGCTCAATGAGCGATGTACTCCAGGTAGCCCCGGATGAGCTCGACACCCAAGTTCACACCGTCATGGACAGTGTCGTGAAGGAACGCCAATTTCTCGACTATTCGAGCTACATCGCGAAGGTGGGACGCGGGAGATTCGTCGAGATCCACGTACTGGTATCTCCGGAATCTCGAATCGATACCGCAACGGCAGATGCGATCCGGCACGACGTTTCAGATCGCCTCGATGCGGCCACGCCGACCTTTTGGCTCACGATCGATTTCACCGCGGACCGAAGATGGCTGTGAATTTGTAGATTCATGCGACGCCTCATGTTCTTGATGCTGATGATTCGTCGGGCGCTTCAGACAAGCCAGACAGATGCATCGCTGATCCGGCTCACAGCGAGCTTCATGCTTCTTATTCTTCTGACTGCCTGTGGTGGTGATAGCTCAACATCCCCTGTGCAGCCGCTCCCTGCATTGCCTACGGTCGATGAGCTTCCAGCCTACGAAGTCATCGGCAGCGGGCCCATGGTGGTGGTGCTGGCAACGGCCATGCAGGAGACGCTCTACGATTCTGCGACGACGGATACCATCGTCCTAAGGCTTTTGAGCGCAGGGTATTCGGTAATGTCACTCGATCTGCCATGCCATGGCGCGGATGCAGAACCTGGCGTGCAGCCACTTGATTGTTGGGCGCGGCGGATCGCCGCCGGAGACCAAGACATTTTCTTGAGCTTCTGTGCGGGACTCTTCGGAGTGCTGGATCGACTGGACGCCTCGGCAGTCGGAATGGTGGGCATCTCCCGCGGCGCATACGTGGCCATCACGTGCGCGGCGTACGACGAGCGCTTCCGTGACCTTGCGCTCGAGATTCCGGTGACGGACCTGAACTACTTGACCGAGTTCAAGTCGCGGCCGGTTGACCAGACGATCTTTGGTACCGATCAATACGTGCCCTACATCAGCAACCGGACCATCCTGGTGCGCATTGGCAAGGATGATGAGCGAGTGGGGACTTTACTGGCGGTAGCGTTCGCAAAAAAAGTGGGCTCCACGCTGGAACTTACAGACGCGGTCGGCCATGACACGGCCGAAGACGGTTCGACAATTGCCTGGCTGCAAGCTCATCCGTTTTACGGTGGCGGGGGCAGCCAGCAAGCGGTCTGCACTCCGCTGAGCTACGGGGCCGTCGGGGATGGAGTAACTGACAACACCGACGCCATTCAAAATGCCGTCAATGCCTGTGCTGCGCAGGGCGGTGGAATAGTGAAGCTCAGCGCGGTCGGTGAAAACGCCGTCTATGTCACCGGACCGCTCACGTTGAAAAGTCATGTCTACCTGCATATTGACCAGGGTGTCACCCTGCAGGCGACTAACGACCACAGTCGTTACGTCGCTGCGTATATCAATTGGGTGTACCAACCGAATGAGGCGCTCATTTCAGCCAAGGGTGCGACCGACGTCGGAATCATGGGTGAAGGCACTATCGATGGTGCCAGCGACCAGACGGATCCCAATGACGGCGGGCGGACTTGGTATGAGGTGGCTGCCGCAGAGAGCGCCGTGAATCGATCGACGCGCCCCTACCTGATCGAGTTCTACCAATGCGACCACGTCACGATCAGTGGAGTGACGATTCGGCGCCATCCGTACTGGGCTCAGGCGCTGCGTTTCAGCAGCAACATAGTGGAGTCCGGCGTGACGATCGACGGACAAGGGCGCAACAGCGACGGCGTCGACCTCGTCGGCGTTACAAACGTCACGCTCTCCGACCTCGACATCAGCGTCAGCGACGATAACATCGCAATCAAATCCGGGCTGCCGATCAGCCCGAGCGATCCCTACTACGCAAAAGAGATCGGTTTGCCGCAAATGCCGACCTCACATGTTCTGATCACGAACATCATCGCCAGGACGGGTCAAGGTATATCGATCGGCAGCGAGGCGGCAAACGGGGTGAACGACGTCACGATCGAGAACGTGCGCTTCACGAACATCCTGTACGGATTCAGAATCAAGACTGCGCGCGATCGGGGCGGTGACATCCATGACATCAAGGTTAAACACTTGGTGATGGAGGGCGTGGGTTGGCCTATCGGTATCGATTCTTATGATTATTCGGCCATAGGCCCCGATCCGCATGGGCCCGCTCAACGGATTACGCCGACGACTCCGCGTGTGCACGACATCAGCATTCAGGACATCGTTGCGACGGGCACGACCGGGCAGAGCCACATCCGGGGTCTCCCGGAATCCTGCATCAACAATGTCACGCTGGATGGCGTGTCGATTCAGACGAGCGGCATGGGCATGGAGCTGCTCCACATGACAGGTAGCTTTAACAACGTAACGAGCACGCCGCCGCCGCCGAACCCGCCCTTCGTCGTTAAAGAAAATGTGTCCGTCAGCACGACCGGTACCACTCCAGAGATCCCTCCAACTCCACCGCTGGCCGGCCAGATGGCGTGCCGCTAGCCGATAGTGACTGCTTCTACTAGCAGAAACTCGTCGTCTATCGAAGGAGCGCCAACGCATGACGTCACTCGATGCGGTGAACATCCTCGACTGGTCGGGGTGAAGCGA
>CAWEOT010000011.1:0-38483 GCA_963810775.1 uncultured Gammaproteobacteria bacterium
GCCGAGGAACGGAAAGAGAAGCTGAAGAAATTGAAATCGGCCGTGGAGGCTCACGCCGATGAGATCGTGGCGGCGGTGAAACAGGACACTCGCAAGCCTGAAGGCGAAATCAAGGTGACGGAGATCCTGGGCGTCATCGGCAACATCCAGAGGAACATCGACAATCTCGACGAGTGGATGAAACCCGTCGAAGTGATTCCCTCCCAGAACAAGAACGACACGGCGCGGATCGTTTACGAGGCGCGAGGTGTGTGCCTCATCCTGGGCCCCTGGAACTTTCCGCTCGGACTGACCATGGGTCCTCTCGCAGCCGCTGTTGCCGCCGGAAATTGCTGCATGGTCAAGTTGACCGATCTCTGCCCGGCGACCGCCCGAGTCGCAGCGAAAATCATCAAGCAGGCGTTCGACGAAAAAGAGGTCGCCTTGTTCGAAGGCGGTGTCGATGTGGCAACCGCGTTGCTCGACCTGCCGTTCGACCACATATTCTTCACGGGAAGCACGCGAGTAGGAAAGCTGGTCATGGCGGCGGCGGCGAAGAACCTGGCCACCGTAACCCTGGAACTCGGAGGGAAATCACCCGTCATCGTCGATGAAGGTGCGGATGTGAAGAAGGTCGCAGGGGATCTGGCGGCAGCCAAGCAATTCAATGGCGGGCAAGCCTGCATCAGCCCCGACTATGTGTTCATCAAGGAGCAGCAGAAGAGCGCCTTGATCGAGGAGTTTCAAGCCAGGGTCAAACAAAACCTTTACCGCGACGACGGGAGCATCAAGAAGGAAAGCATCGCCCAGATCGTCAACGATCAGAATTTCGTCCGCATCAAGAAACTCTTCGATGATGCCGTTGCCAAGGGCGCCAAGATCGCCGTGGGTGGCACGCTGGAGCAGGCCGACCGCACGATCCATCCGACGATGCTCACCGATGTCACGCCTGACATGCAGATCATGCAGGAGGAAATCTTCGCGCCGATCGTGCCGGTAATGACTTACAAGAACATCGACGAGGTCATCGAACACATCTCGGGCCGTGCCAAGCCGTTGGCGCTCTACATCTACAGCAACGATCGAAACAACATCGACAAGGTACTCAGCAGGACTTCATCGGGCGGTGTGACGATCAACGGATTCTTCTCTCATTACCTGGAAAGCCAGTTGCCATTCGGTGGTATCAATCAAAGCGGCATGGGCAGCTATCACGGCGTCTTCGGGTTCAAGGCGTTCTCTCATGAGCGCGCAATCTACGTACAGGAGAGTCGATAGACGCCGCCCTCGCTTCTGGCCGGACTCAGACGTTCCCTCCAGATTCGAGTTGGGAGGGCGCTCTCGGGAATTGGAGCGCGTGTGCACCGCTGCACGCGATCATCAGAGCAGGTGCCAAATCCGGGGGCGCTGGGGAATTTCAATAGTCAGCCCGGCCAGGCGGAACTGGTTCACACTCCCACTGATTGCTGCCACATAACGTCGTTGTCCGTTTGACACGACTCGCGCGGCAGTCGCACCCTCGCCCCCACTGCTCAAGAGCACACCTTGCGAAAGCAAGGGCCGCAAAGCCACCGGTCTACAGGGTCTCCTACGACAGCGGGGTTGCCAGTCATGTCGATGAACGTTCTGCTCGCGATCACTCCCTGGCCAGCCATTTCGACCATCATCTGGGTCGTCGTGCTGGTTGCGGTTCTGTACCTCGCACGTCATACCGCGCATCAGGCGATTCGCACCGCCAGCGGCGCGATCTCACACGGTCTGCGGCTCGCCGCGCACTCCGTGGCGCATGCCGAAACGCGGCTCGCGGAGCGCAACCGTGAAGTGCTGCTCGGAGCGGGCCGCGAAGCGAAGGAGCGCATCATCGAGCGTGAGTTCGCGCGCGTCGGCGAGACGGTTCGCAAGGATCTCGCCAACTACCCGCACCTGCATCGCGGTCTGAGCGAGGCGATCGGACACATCGAGAAGGATCATCAGGACGCCGTGGAAGTCCCGCCGGACCCACCCGGCTGGGTTCGCGCCGTCGAGACGGTCTCCAAGCTCGAGGAGAAGAACGGCGGCAGCGACGTGCTCGCCGACATCCACAAGTCCATCGTGAAGGCGCACAAGGAAGCGATGGAGGCCTATCACGAGGCGAGCCACGAGCGGCACGAGCTGTTGCGCGCCATGATGCCGCGCTGGCGGGACGTGCAGGTGCTCCTGACCGACGTCGACAAGAAGGTTGAGAGCCTGTTGTCGCGCTCGGTGGGTGTCGATCGGCACATGCAGGAGTACGAGGACATCGTCAAGCGCGAGGACAAGGCGGTATCGATCCTTTCGTCTTCCTCGCTGGTGCACTTCTTTATCTCGGCCATGGTGCTGCTGGTCGCCATGGGCGGCGCTGCGATCAACTTCTCGCTCATCGCGCGGCCCATGGCCGAGATGGTTGGCGGTACGAACTTCATCGGACTCTTCAAGACGGCCGACATCGCGGCGCTCGTCATCATCATGGTCGAGATCTCGATGGGCCTGTTCCTGATGGAGAGTCTGCGCATCACCCGGCTCTTCCCCGTGATCGGCGCACTGCCCGACAAGTTGCGAGTGCGGATGATCTGGATCACCTTCAGCATCCTGCTGCTGCTCGCGAGCATCGAGGCGGGCCTCGCCTACATGCGCGAGGTGCTGCTGCAGGATGAGCTCGCGACGACTGCGCTCCTGCGCGGCAGCGAGGTGGCCGTCGAGAACGGCTCGCTCTGGATCACGACCGCCGCGCAGATGGGGATGGGATTCATCCTGCCATTTGCGCTCGTGTTCGTTGCGATCCCGCTCGAGACCTTCGTGCATTCATTGCGCACGGTACTCGGGCTGGTCGGCATCGGCTTGCTGCGCGTAGTCGCCCTGGTGCTGCGTGTGCTCGGGAACGGCTCGCGCCATCTCGGCACACTCGCAGAGCGGCTGTACGATCTGCCGCTGTTCGTGCCGCTATGGCTCGAATCCAGGCTGGCTGCAAACGGCAGGACTCGGCAGCCGGTGGAGAATGTGCAGGAGGTGATGCCATGAGACGCGCGTTGGTTCTCGCGTGCATCCTGCTCGCAGCCTGCACGCAGTCTGCATCTGTCGCCCGGAACAAGGGCGTGTATCTGCTGCTCGACACGTCCGGTACCTACCGCGGCGAGCTGCGCAAGGCGCAGGACGTGATCCTTTACACGCTCTCGCGGCTCGAACCAGCGGACTCCTTTGCGGTGGCGCGCATCGACACCGGCAGCTTCAGCGAAAAGGACATCATCGCGAAGGCTACGTTCGACGAACGTCCGACCACTGCCAATGCGCAGAAGCGTGCGTTCGCGCAGAAGGTGGGCGACTTCGTCGCTCGCGAGAACGCCTCGCAGTACACGGACATCACCGGCGGCCTGCTGCAGGCCGTGGAGTTCCTGAACGAGAAGGGCACCGGTCGCAAGACCATCCTCATCTTCTCGGACCTCGAGCAGGACCTCGAGCAAGGCTATAAGCGCGACATCGAGGTGCCGTTCAAAGGTTTCGACGTGGTGGCGCTGAATGTCGTCAAGCTGCGCAAGGACAACTACGATCCGCGCCAATATCTGGCGCGGCTCGAGCACTGGAAGGGTGAAGTGGAGAAAGCCGGCGGACACTGGCGCGTGGTGAACGACCTCGATCGCCTCGACAGCATGCTGTGAGGTGCGGCGGCAGCCGTGCGCAAATCACTGCTGTATCAGGCACGCATCTGGCGAGCGCGTATCCGGCCTGCGTCGTGGCGACGCCGGATCGTCTTCTATTGGCTCGCGCGCGATGGGGGTGGCATGTCCTTCTTCGCGATGCTGGCGGTACCCATCATCGCACTGACCTCGATCGTAGCGCTCGCGTACTCGGGCCGCTCGCGCGATGAGCCCGCCCGTTTGCAGTCAGAGCACAGGCGCGCGCTCGAGCTGCGGTGTCTGGCAGAAAACATCTACTTCGAGGCTCGCGGGGAGTCCCTGAACGGACAGTACGCGATCGCCGAAGTCACGCTCAATCGGCTGAGGTCGCCGAATTTCCCGAAGACGATCTGCGGAGTGGTGCACGACACGCGCTGGGACCCGGTACGCCACCGCTTCGTCGGGCACTTCTCGTGGACGGAGCTGGAGCACAGCGAGCCTTGGGGGCCGGCCTGGCAACAGGCAATAGCTGTCGCTACAGCGGTGTACAACGATTCCCACATGCCGCTCGTGCCCGATGCGCTCTACTACCACGCGACCGGCGTGCAACCATACTGGGCGAGAACCAAGCGGAGCGTCGCGAAGATCGGCAATCACGTTTTCTATCGATGAGTCTAGCCCGGCCCAGAGCGCCCGTGCTAGCTATGTACAGAAACGCACAGACGGCATGCTCCCAGCCCTGTACGGTGACTCTTCGCGATCCATCCGGAGAATGCCATGTCCAAGACAGAACTCGAGCCCGTCTCTACCGAACTATCGCCGCCCATCGCCGCATTCGTCGAGGCAACTAATGCCCATGACACCCCGGCGTTTCTCGCGACTTTCACCAAAGACGCCATCGTCACCGACGACGGACACAATTATCGCGGTGCCGCTGAAATCAAAGAGTGGAGCGATCGACAATATATCGGCACGCAAGTGAGCCTCGATATCACCGAGGTGGACTGCCGCGACGGAAAGACCGTCGTCACCGCCAAGGTGGACGGAAACTTTCCGAAGGCAGGTCTTGCTGATCCCTTCAAGATGTGTCTCCACTTTGCCCTCGACAATGACAAGATCGCTGCGTTGAGCATGCGTGTGGCAAGCCCGTCGGAGCCGAGTGCGGTTGCGATCTCGCCTCAGTAGAGATACGCCGACTTCCGCTAGCCTGAGCCTTCGGCCGGCTAGCGGCGCATCTTGCTCAGGTAGTCGTGCCGTGTTCGAGGCAGGCCAGTATGGCGGCGAACCGCGGGCTCTCGCGCAGGCTGTCGAGGTCGCGGTCGGCGCGCACCCAGCCGGCGCTGCCCGTGCCCGTCTCGACCCAGCGCTCGAGCAGGCCAAGGGCCTTGTCGGTCTCACCGAGACGCGCATACCCACAGGCGCAGTTGTAGAGCGTGGATCCGGAGATCGCAGGCTGCGCCAGCGAGCGCTCGATCAACGCGAACGCGCGCTCGCGCCGTCCGAGGAACGCGTTGGCGGAGGCACCGAATCTGCATTGCGCGAGCATCGTCCGGATAGATTTCGAGTTGTCGATCGATCACCTCCGCGCAGCGCTCATTCGCCCGGCGGCTGCGCACGCTGTCACCGAGCGATTCATACACCTGGGCCAACAGGCCGCACGCCGTGAAATTCGTCGGATCGAGCTCGACGTTGCGTTCAAAGAGCCGCGCAGCCTTCGAGAAGTCACTGCGTGCTGAACGCGTGGCGTGCGTACCAGTAGTAGACATCGGGCAGATTCGGCCCACGCTCGAGGGCCTCTTCGTACGCCGCGGTGGCCTCATCGTTGAGATTCTGGGCCGAGAGCAGTGTGCCGCGCGCAACCATGACCTCCGCGAGTCCGGGCTGCAGCTCCTCTGCGCGCGTCGATGCCTGCAGTGCCTCCGCGATCTCGGCCGCGTTCTTGAGTGGATGCCAGAAAATGTTGTCGGCGAGCGCCGTGGCAAATCCGGCGTGCGCCAGCGCGAAGTCGGGGTCGATCTCGATCGAGCGACGGAACATCTGGAGCGTACGCGACCACTCGCCGGCACCATGCCCGCGCAGCATTGCGCGCCCGCGCAGGTAGAATTCGTACGCATCGATATTGGTTGTGCCGCCGCGATCGAGTTTCTGCTCGTCCGCGCTCTGGAGGTTCCTCTTGAGACAGCGGACGATCTGCTCAGCGATCTCTCTCTGGATCGCGAATATGTCCTCGAGCCGCCGGTCAAAGCTCTCCGACCAGAGGTGGTAGCCATCGCCCGCGCCGACCAGCTGCGCCGTAATGCGGACTCGATCGCCGGCCTTGCGAACACTGCCTTCCAGCACCGAGTCGACACCCAGCGTGCGGCCGATCTCGCGTACGTCGGCAGACTTGCCCTTGAACTGGAAAGCAGACGTGCGCGACGCAATCTTGAGGCCCCGGATGGAGCAGAGCGCGTTGATGATCTCTTCGGCGATGCCGTCGCAGAAATAGTCCTGATCTCGCTCGGCACTCAGGTCCGCAAACGGCAGGATCGCGAGCGACTTCGCGCCATCGCGCGTGCCGGTGGTCGCCTCGGCAGGTGTCGCAATCGGCGTGGCTCCGCGGGCGGTTGTCAGTTTGGGCCTGGATCCGGATGTGTCATTTGCTGCGGGAGCAGTGCCAGTGCGTTCGATGCCACGTGGCGTCACATCGAACGCCCATGCAAGCGCCAATACGACCGGGAATCCGAGTGCGACGAGCACGATGACCAGCCGGATCGACCACTGCGGCAGGCCGAGCGGCTCGAAGGTCGCGTCTGCAACCTGGATCAGGAGCCAGGCGACGACCAGGTAAACGACGGCAACGCGAACGACCTTGCGCCGTCGCAGTTCGCTCATCCAGGTAGCGAGCTTCGAGGGACCGTCCATCAGCGGCATACGCATTGCATCAGCCGGATTATAGAGGGCCAGCTCGCGGCGGAAGCGTAACTTGAAGAGAATCCCTCCGTCCGCCAGTCTACGCGCCCTGTGAACGACACCTTCAAGCGGCCGAGTCCGTGGTGGTGCCGCGAGCGTCTGGATGTGCACGCGGGCCGATTGCGATTCGCGGGCCACGACGCTGAGGCCCTGGCTCGTGAGCACGGCACACCACTGTACGTGTACGACCCCCAGCGCGCGGCGACAAACGCTCGTCGGGTCCAGGCCGCGTTCGATCGTGCACAGCTACGTAATCGCCTTCATTACGCCCTCAAGGCCAATCGCCACCCCGCGTTTCTGTCTCGATTGCGCTCGCTCGGCGATGTGGGCATCGACGCCTGCTCGCCCCAGGAAGTCGAGCTCGCGCTGAGCGCCGGGTGGAAGCCTGAGGAGATCTCGTACACCGGTACCAACCTCAGCGAACGCGACCTTGATGTGATCCTGGCCCAGCACCTCGTGCTGAACCTCGACTCCCTCAGCGCGATTCGTCGCGTCGGCCGACGCGCGCCCGGGCGCGCCATCGGCCTACGCATCAATCCGCAAGTCGGCACGGGCTATTCGGCTCAGCTCACGTACGCAGGAGAGAAGCCCACCAAGTTCGGTATCTATGCGGATCGTTTCGAGGAGGCTCTCGCGCTGGCGCGCGATCAGCGCCTTGAAGTGCAAGGCCTGCATTTCCACATTGGTTCGGGCTGGCTGCGCGCCGGTCTGGAGGAGTTCTTCCAGGCCACGCAGCGAGGAGCTGAACTGGCTCAGCGCGTCCCTGGTCTGCGGTACTTCAATGTCGGCGGCGGCCTCGGGATTCCGTTGCAAGCGTCCGATCAAGGCGTCGATCTCGATGCATACGTGCAGGGAATCGCTCGTCACTTGGGTTCGCTCGGCGCCACGATCATGACCGAACCCGGCGATTACCTGATCAAGGACGCCGCCATCCTGCTGGTGGAGGTCGTGACGATCGAAGACAAGGGCGGCACGCGGTTCGTCGGTGTCGACTGCGGTCTGAATGCCTTCAATCTGCACGCCTTCTATCACTATCACCAGGAGATCGTCCTGTGCCGCGCCGCCGACGCAGCGCCGACCAAGACCTGCACGGTGGCCGGTCACATCAATGAAGCCGGCGACCTGTTCGCCGAAAATTGTCAGCTTCCCGATCTGCGCGAGGGCGACATACTCGCCTTGCTCTACGCCGGCGGTTATGGTGCGTCGATGGCTTCATACCACTGCGCGCGGCCACCAGCTCGTGAGCTCGTTGTGGAATGACATGAAGACAACATCTGCTCACGGCGACGCTCGAGAAGCTAGGGCGGCATGCGTGAAATCTTTTTCGAACTACGAAGTCGGAGCCGCGGCATCCGGCAAAACCCGATGATAGATACCTATTCGTTGAACGAGCGGGGCAAATCTCGCGTCGGTGTGCAACGCGTCGAACATCGCGTCCTGTGCGAGGAAGTTGATCTGGGTCGATCGGTCCTCCACGGCGCGCCCCAGCCATAAGAACGTGCTCTCGGTATCTGCGAGAGCGGCGTAGATCAACGCGATATCGTACGCAGCGACATAGCGCTGCTTGGACAACTTGAGCACGCGATCCAACTCCGCAAGCGCTTCCTCGCGTCGACCCGATAGTGCGAGCGCTTGGGCGCGGAAGGCGTTGCTGCCGGGTGCCTGGAGCGGACGCCTGTCAATTTCCCTGAGCGCGCGTTCGTAGTCGCCCTTGCCCAGAAGATCCCGTATCAGGACACTGCGCGCGCTGTCCGCACGCTCGTCGAGTGCGAGAACCTGCTCGACGAGCCGGATCGACTCGTCGTAACGTTTCGCATAGCAGAGGAAATTGCCGGCAGCGGCTCTCGGCGCGAGCCATAGGGGCTCGAGCTGTTGCGCCCTATCGGATTCCGCCAACGCACGCTCGGTGTCACCCTGCATCGCATACAGGAGTCCGCGCCGGTGATGCGTCAACGCCACGGACGGGTCGAGCTGGAGCGCGCGTGCATACTCTCTGGCGGCACCATCCCAATCGTGCTCGTATTGCACTTTGATGTGCCCCAATGCCGAATGTGCCGCCGCGAGATCCGGATCGATCGACAGTGCCTTTTCGACTGCGCGGCGCGCTTTAGGAAACACTTCATTCGGATCACGTATGCCGAAGACGCCAAGGACGGCGTAACTGTCGGCAAGACCCGAGTATGCGAGGGCGTAGTTCGGATCCCGCGCAATGGCTTGCTCGAAGAAAGCAATCGCTTGCAGCAAGCTCGCTTCGGTCTGCCGCGTCCAAGCTAGTCGCCCGCTCGCGTAGAGCGCGTAAGCTTCCGGATCCTGGGTATACGGAGCGCCGCGTGCTGACTCGCTGCCGCCCCAGCGCACGGACAGTGCCTGCGCAACCCTGGCGGCAATGACGTCCTGCACCTCGAAGATCGTGGTGAAGTCCTGGTCGAAGCTCTGTGCCCAGAGCTGCCGACCGTCGGCCACGCGCAGCAGCCGCACCGATACGCGCAGCCGTTCGCCACGGCGCTGCAAAGAGCCGTCGAGCACCGTGTCGACGCCGAGCTCGCGACCCGCCGCAATCGCATCCTGATCGAGGGCGGCGTATCTGCGCACCGAGCTCAGCGGGCTGATTGCGCGCGGACTATATCGACCCAAACTCGAGATCAACGATTCCGTCATGCCCAACTCCAGCGATTCGTTGCGCTCGGCAGGCAACAGCGGCTTGAAGGGCAGGATGGCCAGGGTCTGGCCGGCAACCGGTGCATGTTCCCGCAACCCGGTCGGGATGAAAAACAGCGAGATGGCCGCAATCGCGACAGTCAGTAGTACCGCGGCCAGAGGGACCAGTCCGATCCGCCGGCGAGCGGAGGCGGGCGCTGCATCTGATGGCGAGGTGGTGCGCGTCTCCGCAGTAGTCGTTGGAGCAGGCTCGTCGCGCCGCGTGACCTTGGCGACGAACCGGTAGCCCTTGCGAGCGATCGTAGCGATGTAGCGATTCTCGCCGCGGGTCTCCCCCAGCACCTGGCGCAGGGTCGAGACGTTCTGCGTGAGGCTGTTCTCCTCGACGATCACTCCCGGCCATATCGAGTGCAGCAACACATCCTTGTCGAGCGGTTCTCCCGCGTGCTCGACGAGATAAAGCAGGGTGTCGAACACCTTTCCGACAAGTGGGATAGCCTCCCCCGTGTTACGGCGCAACAAGCGCTGTTGGCCGACGTCGAGGACGAAATCGCCGAACTCGTAGAGTGCGCGGGTGCGGGTCATGGGGCGATGGAACCAGCAAATCAGAACAAATCAGAACTTGTCAGCGATCGGCCAAGGATTCTTCCACGGATCCTGAGCCACAGTCACGCTCCAAAGTCCGGTGGCGCACATGGTGCCGCTCGTCGACGCAAATCGAGACTGACTGGGAGAAAGCTAATGAACTCGATACACACCGCTGTTCGGACGCTCCTTATCTTTACCTTCGTATCGCTGGCAGGCCCCTTGGCGCGGGCCGACACGCTGGCGGTCAGCCAGGGCTCCGACCGGCGATGTGACGGTGAGTCATGCACCGCGGTATTGCGAGGTCTGTTCGGCTTTTTTGATCGCGAGCCGCATGGCCTCGACGGCAACGGCCGTTCTTGCGCTGATTGCCACATGGCGACCGAGCACTTCCAGCTCTCCCCTACCGCTGCGGAGGCCAGGTTCCAGCGCCTGCAACGGCGGCGGGAATGGAATCCGCGCGCCGACGATCCGCTCTTCCGGCCGGTAGACGCCGACGACTTCCGTACCAACGGAGCGAATGCCGCCGACTTCAGCAATCTGCGCGAGAACGGCCTGATCCGCATCGTGTTCACGCTGCCGCCCAACATCAAGCTGATCGATCCGGCGACCAATGCGCCATCGACTGAAACCCTGGTCGACGTCTGGCGCATGGTTCCCAGCGTCAACAATGTAAAGCTCACGGGCCCCGACGGCCTCAACCCGTGGCCGCGGGACCCGAACCGCTCGGGTGGCTACCAGCTGGATGCCCGCTTCACCACTCTACAGGACCAGGCACTGGGCGCGTTCCTGGCTCACGCAGAGATTCAGAATCCACCGGAGCAGCGGTTGCTGGACGATCTGACCTCGTTTCAACGTGTGCTGTTCACGAGTGAGCGCGTGCGTGCGCTATCCGACGCGGTGAGCGCTGGCACGCTGCCCTTGCCCGATCCGGACCCGGTCCTCAATCCGCTGGAACAACAGGGCAAAGCGGTGTTCACACGCGCATGTGCGCAATGCCACGGCGGCCCCGGACAGTCGACGCCGCAGCCCCCGGTCGTGCGTTACCACGACATCTCATCGCAATGTCCGCGGCCGGTCGATACCGTCACGCCCGCACGCTTCAACTTCAAACCCTGCCCGGCACGCCTCGCCCGCAACGCGCGGACCTACGAGATCACGCTGCCGACGGGAGCCACGATACGGCGAACCACTTCGGATCCAGGCCGCGCGCTGTTGACTGGGTTCGCAGGCGTAGGGCCACCCGCAGCTGACGACTGGAACAAGCTGGACATCAACGGCCTGCGAGGGATCAGGAACACTGCGCCGTACTTCCATAACAACAGCGCCGACACTCTCGAGGACGTGGTCGATCACTACACGGAGTTCTTCAAGCGAGTGCGGGTGGTCGCCCCGCCCGGCGTTGTTCCGCCAATCTTGTCCACGGACGGCGTGAATTTCGACCGTCCGCCGTTGCCGGAAGAGCGAGCAGCGTTGCTGGCGTACTTGCGCAAGCTGTGACTGCTAGCTACAGAGCTGCGCTATTCAGGTGAGTAGCGCAGCCTCTCCCCGCCGCTAGGAGGGATCGTGGGTTTTCCAGGCGGGTTCGGTCCATACTCGCTGGCCTGATGACCAGCATAGTCAAGCTGCGGTTTTTAAGCCTCGCTGCAATATTTGGGTTGTGGGCTGTGGGATCACTGGTCAGTGCGGCCGAGACTCCTCTCGAAGAGGTGATCGTCACCGCACAAAAGCGCACCGAGAATGCGCAGGATGTCCCGCTTGCCGTCTCCGTGGTGAGCGGCGCGGAACTGGAGCAGATCAGTGCACTCGGTATTGCCGATCTCAGCGAACTGATCCCGAGCGTCACCTTCAATACCGGCAGAGAGCTTCGCGATAGCTCCATTCGCATTCGCGGAATTGGCACGGATGTGTTCGCCGCGGGTATCGAGCCGAGCGTGTCCACCGTCATCGACGGCGTCGTGTTGGCCCAACAGGGATCGTTCTTCAACGATCTGGGCGATCTGGAGCGCGTGGAGGTGCTGCGCGGACCGCAAGGAACGCTGTTCGGCAAGAACTCCTCGGCAGGCGTGATCGCCTTCGTTACCAGGAACCCCAACTTCGAGGCGCTGGAAGCGAGTTCGAGCATGCTCGTCGCCGGAGACAGCGAGTACCGTGTGAACGGCGTGATTTCCGCACCCTTGTCCACGTCGACTGCCTTCCGTCTGGCTGCGTTCTATCGGCAAAACGATGGTGTCGTGGAAGATGCCACGACCGGTGCGACGTTCAACGACGTCGAAGCGTATGGTTTCCGCGGCAAGCTCCAATGGCGACCCACAGACGCCATGGATCTGCTGCTGAGTGTCGACGGTCAGCGCTTCGATTCGAATTGCTGTGCGCTGCCGATACGGGTGGCGAGCACGAATCCCATGGTGCCGCCGACCGGCATTGCTGTCGGACCGCTGAACGACGTTGTCTCGCTTGGGGGTTCGAACGTTTTTGCGAAACAGGAGAACTACGGCGCCTCGCTCACCGCCAACGTCGGCTTGGGCGATTACTCCCTCACGTACATCGGCGGCGCCCGAGAGTGGACGGCCGAAGGGGATTTCGACATCGACAACACTCCCGCGCACATCGTCACCTCGAACTTCAATACCAACGATGCGAAGCAGATGTCGCATGAACTGCGCATTGTCTCGCCGCTGTACGATCGGACCGACTTCGTTTTGGGCGTGTTCTACTTCGACACCGATGTGCGTCAGACGCTCGACCGCCGGGGTACGCGGCTCAACCTCATCACCGCCATCAATCCAGACGGAACGGTTCAGGCTCCGCCCGGATCGGAGCTGGTGCTGGTCGCCAACTCCACGATCAAGACGCGGAACGTCTCGGCTTATGGGCAGGGGAATTTTCGCCCCGTCGATCGATTGACGCTTACCGCAGGCGCCCGCTTCATTGCCGAGGAGCAGGATCTCGACTTCTTCCGTCCGCTGCCGAGTCCATTCTTCGGCCTCGGGGCGTTCGGTCCGGTGGCGGCCGAATACTCGGATGACGCGACGATCATGAAGGCGGCGGCTCGCTTCGATTGGACCGACGACTTCGGCACCTACTTGAGCTATTCGACCGGTTACAAGAGCGAGGGCGTATTCAACTCTGCGACCCTTTCACCGATCATCTTCGCCGCTCAGCCCCTCGCTGCAGAGACCTCGCAATTGTGGGAGCTTGGTCTGCGCTCGCAGTGGTTGGGGAATCGGCTCACGTTGAATCTCACCGGCTTCCTGACGACGTTCGAGAACTACCAGCAGCAGGCCTTCGATCCTGCACTCGCTATTTTTGTCGTCACCAATGCGGGCGACGTTCACACCAACGGTATCGAGCTCGAGTTCGCCTATGCGCCGTCCGAACGGCTCTCGATCTCCGGAGGAGTGACGTATCTTGATGCGGGATACGACTTCGATACCGGTCCTTGCTATGCGGGCCAGACCGCCGCGCTTGGCTGTATCGGCGGCCGGCAGGACCTGCACGGCGGTTCGTTCGTCAACGCACCGGATCTGCGCTGTACAGTCCTAGCCCGGTATACGCAGCCTCTGTCTGCAGCGTCGCAGATTTACGGCCAGATGAATCTCCGGTGGCAGGACGACGTTCAGTTCGCCTACGACCAGGATCCACGCTTCATTCAGCCAGCCTATGGCATCGCAGACTTCAAGCTCGGCGCCACGTTTTCAGGCGGCCGCTATGACGTGTCGGTCATCGTGAAGAACGCGTTCGACCAGCAGTACGTCTCGAACGTCATCGCGCAGGGTGCTGCCGGTGGAGGCGCCATCGCCAACGCAATCCCGCGGGACTTCCGCAGATACGTTGGCGCTGAGTTGTCCGTGAGGCTGTGAAGTAAGCGTCGCGCAGGCGCTTGAGACCCCGTAAGTTCTATCGCGCCGTCCCCTCTGACTTTGCCAGATACTCGCGCGCCATCTTCAGGGGCGGCCGCCCGCTATCCGCATTCTGCGCAAGCAGCAGCAACTGTTGGTAATGAAAACGAGCCTGTGATCTGTTGCCCGCGAGGGCGGCCGCCCGACCAGCTCCCGCCAGCGAGCGAAACCGATTGGGCACGGACGTCAGCGAGCGCTCGAATTCGCGCTGCGCCTCCGCGGGTTTGCCCGCCTCGAGCAGTAGCTCGCCCAGCAGCTCGCGCATCGGTGACAGGCGGTTCTCCATGGCGACATTTTTCTCGCTCCGCTCCTCGCGGTCGGCGGCGGCACGCATCGACGCAATCGCACGCGCCGTCTGTCGCTCGCCCAAGGCAATCCACGCCGCTGCTGCCTCGGCCTCAATGTCGAGTTGTTCCGTCCAGTAGATGTCGTTTGCTGAAGCGAGTTGCGCGCGCAGGCGAGTGATTTCATCAAGGGCGCCCTCGGCACCCGCGAGCTCGGCAGATCGTGCCGCACCCAGTGCGCGACCGAACCAGGTGATGGCCTCCGCTTGCGGGTATGGCGTGGGTGCCGGTCGCAAGCTTGCGGCTTCGGCCCAGGCGCTCCGCTCAATCGCATAGCGCACAGGGATGGCAGCGAAGGCGGTGTGTTGCGCCAGGCTGCCGTCGGGCGGCAAGCCGGACACCGAATCGCGTTCATCGACAATCACGCGCGCGCGCTTGTCCTGCGCGAGCTGCAGGTATGCATTGGTCAGGAAGTCCAGGGAGTGATAACGCCGCGGATTCACCGCCGGGTTGGCGGCAGTGGTTGCACTGATCGAAGCCGCGTATGCCTTGGCGGCGGCATCTGAGGCCAGGTCCGCCTGGATCGCGTCCTGCCACATGCCCAGTGTCGAATAGATGTGCGAGGGCATGTGCAGCGCGTGCGGTGCAGAGGGGGCGAGCTCGGCGTAGCGTCGCGCGGCGGGCAACCCTTTCGTCGCAATGGGCGCGTAGTCGTAGCTGTGAATCAGCAGATGGGCGACGCCAGGGTGATCGGGCATTTGCACAGCGAGCGGCTCGAGGATTGCCGCGGCCTTGAGCTGACGCACATACGTCTTGTCGGCCAGATCGACCGCCTCGTTGAGCGCGAGCGCGTAAAACACCGCTGCTTCCGTGTCCTTTGGGTACCGCTCGTGCAGTCCCGCCATCGCGGCCTCATATTTCAGACTGCGCGTCTTCTGATCGAGCGTGTCGTAGTTTTCGAAGAAGAGACTGAGCGCCTCGATCCAATCCCGCTCTCTCTGGGTCGGCGGACTTGCAGCGCGGGCCTTCTGGATTGCGTCCCAGCCCGCTTGCAATGCTTGTCGTGAAAACGGCGGAACCAGCGGGTTCGGGCGCTGGCTGATCGCCACGCCCCAGTAAGCCATGGCGCAGGAGGGCTCGGCCTGCACAATAGCGGTGAAGGCCTTGACGGTCTCAGGCGAGAAGAATGAGTGAAGCATTGCGACCGCGCGGTCGAATTGCGCTTGTGCGTCGGAGCTGCAGGAGATGGGGAAATGAACGCTGCCGAAATGCTCGCCGACCGAATGCCCGGCGTGCTCATCCTGCGCCCAGGTGGGTGTCGACATCTGTACGCACGCCCCGGCTACGACCACCGCACGCAGCCTGAAACGTCGGCTCATGTGTCCTCCCTGGTTTGTCCGCCTATGTCTTCAGCGACCGAGCGCCAGTGATCATATCCAGTCTTCAACTCCGGCTCACGATCTTCGATACTCTGTGCCGATGAAGAAACTAATCTGCGCACTCTTCGTTTCCATGTCGTTCATATCGTTGGCCCACGCTGCCCCTGCCGAGGCTGACTCTGGCCGCGAGGCGTTCCGCACGATTTATGAGGAATTGGTCGAGATCGATTCCTCTGCCACGACCGGCTCGTGCACAAAACTGGTCCGTGCCGTGGAGACGCGCCTGAAGGAGGCGGGGTTCACCGGCGAAGACGTGCAACTGGTAATTCCTGAAGGCAAGCCCGACGACGGCAACATCGTGGCACGCATACGCGCCAAGGGCGCGACCAAGAAAGGCGTGCTGCTGCTGGCGCATATCGACGTGGTCGACGCCAAGCGCGAGGACTGGGAACGCGATCCGTTCACGCTGATCGAGGAGAACGGATTCTTCTACGGCCGCGGATCGGTCGACGACAAGTCGATGGCTGCGGTGTTCCTCGACCTGATGATCCGGTTGAAGCAGGAAAGAACCTTCAAGCCGCGGCGCGACCTCATCATGGCCCTGACCTGTGGGGAGGAGACTTCGACCCGCGTCAACGGTGTCGACTACATCCTGAAGAACCACCGCGAACTGATCGATGCCGCCTTCGCGATCAATGAAGGCGCAGGCGGCCTGCTGTCCGAAGACGGCAAACCACTGGCTCTGGAGGTGCAGGCCGGCGAAAAGATCCACCAGGTGTATTCGCTGGAGGTCACCAATCCCGGCGGGCATTCCTCGCGACCGGTACCGGACAACGCGATCTACCGACTCGCAGTGGCGACGCAGAAGATCGCTGAGCTGTCGTTTCCGGTTCAGGTCAATTCGATGGTGCGCGAGTACTTCCGCGTGACCGGGCCGATATTGGGCGGCGATACCGGAGCGGCGATGAGCGCCGTCGCCAAGGATCCTGGCGATGAGGCAGCTCTGGCTACGCTGATGAAGGATCCGAGTTATAACGCCGTCGTGCACACCACTTGCGTTGCCACTCAGATGCAAGGTGGTCACGCGACAAACGCTCTGCCGCAGCGAGCGACGGTGACACTCTCCTGCCGCGTAATGCAGGGGACGACGCCTGAGCAGGTCAAGGAAACCCTGGAGAAGGCCATCGGCGATCCGCAGGTGAAGGTGACTATCGTGCGCCGCCGTGAGGGCTCGCCCGCGCCTCCGCTGACGGCCGAGATCATGGGTCCCGTCAAAGCGCAGGCTGCAAAGCTGTGGCCCGGCGTGCCCGTCGCACCTCTGATGTCCGCCGGCGCCACCGACGGGCGTTTCCTGATGAATGCAGGCATACCGACATACGGGATGAGCGGCATGTTCGCCGTGCCCGGTGAAACCAACGCGCACGGATTGAACGAGAAGCGACGCGTCAAATCCCTGTACGAGGGACGCGAGTTTCTGGAAGGTATCGTTCGCGCGTACGTCAAGTAACCAGCGCTCGGAGGCAACCTTGCAGCGTCGCTGAGTGAGAGCCAGGAACGTGACAGAAGAAATCGACGGCGTGGTCGTGTCGGGTGCCGGGCCCGTCGGTCTGGTCACGGCGCTGAAGCTCGCGCGCGCCGGAATTCGCGTGGTCGTCGTGGATGCAGAGCCTGCAATCAAAGATGAACCGCGCGCCGCCGTGTATCACTCGCCGATCGTCGAACGCCTGGACGCTCTCGGCGTACTCGAGGATCTCAAGGCAATCGGCGTCCTGAAGCAGGCGTACCACTACTGGACCCTCGATCACCGCCTCCTCGGGCACTTCAGCTTGGCGGTGCTGAAGCCTGAAGACACTGCTTACCCTTTCAACCTTCATCTGGGACAGCCGGCGCTCGCGGCGATCATCCTGAAACACCTGCTGCGCGTGCCGGGTGCGGAGGTGCGCTGGCGTCATCGCGTGACGGCGCTGACCCAGGACACCGAGTCCGCGACCGTGAGCGTGCAAACACCGCAAGGCGAGCGGCTGATGCGCGCCAGGTGGCTGATTGGCGCGGACGGCGCACACAGCGGCGTGCGGCGCGCGCTGAATCTCAAGCTAGAGGGTGTCACCTGGCCGGAGTGGTTCGTCGCGACCAACGTGCGGTTCGATTTCGAGGCGAATGGCTTTGGCCTGTCCAACGTCGTGCTCGATCCGGAGCACTGGGCGATCATTGTGCAGATCGACCAGACCGGGCTCTGGCGCTGCACGTATCGGGAAGATGGCGACCTGAGCGAGGAACAAGTTCGGCAGCGTTTGCCCGAGCGCTACGCGCTGTTCGCCCCCGCGCTGCAGAGCTGCGTGCCGGAAGCGGTCGCTCCGTATCGCGTGCACGATCGCTGCGCAGAGCGCTTTCGCGTTGGCCGGGTGCTGCTGGCGGGCGATGCCGCGCATCTCGTCAATCCGATTGGCGGTCTCGGGTTGACGGGAGGCCTGCTCGATGCCGTGTCACTCGGCGATGCGCTGATTGCCGTGATCGCCGGACGCCGGCGTGATGACGTTCTGGATGCGTGGGCACATGAACGGCGGCGAGTCCACCTGGAGGTCACGGCGCCTACTGCGCAAGAGAATCGCCGCCGCGTTGGCGAGCGCGATCCGGAAAAGCGGCGTCTCGATGCTGAGCGTCTGCAGCGCCTCACGCGCGATCCGGAAGCGGCACGCGAGGCGTTGCTGCGTGTTTTTGCCATCGTGGGCCAAGTTCAAGCAGGCGAACCTTAGTATTTTTTTTCACGGCAATCGATGATGAACACCGGAGTGAGCTTTTCGTATTTCGCTAGCAGCGTCGCGTATTGAATCGGACACGACGAAGGCGTAGCGTCGCCGACAACGTGATACTCACGGGAAGGCGGTCCGATTTGCTTCGGGCTGGATTATGTTATCCCGAGAACAATAACGCGGTGCTTCTCGACACGCGTCGCATCGGGATGATCATTGGGTAGAAAAACACGGAGTGCATTTTCATGAAAACTCATGAGGGATTGCTTCGGCGGCGAATTAGCGCTTCGCGCCTGGGTATGCCAGCTGTTGCAATTGCGCTAGGAGCGCTGGTGTTCTCACCGGCATTTGTCGAGGCCAAGGAGGGCGCACGAAATCTGGGTGCAGGCCTCGAACAGGTCGCGGTGCCGGCGAGCAGCGCAAAGGCCGCGCCGTCCACACAGGGACTTGCTGCACGTGCCGCCAGCACGCAGATCCAGGCGATCCATCCGGTCCGATTCGATAGCGCGGGCCGCGCGCTCGTACGCATCTCGCTCGACGGCAAGCTGTCGGCTGCGAGCGTGCTCCAGAGCCTGCGTAGTATGGCTGGCGTGGAAGTGACGGCTTCGGACATGAACTACCGCGCAGGGGTTATCGAAGCGTACGTGCCGACCAGTTCACTGCTGAACATCGCCCGCAAGGAGGGCGTGCTCGCGGTGGTTCCGTCGAGCCCCATGGTGACCAACGTCGGAGCGACCACGAGCCAGGGCGTCGTGCAACACCGTGTCGACCAGCTTCCTGCCGGTGTCGACGGATCCGGCATCACCGTCGGGGTGATGTCGGACAGCTACGACACCAACGCGGCGCCGAACAGTGCGGCGCTCGACATCTCCACTGGTGATCTGCCAGGCGCAGGAAACCCGTTCGGCAATACCCAGCCGGTCGTGGTTCTCCAGGATTGGCCAGCCAGTTCGGATGAAGGCCGTGCCATGCTGCAGATCGTTCACGACCTGGCGCCGAAGGCGCGCCTCGGGTTTGCCACAGCGAACGGTGGCGAGGTTGGCTTCGCGAGTAATATCCGCGCACTCGCCGGCTTCCCGAACGAGCCCAACACTGTGGCGGGGTTCCAGGCAGACGTCATCGTCGACGACATCATCTATCTGGCCGAGCCGTTCTTCCAGGACGGCATCGTCGCGCAGGCTGTCGATGAGGTGGCAGCGAAGGGCGTCTCGTATTTCTCCTCGGCCGGTAACCGGCCCTCGACGCAGGCGTACGACTCGAAAGTGCGCATTGTGCCTCCGTCAGCCGCAAGTACTTCCGGCCTGAACTTTACGAACGTTCCTCCCGAGCTGTACGCAGGTGGCTTCCAAAACTTTGGCGAGGGGACCGAGGTCGACATTTCGCAGACGGTCCTATGGACCAATGGCGGCATTCTTGTCTTGCAATGGAATGAACCGTTCGATCCGCAGCCGCCGACACCAGTAGGTCCACCGATTGCTACAGGCACCGGCACCGTACCTCAGGGCGGTACCAGCAATTTCACGTTCCCTGGCACGGCAGGACAGGTAGTCGAAATCTTTCTTGATGGAGACCCCAACGGGCCGGGAGATCCAATCAGCGACGTGACTTTCACACTGATCGATCCGAACGGCGACCCAATCCAATTTGTGGATTCGACCACCAACCCAGAGTCATTGACGCTCGAATTGCCGCTCACCGGCACGTACACGGTGGCGGTTGGCGGCTTTGGCGGAGCATTCGGCGACTACTTGTTCCGTGTGCAACAAGTCGAGATCGTCGAGCAGGTGCTCTCGGACTACAACGTGTTGATCTTCCTCTCCAATGGCGTCTTCGCTGCGTTCAGCGCGGAGCAGAACCTGTTCACCAACCGGCCGGCTGAGCTCCTGCAGCTGGTGTTCAGCGCGACGCCAGGCGCCGTTCTGCCCCTGCAAGTAGTCATCTCACGGGCCAACACGCCGAATAGCCACCAGCGCAATGTCGCAGACCGGATTCGCTACGTGGGATTCAGTGGTATCAATCCGCAGGAGCACTTCAGTTACCGGGGTCCTGTGACCTATGGTCACAACTCGGCGGCAGGCGCGATGGGTGTCGCGGCGTATCCGTTCTTCGCGCCCTTTGTGCCCGAGTCCTTTACTTCGCCGGGACCTTCGACGATCTACTTTGACAAGCACAATAAGCGCCTCAAGCATCCGGAGATCCGGCTGAAGCCGGACGTGGCGGCAATGGACGGCGCCAATACGACCTTCTTCGTCAGCGATTCGTCTGTCGATCCTGATACCTTCCCGAACTTCTTCGGTACCAGTGCGGCGGCACCGCATGCGGCGGCCATCGCCGCTTTGGTGCTCGATGCGGCAGGTGGCCCGGGCAAGGTCAAGCCGAAGAAGATGCGAGAGATCCTTCAGGACAGCGCGTTCCGCCACGACCTCGATCCTTACTTCTCGTGGGGGTTCGCTGTGTCTGCGGGGAACCTGCTGACGATCAATGCATCGGCCGATCCGAATGCGATCAGTCAGTTCGACCCGAATGTGTTTACCTTGACGCAGTTCGGGCTCAGGGGGCTGCAGGCCTTCTCGCTCAATGGAAGCGACGGCAATCCAACCCAGACGCCTAAGGGGATCGTGTTCGACGAGCGGCCGACGGTAGGTCAGGCGTTCCAGATCGGTCGCACCATCGGACTCACGCCGGGAGATGTCACTGGCGTCTTCTCGCTGCCGGCAGATCCGCCGGGTCTGGCAGGGCAGTGGAAGCAGCTGGATCTGACGTTCCTCCCCGGCACATTCGGTAGCGGCGACCTGATCTCCTTCGGGACGGATCGCGATGAGGCCGATGGCGCGGGTCCGGTCACCGGTGCCGCGGGCGGCAACTCGGCGGACCTGCTGGGTGACGGTGTGCTGATTCCATCGGGACAGTTCGTGCCCGGCGGAGCCAGGTTCTTCGGCACCTTTGAAGGTGGCAGGACGTTCAGCGGTGAGTTCCACAACCTCATCGGCAATGGCTACAGCACGCTCGACGGCTTCGGTTTCATTAACGCCGAAGCTGCCGTTGAGGCGGTTTCGAAGAAGAAATAGAACGAAGTCAGGCGTTTCCTGAACAAGGCCCGCATCGGTTGCGATGCGGGCCTTTTTCTTTGCGAGACCGTTTGAAGTAGATGGGACGTTCCATAAACTGACACCTTGAGCAGTCATCACGAGCGAACCATGCGTATCCACGTTCTCCGTCTGCTTGGCCCGACGCTGTCACTCTTGCTCGGCATTTCACCGCTGACCTTTGCGGACGAGGCGGCCGATCGCGTCGCGCTTGAAGCGGCCGCACAGGCCTGGATCAAGGCTTTCAACGCGCGTGATGTCGACGCGCTGGCGGCGCTTGCGACGGACAATGTCGTCCTGATGGATCCTAATGTCGCTCCGGTCAGCGGCCAGCGGGCAGCACGCGATGCTTGGGAGAAGGCTTTGGCCGCCGCCAAGGATCAACTCACGACTGCGACCAAGGAGGCGGTTATAGCCGGCGATGTTGCCTGGAGAATAGGCGCGCTCGCTCACAAGTTACCGAACGGTGTGGTGAATCATGGCCAGTCGCTTGAAATCTGGAAGCGCGTGAACGGAGAGTGGAAGATTCACCGGCAGATGTCTTCGACCATTCTTGCCCAGCCGAAACTCCTGTCACGGCCGGTTCCTTCTGACCCAGTGCTCGACACGCCTGGCAGCCAGCCGCAGTCGTAGGCTCGGACCATCAGTCGCCGATGGAATGCTCGGCGAGCTCGCGATAGCGACCTGGAGTAATCCCCAACAGACGCACGAACGCGCGCCTCATTACGTCGACGCTGCCGAATCCCGCAGCCGAGGCCACCTGTTTGAGAGCTCCATCCGTGCGTTCGAGCTGACTTCGCGCCGCCTCCACCCGCATCTGAAGCACGTACTGCGCCGGCGTCGTGCCGACCTCCCGGGTAAATACGCGCTCGAAGTTTCGCACGCTCATCGACATCCGATCCGCGAGGTCCTCCACCGACAGTTTTGTCTCGAGATGGTCGGCAATCCAGATCTGCAACTCACGGATCGACGCCATTTCGGAAGCCTGTGAGGCGAGCGAGACGCTCACCTGCGGCTGTCCACCCGGCCGTCGCAGAAACAGCACCAGCTCACGTGCCGCTTCGTGTGCGAGAGCCGCGCCGCAGTCTTCCTCCACCCACGCGAGCGCGAGGTCGATGCTCGCCGAGGTGCCGGCCGAGGTGTAGATGTTCCCGTCCTTGACCCAGAGCGGATCGTGCTCGACGCGCACGCGGGGATATCGCGTTGCCAGCTCGCGGCCGAATCTCCAGTGCGCAGTCGCTCGGCGCCCATCGAGCAACCCGGCCTCCGCGAGCAGAAATGAGCCGACACACACAGCGCCGACCCGGCGCACCTCGACCGCCATCTTCTTCAGCCAGGCCGACAGCGCCGCGTCACGCACCGATCGTGTGCCCAGTCCGCAGACCAGGAGCACGGAATCGCACACGCCTTCGACTTTCTTGAAGTGATGCCGGGCGATGAAGGTCAACACACCACCCTCGCCATCAACCGTCAGACGGTCCGCATTGGTGACGACCTCGATCGTGTAAATCGTCCTGCCTGCAAGGCGATTGACTGAGTTGAACACCTGCATGGGTCCAACCAGATCGAGCTCATCGACCGGCGGCACGACCACGACGATGATCCGGCGACTCGATGCGACCCGACGCACGCCAGTCTTCTTGGACGCTGAGACCATAAGTCCATTGACTATGCCGTCGCGTCGAAGCGTCTCGCAAGCGGAACGAGCGCGATGGCAGATTCCGTCGTATCTGTGTCGTAAGGCGACGTGCCTTCCGTCGCTACGATGCCCTCATGAAGCATCGCTGGCTTGTGATCATTGGCACGGTACTTCTCGGGGGCACACTGTTTCCAGCGCTTCTTGCCGCTGACGAACGCGGTCCGTACGCGCGCATCGCGGTCTTGCGGCCGCATGACGGCGACACTATCGAGTTCGAGGCCGGGTACATCCGACATCTCGAGTGGCACCGACAGGCGAAGGACACCTGGGCCTGGTATGGCTGGACGATCTGGGCCGGTGAACGACAGCGCTGGTTTGTCTACGCGACGTTTGGACATTCGGCCACGAGTCTTGATCACCCGGTGGCCCCAGCGGAGGACGAGCGGGACAACATTTCCAATGTCACTCCGCACGCCCAGTTTGTGGGGAACGCTCTCTACGAGTACCTGCCGCTCCTCTCGCGCGGCACAGGTGAGCCACAAGCGACAGCTCGGCTCGAGTTCACGACCGTGGAGCTCGTGCCCGGAGCGAACAAGGCTTTCGAAGCAGCCCTCGGTGCGTACGTGTCACGACTACAGGGCGAGACGCTCTGGTATCGGATGGTGGCGGGTGGAACGGCTCCGCGCTATGTGCGACTGCGTCCGCGGCCCAGCCTGTCCGCAATTCTCGCGGAGGATGCCCACGCGCTGCCTGACAAAGTCGACGGCTTGATCGCGAAGACGACCATCGAGATCCTGAATCTGCGACCAACGATGAGTTACGGACTCTCGCCGGCGCCTTGAGCGCACCGAGGGCAGACGTCCCATACTGAAGCTGCGCGGAGCGTCCACCCGTGTCGACCGTGCATCCGGAACAGACCACAGCGCAGCCTGGCACGCTCTCGCCACTCATCCTCGCGTGTCTTGCCGCGACGTGGTTCCTCTGGGGATCGACCTATCTCGCCATCAAGTTTGCATTGGTGAGTTTCCCGCCCTTCTTCCAGATGGGCACCCGCTTCCTGGTGGGCGGAACATTCCTATTACTTTGGGTATGGTCGCGTCGGCAGAAGATGCCAACGCTGACCCAGTGGCGCAATGCGGCGATCGTGGGTGCTCTCATGCTTGCGGGAAACGTGGGTGGCGTGGCGTACGCCGAGCAATCAGTGGCTTCTGGTCTCGTGGTTGCATTCATCGCCATCGTCCCCGCACTGATTACGATTGCGAGCCTGCCATTCGGCATACGGCCCTCGCGCCTGGAAGCGATCGGCATTTGCATCGGCATAGTTGGAGTATTGCTGCTGGTTCGCGGCGATGCGTTTACCGCTTCATTGGCTGGCCTCATCGCGCTCACCATCGCAGCTCTTGGCTGGTCAATCGGCGCCGTGCTGAGTCAGCACGTCTTCCCGCTGGCCTCGGCCTCCGCAGGTTTCTCCAGCGCGATGATCTGCGGTGGAGTTGTCCTGCTGGTGCTTTCGCTCCTGACCGGTGAGACCTTTCACTGGCGGCCGCAGCCGCTTGCCGCCGCGGCGTGGATGTATCTCGTCGTCTGTTCGCTGATCGCGTTTTCCGCCTACATGGTGTTGTTGGCGAACACGAGGCCGGCACTTGCCTCGAGCAACAGCTTCGTGAATCCGGTGATCGGAATGTTCCTGGGCGTTTCTCTGGGTGGCGAGAAGATCACCACCCACGAGTGGATTGCGGTCGGGATCATCGTGCTCGGCGTGACGGTGCTCATACTTGGACGCCGATGATCGGTACATCAGGATCACGAGGGGGCTTGGGATTCAGCCGCTTTTCGAGCTGTCCATGAACAGCCATCCTCAGGTACGCGAATCGCGCCTCGATGATCGTCGCCCGCCGCCTACTTCGTTGGGAACACCACCTTGGCTTCGCGGACGAAGAGTGCGCGCAACTTGTCCCAGAAGTCGCCACCCAGGAGGAACAGGCTGACGAGGATCAACAGGTCGCCGGTCATGGCCACGGCGATCGGATGCTGCTGTCGCAGCGGCAGCGCGTCGACCAGGTAGTCGCCGATCGAACTCAGCACAATGGGCGACACCAGCAGAATCAGGCCGATGCGATAGCGCAGGGGGCTGACGGTGGCCGGCGGCGCGAACCGGCGGAGGTGCCCACCTATGAGCGACTTGAGATAGGCGAAGCCTGGCTTGCCCATGATCGCTATCGCGATCACCAGGAACACCTTCGGAACTCCGAGCAGGAGGATGCCGCTGAGGGTGGCCTTGAGCCCGGAGGCCAGGTCGGAATTCTGCACTACCGGAAGCAGGGCAAGGGCCAGGCCCCAGCCGGCAATGAACACCACCACGCCCAGGATCAGTCGTCGCTTCTGGGCCGGATCCGTCGCGGCGGAACTTGGGGTAGCGGATGGGGAAGCGCCCTTCATGCGGTGACTCCAGTCCGTGAGTTATGCGGCTGTCGATGTCGGCGCCTTCTGAGCGGGCTTGTCATTGCGCGGCCACAACAGCGCCATCATGCCGATGGCAAAAGCCCCTGCGATGAGGAATTGCGTCAGGCGCGTTACCCAGATCGAAAACGTCCCGTTATCGGAGAGCAGACTCAAGCTGAATACGATCATCATGGCGTTGAAGGCAACCAGCACGACAGCAGCCATCGGATCGCCCGCGGTGATTCTCCAACCGAATGCGAGAGCCGCCACCAGCAGGATCAGGGTGAGCGTAACGACGGAGGGATTGAGGACGAGCAGCAGAAAAAGCGCGAGGCTTGCGATACCACCAGCGGCATTGCCGAGCGCCAGCGCCACGGCCTGCCGGCGGCCGCTGCGAAAGTCCAGGTTGGCGACGATCATCATGGACCCGATCAGCACCGGCAGTGCATCTGTGAGGCCGAACATCAGATAGACGAGCATCAGCGGCGTGAGTATGGCGGTACCGAGTAGCGCACTCTTGAGCGCGAGCTCCGCGGACAACGGGACCGCACTGGTGCCCGGACGCGGCGGCGTGACTCTTGGCCAGAGCAGATACGTGATCCAGACAGTGAGAATCGCAAAGCACATCGATCGCACCAGGGCGACTGCGAATGCGTTGGCCGCGGACTGAGATTGCAGGGCAACCACCGGTATGGCCGTCACGCAGATCAGCAGCAGTATTGGCGCAATGCGGGGGCGCCCTTGTGCAATCGCGTGCAGGGCCAGAAACACGACGAGCGCAGTGGCCCCGAACAGAATTGCGGGTGCGCCCCGCAACACGGCACAAAGAAACAGTGCAATCAGGGCCGCTGCAGCGATGATTACGATCAGTCCGACGCCGACCTTCAAGGGCGGCCGAACCGGCACATTGACCAGCACCACGGCGACCAGCACGGGCGCGAGAAACGTCGGTATCCATTCCAGCAACTCCGACGCAACGAACGCGAACGTTACGCCGAATGCGAAGCGCAGCACGGCGTGCACTCGTCCAGGATCGAGCGAAGATTGGCGAACGCCTGGTGCTTCCGATGCGCGCAAGGTGATCAGTAGAAGTAGCTGAACCAGGAAACGATGCGCAGCCATAGACGTCCGATCGGGTTCAACCACGAATGCGGATCCGTGAGGATGAGGACATTGGCCTGCGCTCCGTTGCGCAGCGGCAGGTCTCGCAGGGTATTGTTCGCTTCGGGTTTGAGCACGATGCGCACCGGAAAGCGTTGTGGATCGCGCAGCCAGCCTTTCTGTGATTGGACGTCGGGGAGATTGCCGACAGGCGCTTCACCACCTCGAGTGACGCCCCAGCCAACGCTGTCGACGCGGCCGTTGAACAGATGACCCGGCAGCAAGTCGAAGGCGACGCGCACCTCGTTGCCCGGCGCGACCTTGCCAAGCTGGTTCTCGCGCAGATACGCGGTGAGCCAGACGCTATCCGCATCGACGAAACTCAGCACGGGCTGCCCGCGATTCACGTACTGCCCAACGGACAGGCGCAGATTGGTAATGAAGCCGTCTGCTGGCGCAGTCACAGTCGTATACAGCAGGTCGAGTCGTGCCTGGTCGAGTGCAGTGCGGGCCTGGCGCACCTGCGGATTTTCCTCGCCCTCGGCCCCCAACTTGCGTCGGGCGCTTTCCAGCTCGGCCTCGCCACGAGCGACGTCCGCCGTTGCCCTGTCGATTTCGGATTGAGCTTTGATGGAATCCGATTCGGACAGGGCCTTCTCCTTGGTCAGTCCAAACACGATCTCGCCGAGCACCTGGCTGGTTTTGCGTTCGGTCTTCTGTTTGGCCAGGGTCGCCTCCGAGGAACGAACTTCCGCCGTCGCGACGCTTACGTTCTGAACCGCAAGTGCGAGGTTCGCTTCCGCCGCACGCACCGCGATCTGGAAGGGCTCGGGATCGATGCGAAACAGCACCTTTCCCTTGCTCACGCGCTGATTGTCGCGGGCGCCGACTTCGATCACCTGTCCCGAAACGCGCGGCGCGACCTGCGCGAGAAGCACTTCGATATTCGACTGTGACGTGTAAGGCGTCACCCGATCGGATGCAACGTGGTAGATGAAGAGTGTCAGTAGCGTGATCAGCACCGCGAGGGTTAATGAGCGCACGGGGTCACGGGGTTTCTTGGCAGGCGGTGCCTCCTGCTCGGGTGCGTCAGTTTCGGCACTTACCGTATCGGACGGCTGGGATTCATCCACACGTGGATCCGCCATCGGACGATCCGCAACCGGTACTGGCGTCGCTAACTTCGCTGTCATGCGGGTCCTCAGGGGAATGGTCTGGGGTCTGTCGTCAGACTCACTCGCGGCTGCGGTGCCATTGCCGAGGCATCGACGACCCAGCCGCCGCCCATCGTCTTGTAGAGATTGATGAGCCCGAAGTACGTGTCGCTCTTGGTGCGGGTGTAGTCAAGCTCGGCGCTGAAGAGGCCACGTTCCGCGTCCAGCACCTCGAGATAACCCGAATAGCCGTTGTCGAAGCGCAGGTTTGCAAGGCGTGCGTAGCTCCGCAGCGCATCCACTCGCAGCTCCTGGGCAGCCAGCTCTTCCCGCGATTTCTGGCTCGCAATCAGCGCGTCTTCGACCTCTTGAAACGCGATACGAATGGCTTTCTGGTACGCAAACAGCGCTTGCTGTTGACGGGCTTCGGCGATGTTCACCTGCCCGGCAATTCCTCCGCCGGTGAAGATCGGTGCAGTCGCGGCGCCGGCGTAACTCCAGAGTTCCGCGGGTCCCGTGAACAGATCTTCGATCGCGTTGCTCGCGCTGCCGAATAGCCCAGTCAGGGAAATGTTCGGGTAGTACAAAGCCTTTGCCGCACCGATGCGCGCATTCGCCGCGACAAGGTTCAGCTCGGCCTGGCGCAAGTCGGGGCGCCGTTCGAGAATCTCCGAAGGCAGTCCCTCAGGCACGCTCGGCAGCGTCAGCTCTTCGATGGTCTTGCCGCGTGGAATGGGCCCAGGATTGCGCCCGAGAATTACCGCGAGTGCATTCTCGACCTGCGCTTGCTGCTGTTCCAGCGGAGGTATCGTGGCGAGGGCCGTTGCGTATTCAGACCGCGCCTGGCTCAGTTCGATTTCGGAGCTTGCGCCGCGTCTGTAGCGGGCCTCGAAGATTTTGAGCCCACCCTCACGGCTCGCCAGCGTACGTTGCGCAATCTCGAGCTGCGCGTCGAGGGTGCGCAGCGTGACATAGGTGCTGGCCACCGCCGAGGTGAGTGAGAGCACGGCGAAGCGCCGGCCTTCCTCGCTTGCCAGCAAATCGGCGCGGCTCGCCTCAGTGAGTCGTCTGAGGCGCCCAAAGAGGTCGATTTCCCAAGAAGCGAAGACATCTGCCCGGAAGCTGTCCGATGCACTCGACGGCGGCGTGCGTTCGCGACCCGCCACGACCTCGGCACCTGCCTGCGGAAAGAGTCCGGAGCGCGTGGCACCAAGCGCCCCATAGAACTCTTCGACTCGCGCCGCGGCAATGCGCACGTCGAAGTTGTCGGTCAGTGCAATCCCGATCAGGTCCTCGAGCACTGGATCATCGAACTGCTCCCACCACAAGGAGTTCGCAAGCTCTTGCGTTTCCGAGTCAGCGAACCGAAATTTTTCCGGCACGTCGACCGTCGGCCGCACATAGTCGGCTCCCACCTTGCAACCGGATACGAAGCCGCAGGCGAGCAGCCCTGCCGCCGCAAGAATGAGCGGTATGGCTTGCCTCTGGACACAACCTATTTGCTTGCGCATCGATGCGATCCCGCCGTGCCGCAATATTGAGGGCGCAGCTGCTATGCCACGCGCTCGGTCAGGCCGTCAAGTGGCCTTGAGTACGATGATATTTGCTGCAGCCAACCGGATAGCGCTGTCGCCGCCTGAACAGGCTTACCGTCGGAATCCACGGCATTCGAGCGCTCGAAATCGACTAAAGTAGGCTGATGCGCGTCGTGCGGAAGCGCGCAACTAATAAAGGGGTAAGGGGAGGCCAATGCGCATCGTCAATCAGAACTGGTGGTTCACGACCCTGCTGGTCAATGAGCACAAGTACTGCCCACCCCTGACCAAATCGATCAAGTGCGATGTGGTGATCGTCGGCGGCGGATTCGCCGGCGTCAGCGCTGCGATCGAGTTCCTGCGTAGCGGCCACAAAGTTGTCCTGCTTGAAAAGAACATCCTCGGCGGCAGCTCCTCGGGCCGCAGCGCCGGATTCCTGACGCCCGACAGCGAGCTGGAACTGCATCAGCTGGTTCGTCGCTACGGTGTCAAAGCGGCGGCTGAGATCTGGGATGCTCCACTGCGCGGAATCGAGCGCATCGTCGCCGGCATCAAGAAATACGACATTCAGTGCGGCCTGCTGGAGCAGGACTCTCTATTTCTTGGGCTGGGAAAGAGTGGCAAGGAGGCCGTGGAGTGCCGAGCTGGAATGCCGGCAGGAGGTGGGCTTCACCGACCAGCGCACCTACGACGAACAGCAATTGAAAGGCATTCTCGGCGCGCAAGGTTACACGGCCGGCATCCGCTATGGAGGCACGTACGGGATCAATCCTCTGGCGTGTCTGCAAGCCTTCAAGAATCTGCTGATCGATAACGGTATGCAGATATTCGAAAGCACCGAGATGAAGCGGCTGGAAGATCACACGGTCTACACGCACGGCGGCAGCGTCACTGCCGACCAGATCATCATCGCCGTGGACAAGCTCGAAAAATCGATCAGCCCGCTGGCCGATGAGGTTTTTCACGCCCAGACGTTCCTGAGCGTGACCGAGCCGCTGACCGATCGGGAGCTCAAGTCACTCTTTCCCTCCGGCGAGCAAATGCAGTGCTGGGATTCCAAGCTCGTGTACACCTACTTCAGGCTGACCGGCGACAATCGGCTGCTGCTGGGTGGCGGTACGCCGATCACGACCTACTTGAAGGACGCGTACAACAATCCACGAATCATCAAGCGGATCATCAGCGAGTTCAAAGAGCACTTCCCCGATCTGAAAGACCTGTCCTTCATTCAGTTCTGGCCAGGACAGATCGATGCGACGCGGGACCTGCTTCCGACCATCGCCAAGCCACCCGGGCATCCGTACCTGCGCTTCATCTTTGGTGCGGTCGGCATTCCGTGGGCAGCATTTACCGGCAGTTTCACGGCGAGGAATATCCTTGGCGCGGCCGATGAGGACTACCAGAAGTACTTCAACTACTTTTCGAACCAGCGCCATTTCTCTCTGCCCAGCAGTCTCGGCAAGGTGATTGGCAAACCGATCCTGTTCTCACTCACGAACAGCTGGGCGAAGTTCTACCAGGTCGACAAGCTGCGGGAGCCTGGCGAACTCGAGAAGGAATTCTGAACAAGGCTTTAGACGCTGGACTGCGTTCGGGCGTGGAGCTTGCTAACCACCACGAAGAAGAAAGCTCCTGACCAGCCGCACATCAGGATCCCGGTGAGTCCTTCCATCGCCGCGAGCAGACGCCAGGTCTCCGGCAGCACGATATCGCCGTAGCCGATAGTCGCGTAGGTTACGGAGCTGAAGTAGAAACTGGCCTCAAGGCTCGGCAGCGCTTCCTTCCAGGCGTAGTACCCTGCCCAGAGCGCGATTTCGAACAGGTGAGCGAGCACGGTGACCGTGGCAATGCGCGCGAGCAGCCACGAATATGCAGAGAATTTCAGCGGGACGTTATCTCGATAGTGCTTGTTGATACGACTGAGCATGGCGCTGAGCACGACCGTATGAATCCCGACGGTGAGCGCCAGCAGCATGCTCCCTTGGAGCAATCGGATCAGCATTGCTTGACGATCCCCCGCGATGCGGCGTCGCATGATGGCACCCGGTTTGGGGCATGCCAAGACCTTAATGCGGTGCAGAACTGGAGCGTGCTAGCATCGATCGCGCGTCGTATCGCCTTACCGCGGTCAGAACAAACAACAGGGGGAGATTCATGACGACTCCCGGTAGTCGATCGTCGATCGCTCAAAAGTACCTCGATCCTGCGACGAGCCTCGGCGAGGTGATGTTCGGCCTGATCATGACGCTCACTTTTACGCTGGCCGCGGGCGTAATCATCGAGGACGAAGGTCGCGAAGGTGCGCGCCAGCTGCTGATCGCGATCATCGGCTGCAACATTGCCTGGGGAATCATCGACGGCGCCCTGTACCTGATGGGTGAACTCTTCGGGCGCGGTCGACTGCGTAAGTCGGTCGAATCGTGCGCGAGGAATCGGACGATCGCGCGGCAGAGGCTCTGGTGGCCGGGGAGGTCGATGAACTGCTGGAGCCCGTCACTACCGACGCCGAGCGCAGCGATCTATACCGGCGGATCGTCAGGAACATTCGTTCGACGCCTTCGACGCCTGGTCGCACGACCGGGCTTACCAAGGCTGACTGTGATGGGTGCCCTGGCGAGCTTCTGGCTGGTCTTCCTCGCCAGCTTGCCGGCGGCAATACCCTTCCTGTTCATGGACGATGCGCGGCAGGCATTGCGCGTGTCGAACGCAATCCTGGTGTTGCTCTTGTTCTTCGTCGGCTACCACTGGTCGCGCTATACGCTTGGGAAGCCGTGGCTCGTTGGATTGTGCTTCCTGATCGTTGGAGTCGCACTGGTCGCGATAGCAATAGCGCTGGGCGGCTAACGTTATTCGCTCGATCGCGTTTCGAGCGTACCGGGGATTGGGACTATGAATACTCAAACGACGCCTGACATCACACGAGTCACTCTCCTCGTGCTGATCATCGGGCTCGCTGCTGGTGGCAAGCCTGTGGACTCTGCGGCCTTTCGTGGGCGCGCTGATCTGGGCTACGGCAATCGTGGTCGCAACCTGGCCGCTACTCCTGTGGGTGCAGAAAAGGGTCGGTGGTCGCCGATCCATTGCCACGGCAGTGATGACGATTGTCATGTTGATCATCTTCGTCGTGCCGTTCTGGCTCGCGATCGCGGCGCTGCTCGACGCTTCCGTCCAGGGAATCGAGGTCGTGCGTGCGTTTCTCACGAACGGACTCGGTTCGCCGCCGACCTGGATTGCTGGTATTCCCCTGGGCGGGCGATCGAATCGCCGCCGAATGGCAGACAGCTTGCCGCAGCCGGTCCCGAAAGTCGCGGATCGATCGTCCCTACGTTCGTTCGGTAGCGGGGTGGATGGTCTCGATCACCGGCGGATTTGGAGGCGCTTTCCTGCATTTCCTCCTGACGGTCATCATCGCAGCGATTCTCTATGCCCAGGGCGAGTTGGCGGCGAAAGGTGTCATGGCATTCACGCGTCGTCTCGCGGGACAGCGGGGTGAGCAGTCGGTGGTCCTGGCAGGGCAGGCCGTCAGTAGCGTCGCGCTGGGAGTAGTCGTGACCGCGCTCGTGCAGACGACGCTCGTCGGCTTGGGTCTCTGGGTGACCGGTGTGCCGCATCCGGGCTTGCTAACGGCCGTGACGTTTGTGCTCTGCATCGCACAGCTCGGGCCGTTTCCGGTGCTCATACCTGCCGTGATCTGGATGTATTCGAACGCGAGTTTCGGATGGGCAACCGCGCTTCTCGTCTGGAGTGTGCCGGTCGGTTTCCTGGACAATTTCCTGCGGCCAATATTGATCAGTCGTGGTGTGGATCTGCCCCTTATTCTGATCTTCGCCGGCGTCATCGGCGGGCTGATCGGTTTTGGCGTCATCGGCCTGTTTGCCGGCCCCGTGATTCTCGCCGTGACCTACAGGTCGCTCCAGTCCTGGATTGGCGAAAACACGGCTCGGGCATCATCGGGAAAGTGATCCGCTCCTTACCTACGCCTTGATGCGGATGCGACAGCTCGCGCGGCTGTCAAGCCGACAGTGACCTCGGCCACTCTCAAACTGCCTCCACTTCGCGCCGTGCTGCTTGGCGCGCTTGTGTACTGCGCAAGTTGTGCGACAGGCGGTAACCAAGCCGTACCGGCGGCAGGGCAAGACCACTTGGCGCAGCAGCAGCTTGCAAGCGCGCCCGCCCGCAGCCCTCAAGATCTTCGCGTCGTAGCCTATGTGGCGGGCTGGTCGATACCACCGGTGATCCATCCGGAAAAGTTGACTCACATCAATTTTGCATTCGCGCACATCGATCACGACGGCAAAGTTGCATTCGAGAATCCGAATCTCGCGTCGGCTCTTGATTCCTTGCTGGCCCTCAAGAAGCAAAACCCGCAGTTGAAAATCATCGTCTCCGTGGGCGGATGGGAGGCGGAGGGTTTCTCCGATGCAGCACTGACCGATACCTCGCGAAACATATTCGCGCGCAGCGCGATCGAGCTGCTCCGCGAGCACGACCTCGATGGGATCGATCTCGACTGGGAATACCCGGGGCAGGGCGTCGGCGGAATCAAGTACCGGTCCGCGGACAAACAGAACTTCACGCTGTTGTTGAAGACGCTGCGCACGCAGCTGGACGCGGCGAGCGAGGCGCAGAACCTCACGGGGCGCGATCGCTACACGCTGACGATCGCTTCAGCCGACCGCGAATATTTCGACCACACGGAGATGGAGAAACTCCACGTCTATCTCGACTGGATCAACATCATGAGTTACGACTTCTTCAACAGCCTGACATCGACAACCGGGCATCACGCGGGCTTGTATGCATCGGAGTTTGCCGCGCCTGCGGATCGCAATGCCGACTCATCGGTCAGGCAGCACCTCGCTTCGGGCATTCCGCGCGACAAACTCGTGCTCGGCGTTGCCTTCTACGGCCGCGGTTTCGTCGGGGTAAAGCCGCCGCACAACGGTCTCAATCAGCCTTACGAGCGTTACGAGGGAGATCACAATTACGCCGATCTGCAGGACAGGTTCATCGGCAGGCAGGGTTTTGTCCGCTACTGGGACGAGCGCGCCAAGGCAGCGTACCTATGGAACGGCGCATCGAAGACGTTCATCACTTATGACGACCCGCAATCTATCCGCGCGAAGGCGGACTACGTGCGTGACAATCGCCTCGGCGGCATGATGTTCTGGGAGCTGAGCCAGGACCGCAACGACGAACTACTGGATGTCATCGTGACATCGCTGCGACGAACCGACGCGCACTGATCAACTCGGCGCGGCTGGCCCGTAACCGTCGTGAAGCGTGCGGCAGCATCGCCAGCGCCTCAGTCGTAGTACTGAGGCGCCTTCTTCAGCGGCGCGTATGTCGGTGGATCATGCTGGATCCACATCGTTGCGCCGGTTTGCTGGATGAACTCGTCCACTTTCTTACGGGTCGCGCGCGTCATGGCGGCATCGAAGTCGAAGGTCGGCACGCGATCGAGCGTCTTTTCCTCAGGGAAATGATAAAGGTCGCCCGCTAGTAACAGTGGTCCGAACCTGGCGAGCTTCAGAAACAGCATCTGGTGCCCGGGCGTATGTCCGGGCGCGGTCTTGATGATCACAGTGCCATCGCCGAACACGTCGTGATCCGCGTTGTCCAGCGTGATGCGCTTGGCGTCCTTCAGGTCCTTGTATGAATCGGGCGCGCGGATGCCGACTTGGGCGTCGCTGAACATGATGTCGTATTCGGCTTGCTGCACGATCCAGGTGGAGCCGGCGAACATGTTGGCGTTGGCAGTGTGGTCCACGTGGTAGTGCGACATCGCGACGTAGGTGATGTCCTTGGGCTCGTACCCGAGCGCTGCGAGCTGTGGCGCCAGTCGCCGCGTCGCCTTCAATATGCCTTGCTGTACAACCTCGGTGCCGTCATCCGGAATGTCCGCTATCGGGTACTTGTCCGACATCCCAGATCAGCGTCCCCTTTGGATGTACGACCAGGTAGCAAGGCGTTACGAAACCCCCATCGCCCTTGATCTCGCTCGCCTTGAGACCGAAGAGCTCCGGATCCATTGGCGCGATGGTGCCGCAATCCAGGATGTACAACTTTGGAGTGGCAGAACTGGCGGCTGCTGCAATGTCCGAGTCGGCGGCGATTGCAAGGGCCTAGCGCTGCAAAGGAAACGCCAGACAGCGCGCGGAACGCGCGGTACATCCAGCAGGCGCGTGGGCTAGCCCGGCTCGATCGCGTCACTGATCGTCCAGGATCGTGATCCGAACACGGGTAATTGGTCCGAGCCGCGCGGGCGCCGTCACATCTGTCAGCTCGAGCTCGAACCATTCATTCGACTCCCTGGTCGTGTCGGTTATCAGGGGTATGTAGATAACGCGAATGTCCTGGTCTTCCGGAATGGTGAGGCTGCCACTCATGACGTCGGAATAGTCGATTCCCGGTTGGGCCGTTCCAGGGATCGTTCGCCATTGCACGCGTATCCGGCCCCGCAAATCATCCCGACGCTGAACCCGAACGACTGCCTGACTCGCGCGCTCGCTCACAACGATGTTCGCCTGCTGCAGCGATACCGTGCCGGCTCGCACCAGTGACTGCTGGATGACTGCGGTCGTTGCCTCTACATCGGCCACCGAGGGTGCCGCGGCTGGTTTTGTTGTAGCGGTGTTCACCGTTGTGGAGGCCGTAGTCGTCGGTGTGGAAGACTCAGCGGGAGCAACGCGTGCTCCTGGGTTCGGGACCTGAGCGCCGGGCAGTGGCGCCGTGGACGGCGAGGGTCCTTGCTCCGTCGTCCGCGTGCCACCTGTCGTCGAGGGCGGAAGGACTGGCGGGGCAACGCTTTGCTGCGCAGGCTGCTCACTGGGCGTGTTCGTCGTGTCTGCAACTTCGCTGCGACTCGACTCAGGCGCGGTCGTCGGCACTTTGAGATCGCTATCCAACAAGAACGTCACAGCGATGAACGTACCAACTGCAGCCGCCGTGAGGGCAAGCCAGAATCCGAACGGGGCACGCTTCGGTGACGAATCGCGAAGCTCATCCGCGAGTTCGCGCACGTTAGCGGGTCGATTGCTGCGGGACCAGGCGAGGCCGCGCTTCAAAGCCGCGAACTGGCGCCGCGAGAGCCCCTTTAGGCGCCGCAATTTCATGCGGCGCTGGCGAGCCACAAGCGCCGAATGCCGCTCGAATGGATGCTGCCGCGTCAGCACCTCGTAGGCCACGCAGGCAAAACTGTAAACGTCATCGCGCACCTGCGGTGGGACACCACGCAGGACCTCGGGGCTGGCGTAGGCCGGTGTGGCTGACGCCAGGTGACTCTCGCTCGCTTGCCACACGCTGCCTGACGACGACCCTGCGCCACTAGCCGCCTCGCCGAAGTCCACCACCCGTATCTGTCGATCGCGACCCAGCAATACATTGCCCGGCTTGAAATCGCCATGCACGACACCGTGCTCGTGAGCAAAATCGAGTGCGTCGGCACACGCCAAGATAATGGCGAGCGCGTTTCGTTGCGGTAAGCGTTTAGGTTGGCTCGCCAGATGACTGCGCAATGACTCGCCATCGAGCAGCTCCATGGTCAGGAACCAGGCGTCTCCCTCGCAATCGATATCGAATACGCGAATGATGTTGGGATGTGACAGCGCCTGCGCCTGTTGGAATTCGCGCTTGAGACGTTCGATCTTCAGGGGTTCGCCGCGTAATTCCTCGCGCAGCACCTTCAGGGCGACGAGCGCGTCCCGGCGGATGTCGCGGGCGCGAAATACGATGCCACTGCCACCCCTGCCGATCTGCTGTTGCAGGACATAGCGATCGCGAATGGTCGCACCGATCACGAACTCGACTTTCGGCGCGGGCGCGGGCGCCGGTGCGAAAGCGCTCTGCGGGGGCTCAGCCGCCACCCTCGCCGCAGCGGCCTCGGGCGGGGACCGATCTGCGGACGCACGCCGCTCAACGGAGACCGGTTCGCGTCTCATGCGCCGCTCGACGATGACCGGCTCACGCCTCATCGGTTCGTCAGGGGGGCGCCGCTCGACGATGGTGGGCTCTTGCCTCATCGGTTCTGCAGACGCACGCCGCTCGACGATGACGGGCTCGTGCCTTACCGGTTCCTGAGACTTGCGTCGCTCGACGATGACGGGCTCGTGCCTTACCGGTTCCTCAGACGTGCGTCGCTCGACGTTGAGCGGCTCGCGCGTTGTCGGCTCCTCGATTCGCTCGGCAGGTGCTGCGGAGTTGGACGGACCTTCCACATCTTCGTCACCCGGAGGGGGTTCCAGGTCAATGGTCTGGTCCTCCGAGTCGTCACTCGCTGCCATGCTGCCGCCAGTGCTGGTCGCGGTGGCGCCCTCTTCATAGCGGCGCTCGACCTCCTCCAATGTGTCCACATAGTCTGCGGCGCTCATCTGACCGTGAAAGCGCGCGTCGCGCAGGCCGTCGCGCACCGCGAAAAACAGCACGCTGTCCCACGATGCCGGACCTTCTTGAGCGAGCACTCGGGCTCGTTCCTCGCGCGGAACGGTCAGCAACCGGGAAACTAGACGCTCTGCTTTCATTCTTCGGACACTGCTCCGCCTTTTCGAGGTGAAATCGATGGCGCCAAACCGCTTCCCATAGCCGGCAGGCTACCTATAGTCAGACAATCAACTCAGATTGAGTTGCCGCTTTGGCCTGAAGCCTGATTCCGTGATCCATGCAGCCAAATGGATTATGTGATGTAAACCTTTCAACACCCTGAATATCGGTAACTTTAGCGCTACCGACCCTCCCGTGCATCAAGAGTACGGAATAGGGTCCAGGCACCTGTCGAAAATCCAGTTCTTGGCTCCGACTTAGGCCTGAGACGCGCCCATCCAGGGCGTGAAGAAAACAGGAGCAGATGCCATGAAGTACATGCTGATCATGAACACTCCGCGCGACGGCTACGAGCAGTATCTGAGCTGGCCGAAGAAGGATCTTGAGGCGAACACCGCTTTCATGATCGCCTTCACCAGAAAGCTGGCCGCCGCTGGCGAGCTGGTGGGTGCGGAAGGACTGGCTTCGCCCACTCAGGCCAAGCTCGTTCGAGCAGGTAAGGACGGGAAGCCGATCACGGACGGCGTATTTCCGGAGTCCAAGGAATTCCTCGCCGGCTACTGGATCGTGGACGTGGACAGTCCTGAGCGGGCGTATCAGATCGCCGCAGAAGCATCGACTGCGCCAGGGCCGGGCATTCGTGGCGTCTCGGCGCTCTGGGTCGAAGTTCGCCAGGTGATGAGCGGGAACGAGGACCTGACCAAGTGAACTGAAAAGGACCTACCTCATGCTGCGCGCCGCGCGGCTGAGTTAGGTCCTGCGAGCACAAGCGCCAAGGCTGCGCGCGCGGCCCCGCGCGTAATCAATGGCGATTGATTCAGATCATGCCGAAAAGCTGTCGACGCCGAGCTCACGGAGAATTGCCATCCT
>CAWEOT010000012.1:0-81293 GCA_963810775.1 uncultured Gammaproteobacteria bacterium
CCGCAGGCGACGACCACTTGTGCATGCGGCATAAGTACGCACACCGCAGGCGGATTGCTTTTTGGGCGGCCGCTGTCTAGAGATCCGTCGTGAACGTGAGCGAGTAGCGCCGCCCGTCGGTCATTCGCGCCTCGCCTGACGAGATGACTCGCCAGGTGCGATCGTCGGCAATGTTCATCGCCTGGATGCGGACGCTCACCGGCGCGTTGCCAATCTCAAAGCGGTAGCGGAAGCCGAGATCGATCTCGGTCACCGACGGCACGGTGAGGACGTTGTCCTGAGACGCGATATAAGAGGAGTGATACTCCGCGCCGCCCTCAAGAGCGAACCCGTTCCAGCGCTCTGGGCCATACGACACGTCGAGCGTCGCGACGTGCGGAATCGGTCCAACCGGAACCGGGCCCAGCGTACCCTCGTCGACGGCCGGCCCGATCAGCTCCGGATCGAGGTAGACATAGCCGGCGACGATGTTGAGGCCCTCCGTGATCTCACCCGCCACGGATACTTCGACCCCGCGATGCCGGACGGTCGCGAGCTCCGTGTATAGGTTCGTGCTCGAGAGCCCGAAGTACGGTTTTTCGATCTCGAACACGCCGACGAGTGCGCTCGCGCTGGGCGTGATCAGATAGCGGACGCCCGCATCCACCTGCTCCGACAGGATCAGCGGCGCAGCCTCGCGACGATTGGTCGCATTTTCGGGTGCGATGCCGCCTTCTTCGAGCCCGCGCGAATAGCTGGCGAAGACCGTGAAGCGGGAGCCGAGCGAGAGCGCCGCGCTCGCGTTGTAGAGCGTCGTCGTGTCGTCGGACGAGACAGAGGTTTCCGTAGCCGCATCGAACGCCTCGCGCCGGACCCTCGCGCGTTGCACGCCCAGTCCCAGCTCGCCGACGTCCTTCCAGAGGAGCGCATACGCCACCCCGACGTTCTGCTGCGTCGTGTCGGTGCGGTTGCGGGGGTTCGTCGAGAATTCCGGTCTGTCTACCTGGGGAGCGTGACCGATGACGGTCGTCGCGATGAAGTGCTCGTCGTCACCGCCGTAGAGCCGGTTACGATCGCGAGCGCGTGCGATGAGCTGCACGGTGTGGCGACGCGCCGCTTCGTACATGACCTTCGACACGCGCAGTTCGCCCGAGTACGACTGGAAGATCTGCTCGGGCACGGCCGCGATGTAGTACTGCGCAACGCCGCTCGACTCGGCGTCGAACAGGTATTCGTAGTCGCTTGCCTCTTGCGCATTGCGCGAACCGAATACTCCGGCCCGCAGGGTCCAGTCATGCTCGAGCTCGACTTTTCCCAGTACGCCGTAGTCGTAGCCATCGAAAGCCCAGGTAGTCCAGGTCTGCCCAGGGAGCTTGCGCTGCTCGAATTCCGGCGGCAGTGCGGACCCGGCGAGGTATACGAGCGGCCGCTCCTCGTGCTCATGCCATGTCGTCCAGCCGACGAACGGGACGATCTCCGATCGCTTGGTCGGTTGCCAGCGAACGATTGCGCCGAACGACGGACCCAGCGAGCGACGAGCGAGGTTGTAGTCGGGATTGATCTCGAGACCGCCGCCGAACCCGATGCTGAGCGATGGCGAAAGCGGCAGCTGTGTGTCGACCTCGACGTAGCCGTAGTCGTACGGGCCGGCGCCGAGCGAGATGCTAGTGATGCGCTCGGCGCCCGGCTGGCGGAGCTGGTAGTCGACGACTCCGGTAGGTGCAGCGAGTGGATAGGACTGCGCGCTCAAGCCCACGTGCAGCACGGAGCCCTCAACTATGCGTCCCGTCGGCCCGTACGTCTGCTGGTCGTAGTACAAGCCTCCGATGACGAGGTTGCCGGCCTCAATCGGGCTGAAGCCGCGCGCATTTTCGGGGGAATAGAGACCGATCTTCTCGTCACCGACGGTAAGACCGAACGCATCCTGCGCCTGAACGACCGCGTTCTCGTCGACGCGCTGCGCATGCGCTGTGGCGACGAGCAGCCACGCAAGCCCTCCGAGCGTCGCACCGCGAGTCATCTCTTGCGCATTGTGACCGGAAACCAGAATCCGTTCCAAAGGGTGTGCCGTAAGCCGATGTTGCAGCCCAGAAACGGCGACAAGAATGGAAAGGCCTCAGCGATTCCACACTGAGGCCTTCGCAAAGCTGGTAGCGGGGGCCTGCTTTTTGGCTGTGAGCGATCGACCCATCCCCCTCGTTGCCCAGTGAGAGACTGCAAGAGATCGGGTAGACATGCCGGCTCGGCCTTGCAATGAGGTGACGGGGGACTGGGGCCTAAACGGTTGACTCAACGGCGGTCGGACACCCCACCACCGCTGGGATTGGGCCGCCAGAGTGCTCGACGGATGGCCGCAAACGCTCTGCCCAGAATCAGTCACAGCCATGGGCACGATTCAGAAAAACCATTTCCGGCGCGTCGCGCGGGCGGTTAGGGTCGGCGCATGGACCACAAGGCACTGGGGACCGAGCCCGCGACGCCTGCGCTCGATGTCGACCCGTTTTCGGATGCGGTGTTGCGCGATCCCTATGCGTTTCACGAGGAGCTGCGCGAAGCAGCGCCAGTCGTGCGGCTCGAATCGCTCGGCGTGTGGGCACTCGGCCGTTACGCCGAGGTCAGCGCAACGCTCAATGACTGGAAGAGCTTCTGCTCGTCCGCGGGTGTTGGGCTCAGCGACTTCAGGAAGGAGAAGCCGTGGCGGCAGCCGAGCCTCCTCATCGAGGCAGACCCGCCACTGCATACGCGCACGCGCGGAGTGATAACGAGTGTGCTCTCGCGGCGCGCCTTGAACGCCCTGCGCACCAGCTTCCAGGTGGAGGCTGAGCGGCTCGCCGACGAGCTGGTGGAACGCGCCCGGTTCGACGCCGTGGCCGATCTTGCACGGGCCTTCCCGCTCAAGGTGTTTCCCGATGCAGTGGGCCTGGAAACCGAAGGACGAGAGAACCTGCTGCTCTATGCCGACATGGTGTTCAATGCCTTTGGCCCTCGCAACGCGTTGTTCGAGGCCTCGACTCGCCGCGCTGCACCTGTTGTCGCCTACATCAGTGAGCACTGCCGGCGTGAGAAGCTGCGGCCGGACGGGCTGGGCGCACAAATCCACGCGTTCGCAGACTCCGGCGAGGTGAATCCGGAGGAAGCGATGCTGCTGGTCCGCTCTCTGCTTACCGCGGGCATCGACACGACCGTCAACGGCATTGGCAATGCGCTCTTGAGCTTCGTGCGCCACCCCGATCAATGGCAGCTGTTGGCGGACCAACCGCAGCTCGCCAGAGCAGCCTTCGAGGAAGCCCTGCGCTACGAGTCACCCGTGCAGACGTTTTTCCGCACGACGACTCAGCCGGTCGTGATCGGCGGCGTACAACTCGGTGCGAGCGAGAAGGTGTTGATGTACCTCGGCGCGGCCAATCGCGACCGCAGGCGCTGGCCCGATCCCGATCGTTTCGACATTCGTCGCTCGGCAAGCGGGCATGTAGCATTCGGATCCGGCATTCATGGCTGCGTCGGCCAGATGATTGCTCGACTCGAAGGTGAACTGGTCCTGACAGCACTCGCCAAACGGGTGGCGGCGATCGAGCCTGACGGCGAACCCGTTCAGCGTCTCAATAACACGCTGCGCGGGTGGCAAAATCTGCCGGTGCGTGTACGTCCGAAATGATCGAACTCACTTCAAAGGATCAACCCTCCCTCCGCCGCTAATGCAAGCGAGAAGATCATGACCCGCCGCTTCGTAGATCTTTCCATCTACCTGGAGAACGAGGTGCTCTCCGATCCGCCGGCGCTTGCGCCGCGAATCGAGTATCAGAAGCACAAGGACACCATTCCCGAATTCCTGCGCATGCTGCCAGGCGTTACGCCTGAGGACTTCCCCGATGGCGAGGCCGCGGCGGCCGAATGGGTGCACCTGACGACCCACAGCGGGACACACCTCGATGCTCCGTGGCATTTCCACTCGACGATGGACAAAGGCAAGCCCTCGATCACCATCGACCAGGTGCCGCTCGAATGGTGTTTCCAGCCCGGCGTAAAACTCGACTTCCACCACTTTGCAGACGGCTACGTCTGCACGGCCCGCGACGTCGAAGCAGAGCTCGCGCGTATCGGTCACGAGCTCAAGCCCCTTGAGATCGTGGTGGTCAATACACGCGCAGGCTCGCGCTACGGTCACAACGATTACGTGAATTCGGGCTGCGGCATGGGCTATGAAGCGACGATGTACCTGCTCGAGCGGGGTGTGCGGCTCACCGGTACCGACGCGTGGAGCTGGGACGCGCCTTTCTCCTACACCGCTCGCAAGGTCGCTGAGACCGGCGACAAGTCGCTCATCTGGGAAGGACACAAGGCCGGCCGCGACATCGGCTACTGTCACCTCGAGAAACTGCACAATCTCGAGAGTCTGCCCGGCGACGGGTTCTACATTTCGTGTTTCCCGCACAAGGTGCGCGGCGGCTCTGCGGGCTGGACGCGCGCGGTGGCCATCTTCGACGACACGTTGCTGCCGGGACGAACTACCAAATGATGCTCCATCGCTGCGGGCACGCAGGCCGTGTGTCGGCACCGGTTGCTGAAGCTCCAGGAGCGGGGGCAGTCGTGCGACGCGGGAAGCGCTCGGTCACCGTCGATGTTCACGCACATGCTTTCGTCCCCGAAGTCGAGCAGCTCGTGGCCGGTCGTCCGGAGAAGCTCGCCGAGCCCGAACTGCAGCGTCGATTCATCGGGGCCGTTTCGTACGAGCACAACCTGAAACACATGCTGCCCACGGCTGGCCCAAAGCTCACGAGTGTCGAGCTGCGCCTGAAGGACATGGACGCAATGGGCATCGATGTGCAGCTGGTGAGCCCGACCTCTACGCAGCATTACTATTGGGCCGACCACGATCTGGCCCGCGCGATCGTCTGCACCACCAACGAGCGCATCGCCGAAACCTGTGCGCGCCATCCGGATCGCCTTGTGGCGCTCGGTAATATCGCACTCCAGCACCCGGACCTTGCCATCGAGCAGCTCGTGCATTGTCTGCACGCGCTCGGGATGAAGGGAGTCGAGATTTCTTCGACCGTCAACGGCCGGGAGCTGGACGACCCACTGTTCGAAACTTTCTGGGCGAAAGCTGAGGAGTTGGGTGCGGTCGTGTTTCTGCATCCCTTCGGGACCTCACTTGGCGAACGCGTCAACCGCTTCTACCTGCAAAATGTCATTGGCCAGCCGATCGAGACGACGATCGCCCTCTCGCATCTGATCTTCGGCGGCGTACTGGACCGCTATCCCGGGCTCAAGCTCCTCGCCGCACACGGCGGCGGATATCTGCCGTCATACATCGGCCGCTCGAATCACGCCTGGCAGGCCCGGCCCGACTCGCACACGATGCGGCACATTCCTGTCGAATATCTCCGGCGCATCTACTTCGACACGCTCGTGTACGAGCCGGAAGGCCTGCGTCACCTGGTCAACGCTGTCGGTGCCAGCCAGGTCATGGTGGGAACCGACTATCCGTTCGACATGGGTTCGTATGATCCTCACGGACTGGTGGACTCACTGGCAGATCTGTCCGACGCGCAGAGAGCCGCCCTCCTCGGTGGCAACGCATTGCGTCTTCTGGGGCTGAAACAATCGGCGAGGCAAGCATGACGGCAGTGAACAAGGTTCTCATTGTCGGGGGAGGCATCGGCGGCCTCTCGACGGCGATCGCCCTGCGGCGCGCGGGGATCGACGTCGACCTCGTGGAGATCAAGAAGGAATGGACGGTGTACCACGTCGGCGTCGTCATCCAGGGCAACGCCATTCGTGCGCTGGCTGCTCTGGGCATCGCCGAGAAATGCGTGCAGGCGGGCTACCCTTGCGACGGGCTCGAGTTCTGCGATCTCGAGGGAAATGTCCTGATGGATATTCACGGCATCCCCCTCGCCGGCCCGACATTGCCGTCCGATCTCGGGCTCGCACGCCCGGCTCTGCATAAGGTGTTGTCGGAATCCGCCCTCGAGCTCGGCACCAAAGTGCGCCTCGGTGTGACCTTCACGGACATCACTGAACGGGGCGAGAAGGCCTCCGTTACATTCACAGACGGAAGTCGAAGTGACTATGACCTGGTGATCGGAGCAGATGGTGTGTTCTCCAAGACACGCAAGCTCCTGTATGGCGATAAGTACGTACCCGCTTTCACCGGCCAGTGCGTGTGGCGCTACAACCTGCCACGACCACCGGAAATGACGCGCGCCGCGATGTTCCTCGGACTCGCGGGCGGCAAGTGCGGATACATTCCACTCTCGAAGGATACCTGCTATGCGCTGCTGGTCCAGGCGGCATCCTCGGACTGGCGGCTCCCCGAGGACCAGCTCGCTTCGATCTTTCGGGCGCGCCTCGCACGTTGCACGGGGGTGATGGCGCGCTTGCGCGATCAGATCACGGACTCGAGCCTTGTCGTTTATCGGCCGCTGGAAGCCGTCTTCGTGTCGGCACCCTGGTATCGGGGTCGGATCGTCATGCTCGGCGATGCGGTGCACGCGACAACGCCGCACATGGGACAAGGCGCTGCCCAAGCCATGGAAGATGCCGTCGTGCTCGGCGAATTACTGGCGCGCGACGAGCCGCTCGCCGATCTGCTGGCGCGCTACTACCAACGGCGTTACGAGCGCTGCAAGTTCGTGTTCGAGGCCTCGCTCCAGATCGGTGAGTGGGAACAGCATCCGGGTCCCGACGCCAACCCAATAGGTCTTACCGCGAAGCTGATGCCAACCCTAGCTGCGCCGATCTGAAGGAGGACGCCAGTGCCAGTGGAATTTCGTCTGGGGACCTTTTCGGCAACGAAACGCGCGCCTTTTCCCGGCCTCGTAGTGGGTGAACGCGCCGTGGCTCTCGGTTCCGTGGACTCCTTCCTGCGTCGCACAGGACAGGGGCTGAATAGCACCGACTCGGTGCTCGCATTACTGGATGACTGGGAGCACAACTTCGCGGCGCTCCAGCGTGCGGCACATGCCTTGGCCGAAGGCAGCGCACCCGACTTCGCTCGCGAGGCAGCGGCTGTCGATTCCCTGGTGTTTCATCCGCCGGTGAACCTGCCACGACAGGTCTTCTGCTCGGGCGCCAACTACAAGAAGCACGTCGTGGACATCATCGTCGCGCAGACGATGGAAGAAACGAAGCACATGAACCCCGAAGAACGACGCGCCTACGGAATGCAGAAGATGGAGGAGCGTGCAGCGAAGGGCACGCCCTTTTTCTTCGTCAAGGCGCAATCGACCGTCGCCGGAGCGCGTGATCCACTGGTGTTGCCTGAGGATGTGAAGCAGCCCGACTGGGAGCTCGAGCTCGGCGTCGTCATCGGCCGCCCGACACGCCGCGTGTCGCGCGAGCGCGCGCTCGAGCATGTAGCGGGCTACGTCGTGGTCAACGATATCACCAGTCGCGAGCGCGTGAATCGCCGGCCGGGTGACATGCGCGAGATGGGAATGGACTGGGTCGCGAGCAAGTGCTCGCCCGGCTATCTGCCGATGGGGCCTTACCTCGTACCCGCGCAGTTTGTCGGCAATCCGCAAGCGTTGCAGGTGACGCTCAAATTGAACGGACAGACGATGCAAGACGAGTCTACGGCAGACATGATCTTCGGTGTCGCGCGCCTGATCGAGGATCTGTCGCGCCTGGTGCTGCTGCAGCCGGGCGACCTCATCTGCACTGGTTCGCCCTCAGGCAACGGCATACACCACGGTCGGCTGCTGCGCCCGGGTGACGTCATTGAGGGCACGATCACCGGTCTCGGCACTCAGCGCAATGTCTGCGTCGCTGAAGGCGAGACCTGAGGGGTTCACATGAAGATTGTTACGCGCCGAGTTGTCACCGGTCACGACCCGCAAGGTCTCGCGATCGTGCGTCAGGACTCCGATCTCCCGGCGCTCGACATCGAAGGCGGAATCGCAAAGTTCACGCTAGTGTGGACCACCAATCGTTCGCCTGCGAGCAACAACGACGAGACCGATGGCGCGCAGCGAACGGTGGGGCTCACCTCGCCCGGCGGTACTGTGCTGCGTATCGTCGATTTCAAACCGGGTATGCGCTCACCCATGCATCGCACCAGTTCGATCGACTACGGCATCGTGCTCGAAGGGCTCATCGACCTCGAGCTCGATAGCGGCGAAGTGCGGCATCTCAAAGCGGGCGACGTCGTGATCCAGCGCGGCACAAACCACGCGTGGCACAACCCCGCACAGGCCTGGTCGCGCATGGCGTTCGTCCTGGTGGACGCGGAACCCGCGCGCGTCGGCGGCAATCGAGTCCTCGAGGAGAACCTACCGTGAAGCTCGCTAGTTTGCCCAATGGCACGCGAGATGGCCGACTGGTCGTCGTCTCCCGCGACCTGTCGCTCGCAGTGTCCGCAGGGAATATCGTGCCGACACTCCAGCAAGCACTCGATCACTGGACCGAGTTTGCCCCGCGCCTTGAGAAGTTGTACGGCGAACTGTGTGCGGGGCGCGCACCGGGCGCTGCCAGCTTCGATGCAGGCGGAGCGCTCGCGCCGTTGCCACGTGCGTGGCAGTGGTTGGACGGCTCGACCTTCCAGTCGCATGGCGACCTGATGGCCAAGGTGTTCAAGATCACCAACCCCCAATCCGATCGTCCCCTGATGTACCAGGGGTTGTCCGACCGGTTTCTCGCGCCGCGCGAGAACGCGCCACTGCCGAGTGAATCAGACGGCATCGATTTCGAGGGGGAGTTCGGCGTGATCACCGACGAGGTGCCGATGGGGAGTTCAGCTGCTGTCGCTGCTGAGCACATCCGGCTCATCGTGCAGATCAACGATTGGTCGCTCCGTACGCTCGCCCCGATCGAGATGAAAACGGGATTCGGCTGGATCCAAGCCAAGCCGGCCTGCAGCATGGCACCGGTCGCGGTCACGCCTGATGAACTGGGACTCGCCTGGAAGGATGGGCGCGTGGCGCTGCCGCTCAAGGTCTGGTGGAACGGTCGCCAGTTCGGCGCTGCCAACGGCTACGCCATGGCCTTCAGTTTTCCGCAACTTGTAGCACACGCAGCGCGCACACGTCGGCTGTGCGCGGGCACCATCATTGGTTCCGGCACCGTCTCGAACGAGAATTACCGCGAGGTGGGCTCGAGCTGCATCGCGGAGCGACGCGGTATTGAAACAGTGGATCTCGGCGAGGCGCGGACTCCCTATATGCGGTTCGGCGACACGGTGCGCATGGAGGCACAACTTGCCGATGGCACACCGCTCTTTGGTGCCATCGAGCAGCGCGTGGTCCAGGCGCCAGTTCCCTAGGCCCGGACGCTCGCGCGCCGTGGATCCACCGCAAGCACTCGTGTTCCTATTGACAGTATGAACGTCATCGTCTCCGGCGCGGATGGATTCATTGGCCGGGCGCTGGTGGCGCGCCTGCTGTCTGGTTCGGGCGACGTACCGCTGCCTGCACCGATCACACGTTTGACGTTGCTCGATCAGCATTTCGCCGCGCGGGCGTCCGATCCCCGCGTGCATCAGATCTCCGGGGATTTCGGCGATGACCGTGTGCTCGAACAGGCGCTGGCAGGCGGTGCTGACCTCGTTTTCCATCTCGCCAGCATCCCCGGCGGCGCGGCGGCGCGCGATTTCGCACTTGGCTTGCGCGTGAATCTGCAGGCGACGATCACTCTGCTCGAAGCGCTGCGACGCCTGGGCCGTCGACCAATCGTCGTGTTCGCAAGCTCCATTGCCGTCTACGGTGTGCCGCTTCCGCCACTCATCGACGAGGAAACGCTTCCCGAGCCGAGCCTGAGCTACGGTGCGCACAAGCTGATCGGCGAGATCCTGGTCCGGGACTACAGCGAGCGACAGTTCATCGACGGGCGCGCGCTGCGACTACCCGGCATCGTCTCGAGACCGCCGCAGCCTTCCGGGCTGCTGTCTCAGTTCCTGAGCGACCTCATCCGCGAGCTGTCTGCGGGCCGGAGCTTCACGTGCCCGGTGTCGCCGGGCGGAAAGAGCTGGTGGATGTCGCGGCCCTGTGTCGTCGACAACCTGCTGCATGCCGCCGTTCTGCCAGTTGCGAGCGCCGCGCGACGCCGGGTGTGGCTCCTGCCCGTGTTGCACGTGTCGATGGGGGAGATCGTTGGCGCAATCGGGAGGGCACGGGGCGAGGATATGCGGCAGCGAGTGAGATACGAGCCGGATCGCGCGCTCGAGGCACAGTTCGCGAGCTACCCGCCCCTCAACTGCCCGAAGGCGCTGGCCGCAGGTTTTCGGAATGACGGCACGCTCGAAGCGCTCGTGCGGCGTTCGCTGGAGGAATATTGAGTGGCGGGACGCTCAGAATCGCGATGGTGGGGGACGGAACGCGAGTCCCTCGCGTTCGAGCTGCGCTTCCGCTTCGCGTTCCAGCGCCAGGTACCGCTGCACGCTCGGACGCTGTTCCATGCGACGCGCGTGATCGGCGTAGCCCGGAAACGGCGTCCCGTCGAAGCCGGCGCCGGTAACTCTGAACCAGACGCACGTTCTCCGTGAGCGGCTCACCATCCACGAGCGGTGCTGGCGGCCATGAAACGAATGAGGCGCGGCTCGAACTCGATGCCTCCTTCGAACAGGCTGATGATCGGCACACGTGCGCAGGTACCCGGAGCAAAGTAGAGTGCAAGTGCCATCGTTCGGACAGTAATGGAATCTCGACTCCGAAGGTCAGTGGTAGCGAAGTGCGACCGTCGCACGGCGGGCGCCTTCGACGAGTGACTGCAACTTGGCCCAAGCGATCTCGTGATGAATGCGGCCGCCGAAACCGCAATCCGTACCGGCGATGACGTTTTCCTTCCCGACGATGCGCGCGAAACGCTGAATGCGCTCGGCAACGAGGTCGGGATGCTCGACGAGGTTGGTCGCGTGAGTCACGACACCGGGGATGAGGATGCGGCCCTCGGGGAGCATGGCCGTCTCCCACACGTGGTACTCGTGCTCGTGGCGTACATTGGCGGCTTCGAACAGATAGGCACCCGCCTTCACGGCGAGGATCACCTCGAGCAGGTCCGCAAGCGTGATGTCATTCGCGTGTGGCCCATGCCAGCTGCCCCAACAGATGTGGTAGCGAATGCGATCTTCGGGGATGCGTTCGAGCGCATGATTCAATGCTTCGACGCGCAGCAAGCAACGCTTGCGATATGACTCGAGGCCCATGGCGATGCCGATGCGATCCCAGAGCGCCGCGGTCCAGGCATCGTCTACCTGTACGAGGAAGCCTGCGTTCGCGATGCTTTCGTATTCGACTCGCAAAGCATCGGCCAGGGCATACACGAATTCCTTGTCGCTCGTGTAGTAATCGTTCTCGCGATACGGCTCGATGCTCGCCGGAGCTGTGACCGGAAGAAACGATTCGGTTACTGAAACCCCGTGGAGCGCTGCACGCAGATTATCGACATCCCGCTGGATGAAGCTCTGGCCGTTATAGGACACGGGTGCGACGCACACACTGACGGTTGGGCGGCTGGCGGGACTCGCCGACTGGTAACCGGAAGAATAGAAGAGAGTCCCCGTCCGCGTGGCTTCAGCGTAGTAGTTGGGAAAGTCTGCGCGGTCCTTCCCCTGCAGCAGTGCGGGCTTTCGGTCGGGACTTGCCGGACGCTGCTCGAAGCCGCCAAGCCGCTCGTCGAGATATGCGAGCCAGTGCCGCTTGCCCAATTCACCGTCGTTGACGACGTCGATCCCAACTTCCACCTGCCGGCGTACGATTGCATCGACCTCGCGCCGCAATCGCGCTTCGTAATCCGCTGCCAGCGGGTCGAGACCTTCCGGAATCGGAAGGCTCCCGACATGCGTAGTCAGGATGCGCTCGGTACTGCGCTTCATCCGCGCTGCAAGCCTAGAAATTCACGGCGAACCGAATACCGTAGGTTTGCGGCGGGCGGAGCGTCGCGGCAGTCAACGTAGCACCGGCGAGCGGGTTCGGGAACGTTGACTGCATGACGTCCTCGTCCTCGATGTTCTCAATGTAGGCCGAGACGCTCCAGTGACTGGGCGAGTCGTAAGCGATGGAGGCACCGCTCATCCAGTACGCGTCCTGGACTTCGAGATCCAGAAACTCGAGGCCCGTCAAGGTATCCGACTGATAGTGCGTGTGCGCATCGAATACGAAGCGGCCACCATTGCCGAGCGGCAGCTTCTGCTGGATGCCGAGGTTCAATGTCCATTCCGGCGACTGCGGAGGAGTCTTGCCACTGCAATCGACGATGAACGGCGTCGGCGGCGGGGCACCGACAAAGGGGCAGGACGTGCCCGGTGGCGGCCCGAAGTTCGGCAGGTTGTAGACGAACTCGTCGTACTCCGCATCGAGATACTGCACGTCGGCTGCCAGCAGCGTGTTTGGCGTCGCGAGGAACTGCAGTTCCAGTTCGATGCCCTTCATCGTCGCCTTGCCCACGTTTTCCGTCGGGAAAATCACCGTGCCGGTGCTGTCGCGGCCGAGGTGCGAGATCTGCTGATCCTTGTACTTCCAATAGAACGCTTCGGCGTTGAACTGCAGGCGATCGTCGAGGAAGCGATTCTTGGAGCCGAGCGTGTAGGCCGTGATCTTCTCGGGGTCGTACGTCGGGTCATCATGCGAAAAGAAAAATCCGCCGGCCTTGAATCCGGTCTCGACCGAAGCGTAGAGCAGCGATTGCGGCGCCACGTCCCATTCGGCGCCGGCCCGCCAGGTCGTCTCCGACCAGGTCTTGCTCGTGTCTAGCACGATTGGCGCTCCCGGAATCGTCACCTGCCCGACGCCGCCAAAGCAGAACTGCGGACCCGCCGGCGGTGGAATAAAGACTCCCGGGCAGAGCACCTGCGCCGCATTGAGCACCCCCTCGAAGTCCTTGTCGTCGTGCGTGTAGCGCACGCCGGCGGTCAATCGAAAGGTATCGCTCAGCTTGAAGCCGATCCGGGCGAATCCGGCGTAGCTCTTGGTGGTCGGGTCGTAGTCCTGTGCGGAAGCGTTGTATTGCTGATCGTAGGTCGGCGTGGAATCGATGTCCTCGTTCAGGTAGTAGCCACCAAGCAGATAGCTCACGGTGCGATCCGTGTTCGATGCGAAGCGCACTTCAAGCGAACTCTGCTTGTCGGTTTCCTCCTGATCGATCAGGAAGCTTGGTGCAACGCTGAAGTAGTCGATTTCACCGTGACGATATGCGGGAATGACCGTGAGCGTGCCCGCATCGGTTTTCCAGTCAAGTGTAACGCTTGCGCCCCAGTAGGTGTTGTCCTGCGTCAGCTTGACGGGCGTGGGAACGAACAGAGCCTTCTGCAGCAGCGGTCCGTAGAAATCTCCGGCCGTGAAGATGAGCGTCTGCGAATAGATGGCGTTGATCGGGTCCGACGACGCGCCGGCGCGTGCTCCCGCCGCCGTGAAGCCACCGGCAGGATCAAGGATGGTCGCGCCGACTCCCTTGCCACCCATGTGGTAGTAGTCGGCACTCACCAGCAGCGACAGCGCGTCGTTCGGTGTGAAGTTCACTTGCAGGCGGCCAGCCTGCGACTTTTCGTCGTCCGTGCCATCTGAGAAATATCCATCGTGCTCGACGATCTGCGCGGCGGCGCGCGCCGCCACCGTGTCGCCAAGCGGCACGTTCACGGCGCCTTCAAATCTCACCAGTCCCTCGTTGCCCACATCGAGTGTGGCATCGCCGCCCAGCTCGTGTGTGGGCTTGCGGGTAACCAGGTTGAGCGCACCGCCCGTGGCGTTGCGGCCGTATAGTGTGCCTTGCGGCCCCTTCAGAACTCTCCACGCGGTCCAGATCGTAGAAATGTCCGCCAACACCCGACGGGCGCGCGAGCACTACATCATCGAGATTCACGGCGATCGCCGCATCGGAGAGTGCGTTACCATTGAAATTGCCGACGCCGCGAAGATAGAGAAGCGGATAGGGGCCGGCCGCACTCGAGACCTGCAATGAAGGAACCAGGGCGGTGAGGTCTTGCACGCCAGTCACGCCCGCCTCGCTCAGGGCGTCACCCGACAACGCGCTCACCGGCAGTGCGGCGCGCTGCAGGCTCTCCTCCACGCGCTGCGCTGTAACCACGACTTCTTCGAGGCTTGCGGATGCGGTCTCCTGCGCGTGCACTCGTGGTTCAAGCGCCACACTTGTGATCAGGACCAGAACCGGTACAAGAGAAGTTCGCATGGCATCCCCCCTGTGCATGCAGAGCAAGGCTTGAGCGAGCCTAACCAGCAGGGGGAAGCGCCGGAAATGAATTGATTGAATCCGCGCGATTCGACAAAGCGATCGGTCGTTTGTGGCGCTGCCGCGACGTGCACGACGGCTAGGCGGAAGCGATCTCGCGGTGCAGGCGCAGCAGTTCCGCAATGCGCGCGGGTGGTCGGCGACCGAGACCGCACTCACAGGCCACACCAAAGCTAGGAAGGACACGGGTCGCGGCCGCCAGCTTGCGGCGCGCCGCCTCGACGCCATCGTCCAGGTGTACGAGGCCGAGGAAGATCTCCGTGGCAGCGGACTTTCGCAGCTCCGCAAGTGGCGCGAAATAGGCGTCGTCTTCGCGGTCGATCGGCACCGGAAGATGAATCCATTCGAGCGACCGGTGAATCTCTCCGATCACCCGATTGGCCAGATCGGTCACGACACTCGTGTCCCTGGGTTGAACCAGGTGCTGACCTTCCGGGTCTCCGTAGCAGAAGTGAAGGCCGACCTCCACGCCCTGTGGTACAGCATCGACCATGCGCGCCACCGTTGCCATCATCTCTGCACGCGTCAGCTTGCAGCCGAGCTCGTGCACATCGGGGCCGAAGCGTTTCAGCCAATCGGTCGATTCCGCGATCTGGGTCTCGCCCGCGATGTCCCATTGGATGGAGAGATCGTGGGGCGGAATTGCTTGGGCGATCTCGGCCAGCTCCCGCTTCATGGCTTGCTCGTAGATCGGCAGCACCTCGTAGTAATGCCTCGGATGAAGGAACGCAAAGACCACGACAGTGGGCGTCGGTAGGCTCACCTGGAATCGGGTATTGGGCGTCACACGGCCGGCCTCTCGCTGGCGCCGGAAAGCCACGTAGGATGAACGTGCCACCTCGGCGTAACCCAGCGGATTGAACTGCAGCGCCGCAGGAACTTGGCCCAACTTCAGGCCGAAGAGCGGAAAGCTTTGCGGCACCGGACCACCAAACACCGGAATTTCCTGGATGAGCTCGAGCCCGCGCACCGATTTCATGCGCTGGCCCTGGTACCCGATCCACTTGAGTCGCTCACCTGTCTCGCCGTCGGGAATGCGCTTGACTAAGGGTCCGAGAATCGAGCCGACCACCTCGAACACCGCATCCGCCGAGGCAAGCGGAATGCTTCCAACGAGGTGAACCGTGCGCGATGGGGAAGTACTGGTCATCGGATTGGCCTCTGCGACCTCGAAGCGCGCGGATCATCCCATCGCTGGCGCGCCGCGGGAAACGAATCGGGTCGATGGTCGTAATTCACCGCGTTGATCACTGGCTGCGGTAGCATGGGTGTCCTGGCACCCCGGAACGCTCAGCCATGGGTGGCAGCGTTGCGATGGCAGTACGCTACAAACATCTCGATCTCAATCTCCTGGTCGTACTCGATGCACTCCTCGTCGAGAAGAGCCCGACGCGGGCTGGCGAAAAGGTGTTCCTCAGCCAGTCAGCTGTGAGCAGCGCACTCGCCCGCCTCAGGGCGCATTTCAACGATGAGCTGCTGGTGCAGGTGGGCCGTCGCATGGAGTTGACCCCGCTGGGGCAGAGCCTCGCCGCTCCGGTGCGGGAAACGCTGCTCAAGATCCAGTCAACTTTCGAAACACAGCCGGAATTCGACGCGCGGACCTCGCGCAACCACTTTCAGATCGTCGCTTCCGACTACATCGTCAGCGTGCTCATGGGCGAAGTCATACGCCGGGCCAGTATCGAGGCGCCAAAGGTCAGCATCGAAATCGTGCAGCCAACCGAGCACCCGCGCGATGCGCTCGATCACGGCAACGTCGACATGCTGATCTTCCCGGAATACCTCCTGTCGCAGGAGCATCCGAAGCGCACGCTCTTCGAAGAAACGGAGAGTTGTGTCGTCTGGGCCGGAAACACTCATGTGGGTGACACGTTGAGCCTCGAGCAATACCTGTCGCTCGGCCATGTCGTGTGCCGCATGGGCACCACCCGCGTAGCGGCCTTTGAAGAGTGGTTCGTCGAGAGGTACGGCCATGTGCGCCGGATCGAGACCATGGTCAATAGCTTTACCGACATGCTGCGTGTGCTGATCGGCACGCAGCGGATAGCAACGACGCATACCCGGCTCGCTGCTCTCTTTGCGCGCACAACCCCACTGCGCCTGCTGAAGCCGCCCTTTGAATTTCCGGCACTCGTCATGGCCCTGCAGTGGCACAGCTACCGCGATGTCGATCCGGCTAGCATCTGGATGCGCAAGCTGATCGCGGAAGTAGCCGCGTCGATCTGACTTCCCGCCGCTTGCCGGGGCCGGCTGCCTCGGCTCTACGGTGAGTGCGGCTTACGCTTCGGCGTGTATCCCTCGACGAAGCCGACGTCCCACTGCGCGGGTTCCATCATGTAGGGGGCGAGGTTGTGGACGAAGCTGAAGAAGCCGAACATCGGATCCCAGGTCCGCGGCACCCAGTTGTCATCGAGTGCATCGGAATCAGCTCCGTACTCCGCCTGCCCGCCGGCCGGGCATGGCAAGTAGCAGAAGAGAGATGAGGCGATACGGTGCCGTCCGAGACCCCAGGTGGATTTTGGCCATCCCCGGCGTTCCATGTAGTTCGCACCGACCATGATCTCGTCGACGTCCTCGACGCCATAGTTCACATGATCGAAACGCAGCTGGCCGTCCATGCCGGGGAACGGCAGTGAAGCGTTGAGGAAGTAGATGTTGTGGTGATCGCGGCAGCCGTCGGCGCGCCCGAAGATACCGAAGGTGCGCTGCACGTCGCTTAGCCGGAAGTTCAGTCGATCGCGGTAGAACGCCCAGGACTTTTCGAAGTCCGGCACGCGAAACACGACGTGCTGGATCACCGTCGGACGCGCCTTGAGGCGCCATTTCCGGTGCTGGTTAAGCCTGCGGATATTCCCGGGAGAATTAGAGGGATCCGGTGCCGACACGACCGGAGTCTTGTGAAAAACGCGCAAGGCGATCGCAAGGCCGTCATGGTCCAGACAGTGCGCGGTGCCGTCGGTATCGCGCCGCACCTCGCGGTCGGTACCGAGGTTCCGGATAAGGCCTTCGAGACTCACTTCCGAATCCACGCCCCAGGTGGTTTCATGCACGCCCGTACCGACGATCCTCGAGCGCGGAATTGCGGGATCCGAGACGGCGCGCAAGATCACGTTCGACCCTTCGTCGAGCCGGAAATGAGCGTGGGTATCGCTCTTCTCGAGCAGCGGCAGCCCGAAATCCTCGAAATAGCGGGTGCTGGTCGCAACGTCGTCGACCCCGTACAGAATTGCTTCGATGCCGTTGATGGCCATGGCGCTACGTCCGTCCTCCGGCGCGCGGATACTGCAGGCAAGGCTAGTGCGGAAGCCGGCACCGGGTGAAATTGATTGGCTCAATCCCCGGCAACCGGAAAAGTGATTTCTCCGCCCCTACGTGCCAGCGCAACATTAGCCGAACCATGGGCCGGGTCAGACACGTGCTGGTCGTCGGCGGCGGCATCGCCGGGCTGTCGAGTGCTATTGCGCTGCGACGCGCCGGCATCGAAGTCGACCTGGTCGAAATCAACGCCAACTGGACGGTCTATCACGTCGGCCTGGCCGTGCAGAGCAATGCGCTGCGTGCGCTGGCGGCATTGGGTGTAGCCGAGCCTTGCGTCGCAGCCGGTTTTCCGTACAACCACGTCAGTTTTCGCGACCGCAATGGAAAGCTCCTCGGCCAGGTCAGCGGTCTGCCCCTTGCCGGCCCACACTTGCCGGCCAACCTGGGCATTACGCGTCCGGCGCTGCATCGAGTGCTGAGCGAGACGGCGCAAAGCCTGGATACTCACATTCGACTCGGCGTTACTTTCTCCAGTCTCGAGCAAGGTGCCGGACAGGTGCGCGTTGCATTCACGGACTCGAGCTGCGCCGACTACGATGCGGTGATTGGCGCCGATGGCATCCACTCCAAGCTCAGGAGCCAGCTGTTTGGCGAAGGACACCAGCCTCGATTCACCGGGCAGAGCACCTGGCGCTACAACGTGCCGCGCCCGCCCGAGCTCGACCAACCGTTCTTCGTCGACATGCCCGGCGGAACTGCCGGCTTCATGCCGCTGGATGCGAAGACGGGCTATGTGCTGCTGGTACAGTCCGAGCCGGAGAATCCGCGCCTCCCGCCCGAAGAACTCGCCGAAATCTTCCGTTCGCGCCTCGCGATCTGTGAAGGTCCATTGGCGGAGTTGCGTGAGCACGTCCGCGACCCGCGCCAGGTCGTCTACCGTCCCTTGCACTCGATCTTCATGCCTCCACCGTGGCATGTGGGCCGAGTGCTGCTAATCGGGGATGCCGTGCACGCGACTACACCGCACTTGGCGCAGGGTGCGGCGCAGGCGATCGAGGATGCCGTCGTACTCGGCGAGCTGCTGGCGCGCGATGAGTCGATCGAGGATCTGTTCACCGCGTTTCTGCGCCGGCGCTTTGAGCGCTGCAAGCGTATCTACGATGCGTCCTTACAGATCGGCGAGTGGGAACAGCGTCCGACGCCCGAAGCGAATCGCGTCGCTTTGGTAGCGAGCCTCTTTCCCGTGTTTGCCCAACCTATCTGAGGATTGATTATGGTCACCCATGTGCATTTCGTCGGCAGTATCGGTCTCGATTCCACCGAGGAGGTGTTCGAAAGCGTCGGCGCGACGGTCAAGGGACTGGTCAAACGCTGTCCGGACGGGGAAATCGGCGGCCGAAGATTGTGGATCAGTTACCAATGGCCGGTGCTGCGCGCGACGTCATTCCTCGAGCCCGCGAGCGACAACGCGGTGCCGGGCATGGGCCTCTGCGTCTTGCGTGTGAAGTCAGGCGCGCCAGCCGGTGACATTCATTTTGGCGAGCTTGGTTATGCGCGCGAGGCCCGCATCTCGTATCAGGACTTTCTGGCTGCGCGCAAGCGGGGCCTCATCGACGCCAGCACTCGTTTCCAGGTCAGTCTGCCGACGCCGGTCGCAGTCATCGGCGCGTTCGTTGTGCCGCAGGATCTTCCGAAGGTCCTCCCTGCGTACGAAGCAGCGATGCTCAGGGAGGTCGCGAAGATCTGCGCCGCGATCCCTCACGCCGATCTCGCCATCCAATGGGACGTCTGTATCGAGATGATCCAGTGGGACGGGCGCGTGCCGATAATGCCATCGTTTCCGGGCATGGCGCAGGCGTTCGCCGGCGCTTTCGCGTATCTGTCGGCTGCAGTACCCAATGGCGTGGAGCTCGGATTTCACCTGTGCTATGGGGACATGGACGCGAAGCATTTCGTTGAGCCCGCCGACCTCGGCAAGGCCGTCGAGCTTGCAAATCTGATCCTCGAGAATGCGGGGCGAACGGTGAATTGGATTCACATGCCGGTGCCCATGGATCGCGCCGATGCCGCGTACTTCGCGCCGCTTAAGAGTTTGAAGCGCGGTCCGTCGACCGAGCTGTATCTCGGGTTGGTGCATGCCAAGGACGGCGTGGAAGGTACTGTGCGCCGAATGAAGGCCGCGAGCGCGTTCGTGCAAGGCTTCGGTATCGCAACCGAATGCGGTATCGGTCGCGCGCGCACGCGCGAGCTCGCTCGCGAGATCATGCGGGTCCACGCCGGTGCCGCACAGGCGTTTTAGGGATGAGCGCGCTGGCCTGGAGTTGCCATAGTTGACAAGGATCCACGCAATTCGGGCCCGTCAGATACTCGACTCGCGCGGGCGACCGACAGTTGAAGCAGAGGTTGAGCTGCAGGATGGCACAGTAGGCCGAGCCTCGGTTCCGTCCGGCGCATCGACCGGCGCCGCGGAAGCACATGAGCTGCGCGACGGCGATGTTGAACGTTATGAGGGGCGTGGCGTCCTCCAAGCGGTCGCGAACGTTCAAGGCGAAATCGCGTCTGCCCTGGTAGGCTACGAGGCCGCTGACCAGGCGCGGCTCGATGCAAGTCTGCGTGAGCTGGACGGCACGCCACAACTCAGGCGGCTCGGTGCAAACGGGATTCTGGCGGTTTCGATCGCGAGCTGTCGGGCGGCGGCGGCGGCGCTGAAGCGACCGCTATTCGCGCACATCGCGGAGCTCTCGGGAAGCGATTCGTATCTGTTGCCGACTCCAATGATGAACATTCTGAGCGGTGGGTTGCATGCGGCGCGAAGCATGGATATCCAGGACTTCCTCGTCATTCCTCTGCGTGCCGCGTCGATGTCCGAAGCCATCCACACGATTGCGCGCGTGCGGGCTGCAGCCGATGCAGTAGCACACCGGCGGGGCATGTCGACGCTCCTTGCTGATGAGGGCGGGTTAAGCCCAGGTCTGCCAACCCCCATTGCGGCACTTGAAATGATGATCGAGTGCATCGAGGCCGCGCGACTGCGGCCAGGCGAGGACATCGGCATCGCCATCGATGTTGCTGCAACTTCTTTGCGCGACTCCCATGGCCAATACCGCCTGGAACGTGAAGGTCGCACTGACAGCACTCAGCAGATGATCGAACGAATCCGGGACTGGACCCGACGCTACCCCGTCGTCTCCATTGAAGATGGCTTGCACGAGGAAGATTGGGAGGGATGGGCGCAGCTGACCTCCGACCTCGGATCGCGGGTTCAGCTGGTAGGAGATGATCTCTTTACGACCAGTCCAGAGCGTCTTGCTCGCGGTATTCGTGAGCGCATCGCGAACGCAGTGCTCGTCAAGGCCAACCAGATCGGCACACTGACCGATTCGTTGCAGGTCATCGCATCCGCGCGCGCGGCCGGATACAACGCTATCGTTTCGGCGCGCTCCGGAGAGACCGAAGATGCGTTCATTGCGGATCTCGCTGTGGGCACGTCTGCCAGTCAGATCAAGATCGGATCCCTGCGCACCTCCAATACCGTCTGCAAATACAACCAGCTGCTGCGGATCGAAGAGGACGATCGCGTCCGATATGCGGGCACTCCGCGTTTCTGCCGCGCGTAGTCAGCGTTTGCGGCTCACCTCAATGCCGCTGCCGATATTCAACAATACCGAATCGAATTCGAGCTCGCGCACACGCTTCTGATAAGCCAATGCCGCGGGCCTCGACATTTCCGGCTGCAGCATGTTGTCGCCGACGATGATCGTACCCGAGCGCAGCTTTGGCGTGATGAGTTCGAGACACGGAACATACAGATCTTTCCACAGATCGATGAGCGCGAAGTCGATCGGCGCGGAGAGAGTGCCGATCACGTCCAGCGCGTTGCCGATCCGGAAATCCACATGCTCGGCCAAACCCGCTCGCCTCAGCGCCTCGCGAGCGTACTGGGACTTCGCGGTAGCCAGTTCGATGGTGGTCACGCGGCCGCCCACCTCGCGAGCAGCCTGGGCGAGATATAGCGTCGAGTAGCCGTAGGAGGTGCCAATTTCCACGATATTCTGCGCCTCTGCCCCGCGGATGAGCAGTTGCAGGAGCGTTGCCGTCTCCCGACCCACGGGCAGCAGCATTTCATCGCGACGCGCCATCATCTGATCGGGTGCAATGGTGTGCATCTCGCGCGACTCGCGCGCAGCACGGGCCTCGTATTCGGCGGCGACTGAATCAAATCGTGCATCCATCGTTCACTCCTTTGTTTAGGCGTCATGACCGTACCGGGCGCAAATCGCTGCCTCCCAGGCATGCATGACTTCGGCGATGCAAAGCGGTGCCTGCGCGATCAGCCGACACGTGACCTCACGCACCACGTCTTGCTTTTCGGGCGAATCAATCAGGTATTCAACCGGTGACTTTCCGTCCACGCGAGCGAGGAGAAGCGCGGGCAACAACGCTGCGACACGCTCCTCCAGTGCGTCCGGCGTCTCCCACGTGATCCCAGCCCGATACGCAGAGACCATGCTTGCGCCACTTTGCAGATAGGAATGGATGAGGTCGGGATGGACCAGGCACTTCAGCAGGAGGTGCGTCAGGCAGAACGTCAGGTCGAAAGCGGGATCGCCATACCATGCGCATTCGGCGTCAATGAACACCGGGCCCGAGGCCCCCATCAGAATGTTCTTCGGACTCACGTCGCCATGGACTAGCGCTTGCGACTGATCGGTGGTCCGTCGCGCGAGCGCATGCAAAGCCGACGACAGATCAGCATGGCGGCGCGCGGTCGCAATAAGATAAGGTTCGATGCGTATCGCTTCGAAGATGGGAAGCGTGCCAAACCGCTCCCGGAGTGCCGCATCTCCGGCGCTGGCGGCGTGCAGGCCCGCGAGCAGCGTACCCACTTCGCTCGCAAAGGACGCGCTGACTCTGCGCTGCAGGAGTTCCTGCTTCCAGATCGGATACTTTTGGGGGTCGAAATACGACATCGCGAACATGCCAAACGCTTCGGAGTAAGCGATGGGCTCGGGAATATGGGTGGGCGCGAGCCGGAAGGCGAACTCGAGCCAGGCCCATTCGAATCCGTTGCGTGACACCGGAGCGAACCATTCCGCAGCGCCCTTGAGCTGTGGCAGTGCTCGCTTGATGCAGATGGTTCGGTGCGGCAGGTCTACTCGCCAGATCTCGGAAGACACTCCGCCGCCCAATGGGGACCACCGCACACGCTCCGCACCGGTCACCAGACCGATGTCCTTGAGAAACTGCTCCATTACTGGCTCTGGCGTGCTCATTCCGAAAACCTGACGGTTTCAGCCGAGCGTATCTTTCGGCTTCACCCCCAGCAAATCGAAGCTATTGCTGGCAACTATCCGTCCAGCAAATTCGACCCACCGGCGAAGGTCGCGTTTGAGTCGAAACGATAGTTTTCGTGCATAGCTGCAATGGATGAAAGCAATTTTGGCAATGCCGCGGCGCTCTCTAGGATCGCTCTAGGGCAACCAGTGGAGGCCAGGACGTTGCATTGCGGCGGTGAGAATCGAGGACGGATCGCGGTCGTTGGCGCGGGGCCGGCGGGCATGGCCGCCGCGTTGGCGGCACACCGCGCAGGGTTCGACGTTTCACTGTACGAGCGCTATCACGAGATCAAGGCGGCCGGAAACATCCTCAACCTCTGGCCGCCTCCACAGAAAGTGTTGCGCTTTCTCGGTGTCGATACGGTTGACTTGGGCGCTCCGTGTCATGTGCAGTTCCAGCGCTTCGACGGCAAGCTGCGTGCTGATGTGAATCTGCCGGCAGAGGTCGTGCGTGACTACGGCGGCGGTTTCATCGGCATGCTGCGCTGGGGTCTCTACAAGCGCATGCTCGAGGCGTTACCCGCAGGCATGCTCCAGCTGGATCATCGAGTCGTGGGCCTGCGCCCTCGGGATCACCATGTCCTTGTCGAATTCGATGATCGATCTCCCGCGCAAGCTGATGTCGTGGTGGGCGCTGACGGCATCAACTCGATCGTCCGCGAAGTACTGTGGGGGAAGGAACCCACCCGTCACCAGGGCTTGCACCTCGTCGGAGGCTATCTCTTCATTGACGGGCCGATGCCCGTCGAAGGTGTCGTGGCACACAATCGCACGACGCAGGCAAGCTATACGCCCATCCGCCACGAAGGACGCAACGGATACGAATGGTGGGTGCTCGAGGCGTGCGATCCCGGTGCCGAGTTCACCGAGGACCTGCTCGGGTTTTCGCGGCGTCGGGCCGCAGCCTTCTCGCCAATGGTGCGGTCCTTGATCGATCAGACACCACGGGACCATCTGCAACGCTGGGAAATTCGCGACCGTCCACCACTCAAGCAGTGGTCGAAGGGGCGCGTGACGCTCGTCGGAGATGCTGCACACCCGACTTCGCCCTACGCCGCGTACGGAGCGGGCATGTCCATCGAGGATGGCTACTTCCTCGCCCGCGAGCTTACCGCGTGCAACATGCGCGACGATGCATCGGTGCAGCGTGCATTGCAGGCGTTCGAAGATCGGCGCAAGCCGCACACGGCGCGCGTCAGTCAGCAGGCGTACTTCACCGGTAAGCTGTTCCACCGCATGCCGCGGCCTTTTCAGCCCATACGTGACTTCATATTCGACCACACCCCGCTCCTGCAGAGGATCATCGGCGATGCCACTCCCGCCCATATTCTCAAGCAGCTGAGCGAAATAGAGGAGCCGATAAGAGCATGAACATCGTTGGTTTGGATTCGCTGGTCTTCGGCGTCAAGGACGTCGCGGCGAGCACTCGTTACTTCACGGACTACGGACTTGTGCCCATCGGTGTCGACGAGCGTGGTGGCCGATTCGAGGCGGCGGACGGCACCTCCGTCGTCATTCGACGGGAGGACGATTCGGCGCTACCCGCCCCGATGGAGACTTCCACGCAACTGCGCGAAACCGTATACGGGGTTGCCGACATCCCGACACTCGAATCGATTCGCCGTGAGCTGGCGAAGGATCGGCCGGTGCGTGACACGCAGGACGGGGCGGTGTGTGCAGTCGATGATGCTGGCTTTGCGCTTCGCTTTCAGGTGAGCGTGCGCCGGGCGTTCAAGGGCAATTCAGAGCGCGTGAATTCACCGGGATTGCCGCCGTCACGGAAGGTCAACGAGATCGGCGCCACGCCAGGCAGGGAGATACTACCGGCGACGCTCTCGCATGTTGTCTACTTCGTGCCCGACTTCGCGAAGGCCGAAGCGTTTTACGTGCGGCGGCTCGGCTTTCGTTGCACGGACCGCTTCACCAATGTCGGCCCCTTCCTGCGCCCGGCCGGGACGCCCGAGCACCACACTTTGTTTCTCATACAGACGCCCCCGTTCATGAAGGGTGTCGAACATTTCACCTTCCACCTCGCGGGCCCCACCGAAGTGCTCGACGCCGGCACTCGATTTGCCGACAAGGGCTACCAGACCTTCTGGGGTCCGGGACGGCACCTCTTCGGCTCGAACTGGTTCTGGTACTTCAACAGCCCGCTGGGCTGTCACGTCGAGTACGACGCCGACATGGATCTGCACGATGACGCGTGGAAGGGACGGGAAGCGCCGGCGAGCGCCGACACTTCTCAGCTTTTCCTGTTCCAGAACCGAGCGAAGTGGTTCCCAATGGGGCCACCGCCAGGCAAGTGACCGCGAGCCAGCGTCTATGCCATCTCGACGACATACCCGATGGCACAGCACGCGGCTTTCCGGCCCCTGGAGTCGCGGTGGGCAACATTTTTCTCGTCAGGCGCGGCGCTGACGTCTTCGCCTACCGCGACGAATGTCCTCATCAGGGAACGCCGCTCGCGTGGCGCCGCGACGAGTACCTGAGCCCCGATCGCGAGCGCATCGTCTGCTCCGGGCACGGCGCGGAATTCGAGACTACGAGTGGCCTGTGCCTGCGTGGCCCGTGCATCGGTCAGCACCTCGTCACGGTATCGCTGCATGTCGACAGCCACGGAGATGTGTATCTCGTCCGCGCCGACAAAAGCACCCCATGACCGACAGACCACAGGAGAACTTATTTTGCCGCTTGCAACTGCGCACGTAGCGATTGCCGATCCACCGCGTTACATGAACCGGCTGGCCAAACACTTCGAGCACCGTGTCGCCGTCGACCGTCACGCGCGTAACGCGAGCGTGGCCTTCGCCGGCGCACCGTGCGCGATGCAGGCCAGCGATACGCACCTCGACATCCGGATCGAGGCTGATGACGCAGCCATTCTGGCGCGCATCCAGGACGTCGTCACGAAGCACCTGAAACAGGTTGCCTCGCAAGAAACGTTTGAGGTGGAGTGGTCGACGTCGGCGGATTAAGTCGCGAACAGACGGATCTCCACGCGTCGAAAGGACACTTCCGCCGCTTCGAGCTCGAGGGCAATCCGGCCCCTCGTGAGTGGATGATAGACGTTCCTGTCGGCAACCTCCTGTGCCTCGAGTTCGTAGAGCGTGTTCACGATCCGACCATTCACCAAGTGTGCCACCTTGTTTCCGATCGCAAGCAACTCAATGGTGTTCCAGTCCTGCATCCTTTCGAAGTTGCCGTTCTTGCGCACATGCTGACGCTCGATCTGCGGTCGGGGATTCTGCGGTTGCGGAAAGGTCGGCCTGGGAAGCAACGGTACCTGGTTCGGCCACGCCGGGGTCCCACCAAGATCCGCGCCCGGGTAGCAGCGAGCATTGATCAGGATTGCATCGCCGACATCACTCTCTTCCAGCTGGAACTCGACGGAATTCGGCCAGACGCGATCTCGCTCCGGGAACACGTGATAGAGCACACCAGAATTGCGCTTCGCCAGCAGCCGCGGTTCGAACCGTGCGTCGCCGAATTTGTACTCGAGCCGGAGGTGGTAGTTGGCGTATTCGCGGACGGTCGCGATGTGACCGAAACCGGGACGGGTACCGCCGGTGTGCAGCCGGCTTAGCATGCGAATCTCTCCCTGTTCGACCACGACGGCGTTGGTCTTGTCAGTTCCGCCAACGCCATCCTGATAGAAGGTCCAGCCACTTAGATCGACCCCGTTGAAGAGTGGCATCCAGGGGCCTGCGTACGCGGGCAGACTCTGGATCTCGTCGGCAAGCAGCGCATCGAAAGTGCCCGTGGCGGCGATGGCGGCTACGAGCCGGGAAAAGTCTCTACGATTCATAGGCGTGACCCTACGGCGCCGGATCTATTGATTGGCTGGCCCGCTGCGCGCGCTTCCTCACCTGCAACGATTCTCTCCCAGCCCGGCGGCCCATTCGATGCCGCGCTCGAGCAATAGAGCGCTGTTGGGCTCGGTGTAGCTCTCGGGCCGGTGACCGATTGCGGAGTAGAACGAGCGCCCGTCGCCGATGCACTGCGTCCACGCGATGGGATGATCTCCCATGCGAAGGTCCTCTCCGCCCATGCCGACGGGCGAGTACGTCGACTCGTCGAGCTTTGCGAGCACGTGCGCACCTTTCTCGCGCGGACTCTTCTCGAACGAATACCACTCCTCCGTCATCGTCCAGCCGTCGCCAAGTCCCACCGTGATCGCGCTGCCACGATCCTCGACTACGACGCGCGCCGGCTGGATACTGCGGCGACATCGGATGTCCTTTGAAGCGCGCGCCGATCAGCGTGTCCGCGTACCAGTCCCACACGTACACGGGGTCGCCACCAGACCCGTGCATGCCGGCGAACCCGCCACCGTTCAGGAGCCACTTCTTGAACGCGTCTTCCTGCGGCACGGTGAGTGCATCGCCGCTCACGTTGTTCCAGACGATCGCGTCGAAGCGTGCGAGATCGGCCGCGTTGAAGACGGCCCCGTTGTCGGTGAATACGAGCGCCCATCCGCGACGCGCCGCCATTGTCTTGAGCGCGGCCGCTGCTGCCTCGACGGAAGGCACGTCGCGAAATCCGGTGATCTTGTCGAACACGAGGATGGCGGGACGTCGGATCTCAGCGGGCAGCGATGGAGGCACGGTGTCGTAGCGCGCGCAACGCGCTCGAATCGCTTCGGGCGTCAGCGCCACACGTGCGAGCGCGGCATCGAGCGCCGCGATCGAAGCCGGCCCGTTCTGCTCTCTCCGTAGCAGCACCTCGGGCGTGATGATCGCAGCAAACGTCGGGGGCTTCGTCGGCCACTCGCTTCCGCCGAACGGTGGCTTCAGGACCGATGGCGCAACGCGCTCGAGCACGTCACGCGCGGCCCGATCGATCAGCAGGTCGAGCAAGACCGTACGTGAAGAGTACGGCTGATGCGCCAGCGTACACTCCTCGCCGGACGAAGCAGCCTCTGCCCTTGGCAGCACCGCCGCGGTGACCAGGAGCACGATGAAAGAGCAGGCGCGTGTCACAGCTGTCCCTCGCTGGGATTAAAACGCATATTCTGATATTGTCAAGGTCCGGCCGGACGGCACACGCAACCGGATCCGCGAACGTGCATCGCGCGGGCACGATCGCTGGTAAATGCTGTGGATTACGCCTCGCGCTGAACGCATCGATACGAAGAACCTCCTCGCCGTGGATCGTCGAACGTTCCTCGCCCGGCTCGCGCTCGCCGCGGCCCTCCCCTTTGCATGCCGTGCGCGCGATGGAATCGCGGCCGCGCTCCAACCTCCCGCTCCGGGCAACGAGGGACTCTACGAGGCAGCGCTGAACGCCGACGAGCGCCTGATCGTCGATGCGCTCGCCGAAGGCATATTGCCTGCTACCGATACCCCCGGCGCGCGTGCTGCGAAAGTGCCGGAATTCATCGCGCTACTCTTCGACGAATGGATGCTGGCCGACGAACAGCGAACATTTCGCACGGGGCTGGCGACGCTCGATGCCGAATGCACTCATTCGCTGGGCCGGCCGTTCGCCGATTGCGCGCAGGCCGAGCAGCTCATGTTGCTCGAGCAGTGGGACCGTGCAGCGTCACAGGCACCGCCTGGCTCGCAGCCGCCCTTCTTCCGGCGCTTCAAGAGCCTCGTCGTGACGGCCTACTACACGTCTGAGATCGGTCAGGTCGAGGAGCTCAAGATTCAGTTCGGCGCGGGACAGGACAGCGCCACCGGACCGGTCATGGCGACACCGCCGTTCGGCATCTGATGACCGCCCGGGAATTTCACGCCGGGATTTTCATGTGACTTCGAATAACAAGAGCACGTACGACGCGATCGTCGTGGGATCCGGCATCACGGGCGGCTGGGCCGCAAAGGAACTGACGGAACGTGGTCTCGAAACACTCGTTATCGAGCGCGGACGCCATCTCGAGCACGGGGGGTCGTACACGACGGAGCATCTGCCGCCTTACAGCTTCCGCTACCGGCTGCTCGGCGACCGCCGCAGATACCGGCGCGACTACCCTGTGCAGAGCCGATCGGCATGGATGGACGACGCAACGGAGCAGTTCTGGGTTAACGATCGCGACAATCCGTACACGACACCCGCCGGCAAACCTTTCTACTGGCTTCGCGGCCACCACCTCGGCGGACGCTCGCTGATGTGGGGTCGCCAGAGCTACCGCATGTCGGCGCTGAACTTCGCAGAGAACGCGCGCGATGGACATGGGTGCGACTGGCCGATCCGCTACGACGACCTCGCGCCATGGTATTCGCACGTTGAGCGCTTCATCGGCGTCAGCGGCGAAAAGCTCGGCTGTGCCGCCTCGCCCGACGGTGAATACCAGCCGCCGATGCCGATGAATGCCGTCGAGCGGCAGTTTGCCGCGCGCGTAGGCGCGCGCTTTCCGGACCGCCGTGTGACGATCGCGCGTGCAGCGAACCTAACGCAGCCGGTCGGTTCCCGCATGCCGTGTCACTACTGCGAATACTGTCCCCGCGGCTGCAGCCCCGGCGCTTACTTCTCGAGTCTGAGCTCGACGCTGCCGGCGGCGCAGGCGACTGGCCGGCTCACGATCGCGACGGACACGATCGCGCATTCGGTGATTTATGACTCGCGCACACGCCGTGCTGCGGGTGTGAGGGTCATCGACGCGAAGACACATGCCGCGCGCGAATACCGCGCGGGCCTCATCGTGCTGTGCGCATCGGCGTTCGAGTCGGTGCGACTGCTACTCAACTCGGCGACGCCGGATTTCCCCGACGGTCTTGCGAATTCGAGCGGCACGCTGGGCCGCTACGTGATGGACCACTACCCCGGCAACTTCGTCATCGGCGAGATCGACGGACCGCAGGTACCGAACTTCTCAGGCGGACGACCCATTCCGCTGCACATCCCGAGGTTCCGGAACCTCGACGTGCAACGCAAGGACTATGTGCGCGGCTTCCAGGTGGTTGCCGGCGCGTATCCGATGGGCTGGGAGCGCGGCTTGTTCATCCCCGGAGTGGGCGCGACGTTCAAGCTGGCGCTACGCAAGCGCGGGCGCTGGTCGCTGTTTTGCATAGGTCAAGGCGAGGCGCTTCCGAGCGCCGAGAACCGCGTCTCGCTGGACCCGGTCGTCAAGGACGCGTGGGCCATTCCGGCGCTGCATATCGATGTCTCGTTCGGTCCGAACGAGGCTGCGATGAAACCTGACATGACCTCATGCGCGGAGGAGATGGTGCGCGCGGCGGGTTGCGACACGGTGCGCGTTAACCAGATCACGGCGACTCCGGGCGAGGCGATCCACGAAATGGGCGGAGCGCGCATGGGTCGCGATCCGAAAACCTCCGTGCTGAATGCCTGGAACCAGGCGCACGATGTCCCGAATCTGCTCGTTACGGACGGCGCGGCGATGGCGTCCTCGTCGAGCGCGAACCCATCGCTGACGTACATGGCGCTGACGGCGCGTGCCTGCGCGCACGCCGTGGAACTGCTGAAACGCAAGGAGATCTAGCACGTGCTCGAACTGATGGGCGATCCCACACGGATTGCAAAGAGACCGTGATGATGTGCCAGATAAGTAAGGGAACGTGGAGCCTCGGCCTATGGCTCGCGATAGCGTTCACGAGCAATTGCGGATGGGCCGGTGCACTGCCGAAGGGGTGGCAGGGGCACAATGTCGAGCCGATTGCGTACGTGAAGCTCGACGGACCGCGTGCATTCAAGTTGAGCATCGCACGTCGCGGAGAGAGCTGGTATCTGTTCGTGGGACAGGGCCAGGGCGGTAAGGATGATGGCAAGCCCGGCTTCGACGTCGTTGATGTCTCGCAGCCAACCAGCCCGCGAGTGGTCACGAGCATTCATCTCCCGAGGGCATCAGGTCAGATCTCGTTACACGGAAACCTGCTCATCGCTGGCGAGCAGATGCCGTTTTCGCAGTCGGGGCCGGGATCGAGCATCGAATACCCGTTCAAGAACACGCCACCCGAGGAACGGACGCTCGCAACGTTCTGGGATGTGACGGATCCACGTCATCCGGTGCGCCGGGCAGAATGGCGGCCGCGCGGCTACGGGACTCACCGCAACGTCTACCCGGGCGGCGCATACGCCTTCATGTCTGCATGGCTCGAAGGCTTTCGCGGCCAGAGCATCCTCGCGATTCTCGATGTGAGCGATCCGAAGCGGCCACGCGAAGCGGGCCGCTGGTGGTGGCCCGGACAACGCGAAGACGAAACGCCTTATGAGCCTGCGCCGGGCTATCACGGACCGGCCAACCTGAGCAGCGATGGGCGAATGCTGACGCTCGGGTACACGCCGGCAGTCGTGAATCTGGACTTGACAGATATCGCCCATCCGAAGCTCATTGGCAGGCTCATCCTCAGCCCTCTCGCGAAGGTCGGCACGCAGGCCATTCATACGGTGATTCCGTTGCCGAATCATTTTCTGCACGTCAACACCGAGCCGAGCGCACCAGGTTGCAAGGACGAGAGTGCTCCATTCGCTGCAATCGTCGACAACTCGGATCCGGCGAACCCGCGCCTCGTCACTTACTATCCGCGCCCGCGCCCGCCTGAAGGCGCGCCCTATGCCAGCTTCTGCGCGAAGGGGGGTCGCTTCGGCCCCCATAATGTGAATGCGGAGATCCACTCGCCTGACACCCAGGCTCCTCGCGAACTCATCTTCATGACGTATTTCACCGCCGGGCTGCGCGTGTTCGACATCTCGGATCCCAATGTGCCGTTCGAGACAGGATGGTTCCTGCCAGACATCGGGCCCTGGAGCGCGGGGTTGCGCGGCCCGGAGGACGTTCTCGTCGACGCGCGGGGCGTGGTCTATACCAGCGATGGCAGAGGCCAGGGAGTCTGGGTGCTGAAATATGTCGGTCCTCGAACCGCATCGCTCGGCTCACCGCCCTAGTCCGACTCCCGTGTCTATTTGCACCCGCAGAACCCCATGACCACGCGCAGGCAGGCAATGAAAACGGCGCTCGCCGGAGCCGTCGCGCTGAGGACGAACATCGCAGACGCACGAACTGCCGAATTTACTGAGTCATCGGGCTGCGGCAAGTCATCCTTGCTGCGCTGGGCCAGTGGTCCGGAGGGACAACGCAAGGCCGATCTGGGCAACGGGCTGTTTCTGAATCCGATTCTCGCCGGCGACTTCCCCGACCCTTCGATCCTCAAGGACGGCGACGACTACTACATGACACATTCGTCGTTCGACGCCTCACCCGGACTCCTCATCTGGCATTCGCGCGATCTCGTGAACTGGCGCCCCCTCGGTCCGGCACTCAGGAAGCCGCTCGGCACGGTTTTCGCCGTCGACCTCGTGAAGCACGCCGGACGCTACTACATCTATATCCCGTTCATGCGCGCGCCCTGGTCCAAAGAACTCAAGAGCTTCGCCAACATCTACGTCATTCATGCCGCCAACATGCAGGGTCCCTGGAGTGCACCGATCGATCTCGGCATCGGAGGTCTGATCGATCCTGGCCACGTCATCGGCGAAGACAATCAACGCTACCTGTTCCTCTCCGGCATCAAGCGCGTGCCGCTTGCACCAGATGGCCTTGCAACAGCGGGGTCGGTGGAACAGGTGTATGACGGGTGGCGCTATCCCGACGAGTGGATCACGGAGGCGTACGCGCTCGAAGGACCCAAGCTCCTGCGACGTGGCAAATGGTTCTACATCATCAGCGCGGTCGGCGGAACGGGCGGTCCGCCGACCGGCCACATGGTCATCGTTGCGCGTTCGGAGTCGGTAAACGGTCCATGGGAGAACTGCCCCAGCAATCCGATCGTGCGCACGCGCAGCGTGCAGGAAGCATGGTGGTCTCGTGGCCATGCAACCGCGATCGAGGGCCCTGGCGGACAGTGGTACATGGTCTACCATGGTTACGAGAATAGTTTTCGCACTCTCGGCCGGCAGACGTTGCTCGATCCAATCGAGTGGACCCGGGATGGGTGGCCACAGTCGGCCGGCGGCGATCTGTCGGGTGCTCTACCAATGCCGACCGGGCGTTCGGGAGGGCCGCACGGCCTGCCGCGTTCCGACGATTTCTCCAAGCCGGCATTCGGTACCCGCTGGACGTTCTACGGCGCCGGGCCTGACGAAGAGGGCCGGTCGCAGATCGACGCCAACGCGCTCGTCCTGCGAGGCAAGGGGACTGGACCCCACGATTGCTCGCCCCTCACCCAAACCGTGGGCGATCGCGCGTTCGAGATCAGCGTTGAGATGGAACTTCTTGGTGAAGTGCAAGGCGGGCTGCTGCTGTTTTTCAACGATCGCCTGTACCTGGGAATGGGTCACGACGGTGAGCGGATGACGACCTACCGCGGTGGCAAGCCGAGCTATTGGCGGGAACCGGCGCCGGCAACCCGCAGGCTCTTTCTCCGAATCGTCAACGACCACCATATCGTGACCCTCTACTACAGCAAGGACGGCAAGGCATGGACCCGGCATGCAGTTCGCAGCGAGGTGTCCGGTTACAACGCGAACACCATCGACGACCTCGCAAGCCTGCGGCCGGCGCTATTTGCCGCCGGGATCGGCAGCGCGCGCTTTACCCACTTCCGCTACAGTGCAATCAACTGAATCGCTCAGAGCACGATCGCTTTCATCGATTCGCGACATCGCTCGGCTGGATGGGCCGCGTTTGACAAGCCTCGCTCGTACCCATATAAGAATTCTAATTCTATTTGAGAGCCGACGCGGCGTCAGAACCTGGGGGAATGGCGCATGAGCTCGTTGCTGGGGGTGTTCCGCCGCCTGACGCTGGTGCCTCAGGGCACCATTATCGTGATGTCGGGATTTCTGCCGATCTTCGCGATCGTCTCGATGTTTCCGGCGCTTCCGTCGATCATCCAGCATTTCTCGGCCAACCCGAACGCGCGCGAACTCGTGCCGCTGATGGTATCGGCACCGGGGCTCGCGATTGCGATCATGTCCCCCTTCGCGGGCGTTCTCCTCGACAAGTTCGGACGCATACCGCTCCTCGTATGGTCTACGCTCTTTTACGGCATCTTCGGCACGATACCGTTCTTTCTAGATAGTCTGCCGATCATTTTTGCGACGCGACTCCTGCTGGGCGTCTGCGAGGGCGCAATCATCACTGCAGTAAACACCCTGATAGGTGATTACTGGGAAGACGAGGGACGCCGCGACTGGCTGTTACTGCAGGGCATCGCAGGTCCCATTCTCGGAGCAGGCGTGATCGCGATCGCCGGGCCCGCAACGGAAATCCGTTGGAATGGGATCTTCCTGATCTATAGCGTAGCTTTCCTCATTTTCCTGGCGATGAAGGTCTTTCTGTTCGAGCCGAAAAGGCCCGACGAGAGTGTCACGGCCAAGGCCATTCCTGACAGAATTGCGCGTGCCACAGCGTCGACAGGCTCTTTTCCCGCGAGATCGATGGCGCTTGTCGGCGCGGTCACGGTCTTCGCCTCGGCGCTCTACTACTGCTTCATCATTTCGGGCGGGCTCGTCTTTAACGAGATCGGAATTACCAAGCCTTCGCGTATCAGTGAGCTGTCTGCGGTGCCGAGTCTTTTCATCATTCTGGGCGCTGTGATTTTCCGATTGCTTGGCAGCAAGCCAAACGCCGTGCAACTCGGGAGCCTCTTCTTCGTTCTGGGCGCCGGACTGCTCGGCATGGGTATCGCAGACACCGTTCCGGCACTCATCGCCTCCCTCGTGGTTCAGCAAACCGGCGCAGGGATGACGGTCGGGAGCCTGATTGCGTGGACGCAGACCAAGCTGCCCTTCGAACACCGCGGCCGTGGCATGGGCATCTGGACCACCTGTTTTTTCTTCGGGCAGTTTTCCAGTCCCTGGCTCGTTGCCCGACTCGAGCACGCCACGGGCACCGTGCAAGGCGCCTTCGTTGTCGCAGGTATGGCCGGCATCGCGTTCGCGGCATTTGCTTTCTGCTCGACCTTCCTCCGGCGTGGCGGCACAAGCCCTGCTCCGACAGCGTGATGCGACCGCGTCGGGGGCGGCCACGGCGGCGTTGACAGGCGATGCCGCTTTAGGCTCTGCCACCCTACCCAAAGCTTGACGTGCGCGACCTTTCGATTATATTAGAGCGTGCATTCTAGTTTAGGGGGATTCCAGCATGCGGAGCAGATGCGGCATAGTTGCACTACGCGTGATTTCTGTCGCCGCATGCAGCGCCCTGCTGGTCGTCGCTACCGCAACCGCCACTGAGCAAAGTCTCGTCATTCCCCCGCCGGCCTACCGCCCCCCGGAAACCGTGCAGCGGGTAGCCGTGCCCGTTCCGCCAAGCGATCGCGAGCGGTTGCTGATCTTGAGCGGCGAAAGCAGCTACGAGCACGACTGGACCGGGGTGAACAACCTGCTGCGTCGGCAGTTTCTCGAGACCGGCCGGTTCGATGTTCGCGTGATCGAGGATTTCTCGTCGGCAACCGCGGATACGCTGAAGCCCTACGACGTCGTTCTGATCAATTACCTCGGCCGCTGGAACTATACCGACAAAGAAGAGAAGCGCTGGGGTACCGTGGCCGAGAAGGCTCTGTTCGACTATGTGCGCAACGGTGGTGGCGTGGTCGTCTATCACGCCTCTTTCAACATGGGTTCGCCGAGCTGGCCCGAGTTCGAGCGACTGGCCGGCGGAACGATGCGCCCGTTTCATGGCAGCCGACGCTCGCCACCGAACGGGTTCATGGTTCACGTCGTGGACCGGAGCCACCCGGTTACGCGTGGCATGCGGGAGTATTTCTGGACACTGAACGACGACATGTACACGAACATGAAGTGGGACGAGAAAGCCCGGATTCGTGTGCTCGCCACCGCGTTCGATGCGGCGGACAGCTATGCGCCGGAGCGTGCAGGTCCGAAATATCCCGCAGACCTCTACGCGCAGGACAAGCTTGCACAGATGAGCGGCATGAATACCGAGCACCCGCAGGTCTGGACCGTCGAGTACGGCACCGGGCGGGTCTTCTGCATCAGCCTGGGTCACGGACCCGATACGCTGCAATACGACGGCGTGCGAGGGCTGATCGCCCGCGGTGCCGAATGGGCGGCGACCGGTAGCGTGACGATTCCGGTAGAAGAAGGCACAAGAGCCTTCCTCCCTGCATCGAACTGAGGTCGCAACCGTGCAGCCTGCAGCCGCAGTCGCGACCGAGCTTTCATTGCCGAAGGCCGGTCCGCTCACGCGCCTCGAGACAGTGAGCTATGGCCTCGGCGACCTGGCCGGGAGCCTCGCATGGAACGCAGCGGCGGCCTTTGCATTGTATTTCTACACCGATGTCGCGCTGCTTCCGGCTGCCGCAATCGGCACCCTCTTCCTGGCGACGCGGATCTTCGACGCAGTTTTCGATATCGGGATTGGCATCGCAGTTGACCGGACGCGGACCCGGTGGGGCCGCGCGCGACCGTATATTTTGTTCGGCGCCGTGCCCTTCGGTCTGCTCACCGTCATGACGTTCGTGACGCCGGACTCGAGCGAGATCAGGCTCGCGTACGCCGCAGCGACATACTTTCTGCTGGGTCTCCTGCTGTCGACCACGAATATTCCTTACAGCGCGCTTCTGCCGATGATGGCGCGGGATCTCAAGGACAAGCTCGATCTGAGCGCGGCGCGGTCGGTCGGCACCTCGCTCGGCGTGATCATCGTGACGGCGCTCTTCATGCCGGCCGTCTCCTATTTCGGCGACGGTGACCAGCGGCAAGGCTTCTTCATCACTGCGTTGATCGTTGGAACGGCTGCGACTTTGCTGCTGCTCGCGACCTATCTCAACTGTCATGAGCGCTACACCCTGCGTGACGAGATGCCGAGCAGTATTCGCGCATCCATCGGTCAAATGTTCCGCAATCAGGCCTGGACGTGCGTCTCCGCTTTCGCTGTTCTGAACTTCGTCCGCTTCGGCGCGATCCTCGCGCTGACGCCGTTTTTTGCGATTCACGTGCTCAAGCAACCGTGGATGATCTCGGTCCTGCTGCCGACGCTGTCGGGCACCCTGCTCGTCGGCGCGTTCATCGCGCCGCCGATCCTGCGTCGCTTCGGCATGCGGCGCGGCAACACCGTCGCCCTCGGGCTCGCTGCCTTGCTCTACCTGGTACTGCCGCTCTTGGAAGCGTCCCCCTGGAGTTTCGTCACGATCTACGTCGTTGCGTCATTGCTCCTCAGCATCACGATGACGGCGATCTTCGCGATGGCCTCGGATGCGGTCGATTTCCATCACTGGCGATTCGGTATCCGCCACGAAGGCTTGCTCGCGGCCGGTGTGTCGTTCGCGATCAAAGTCGGAATGGCCGTCGGAGGAGCTGCCGTCGCGTACGCACTCGCATTCGGGGGCTACACACCAGAAAGCGTGACGCCGCAGGCGAAAGAAGTCATGGCCTGGCTCTATTACGGCGTTCCGCTCGGCGTCTTCGCATTACAGATCGTCTGCATGCAGTTTTATCCGGTGGATCGCGTCCGCGAGCAGATGAAAGCCGCGCTGAGAGACCGTCTCCAATGACCACGACCTTGCGAGTGCTGTCCCGGATCGCGTGCCTTCTGTTGGCGGCTTTCTTTGCGTTCGTCGGTTACTGGAAGGCATTCGGCCCTATCGCAGCGTTGGCCGAGCATCACGCGTGGGTGGCGGGCTGGCCGGACTGGTTTGCGCGCACAGTCGGCTGGTCGGAGCTCGCTTGCGCCGCTGCGCTCGTTATTGCCGACCCTTACCGGTCGCAGTCGTCTGGCGTTCTGGACGGCGCTCGTGCTGATCGTGAACCAGCTGGCCGCACTGGCCGTGCATGCATCGAGAAATGAGGCGGCGGCGGCCGGTCCGCAGAACCTGGTACTGATCGCCGCGCTGGGCCTGATCGCGTTTTACGCGCATCGCGCCGCGCAACAGGCGCGGTAACGATTTCCTGAGGAGAGAACGATGACGATCAAGCGGGGCGTGAGCCTCTACAGTTTTCAGAACGAAACGTTCCTTGGCCTGATGAATCTCGAGGACTGCATCCGCACCTGCGCCGAGATGGGCGCGAACGGCATTGAGGTCATCGGCGAACAGACGTTCTGGGGTCATCCGGAACAGCCGGTGGACCCGGCGGCGATCGAGAACTGGCACCGGCTGATGCGCAAGTACGGCACCAAACCGATCAGCCACGACTTCATGCTCGATTACAAGCGGTACAAGGGCCGCCCGATGCCCTTCGATGAGCAGGTCGCGAGCGTTCGCAAGGACATCGAGTTCGGCAAGCGTCTTGGAGTGCCCTACATCCGCGCGCTGGTGTCGATTGCGCCGGAAGTGCTGGTGGCTGCCGCCCCGTATGCCGAGGAAGCGGGCGTCAAGATCCTGATCGAAGTGCATGCCCCTCTGCACTTCGATCATCCGTGGATCATCCGCCATGCGGAGGCGTTCGAGAACTCCGGCTCCGATGCACTGGGCTTTCTGCCCGACATGGGCATGTTCCTGCACCATTTCCCGCCCGCGTGGAAGGCGCGCTTCATTCGCAACGGCGTACCCCAGCACATCGCTGACTACGTCGAGCAGGCCTATGAGGACCGGGTGCTGAGTGAGTATGTGGTACTTGGTGTTCGAGAGCTGGGCGGCGAGGGTCCGTCGATCGCGATGGCAGAGACCTTGCGCCACAACTCGGCGTTCGAGCCGAAGCGCATGCTCGACTACATGGATCGGATCCATAACATCCATGGCAAGTTCTACGAAATGACCGAGGACCTCGTCGAGCCGTCGATCCCGTACGACCAGATCGTCGCGGTGCTGAAACAGGGAGGTTACGACGGTTACATCTGCTCGGAATACGAAGGCAACCGCTGGATCGAGGACGCCAATGAAGTGGACTCGGTCGAGCAGGTCCGTCGCCAGCAGGCGATGCTGAAGAAGCTGATCGAAGCGCCGCAGACGGCGTCGGCAGGAGCGTGAGCCATGTTTGACAACAAGATCATCGTACCTGAGAGCCTTGAGCGTCTCACCGTTGCCGATGATATGGAGGGCTTCGCCGTGCTCGCACGGCTGCCCTACTACCGCGGCCTCGGCCTCTCGATGGTGGAGGACATCGGCGTCACCGTCGATGGCGAGAAGGTGCCGCGGCAGAACATCCGTTTCTCGGTACGTGGACGGACCTGGACGCTCGATGAGATGGAAACTGAATACGGCGATCGCTGGAACTTCGGCGAGAAGGCCAGGATCCTCGTCAAGAAAGCCGGCAGCTTGAATGCCGGCGATCACGACATCGAAGTGGCGGTACGCATGCGCATTTCCTATCTCCCGATGGTTCCGACGACAAAGGATCGCAAGCGGCTCACGTTGCGCGACCGCAAGGGGGCAGCCGCATGACGATCCAGGACAGACTGCTGGGTGAAGGTTCGCTCTCAGCCACTAAGGCGGGGTTCGATCTCGCGATCCGCTTACCGTGGTATCGAAGTCTGCCGCTGTCGACCATTGAGCCAGCGGAGCTTCGCATCAATGATCAGCCTATCGATCTGAAACGCGTCAAGGTCAGGATCAACGACCAGACGATCCCAAACTCCGAGTTGCCCGAGCGAACCGATCAGTTCTGGTTCGTTCTCGATCCCCTGACGCTCGAGGTCAGTGGCACGCCCATGAAGCGCGGCGAGGACGTCCACGTCGAGTTCACGCTCAACGTATATCCCCCCTACATTCCCGGCATGTGCTGGGTCACGCGTGCCGATCGCACACTGCGCGCGCGCTGACCGGAGCACGGAGACCTTCACATGGCACAAGCGAACAAGGGGCTGCGTCTCGGCACGACGCTCTTCAGCCTGACCAACGAATTCCATTCGCTCGACTACACGTTCGAAGAACTGATCGCGAAGGTCGGCGCACTCGGCCTCGGGCCGGGTCTCGAAGTCATCGGCTTTCAGAGCATCCGCGGATTTCCTGAGGTCAGCGACGGGTTCGCGGATCGGTTCAAGGCGCTGCTGGCCAAGCACAACCTGGTGCCGACCTGCCTTGCCATCAATGCGGACGTCGCGATTCGGCGCGGTCAAAAAATGTCGACCGAAGAATCGGTGCGCTACCACGAGCCCCAGATCCGTGCTGCCGCCAAGCTCGCCTTTCCTGTCGCACGCTACCAGTATGCCGCGGGCCCTGAGGTCATCGAGCGGCTCGTGCCGCTCGCTGAAAAGCTGGGGGTGATTCTTGGACTGGAAGTGCACGCCCCGCACAAGGTGGACTCGCCCACGCTGCTGGCCTTTCGTGAGATGTACGCGCGCGTGCGCTCGCCGTTCCTCGGTTTCATACCGGATTTCGGCTCATCGGCGCGGACCGTGCCACCGGGACTTCTGAATGTCCTGCGCTCGCGCGGCGTCTCTGACGACTTGATCGAAGTCGCGCTCGCGATCTGGCGCGAGGAAAGCGGCACCCCGCCGGAGAAGATCCAGAAGCTGATGGCAACCCCGGTGGCGCGCGCGACAGAACGCAGCCTCGCGAGCGGGGTGGCAGTGATCTACAACATCCTGAACTACCAGGATCCAAAAGCCTGGCTGCAGATCATGCCGCAATGCGTGCACATCCACGGCAAGTTCTACGAGTTCGACGCGAGCGGTAACGAGGCCTGCATCCCATTCGACAAGTTGCTGCCCGTGTTTCGTGACAATGGCTTCAATGGCTACATGTCGAGCGAGTGGGAAGGTCACATGTACAGCGACGAGGACGCATTCCCGGTGCTGCAGAAACACCACGCGCTCTGCAAACGCATCCTCGCGAACGGCAACGTCTAGATCGCCGGGCGGAATGCAACCCTGCCAGTTGGCACAAACGATATGAGCACCCCGAGCCGGCGCGACGTTCTACTCTCGATGACTGCAGTGGCGGTCGGAATGACTCTGTCGCCGGCACAAATCTGGGCGGCCGCTCAGGACGCCAAGATCAAACCCACAGCGGCCCGCGCTCTGCTCGATGATCTCTGTGACGCAGTGATCCCCGCCACGAATACAGCCGGCGCACGGGCAGCCGGCGTTGGTGCATTCATCGAACTCGCGGCGACGCATGGAATGAATGACACCTCCGAGGCGCTGCTCTCGAAGTTCGCCACGGCACTGGATGAGTTCGCGGGCGGCTCGTACCTGCAACTCTCGGAAGAACGTCGCCGCGCATTGCTGGCCGACATCGACGCACGCGCCTTCGCAAAACCCGCCGATGACACGCTACCGGAAGCGCTGCGGGAATGGCCGAAGCTCAAGGGGCTGATCATCATCGGCTACTACACCTCCGAGATCGGAGGGTCCCAGGAGTTGCGCTACGTCCTGGTGCCCGGGCGCTTCGTTCCGGATGTGCCGCTGCAACCGGGTGATCGCGCCTGGTCGAGCGACTGGACCGGAGTCAAATTCGCATGAGTGCCACCAACGCATTCGATGCGATCGTCATCGGCTCCGGCATCACGGGCGGCTGGGCCGCGAAAGCTCTGACGGAGGGCGGGCTCAAGGTGCTGCTTCTCGAGCGCGGTCAGAACATCGAGCATCGCAGCGGTTACAAGAACGAGATGCGGGCGCCGTGGGAGCTGCCCTTCCACGGCCGCGGTAACGCGAGCCTGTGGAATCAGCGTTACCCGATCCAGCAGCTCTCGGGGCACATGGACGAGTGGAGCCAGGACTACTGGGTCGACGACATCGACAATCCCTACTCGTCCGTGCGCTCACCGGGGTTCCGCTGGTACCGCGGATACCATCTCGGCGGCCGTTCGCTGATGTGGGGACGCCAGTGCTATCGCTGGAGCGATGTCGACTTCTCCGCCAACGCACGTGACGGACACGGTACGGATTGGCCGATCCGATACGCGGACATCGAGCGCTGGTACGACCACGTTGAGGAATTCATTGGTGTTTCGGGCGCCAGGGAAGGGCTCCCGCAATTGCCAGACGGTCACTTCCAACCGGCAATGGCGCTCAACGTCGTCGAAGCGCACGTGCGTGATGCGATCAAGAAACATTTTCCGGAGCGGCGCCTCACGATCGGGCGCACGGCGAATCTCACCGAGGCCAAGCCGGACCAGGGACGGGCGCAATGTCAGAACCGCGCCATCTGTGGGCGAGGCTGCTCATATGGTGCCTACTTCAGCACTCAGAGCTCGACACTCCCGGCGGCGCAGGCCACGGGCAATCTAACCTTGCTGACGGACAGCCTCGTCGAGGCGATCAATTACGACGCGGGCCGTCGACGCGTCGACAGCGTCAACGTTCTGAACACACGCACGCGCGGCCGGACGCGCTACTCCGCCAGGATCGTGTTTCTGTGCGCCGGTGCGTTCAACAGCGTCGCGCTGCTGCTCCGATCTGCATCAAAGTCGTTTCCGAACGGGTTGGCGAATTCGAGCGGTGTGCTCGGCCACTACATCATGGATCACGCGAATACACTTGGCGTAGTCGGAGTGATGCCGGGGTTTGAATCTCATTACTACTACGGCAACCGTCCGACCGGCGTCGTGATCCCGCGTTTCAAGAATCTCGACAGCAGAACGGAGCCTTTCGCGCGTGGCTATTCTTTCCAGGGCGGCGCCTACCGTGCGGGCTGGACGCGAGGCCTGCGCCAGGCGGGCCTGGGCAAGGAGTTCAAGGACAGCCTCCGAGGACCTGGCGACTGGAAATTCGTCCTGACAGCGTTCGGCGAATGCTTGCCGCGCAAGGAGAATCAACTCTCGCTCGATCCCGCGAAGACCGATGTCAACGGCGTGCCGCAATTGCGCATCGATTTCAGCTTCGGCGACAACGAGCGCAAGCTCCTCGCCGATGCAAAGAAGGAAGCGGCCGCGATGCTCACCGCCGCAGGTGGCAGAGTGCTCTTCGGCTCCGACGAGCCGAATCCAGGCGGCACCGCCATTCACGAAATGGGTGGCGCGCGCATGGGGCGCGACCCGGACACGTCGGTGTTGAACCGGTTCAATCAGGCACATGACGTGCCGAATCTGTTCGTGACCGACGGTGCGGCCATGGCCTCTTCGGCCTGCCAGAACCCCTCGCTGACTTACATGGCGTTGACGGCGAGGGCTGCCGATCGGGCGCTCGACTTGCTGCGGTCGAACGCCCTGTAGGCCCTGTAGAGGCGCGTGCGCGCGAAAGCGCATATTGTTGTCAATTAGAATGCCCGTTCTATATAATTCGACGGCAGGTAAACTGTCGTTTCACGGACGTTGGTGCAAGTAAAGACATGTCGACCGCCAAAAAGTACGACGCGATCATCGTGGGCTCCGGAGCCACGGGCGGCTTTGCCGCCAAAGAACTTGCCGAACGCGGTCTCAAGACGCTCGTGCTCGAAGCCGGCCCCGCCCTGGATGAGGAGCTGTTTCACAAGCGCGCGGGGATGGAAGCGATCGGCTCGATGTCGCGAGTGCGGGCCGCGCTCGGAGGACAGCACATCCAGGCACGAGCCTCCTTCTTCTCTCCCGACAAGCGCTTCCTGTTCGTCAACGACTGGAAGAATCCGTATACCTATCCGCCGGACGATTTCTACCTCTGGATCCGCGGGCGCAACGTGGGTGGCCGATTCCTGTCCTGGGGACGCGTCGCCCTCAGGATGAGTGATTACGATTTCAAGGCAGCAAGTCGCGACGGCATCGGTGAGGACTGGCCGATCTGCTACGACGATCTCGCTCCGTACTACGACCGGGTGGAGCAATTTCTCGGCATCGTCGGCACGACGGACGGGATCCGCAACCTACCCGACGGCAAGTACGTGGCCAATGCCGGCCTCGGGCGCGTCGAGATGCGATTCAAGGAAGCTGTGGAGGCCAGGTGGCCCGAGCGTAAGGTAGTGCCGTGGCGCTATGTCGCCGCACACGCGACTCCGGCGGATGAAGCGAACGCGAAGCGCACCACATCTCCACTTGCCGCTGCGGCCAAAACCGGCCGGATGGAGCTGAGACCGAACGCAATCGTCCGGCAGGTCATCATCGATCCCGCCAGCGGCAAGGCATCCGGCGTTTCCTACCTGGATGCTGAAACGAAGCAGCTTCGGACCGTCTCGGCAAACGTCGTCGTTATCTGCGCCTCGACGATAGAGTCGGTCCGTCTGCTCCTCAATTCAGCTTGCGCGAAGCATCCGAATGGCCTCGGCAACTCTTCGGGTCTGCTCGGCCGGTACTTCATGGACCAGATTCCGTGCCTTGTCTTTGGTTCCGTGCCCGGCAACGATGGCTTCGAACTCGTCGACGGTACCTCTCCGGCGGATAACCACGGCGGCATCTACATCCCCCGGTTCCAAAACCTCGACCGCAGCGACTACCCAGCCTTCGCACGCGGGTTCAACGTTCAGGGCATAGCCGGACGTGGCTACGTCCCCGAAGGTCATCCGGCACTGTTCGGTTTCATGGGCCAGGGCGAGATGCTGCCTTACTACGAGAATCGCGTAACCGTGAGTCCGCAAAAGAAGGACGCGTGGGGCGTGCCCGTGCCGCACATCGAGCTCTCTATGAAGGACAACGAGCGCAAGATGCTGCGTAGTCAGCTCGATTGCATCAAGGAGATGGTCAGAGTCGCGGGCTGGTCCATCGACTTCGCCGCGAGTCTCCTGGGTCTTGACGACCCGGACAAATTGCTCCCCAACGCGACGTGGTTCGAGCGCTTCATGTTCCGACGATCATTCAGAAAGAGCATGGCCCTGGGCGCAGCGATCCACGAATGCGGCGGTGCGCGGATGGGTGATGATCCGGCGAAATCGGTACTCAATGGCTACAACCAGTGCTGGGACGCGAAGAACGTTTTCGTCACGGACAGCAGTTGCTTCGTGAACAACGGAACTTGCGGCCCTACGCTGACCACCATGGCTCTCACTGTGAGAGCGTGCGAATACATTGCCCAGGAGTACGGGAAAACATGGGAGCTCTCCAGCGCCGCTTAATGTTGGAGGTGTATGACGCACGCTACTGCACCATCTGAGAACCCGCACGGAATGTCCGAGGCACGCCGATCGCGCGTCCGCAAACCGAAACAGGACCGCAGTCGCTCATCGATGGAGCGACTGCTCGCCATGTCCGTCGAAATGCTGGCACAGAGCGGGGCTTCTGAGTTCACGCTGCAGGAGCTGAGCCGGCGCACCAAGGTCTCGATCGGATCGATCTATCTGCGCTTTCACAACAAGCGGGAGCTGATCCGCGAAGTTGAGATTCGCTTTCTGGAGCAGGTCGAGCGCGAGCACGCTCTGATCATCAACCGGCTGCGGCGCAGAGGTCTTGGCCTGAGACAACTCGTTCCGCTCGCAGTCAGGGAGTACTCCGCGTTTCTTCGCAGGCATGCCGACCTCCTGCGTGTCTTCATGGACCTCGCTCCGAACGATCCGGTCGTCGCGGCGAACGGCAAGAAGTACTACAGGCAATCAGCTGCAGACTTCGCGCTGCTGCTGCTCGACCGCCGTGCAGAGATCCGCCATCCCGACCCTGTGCACGCCGTCGATGCCTGTTTCCGAATGATGTACGCATCGGTCGGCCGTTATCTCGGGCTCGGCACGACACGCGACGTCATGGGCGAAGGTGATTGGGACCAGCTGCTTGACGATGTCAGTCTGATGGCCGTGCTCTGGCTGAGCGGGGGCAATCCCCAGGACGGACTGGCAGCATAGCGGCCTTCCAGCGCATCGGTTCGGGATACTCGCTGGTTCACGCTCACCGGAACGTATCTTCGAACGTATCGTGCGGCAGCGGCGGTACGGGCTCCAGTGCTTGCCGCGTCGCCGGGTGATACGGCGAATAGCGGCTCGGAACCGGCTCGTCTGCTGGCGGCATGAACACCGGCTTACCGTCGTCCCCGAAATACATCAGATCGAGGTCGAATGCCTGCGCATTCTTCTCGGCGAAGCTGATCCAGTTCTCCTCAAACGGCGCCCGGCTGAGTTCATAGCAGCGGAACTTCCAGATCTTCCATTCTCCATCCTGACGCAGGAAGTCGACCGCGTACTTGCACCAGACCCAATGCGCCCAAACTCTCTTTCCCTCGACCATCCCAGGCGAGAACATGTACGCAGGCTGCTTCTCCGCAACTTTGGGATCAGTCAGCCCAGACTCACAGCCTGACATGATCCAGACGCTCTTCGCGGTCTCACCGTCGGTCGCGACTTCAATGACCGGTGTCGTCGTGTAATGGAGGATCAGTTTCCCGACTGGATTCGGACGGCCCTGGTGGTACTTGATCACGCTCTCGTAGGTGGTATAGACGCCAGCATTCGTGTACTGAGCCCTGATGCCCTCTGTCCCGGGCTTGACCCATAGCGGGATGATGAGGTCGTCGCGAAATGCGTTGTGGTAGTACATGTAGCGGCTAAAGAGATTTTCGATCTCTCCGCGATCGGACGCTCCGCGCGCCAGACTACGCAGTTCGTGCACCTCCGCCTTCAATGCGGCGAGTTCGCGGACGAGATCTTCAGTAGTACTCATGGTTTCGGTCCATTCTCATCGATATGTGAGTGCTAAATTGCTGCAGCGACAGGCTACAACAGCTTGCAACTAATTTAGAACTTATGTTCTAATCTTTATAGCATTGCGACGCAAAGTCAAGCCGTTCGACCTTCTGAGGACGATGTCGTGCACCCATCCTCTGCGACACCCGGCGTTGGACATCCATTCAACGACACTGACACATGGAACCTTCTTGTCGAGCGCGTGCTTCGTTGGCTGCTGACACTCTTCGGGCTACTGATCACGCTGACCGCCCCCGCAGTCGCGAGTGGGCAGGTCCCGTACTTCCGCTACGAACCGATTGAAACACCGCACCAGCCGAGCGCCGTCGATCTGCCCGTGGAGCAGCGGCCTAAGGATCGGCGCGAACAATGGTTCCTGCAGAACGGCAACATCGGAGTTCGCAACGTCGTGCAACCGACCTTGACGCCGGTGCTGCCGGCCGGATCGTCGACCGGCGCGGCAGTGATCGTGGCACCGGGTGGTGGATTTCTCGGCCTCGCGATGGACACTGAGGGCTGGCAGATCGCCCGCTGGCTTGCCAACCACGGAATTGCTGCATTCGTTCTCAAATACCGAGTGCTGCCGACGCCGCCGTCCCTCGAGATTTTTGAGGACGAGTTCAACCGCATGCTCCACGGCGAGAAGGTCAGCTTCGCCAATCCGTCGGATACGCCGCCCGAAGCCCTGGCCGATGCCTTGGCCGCCCTGCGGCATGTGCGAGCGCATGCTGAGGAGTTTCGCGTTGACCCGCGTCGAATCGGCTTCATGGGGTTCTCCGCCGGCGGTTTCCTCACGCGCAGCGTGATAGCGAACGCTGGCAACGAGATGCCCGCCTTCGCCGCGCCCATCTATCCGAACATGGCGGCGATGGCTGTTCCGGCCAATGCGCCGCCGATCTTCGTTCTCGTCGCCTCCGATGACTTCCTGCTGGAGCGCGGAGCACTTGGTCTAGTGCAGAGCTGGCGTGCGGCGGGCAAGCCCATCGAGTTCCATCTGCTGGCGAACGGCGGTCATGGTTTCGGACTCGGGCGTCCGGGCACATCAACGCAGGACTGGATGGAGTTGTTATACCGCTGGCTCGACGTGAATAGCCTGCTCACTGGAAAGTGATCGTCCAGGCACACGCCGGTCGTGCCTGACAGCAACGTCACGCTCAGTGGTCTGCGCGTATCGCTGCGAGCAGGCGGACCGGCCCGATCAGTCCCGAGGGCCGCAGCGGCGCATCCGCGCGGTAATGTCGGTCAATACGAACAGGCGCGGCTTCTCCAGAGATGCCGACACTACATGCGTCGAAGTCAGCGAGAGGACCAGGGTCAGGATCGAGACCAGCTCGACTTTCACGCACGCAACGCCTTGAGCCGGGCATTGATGCTGTCCTGCTTCTCGGCTCGAAACATCGAGCGTGTGGATCACCATAGCCAGGCCGACTCCGACGCACGACGATGACCGCGAGCACGAATATTGCCAGCGACCTGATCTTCTCCCACGGCATCTCGTCAGGCTTCAGGCCGGTTGGAAATTCGATCAGGTGCAGAAAAAATCCCGCCGACAGACCCACGATCGCACTCGCCGCCTGCAGGCCGAAGAAGTGGGCGGCGGAGACGAGCCCTTGTTGGGGCCGGCCCGTGTTCACCTCGTGCTCATCAGCGATATCGAGGATCACGGCACCGAGTGGTACGAGATAGCAGCCGTACGAGAGCCCGGCGAGGAACCGACATGTGGCAACGAACCAACCGATCCCCGGACTGCCAGCATCCGGTGCCAGTCCGGCAACCGGCGCAGCAATCGACACGAATCCGAGTGCGAGAAAGCCGAGTAGACCGGCGAGCATGACCGTGCGCTTCTCGAAGCGCCGCACAATCCCGACCGACGAAACGAGCCCGACCAAGGTACCAATGTTCATCGCGGTGAGAACCACCTGGTTCTGCGCCGCATCGAGTTGCCACAAGTAGGTCGACAGATGCAGGCTTAGTTGGTTGATCGTCGCGATGCTGAGCAGGACCAGGAATACGAGCACCAGCATCCGCCAGACGTTCGGCGTCAATCGAACCGCGGTTACGATCTCCTGAAAAAAACCAGGCGGTGCGATGGCACTCGCGGCAGCGTGCCGCGCTTCGAGCGACTCGACCTCCTTGAGGCGACGTCGCGTACCCAGGACCGCAAGCAGCATTGCTGTCACGGTGACGAGCGTGATCGTCACACCGTACGCCGAATAGGGCGCCGGATTCAGCTGACCCTTCGGATACTCTGGGGTCGCGACGAAGAAGAGTTGAAAGCCGACGATGGGAACGAACAGCACCGCGAGGTTGTTGCCGATGTTGCGCAACATAGCGATCAGACCCCGCTCCTGCGGATCCCGGCTGAGTTCTGCGCCCATCGCCAGCGCCGGAATCGTATAGAAGGAGATGCCGAGGCGAGCCAGCAGACCGGCCACGGTCAGCCAGGCCGCGATTCCCAGCTGGCTGAGCCCCGATGGGGGCGAAAACACGGCGATGAAACCGACTGTAAACGGCACGATCGCCAGCACCATCGGCGTGTGTCTGCGGCCCAGCCATGCACCGCGCAGCCGGTCCGAGAAGGCACCCGCATAGGGGTCGATCAGGGCATCTGCGGTAAGGATCAGCGCGAGAACGATGCCGAGCAGATCTCCCCGCAGCCCGATGACCTGGCTGTAGTAGAACAGGACGAACATGTCCCAGGCGACCGATTTGAGCATCTCTGGCATGCAGCTCACGAGCCAGGCGATGCGAGTGCGCCAATCGAGTTTTCCCCCGAGGTTCATTCGTCACCGATCACTCGTGCCTGGATCGCCACGTTCTTCCCTCTCGACTATGGATCATCCGGTTGACGTAAATAGAATTATCATTCTAATATAGTCCCGAGTCATCGACGACACAAGACGCAGCCAGTCCGATTTTGATCATCGCACGCACGGAGACCCCCGATGCTCAGGCACTCGCGGATGCAGACCCTGGGAACCCCCGCCGCTAACTTCACCCTTCCAGACCCGTCCGGAAGCCTCCACAGCCTGCGCGACTTTGACGACGCGCATGCGCTGCTGGTCGCATTCCTTTGCAACCACTGCCCCTTCGTGCAGCACATCCTCGGCGGCTTCGCCGACTATGCTCGTGACTACGAGAGTCGCGGCGTCGCTGTCGTCGCGATTTCGTCCAATGACATCGAAAGCCACCCTGACGATTCGCCGGAACATATGGCCCAGATCGCGGCCAAACACGGTTTCACATTCCCCTACCTGTACGACGAATCCCAGCAGGTCGCGCTTGCGTACGAGGCGATCTGCACACCGGACTTCTATTTGTATGACCGCCAGCGACGGCTGTTCTATCGCGGCCAGTTCGACGGCAGCCGCCCTTACACCGAGTGGGACGTCAAACTCGGCCAGAAGCGCAACACGGTGCCCGTGAACGGATCGGACCTGCGAGCAGCCACCGATGCACTACTCGCTGGCCGCAAGCCGCCCGAGGAGCAGCGTGCCAGCGCAGGGTGCAGCATCAAGTGGAAAACTGAGAACGAGCCGGACTGGTCGTGAACGAGCGCTCCGGCAGGATCCAACGGTGACCATCAGCACTCCGGGTTCCACTGAGATCTGGATACCGAGCGCCGCAATACGCAGCCAACACACGGGCGATACGGTTTTCGACCTCGTTGACGATCACCCCGGGTCGGAATTCGCAGGCTTCTATCGCGGCTTCACGACGAGCTTCAAACTGCGCGCAGGCAAGGATTCGTGGTTTCACTTTCCGATCACGACACCGTCGATGATAGCCGGCACGCCGCTCGCGCTTGAGCGTGTGTCGTTGCTCTGGGAAACGGAGGGTGCCGCATCGATCACATGGGTCACGATGCATCACGGTGGGCAGACCCGTGTCGAACTATCGCCGCGGAACACACCGATCCAGGGTGAACTTCAAGCGTTCCAGCAGGACCCACGTTGGCCGGCCATGGCGATGAGGCGCACCGACTGGCGCATCGATCCGGTTCTGCCTGTCGCCATGGGTATACAGCTGTGTATTTTTGTGAGCGCCGCCGATGCACCAGGCATCGTTCGCTTCTACGGCGCTGGGGCATCCTTCTGTCCGTATAACGAAGCCTGAATCGGCTCTCCCCGGGTCGATCGACTCACGAGCCAGATACCGAGAGCTGTCAGCGCTCCAGCAGCAACGTAGGGTGCACCAGGCAGGTACACGATGGCGGTCTTCGACGCGAACTCACTGAACAGCGGCGGCATCGTGAGCGGGGTGATGATCGCTGCCAGACTCCTGAGACTTGAGACGACACCTTGCAGCGCGCCCTGCATCGTCGCAGGTACTTGCGTCGACATCAGGCTGGCCAGCAGCGACGCGCTCATGTAGCCCATCGTCGCCGGCAGAATCAGCAGGACCAGCAGCCAGGCGTTCGGCGCGAAGGCGAAGCCGAAGAAACCTATGATCGTCGCGGTCAATCCGAGGTACAGCGCGCGGAACACACCGTAGCGTCGCACCAAGCGGCCGATGAAAGCACCCTGCGTGATGATCGTGCAGATGCCGAAAAGGCCAAGCGAGTAGCCGACCATCGACGCCGTCCACCCGAACGAGTGCATCGTGAAGTATGGCCAGGTGGCCGGAAGGGTGTGGTTCGCGACGTGCAGCAGCAGCAACGCGAGCAGCAGGCTGCCCGCGAGGTGGTGATTCTTCAGATGTAGCAGAGCCCCGAGCGGATTTGCGCGAGAGAGTCGAAAAGGCTGGCGCAGCGTGGGCGCCAGCGACTCCGGCAGCACGAATGCACCGTAGAGCACGTTGACGAGGGCCAAGCCTGCAGCGGCGAAGAAAGGCACACGCAGATCGATCTCGACGAGCAGACCGCCGATTACGGGCCCCATCGTGAAGCCCACGCCAAACGCGGCCCCGAGGAGACCGAACAGCCGCGGACGCTCTTGCGGCTCGCTGACGTCCGCGATGTACGCGGCCGCCGTGCTCGGCGTCGCCCCGAAGATGCCGGCGAGACCCTGAGCGACGAAAAGCCACGCCAAGGTCGGAGCAAAAGCCATCAGCAGGTAGTTGATGCCGAATGCGGCCAATGACGCGAGCAAGACGGGTCGACGCCCGTAGCGATCGCTCAGCGAGCCGAGCACGGGCGCCGCCAGGAACTGCATCGTGGCGAACAGCGCCGTTATCGCACCGGCATAGACCGCCGCCTGGCGCAAGCCATGCCCGGACAAAGTCTCGATGAGCTGCGGCATCACGGGCACGAGCAGGCCGAGGCCCAGGGAGTCGATTGCAATCGTCAGATAGATGAACGTTCGGGCGGATCGACCCGATCGGGTGGAATTCACGAGTCCATCACCGCGGAGCGGGGGCGCCTTGCAGGTCGTCCGAAAGCGCGCATCATGTTCTGCACAGTGCGACGAAGTATTTCAGTGCATCGGCTGTCGAAGGTCGAGTCGGATGGCATTCGACGCCGATGACTCCTGCATAGCCGCTGTCGCGCAGCTCGGCCAGCTTGCCCCTCCAGTCGATCTTTCCCGAGCCGGGTTCGCCACGGCCCGGAAAATCGGCCACCTGCACGTGGCCGATCGCACCCAAGATCTGCTTCAGGACTGCCTGGGTGTCTTCGCCTTCGGCAACGGAGTGGTACAGATCGTAGAGCACCTTCACCCGCGGCGAATTCACCTGTCGAGCGACACCGTAGGAATCTTCGGTGCGACTGAAGAGGACGCCGGGGTGATCGACACGTGTGTTCACCGCTTCGAGCAGGATCGTCACGCCCAGTTCTGCAGCCACTTCTGTCGCACGCGCAAATGCAGTGGACACGATGCGCAGTGATTCCTGACGCTTTAGATACGGAGCGCCCATCCCGGATCCGCAAACCACGTGCGGGCATTTGAGCTGAAGGGCAACCTCGGCAGTGCGCCGGAAAAGGCTCAGAAAATGGTCGTGAGTCTTCGGGTCGACCAGCATCGTCCGCGGATCCGTGAGCAGCGTCCACAGCTGCACACCGTTCCCATCAAGTGCCCTTTGCAAGGAAGCGATATCGCGGCCATCGGTGGTGAACATCTCGACCTTGCGGATGCCGGCCGCTGCCGCCGCCTCGACTCGCTTCTCAAGGCTTTCACCGGCCTCGTGGAACATGTATTCGATGTTGGCTGACACTTCGAACATGGAAAGGCTCCTACAGACCCACCGAGCGAGTAGCTGGGTACAGGGAAAGCAACCGGAGGCGCCGGTCACGCCAACGGGTCACGCTTGTAAGGCTCGTCGTGTGCTTTCGAGGGCTGACCGTGTCGAGAGCCCATTGAGTTTGAATTCGAGCCCTATGGCACCCCGATAGCCTTCCTGATCGAGCATGGCAAGCACGTGACGCCAGACGATTTCACCGGTTCCGGGTGCACCACGCCCCGGCATGTCGGCAATCTGGATGTGTGCCACCCATTCCATTCGCCCCTTGAGCAGGGTGTGAATGTCATCGCCCATCACGATCGAGTGATAGGCGTCGTAGATGAGCCGCAGGCCGTCGCTGTTGACCGTTGCCACCAGGTCGAGACCCTCGCTCACCGAATTCAGATACATGCCCGGGTGATCCACGCGGGTGTTGAGGGGCTCGAGCAGCAGCGTCGCCCCGTTTTCCCTGGCGATCTCGGCAGCTTGAGCCAGGGATTCGAGCGCGATATCGAAATGCGCCTCGCGCGACACGCCCTCGAGCTCGAAACCGGAGGCGATGATCAGCCGGTTGCAGCCCAGGGTCCGAGCCGGCTCCATGCTCTCTCGCACGGCGTCGAGGAATTCCGTGCGTTGCGCGCGATCGACGATGCTACGACGAGGATCTACGCTGAAGCTGGTCAGTACCAGCCCGGTGTCATCGAGCGCCTTGCGGATGGCCCTGATCGGCTTGTCGCGCCACAGATGGAATTCCACGCCATACAGGCCGCACTCCGCGGCCTTGTGAACGCGCTCAGCGATATCCGCAGTTTCATCGGCGAACAGCCACTCAATACATGCTGACAGTTTCATTACGGCAGGAACGCCCCCACCCGCATCGGGCGGGGGCGTTGCAGAGGTGCCTGATCAGAAGGTGAACTGCACCCTGACACCATAGGTCCGCGGGGCGCCGAAAACCCAGTTGAAATCATCGTTCGCTGGGCCCGCGCTGATGAAGTTCATGTAGTTGATGGGCTGCTCGTCTTCCAGGTTGCGGCCATAAGCCTGCACGCTCCAGGCGCCGTTCCCGCTGAGGTACTCGAGGCTGACATCGGTCTGAGTGTAAGAGTCCTGCTTGCTATCCTGATAGTTGAAGACGGAGTTGAAGTAATCGTCCTTGTAACGGCTGAAAACGCTGCCAGTCAGTGTGCCCGCGCCCAAGTGCCAGGTGTGGTCGTAGCCGAGCGTGAGAATCCACTCGGGAGCGTTGGGTAACGTGTTGCCGCTCGCGTCGCTCGGCACCGTGTTGGCATTGCAGCCACCGACGCACTGGACGGCTTCCTCGAGCGGCGCGAACTCCTTGTACTCGGCGCTCAGGTAGTTTGCGGTCAACCGCAACCGGTCGTTTTCGGTGAAGTTCACTTCGTACTCGGCCTCGACACCGTAGATTTCGGCCTTGCCGGCGTTGAAGATCTGACCACCTACCGTGGTGTCGAGCAGCACGGACGCCTGCAGGTCCTTGTAATCGTAATAGAAGGCGGCCACATTAAAGAGCGATTCCCCCCCGAACTGGTTCTTGGAACCGATCTCGTATGCAATGTTGGTTTCAGGGTCGTAAGTGCCCACCGCGTCGAAACCACCGGCCTTGTACCCCTTGCTGACCTTCGCGTAGTGCAGGTGACCACGGTCGGGCTCATAGTTCAGACCCACGGTCCATGTGGTCTCGTTATGGTCGAAACTCGCCGGGTTCACGACATTTGCGTCTTCGATCGGTCGCAAGAACTCCAGGCCGCCCGGGGCAATGGCCGGAGGACCGGCGAAGCTGTAGAACGTGCCGCTCTTTTCGTCCTTCGTGTAGCGCGCACCCAGGATGGCCTTGAAAGTGTCCGCGAATGGCACCTCGATCTGGCCGAACGCGGCCTTTGACTCGGAATCGAAGTCGGGTCGGTAGAAGGTATTGAGATAGATCCCGACACCCTTCGGATCTGCCTGCTGGCCGAATGGCAGGTGCAGGCCACCCTTACCATCGATCTCGTCCTTGTAGTAGAAGAGGCCTGCCTGCCAGAAGAAGCCGCTGTCCGCGGTGCTTGAGAACCGCAGCTCGTGAGTCATCGTGTCATCGTCCTCCTCACGGTAGAACATCAGGTTGGGCAGGCCCTGCGCTCCGTCCCAATGGGAGCTACGAAAAGCGAAGCGGTAGATCGCCGCGATACTCGCACCGGAGTATTCGAGTGAACCGCGATAAGCAGTCGTGTCCTGGTTTCTCTCTCCGAGCCACGGTGCGGAGTTCACATAGTTATCGCGATCAATGGTATTGACGTAACGCGTTCCGTACGGGGCACAGCCGAAGCCAGGCGCGAGAGTCGCAACTGTCACCCAGCCCGGCGATGAGCAAGTCCCGGGTACCGGTGCATCGGCCGTAAACGGCGGGAAGTTGGCGTTTGCCGCAGCGTAGGACGGGACGAGCTTCTCCTCGGCATACTCGCCCGCGAGGTAGAGTGACAGAGCGTCCGTGATCTTGAACAACACGCCGAGTCGATAGGCCTGATTGTCCTCACTGTTAGTCGCTTCGTTGAAGTTCGGGTGGTCGGTGTAGCCGTCATGATTGTTGTACATGCCGGCCAGTCGAATCGCTACGTGATCGCCGAGTGCGAAGTTGAGCGCGCCGTTATAGATTTGCGAAGAGTAATCGCCAAAATCCGCTGAGACCGATCCATCCACTCCGTTCAACGACGGCTTGCGCGCGATGACGTTAATCGCTCCCGCAGTGGCGTTACGTCCGTACAAAGTTCCCTGGGGCCCACGCAGCACTTCGACGCGTTCGAGGTCGAACATCGCCGCATTGATGAAATTGCCGCGGTTGATGTAGTCGCCGTCGATGTTGAAGGTCATCGCCTGGTCGCCGCCCTCATCGTTGGCATTCGACTGGACACCCCGCACCGACAGCCGCACGAACCCTACGTCGTTGACCGCGGTGAAGTCCGGTGCCAGGCGCGAGACGCCCGTGAGATCGGTAACTCCGGCATTTGCGAGTTGTTCGGAGGAAAAGGCGCTGATCGCGATCGGTACATCCTGAATGTCCTGCTTGCGGTATTGAGCGGTGACGACCATTTCCTCGATGGGTTGCACGCCCTCGACCTGTGCCTCTTCCTGTGAGTACGACGTCAGTGGCAATGCCGCCCCGATCAGGCACGGCAGAACTAACAAGGACAAACGCCCGCAAGAAAGGACCGGCGCTCGAGACGTTTGGACGGACATCTGCTTAACCCCCCAGCTTGATTGTGACGCCCAACCGGAATGTTCCTCAGAGACCCCGGCTGATGAATTAGGAATTAAAATCCTAATTCTAGTATTAGGAGACCATAAGTCCATGACGGCGTCAAGGGACGCTGCGGTCAACCGGATGAGAGTGCCTGGATTACTTAGAGCGCGAGCGAGCGCCCGCGACCTTCGGCCGCACTTGCCGTGGGTCTCCCAGCAAGAAGAACAGGGTCATCAGGCTCACGTCTTCGAGCAACTGATCCCAGTTTCCCTCCCCCGCCACATCGCCCATCGTGCCGAGCCCAAGGTAGCGGCCAATCGATGCGTACACGACGTGAAAGCACGCCTCGACCGCATGGTCCGGGTCCGAGTGCCTGATCTCGCTGCGGCGTTCGAGCAGCAGAAGCCGGAAGTCATGCAGAGCCTGATTGAAATGTTTCTTGCCGATTTCCCCGGCAACCGGGTCGCTCGCGCCCAGTTCCATGAAGGCGCGCAGAATCGCTGCATGCTTACGCAGAAATTTGCCGAACTGCGTGACGGTTTCAAGCACGAGTTCCCTGAGCGGCAGTTCCTGCCGGCGTAACCGGTTGATGAAGGCTGCCTGGTCGATGTCGAGACGATCGAGTACGCGGACTTGTACCAGCCGGATCAGATCGTCCTTGCCGCTCACGCGGCAGTAGATGGAGCCGATCGAGACCTTCGAGCGGCGGCTCAGCTCCTGCAGCGTGAATTCGGAATAGCCCTTTTCGGCGAGCAGTGCCGTGGCGGCATCAAGGACGCGTTCGAACGAAGCGCGGCTCCGATCCTGTTTCGGTTCTCGAGCCAGCGCGACCCTGGTATCAGATGCCAGTCTTGCCATTTCGCCTCGCTCCTCATCTTGCTGGATGCCGCGCCGCAAAATTTCCCGAACTCTACCCGATCTGACCTTCGGGTACACCTCGCCGCGGCCCGCGCCTACGCTCGAGAGGTCGCAGCGACATACACATCACTGCCGCCAAAACTAGAATCCTTGTTATGATTTACTGTGGCCGAGCGGATTTGAGCACTGCGGCCACTTGCGTCCTCGACCGCGGAGACCTCACAAATGATCGATCGACGTGCTGTGATCAAGGGTGGGTTGCTGGCCGGTGCTGCTGCAGCCTGGGGCGTCCACGGTGACGGTGCGGCATCGACGCCTGACATGCGGCGCATCGCGACTGAAGAGGGTTTCAACATTCCGGAGGTCGCGCGCGCAACGGCACGGATTCTCCCCGGGATTGTCGGCCGAGAACCCGGTGAAGCCGCGGTTTTCGGCGTCGATCGGCCTCGATCGGGCGACGAGGGTCCACCGCCGTGGCTACATCAGCTCAGCGACATCGGCGCCGGACGCATCGCCGACATGGACCGTGCCGGTATTTCCATGCAGGTCATGTTGCTCTCCTCGCCCGGTGTGCAAATGTTCGAGGCGGGCGAGGCCCGCGATCTGTCAAAGCTTGCGAACGACCGGCTCGCCGTTGCGATCCGCAACTACCCCCAGCGTTTCGCCGGCCTCGCGGCCATTCCCCCACAGGACCCTCCTTTCGCAGCGCGGGAGCTGGAACGAGCGGTGAAGAGCCTCGGATTGAACGGCGCGATCATCAACTCACATACTTCGGGTCACTACCTCGACGAAGCGCCGTACCGTCCTATCCTGGAGGCGGCTGCCGCGCTCGACGTACCGATCTATATTCACCCGCGCGCACCGTCACCGCAGATGGTCGGCCCATACCTCGACTATGGGATGGTGGGGGCCATCTGGGGTTACGCTGTCGAGACCAGTGCACACGCGTTGCGTCTCATTTTCAGCGGCGTTTTCGACCAACTGCCGAAGCTCAGGATCATCATCGGCCATATGGGCGAAGGGATACCGTTCTTCCTCGATCGCCTCGACACCCACTATGCAGCGGGCGGCGGTCGTCGTCCGGGTTCGAAGCCGCTCTCGCGTCCGCCGAGCCAGATCTTCCGCGCACACTTCACGATCACGACCAGCGGCATGAACTGGGGTCCTGCGCTGCGCCTTGCTCTGGAAACGCTCGGGCCGGATCGCATCATGTTTGCCGCCGATTATCCGTTCGAGAACGCACCCGCTGCGGTGGCGCGTATCGATGCACTAGGGCTCGATGCGAATACGCTCGCCAGTCTCTACCACCGCAATGCGGAGCGCGTATTCCGCCTGGCCGGTCCGGCTCGAACTTGACCGCTGCATCTGCCCTCAATGCAACCGACCCATTACACGTGATTGAGCACGGAGAACTGAAATGAGTGCTGCCCCCTTCCATCCAAAGCCGATGAAGCTGAGCGTACTGACAGCGGCGCTGCAGGAACTCACGCTGCGTGAACGCCGTGATCCAGATCCGGATCTCGCAGTCGAGGAGTGGCTCGACTTCGCGCGCGACCTGGGCGTGCCGTACATCCAGCTCTCGGCAGCGCTGCACCCTTCCGAGGCTGACGTGCCCGCGGAGGCTTTGCTCGATCCGGTCGCGAATACGCTGGACTTGCGCGCTCCGCTCGACCGCCGCCGCGCGGACCGGATTCTCGCCGCGATGCGCGAAACAGGCGTCGGGCTATCGGACCTCGCCTACTTCGACAACATGCTGATCGCGGATGAATCGATCCGCCGCAAGAAACACGCCTTCATGCTGCGCGTGTTCGATGCAGCGGTGCTCCTCGGCACCAATGCAGTCTGCGGCTTCGTCGGCCGGAACTACGACCTCGAGATGGACCAGAACCTCGCGATGTTCGAGGAAGTTTTCGTCCCGCTGCTCAAGGAAGCGAAGGCACGCGGACTGACCTATCGCGTCGAGCAGTGCCCGATGCCGGGCTGGACGGTGCTCGACCGCTGGCACAACAACCTCGCCTATGCTCCGGGGCCCTGGATCGCTCTGCACCGAATCTGCGAGAAGCACGGTGTGGGCGAGCAGTTCCGGATTCACTACGATCCGTCGCATGCGATCCTGATGGGTCAGGACACGCGTTCCATCTTCCAGTACCTGAAGGACGAGGGTTATAACTTTCTCATCGCCGGCTTTCACGTGAAGGGCCAGGTCATCGACAGCCGCGGGGTCTCGGCCTGGGGATACGGCGGTCAGACGTTGGAGCGCGGCGACTGGCAGGGTTCGCGGCCTTCCGCTCGACCAGCCGACCACGCCAACGCCTGGAAGAAGCAGGTCGTACTGTGCGAGCACGAACTGCCGGGCACGGCGCGCCACGATCCGCTGGCTTATCTGCAGAATCGCACCGTCGACTGGCTCGATCACCAGCTTGCGGCACGCGAACTCCTCGCGATCGATCCCGCAGAGACCTTCCTCGTCGTCGAGCACGAGTACCCCGCGGCCCGCGTGCAGGACCGCGCGAAGCTCGCGCCGATACTGAAAGGTTCGCTCGCATTCACAAAGGCCATCGACGAAGCTGCAGCGGCAATGTACGCGCTGCAACACCAGGTGCTCGCGAGTCAAGGCATCCCGGTCCAGGGTGTGGGCCGCCAAGCGTACAGGTCATAGGTATGAGCAAGGACATCGCAACACGTCGTCTGCGCGCGGGTATCGTCGGTGGCGGACGCGGCGCTTTCATCGGGTCCGTACACCGGATTGCCGCCGAGCTCGACGGCCAGGCGAACGTCGTCGCCGGGGCCATGTCGTCGGACCCGACGATTGCGCGAGAGAGCGCCGCCGCGTGGTTCCTGGATCGGAGTTACGACTCATTTGAAGTTATGGCGCGCGAAGAGGCCGCTCGCCCCGACGGCATCGACTTGGTGATCGTTGCCACACCGAACAACCTGCACTTCCCGGTCGCGAATGCGTTCCTGGATGCAGGCATCCACGTGATGTGCGACAAGCCACTGGCATTCACGCTTGCCGAAGCAGAGCAGCTCGCCGCGAGAACGACACTCGGCAAGACCCTCCTTGGGCTCACTCACACCTACACGGGCTATCCCGCCGTGCGCGAAGCACGAGAGCTGGTCCGCACTGGCGCCATCGGCTCGCTGCGCAAGGTACTCGTCGAGTATCAACAGGACTGGCTGATGGAGCCGCTCGAGAAGCGCGGCAACAAGCAGGCTGAGTGGCGCACGGATCCCGCTCGCGCAGGCTTGAGCTGCTGTGTCGGGGATATCGGCACGCATGCGGCGAACCTGCTCGAGTACATCACGGGTAAATCCATCACATCACTCTGTGCAGACCTAACGAGCTTCGTGCCGGGACGCCCGCTCGACGACGACGCGAACATCCTGTTACGTCTCGAGGGCGGCGGCAAAGGAACACTCGTGTGTTCGCAAGTGGCGTGCGGCGAGGAGAACAATCTCTGGATCCGCATTTACGGTACGAAGGCGGGGCTCGAATGGCACCAGCAGGAACCGAACACACTGATTCTGAAACCCGCCGGGGAACCCTGGCGACTGCTGCGAACCGCGGGTGGCTACATGAGCGAAGCCGCCAAAGCGGCAACACGCACGCCCGGCGGCCATCCGGAAGGCTATCTCGAAGCCTTCGCGAACCTTTATCGCGCGTTCGTTGCGGATATCCGTCGCGTTGCGGCCGGCGATCGACCCCAGGGCGGCTATGCTAGTGCGCAGGATGGGTTGCGCGGCATGCAGTTCATCGCTCGCGCTGTCGAAAGCTCTGAGCAAGGCGCTCGCTGGGTGAATGTTTGATCGCGGCCCTGCTTGAGGGCTCGCGAGCATGTGCAAGCATCGGACGCGTGAAGTGCGCAGGCGATCGGCTCATGCAGACCAGAGTTAGGGTCAACAGATGAAAACGCAGGTTGTCATCGTGGGCGCCGGCCCGGCGGGATTGCTGCTCGGCCAACTGCTGCATCGGCAGGGCATCGATACAGTAGTGTTGGAGCGGCGAAGCCCCAAGTACGTTCTTGGCCGGATCCGCGCCGGCGTGCTCGAAAACACCACCGTCGAGCTGCTGGATGCGGCTGGCTGTGGAGATCGACTGCACCAGGAAGGCCTGGTGCACGGTGGCATCGAGTTGAGCTTCGGCGGACAACGCCATCGCATCGACATCCGCGCGCTGTCGGGCGGCCGAACCGTCGTCGTCTACGGGCAGACGGAAGTGACGCGCGATCTGATGGACGCGCGCAAAGCGTCTGGCGCCACCACCGTGTACGAGGCTGAAGACGTATCGATTCACGAGGTCAGCTCGACGAGGCCGAGAGTGGAGTTCACGCGCGATGGCCGACGACAGGCCATCGAGTGCGAATTTATCGCGGGTTGCGACGGTTTTCACGGCGTGAGCCGCGGCAGCATTCCCGCAGGATCCCTCAAGACGTACGAGCGCGTGTACTCCTTCGGCTGGATGGGAATTCTCGCCGACGTGCCACCTTGCAACGATGAGCTGATCTATGCGAACCACGAGCGCGGCTTTGCACTCTGCTCGATGCGTTCGCGCACGCGCAGCCGCTACTACGTGCAGTGCGCCGCAGATGAGGATCCTGCGCAGTGGTCGGACGAGAGATTCTGGACCGAGCTCAGGAGCCGGCTGGACGAGAAGACGTCCGCAAGCATCATCACGGGACCATCCATTGAGAAGAGTGTGGCGCCCCTGCGCAGCTTCGTGGCCGAGCCCCTGCGCTTTGGCCGGCTGTTCCTCGCCGGCGATGCGGCGCACATCGTGCCACCCACGGGAGCGAAAGGTCTCAACCTCGCCGCCAGTGACGTGGGCTACCTGTCGCAAGCCCTGGTGGAGTTCTATCGGGAGCGCTCGGAGGCCGCGCTCGATGCCTACTCCGCTCGTGCGCTCGCTCGAGTCTGGAAGGCCGTGCGGTTTTCGTGGTGGATGACCTCTCTCCTGCACCGCTTTTCTGATCAGGGGGAGTTCAACCACAAGATCCAGCTGGCCGAGCTCGAGTATCTGGTCAATTCAACCGCCCCGGCCACAGCGCTCGCGGAGAACTATGTTGGCTTGAGAGCGTAAGCAGATGTCGTCACGGGCGGGCGGGCATACGGCTACCGGAACGGGAAAGTGGACAAGGGCGAAGCCTTCGTCGTGCAGGAGATCTTCACGCGGTTTGCTGATGGCGCCTCTGCTCGAACGATCGCCGCAGAGCTGAATTGCAGGCATATCGCCTCACCTGGCTCGAGCTGGAGGCGAACAGTGCGTCGCGCTTCGGGCTGGATGGGGTCCGGTATCGAGTCATCGTCCGAAACGAGCGCTATATCGGGCGAGTGCACTGGAACGTCTCGGAGTGGCAGAAGGATCCAGACACAGGCAAGCGTACCGGCTGGAAACGAAAAAAGGCGCCTTGGAGGGCGCCTTTCTGCGTGCTGTCAGTAGCCAGCAAATAAATTTGGTAGCGGGGGCCCGATTCGCTAATTTCCGCAGACGGCGCCCACTTGTGCGAGCAGCGTGATTCGAAGCGCGCCGCACCTCCCCGAAACCGCTATCGATGAGAACGGGAATCTTCCCCGCAACTCCCGCCACAACCTCAGGCAGAGATTCGATGGTTCCTCGCGCACTCGCGTCCTCATGGCCGCCGTGATTGGAGACAATGATGCCGTCCACTCCGTACTTGACAGCAAGCTCGGCATCCTCGCGCGCCACGATGCCTTCGCGAGCTATTCGCGTGGGCTCGAAGACGGCGGCGCCGGAACAGAAAACTTAGTAGGATCAGTAAGACCATGAACGTGATGAAGCCTGCATTGATGGCCGCCGCGATCGTAGTCTGGGCGGCGCTGGCTGTGTTCGCGCAGTCAAAACCGCCCGCGGACGATCTGCCTTCGGTGGATGCTGCGGCGATGCTGAAGAGCGCGTCGCCGGATCTGGACGCCCGCATCGCACAGTTCAAGCCGGTGCGCATACCGTACAACGCGTCGACGCTGACCGCGCCGGAAAGGCAGATGGTCGACCAGCTCGTGATCGCCTTGCGTGCGCTAGAGAGCGCGTACTGGCGGCAGTCCGACCCGGTGGGGCTCGCGCTCTACAAGGCACTCGCGTCAAACACGACACCGCAGGCGAGAAGCCTGCGCCACTATCTGTTCATCAACGGCAGCCGATGGGACCTGGTTCGGGAAAACGAGCCGTTCGTCGGCACACAGAAGATGCCGCCCGGGCGCTACCTGTATCCGGCAGACCTCACGAAGGCGGCGGCCGACAACTCCCTCGCCACGCGTCAGGACGAGCGGGCGGCGCTCAACGACCCGTTCTCCATCGTGCAGCGCACAGGCACGACGCTCGTAGGGCGCAAGTATCACGACGTCTTCGCGCCGTTCATGAACACCGCGGCAGACGCACTGCGGAAAGCGGCGGCGCTTTCGCCGGACCCGGCGTTCGCCAATTTCCTGCGGCTCAGAGCCGATGCGCTCCTCAAGGACGACTATTACGCGAGCGACATGGCGTGGGTCGATCTCAAGAACCCGAAGGTCGACGTCATCCTCGCGCCGTATGAAACCTACCTCGACGATCTGCTCGGCGTGAAGACGTCGTACGGTGCCGCGATCCTGATCAGGAACGAAGCCGAGAGCCGGAACCTCGAGCTGTACCAGAAATGGGTTCCGGAGATTCAGGATGCCCTGCCGCTCGCTCCCGCGGATCGTCCCTCGGTCCGCGGTCACGCCACGCCGATGGAAGTCATGGACGCGCCGTTCCGGTCCGGCGACCTTCGCCATGGCTATCAGGCAGTCGCCGACAACCTGCCGAACGATCCGCGTATTCACAAGATAAAAGGGACCAAGAAGATCTTCTTCAAGACCTTCATGGATGCGCGGGTGAGCGAGGTCGTCCTGCCCCTCGCGGCCAGAGTGATGGATCCTGCGCAGGCCAAGCAGGCCTCGGGCGAAGGCTATTTGGCCGTCGTGATCATGCACGAGATCTGCCACGGCCTCGGGCCTGCGTTCGCACGCGCCGGCGGCAGGCAGGTCGACATTCGCGAAGCCATTGGCGCCGGCTACTCCGGCCTCGAAGAGGCCAAGGCGGACGTGGTCGGCATGTTTGCGCTGAAGTGGCTCGTAGACAAGGGCGTTCTGAAGAAGGAGCGGCTGAACGAGTACTACGCGTCGTACGCCGCCGGCATCTTCCGCACAGTGCGTTTCGGCACCGGCGAGGCGCACGGGCGCGCTGAGATGATGGAGTTCAACTACCTCGGCTCGCAAGGCGCGTTCCTATCCGCGAACGGCCGCTACCGCGTCGACTACGCAAAGATGCCGGATGCGATGCAGCGTTTGGCAAAGGAACTGCTCGAGCAGGAGGCCACGGGCGATCGCGCACGCGTCACCGCGTGGTTCGACAAGTACGGCGCGATGCCCGCGTCGTTGAAGAAGACACTCGATTCGGCGAAGGATGTGCCCGTCGACGTCGATCCAATATTTTCGTTCGACGAGACCGTGAACTAGGCTGGGACGCGCCGAATTGACGCTGTTTCGGCGCCGGCGCATAGTTTTCGCTGAGATCCGACTTACACTCTTGCGGCCGGCTACATGCGTCGAGCGAGGCGGCCGACTCGAGTTGATTGAGGTCGCTAAGATCTCGCTAATCAGCCTTGCCTTAGGCTTTTAAGACGACAAGAGGTTTAAAAACATGAAGCGGCTATGCGCAGTATTTATGAGCCTAGCGTTGAGTTCGATGTTCTGCTCTCTGGCCTTCGCGGATGATGATCCGGCCGAGTGTGCGGCAACGATCAAGTTGTTCCAGGACGCCGGCGAAAGCGCCGGCTACTTCAAGAACGGTTACGGCTATGCCGTCTTCCCGACAATCGGCAAGGCCGGACTCGGCGTCGGCGGAGCCCATGGTTCGGGGTGTGTCTATGAGAAAGGTAAGCAGGTAGGCACGGCCAAGATGAATCAAGTGAGCTTTGGTTGGCAGGCGGGCGCACAGGGTTACAGCCTGCTCGTCTTTTTTGAGGATGAAAGGGCATTCAAGGAGTTCACGTCGGGTAACTTCGAGTTCGGGGCGAAAGCCAGTGCTGTCGCCATAACGGCGGGAGCGTCCGCCGGTGCAGGTACGACCGGTACGTCCTCAGGCGCAAGCGCCGGAAAGAAAGACGCGACGACCAAGTCCCGCACCGGCTATGAGAAGGGCATAGCCTCCTTTTCAATCATCAAGGGTGGGCTGATGTACGAGGCCGCGCTCGGCGGCGCCAAGTTCAAATACAAGCCGCTCTGACCTGGTTGTTTCCGCGCACACCCGTGCGCATCTGGCTGTATGGGCTGCCCGGCAGCGCTCGCGAGGCGCTTCGCCCGCCTTCTCTGCTTGGCCGCCAAAAGAAACCCCGGCACGAGGCCGGGGTTTCAGCTCGAAAATGGTAGCGGGGGCCCGATTCGCTAATTTCCGCAGGCGACGACCACACGTGCATGCGGCATAGGTACGCACGCCGCAGGCGGATTGCTTTTTGAGCGGCCGCTGTCTAGAGATCCGTCGTGAACGTGAGCGAGTAGCGCCGCCCGTCGGTCATTCGCGCCTCACCTGACGAGATGACTCGCCACGTGCGATCGTCGGCAATGTTCATCGCCTGGATGCGGACGCTCACCGGCGCGTTGCCAATCTCAAAGCGGTAGCGGAAGCCGAGATCGATCTCGGTCACCGACGGCACGGTCAGTCCAGTCGGAGCCGCAATCGTTTCACGTAAGGCAAATTGGACTGTTGATGTCCGAATGCTTGCTCATCGACTTTCCTGAAGCGCATAGTCAATGGCCCCAGGAATTTCATAAGAGGCCGGAGGCAAGGAGGAGTTCGATGCATCCACTATTACGCACGATCATTCTCGCAGCAGTTACAGCGACGATGCCTGTCAGTCAGGTATTGGCTCAGGCAGCCGATCCCCAAAATGGAACATGGGAACTGAACCTCGCGAAATCGAAGTTTGATCCCGGTCCCGCACCGAAGAGCCAGACGCGGACATACGAGGTCGCTGGCGGAGCCGTCAAGATGAGCGCCAAAGGAGTTACCGCCGACGGCAAGGAAATGCAGATGAATTACACCGGCACCTTAGACGGCAAGGATTTCCCCGTTACAGGCAATCCGGATGCGGATACGATTTCCCTGAAGCGGGTCGACGATTCAACTGTCGAAGCGACCCTGAAGAAGGCCGGCAAGGTAGCCTCCACCAGCACTCGGGTGATCTCCAAGGATGGGAAGATAATGACGATCAAGACGAAAGGAACGAACGCAAAAGGCGAGGAAGTCAACAACACACTGGTGTTTGATAAGCTATAAAACGGTGTAGTTGAAACAGTAAGAGACCCCGGCATGGCGACGTGTCGGGCCCTTGTTCCCGCTGCTCAGTACATCGTTGTGTCGAGTTCAATCAAGGTACTGGTCTGGCGCTTATACCTGTCGCACGCAGCCTTGTGGTCGTCGCTCGAAGTCCCAGATACAGCAAGTTCACACTCAACCAAAATATCCTTCACTTCTGTCCGCTCCGAGGCGTACGTCACTGAGTTTGTTGACGTGGAATTGCGACAGCGGCGCAACGATTGATCCGCTTATCTTCAAGCTGGCCGGACACTCCCGCGCAATCAACGCAGGAGGGCCCGGCGATTGGGGGATCTCGCAGTGCTCAGCGGACCCTGACGGTGATCGCACTCGAGCTTCCGACTGCTCTCCGGCTGTCGGTGACGGTGAGCTTGACCTTGAATGTGCCAGCCGTCCCGTACGCGTGCGGGCTTATACCTTGGATTGTGCCGGCGCTAGCAACATTGCCCATTGTCACGCCCCCGTCGCCCCAAACCAATTTGTAGCTCCACGGCCCGTTGTCGGGATCGCTGAAACTGGCCTGAACCGAGACGCTGCCGCCGCGACGAATCGTTGTCGAACTGGTTGCCTGCACGTTTGCCACCGGCGTTGCGTTCGGCGTCCCTCCACCGCCACCTGCCGCAGCTACCGTCCACATCAACGCATGATCGAGGTTATCTCCGGCGACGGTTCCGATGCCAACGATCTGGCCGAGGTTGTTGATCCCGGTCGCAGCGCTGTAGTGGCCGCCCGGCCAGATGCCGAGATCGATGGCCTGGCCATTGCGCCAGAGGATCGCATGTGCATCGATGCTCGGGGAACCCGCATGGCCCGCGACGTCGCCGGAATCGTTCACTGCGGTCGGCTGCGCGGAGAAGAATCCCGTCGGTATGGGCAATTGTCGAATCGACGGAGTGCTGCTCAGATTCGCGATTTCATACGTCCAGGTGACCGGATAGAAGTTGCTCTTACCCACAATGAGACCGTTGTCGTTGATCGCTTTGGCTTCCGACACCACCTGACCGCTCAAGGCACCGAGGTCGATCATCTGTCCATTGCGCCAGAGGAATCCGCGAGTCAGGGTACCGAGCGCGCTATTGCCGACAACGTGGCCAAAATCGTTGATGCCAAAGGCCTCGCTGTAATCGACATAAGCGCCTTTGCCCAGGAAGCCGAGATCAAGCGGCGGCGCACCTACGTTTTGCCAAATTACGGCGTGCATGGGATGAGTCAACGTCCCATCTTTGGCCCCGCCCACCACGTGTCCGAGATTATTGATGCCGTGAGCCATGACGTGAACAGATCCATAAAGCGGGTCCGTTCCCGCGAACCCCGGCAATCCGACTGCTTGTCCGGCGGTATTCCAGAAGATGCCTCTGTACAATCTGCCGCAACCTCCAATGCAGTCGGTGCCGGCCATTTCTCCTCGATCATTGCGGTGCTCGGGAATCGCAGTGCTGCCGGGATCCAGGTCGGCCATGCCGATTATCGCTCCCGTATTTGCGTCCCAGATCGGAAGATGGAGCGCCCAACTGCTGTCGTTAGCCAACCCGGCAATTTCACCGCGGTTGTTGATTGCATGGGCGCTCGATGACGCACCTCCGGGCAGGACCCCCAGGTCCGTCGCCGTGATCTGCCAATCGTCGACGGTGTACGTGATCGAAGTTGCTGCGACCGCGTTCGTACTTGCCAACGCTACAAGGCAAACCGTCGCTAGAACTATTCTCGTGACCTTGTCCATGTCGCCTCCCCCACCAGTTCGAACAATTCGTCAACCCAACGAACCTCTGCTCGTGACGACGTGTCGGACCGTTGCATTGAGCGTCCCGGCAAGGCTCCAGGTTCTTGCGCCCGGGTTCTCCGACAATTGAGATGTATATTTCAAATCCGGTCGAAGGGATATAAGTTCATGTGCGTAGGAACTTAGAAAGAGATCGCGGCATACGAGAACCGCGCGACGACACGGAGCCTTTCGCGTTCAGCAATGCGCTCGCAGGCGGCGAACTTGTCGCGGAGCTGAATCTATCTGCCCCGGCGCTGCTGAAGGTGTGCAGCGCGGGAGCGGCAAGATTAGATGGTAGCGGGGGCCTGCTTTTTGGCTGTGAGCGATCGACCCATCCCCCTCGTTGCCCCGTGAGAGACCGCTAGAGATCGGGTAGACATGCCGGCTCGGCCTCGCAATGAGGTAGCGGCGGCTTGCTTGTGGTGTGGTTTTCTAAGGATTACCCGGTGACGCACTCGGCTGGATGAATGGCTTCAATCGGCCAGAAACGGACGAATTGCTCGTTGAGACACTGACCAGATGCAGACGATCTACATCTGCCTACTCGTCCTCGAGGTGCGCGAGGTAATGCTCCTTGCGCTTCCGCCAAGGTGGCTTCGGTCTCGTCACTGCGTCCGTGCAGCCTTGGACGATGGCCAGCACGCTACTCCGAACTCCCGCTCGAGGTCGCGCCTAGCTGACGCTGAGCGGCTGGGCCAGTAACACGACGTCGGCACTTCTGCGCGCCCCTGACGGCGGCGTAGCATGGCCTGCGTCCCGCCAGCCACGGAGTGTCGCCATGCCCATGACAGAACAGCTGTGGACGGCCCTTGCCCATTACCTGCAGGAAATTCTCCCTCGGGCCGCGCCTGATTGGACGACGAGCAACTCGCACGATCCCGGAATCACCGTGCTGGAGGTCCTGAACTACGCGCTCACCGATCTCCAGCTCCGCAGGCCGCTGGACGACGGTGCTCGCTCGCTGGCGCAGGCCGTCGCGGGCCAAGCGACTGCGCTCGCGCGAGCGTACGGCTCGATGTCGCCGCGCATCGATCCCTACAAGAACTTCAAATTCCGGGTGAAGTGGGACAGTCACTATGTCGCGGGCGTCCACAAGGTGAGTGCCTTGAAGCGAACCACGGAGATCGTCGAGTACCGCGAAGGTGGCGACACGACGCCCCGGCGGTTGCCGGGACCGACGCGGTACGACCCCATCACGCTGGAACGCGGCATCACATACGACCGTGAGTTCGAGACCTGGGCGAACGCCGCCGCGGGCGGAAGTGCAGGCTCGCCACAAGTCGTACCCAAGGAAGTCGTCATCGAGTTGTTCGACGAAGCCGGACGACTACTCTCGAGCTACAAGGTCTGGGGATGCTGGGTGTCGCAATACCAGGCCTTGCCGGAGCTCGATGCCGACGGCGCGGGCGCGCTGATCGAGACCCTGCGTCTGGAATGCGAGGGGTGGCAACGAATCGACCCCGCTTGAAGTCGATATCGCCGGGCACGAGCCGTTGCAGGCTCCTGGTCGCCTCGTGATGGCGCTATTGCAGGGGGCGTTCCATCGCGAATGTCCGTTCGTCTGATTACTCGAAATCGACGATTCGCGCGTAGCCAGCCTCCGGCTTGGGTCGATAGCAGACAAACAAAAAGGCCCCGGTGGTCCCGAGGCCTTTGAGGATTTGGTAGCGGGGGCACGCTTTGGTAATTGAAGTGCCTCCAGAAGGCCCCACGCTCGCGTCGATATGCGTTACGGACTTGTGCCGCTAGCTGCCGGGCCGAACCGCGCGGCGTGACGCTCGCAGATCGCCGGCCACAGCGAGGCTGCTTCGGGCACATTCAGATCCAGCTTGTCGCGCAACGTGGCAACGAGCTCGTCGGCGGATCCCAGTAGCGCCTTTTCCGAACGCGCGGCGTGTGTCGTCTTCAGCACGCGGCCCCGCAGGCTTACGTGCGTGTCCGGTGTGCGCCGCTGGGCGACGAGATTCTGCACGAACGGGGAGCGGGGGTTCGTTTGCTGCCACTCGCACATGCGCGCGAACAGCGCTTCGTCCGCCGCGCCGATGCGGAAATCGAACGAGAACGGTTGGCTGTCGTGCGTGGTTTCCACGAAGCGCCAATAGTCGCCATCGGCGCGCGTCAGCGCGAGCTGGTACGGCGGCTCCGTACGTTCGAACAGCCGCACAGGAAACGGTTCGGCGAGACTGCCGCCGAAACCTACATCCACGAGCCACGGTTCATCGAGCTGTACGAGCAGGCAAAGATGATTGCCGAGCTGCGCATCGCCGGCCGCCGCGCGCATCACGCCCGCACACAGTCGCATGACATCGAAGCCGATCTCTCGCAGCGCCCAGTCCATCAAGCCGTTCAGCTCGTAGCACCAGCCGCCGCGCCGTCGCGTAACGACCTTGTCGTAGATCGCTTCCCTCTCGAGCGACACGGGCCGCCCTAGCTGCACATCCAGATTCTCGAACGTCACCGTGTATTGATGCGCCCGATGCAGCGCCCGCAGCGTCCCCAAATCCGCGCGCACCGGTGCGGTGTGGCCAATGCGATTCAAATAGGCAGCGAGGTTCACGGACGCACCAGGCGCAGCGGCAGCATCAGCGTGAGAAGCGCGAGCACCGGGCCGAACGCGACCCACACCCGTGTCTCAGCAATGGTTGTTGCACTCTTCGTATGTGTATCGGTTTCACCGCGCTAAAGCTCGAGGACTGGATTCAAATCGGCATCCTGACCGCTCTCGCTCTCAAGGGAATCGATCCCGTTGATCGACGCGAGATCGCGAGAATCGGAAGAGCGCGTTGCTACCAACGCGCGAGTAGCGCCAATTAGGCACTGAGTGCGGGAGGAGCGATCGGACCCAGCGCCTTTTCGAACGATAAGCCGAGAGCCAGCAGGCGTCGATCACTACCCAACGGCGCGTCGAATTCGAGTCCCACAGGCAACCCGGACCTCGTGAGACCAATGGGCAGCACTAGGCAGCTCAGGCTCGCGCAGCTTCCAAGCCCCATATTGCGACCAATCGCATCAAGCAGATCCATGTCGCGATCGCCGACTCTGACCACTGGTGAATCACCCTGAGGAAAGGCGGGCATTAGTACGGGCGGAAAGACTAGAGTCTCGATCTGGTGGGCACGAAGTACTTCAGCTGCAGCGACCTTGATCGCTTCTTTCTGGTCCAGGAGCGACAGGTAGGCCTGACGAGAGCCCGGGTTCCGGGCCGCCGCGAGTAGGAATTCGAGATTCGCGCCGGCCTGCGAGATCAACTCATCTAGAGTCACACCCGTGCGCTCCTCCTTCAGATACGTCGCAAAGTTGTCGAGCGCCTCATAGCGGATGAGGGCCCCCACGACCGCGGATGCCTGACGCAAGGGTCCGGGCAGTTCGGCGACGACGATCTGCACGCCGGCACCTTTTAGTTTTCTGATCGCCTCGCCCGTAAGTCGCTCGGATTCCGGATCCAACCCATCTGACAAGAAGGCCGGAGACACCCCATCTCGGACCCCGCGCAGCGACGCGGCTGTTACGGGAGTGCTGTCCTTGGCAACGACGGAGTCGAAGAGGATCAGATCCTCGACGGAGCGCGCGAGCGGACCGACCTGGTCGCACTTGGCGCGTGTCAGGGGGAGGATCCCGTCGTCCGGATATCGGCCGAACGTCGGACGCAGTCCGGAGAGACCACAAAATGCAGCTGGAACGCGAATCGACCCGTACGTGTCTTCGGCAACCGCAAGCGGTGCGAGGCGCGCAGCCACCGCGGCGGCGGAACCGCCGCTGCTTCCACGGGCGTTGGAGTCAGGTCGTAAGGATTGAGTACTTGCCCCGAAAGTGAGGTTGTTGCTAGTCCATCCCCACGAAAGCTCGTGGAGATTCGTCTTGCCCATGAGGATCGCACCCTGCGCGAAAAGCGACTCGAGCACCTTCGCGTCTTGCTTCGGAGTCAGATCGCGCAGGGCGCGAGTACCGTTCGACGTGGGTAGCTCCTTCGTGTTGACGCTGTTCTTTCACGGGGAGCGGTGATCCGTGCAGCAAACCAAGAGGGCGGCCCGCCGCTCGCTTTCTGTCGGCGTGGCGCGCGGCTTCCCTTACCTCGTCAGGGCGTATCGTCAGGAATGCGTTGAGCTCCTTGAGGCGTGCGGCCCGATCGAGCAACGCGGCGGCGTAGTCCTCGGCCTTCAACTCGCCGGCGCGGATCGCTGCCACGGCGGCAACCGCTGATAATTCCGTGAGAAAGCCGGCAGAAGAGCTTCGCTCTGAGGACCGCGGCATTGCCGATGCGGAAGCTGAAGCCGCAGGCAGCAGCAGACGACCGAAGCAGGAACTCGCGCCGGTTCAGGCTCATGACCGAGACTCAGGAATCGTCGGCATCACGCTGCGCGACGAGTAGTAGGATCAGGCAATAAAGAGTTGCGAACATCGCTGATTCCGGCTGGGAATTCCACGTTTCCGATTGCCAGCATCAGAAACCATTCGCCGCCCAGGGCCAGAAAACCACCGAAGAAAAGTGCCACCGCACCGCCAAGCCCGAGCACCGCTGCTGCCTTGGCGTGATTGAAGTCGAGCGCGTTACCGCGGCTTCTCCACAGCCGCGCGACACCGATCCACAGCAACAATGCGACAGCTGCCTCGATCAATATGATAGTCAGATAGGCAACGTGGTGAAGGCTCTGGAGCTCGATCCGTCGCCACATACCCCGGTTGTCGGGAAAGGTTGTGTCCATCGTGAGCACGTGCTTAACGTACTGAAGGTTCGAGTCGTAGTCGGTCACGTTGTTGAAAACGACGAGCGAAGATGAAGACCGCCGAAGTAGCTACCAACAGGCACTTGGCGAATCGGATACAGACGCTAGAAGTTGGCAAAGTACTCACGCTGTTCCCAATCAGTTACGTCCTCTTCAAGAAACCGGTTGAGTTCGAACTCCTTGATGTGACTGAAGTAGTCGACGAACGTGTCACCCAGTGCCTGGCGCAAGAGCTCGCTACCTCGAAAATGGGCGATCGCCTCCGCAATGTTGCGCGGCAACCGTTCCCAGGAATCATCGTACGGTGTGTCGACGGCCGCCGGCGGCACCAGGTGCTGTTCAATACCGTTCACGCCGCAAACGATCTGCGAAGCAACATAGAGATAGGGATTCGCCGCGGGCTCGCCGACCCGGTTCTCGATGTGCGTCGCCGGATCGCCGGACTCACCCACGACCCGCAGCATGGCGCCACGATTATCCTTCCCCCATACAATGCGATTCGGCGCGAGCGCGTGCGAGCGGCTGTAGCGCTTGTATCCGTTGATCGTCGGCGTCGAGAGGAGACAGGCTTCCTTCGCATGCACGAGAAGCCCCGCCAGATAGCTCTTTCCGGTGGGCGAAAGCAACTCACGTGGTTCGTCGCTCACGAAAACATTGCGTCCGTTGCGGGCATCGAGCAGCGACTGATGCAGATGCCAGCCGCTCGAAAACGCATTGGCGAAAGCCGGACGCGTCATGAAGGTCGCGTGGTAGCCGTGGCGCTTGCACACCTGCTTGATGGCGCTGCGCGTTAGGACCAGCTGGTCCGCACCCTCGATCCCTGCTACAGGTTCGAACGTCCACTCCATTTGGCTCGGCCCGAATTCCACTTCGAGGGTCCGCAACGGCAAGCCGAGCGCGACGAGCGCCTCGCGTAAAATCTCCAGCACCGGGCTCTAGCTCGTCGTACCGTCCCTCGGTCAGATGCTGATAACCATGCGTCAACGGCGTGACCTCAGGAGGCTTCCCAGGGTGAGTACAGCTCTCGTGGGTCAGCTGGGGATCCAACATTCGGTACACGCAGAATTCGAGTTCAATCCCCAAAAGGTAGGAGTACCCCAGTCTTTCGAGACTGGACAGCACTTTCCTGAGCAAGTGCCGGGTCGAAAACGGCACGGCCGTGCCGTCGCGATAGAAACCATCGCATAATATCCACGCGGACTTCTTCGCCCAGGGTATTGGCCGAAACGTGGCAGGATCCGGAACGAGAATGAAATCACTCGCGCCGATCAGTCGTGGCGGATCGGGCCCACCTTCCTTCCGCCAGATCGGAAACGCCGTCCGGTGCGAGGTGTCCTTCAGCAGGAGCGTTGAGGTGATCGCGCATCCGTCCGCAAGCACCGATTCGAACGCCCTGGAGGTATACGCTTCTTGCCGCGCAAGATTCCATGCTGATCCGCGAAGGCAACTCGCACCGACTCGATGCGCTCCGCAGCAACCGCCTTGCGCACGTCTTCGGCTGCGCTGTTCTGCGCAGCGGTCCAGAGACCGTGCCGCTCGATGAAGCCTCCACTTCGCGCGCTCGTCAGCGATTCGCCGCCCATCTGGCTCGCGCCCGGCGTTGACGGTCGAACTCCATCCAGCAGTCCTCGTTGCCGCACTCACCGATGAGGTCGACTGCTACAGGGTTCACGCTTGTCATTTCCGGCGGTCGCCCGCTCGCGATAGCGTTCTTTAAGATCTTCCTGAACTTCACGATGGCGACGTCGGACTTCCCAAGGTGCTCCTGCGTCCGATCCTGAATCGCGCCCATCGACTCCACCGCCCACTGATCGTGCACATTGATGTCCGTGCCCATGCCAGTGTAGGTCCGGGTCTTCTGCTCCTCCGCACTGAAACCATGGTCGACTTTGGATCGGTTCACCCGCGGCCGATACTCGGGCGGCTCGTAAAGTGCCAGTCGCTGCTGACGCATTTGTTCCTTGTCTACCGGTCCCCCGAAGCTCGTGAAGATCGCATACCAGTAGCATGAGTGGTTATCGATCGGAACGTGCCACTGTGTGGTTGTCATTTCATCGCTCATGGGAATCACGATCGCGTTCGGAAAGATGAGATTCGTGACGCGGTAATGCCGCTGCCCGGCATCGACATCGCGTGTCGTTATGATGCGCAGGCCATAGTCGACCTCTTGCACGGAAATTTCCGGACGCTGATGCTCGCGCAGAACCCGAGTCAGCGGCACCCCGGTGCTCACCGTCTCGCGGAACTGCTTGCCGTAGGCAGCTTCGGGTGCTTCATCCTCGAGAAAGCGGTGCAAGAACGATGCATGTGCCGGATCGATGCCGACCTCCACTGCCTGGAGCCAGTTGCACTCGATCAGCCCCTTGAAAGCGAACGTGTACTCCAACGGCGCGGTAAAGCAGTCAAAATCTCCCAGCGGCGGCGGGGAGCCCGCACCCAAATAGGCGAACACGATCCCATTACGTTCCAGGCACGGATAGGCGCGATGCTTCAGGTGTTGATGCGAGCGGCTGCCTGCCGGCTCGGCCGGCTGCTCCGAGACACTGCCCAGCGACATCGAAGAGCCAGCCGTGAAACGCGCATCGCAGGCCGCCGTCCTCGAGCCGCCCGAAGCACAGGTCCGCCCCGCGATGCGGGCAGTGCCGCTCCATGAGTCCGTACTGGCCCTGCTCATCTCTGAAGAGAACGAGCCGGCTCGCCCATCAGCGTGACCGGTAGGACCGGACGATCATCGCGGATCTCGTCGACCAGTGCCGCCGGCTGCCAGTAGCTCCGAACGAGGTCGCCAGCGGCACTCCCCGGGAGGATATCGGTTAGCAGCTGGTTCTCTTTCCTGACTGATCACCAGCCGTCACCTTACCAACTGTAGCTGATCAAACCTCCGACCCAGCGCGGGCTTGCCGTAGACGTCGGTCGCAAACCCGAGGAAGGCAAGGTCGAATGCGTACGTCCGGTACTCCTCGTCGGTCAGATTGTCCGCGAACACGGATACCTCCCACTTGTCGTTGTCGCTGTACCAGCTCAGCCGGGCATCCACTGTGGTATAGCTCGACTCTAAGTGCGACGGGCTGTTCGGCAAACGCGTCGAAGAACTGCTCCGAGAGGTATGTGGCGGCCCCCTGCAGCGCGAGGCGACCGCCCCAGGGAACGCCGAACTCGTATCGAATCAGTGCCCCGATGTCCCACTCAGGAGTAAGTGGCATTCGAGTGTCGATGGGCGGCAGTCCGGAAAACGTCGGGCCCGGGAGCTCAACGTCCTTTAGTGTCGCATCCTCCAAATAGGTCACTGCGAGCCTTAAGCTGAGACCGGTCACCGGCACGGCTATGACTTCTAGTTCCGCGCCGCTGATTTTCGCATCTCGGTTGAACGTCGTTGCGCTCAGGGTCTGGCCGTCAAACTGGAACGCCTGGGAATCCTTGTAATCGTAGAACACCGCGCCGTTGACCTGTAGCGTGTCGTTCGTATTAGACGACTTGATTCCCACTTCATAGCTCGTCAGCTCCTCTGGATCGACGGGAATGGCGTCGGTCGCTATCGGAGTGAAACCGACATTGAACGTACCGGCCTTAAAGCCGCGGGCGACACCTGCATAAGTAAGAAAATTATCGCTGGGCTTCCAATTCAGCCGCACGTTGAAACTGAGATTGTCGTCGTCCTGCTTGGCTAGATCACCGACGGTCGCCTGGCTGAAGACGAACCCGAAGTCCATATTGTTGAGCTCGTAGTCCTTGTCCTCCTGAGTGTAGCGAAGACCGGTCGTGAGGCCCACCTTCGACGTTAATGCGAAGTCGACATTCACGAAGGCAGCCCAGGATTCTGTCTCCAGATCATAGAGAACCGGGTCGCGCAGAACATCACACGTACCGGGTCGGCAGCGCCTTTGCATGCCATGAATGTCGTACGTGAAATAGTAGAGACCTGTACAATGACTCCATTTTCTCCGTCGACCCAGAGAGCCGGAATTCCTGCGAGAACTGATAGGCACGTGGGTGCACTTCCGTGCCGAGGTTGAACGGTGTGCCGTCGCTGTCGGACATTCCATCCTTCGACGTTTCCTCGTAACCCGTCACCGAGACGAGCTCGAGATCGCCGAAGTGCCACTTCCCGAGGCCGATCGCTGTGAACTGGTCAGTCTTGAGGGCGATGTCACGATTTGAATTGGTATCGCGCGGATTGTTCGGGGTCGCCTCGATGTATCCCGCAAAACCCGCTCCGCCGGGATTGGGCACGGCCAGTCCCGTTACCGGGTCCTGCGTCACGGCCACATGCGGGAACATGTTCCCCGCCTCATTATCGTTGTAGGCGTATTGCGCGAGGAGCAGGAATTCCGCGTTATCTGATGGATTGAAGTAGCAACTGCCTCGAACCGACGTCGCATCGAGCGCATTGCCGTCATCGTTTCCGGCAAAAACATTGTCGAGCCAGCCGTCGTGCTCGTTATGCAGCACCGAGAGACGCGCCGAGAAGGCCTCGCTGATGGGGCCGCTCAGCGCCCCCTCGACCTTGAACTGGCTGAGTCTCCTGACGGTCAGGTCCACGTATCCGTCTGACTGACGCGTCGGCGCGTTGGCCACGTAGTGGATCGACCTTCCGCGTGGTATTGCGGCCGTACAGAGTTCCCTGCGGTCCGCGTAGCACTTCCACACGACTGATATCGAAAATTTGCTGATCGAGTCCCATCAGGTTCGCCTTGTAGAACTCGTTGAGATAGACGGCGGAGGACTTCATTGGTGTCGGCGAAATCTCTCATCGTAACGCCGCGGAGCGAGACGAACGCGAAATCTCCGTCCCCAGTGTTCTGCCCGATGGTGAGACCGGGAGCGAAGCCGGCGAGATCGATCGTGCTGTCGACCCCAAGTTCCTTCAGCTGCTTTGTCGAGAATACAGTGAGACTGATCGGAACATCCTGCGGGGACTGCTCCCGCCTCTGCGCGGTTACCACGATCTCTTCCAAGGCTGTGGCACCTTGGGTAGGCGACACAGGGTACCCGGCGACTGCGACGATGAGAGCAGCCATGTACTTGCGCGCTGCCTGGCTCATGTTCCCTCCTTCGCGGGGCTGAGGTGAAAGTGTGATCAAACTTTGTGATCTCAGAGAAAATCTTAAAGCGTGATCTCAGTAGATGTCAACGCGAGCGCGACCATGTGCGTCCGATCCAGGCGGGTCTTGGAAGAACCATGCACTCTCATGCGTGCGGGTGTTGCGGCCGCTTTCTAACGCGCGGAAGCACGAACTCTTGTCACTCGCGGCTGGACACCTGTCGCATGCGCGGCTTGGCGAAGTGCCCACTCCGCTTGAGAAATTGGCTGGCAGTAAGGATATCTTGGGAGAGTGCTTCACCCGCCGCTTGCTCATCCCGGTGGCGAAGTGCCGTGATGAGGTCGCAATGGTGCCGCACATCCCACAACGCGCGCGGCGAGGGCGTTGAATAGTAGGTAAACGGGCCCGCCTGAAGCCACAGGCTCTCGATCATCGGAAGCAGCACCTCAAGTTGTGCAGCGCGATAGATCGTGAAATGAAACTCGTAGTTCAGCGGCAGCAACTCTTCCTTGTGATCGTTCTGTACCGCTACCACGATTTTCGCATTGATCTGCTCGAGCCGGCTCGTGATCTCCGGCGTGATCTTCCGACAGGCGGCTCCCGCTGCCGCGGTTTCCAGTTCCACGCGCCACCGGGTGATCTCGTCGAATTTCGCCTCGGTCATCATCGGCACGATGACCTGCCGCTTGGGAACGACCTGCAACGCGCGTTCCGCGATCAATCGATTCACTGCCTCGCGAACGGGCATCATGCTCGTGCCGGTCTGTTCGGTCAGGCGACGCAGGCTAATCTTTTCACCCGGGGTGAATACCCCCGTCATCAGGCTTCGTCGCAGCTCCTCGTACACGAGCTCCTGGATCGTGCGCTTGCGCACGTTGGTGGATCCGTCGCCGCCTGTGGTTTCTTGAGCAGTGTTCCTCCGGTCACGCGGCGTCTTCTTCGGCACGCCTGCGACAGTGCTCGTGCGCTGCCTGGCGCGTCTGCGTGATCTCGTGTTTACGGTCGCCTCTGCCCGCGTCATGCGTGCCCTTTTTTTGACGCAAGTTCGTAGCATGGCTCAAACATTTTTCGTTGCTCTCTATGTGCGGTTAGCCGTGAACAGCACTCGTTTCAAACAATTCAAGGATGTTTCCGTCGGGGTCCTTCACGTAGATTGCTAGGCCGTAGGGGCCGGGAGCCAACTCACGGTCGAATACGACTCCGGCCTTCTTCAGGCGCGCGCTCAATGCCTCCACGGCACACACCTGGAACGCCAGGTGATCGAGCTGCGTTTGCTCGCCAGATCCGCCCTCCGTCAGGCCGAGTCCCTGTACGGTGGAAATGAGCGGCCGCCCGTCTGCGAGTGGTTTGGCATCCAATCGTGCTTGGAAGCCGAGCAGATCGATATAAAAACGACGCGATACCTCAAGGCTGCGGACCATGAGCAGCACGTGGTGAATGCGAACCGATCGCGGCTCAAGCTGTCGATCGATCCACGCCATCACGTCAGACGACTCGCAAGTAAACGCGAAATACTGCTCCCACACTTCGCGAGCCAGACCGTCCCACGTGGCGTTGACCGCGCCGATGCAGTCCCTGACGCCTATAACGTCGTAGTCTCGCAGATAGGCTTCGCGAATCGTCGTTTCGACGCAGGCGTTTGACGTCAGTCCCGTAATGAAGAGCGCTTCCGCGCCCAGCATCTTCAGAACGATGTCCAAGCGGGTCTCGTGGAAGGCGCCGAAGCGGTGCTTGCGGATAACCAACGAAGGATTGGTGACCAGGTTTGAAAGCTCGTCGACGATCGCAGCGTCCCAGGTTCCGGCGAGGGCCGCGATGCCCTTGCGTTTCGAGGTATGCGCAGGCAACCGTTTGCGCGCGCGGCGCCGGTCGACCTCAAAGTGCTCCTGAACGGTCCACAGCACCGGCATGCCGACTTGCGAGCAGCGCTCGACGAGCCTCCTAATCGGACGAAGCACGGAGCTCAGCCGTTCGGTATCGACACCGGAGCGGCCCAGGGTCCCGTCCTTGTGGCAGAAGGCGTTTTGCACATCCACCACGATGAGCGCGGCGCTCCGCAGATCGAGCAGATCAAGGCTCATGTTTGGACACCTCGTGATCGATACCGAGGACACCGGCTCGCCCCCGAGCCGTCAGGCGGTACCTCCTGAATGATCACGTGCAGCGCGTCGGGTTTGGCGCCAGCGTGCTCGACCATGGCATCGGTCACGGCTTTCACGGAGGCGGCGCTTCTGTTCGACCGTGCGTCCGGTCCACATCTGTATGTACTGGCACGTGCGGCGGTCTTCTGTCACGTATAGAGGGAAGTTGACGTAGTGATGTCCCCCGACAAAAGCCCCGCACGTCTGACGATCGCAGCAGACCGTCTCCGAGCTTCGCCGTACAGCGCTGGTTCGTCAATGGTCAAGACCTTGCCGTCGCGAAATAGCGGCCGACCATTTACCCAGGTCTCTGCGATCGACGCGTTCGACGCTGACCACACGAGTGTCTGTACGGGATCACCGCATGGTGTCCACTCAACGTGGTCGAGGTTGAACAGCACGAAATCCGCCTTCTTGCCGATCTCGAGTGAGCCGATTTCATCTTCCCAAGCCAGCGCTCGGGCTCCATCGATCGTCGCCATTCGCAATGCCTTGCGTGCCCCGATCAACCGCGCGTCGTTGCGCGCATCCTTGAACAGTCCCGCGACGACATACATTTGCCTCATCAGACTGAGATTGCCGAGGCCGAGACGCCATCCGTGCCGAGCGATACGGTGACACCGGCATCGATGAGCTCCGGAGAGCCCGCCGGCCGAACATCGCGGCGCCTTTCGCCAGCTTCAGCGAGGTTCCCGGACAAAACGCGATCTTCGTGTCGTTAGCGGCGAGCAGGTGCCTCTCCGATTCGGTCAGCGCCACACCGTGGGCAATAACGAGATTTCGACCGAGGCCTCCGGCATCGGCGATGCGTTGCACGGGTGCTTTCCCGTATTTCTTCTCGGAGCAACCCGCACCTCCTCGATGCTTGTGGCGAGATGATACGTCGTCCCGACCCCATATTTTTCGGGCGAGCCGGCGTGCGCCTACGTGCAGGTCAACGCTGCATGGCTCCTTACCTTCGATGTTAACCCAGCAGCGGATTCTTCCGCCCGCCGAGTTGTGCCACCGTTCGACGGCCCTGCCGAGCGCATCGAGCGCTGCATTTGCATCCGGGAAGAAATGATGTCGGATCATCTCTTCCGTCCAGCCTCGTGGCAGCGTCGTAGGCGGAATATCGGCCGCATGTCGTCCCGTGATGCCGCGCATGCCGCTCTGCTCGATGGCGGCGACGGTGCCTGCAGGGTCGTTTTGAGCTCCCATGTCGAGAAAACAGGTCGTACCACATCGAAGCATTTCCGTGCATGACAACAGCACACCGATACGCTCATCCTCGCCGTCGACGTGCGCGTAGAACGGCTTTGCCCAGCCAAACACCCAAGCGCGCGTGTCGAGGTCATCCGGAAAGACACCTCGCGAGAGCGCCTCCGACAAGTGCACGTGCGAGTCAACGAATCCGGGGGCACGCGCCGCGCCTGCGCCCGTCGATCACTTGATCGAAAGCTCCCTCCCGATGGCGCGCAAGCACCTCCGCCGTCCCCCCTAGATCTATGATTCGATCGTTCTCGACGATGACTGCACCGTCGCGGATGACGCGATCATCGCGATCGACGCACAGGACGAATTCCATATGCTCGATCAGGACACGCATGAGAGTTCAGCGAATGGCGAACAGACGATCGGTGTTTGTGTGGTCGGACAGCAATTCGCAGCCCGTGGGGGTCACTGCGACAATATCCTTGTTTTGCATGCCAAAGCCGTACCCGGTGTTGTACACGAGCGGCTCTATGCCAAGGACCATGCCCGCCTCGAGCGGAACGTCGGAGTGTGGTCCGAGATACGGCTGCTCGTGCAAATGCAACCCGATGCCATGGCCGACGAACTTGATCGGCGGAAGTTTGAGCCTGCCCAGATGTCCGATGAACGCCTCGTAGATGGAGCGGAAGCTGGCGCCGGGCTTCATCATCTCCATCACGAGATACTTGCATTCGACGAGGTTCTGCCAGATTCGCTCGGCCTC